>CAVYPA010000018.1:0-245850 GCA_963770295.1 uncultured Alphaproteobacteria bacterium
GAATCTCCCCGCGTTGGCAGTAGACTTTCTCATACAGTTCCTGGTTCTCGATTTTCTCGGCCGCGATCGACGTGACGATGAAGCGTGGATTGGCACCCTTCTCGAGCTGCTCCGCTTTCGCCACCACGCGGCGCGAGCGCGACCAGCTTTTTCGTGTCCGATACTCGAGCTCCTTGAACACGCGGGCGGGCGCCTTCGTCGCCTCGAACTGGGCCTTGGCCTGCGCGCTCGCCTCCTCGATCAGGCCCTCAAGACGCTTGTTGCGAGCAAGCCCAAACACATAATCCACGCGGTTTTCTTCGCACCACACCATCAGCTCCTGGCGCGCAAACCCCGAGTCGGCCCGTAAGCAGATCCCCACCTCAGGCCAGAACCGTCGAAGGTAGGCAACTATGCGCGCAATCTCCTCCCTCGCCCCGGCAGCGGCATCAATATTCGCCCGCCGCAAGCGCGCCAGCAGCAGATGTTTGCCCGCAAACACATACAGGGGCAGGTAGCAGTAATTGCCGTAGTATCCATGAAAGAACCTTCCCTCCTGATCACCGTGCAGGGATATGTCGGTGGCGTCGAGATCCAGCCTGATTTTCTTCGGAGGCTGTTTGTGCGCAGCGATATAGATGTCGAGGAACACCTGATCCATCGCCGCATCGTCAACGTCGAACTTGTGATAGCGCGCCGAGCCGGTCTTCGCCGACTGCTCAAACCTCTGCAGGGTCGACTTGCCAGCCAGCACCGCCACATCACTGCGCTTGGGTTCGAGCGTGTCCGAGACCAGCGCCAATGCCGGATCATGGCGTAGCTCGTCGTGGTCGTTGACGTCCTCGTAGTTGAGCGCGATCGCATGGATGCGCTGCGCCACTAGCGTCGGAAGCGCATGAACGATAGCATCCTGGAGGCGCCCATCCCGGATCGCACCGCAAACCCGACGCGTCAGACCGATGACGCGGTCGGCCTCGCGCAACAACAGCGCCCCGGCATTGGATGTCACCGCGCCACCGTCAAAACTCCCCACAACTTGGCGGCCCTCAAAGCCTTCAAAGATGACCTGTCGGCGAGTGCCGCGAGTTGATGCCGCCATGAATACCACGACTCAGGAAACCCATGGCACATCACCACGAGCGGTCCCGTGCCGGCCTCGGCGATATGCATATTGATGCCGTTCGTCGAGACGGTGCGATGGCGAACCTCCATCTGTCGCTCCTTCGTAGATTGCGCCCGCGCCGTTCTTGACCATGCAATGGCACCCCCAGCCAGCGCAATGAACTCCCGCCGCCGCATCCTTCACTCCGCAGGCTGGATAGCGAATGCAACTTACTCTGCACGTCGGCCCTCAGCCTGGCAACGCTGATCCCGATCGCATCAAACGCTGAGGCAGAACGCCGAGTACCGTCTGCCCACCGAGCCTCCGCTGTCTGCGCCTCCCAATACGAACGGTGAGGCTCTCGGCACTCATCTTGCTGCATATGCTCACGTCAAACACCTCAGAACTCTTCGGCGCTGCAGCGATTCCGTCTGCTTTCTGAGGGACTTCGACAGCGCCGGCGAGACAAGGGTCCTGCGAGCCGCGGGTTGCAACGCAGCAACACCTGGATGCGGCCCATCAGCAGCACGACAATAGCGCTACCTACAGCTCCTTCTCGAAGTAGAATCGCGTCAGCCCACCGCCGGCCTGCTTGGCGGTCATGGCCTGGGCAACCTCCACCCGCACTTGGCGAAACCCGCTCCTGCGGTAGAAGCGGTCCGCCGCTCTCTGAATCTGGGCGGTGCTTACGAGCATCTTGCGGAAGCCGAGGGAGCGCGCCTGATGTTCTGCGCATTCGAGCATGCGTTGGGCAATATCTGCGCCGCGGAACTCCCGGTCGAGATACATCCGGCGTAGTTCGGTGTTGGTCTCATTGTGAAATTCGATACCAAAGCAGCCGACAATCTCATTTTGGCGGTCAACGACCCAAAACGCGTTCTTCTTTGCTTCAGAGAAGACCTCTGACAGACGCACCAGTTCGCCACTGATCGTAGTTGCAATGTATTGCTCGAAGAGCTCCTCCATGCCCGCTGGCGCGAGTTCGCGATTGATACGGATCCAAAGCGCCGCCATTTGATCGTAATCTGACGGTCGGTAGCGCCGGAAGACCACGGAAAGATCCTGCCCGACCACGGCGGCTGCCCCTCTGACATGCGAGTTTGTGCAATCACAATCGTATCAGTCGCCACCCAATCTTCACGCGCAGATTTCTCATCCGCGATGTGCGCAATTCTCAACTGGGCTTGCCTCGGTATGTTCTGCGCCCACTTTCTTGCAGCCAGTCCAGTCAACTTGTTGCAGTGCATGAGTCTCCCTGTGGCACCAAGCGCCATTGCGCTGATGGGTTTGATCTCATGCCCGGAATTGAGGGAGCTGCGGACACCGATTGAAGGTCGGTGGAACCCGGATCTGAGGCTGCCCTTGACCCATAACCGCCTCACTGGTGTGAGTTCGTTCCTTCTGACATCATGTAGAGCCAGCAATTGCGAAATTCGTACGGGAGCTGCGCCTGGCACTGCGCGCAAACATTTATTTGATTACCTCAGAGACCTTCGAAGCCGTCAAAAGTGGCCAGGTGGAGAATTCCACGCCTTGTGAGGATCAAACTTCTGTTGACCTGGATACATGGTGGCACGCCATACATTTCCTACTGACTGGTGATGCCAGCATGACTTTTTTGCGATCAGGTGTTCAGGTTCCTCCTGAAGCTTCGGGCCATATCGAAGTTCATTCCCCGCAAGATGTGGCAGCGCTGGATGCGCGCTTGTCCAAGACAACTGTGTCTGAGCTTATGTCGGCTTTTGATTCAGCGAAATTCGATGAGCTTGGGATTTACGGCGGACGATGGGCGATACCTACAGACGTGTCTGAGCCATACACCTTTAAAGCCGCCGAAGAATCTGACAAATGGTTAGGAGCCCACATTGAAGGACTCCTGGTGCAATTCACTGCGTTCGTGAGGCACGCTGCAGAGAAGGACCTAGGTATTCTCGTTGCAATAGCGTAGAGAGCGAAGGTGTTGTGCGGCTTGCGTCGCGGTCGTATTTCCGAACGTCAGGATCTGGCACTGAACCGGCATCCTTCGCTCCTGCAGCACCATAGTCCGCAGGCCCAGGTATTGCGGACCAAACCCTCCGGCGCCGGGCGCCGCCGCGGGAGCGGCGCTCGTTGTTCCTTCGGCGCGAACGTCCGTGGTAATCTTGTTGGGCGTGCCCTTCTTTCGGCCGCGCCGCGTTGGCCATGGTGTCTACCAAAATTCTCGCGTCAAGCTATGGCGGCAGCCACGTTTGGCCGGTCGCTGCATCGATGTGTGCGAGCTTGAACCCGGCCGCCGAAACGTCGATCGTGCCGAGCACGATCGGCAGTGTGAAGCGACGTGGCCCGATCGAGCCAGGATTGAAGACCGTTACCCCCTTGTCGCTGCCAATGAACGGCACGTGCGAATGGCCGCACACCACGAGCCGCGCGCCCTCGGCCTTCGCCGTGCGTGCTACCTCGGCACGCAACTTGGGACCGTAGAGCGCGATGTGCGTCATCAGGATCCGCGACGGAACCCGAGCAGAAACATCGAGAAGGAGCACGTCGGGCAGGCCGCGCTCGTGCCCGTCAATGTTGCCACGCACGGCATAGACCGGAGCCAGCTCGGCAAGCGCGTCAAGAATTGCCGGATCGCCGACATCTCCGGCGTGGAGAATCGCGCCAGGGACGATCTCGGCGAGCCGCGCGGTCATGGCAGGATGCGGTTGCGAGTGCGTATCGGAGACGACCGCCAGACGCACGGAGCCGTCTGCCGCCACCGGCACGGATGTCCTCTTCACAAGTCGTCCCATGGCCGCGTCCTCGCCGTATCGCGCGTCACCCAGCCCTCGAACAGCATGGGGCCGGCCTTGCCCGTCCAGACGTGCAGTGCGCTGCGGCCACCGTGCACACCAAGCCGGACGCCGCGAGCCCATGGCGTGAGGTCAGTCCCGAACTAGCGCCTCGGCAAACTTGCGTTCTACGTCGACGTACACATCATCGGCGCGGTCGAAGATAACCTTGATTACTCGTCCGAAGACGTACGCTCTGGGAGTTTGGATTTGTGACGGACCGACCGTCCGCGCTGCAGCAGAGGCGACGTCAGGAATCTGGGGGTCACCTGACACGTCGCGAGGGTCCTTTGGGCCTGCCCACGGCGACCGAGTTTGACCCGAATGTATGGACCGGCGGTGCGTTGCAAGAGAAATCGGTGAGGCTAGAGTCTTCGGGTCTCGCACCAATGTATCCGGCCTTTGGGTGGAGCTCATGTGGCTCCTGGCCATCATGGATATAAGCGCGCGTTCGATCTAACTAGCGGCTAAGCCTCGAGCGGGGCTGTTCGGGTCACCAGTTCTCGAATTCGCCGGGAAGACCGTTGCTCCATCTCTTCCTTTCTCTCTCGCAGACCTCGGGTGGGAAATGGGGTGTCACGTTGGCATGATCGTCCCTTTCATGCGTCCAGTTCCTTTGTTCGATCTAGCGGTCGTTCCTTCATCCCGACCTGCGCCATCTTTCGACGGCGTCGTGTCGAGGTGTTGTCCAGGCTGGCCCAGTTTCGGGCCACCCGAAGGGCTCGGCCTCGACAACGCCGAGCACGGCGCCCAGGCTCACGCGGGTTGGGATGTGGCTTCTGACATTTTCCTGACCTCGAAGTTGCGGCCGTGATGCAGCACACTCCAGGCGATGCGCGCCAGCTTGTTGGCGAGCGCGATCGCCAGGACGTTGTGGTGAAGGGGTTTGGCAGCGGCCTCGATCCAGGGCTTGAGGCCGTAGCGCTCCCAGTTTGCGGGCCTGACCAGGACGATGCGAGCGGCTTGCACGAATAGCGTCCTGAGGTACCTGTTGCCGCGCTTGGATATCTTGCCCAGGATCGGTGCGATCTCCGGTCGAGATCTGCTCGGGCACAAGGCCGAGCCAGGCGCCGAAGTCGCGCCCTTCGCAGAACACGTCACCGGTGCCGATCGCGGCCACCGTCGCGCTCGAAATAATGGGACCGATGCCCGGCACCGTCATCAACCGCTCGCAGCCGGCGTCCTCCCGGGCCAGCACTGCAATCTCCAGCGAGACAGTGTCGATGCGCTCATCGAGGTGGCGCCAGTCACCGACCAGATCCTCGATCATGTGCAGCAGGCGCGGGGAAAGCACGTCGGTGCGTGTAGCGAGGATACTCGGCAGCGCTGCCCGCAGCGGCCCTCGCGCGGCTTTGCTCGCGCACTAGACTTATAGCTCTGCGCGCCCATAGAGGTCCCACAGCTCCGAGGCGAAAGTGCCAGGCTCGGCGTCGGCGCCCTGGCTGGCGAAGTAGCGGCAGACATTGGCGACGTCGCGGGCGAGCAGCAACCGCGCGTTGGGATTCGTTCGAGCATCGACGGCCTGCGGCATGTCGATCACACGTAGCCGTTCGCCCGCGTAGAGCATGTTGTAGGCTGAGAGATCGGCGTGCACGACATGGCACGAGAGCATGATCTCGATGGTGCGCAGCGCCTGCTCCAGCAGCACCTCGGCCACCGCGGGCGATAGCCGCACGTCGCAGAGCTGTGGCGCCGGCTTGCCGTCCTCGCCAATGAATTCGAGAAGTATCGCCCTAGCGCTAACCGCGACGGGCTTTGGAACGGCGGCGCCGGCCGCATGCAATACGCTGAGCATGGCAAACTCGTGATGCAGCCAGCCGCCAAATTCTACAGCGCGACCGAACCTGCTTTTGCTTCTGACAGCGCGCGTGGTCCGCGCATCGCCCAGTACCCGGCCCTCCTGGTAGATGCCCGCGTTGCGGAAACTGCGATCCTGCCGCGACCGATAGGCCTTCAAGGCGAAATAGGCTTCGCCTCGTCCCGGACAGGCCCGGCAACAATAGACGGTTGCCTCCTTGCCGCTCTTCACCGGGAAGAGCACCTCTTCGATCCAACCGTCCTCGAAAAATGTCCTAACCTCGTCGACGACCTCTGCGCTCATGCGCGTGCACTCCACCCTGTCCGTGCAAGCCCACGAGGCGATTGCCGAGGCGGGCGGTGAAAACGCTCGTTCCCGACATGGTCCCCTCCCTGGTTGACGACTGATGGAATGCGGCGGGCAAGATGCCCGCTGCGTGCAGATAGCGGCACACTCAACTGAGTGTCACGCCGCCCGGATCAGATATAGGCATCACGGCAGGAATTCAAGCCAGCCCGCATCCTCTCGACATTGCGGTGATGCTATGGGTCCAAGCCGCTCGGACTAGCTGTGCCTAGCCTGCTCGCCCGCTCCGACGCGGTTATTGAGTAGTACTGAACTCGGACACGATGTTGCTGCATAAGCTTACTGCAGTTCGTCGCCCAGAACCGACAAGTTGACCTGGCTCAGCTGCATCATCCGGAGTGAGGGCACAGCTGACATCGGTCGGAACCGCCTGGAGGCGTACCCTTGAAAGAAGAGTCCGTTAAACCCGCAGACCTGTAAGTGCGACCAACTCTGACGTGTCGTTGTGTTCGGGTCAGAACACATCGATCGTCGGGAAACGCGGCTCCCCCGTGATGCAGTCCCAAAGGTAGATTGCAAGACCGACATCACCGGTCCAAAGCGAATACCGTCCGCGACCAACGACGATCTGAGAGCCGCGGCACTGGACGATGGCCGTCATGGCGAATTGGCGTGCGCGGTCGAGCCAGATCGGGTCTTTCGTGCGGCGGTAGAGCTTGAGGAATGCGTAGCCGTTCCCACCCGTGCCGTGGCAAAGGTTCGAGCCTTTGGTAAGCGGTCCGGCGGTCCAGGTGAAGCGCCCGGCATCTAAAAGAAGTGTGTCAAATTCAGGGGAAGCGAAGGGCGCGTCCGCAAATGTCGTCACCATGCCGGGCGCACCATGACAGTGCTGACACATTTTTGGCGGCGTCTCGCGCTTGCTTCTCGCGCCCCACGTTGTCCCAACTTCAGACCGCCAGGCATTCGCTGCGAGGGTTTTCGGCACGAACTCGGCCACCTGCGCTTGCTGCGCTGGCGTCAACCAATCCCACCCGCGCAATAGCGGGATCACGTTGCCGGCGAAACCGTGAACGGGCCCGAGCCAACGGTCTTTGGCACCATAAAGATCTTGTGTCCAAAGCGGGCCTTGCGGCGTGTCCTCCAGATCGGCCAACAGCCGGACCGCCTGCATTTCGAACAGCTCGCGCCACCGTGAGTTCTTGGGTCATCTCGGCCATGTGGATTGCCGCCAGCATGGACCCGGGCATGCCCCACATCAGCTCTCGGATCGGCAGCCCCATATTTGCTTGCGCGCGCGTGTAAACCAGATCAGCCAGGATCGGTGTGGGCGCAAGACGCATGGCGACGAGTGCCGCGCCCATGTCGCCGAACAGCAGCGAGCCATGCTTGGCGTAATCGGTTGGCGAATTGCTCTCGAAAGCGGTGATTGTCCGCTCCAGAAGCTTTGGGAGCACAGGGCGAAAGTCCCGAGCGACGCGGGTAGCGCCGATGCGATGTAAATAGTCCAGCGCCCACATGACACCGGCCGCTCCCCAGTAAAAACTGGGATTGCCGTCTCCCACCCCATCGTCACTAGGGTGAGCTGGCCAGAACGTGTCGGGATCGAATTGGGCGACTGCATCGGCTGCAATCTCTTCGATCACAGGCCTGACAGCCAATTCACTCCAGGCGTCATGTGTCAGGGGACGATGACGACCGAGGACAATCATGCCCGAAAGCCTCCTGAGCGCGATCCATCTTGTTCTTCACACGAGGGATGCAAGGATTGCAAGATCGAACGCACCGCAACGTGACGCGCGGCACGCCATTCGGCGCCACGTTCAATGGCACTTGGCGGAAACTTTCGGCGACGCAACAATTCAGTCAGCTCTTGGAGGTTGATGAGACGCGCTCGGCACGTCCGCCCGAGGCCCCGCAGTTGGCCCTTTTCGCCACAGCTGCCGTGGGGCACCCGTGGCGCCGCACTGGCCCGAGTTTGGTGCGCTGCTGCCATATCCGAGGGGTACAATGAGGACGCCCACTTACCGGCCTCAGCGGCATTCCTCGAAGCAAGCGTCAGCACGGGGTGCTTGGGCACGGCTCCATTCCCTGCGCCTTGATAACTCGCAGTGCATTCGGCCGCCGCAGGAACCGGAGCAACTCTCTAGCCGCGTCCGGCACTCTCGCGTTCGCGCTTACGGCTCCAGTAAACGTGATGTAGGACTGGATCTCGGGCGGGAGCGGTCCTACCAACTCGACGCCGGGCGTCGTCATAATCTGCGTGATGACTACCATCCCAAGCTCGATCTCGCCTTTGGCCACAAGCTGAGAGACGATGTCGGTATCTAGCCGCGTGACTTTCGGCGCGATTGTCTCGGCTATGCCAAGACGGTCCAGCAGTGTGGCCAGGTAAACACCGCTGCCGACCTTGAGGTAGCCGATCGATTTCGCGTCTAATAGTGCACGCTTGAACGCCTCAACTGAGCTGATGTCGGGCTTTAGCGCGCCGGCGCGCACTCCTACGCCTATCCCGGAGCGAACCAAGTCGGTACGCGTGCCAGCTACAAGCTTACCATCTTGGACTAGTCTATCGACAGGAGCAGATCCACTAACGACAAGGTCAACTGGAACGCCGCCGTCGATGTGCTTGATGAATTCACTCGGAAGGCCGGACATCACGTTGAGCTTGTGGCCGCTTGTTTGCTCGAACTCAGAACCAATTTCGTTCAACACGGTGGCGATCGCTCTGGCACTGAGGACATTGACTTCAGCGGCCGAAGAAGCCGTGACGTGAGCGAACACGAAAAACAGCGCAACGTGAGCTGCCGATCCGATCGCCCACCCCATGTTCATGCTCGGCTCCAGCTATAGTGCCCATCCGTCCTATCGTTGTCGCCGTCTTTGGCGGGATCATGTCGGGTTCCCGCTGACTTGGATCTGCCTTTCTTCCTTGGCCGCTGGCGCCGCAAGTGTTTGAGCGGGCTATCGATAGCTGCGATCCGGCCCGTGGCGACGCGCGTATAGCGTGCCGTCGTGTCCAACTTCTCGTGACCGAGCAGGGCTTGAATGTAACGAATGTCGGTCCCCTCCTCGAGCAGATGAGTCGCGAAGGAATGACGAAGAGAATGCACGCTGACGGGTTTGTTAATACCCGCCGCTCTTGTTGTCTTGTGAAAGAGGCGGCTCAACTGTCGCGTCGTGAGATGCTTTCCCAGCCGATGCCCGGGAAATAGCCAGCGCTCGCTGACCGGTACGGCCGCGTCGTAGCGCGTCGGACGTACCTTCCACCATGGGCGTAGCAACGAGAGCACTTCTTGCGGCAGCATGACGTGGCGGTCCTTGCGGCCCTTCGACTGCACGACACGGATGATCATCTGCGCGCTGTCGATGTCGCCGGCCTTGAGTCGAACGATCTCACCAGCCCGCAAACCGCAGCCATAACCGAGCGCGAGCATGACGCGAACCTTGAGATTGCCGGCCATGGCAAGGAGCCGCTCGGCCTCCTCCGGGCTCATGGTGAGAGGCAGCTTCTGCGGCTCCTTGAGGTGGTAGATCTCGGCTGCCAGATCGTGCCGCCGCAGCGTGACGCGGAACAGGAACTTCACCCCGGTCATGATCCGGTTACGATTACAGATACTGAGGCCAGCCTCGACTAAATGCAGCTGAAAGCGACGAATGTCGTCGGCGGTCGCCGTGTCGGGGGAGCGCTTGAGGAATGCCGCGAAGCGCCTGCAGCTATAGATGTGACTGCGCTGCGAATGGCGTCCCAGCTTGCGAGCCGCCATATCCTCGATCATGCGCTGACGCAGCGAACTGACGGTGGTATCAGTACTCATGGGGAGCTTCTCCTGAGTTGAGGTTGTCGAGACCTCGATCTTTCCTCAGGACGGGGCTCCCCACCCCGCTAATCGTCTCCTCTCAACTGGCTACCAAGCCCTCGATCGGGCACCCCGCGCAGCGGCTATCGCGGCAGCGATTTCGTGCCCTGGCACGAACCTGAAGACTTCGGCGGTGCAGCGCTTCGGTCCGGAATCGGAGGATCAACTGACGCTCACTGGACGTCGCCGCGAGGACGTACGTGACCCTGAGCAGTCCTGGCCCAGACGCTCCCGCTGCGACGCAGCAAATGACCGAGCGCCCAGTGCGAGATCATCTGATAGTCTGGTCTCGTCATCGTAGATGAGGGGCGCGAGTGAGACGCCGTGAGTTCATTGGATTGCTGGGCGGCGCAACGGCGTGGCCGTTCGCAGCGCGCGCGCAGCAGGCCGCACACTACCGGATCGGTCACCTCGCCATCGCGGCCCCGACCGATACCCCTCCGCCACCGCCAGCCAACTGGAACGCATTCGTGCAAGGGCTACGCGAGGCAGGATACATGGAGGGACGGAACATCGCATTCGAGCACCGATCCGCGCACGATCAGCCTGAACTTTTCCCCAAGCTCGCGCTCGACCTCGCAAGGCTCAGAGTTGATGTGATTTTCGCCCGCGGCACCTGGGCATTGGCAGCCGCTAAGAACGCGACGCCTACGATTCCGATCGTGGGCATAGACCTCGAAGTCGATCCCGTTGAATCCGCTCTGGTGGCCAGCATTGCGCGCCCGGGAGGCAACATTACTGGACTGTTTCTCGATCTTTCCGAGTTGAGTGGCAAGCACCTGCAAATTCTCAAGGAGATTATTCCCGGGACTTCTAGCGTCGCGGTCCTTGGGAACCCCGACATCAATGCAGCCCAACTTCGAGAACTTGAGCGAGTGGCTCAATTGGTGGCACTGCAGATCCAAGCCGTGGAGTTGAAGAATCCCGCGGACTTGGAGCGCGCCTTCAGCACGGCGAAGAACTGGCGCGCCGACGCTCTCATCGTTTTGTCGAATCCGCTCAGCCTTGCTTACAGAACACAGATCGGAGATCTCGCGGCAAAGGCCGGCCTGCCCACGATTTATCTTTACCGGGCACACGTAAACGCGGGAGGTCTCATCTCTTATGGGCCGGACCTTCCGGATATGTTTCGCCGTTGCGGCATTTACGCCGGTCGGATATTAGGCGGCACCAAGCCCGCCGACCTTCCCATCGAGCGTCCGGCGAGGTTCGAGCTGGTCGTGAACCTCAAGACCGCGAAAGTTCTTGGTATTACCATCCCCGAAGCGATCCTGGTCCGTGCTGATGAGGTGATCGAGTAAGGCTTCTGTACACGTAGCTTGTCGCGCTGCGTTAGTCGGCTCGTGGCACGAAGCGACGATCGCCGAGGATCTACGACGCTGGTCCGTTGCTGGGTAGAGCGGCAGCGCTCCTGTGATTGCCGGGAGGGTGGCGGTTGGTCTGCCCGTGATCCGCCGGACTTTCGCGATGGCGGAGCTACCGGTGACCGCTGTCTGAACCGCCCCGCGTTTGCCGGAGGCTCCAGATCCTGAGAGATTGGAGCCATGGAGAATCACACAACGTCCCGGAAGTTCTCGCCGGAGGTGCGTGAGCGCGCCGTCCGGATGGTGTTGGATCACCGTTCCGAGCACCCCTCGCAGTGGGCAGCGATCGTGTCGATCGCGGCCAAGATCGGCTGCACGGCACAAACGCTCAACGAGTGGATGAAGAAGGCCGACGTCGACAGCGGGCGCAAGCCCGGCCTGACGACGGACATGGCAGCCAGGATGAAGGCGCTGGAGCGAGAGAACCGCGAACTGCGCCAGGCCAATGAGATCCTGCGCAAGGCGAGCGCGTATTTTGCCCAGGCGGAGCTCGACCGCCGATGGAAGCCATGATCAGCTTCGTCGATGCGTACCGAGACGACCACGGGGTCGAGCCGATCTGCAAGGTATTGACGATCGCCCCGTCGACCTACCGCGCCCACGTTGCACGCCGCGCCGATCCAGAGTTGGCACCGCCGCGCATCAAGCGGGACATCGTCCTGTGTGCAGAGATCAAAAGGGTTTTCGACGAGAACTTCCAGGTCTACGGCGTTCGCAAAGTGTGGCGGCAAATGCTACGCGAAGGGCACACGATAGCCCGCTGCACGGTTGCGCGATTGATGAAGAAAATGGCT
Organism: uncultured Alphaproteobacteria bacterium; assembly: GCA_963770295.1. GTDB lineage: Bacteria > Pseudomonadota > Alphaproteobacteria > Rhizobiales > Hyphomicrobiaceae > AWTP1-13. The sequence continues at coordinate 12,011 of CAVYPA010000018.1, forward strand.
CTGCAAGGGGTGATTCGTGGCAGGCGGCCTTCGAGGCGCGCTGCGATGTTGACGCCGTCGCCATAGACACGCGCCTCATCATGGATGACATCACCAAGGTTGACACCGATGCGAAATTGCATGCGGCGATCTGGTGCAATGGTGGCATTGCGCTCAGCCATCGCTCTCTGGATGGCAAGCGCGCACTCGACTGCGTTCACGACGCTGGGGAACTCTGCAAGGATGCCGTCGCCGGCGGTGTCGACAATGCGCCCGCTGTGCTCGCTGACCATTGGCAAGATGACCGTCTGGTGTCCCTTGAGGTCCCGAACCGTGCCCGCCTCATCGGCGCCCATCAGCGCACTGTACCCAGCGATGTCGGCGGCAAGAATTGCCGCTAACCTGCGGAGAACTTTTGGATTTTCGGTCTCGCCCGACATGCGTGTTCAATTTGTGTTGCGCCGTGGGTCAAGTTACCACAACAGCGTTTGATCATGCAGAGCCCGCAGTGGGGCATCGACATCTCTGCTTTCGGACGGCGTGAACGGGATTACCAGGCGCGGGCGGACGGAAGGAATTGGCACGAACTGTAAGTGCTTCCGTCCATCGCCGACATGCCCTCAGGGGTAGTGCGGAAACGGACTTGAGGTTGTAAGAGCAGGCTGAGGCGGCAGTCCTTAGCCCAACCCGGAAAGTGAGTTCCCTGCCTGCCTCCATCGACTACGTCCTTCCCGCCGGCGGACGTCACTGAACAGGCTAATCCTTCCTGGCGAGCCCCAACTTCTCCAATGTCGGTCTCTCGCTCTCGATAGAAACCTCAACGGCCTTACGATAAGCAATCATGTCCAGGTAGCGCGGGACCATGTCGTACTTGGCCATCATCTCAATCACTGATTTGTCCTCAATCGCTCTCTTGTTGCGGCGGGTTTTCAGTGATCTCCCAAGCCCCTTTCGTCATTGACAGCCCAACTTGGCAGAGGGCCACAGGAACATCCCAAACACGGCCTTCTGCCTCTTTTTTCGCCCCAAAAACTCGGTCAATTTGACCCCAATTTTGGGCAGTGGTTTGGGCTGCGGTGCGGGCAGGGTGTGGGTCCCACCCGCGAAGATGCCAAAATTTGGAAAACGTGCCTCTGTTACAGGCTCTTAGCAGACCCGCGGCGAGGGCAAAGTTCAGGTGAATTTTTGACCCGAAATTTTGACATCCATATTGAGGGCCGGGGCCAACCCCGAGCACGGGCTCAAAACCCGAACCCAAAAATTGTGGTGTGGCAGCGCGGCGACACCGTTAAGACCGTGTAAAGCACACCCGAGACTCGGCGGCCACCCCCGTGCCACGCTGCGGGCGGCTGCATGCGTTGATCGCAATCCGCGAGCGGCCAATTTGGGGGAAGGTCGGTCCGGTGCGCCAGGCACACACCCGCTGCGCTGGGCCGATCCCTCCTCTAATCGACCCTCCCGAAATTTGGGTTCGCGAAGGGCGCCCATCGAAGGTCTCGAGGACGCCCCCCACGGGATGCCACGGGCTCAACGTAGTGCGGGAGAGGTTGAGCCCGTGTTTGCCTCCCGCGCGCGCACCTTGCCAAAGGGCGAAGAGCATCGCGAGCGGCATTTTGGAAAAACAGATTGGCCGCCGCAACGTGAACGGCGCCACTCTTCCGGACCAGGTTTTGGGCGATGGTGGCCGCGGAGGTAGGCCATGGCCATTAGTAGAAATTTGAAAAAACGGGCGAAGATGACGCGCGAGGATGGCGTCTTCACGCTCAAATTGGATGAGGGCGTGTCGCTGGCGATGCTGGTGAGCTTCGCGCAGGATATGTTCCCTGATCGCAGCACCGATGATATTGGCGTTTTGGCCGGCGGACGAGGGCGAGCTCGTGGTCTCGGTTCGCGGCGGTAGAGCCGTTGCATCGAATTGAAAACGCCGCATCGCTTGCCCCCCAAGGGCAGAGGGCCCTCGGAGCTTCTCGAACACGGGCTTCTGCCATTTTTTATGGTTCGGCCCTTGCCGTTCCGTTAGCACCTTTGCGGAAAAATACCGATTTGTGCCAGGGGTTCCGTGGGAGTGGCGAATTGGAAAACACCTCATCGCGCCAGACCTGACTGGACGTTAGGTAACACAAGATCCCAGCCCTTAGGACGTTGTCGCCCTCACTCAGCACTCAGATGATTGGGCCGCCAATGATCGCGGCGGCCCGCACCCAACTCTGCTGCTGTGTAGTTGGTCGGTTTGTGAAACTCTGGCCCTCCTCAGCGGGGGCCAGCTTTTTTCTTTTCGCGGGAACCTAACCCGGCGTGATCACGAAAAAATTTCGTCCGCCTACTGTCTAAAATATGGCAAGGTGAAGCGGGAGCTCGCGTTCAATGGTTCGCACCGGTTGGGCGCAATCCCAGTGGAAGGGGCGCAGTGGCCACGCCGCGCCCCTTCGCTTTTAGCGGCTTAGTCTCGGGCTATGACCTTCAAGGAATTGATGCAACGGCTCAAGGCCGCCAAAAATACGCCCGAATACATAGTCGTCGAGCTGGATGCATTGGCCGCTGCGCGCAACGGAAGCATCACCACACAAGAACGCGACCAGCTTATTGCCAGAAGTCGGCTGATGCGTAAGCGCGTGAAGGAGCGCTGACGGAACGCCTGCGATCGCCGGATCTGCGCCCGGGCATGGCGCGCGAGCTGCGCAAGCATGTGGCTATGGCTATTCTCGAGCGGGAAATCGCGGGGCTAGAGCAGGCCTGATCGGCAGTGCCCGGGCGCCACAAATGAGGTGCGGCTAATCGTAGGCCTAAACCTAAGGCGGCGCCCCGGGAGCTTCCAACCTCTGCCCCCGATGTTTGCCACGTGGTCACCCGAGCCGGGGGAGGATAGCACCAAGTCGTGGCGACGTTTAGGGGGAAGGTGTCACTCTCCCCTATTTCCTTCTTTGCCGGCATCGGACCGTCAAGGCCGGCGTCAGGTGACCGTGTGTGGCTCTCAAAACACAACAGCACTGCGATTGCGGAGCATCGCGCAAGGTCTGATGCTCACCCCTCAGAAGGTGATAACTTCGCGGTTGGGGGGCGCCGTTGGGTTCGAACCTGCACTCCGGGTACGGCACACAACCTGGCGCGGTGCGGTTACTTTCGACGCTTCCCACCATGTCTGCTGGTGCGGGGACGCTTGGCAACAGGCGTCCCCATTAATTTCGGGGCGCGCGAGCTGCGCAAGCACGTCGTCCGCCAGGCTGATCACTTCGCAAGCGACACGCTTGAGACCATCCGGTGCGCTTGAGCATCGCCAAGCGGCTCGCCGAGGCCGAGGAGTTGGCTTCCGAGTGAAGCGAACAGCGGCGAGCGTGATCAGGCGCGAGCTCGGCACACGCCATTTCTACAACCTAACCCGGATACCCTCAGCTGGGCGTTTAAGCACACACTGGCTTCCTGGCTAGTTGCGTAGCCAGCCAGGTCGGGCCCGGTCGTGGTGAGCTGATCACTCCTCCTCCTGAGCCGCAAGAAGTGAGGGCCAAGCGGACCAGTGTGTTCTGGTCCGTTGGCTGATGGACACCCATTGATTAGTTGTATGCTGATGGATTGGTACCGTGGCAGTATTTGGTTGGCTCGGCCGCGGGCACTCTACCAAGTCTCAAATAGGGAGGTCATTACATGAAGGGAAAGCTTTCTCTCCTTCTGGTCGCCGGATGCTTGTTCGCAATCCTGATGTCGGGTGCCGGGTACGCCCAGACCGACCCCAGGGTCGCCAAATCGATGGAAGCCTTGAAGGCCAAGGCTGGAAAATTGGGAGCCCCTAAGGTCGAGGGCAAGGAGGCCGTCGGCGGCAAGGACGCTCCCGCCCTCTATTTCGGCACGACAAAGATCAACAACAACTTCGATATCGTCGATGCCATCGGAAAAGAGGACGGCCAGGGCATGACAGCCACCCTCTTCGTCAAGGGCGGAGACGAATTCATCCGCGTCTCGACCAGCGTGCCAAAACCCGACGGTAGCGGACGAGCGATCGGTACGGTTTTGGCCGGACCGGCGCTCGAAGCCATCAAGGCGGGCAAAGCGCACTACGGCGAGGTACCCATTCTCGGTACGCCCTATATGACGGGTTATGAACCGATCAGGGATGCTTCGGGTGCGACCATCGGCGTCTACTATGTCGGCTACAAAAAATAGCTGAGCAGCGCGGATCTCGCACGCTATTCGGAGGCCTTGGGCGGCCGATCATCGTCGACCATGGCTTGCACCGCAGACGCAGAGAAGGCGTCCCACGGGCGCTGAGATACCCCATAGCAGCGAGCTCCCTGCTGATCTTACGGAATGACCGACGCTTGCCATTCAGGGGCGATGCGCGACGCAGGCGCTTGGCCTCCAACACCACCTCCGGCCTGAGCTCGGCGTGAGATTTGCGGCCCTCGCACTTGCCGAGCTCCCGGCGCTTGCGGTCGCGGGCACCGCGGAGCTTGGCGACCGTCATTGCCTTATCGAACTCGGCCACGGCGCCGAGCACCTGGCGGATCAGCTTGGACGTGGGCCCGTCATCGAGAAACGCGTTGGGGCTATCGGCAGTTACGAGCTCGATCCCGAGCTCGCGGAGCTTGGCGAACCTGACCTCTTGCACCATCAAGTCGCGGGCGAAGCGGCTCGCCGTCTCGACGATGATTGTCCGGACGCCATTGCCGGCGATTGCCTTGGGCATCGCGGCAAAGCCCTCGCGGGCCTCAATAGGGTCAGCCCCCGAGACGCGCCGTCATAGAACTCGCCGTCGAGCTCGTAGTCGGCGCGCTTGGCGAAGACCGTGATGGCGTCACGCTGGCGGCGATCGCTGTCCTTATCCGGCCCGACATTGGCTACCGAGCTCGTCCGAAGGTAGGCGAATGCCGGGGTAAGGGCCTTTGCCATGACCTAGGTTTCCACGAGCATTCAGCTCACCCGCACCGGTAACGAGCGCGGTGCCAAGCTGCACGCCACGATAGCTAGCGACGTAGAGGCCTTGCCGGGCAGTGGCCAGGAACAGCTGCCAGTGGGCAGCCAGGTCGTCTTGGGAGCTCCGCCCGGATCGCCCAGCAGCAAGGCGCCGGCCGTCGCTTTCAATCCGATAGAGCTTGACTGTTCTCGGCATGGCTTTCCCTTCCTTGTATTGCTCTTATGCCATGTTTATGTCCTGTATTCTTGAGTTTGCGGAACATCTGACCACGTGGCGGCCGGTGCGATTCTGGGCTTATCCACCACGCCAGACCTAAGCACCTGATCGGAAGGGCTCGCTCAGCCGCTTCCTCACCTCGACACCCAAGTCCCGCCATTGTCAGCCTACAGAGGACGCAAAGTACCAATGCGGGGTGATCAACAAATTGCGCTAAGCTGCAGCATCTTGGGAGTCGACCGTGGAGCTGGCTTGCGCCTTCAGGGGTCCCTTCTACGAGGACATTTATTCCTGGCATGGCGATGAAGGCATCAAAGTTCACGGACGCGCAAAAGGCGTTCATCATCCGCCAGGGTGAGGAGGGTACGCCGGTTGCAGACATCTGTCGCAAGGCGGGAATCAGCCAGGCGACGTATTTCAACTGGAAGAAGAAGTACGCCGGCCTGATGCCGAGCGAGATGAGGCGGTTGCGAGACCTCGAGGAAGAGAACAGCCGCTTGAAGCGGATCGTTGCGGACCTTTCGTTGGACAAGGAGATGCTTCAGGACGTCATCAAGCGAAAGCTCTGAGGCCTGCCCGCAAGCGCAAGCTGGTGGACGAGATGCGCGCCACGTGGAAAGTGTCGGTGCGCCGAGCCTGCGGTGTTCTTCGGTTTGATCCAACGAGCTACCGCTATCGTTCTCGTCGCCCCGGTCAGGCCGGTCTGTCTCTCGGGATCTGGACCTGTGGGCGTACCACAACAACGTGACGCTAGACTTCTCACGACCTGGAAAACCGACCGACAACGCTTTCATCGAGGCATTCAACGGTCGACTGCGGGCGGAATGCTTGAACACGCACTGGTTCCTGACGCTGTCAGACGCCAGAGAAAAGCTTGAGTCTTGGCGTAGAGACTACAACGAGGTAAGACCGCATGGCGCGATCGGCAACAAACCCCCGGCGGCGCTGCTCAATTGCATCGGCGTAACCAGCCCGCCGATGTCAAAAGAGCCGGAAGAATCTAATCTCCGGTGAGGGCACGTTGGAGAGCGGCTCACTTCAACCCAGGACTCTACTCCTGATTGGATGAAAGAAGGGGCTCAGCTCAGCTGGTATGGTCCGCGAACTGCGTAAGCACGTGGCGATCCTAGAGCGGGAGATCGCCGAATTGGAGTAGGCCTGATCCGACCTTACGTCCATCCTCAACCAGCTTTACTACAAGGTCAGATACTCTCTTACATCGTAAAGTCATAGATTTGCAGTTGGGGTGCCGTTGATTGAGCCAACCAGTAGTTCGCAACACCTGGGCGGCGGGGGTCGGCGACGTCCCATCCCATCTCCGTTGCGGGGACGCTTACGACAGGCGTCCCTTTTTTTCTGCGCCGTCTGTATCGAGTGTGGCTCTGAAAATACAAGCCGCTCCGATTGCGGAGGATCGGTCTAAAGGTTTGATCCCAACTCGCCTCGGATGGATATAGCTTTGCGATTGGGGCGCCGTAGGGTTCGAATAGTACCAGATCCCGCACCCTGGTCGCGGTGCGGATCCGTTCGTCGCTCCCACCATGTTCTGGTGCGGGGACGCGTCCCTACTAGTATGGCGATAGCCTTCGAACAACCGGCTCGCCCCCACACACCAGCGAGCCGGTTGCAGAGGGCGCCGTACCCCACACAAATCGGCGCCCTTTTTCTTTGGCCGCCCTAAATTCGGACAGGCAGCGTCGTCACGCAAAAAACAACGAGAGCGACAATCACAAAGGTGCTCAGCACCCACAGCCGAAATTCGTTAAGCAGTCGCAGTGCCCACCCCACAAATTGGCGGGCGAAATCTTCAGAAATAGCAGAGGAGTTGACGGCAACAACCCCTCTGCAGTTTGGGAGGCAGTCCATGAACGAAACTGAAAAGACCCAGTGTGTCCCCGCACCCAGCAACACTTTGCAAACGAGGGAGATTGCGAAATTAGCTAAGCGCCGCACCGGGTCTTTCTGCGTGGTGGCGGGGTTAGCCCCACGCGGAGTTAACCATATCCGATCTAGCGTGAAATGATGTAGCTACGAGGCAACAGCGAGGGAAAAACTGACAAATTACCAATAAACAGTATCAGTCTTTTGTCAGACGATGAATTTGGCAAGGAGTAGTCAAATGCCAGCGTGGCTGCGGAACGAGCGCGTTGATTTTTGGCTCGCACTCATCATCGGAGTCGTCATCGGGAGCACCCCAGTTATCTTTGTACCCATTGTGGAGAACCTGTTGCCGGGCATGGTGTGGTGGCCAGGCGCGTGGCTGATCTGCACTTCTGTGGCTCTGATCGTATGGCACCTCCGCAGGGAGTAAGGCAGATGCTAACGACCGGGCTCGCTTGGCTGGCAGCGTCCCGTTAGTTTTGCACGCCCTCTTGCCCACTCCTCGGTGCTGAAGGCGCATCGTCTTCCTCATACGTATTCCCGTACGTCATTGACGGATCGCGGATCTCCCGGAGCCAACGCCAAAAGCTCACAGCTCCGTAAGTGTCAGCGTGAGGCAATGTCCCCACCTGCAACAACTTCTTTCACATCAAGCGCAGTATCGTGCAGAGCTTCACCCCGATCGGCACCGGTGGTGCCAAATGCTACACGGACGCTCGGACGCGTCCCGACTTTAGGGGCTCAATGTGTTTGGAGAGGAACACGCGCCTCGTTATCGAGAACGAGCATCGTGCCGACGAAAAATGGGACGCACGGGTGGGTGACCGAGCGTCCCACGAGGAGGCATCATGCCTCCGATTGCAAATCGTGCGGCTAAAGTCCTATGCTCGCCCCTTGGCAAGCAATAACTTCGCGTGTGGGAGCGTCCGTTTGGTTCGAGCCCAGTATATAGCGCGTCAATCTGGGTGAGAACGCGTCTCATGACCAGGGCGAAGCCGTTGTCGGTGCCGGGCTCAACGCAAGCAAAGATGTAGGCGAATGTGAAGCGCTTGTCGCAAAGCCCCGGTGGGCGCTCGCCGCGCGTCCACCAGATATGGCAGGTTCGACCCTTCTGACCGATCCGCGCCTCATCCTGGAAGAACAGGCGGATGCGCTTGTTTTTATGTGTAGCTGCAATTCTTCTCAGCAGCGCTGGGGCTCTTTTTAAAGGCCGCCTGTGCGGCCGGGTCCTTTTCCGGGTGGCTGGGTCTCGCTTTTTGTCGCGAAAGCCCGAGCTCGCGCAGGATGCGACCCATTGAAGTCACGTGCAGGCTCTTGCCGAACCGCTTCTTGCAAATGCGCACCAGATCCTCGCGCGTGAAGGCCGAAAGGCCGCTCGCCTCCGGAACTGGGCCGCGAGCACAAGGCGATAGAGCTCGGCCTTCTCCTCGGTGTCGAGCTTCGGCGGACGCCCGTCACGCGGCCGGTCGGCGAGCCCATAGAGGCCGTCCTCATTGTAGCGGATGACCCAGTCGCGCAGCGTTTGGCGGTCCATGCCTGCCGCCTGCGCCGCCTCCTCCCGGCTCATGCCATCGAGCGCTTTGGCAATCGCCAGGATCCGCCGTGTAACGCGCGCATCGCTCTCGCCCTTGGCGAGTTTGCGTAGCACCGTCGGGGTGCGGTCGCGCCGGATCGATAGTGCCGACATCCTGCCCTCCATCGAATCAATGGAGGGAGGGAATCACGAACCGGGCGATGATGGTATCCCGCAACGGCCACAGGAGTCGGCAGTTTCAACCGGTGGTATGAGGGGGCTCCCAGCGGCGGGCTAGGAGCCCCGCAAGGCCGGACAAACGTCAGCGGGGTGCGACGCTTCTTGGCCGCGCACAGTAAAGCTCAAGCTTGACCAAAATGCAATCTTCCGCTTACTGCGTTGTTGTGTTGTTGTCACAACCGATGTGCGCTCATGTCTCGTGCGGCTGGCCACTGCCAGGGCGGAGGCGGCTCCAGGCCATGTTCTCAAATACTTCGCCCCGGTAGTGAACCGTTATTCTCCGACCAAGTCCCCAGCTAACCGGGGCCTGGCTCCATGGTAAGCTGACTTTAGCCGGTTAGTCGGGAGCGCATTTCCGCACCAAGGAGGGGGCATTGCGCCCAAGGCCGGGATCTAGTCACGGGCTCAACGATCCACACATAGGCGGCTTCAGGCGGCTGGCTTGATATTCTGGTTAACGCGGAAGAGATTGGACGGGTCATATTTCTTCTTCACGGCGGCGAGGCGGCTATAGTTGTCGCCATAAGTCGCGGTTAGCCTAGCGTCACCCTCGTCATCCATCATGAAGTTGGGATACGCGCCACCAAGATCGAACGGGTGCACCGCCTCCCAGTAGGCCTTGGTCCACTGCGTCACAGGACCTGCCTTCTTGGGATCTGGATCAATGCCGGCGATGACCATCGACCAGGTCGCATCGCGGCAGTTCCACGCCGTATCGCCCTTGCCCACGCGATGTATGGCGCCGTCGATGGGATAAAGATGCATTAGCGATAGCTCGCTCGGTGTTTTCGCAGCCTGCTCGAGATGGGCATCAATGGCCGCATCGGGAAGCGTCTTAACGAAGTCACCCCGCCAGTACCACTGCATCCCCTTCGGGTATAGCCCGTCGAACATGCTTTGCACGGCGGGATAGGGCATGGTGCCCATCCAGTTGAAGAGCGACTCGGGGAGCCCATTGAGCAACGGCACCAATGCCTTTTTCCCGTCCGCCTCCGCCCCGTTGTAGCAGGACATCAGCAAGCAGATGCGCTTGCCCCAGACCTCCTGCGGGAAAGGCGCACTAGAGGGTATCGTCTTTAAGCCGACGAAGGTGCCAAGCTCTTCCGGCAGCTTCGGCAGAACCTCGCGATAGCGCTGCATGATGGTGCGCGCGTCCTTCTGATCCCAGGCGATCGGCCCGGCGAACACCATCTTCACCGGATGCAGCTGAAACAGGAAGCTGGTCACGACGCCAAAATTGCCACCGCCGCCGCGCAGGGCCCACAACAGGTCGGCATTCTTCTCCTTGCTAGCAATGACAAAACTGCCATCGGCCAGCACGACATCGGCCTCGAGAAGATTGTCGATGGTGAGACCGTGCTTGCGCGATAAATAGCCGTGGCCGCCGCTCAGCGTCAGGCCGGCAATGCCGGTGGTCGAGATGATGCCCGCCGGAACGGCCAACCCAAAGGCATGCGTAGCGTGGTCGACGTCGCCCTGCGTGCAACCAGCGCCGACCCGGGCGGTCCGTGCCTCGGGATCAACGCGAACGCCTTTCATCAGCGATAGGTCGATGACCAGGCCCTTATCCACACTACCTAGGCCAGGTCCATTGTGACCGCCGCCGCGAATGGCGATAGCAAGCCCATGGTCGCGTCCAAAATCGATCGCGGCGATTACGTCGGCAACATCAGCGCAGCGGGCAATCGCCAATGGCCGTTTATCAATCATTCCGTTGTAGAGAGCACGGGCTTCTTCGTAGGCTGGGTCTTTCGGCTCGATGAGTTGACCGCGCAGCGTTGCCTTCAAATCCGCGATTTTTGCTGTGTCCGGCATGACTTTTCACCCCTTTACTATTGAGTCTCCCGTGCATCGGACGAGTGCCTCATAGGTACGCCGTTGTTCTTGGCTGCATTGCTTGCGGGAATGGACAGCGAGTGCCGCGCAGGAGTGGCTAGTGCGCCGAGTTAGGCCGATGCGGCACGAACCGCTACCGCCACTACTAGCCGGGGGGAGCCAAGGGAGGTGACGGATCCAGCGGCCCAAACCATCCCGGGGCACCGCGATCTGCTGCGAGAGCAGGCCCCGCGATCCAAGCAAAGACCGTCAACACGAAAAACGACAACGCTAGCACCTTCTTCATGATGGTCATCCTTCTAAGGCAAGCTACCTCGCACATAGACAGGCATGCTGTCAGACGTCGAGAACGGCTGATGTGCTAAGGATCACAGGTCATTGATATTTTTTGATATTCCTGCGTTCAGTGGTTCGCCGATGGGGACGACTTGAAATGCGCCTAACACCTCTCTGATAGCCCACAGGGTGCGGGGGGTGCCGGTGGCGGGGTGACAACCAGCACCGCCATCGCATGTTCGAAGGCAATAAGAAGAAGCCTTCGCTCACCGAGGAGCAGAAGACGCTTATCAGAAAGCGCGAGGAACTTGCCCATGTACGGGAGCGGCTGCAATCGCCAGGCCTGACCACAGGCACGGCGCGTGGGCTGCGCAAGCACATTGAGATTCTGGAGCGCGAGATCGGCGAGCTTGAAGACGGTAGTTGAGCCCCCCTTGCCGCGCACCAATTCACATCAGTCGAAAACTAATGGAGAAGCTGCGCAGCAAGGGACCTGCGGCGATCCATCCGTTCTGTAAAGGGCTTCCAGGACGAGTTTGAGCAGCTGCGCTATCGCTTGACTATTCATGCGGGCTGGCTCCGGTGCTTGAGGATCGCGGGGCCTGGCACCCGGCCATGGCGCAAACACGTCGGCTGATTTGGAGCGGGCCTAAAAGAAGGCGCCACCAACCGGAGGCGCCTAAGTCAGCTCAGTGCGGCTGTAGGTTTGCACCGAGCTGATCACAACGACTGCGACCCCCAATCTATTCCCGACCTGATCTGTGCGCTGGACTCACGGCACAATTGCCGAACATGGGCTAAGGTCCGATGATCTTTCCCGGGAAACGCGTAGCTTTGCAGACGGAGGACAGTTCGAACCAGTACCAGAATCCCAACACACTTGGCGCGGTGCGGTTCCTATCGCCCTTCTGACATGCACTATCTTTTGCGCATATGGTGCGGGTCGCTTGGCGACAGAGCGTCCCCTTTTTTCACCCGCGGTCATTTCGGTCCCGACGAAGCATTAGTGACCAGCCCGACGCTCGATCGCAAAGACCTTGCGGAAGTCCGTTGGCCTCAAGGTCAGGCTCTCCAGTGTGTGCCTGTCGAGCACCCGGAGGAATGCGCCGAGTGCCTCATCCAACACGCGCGGCAGGCGGCAACAGCCGGTGATCACGCACTGGTTGCCGGTGGCGAAGCACTCGACGAGCGCAAAGTCCGGCTCGGTCGCGCGCACCACATCGCCAAGCACGATCTCGTCGGCAGGCCTGGCAAGCCTCAGGCCGCCGGACCGGCCCCGCACGGCGGTCAAGTAGCCGGAGCGCGTGAGCGCGTTGACCACCTTCATAAGATGCGCACGCGAGATGCGATAGGACTTCGCCATCTCCTCGATGGTCACGAGGCGGTTTCCGGCCGCATGCGTGTACATAAGCACGCGCAGCGCATAGTCGGAGAACTTGGTTAGCTGCATCGGTGCGCCTGCGGCAATAGTGCAATAAGAGACATTCTTGACACTTCTTTTGCTGGGGGGCAACCTACTTAAAGAGGGTCGCACGGTGACGCGCGAGACAAACACCCGCAACGAACCCACCGTCCATGGCGCCAAGAGCGGGCGCACTGCAGGCAAGATCACAAGGAAAAACATTAGTGAGCAAACATGAGGAACCCGCTGTTGGCGTGGTCAGAACCGTTCGTGTCTATGATTGGCCCTACGATCGTTTTCTAACCATCAAAGAGTTTCAGCGACGGCAACTGCTGCATTTGCCTTGACACCAACAATCTAGACCCGTGCGACGTCGCTGCTGGTGGCGCTCCGCTTAGCGGCACGAGGAGTCAGCGCGAATGGGGAAGATTACCAGCACCGACAAAGTAAGCATTTGAGGGCGAGACGCAATGAAACGGTTTGAGCAGATTGACGACAAGGCGGCGCTGGTTGTTCGCGCCCATGACATCCTAATGTCTTGCCCGCCTCAAGAGCGGGAGGCACTTCGGGACGTTTTGCGGCAGTGTATCGCTGGGTTGCCGCCCGAATCGGCCGACGCGGAGTTGGTGGCATTGTTCGCCGACGTTGAGGTTTGCGATCAGGTGCTGTGGGAACACGATGGTATCGTGCGATGCGCCGAGGACGATGGTCCGTATCCCTTCTGAGATAACAGCACGTGACATTGTTCGTTTTGTAGGGGGAAATCACGTGCGAGCGTGGCTGAGGCACTTCCGCGTACGCCTTTGGCTCGAATGTACCGCAATCATCGCACTGGTCACTGCTTGTATTCTGGCAATGAAGGTGTTCGATTGGCTGTTCGGCCCGTGGTGGACCTTCGTGGGGGCAGTCGGCCTCTTTGCCATCGCATTATGGTTATGGACGCACCCCCGGTAAGCTTAGGCGCCGCGCAAAGGACTTTTTCCGCTCCGATCATGGAGCTCTAGTCTAATTGCTGATGGCGCCCTTTCGTGCAGGCTAATAGCCTCTGCAATTGCGGGGGCCGACAAATTGACTCCAACGTCAACGTGCGGTGGGGCGCTGAAGGATGAAATCCCCTCTTGAAAGATGAAATTCCCTCTGGGCCCATGGATATTTGGATTGCTCTACATCGCGGTTGTCGTCGCTCTAATCTTCGCGATCAGGTTTTTTGAAACCTACCCTGCGATCTACCTTGTGCCCCTAGCGCTTGTCGCAGCATTCGTGATCGCTATGATCGCCATTGCCCGGCGCTAAGGTGCATGAGGCTTGCGGACCTCGGCCGAGCTACTGATTTCGCGAGGCGCCGATCGAAATGTAGATTTCAAGATACACGCTGTCGCTACGCTTGCAGGGCTTAGACCCAAAGTCCGTTGGCCTCTTTGCTCACCTTGCGAGATTGCAACCCCGGGGTGCTGGAGGATTGCAATGGACTCGATCACTTGGCCAGTGGCTGCTCTGGCCTTAGCTAGCATCACCCTTGTTCTGAGCGATGTCGGCAACGAGATCAGGCGACGTCGTAGACTCAAACGCTATCGCGCGAAGTCTCCCTATTTCATGGTCTCGGTGAGCTGCCACCGCGGCGACCCAACAAACTGATTGCCTCCCGGCCGACGCCGATTGGCCGCATTGCCGATCCTGTCGGCCGTAATGGCGCCGTCCCAGCGCCTAACCATATGCTTGGCTGTATTGAACTCCGCACGTATGCTGGGGCGGGTCTACGGGGGATGCTCGCAATGTGGGTGCGGGTAGCCATTGCGATTGCTTTATTGCTTCTGCCAACGGCGCTACATGCGCAGGCGAAAAGCGCGTCGCGCTACTGATCGGCAACAAGGACTACAAGGCGGGCGTCGGCGCGCTCACCAATCCTCTAAACGACATTGGCATTGTACGCTTTTAGCTTTTACTTTTTACATGAGGTCATCTCCGGCAGCGCGGCGCCGACTAGGCCCTCCTACAACGGCAACCTGAAGCCCTCTCTGAGCAACCTCTGTATCCCGCGATGTCAGCGACATCACATTGGCATCGTCTTCGATCACCTGGTGGGCGGTTAGCAGATCGAGCACGGCCTTGCCGAGGTTGTCGACGTCTCGCCGGCGACGATCAGGGACGCTGGGTGGTGACCTGCACGGGGCCGGTGGTGCGGCCTGGGCAAAGTCCAACTGAAAACGGCCCCACCCCAGGCTTAGAATTCCCACCCTGGGGGAACCTCTCTACGGGGGGAGGACAGAGGGAGGGGGAGTGGGGGGGGTATAAACCGGGCTGAGTCCTGACAGTTTAGACCGGGTTGATTCCTGACAGGTCGAGGTTGTCGTTCGATTCGAGGAGATCGGGCGATGCCTTTCAAGGAGACCTGTCCTGTGGAAGAGCGCATCGCGTTGTTTCGGGAGTACGAGACGGGCGTTTTCACGGTTAGCGATCTGTGCCGGCGGCACGGCATCAGCCGTGAGACGTTCTATGTTTGGAAGCGGCGCCGGGAGGGCGGAGAGGCGCGCTGGTTTGAAGACCTGAGCCATGCGGCTGCGAGTTGCCCGCATGCGACGTCGGGTCGGGTCGCCGATCGCGTCATCGAGGTGCGGCGGCGGTTTCGGCATTTCGGCCCGAAATAGATTAAGGCGTGGCTGGAACGTGATGCGCCGAAAGTAGACTGGCCAGCGGCTTCGACGATTGGGGACATCCTGAAGCGCGAAGGTCTCGTCGAGGGGCGGCGGCGCCGGCGGCGAGCGATCGCGCAAGGTGATGTAATATCCCCTGCCAGGGCCGCCAACGAGGAATGGTCTATCGACTTCAAGGGTTCGTGGCCGCTTAGTTTAGATAGTGCCAATTTTGTTGAGGCTAGTTCCTGACGACGAATTTGTGATTGGACGTGAATTGGACGTCCTCACTTTATCGACCACGCTCAAAATTCCTGACGACCCTACGCACAGCGTCAGCTACTTGGCCTCGATGAGTGGGTGCGGTTTTTTAGGCCGCAGGGTTGGGGTTTGTTTGGATTGCCTTAAGCGTTACCGATTGTTAGCTGGGCACAGTGACCTTTTCTTCGAGCCGCAAACTATGAAGACCAAAGCTGTCGACCTCCTGATTGCGATAGGCTTGCTGCAGCTGGTTTCCAATGCCGTGTCCACGCTGGCTTTGGCCTCGCCAACGGGTGATGATTGCAGAAGGAAGATATGCAATTCGGCGGTGTCCGGGTGTATGCGATCAGATCAAACGCTAAATCCATTGGCGTGGACGGAGGCCGATAAGAAGACTTACTGCGCCGCGTTTTTCAATGGCTGCATGACTTGCGAGATAACCCCAGATGTGCCTTGGTACTCGCCCGAGATGGATGCCAGGTTCTTGAGATGTCCTCCATAGATCGCTCGTCGCCCAGTGTGAGGATGAGCGAGGTCAGGCTAGAGCGACGTCTCGTCGGGGGCTCTACGTCAACCAGCGGCTTGCCATTCGCGCTTGAGCCTGTGCACTGTGCCGACGCCTAGGCCGACAGCCCTCGCCACCTTACCGATGCCGATCCCCTTTGCCAGCTCGCGCCGAGCGAGCTCGATCTTGTCGGCCTCGGCCCCAGTACGCCGCAGGGATACGACCGGCCCGGACCCGCTGTCTGCCTTCAGCTCAGGGAGGAACACAATGGATCGGCGCAGCACTATCGGTATCTCCGCGATGACGGCGTTGGCGTCGGTCAGCAAAAGTCGATGAAGGAGCAACTGGTAGGGGCTTGGTCTCTCGTCTCCTTTGAACTTGTGCGCCCGGATGGCAGCAAACAGTCAACGTTCGGTGCTAATCCGAAAGGCATCGCTTTTTTTGATGCCGGTGGTCGCTACATCATCACGGTCATGCGCTCTGATCGTGCGAAATACGCGATCAATAGCCTCACTGAGGGCACAGCCGAGGAAAACAAAGCAACGGCGCAAGGGACCATCACCTACTTTGGGACGTACTCGGTAAGCGAAGCAGATCGCGCCATTGCCATTTATATTGACGGCAGTTCGTTCCCGAATTGGAACGGTGCCGATCAGAAACGCATTGTTGCGATCACTGGAGACCAGCTGAAGTTGACGCTCCTATTGCGGTCGGCACCGCTGAGGTCGTTTGGAAGCGAGCCCAATAAATCGTCTCTCACGTAGGCACACTACTCCGGTGGCTGTGCGGCGGCGCGTCGCCAACTCCCAGTCTTTAGCAATCGAGTTGAGGATTTCTGCGCGTTCCGAGGCGCCCTCCCAGCAACTGACACGATGTCGCCTTGGCACAGAGCTGCCGATCGGCACGGCGCGTGTACGGTCGGCAGAAAATAGGGGTAAAGCGGACCAAGGAAAGATGCATCACCAAATGCTTCTTGTCGCACCGGCGAAATCTTATGCGTTGAGTGGGTTTGGCTTCCTGCCATTCTGACGCGCCCGGGCTGGCCCTTCGATCATGCTTCTGACCGACTTGGCGCTGCGGGCTTCCCATTCCCGTTGGACGTGGGGCCGACCTTCTCGAGTTCAGGCGCAGAGCACTCAGCAATAGTCCCAATACCCGGTTTCCCCGTACGGATCCGCCCAGTACCAGCACAAGTCGGGATGGGGACGACGTGGGACGTAGCCAACAGCAGCAACGGTAATCAGCGTGCCGAGCGCGACACCCGCAAAGATCGTGCCGTAGTACGGCCGTCGCACCCATGGACGGCCATACCAATACGGCCGACCGGTCCAACCCCGAGGACCCCGCCAGGCAGGCGCTCCTCGCCAACCAGGTTCTCCGCGCCAGCCGGGATGTGCGCGTGGCCCGGGAGTCCCACGCGGCTTGTGCCCTTGCCAATTGCGGTTGTCGGGAGCCCCATACTGAATGAACTCGGTTTGGCGAATTTGGCCTAGCTCCCGGGCGGCATAAACTGAAGCCGCCGCTTCCGTTAGTGGCTGCGCCGCCAGGGCGATCCCCAGCGCCGCACCCGTGATTGGGTACTTTCCCATGCGGTGCCTCATACTCCACGCACAAGCGTCCCACTAGGCAAGTTCCTGCGGCGCTTTTAAGGCCCTGTCACGGACCGACAGCTAGGGCAGCGCATCTGCTTTGACGGTGAGTGTTGAGGGTCAAGCGACCCAATTGTGGACATCGCCGTTGCTTGCAAACCGGGCGAGGGCTTCTATGGCGCCGCAATCAGGCCCACGCCGGGAGTGATCAATATCGAAGGCAAAGCGGCCGCAAGTAAGCGGCGCCAAAGTCCAAATTGCTCGCCACAGTGACGCCGACCGCCCCGGCCGGATCTCATATGCTGCGCCACTCCTGCGGCTATTACCTCGCCGACCTGGATACCGATCTGCGTATGATGCAGGATTACCTTGGCCACCGCGATCCCAAGCACAGCCCATTACACCCGATTGCCGGGCATCGATTCGAAGGGTTGTGGAAATAGCCTGAGGCCCAAGCCGGCGGCCAATTCCGAAGCCCCCCCGGCTCAATTGCGCCGTCAAAGTCGGTGTGGTTTTAGGATATGCGGTTAGGTGAGGGGTCAGAGCGCGGCAGATGAATGCGTGTTGCTATCAAGGTACGCTGTCGCTTCAATGCAGAGCTTCGGGCTTTCTGTTCCATTGCTTGGTCTCGCCCGAATCAATAGTTGGAATTGGGGCGTGCTGTTAGCGTCGAACCGCCAACCCTAGCGCGGTGTAGATCCTTTCGGCGCCCCACCATGCCGATGCCACTTGGCATGGTAAGACAGTATCCGTCTGGTGCGGGGACGGTTGGCAACAAGTGTCTCCCTTTTTGAATGCCAATGCGCTATCGCCTGCAAGGTCCGTGGGCTGGCGAACCAGTCAGCGCGGTGGCGCGCCGAGATGCGTCGCATCATCTTCACCTGCTGCGTAGCTTGGGATCCGGTCGCGGCTTGCAGCCGTCGGTCGTATCGCCAACCTGACCATTTAGGGCCAGCCCGCTGCAATTCTGATTCCAAAACTGGCGCCGTAAGACTAACTATCCCGCCGCTTTATTGGACGACGCGGAAGCTTCTCAACTTACCATGTCTTGGCAATCTTCTAGTCGGGGACGTGCAGTACGACGTGGTTTCCGCGGTTGTTGGCAGGGCCGTCGTATCCTTTTGGGCAGGGTCTAAACTGAAATGTCGTTCATGCGGACACCAAGCGAGAATCTGTGCCCGCGGACATGCGGCATTCCGCCGGCATGTTGGGCTCCCGCCGTCGTCCGGTCTGCGCTCGAGACACGCCTTGGGCGGGGATGGCTGGTCGTTGCTTCGTGCTCCAGTGCATGTCTGCTGCTGATGCCGGTGCATGCAGCTGGTCCTCAAGGCTCCCTCGAGGCCGCGCAAGGCATGACCGCTCCGGCCAAGGACGCCGAGGAGAAGGCTTCGCCGCAGGCCTTCCCGATGGAGGAGTTCCTCGATCGGCTGATGGCAGCGGAATTGGGCGGGCGCGTGGACGCGAAGAACCCGCGTTCGACGGCTCTGGGCCCCTTTCAATTCATCGAATCCACGTTCCTCTTCGTCGTGAACAAGTACTTTCCGTCCGAGGTCGCGAGCCTCACCAATAAGCAGGTCCTCGCGTTGAGGACCGACATGGCCTTCTCGCGCCGAGCCGCGGGAGCCTATTCCAACCATCTCATTTCTGCTCTCAAAAACGAAGGCCTGCCAGCGACCACGGTGAACGTGCGCCTTGCCTTTCTTGTCGGCCCCGCCGCGGCCGTCCGCCTACTCAAGACGCGGCCCGATCTGCCCCTGAAGAAGATCTTATCGGCCAATGCGATCGCGGCAAACCCTTACATGTCGGGTGCGACGATTGCGAAACTCGTCCAGAAGGCCGCGGCAGATATGAGCGTGACAGCCACCAGACGGGTAGCTGCCTTGAGGGACGAGCCTGCCGCCACCGCAGTTGCCTTGAAAAGCGAGTCGACAGCGCTCATGCCGGCCAAGCCGCCGTTGCAAATCAAATGTGAGATCGGGCTCGCGAGCTGCCGCAAGTGGATAGCCCTGGCAGGAGCGGAAGGCGCGACTACTCGTGCGCCGAGCCCAGGAGTAACGATGCCCCATGGTGATGGTCCAGCTCGCTCTCCACCCAACGAGACTGATTAGGGCGCACCCCCTCGCAAGCTCGGTGCCCTCTTCGCTGGTTCCAACGGTGGCCGGCGTGTGGCTGCGAGGACAGGTGGCGAATGTTCCAGCGGCGATCGCAGCACGTCCGGTCGGGCTAATTTTTTCCTCCGCCGCGCGATGCTAGAGGATTTTCGCCTCGTGATCGGCGAAGACCGAGATCGAGCATCACCGCGCCTCCTTGAATGCTGCAGACTTGGACCTGCCCTGCAGGCTCTCAAGGTTCAGCAGCGTCTCCTCCACTATCTCGTTCGCTTGACGTGAGAATTCGATTCTGACGCAGCGACGCAATGAGGCCCAGGGTGAGAAACCCAGTTCGCGATCGCCGTTGATGCGGGCTCGCGAGGGCTGAGCCAGGGCATAGCGCGCGAGCTGCGCAAGAACTTGGCGAACCTCGAGCGGGAGGGCGAGACCTTCCGGTCGTGCGACTTGACCCCGAGGCCATTCAGATGCGCCGCGACGCGATCGAGTCAAGGGCTCGAGGCTCTGGGTGCAGCGCTGAAAGGCTCGGCAGCCGATCGCCGGCGACGAGGTTAGGTCCGTCGCGCCGAATTCAGCACCTCTTGAGGCTGCTTCGTGGACGGGCATGCCAAAGTCACCGCGTCGAAGTTGGAGAGCCACAGCCGAAGCCCATTGCAAGCCCGGAGACTCTTAATGAGGTGACAGTCGCGATCAGGGGACTTCAGTATTTGGTCCGGTCCAATTTGTCGAACAGCTTGCCAGGTTGTTCCAGGTGCCCGGTCATGCAGGCGTCGTAAACGCGCAGAGCCATGCGCTGCAAGGTGACCTGCGCCTCGGCCGAGAGCGTGGGCTTTTTGCGCTCGATCGTGCCTAGCATGCCCTGGTAGGCTCGGCCACAATCCGGGACCTGCGCCGCAACGGTGGCCGTTGTGAGCCAGAGCGCGACAAAAAGGCTGGTAGCGATATGGCGCATAGGGGTTGCTCAAACAGGACACTGCACCGTGCTTGTTTGGCAAACGCCAATTGGTATTCCCAGTTCCTGTGCTGGTACTGCGCGATGGCAGGGAACTGGCTGTGCTAAAGAGCGTTTCTGCTATCGCGGGCCGTCCTGGTCGCTCCCTGGCCGTCGAGCCTACAACCCATCACGAATGCTGAAATCCATTGCGCCGACTGTGGCCTGCTAAGGCGGCTCGCGCGTGCGCGCGGATTAGGCGGCTTCAAGTTGCTATGGGGTAACAGGCGAAACGCAAGCTCTTTGCAACGCTCCCGGGGACAGCAAACACCTTTCTTTTTGCTGTAAGCTGGACAACAAAGGTGTGGGGACCTCCGGTATGCGTTTTATTGTTGCGGCTCTGATCGCGTTGAGCGCATCAGCAGAAGCCATCGCGGAAGAGTATGTTCTCGCAATCAGCCCGGGGGTCCTTACACAGCCACGCCCGGCGACGAAATTGCGCGCATTCAAAAGCAGCGTCCTCTGCCAAACGCCTTTGGCTTTGGCGATATTTTCGGCCGAAAGGACGAAACCGGTTTGATTCAGTTTGTCTTCTTCGGACACGCCTCGGACGGGAAAGCCATGATCCGGCGCATTGATATTGAGGTGCTATCGACTGCGACCACAATGAGCCGTACACCCGGTTTCATATCAGGGCGGGTTTGGTCCAACGGTCACGCGTGGGGAACGTTCTCTGGGTCGGGACAATTCAGCGGCACGTCATCCGGCGGGGCCCAAATATTCGGAATGTCTCTAATTGAAGAGTCCAACACCGTCCTTCCGCCGCGCGCCGTAGATTTGTTGGTAGATCCGTCGCAGACCATCCCACTCCCGACGGGACACGTTGTTTTCTCGGTGACGGCGCCCCGTACTCCCAAGGAGGTGCCAGCGAAACCAAGTGCCGCGAAACCAACTACGAGCGGCAAGCCGGCTTGGGCGCCTTGGTAGTCCGTCTATGGCCAAAGTCATTTCATTCAAGGCGCAGTACCGTACCCTTAAGCCCAATTGGCGCAGGTACGCCATCGCGTGCGTGGTGGTGATTTCTGCTCTGATTATTATCGGAGCCTTCTTGCCAAAGGTAACAGGCCCGCGCAGCGTCATGACCGTTGGCGCCGCCAATGTTCGCGTTATCGACGGCGATACAATCTCTTTCAGAGGCAACACCTACAGGCTGGTTGGGTACGATACGCCAGAGACCTCGAAAGCAAAGTGCGACAACGAGCGCGCTCTAGGTTTTCAAGCAACAGCCCGCTTACAGGCGCTGATATCGTCCGGGGCCATCACTCTTCAGGAGGTTCGCTGCTCATGTGCGCCTGGAACCGAAGGCACGCGTTTCTGCAACTACGGGCGCCTATGCGGCATGCTGCGGCGTAATGGGGAGGATGTAGGAGACATCCTCATTCGCGAGCGGTTGGCGCGCTCGTTTCAGTGCCGCGAGTTCCGTTGCCCCAAACCGCTGGGGTGGTGCTAATTGAGGCCCGCCGACAAGCAAACAGCCCACCGTTGGAGGCGGGCTGTCCTTGCAACTTCGACGAGTGTCAGCGCCGGGTCTGAATCTCCCCTAAAAACACCGATTTGAACCTGCCGTTGCCGGCGGACGCAGGTGCGGCGTTTGATTCGGCAATGCGGTCGAGGGCGCTATCGATGTCTGGTTCTCAACAGATTGGTGGTCGGTGCTGACGCGAACGTAGAGCGCCGCCCGTTTTGCTGCCTTTGCCATGGTGGTGTTCCCCGTTGGTAAAGCAACATACCCAGGTTTGGGGTCGTACAAATCATTTGTATTCGGCTGCCAGGGGTGCGGGATGCTATGCGTCACGATTACGCCCATTGCAGCGCGACCAAACAAACCAGCAACACTGTCGCGATATAGGGCCGATCCGACTGCGAAGTCCGAAGGGCTGCCAGCCCCCACCTCTTGGCGCCCTTTCTCCGTCACAAATGGGCTCCAAGGTTCAATCACCGCGAGGTGGCACCCCAACGCTGCCAAGCGTTCTGCTTCGGCAAGCTCTATACCCCGCTACGGCCGAAGCAGCGGCGAGGGGCGTTTGAGGAATCCTGGGGCGCCCCTCGCCAGCACGTCATTCTCAGTTGCCGGGCTTTGCGATTTCCTCCCAAACTCGCGCGCTACTCCTCGCGGAAAGCGCGGGTGATCTGGTCTCGCAGCGGTTTAGTGAGATAGCTAAGGGCCGAGCAAGTCTCTGTCTGAATGAGGACCTCGGCAGGCATGCCGGCAACAAGCTCGGCGCCCCCCAGCCTATCGAGTTCGCCTAAATTGAACCCAATGCGGGCCATGTAGTAGTGGACGTTCCTCGTCTCGTCTCGCATGACATCTGGAGACACGACGGACACCGCGCCGTGGAGCTGCGGCGTGGTGCGCTGGTTGAGCCCCGTCAGCCGAATGGCGACGCGCTGGCCGGGATGGACCTGGTCGATGTCCTTGGGCGCGAGCTTGGCCTCGAGGACGAGCGCATCACCCGTGGGCACGATCTGCAGGAGCTCCTTGCCCGGAGACACCACGCCGCCGATGGTGTGAACCGCCAGGTTGAACACTCGGCCCGCCAAGGGCGCGCAGATGTCAAGGCGCTCCAGCCTCTCCCTCGCGCGCATCTTCTGGGCCGTGAGCCGCCCGAGATCGCCATTGACGCCCGCCACGTCGCGCTGCATGGCGCTGACGCGGGTGCGTGTCACGAGGCCTTGGCCGGCAAGCTCGAGCAAGGTAGCGAGCTCGGCATTGTAAAGGTCCAACTGTTGTGACTTTGCCGTCAGCTCGGCCTCGATCCCAGTCAGCTCCTCGTCGAGCTCCTTGCGGTTCAGCCGAACGAGCATTTGACCCTGCCTGACCGGGTCTCCTTCCTTGACGAAGATCTCGGCAATGACGCCGCCGTCGAGGTGCTGAACGACATTGGTCTTCGTTCCACCCGCAACGATCGCAGGTGCGATGACCGCGCCCCTGATCGACGCGAGGGCGCCCCACGCGCCCAAACAGCCGATGAGCAGAAAGATGAGGACCGCCGCACGCCGCAAGTGGCGCGATATCTGCTGATCTGGGTGGGTCACGAGGGCCGGCCTGTTAGGTGCCCTGGTGCCCGCCGTCGACGCGACGGGTGGCTTGGCTGCTGTCATCATCCGATCTCGACGAACCGGCCACGAGATACTTGCGCAAGACAACGTCCTTCGGTCCGAAGCCGACCTGCCGCCCCTCGCGCAACACCATAAGCTGGTCGACCGCGCCTATGATGCTGGCGCGATGCGACATGACCACGATCGTGCGGCCTTGGCCGCGGAGCGACACGATGGCGTGGCACAACGCCTGCTCGCCCTCGGAGTCGAGGTTGGAGTTGGGCTCGTCGAGCACGATCAGGGCAGGATCCCCATAGAGCGCGCGCGCGAGCGCAATGCGCTGGCGCTGACCTCCCGACAGGACGCCGCCGCTCTCGCCGACCCGCGTCTCATAACCCTGGGGCAGGCGCAGGATCAGATCGTGCACGTTGGCCCCCCAGGCTGCGGCGAGTACTTGCTCCTCGGTGAAGTGCGGGTCGAAGCGGGCGATGTTCTCGGCGATGGTGCCGTCGAAGAGCTCGACGTCCTGGGGCAGGTATCCTATGGCGCGGCCGAGCCGTCTTCTGTCCCACTGGTCGAGCGCCGCGCCGTCAAGCCGGACATCGCCGCGCCTCACGGGCCACACGCCAACCAGAACGCGGGCGAGCGTGGACTTGCCCGACGCGCTCGGCGCGACCACCGCCAGCGCCTGCCCCGGCGACAGGGCGAAGCTCAACCCCTTGAGCACGATCTCCGGCGAGCCCAGCGGCGCCGCATAGACATCGGCCACGGTCAACGCCCCACGCGGGCACGGCAGGGCCATCTGCCTTTGCCATGCCGGCGCTTGCCGCAGCTGGTCCTCGACGCGACGGACGGCATGCCGCACCGCAAGGACGTTGCGCCACTGACCGATCAGCTGCTCTACGGGCGCAAGCGCCCGCGACATGATGATCGACGCCGCGACCAGCACGCCCGCCGTTATCACCTGCTCTATTGCGAGGTAGGCGCCGGCGGCGAGCACCAGCGATTGCAGGAGCATCCGGACCACGCGCGAGCTGACGGTCAACGTGCCGGCTATGTCGCTTGCGAGCAGATGCAAGGTCACGATCTGCCGATGGTCCTGAAGCCATTTCTGACCGAAGAACCCAGTCATCCCCATGGCATGCAAGGTCTCCGCGTTCCGCCGACCCGCCTCGGCGAAAGCCAATGACCTTGCGGTGAGCCTACTCGCTTCGACCAGCCCACGGCGCGACAAGACCTCGTTCAGGATAGAGAGGACGATGAGGATGACCGCTCCGCTCACCGCCACCAATCCCAGGAGGCTATGGAACAGGAAGAGAATAGCGAAATAAATCGGCATCCAGGGAACGTCGAAGACCGCGGCCGGGACTGGACCCGCGGCGAACTGCTTGATCTGCTCTAAGTCGCTCAACACCTGCGTCCGGCGCGCGCTGCCGACCGCCGGCGCGATCGAGAGGACGCTCTGGAACAGCGCTTCGCCGAGCAGCCGGTCTATTCGCAGGCCGACGAGTGTCAGCACGCGTGCGCGGATCAGCTCCAGCAGGCCCATGAAGGTGAAGAGCACGATGACGAGGACGAGGAGCGCGACCAAGGTTTCCACGCTGCCGCTCGCCAGCACGCGGTCGTAGATCTGCAGCATGAACAATGGGCCGCTCAGCATAAGCAGGTTGGTGACAAGGCTGATGCCCGCGGTCGCCAGGACCGCGCCGCGACACGTACGCCAAGCGCCCGCCACCGACGGCTTCGAGGCTCCCGCAGCAGCGGAAACGAGCTGGGGACCGCCGCCCGGCAAGGCGTGCCTCGAGCCTTCGAGGTGGGGAATTGGTTCTGTTGTCATTCGAGACTCAGTTTTCCTCGTGACTGCTTGCATTCCCGAGCGCGAAGGGGGTGCGTTTATTCGAGACGAGCTCATTGGCTGATCGGACGCGAGTTCGAACTTGCTGGGGGCGCTGCGTGATTCCCGCCCGAGGCGCGCACGCATTTCCTCACTATGTCCGCGCCGCCCTCCGATCTTGATAAAAGTTTGACACATAAGAGGGGATGCTTTGAGCTGCCAAAAGCTTGATCTGCAGCGTGGGATCTAATCCGTGCGTTGCTCGATCGTCGCTGGCGCGAGGCCTTTGCTCCCCCCTTGAGATATTAGTGTCGTGCAAGCTGACGAGAATGGGGCGGCTCTCGGAGCATTTTGTGACACCGCATCGCGGGCCAGGCTCTGCACCGCATAGTAGACGCGCTGACGCTGCGCGGCGCAATCCGCGGTGCGATGCGAGCTTGTCTTCTGCGCATGCTGCGGAGATCAACCCGAGGTGATCACGCCGAGCAGGTCAATTAACGTAACGAATTGTTTCCGGTGTGACGTGACCCGCTTATTCCTTTTTTGGAAACTCGACCCGCGCTTTCCAGCACGCATCGCGCATTTCATCAGCATCCCAAAAAAGAGAACTGCGAGATTCGCCGCGTAATCCTCAATTGCTGTCAATTGCCCCTTCTCAGCATCACCCCATTCTCATCAAACCATGGCCTCAAAGCACTGATGCGTTCGGTCCGAGAGCGCAACAGCGCAAAGCCAAAAAAAGTCGTCCCATCATCGGAGTACGCGTCATGGCAAATCACAGCAACGAAACGCGGGATCAAGACACCTCGACCGACCAATCATCGAGCTTCTGGCAAACGGCCCGCGGCTCTGGCTTCGGATCGCACGGGCACAATGACGGCGATCACCACCACCCGCCTGCCGGGAACCCAGACCCAGGTACGCCGCCTCCGACGAGAATCGAATTTAGATCCATCGACGGGTCCGGCAACAACCTGGCCAATTCCCAAATCAATTCCGCCAACAGTGACTTCACGCGCGCCGGCCCAGCGCATTTTGCAGATGGCGTCTCGGCGCCGGTCGACGGCCCAAACCCCCGCATGATTAGCAACGTTGTGGTCGGCGAGGGCAATGCCGACCAGGCGAATGCCGAAGGCCTCTCCGGCTTCATGTACGCCTGGGGCCAGTTCATCGACCATGATCTCGACCTCTCGCGATCGGATGGGGTCAATCACATCGACATCACGGTGCCGAGCGGCGATCCGGTCTTCCAGAATGGCTCGGTCATCGCCTTGACGCGCGCCACCATCGATCCTGCGACGGGAACGGACGCGGCGCGGCCGGCAACTGCGGTCAACTCGATCACCGGATGGCTCGACGGCTCGATGGTCTACGGCTCGGATGCCGCCACGGCGGCCAAGCTACGATTGGCCGATGGCCACATGAAAACCTCGGACGGCAACAACCTGCCGATTGAGAATGGGCAGTTCCTCGCCGGAGACGTGCGCGCCCAGGAGAACCCCTCGCTGACTGCGCTGCAGACCCTGTTCGTGCGCGAGCACAATCATCAGGTGGACCAGCTGCAGACGACGCACCCGGATTGGAACGGCGACCAGCTCTACAACCAGGCGCGCGCGATCGTCTCTGGCGAGATTGCCAACATCACCTACTCCGAGTTCCTGCCGCACCTGCTGGGGCCCGACGCGATCGCCCCCTACAAAGGCTACGATCCAACCGTCGATCCGCGCATCACGGAGGAGTTCGCCGGCGCCGCCTTCCGCTTCGGCCACTCGATTGTGTCGGCCGAAACGGAAAGGATCAACGAGAAGGGCGCGGTGATCGGACCCAGCCTGGAGCTGGCCGACACCTTCTTTCTCTCGCCCACCGATTTCGTGGCCAACTCCGGGGCCGACGGCTTTCTGCGCCATCTTGCCTCCGATCCGTCGCAGGCAATGGACGCGCGCATAGTCGGTGACTTGCGCAACTTCCTGGTCGATCCGCCCGACGGCATGGACCTTGCCGCGATCAATATCCAGCGTGGCCGCGACCTCGGGCTCGGTACGCTGAACCAGACACGCGAGGCGCTCGGACTGGAGCCGTATACCGATTTCAGCCAGGTCAGCGATGACCCGGCTACGGCGCAGGCCTTGCAGCAGGCGTTCGGTAGCGTCGACAAGATTGATCTATGGACCGGCGGGCTATCCGAGGCGCATACGCAGGGCGCTATGGTCGGGGAGACCTTCGATACCATCATCGCCAACCAGTTTGCCGCGTTGCGCGACGGCGACCGCCTCTGGTTCCAGAATCAGGGCTTCGACGAGAAGACGCTGAAGACCATCGAGAGCACCACGCTCTCCGATATCATCAGCCGCGACACCGACACCAAGAACATTCAGGCCGATGCGTTCACCTTCTATGAGCGCCACAGCGGCACCGCGGGCGGGGTCACCGGCGAGGACCCGAATGCGCCGCAGCTCGTGGTCGGCGCGAACGGCCAGGACACCCTGAGTGGTGGCACCCAGGGCGACTATCTCTTCGCCGGCAAGGGCCCGCAGACGCTGACCGGCGGCGCCGGCGCCGACACGTTCGTCCTCAAGCCGGGAACACACGCCAAGATCACCGACTTCCAAGCTGGCGTCGATGAACTCATGCTGCAGGATTTAGCCAAGAACAATTCTGATCACGGGCATGGCGGCAGCAACACCGAACAACCGGACGTGCACATCCACAGCCATCTCGGTAACACCGTCGTGGACGTTGCAGGAGCGCACATCGAACTGGTCGGCGTGAAGTCCGGGCAAATTACCGACCACGACGTCGTGTTCGGCTGATACAGGAGCCGCTCGTGGGGCGATATTGCCGTGCTAGCATCGTCTGCACCTCGGGATGGGATAGGCCGCGCCGTGCCGCAGCCAGTGCGGGGAAACCGTTTCGTTGATGCCCAGCCTTGGCTACCGTGGACGTCGGACCTATCAAGCCTTTAGCCAACTGAAGATGTAAATCTGTCCGGCAAGGCGATCGTCAGGCGACGTGCGGTAATGCCGCTTCAAAGCTTCTTTCGTGGTTTCGTCCTGATCGCACCACAGGCAAACAACGCGATCGGGTTTCGGCGCCAGTGCGTCGATGCGGATCACGATGCGATCGATCTGTGCCTTTGTGACCATTGTTAATCCTGAACTGTTGAAACGCCGTACTTCGCAATCCACTCGTCTGCCGTCATGGGCTGCCAGCCGATGACCATCATGGTCTCGACATGTCCGACCCGGAGACATGGGTAACAGAACATACTAAGGCATCGGTGACGCACTCCCCCAAGCGGGCCACCGAAGGCCTGGCAAAATGATCGGATAGCCCGTGGGCACCTGGCGTCCGCGCATAACTCCTCTGCGTTAGCCACAAAGCGGCCACCCTTGCGCGCTTGCCGCCGCCGCCACATACTTCCGAGGTGTGATGGGGATGGGGTTCCCCGACAACCGCCGTAAGGCTGATGACTCCTACCAGGCGCTTTGGCGCGGGTAGGAGTTTGCGTTTGTCCTTTCCGACCACAGGCGCCCGTCGTGCAAAGGGATCGGAGGGACCCGCAAAATGAACGCCTCTTTGGTGATTTTCCTCGGCGCTGGTTTCGGCGGCGTCCTAAGGCATCTGATAAATGGTTGGATCGGCCGGCTGGTGGGCCACGAGTTTCCGCTCGGCATCCTCACCATCAATGTTATTGGCTCGTGCGCGATGGGGCTCGTCGCCGGTTGGTTTGCGTTCCGGGGACAAGCGCCACAGGAATTGCGCCTATTCCTGACAACCGGCATCCTCGGTGGGTTCACAACGTTCTCGGCATTCTCGCTTGATGCTGCGTTGCTCTATCAGCGCGGTCAGCCCTGGCTCGCCGCAGCCTACGTGGCAGCTTCGGTGGTCCTATCGATCGGCGGCTTGTTTGCCGCTCTATGGGGCATGCGCATCTGGAGCACTTGAAAGCATCAACCCCCGTACGAATGGATTTGAATTTGGATCGCCGCGTTCGCTCGAAGCGAATCTAATCCACGACCAGGAGACCCGCATGCCGATGGTGCCGTCTTTTCTTTTGCCTATCGTCTTGCTGCTGATATCGAACGTCTTCATGACGTTCGCTTGGTACGGTCACCTCAAATTCACCGACCGACCCCTCTGGATTGTGGTGCTGGTGAGCTGGTGCATCGCTTTCATCGAATACTGTCTGGCCGTGCCGGCGAACCGATTTGGTTCGTTTGTTTATACTCCAGCGCAGCTCAAGACCATGCAGGAGGTCATTACCCTCATCGTCTTTGCGGCGTTCTCAGTGTTGGACCTGAAGGCATCATTCACGCTCAACCATCTGATCGGTTTTGCTTTGATCGCGGCCGGCGCGTTCTTTGTCTTCAAGGGGCCGATCTGATAGAGGCCATTGTCACCGTTGATGCGGTGGATTGGAGGAAAGAGCCCAGCCAATGAACCGTCAACCCCTGAATGTCTTTTGGCAATCGGTGGTCTCAGCGCGGAGTTTGTGGCAAAGGGCGCCGGTATCGGACCACAAGTGTTCGACCTTGGGCACCAGGAGCGCCCGGCAAGTGTCGGTCATTGCGCCGCGGGATCTAACCCTCGGGATCGCCGACGTCGACCTGACGCCCGCACGGATAGTTGGTTACTGGTTTCCAGCTTCACCATGAGCCGTCCGGCCCATGCTCGGGGCTGGCAGCACCCGCCCGCGAGCCACGATGCAATCGGACGCCTTGATCGCGACAGCAAGGTGACCGAAACTCCGCCCCGTCCTTGCCGAGGAGATGCACCATGCACCGGATCATCGCCTATTGGCCTGTGCTCGCACGCGTCATGATGGCAAGCCTTTTCATTTGGGACGGCATCCTACAGCTACGCAATCCCGGTGGCACGGCAAAATATTTCGCCAGCGTGCATGTGCCGGCCCCCGAAACAGCCGTTTGGATCTCCGTCGTTGTTCATCTTCTCGGCGGCTTGGCCGTAATGTTTGGTTTTAAGACCCGTTGGGCCGCGGCAGCACTCTGCCTTCTCTGCCTTGGCACAGCTTTTGGGGTGCACCTACCGATTGGAGACATCTCCAACATGACGCACTTCTACAAAAACCTGGTGATGGCGGGAGGCTTTCTCTACATGATGCACGACGGCGCCGGGGTCTTGAGCATTGACGACGCACGCAGTGCATAAAACGCGAGGACGCGAGCCTGCGTGACCGGCCCAATTCCACGGCTGGCGCCGTGAAATCGCAACGCCACCGGCGATTGGCCTGCACAACAGCGAAGTGGCGTGTGGATGGCGCTCGCAAGCCCAATGTAGCGACGGCAATCGCCGAACGGCCCTACGCATTGACCTGGCTTATCGCCGTCAGGCGACGGAGCACAAAATCCCACATCTCAGCCGTTCGTTTTCGTCTCACCGCCGTTCGCGACACAGGACGCCAGCGGCTTGGGCTTAGCATGCTGGGAGGCCCTGATCGCGTTCGATCTCTCTTATAGCGGCGCGGGCACCGAGGCGCGGCCGGAAGGAGGCTCGTTCGTCGCCGGGTGCGCACTGGGCATAGAAGCGTTAAACAAGGGGCATTGAATTGAAACACTTTCTCAACCGAAGCATCTAATGATCGGTGGATCCGAGCCTTTCGGGAGCAACGAAATGGTAAGAATCAATAACATCGGGAAAATGTCCTATAGTCAGCTTGTGCGGGCCGAGCTGGAGGTCGCACGATTGAAGATCGAGAAGCAAAACCAGGAACGCGCGGAAGTTCGCCTCAAGGCCATTGCAATGGCCAAGGCGCATGGTTTTGACATTGACGATCTGTTTGGCCAAGGCCGCAAAGGCAAGGTGCCCGTCAAGTACCGCGATCCAAAGAACCCGGCGAACACCTGGACGGGGCGTGGGCTCATGCCGCGGTGGCTGGTCAAAGCCATAAGAGGGGGTAAGGCCAAGAAAGAGGATTTCCTGATTTAGCAACCAGCTCAGAGGCACCGACGCGGACTTTGGCCACCGGCTCGCGTTGTTGTGAATGCGCCTGCAAAGGCGCGAGAATTCGGGGCTTGTCGGGCTTCGGCGCTCGACCGGCCTGGGCCCTTTTCTCACGGCGGGGCTAACAGCGCTGGGCCATCTGGGTTTTCCAATTTTGCCAACGCATTGCATCTGGACTTGCCCTTGGCCGTTCGTGCCGGCAGAAATTCCCTGCACCAACGCGAGGCCAAACCTGCCAAATGGCTGAGGATCGATCCCATGGTATCGCCGCTAGGGTCCATGTCGAGGATACGCTCGCATGGATTGACGCGCTGCCCGTTGCGTTGGATGGGGAAGATACCCTGCTAACAGAGGTTGCCGGCCGCATTCTGGCCCGGGACGCAAACTCAAACTTGGACCTGCCGCCGGTCGATCGGGCCGCTGTCGACGGCGTTGCCGTGCATGCTGAGGAGACCATCGGCGCCAGCACTTACAATCCATGCGTGTTGCAGTGGACGGCCCCGCCCGGCGACCTTGGGCCCGGAGTTGCCAGCCGGGTCAATGCCGGCGACCCCCTGCCGGGGGGAGCCGATGCGGTCATTCGCTTGGGACATGTCGGGTTGGATGGATTGGGACGGGCCGTCCTCTCAGAGCCAACGGTTGCAGGCAGCGGGGTGGAACGACGAGGGAGCCAAGCCGCCCGCGGCAGCAGGCTGATCGCGGCGGGACACCGGCTCACGGCTGCCGCCATCGGCATGCTCGCGTCCGCCGGGCTGGCCCGCGTTTGTGTGGTTGCAAAGCCGCGCGTTCGCTGCCTGCTCGCCGCCGGAACGATCCAAGCAGGAAACCCGCTGCCTCGCGGCGAGGTATATGACGCGAACCTCCCATTGCTGCGCGCGTTGATCGAACGCGACGGCGGCATCGTCGTGGAACAGCACACCCATGCCCGCGACCGCGCGGCGCTTCGCCATGCCCTGTTGCTGCCCGGCGCGGATCTCATCCTGGTTGTCGGCGGGACTGGTTCGGGTAGCAATGATCATGCCGCGCCGGCGCTAGCGGAAGCGGGGGAGGTTGCAATCCACGGCGTGGCCCTTCGGTATGCCGAAACCGCTGGCATGGGCCTAGCGGGGGGAGTTCCAGTCTTCCTTCTGCCGGGCCACCCCGTGGCGTGCCTGTTGGCCTACGAGCTCATTGTGGGACGCGCCGTCCGCAGATTTGGCGGTCACAATCCAGCCCTTCCCTTCCGATCCAGGGAAATGACTGCAACGCGCAAGATTGTATCGGAAATCGGCATGCTGGACCTACGGCCAGTCCGTTGCCCGAGCCGAGATTTGGCCGAGCCAATCGCCTTCTTTGCCGAAGCGGGACTAAAAGCAATAGCGGAGGGCGACGGTTTCGTTCTGGTCCCCGAAAAGAGCGAAGGCTATCCCCAAGGCACGATCGTGACGGTGTACCTATATAACGGATATGGCCGTGCACAATCCCAATGATGGGAAACAGTCCCGCATCCTGACCGACATTGAAGCGACGCTGGGCCGCCTTGCCCGGCAGGATCAATTCCTCGAGGTGGTCGATCGCGACGAGGCGATCGCACGTTTCCATCGTCATCTCAAGATGCGACCGCTCGCCAGCGAGCAGGTCCCGCTCGCGCAGAGCTTGAACCGGGTCCTGGCTGAATCGGTGGTGGCCGAGGTCGATGTGCCGGGCTTTGACCGTGCCAGCGTCGACGGTTTTGCGGTCCGCGCCGGCGACACAATGAATGCCAGCGAACAGGCGCCAAGGATCCTGCAGCTGAACGCGGAGGTGCTAACGCCGGGGGTGGAACCGCGATTAGCCGTGACGCAGGGGTCGGCGACTTTGATCGCAACCGGAGGTATGGTGCCGCGCGGCGCGGACGCAATTGTCATGGTGGAATACACCGAGACGCTTGCGGCGGATGCCAAAACAAAAATCGAGGTCCATCGCCCGGCCACGCCCGGGCAGTTCATCGCCTTTGCCGGGAGCGACCTTGCGCGCGGGGAAACGGTGGTCCGGGCTGGAGAGAGGATCACCTCGAGAGAAATCGGCATGCTGGCGGCAATCGGCCGCTCGCACGTCGTCGTCCACCGCCAGCCACGCATCGCCATTCTTTCCACCGGCGACGAAATCGTGGCGCCGGGCCGACCGATGCGCACCGGACAAGTCTACGATTCAAATGCGGCGATCCTGGCGGCGGCCGTCGCGGAGATCGGTGCCATCCCCGAAGACTTGGGGATTGGTGCTGACGACGAAGAGCAATTGGTTCGACTGATTGGCAAGGGGCTCGATGACTGCGACGCCGTGGTCGTCTCCGGTGGGACATCGAAAGGCGCAGGCGATCTGTGCTATCGTGCCGTTGCTCGCCTCCATGACCCCGGCGTCGTCGTTCACGGCGTTGCGCTCAAGCCGGGCAAACCGCTCTGTTTGGCGGTGACCGCCGGCAAGCCCGTGGTCGTGCTTCCCGGTTTTCCGACCTCGGCAATTTTCACATTCCACGCGTTCGTGGCGCCAGTGATCCGTGCCTTGGCCGGGTTGCCGCCGGATGAGACCGAGCATGTGCGGGCCACCCTGCCTCTGCGCGTCGTCTCTGAGCGCGGGCGGACGGAGTTCATGATGGTTTCCCTCGTGCGCCGTGGCGACGACGGCGGGCTTGCTGCCTATCCGATTGGCAAGGGATCCGGGTCCGTCACGACCTTCAGCCAGGCCGATGGGTTCATGACGATCGACCGGCATGTCGAGAGCGTGGCGGCCGACACGGAGGTTGCGGTGACCCTAATTGGCCGGTCGCGGCGC
Organism: uncultured Alphaproteobacteria bacterium; assembly: GCA_963770295.1. Taxonomy (GTDB): domain Bacteria; phylum Pseudomonadota; class Alphaproteobacteria; order Rhizobiales; family Hyphomicrobiaceae; genus AWTP1-13. The sequence goes on from CAVYPA010000018.1 coordinate 45,968, forward strand.
CTGGCTGATCTCGTCATCATCGGCAGCCATTGCATTGGCCTTGACCTGATTGTCGCGCGCCTGCAGGAGCAGGGACTAGCCATCAAGGTGATGAACGTCGGCAGTACAGGCGGCTTGGCTGCGGCCATGCGGGGCGAATGCGACGTTGCGCCGATGCACCTGATGGATGCTGCTACCGGCGAATACAACAGGCCGTTGCTTACTCCAGATCTGGAGCTCATTGCCGGTTACAGGCGCCTGCAGGGCGTCGTCTTTCGCACAGGCGATCGCCAATTCGAGCAGCGCTCCGTACCTGAGGCCGTGGCGGCTGCTCTCGCCGAGCGCGATTGCCTGATGGTTTCTCGCAACCCCGGTAGTGGGACGCGCATCCTCATCGACCGACTGCTCGAGGGCAGCCGACCGCCAGGTTATTGGTCGCAGCCCAAGTCTCACAATGCCGTCGCCGCGGCGGTAGCACAGGGGCGAGCCGACTGGGGCGTGACTATTGAAAGCGTGGCACGTCGCTACGGCCTCGGTTTCATCCCTCTACAGGATGAGCATTACGATTTTGTCGTGCCGAAGCTCCGCCTAAGCCGGTCGGCTGTCCGCACGTTCCTGGCCGTGCTCGGAGATGCGTCCATGCGACACATGCTCTCGGCAGCCGGATTTGGCGTGTGATACCATCGACCTTGACCTTCGGGATCCAGGGTAGGTGCAACGCGATTTGATACGGCCGGCCTGCGCGGTGAGGGGCCTCCAAGCCTTGCAGGCGGCATCGACGATAGCCTCGCAGTCGTCATGCAGCCGGTGCGAGAGGAAGCGCTCCTTGAGGTAGAGCCACACGCGCTCGACGGGATCAATGGCGGGAGGGAATCACGAACCGGGCGCTGATGGTATCCCAAATCGGCAACAGGAGTCGGAGTTTCAACCGGTGGTATGATACCGCCGCCGCTCTCACGCAGCCAATAGCACAGGACTGTTTTGTCGTTCGGCCCGCATTTGCGCCTTGGGGCGCCAGATGCCGGTGCGCCCCCTCCTAGTCGCGCGAAATTGCGGCGCGCGAGTGCTATCGCACGCAAGGCGCCGACAAGGGCGGCGGATTCATGGGCGCCTTGGCCCTGAAGGTTTGGCTGGCACTCTTCGCTTCAATTCCGACTCATACCAGATTTTCAGCGCGCTGGCGGTGAGCGCCTTGCCGGGATTTTCCTCGGTCCAAAATCCGATACTGGCAATGATGGGATAGCTGTCGCCTCGCGCCCGGAAGAACGTAATGACATCAAACAATTCAGGCACGGCCGGCCCGAGCAGCGGCGGCCTTGTTGTTCGCCTCGGCAGGCGCGTCGCCAGCGCCGCACCGTGGACGCCGCGGGCCCACGGCATGGTCGGTGCATTTTCGCCCCCCCGGCGCTCATCCGATCCAGCACCTTGAGATTTTTCGCTGCCCCGGCGCTGACCATGAGGTTGTTGGCCGTGGGGTTGTCGTGCGCGGTGCGGTTCCTTTCGTGCCATATCTGGCAACGTGGCACTTCCTCAAGTGTTCCTTCATCGCGCCCATTCGCGGCACCAGCGCCAGCGGCTCGAGGCATTTCAGGCATCGGCGGGAACCGGCGCCAGATTGCGACGTTTTGAGCTTTGCCGCAGCAGATCGCCATGGGAAGCACGCGCATATGGAATTGATCAGGCGTTCACTGACGAACCTCGGCGTCCTTGCAGGGCATCCGGTTGCGTTCCTGATCGTTGTAATCTACGGCCTGGCATGGCTGCTGCTGGACCGAGAGAATTTTGGTTGGCACGGATTTGCCGTGCTCGCGACCTGGTTCATGACGCTCCTGATCCAACGAGCCGAGTACCGGGATACGCAAGCAATCCAAGCTAAACTCGACGAGCTTTTGCATGCGCAGACCCGGGCTCGCAATGGCCTCACCCACATCGATGAGGAGGAGCCGGAAGACATCGAACGACATCGCGCACTTGCCCGGCAGAACGACTGAAGAACAGGCAACCTTGAAGCCGCGTTGCCCCTGTCGACCTAGCGTCGGTATGGGCCGGGCTGAGCCTTCTGCAGGGTCGCGTTTAATCGAGGCCTCGCAACTCTTGCGACCTACAGCAATTCGTTGCATCAGCCGCATGCCCTAGGCAGCCGTGGCATGTCGGCGCGACAGGGGCGTGCGCAAGGCATCGGTCGCAACACCCCGATGGCGGCCGGCAGCGCTTGCCGCGCTCATCTTTTGGACAGCGCCGCCAAATTGAGCGACTTGGATGGCCCAAGCCACATAACGTGCTCCGTGTGGTCCTTGATATCGTCGCCCGTGCTGGCGTGCGCAAAGATCGTCAAGCCCTTGCGGTGTTCCAGAAGCCAGGGAACGACGTGTCCAAATAGGTCGGCCGGGAAGGCGAGTTGACAGCTGCCCCTCGGATGCGGGCCGACCGGATTGTCATGCATGCGCCCGACGACAAGAGGGAAGGCCCTTCCGGCCGCCGCACAGAGCGCTTGAGCCTGCTCTTTGCTGCTCGAGTCAAAATAGACGTGGGCATGGTATCCGGTAATTGTGCTCACGTCGCACTCCTCGTTGCGTTGCCATGCTCTTTCGCCGATGGCGCAACACACGCCGCGTGCGCCTTTTTCCACGCTGGCATCGCCACAAGCGAGGGCGGCCATAGGGCCCGGGAGCCGAAACCACCGCCGCCGCACTTTGTCAGCCGACCTGGACGACCCGAGCGGCCGCGAGGCCCCCGACGCTAGCGGCGGTGCTGCTCGCGGCTTGATCACATCGGCGGAACGATTCCCCGGCCGACGGCAATGCGGGGCGCCTGCACGCTGCCATCTGGTTGCGGCTTCGCGGCAGCGACGAAAATTGCGGCGCTTGGCTTAAGTTCATTCATGTCGCCCGGAACGAATGAGACAATGGGAGCGTCCGGCGGGACGACAATCTTCTTCTCCCCATCCTTATATTTTACCGTGATCACCTGACCATCGACCGATGTCACCGTCTGTTCCACATTGCCATTGGTCATCATGCTGGCGGGTTGCAGATCCCAACCATAGTGTCCCTCGCCGACGCCGCGCATGGCCTCGGGAAAAATCAGCACCTCGAGGGCCTTCTGGCTGCCATCGCTTTGCGGCATGCTGGCGATGCCGACGTAGGAGCCTTGCTTGACGTCAGCCAGCGAAGCCTTGACGACTGCCGTGACCGGCGCTTTATCCGCCAATGTCACCTTCAACTCGGCGCCGCCCCGAGCCTTCACGACATAGACGTCTCCCTCCACGCGGTCGATGGTTCCGCGCACACGCACGGGCTTGTCCTGCGCGCTGAGCGTTGTTTGGGTTAGGGACAAAAGCAGTGCGGTAAGCCACATGACCCGTAATAGGCGATGAAACATAGGTTCCTCCGGTTTCTGCAGCGACCAGCCGACGCCGCTCCCGCTGCGTCTATCGCGCCGAAAACTAGCCCCTGTCGGGCACAGGTTGAATGCCCGCACCATAGTAGCAGTCCTTAACAAAACACGCACGCCTTTGGCACCAGGTCCTCGCGCCGCGCCCGGATAACCTTGCGCGGCCGACCGCACCGAGCTGCCAAGGCGGACTTCGCGGGCTCGCAGGGTGAGGGCCGAGGCCTCGTGACACGGATATTTGGCCGTCCGATTGCGACAGCGCATCCAACTTGGCGGCTGGTCGCAAGCTCATGCATGACCATCGCCACGGCATGGGTTGCTTCGGGCCTGAGGTGGATGGTGGGACCGTCGAGATTGGCGTTGCTCGCCGTCGCCTAGGGCGCCAGCTCGGCGCGGAGGCGGCCGGCGAGATCGACGCCTCGCCAAGCTGACAGAGTTGAGAAGCGACCGGATCAACCCGCAACGAGCTGCCGCCGACTTGCTAGTTCGCAACCTCGTCAAACTCGAAGGCCACCGTGGCAGGTCTTGGGGCCCGGCTACAGCGCTAGGGTCTTGCCCCGCATTGACATCAGTGATTGCGCCTATTTCGTCAGCCGGAAAAAGAGCGCCCCATACTCAGTCTACGCACGAGCATCGATGTCTAAGGAGAATGGCGATGTCACTTGCAAAATCTAGCCTGCTTGCCATTGGCGCTGCGGCGCTCGGGGCCACGATCGGCGCTTCGGGTCTGGCCATTGCCCAGTTCGGCATGTCGGGCCCGGGTTCACAACTCGGAATGCCGCAGTACATGAAGGCCGATACGACGGCCGTTGCCGAACTCGGCAACAATGAAGGCGTCTACGTGGACAAGACCACCTTCAAACTCCATTTGGGTAAGCCAAAGGCCAATCCACCCCCAGACGCGCTCGGAAAAGGCGCGCACGAAGTATCTAATGGCGCCATCATCTATCGCTCTGGCGGCAAGCTCTACCTTGTCGATGCCACCCCCGCTACGGAATAACGGCTAGAGCTTTCGCACGCGGCGACAAACGCCATACGAACGGCCCTCCGGTATCGGGGCGCAAAAAGGGGCAGGGCTTTCTCACAGCTGGTGCGACAGCTGGAGATTGCTCCGTGGCGACAACGGTGGAAAGCCTCATGCGTAATACCAGGTTGTTCGTGCTGGTGACTGCAATCTCCTTGAGCATCACTCCCGTTTGCGCTGCTCCCGATACGCAATCGCAGCGAATCCTATTTGAGTATGAAAATCCCACCAATTCGGCGCATCAAGCGCTGTACAACCTCATCAAGGAGCGTCGGGTTCTCGAAAAGTTACAGGAAATTTTCAGTCCATTTCGACTACCGATGGACCTGACGTTCAAGACGGTTGGCTGCGATGGCCGGGCGAACGCTTGGTATCAGCGGCCCTCGATCACTGTTTGTTACGAGTATCTGGATGAAATCAGCAAGAATATTCCCAAGGAGACGACCCCGGCTGGCATTACACCGGACGACGCGGTGGTTGGGCAGTTCTTCTACGTCGTTGCCCACGAGTTCGGCCATGCGGTCTTCGATTTGCTGAGCGTACCTTCCTTCGGAAATGCCGAGGATACCGCCGATCAGTTCTCCACCTACCTCATGTTGCATTTTGGCAAGGATGAAGCACGGCGGCTAATTTCCGGCGCCGCCTATTCCTATAGGGACGCCGTACAGAATTCGACGGTGATTTTGCCGCTGCAGGCGTTCTCGGATGTTCACGGCGTGCCGGCGCAGCGCTTTTTCAATCTTCTGTGCGTGGCCTACGGCGCCGATCCCCAGATATTCGCCGAGGCCGCCCAGTACCTGCCGAAGCAGCGGGCAGCTGATTGCAAGCGGGAATACAATCAAGTTGGCTTTGCGTTTCAACAACTCATTCAACCGCATGTCGACCAGGACCTTGCCAAACGTGTCATGCAAAGGTCCTGGCTCCCCGATGTTGCACCGCCCCGCGCCCCGTAGCGGCAAAGACTGGCCGATTGGGCGCGCCGCGCCGATCTCTGAGCCCAAGTTGCCAACGCTGTCGGGCCTCCCGAAAATGCCGCGACGCTGACGACCACCGTGCGATTGAGACAAAAGCCCATTTGCGCTTGGCGCGCGCCGGTTGCAGCTCGGGTCTGTGCCGAAAGGCGCTGGGCGCGCCGGCGCCGGCCGTCACGAACGATTTCGCAGAAATTGACGGGTCGGCCGGGTATGCGATTGACGCAAGCTTAAATCCAGCGAGGCCATTGCGGCCCTTGTCATTCGTGCGCGCGACCGGCAGATGCTGTATATGCCGTGGTGCCGAGGAACCTAAGGCTTGCGGCGATAAACACTTTGCGATGGGGAGATGTGATGACCCACGGCGTGCACGCGGTGCAACACGAGGTTGAGCATGAGATCAAACATGGCGACCAGCACGGGGGCCACGGCAACCTTCTCGACAACATCAATAAGAAGGTGGCCTTGCTCATCGGCGTGATGGCGCTGTTCCTGGCGCTCTCCGAAACTCTTGGCAAGAGCGCGCAGACGGCCGCCCTCAGCTACAACGTCGAAGCCTCGAACCTGTGGGCGTTCTTCCAAGCAAAGAACATTCGCCGTACCGTGGTCCTCACCGCCGCGGAGGAGATGAGTGTCAATGCCCCTGGCGCCCCCGAGGCCGTCAAGGCCGCTGCAATGAAGCAGATCGATACCTGGCAGAAGACGGCGGCACGCTACCGCTCCGAGCCGGAAGTGCGTGAGGGTACCGTCGAATTGGCCGAGCGTGCAAAGGACATGGAAAAAAAGCGCGACACCGCGCTTGCAAAGTATCACCACTATGAGGTGGCTTCGGCAGCGTTCCAAATCGGCATCGTGCTAGCGTCGGCGACCGTGATTACCGGCATAATGCTTCTTACCTGGCTCGCACTCGGGCTGGGCGGCTTTGGTCTGTTATTTACCGCAATCGGCTTGTTTGCACCCCATGCGGTGCATTTGTTTTAACCGGAGCCGCTGTTGGCGCACCTCGGTGCCCCTTGTCTTGTCAACACGAGGGTTACCAAACCGCGACTGTAGCGATTGCGACGGCGTCGGACTGAGGACGGCGCCGACATCCGCATGAGGGCAGTTGCACCGGCCCAGGCCGCGCCATGCCGGCGCTCGGCGGCAGCTTGCTGCACCCTCAGCGGCCGACGTGCCATCCGCTTTTGGCCACAAAGTCCTCAAAGAAGGCAGGCTCGTAGGCGTTTTCGGGAGCCTGGCGCACCATCGCGTCGAGCTCATGGGCATCTTCGCCAACCAGAATGCGCCAGCGTCCGGCCTTGATGCCGTCGAGTATGATTGTCGCCGCCGTCGCAGCGGTCGTCGGAGCGTTCTCGAGGAATTGCCGCGCGCGTTCAAGCGATAGGGTCTGCAGATCTGCATCGGACACTTGCGACAGGTCGCGGCCGCTTGCCGCCAGGCGTACGCGCATCTCGGCGATTTCCTCCGCGCCCATGCTATCGGAGTCGGTCGCGTATTGGACCCGACGCGAGTTGGAAACAATCGAGGTGCCGATGTGTCCCGGCATGACAACCGAGCACTTGACGTGTGGCGCATTCACTCGCAAATCGGCGATCAGCGCCTCGCTGAAGCCTTTGACGGCAAATTTCGCGGCGCAATAGGCGGTATGAGGTACATTTGGGCCCAGCGACGCCCAAAAACCGTTGACGCTGCTCGTATTGACGATGTGCGCTTCGTCCGCCCTCACCAACATCGGCAGGAAGGCCCGGGTACAGAAATAGACGCCGCCCCAGCAGATGTTGAAGGTCTTCTCCCATTGGGCGCGACTGTTGCTAAAAAGACTGCCCCCGCCACCGATGCCGGCGTTGTTGAAGAGTAAATCAAGCTTGTCGACGCCGTAATCTCGCACGATCGCATCGCGAAAGCCCAAGACCTGTGATTTATCGGAGACGTCGGCGAGGTGGGCCGAAAGCCGGATCCCCTGCGGCACTCCCTGCTGGTCACAGAGCTCGCGCGTCTGCGCCATCCCTGGCGCGGAAACATCGCACATCGCTACGTTGCAATGCTGGGCGACAAGCTGGCACACCAACTCGCGACCCATACCGCTGCCGCCACCCGTAATTACGGCAAGCTTGCCCGCGAACGTGCGCATTCCTGCCTCCGCCGCTCGCTGCGAGCGAACCACAAATGGATACTTGCCGGCACCTAGCGCGATGCCCCAGGGCCGGCCCCAACCATACACCTCCCCACCGCCCCGACAAACCGAGGATAGGGTCGGGGCGGCGACGGGTCTCAACTCCAATATCGCCATAGCCCGGGCAGTTGGAAGCGTCCCGGGCGCCCCCGAGCGACCGACAATTTTCCAAAACGCCGAGCCCGGGATCTTTTGTGCCGAAGCAACGCGCCAGGCGCCGCGCAAAGTCGCGATCGGAACAGGAGTTTGCTTCTCGGGTCGGCATGGTCAGGTTTTTCGTGGGGCCGGCGGCAGTGCGCTGCGAGCAGATTTCAATTGTGCTGCCCAACGGTCGGCCCAAGCGTGCAAGGGTAGGATCAAGGTCACCAGGGCGCCGCCCGTGACGCTCAATCGATAGCCCCCGCTTACGTGCTCCACGATGCAGGCTGCGCGCAGTTCTCTGAGTTGGCTATTGAGCACACTCGGATTGGTCTCGGCTGCCGTCTGCAGCGCGCGAAAGGTGAGTGGTTCGGGCGCCCGGGATAGCTCCCACAGAATGCGAAGCGCCATCCGACGCCCCAGCAGATCGAGCACCACCATGATCGGCCGACCGGATCGTGAGCCGCGCGCGCGACGGCCGGGCCGCGCTATGCTTGACATGCTACATTTACCATAGCATAAGCCTCATACTTTCCGCTGCTACGCAATTTATAGCATGGGGGGTTTACCGATGGGAACTCGGATCGTGCCGGCACAACCGCCCTATGCCGAGAAAATCCAAGAGTGCTTCGATCGACTGCTGCCGAAGGGTATCGCACCGCTCGCGCTATTCACCACACTTGCCCGCGATCAGCGGCTATTTGAGCGCTTTATGCATGGGGCACCGTTGGACGTCGTCCATCTCACCCTGCGCCAGCGCGAGATCGTCATCGACAGAGTTACCGCCTTGTGCGGCTCCGAATATGAATGGGGCGTCCATATCGCGTTTTTTGCCCGACGCGCCGGCTTGAGCGACGAACAGATCGCATCGACGGCCAAAGCAGGGAGTGAAGATCCGGTCTGGAGTGAGCAGGAGCGCCTGTTGCTCTCGACTTGCGATCAACTGCACGCCAACTGTGATATTGACGAGGCAAGCTGGCGGGCCCTGCAAGGGAGCTTCTCCGACGAAGCAATTCTGGAGATCCTAATGCTGGCGGGCTATTACCGCATGATCAGCTACTTCACCAACGCTCTAAAGTTGCCGCTCGAACCGTATGGGACACGCTTTCCCGCGTCGCCGAGTGCGGAATTGCTCAAAGTCCAAACGCGCGCATCTGGCAATTAGCGACGGGTCGGCTCGACCATCTCAATCCGAGCTGCGGCGGCAGCCGGTGAAGACGTCGAGTTTCGCATCATAGACCCGCGTCTCGATGTCCAAGAGCCCGAGGATGGAATGAAACAGATTGTCCTGGCTCACCCTTTGCTGCCGCTTTAGGAGAAGGCAGGCGGTATCAACTGCAAACGCCTGCTGGTAGCGCGGCGATAACCAAAGCAGCATCGGAATGTGCTTCTGCACCTCCGGGGCCAGAGCATAGGGCATGCCATGCAGGTAAAGATTGCTCTCACCCAGCGACTCTCCATGGTCGGACAAATAGATCAGCGCGGTTGGGAGCCCTTGTCGGTCCTCCTCCTGCAATAGCGCGATCAATTCGCCCAAAACATGGTCCGTATAGACGATCGTGTTATCGTAGGCATTTACGATCTCATCTGTACTGCAGCGGCTAAATTGCGCTTCTTTGCAGGCCGGCTTGAAGGACTCGAAGCGTGCTGGATAGCGCTTGTAATAGGCCGGCCCGTGACTGCCCATCATATGCAGTACGAACAACCCATCCCGATCCAGCGCTCTGATCCGATCCGGTAGATTGCGCAAGAGAGTCTCGTCGAGCGCATCGGCAACCTCGTAGAAGCGACGAGGCTTGGCTTCGACCAGAACCTCCGTTGGCACGCGCAGACAAACACCCTTGCAACCGGACTGGTTCTCGTGCCAGCGCACCGCGAAACCGGCGCGCTGCACCACGTCGAGCAGGTTCTCCTGGCGAGCCGCACGATTGGCGTCGAATTTCGCTCTGCCGGAATTCGAGAACATGCATGGCAACGAGAGTGCGGTATCCGTGCCGCATGAATAGGCTTGCGGAAAATTGATCAACCCCGGGATCTGGCTCAGACGCGGGTTGGTCGGACGCGGGTAGCCGTTGAGAGCGAAATTTGCGGCGCGCGCCGTTTCCCCGACAACAATGACGGTCAGCGAACGTCCCTTGCGCCCTAACCACACCGCGCTCTTGCGTGCATCCTCGCCCAGCGAGACCAGCCTAAGGGGTGTGCCGGCGTTCCTTTTCTCCAGGTACTTGTAGACCGCGTTCAGCGAGTTGACCGGCGAGAGGAAATACAGCAGTTGGCGCTGCTCACGAAAAACGGACAGGAAGTTGTTGGTAAACGGTACGACCGCCAGAACGATGATCGCGAGCGAAAGCAAAGTCGCGACAGTTTTGATCAGGAGTTCTCGCCCAATAGGGCGGTAGTCAAGGCGTATGCGCCACAGCAAAAAGACCGGAAGCGCCCCCGCTAAAAATAGATACGCCGCCAGCTTGAACGTCAAAAGATCGCGCACCTCCGTAGCATTGGTCTCGACGATATTGCGCACCAGACCAGCATCGATCACGGTGCCGTACTCATCCATGAAGTAGGAAGCGGCAGCTGAAATGAGCAGCAATATCGTCGTCGCCGGTTTGAAAAGGTAGGGCACGGCGAAGGCGCCAAAAAGCAGATTGAAAAGCACGAGGCTGACCAAGAGAACGCTGCCGAGAAACAGCCATTCAACCACCCCGCTCGGGGCCACAGAGTGATAGAGAAGGCGCCAAAAATGCGCGTTGAGGCAGACAAGGACGAACCCTGCTACGAGAAAAGCGCAGACCTCTGGTCGCAGTCGATATTTTGGCATATTTCCTTACGCGACTTCAGACGCCTTGAAACCGCGGTTCCGTTTCGAACCTGCCACGACTTTATCCTCAGAGCATCGGGGAATCTGTACAGGCCCGCGCGGGTGTGGCCGAGATGCCATGCGGCGGTCGCCGCGCCAGACCAGGGCACCGAAAGACACATGGCCGATCTCGACCACCCCCGTCAAGCAGCCACCGTGACTTATGCGCAATCGCCATGATTCCCGGCGCTGGCCGCCGCCTTGCATGGCCGAAAAAAGGCGGCGCCCCGTAGAAGGAGGCTACTCGTGACGCATACCCTAGCTTCGCTGCTGGCGGCCCATCGAACCCAGACCTCGACGCCCCCGGAAACGGTCCACACCACGTTTCAACGCATCCGCACGGTCAATGATGCCGCGATCTTCATCGCCTTGCGTGATGAGGCGGCCGTTTTGAGCGACGCAGCAGCCCTGGCGACGCAAGGCGCCAGCGACCTGCCACTTTATGGCATACCCGTGGCCATCAAGGACAACATCGACGTCGCCGGGCTGCCGACGACGGCCGGCTGCCCCGCTTACGCCTACACCCCGGGCCGTGACGCCAAGGTTGTGGAGCGGCTCAAGGCGGCCGGGGCCCTGATCGTCGGCAAGACCAATCTTGATCAGTTTGCCACCGGGCTCGTTGGTATGCGCTCTCCGCATGGAATGCCGCGCAACCCGCTGCGCAGCAATCTAATAGCCGGCGGCTCAAGTTCCGGGTCGGCAGTTGCCGTCGCCACCGGCATTGTACCCCTGGCCATAGGCACGGATACGGCCGGATCGGGCCGTGTGCCGGCGGCGCTCAACAACATTGTCGGCTGCAAGCCCAGCCGCGGTCTGGTTTCGACGGCGGGCGTGGTACCGGCCTGCCGTTCGCTTGATTGTGTCTCGATATTTGCATTAACCGCCCCCGATGCATTCGCGGCGCTCCAGGTGATCGCCGGCCCGGACGGCCGCGATCCCTATTCGCGCGTCCTCGCGCTCGGTGCCCTGGCGGCGCCGCCGCCAGGGCTGCGCCTGGGCGTACCGCGCGCGCAAGATTGCATCTTCCTCGATGACGACCACGGCGAATTGGCCTTCGCCAATGCGCAGCGGATCGCGCAAGACCTTCAATTTCATCTGGTCGAGATTGACTTGAGGGCATTCTTCGAGACCGCGCGCCTGCTCTACGAGGGTCCCTATTTGGCGGAACGCACCGCGGCGGTAGGAGACTTTATTGCACGCGAACCTGAGACCGTTCACCCAATTACGCGGCAAATCATTGGCAAGGGGAACGACTACAGCGCGATCGACTTGGTCCGCTGTCAACAACGGCTGCTGGAACTGCGCGCCGTTGCGGCAGCCGAACTCGCCAAGTGCGACGTGCTGATGGTGCCCACCATCCCCAAACCGTTCACCGTCGCTGAAGTGAATGCCGATCCAATCGGCGTCAACACGCTACTGGGCACCTATACCAATTTCGCAAACCTGCTCGACCTGGCTGGGCTCGCCTGTCCGGTGTCGCTTGCGCCAGACGGTACAGCCTACGGGGTGACTTTTCTTGCTCCGGCCGCACGCGATGCCGAGCTCGCCAGCCTTGCCGCGGCGTTCCATGCGCAAACCAACCTACCACTGGGCGCACTAGGCCTTCGGCAGCCGACTTGGCTGGCTCCCGCCCACGGCGCGCGTGCGGACGAGATCATCGTCGCGGTCGTCGGCGCCCATCGGCGCGGAATGCCCCTGAACCACGAACTGATGCGGCTTGGCGCACGCTTTCTCGAAACCATCAGGACCGCGCCCGACTATCAACTGTTTTTGTTGGCAGACGACGAGCCGAAAAAACCTGGGCTGCTGCGTGTCAGCGCCGGCTCGGCAGCCCAAATCGAGCTTGAAACGTGGGCGCTCTCCCCGGCTGGCTTTGGGCGCTTTGTGGCTTCGCTGCCACCGCCGATGTCGATCGGGACAATCCGGCTCTTGGACGGACGCTTGGTCAAGGGTTTTCTGGTGGAGGCGGAAGCCGTGGCGTCGGCGCGCAATATTTCGAGTTACGGCAGTTGGCCCGCTTTCTTGGCGGCGGCGCGCGCAGCCAACCCGCCGCCAACCGTCTAGGCCTTGGCGTCCCCATCAATCAAGCTGACATGAGCGGCGACGATGCGCCAGCCTTCCGGCAAGCGAACCCAAGTCTGCATTTGTCGACCAACCTTACCGGGCGCGCTGTCGCGGTAGAACAGCGTGGAGGCGACCGCGTAGTCGCGACCATAGCTCGTAATTAGCGTGCGCGCGCGTGTGCGCGCCAAGTCCTTCGGCGAGCGTCGGGCGCGAAATGCCGCCACCTCCGCGTGTCCGTATAGGTTTTCGCCGATGCCATAACGAATTGTGCGCGCGTCCTTGTGGAACAGCGCATCGAGCGTCGCGACATCGTTGCTCACGAGCGCTTGCTCATAACGCTCAAACGCCAACGTCACCTCGGCCACCACCTCGGGCAAGTCAATTTGCATGCTCCCACCTATCTCGGCGGTCGCGGTGCCAGCGCAACGCCGTCTTTTTCCAACCTGTAGGCGATGCGCAAAGCCAGGTCTTCGCGCCATGGCGGCGCAATAATTTGCACGCCAATCGGCAACGGTTGCAAGGGCACGGGTACAACGACGACAGGCAGGCCGATGAACGAGATGGGTTGCGTGAAAATTCCAATATTGGGTCTGAGGGGCAGCTCGGCACCATCGAGAAGCACCGTTTGCTGTCCGATTCGCGGGGCCGTAAACGGCGTGGCTGGCGCGAGAACGGCATCGACACTTTCAAACAGTCGAAGCACCTGGTCACGGTACCAGCGGCGAAATTTCTGAGCCCTGACGACAAGCGGCGCCGGCAGCATTGCCCCGGCGATCAGGCGGTCGCGCACGGCGGGATCGAAGTCGGCGCCATGCCGGCGCAAGCGGTCCAGATGCAAAGTTGCGCCCTCCGCCGCGGTAATGACGTAGGCCGCCGCGCGCGCCCGCGCCGCTTCGGGGATCTCAACCTCACCTGAGACCCCTAGCGCCGCCGCAATACGGGCCACCGCCTCCTGCGCCGCCGCCGACATGCCGCGCCCGAAATAGCCCCCGGCCACGGCGACACGCAGACCATTGCTGCCATGCTCTAGGCCGGGCACCACGGGTTCGGCCGCGCGGTCAACGCAAACGGGGTCGGCAGGATCGTATCCCTGCATGGCATCGTAGGCGAGAGCCAGGTCTAGGGTCGAGCGGGCCAGCGGGCCCAAATGATCGAGGCTCGCCACAAATGGAAAGCTGCCCGCGCGAGATAGCCGCCCATAGGTGGGCTTGAGGCCGAAAAGTCCGCAAAAGGACGACGGCACGCGGATCGAACCGTTGGTATCCGAACCCAGCGACAGCGGCACCAGGCCGCCCGCCACCGAAGCACCCGAGCCACCCGAGGATCCGCCGGCCATGTGCGCCGTAGCGTGCGGATTGCACGAAGCGCCGTAATGGATGTTTTCGCCGGTGAAGTCGTAGGCGTATTCGCCCATGTTGAGGGTACCGACCAGCACGGCCCCAGCCGCCTCGAGCCGCGTAATCAAGGGCGAATTGCGTTCGGCAGGCGGCCGGCCGCGATTGATCTTAGAGCCGGCTAGGGTCGGCAGGCCGGCGACGTCAAACAAGTTTTTCACCGCAAAGGGCACGCCCGCGAGCGATCCGCCGACCTTGCCTTGCGTCCGGCCCAAATCGATGGACTTTGCCCGAGCAAGGGCGCGCGCATACGTGACGGCGGTAAATGCATTGAGCGGGCCATCGTGCTGTTCGATGCGCTTGAGCGTGGTCTCGACCACTGCCACCGCCGTGGTCCGCCCGGCGTTAACGGCCTCGGCGATATGCGCGGCTGATTGCCAGGCCGACATAGGCTCAGGTCTCAAACACCGGCGCCGGCTCAAGCTCGTCCGGCAGATCGAACTCGGCCACCAGCGCGGCGAGCCGCCAGGTCACCTGCAGATGCGCTTTTATTGCGGGCTTCCATTCCGCCTCCAACGGCAGCGCCAAGGCGGCCGCTGCGGCTGCAATAAAGCCATCGAACGCTGCATCCCTCGTTTCGCTCATGCTGCGCGTGCTCAACGGTTCCCGGTTGCTTCTATGCTTCTGTTGCTTCTGTTGCTTCTATTCTGCCGGCACGGCGGCCAACGCAGGCCCCGGCACCTCGGCCGCGAGCCCTTGCGGCTGGCGCGCCAAGACGTAAAGAAATACCGCGACCGTACCGTAGGCTAGAGCAACGCTTGGCGTGACGGCAATGCCCACGGCTTCGCCGTGCATAAAGCCGAAAAAGGTCAGTAGCGCGCCGACCGCGGCAAAGGCCGAGGCGGCAAGCAAATCCTTGTTGATGATGAAGGCGGCGATCGCACCGAAGACGAGACCGGTAAGGATGGCGCCACCGCCTAAGACCTCGAGCCCCTGATAGAGCACGCCGACCTGACCAAGTTTTTCCATGCCAACGGCGTGTGCATTCGTGCCGGCCGCGGCCAGGGCACCGTCCAACAGGGTCTTGCACCAAGCCGCAAGATGCGGCACAAGCGCCAATACGACGGCGGGTGCATGCTGCTTCGGTGTCTCCTGAAAGGCCTGCGCGCCGATCAGCATGCCGATATAAAGAAGGATTGGCGAGATCGCCACCACCGGAATTAGCGATAGCAGCAAGGCGACCAGGCCACACGAAGATAGCACGATCACCATCAAACCGGTGGCGGCCGAATAGCCGATACGCCCGCCCATCGTCTTCCAGCCCGGATGCCCGATGTAGACGGCGTTGATGAACGGATTGCCCAACAGGCAGCCGATCAGACTTACGACCCCATCGGCGGTCAGCACCTGCGTCGTCGGATAGGCATCGCCGGCCGCCTCCGCACTTTCGACATTGTCCATCGCCTCAACCAGGTCGTAGATGCCGAACGGTATAGCCGTGACGAGGATAGTGCCGAGGTATTCAAAGCCCGCAAACAGGTGCGTATGGGCCGGCAGCGGCAGCGAGAAACCGAAGTTGGAAAATGCTTGCCCGACTTTGGCGAGACTCATGGCACCAAAGTTGAGGCCGACCAGGGTCGAGCCCCAGGCAATGAGCATGCCAGCTGCGATGGCGATCAGGCCAGCCGGAATCCCGCGGGGGTAGCGAACCCCGCCAAACCAGGCGGCAAGGATCACGGCAAAGCAGGGAATACCAATCATTGGTGTCATGAACATTTCCAAGGCGGGCCGCATCGATATGAAAGTGATCGATACGCCCGCGAGCGTGCCGAGGAGCGCGGCGCGGGGAGTAATGCGGCGAATGTAGGGGGCAATCACGCCACCGATCATCAGAATGAAGCTCTGGAAGAACACCCAGACCAGCCCGGCCTGCCAACCCTTGACGGGGTCGCCGCTCTTTAGAGTGATTGGCAACATGATGACGAACGTGACGACGAACATGTGGGGGACGCTAACTCCGGATGGGAGGGCACACACATCCGAGCGACCTGTTCGCTTCGCCAAGCGGTAGGCCAGGAAGGCGTAGTACAGGGTGGAAAGGCACATCATCAGGCCGAGTGCCGGCAGAATGCGCCCGAACACCAACGCATCGGGCATCTTGAGTACGAAGCGAAGCAAGCCCGTCAGCACCAACATATTGACAAGTATGTTGGTGCCGAAGCCGAAGAAGGCGTTCCAGTCGCCCGAAGTCCAAAGTGCCGGTCTACGCAAGTCTGCGACGGCTGCTGCCATGTCTGGTCCCCCTCGCAAAATCGCCTCGAGCCCCGCCTGCCGAGTCGACGGCGCAGGCGCTACGGGCAAGAGCCATGCCAGTCGTGAAAACCGTGCGCGCCGGGCCGTCCGGCGTGCATCTCGGCGGCGGCGTGACCGGCTGCTGCTCAGCAAGTCAGCGACCTGGCCATTTCCTCACCAGGCAAGCGCGGGCAGGCAGGCTATGTCGAGGCGGACCCGAGCGCGCTAATAGCGTACCGGGAGGTGGACACCCAACCGAAGATGCCGCCCTGCGCCTTGATCATGGCCAGTCCGGCCTCATGCAAGCTCGGAAAGTAAGAGGCGCAACAATCGCCCAGCACCACACAGCGATAGCCCCGATCATTGGCCTCGCGCACGGTCGTGTTGACGCACACCTCGGTGGTAACGCCGCACACCAGCAAATTTTCAATGCCGCGGTTACGTAGCATGAGTTCAAGCTCAGTCTGATAGAAGGCCCCTTTACCCGGCTTATCGACCACCGGCTCCCCAGCCACAGGGTAGAGGAGGTCAATGATGTCGTGGCCCGGCTCGCCACGCACGAGAATGCGGCCCATAGGGCCGGGTGCGCCAATCCGCAACTTCGGCGCACCGCGCTCCATCTTGGCGGGTGGCACGTCGGATAGGTCCGGTCGGTGGCCCTCCCGCGTGTGGATCACCAACAGCCCGCACCGGCGTCCCGCCTCGAGTATGGCCCGACAGGGTTCCACCGCGGCGGCGAGGCACGATACGTCGTTGCCAAGCGCTTCACCGAAGCCGCCAGGCTCCAGGAAGTCGCGTTGCATGTCGATGATGATGAGCGCGGTTCTGTCAAGGTCGACGGTTACGGCGGCAGGTTCGGCTTCGATCGTTACGTGCGGCATAGGAGGTGACAGGCTTCCCGAGCGAGGGCGCGTAGGTGCGCTGGACGCGAAGTCGGGCGAGCAAAATCGGGGCCAGACCGGTTTCGACGCGGACCGCAAGATTTAGCGCGAAACGGCGTGCGCTCCGCAGGCCGGCGATTATTTCTGCGGCAGAGCTCTGCCTAACCACAAGGCAAAACGACACTCGGCCGATGGCACGTACGGTCGGGCGCGGCGCGCGGAGTTGTTAGTGCGCTAGACGCGAAGTCGGGCGAGCAAAATCGGGGCCAGACCGGGTTTCGAAGCGGACCGCAAGATTCGAGCGCGAAACGGCGTCCGCTCCGCAGGCCGGCGATCATTTCTGCGGCAGAGCTCTGCCTAACCACAGGGCAAAACGACACTCGGCCGATGGCACGTACGGTCGGGCGCGGCGCGCGGAGTTGTTAGAGACCACCGCGACGGTGCCCGCGCACAACAGCCTGATAGCAAAGCGGTATCGCGACTAGCAGAGGTCCGGTCGGCGGGCGCCCCTCGGCGGGAAGTTCGAAAGACTGCAAGTTGGCACGTTCGTCGCATTGTGCCGGCCGATACGGGCGCGATCGCGTGCGCCAAAGGAGCGTGCATTGGCTTCCTACGCGCAAGAGTTGGCGAAGCGGTTCGGCGACCAAAATGGCCCGACCGATCTGACGCTGCCGGAGATCGCCTTCCTGCGCCAGGTTCTCGCGCGCAAGACGGTGCGTAGCTATCAAGACGTCGTGCCCTCCGATTCCCTTCTTGATCTCATTTGTGCGGCCGCACTCAGCACTTCGACGAAATCCGACTTTCAACAAGCGTCAATTCTTCGAGTGCTGAGCGCGCAGAAGCGAACGCGCCTTGGCGAGCTGTTTCCGGCCATGCCGTGGATAGGATTGGCACCCGCGTTTTTCGTGTTTTTGGGTGATGCTCGCCGCTTGGAGCGGATCGGAGCCTTACGGAATATGCCGGTGGCGAATGGCAAGCTTGAGGGTTTCTTCAATGCCAGCATCGATGCGGCCCTTGCCCTGCAGACGTTCATACTCTGTGCCGAAACCGCCGGATTGGGCTGCTGTCCGATCAGCGTTATTCGCAACAAAGTGGATGAGGTCGCGTCGATTCTGGCCCTTCCCGACAGGGTCTTTCCGGTCGCGGGCGTGTGCGTGGGTTACCCGGCGCGCAGCGACTATCTAAGCTTGCGATTGCCGCGCACGGTCACGGTGCATCGCGATGTCTACGACGACAGTCGGCTGGACGAAGCGGTCGCGGACTACGATCGGCGCCGAGATAGCGTGCACTCGATCCCAAAGGAGCAGCAGCGGCTCATTGAGCACTACGGCGAGGCGGAGTTTTACGGATGGTCGGAGGACAAGGCACGTCAGGCCGCCAGTCCCGAGGGTGCGGCCTTCCCACGCTACCTGCGCAGAGCCGGCTTCACCTTTGATTGAGCCGATTTTCGCCCTCGCAATTGCCGGGGTTTTTGCCACATAGCGTTAAACAGGAGACTTGCAATCATGTCCGAGCGCTCACTGATCGTGAAGCGGATTGGCTCCGTTACGCTGGCATTGCTGACGGCATTGCTGGCCGTTGAGATTGCCGCGCCGGGCGCAGCTGCCGCTTCGTTACAAGAAATCCAGAAGCGGGGCTATTTGGTGGTCGCCACCGAAGATGATTTCCGACCCTTCGAATTCATCAAGGATGGCAAGCCGACCGGATTTGACAATGAGCTGGTCGAGGAATTGCGCAAGTATGCGCCGTTCGAGATCAAACAAGAGATCCTGCCCTGGACCGGACTCCTCGCCGGCGTCAGTACCGGCAAATACGACATTGCAATCACGGCGGCGATTATCACCAAGGAACGCAAGCAATCGCTGGACTTCACGAGTCCTATCGCCGATGCCACCCACCACTACGTGAAACGCAAGAGCGACGATAGCATCAAAGCTATCAAAGACTTGAGTGGCAAGACGGTGGGCGTGCAAGCCGGCAGCGCACTGCTCGGCAGACTGCCCGAACTGGAAACGATGCTAAAGGGCGGCGGCGGTAAGCTGGGCAAGGTGGTCGAATACACCTCCTACCCCGAGGCGTATCAGGATCTGGCGCTCGGACGCACGGACTACGTCGTGAACACAATCATCAACTTGAAGACGCTTGTCGCGGAAAAGCCCAACGTCTTCGAGATCGGCCAGCCCGTGTCCGGCAAATCCTTTCCCGCCTGGGCGGTCAAGAAAGGCAACGGCGAGCTGTTGGTTTACATGAATGAATTCATTGCCAAGCAGAAGGCCAGCGGCAAATTTGCTGAGCTGCAGAAGAAGTGGTTCGGACAGGAATTCCCAGATCTCCCGATCGCGTTCGAACCAGAATTCTAGGCCGGAATTGCAAAGGTCAAGTCGTAGCGCCCCAATGAGCACGGCCGATATCTTGGCCATCTTGCAGGGTGCCGTGACAACGGCATCCCTTTCAGGCGCGGCCATCCTTCTTGGCTTGCCGCTCGGCCTATTGCTGGCGCTGACACGCTGGGCCAAGGTTCCGATTGTTGCCCCCTTGGTCGCGGTTTATGTCAGCGTTCTGCGCGCAACGCCGCTGGTAACGCTGCTTTTGCTATTATTCTTTGCATTACCGAACATCGGCGTGCCGATTGGGGCGGTATCCGCTGCCGTCCTTGCACTGACCATGAATACATCGGCGTTCAACTGCGAAGTTTGGCGCGCCGGTCTCTTGAACTTCCCGAAGGATCAGTACGAGGCTGCGCAGTCCGTTGGCATGCAGGCGGGCCTACGGCTGCGAACAATCGTGCTGCCACAGGTGGTCCGAACCTGTCTACCGGGCCTTGTCAATGAAATGTCGCTCCTCATCAAGGTCACACCTGTCCTCGCTGTCGTCGGCGTCGTCGATATTACTCGGGCCGCCGTGCGGATCGGCGCAGAGACCTACGAGCCGCTGCCTCCGTTTTTTGTGGCATTGGCCATCTATGTACCATTCGTCTATGCGATCGTGTCTCTGCAGCGTCTGACCGAGCGACGGCTGGCTCGCGCGGAGGCTGAATAATGCATGACTTTGTTGTCGTCTGGAGCGAGCGCGCCCTACTGCTGCGTGGACTAGGCAATACCATTTTGCTGTCGCTGGCCGCCACCGTTGCGGCCTTCGCGCTCGGCGCCCTCGTCGCACTGGTCTTGATGTCGAGCAGATCCACCTATCGCCGGCTGTTTGCCGGCTTTGTCGATGCGATGCGATGCGTGCCATTCCTGCTGTTTGCTTATATCGTTTACTACGGTCTGCCCTCTCTCGGCCTCAATCTCGACAATTGGAGCGCCGGATTGGCCGCACTCACCATCTACAATACGGCCTATATGGCGGAGATACTCCGCGGGGCGTGGTTGGCGCAGCCGGTCGACCCCCTCGACGCTGGCTATGCATTCGGCTTCACCGGGCTCGGCCACTTCCGGCGCATCGTGCTGCCGCCTTTGTTGCTGTCTGCCGCGCCGGTAGTCGGCAACCAGATCATCCAGATCGTCAAGGACAGCGCCTTCCTAACGGTCATCGCATTGCAAGAGCTGACGCATGCCGCGAGTTCGATTCAGTCACGCCACTACATACCCTTTGCCGCCTTTATTACCGCCGTGCTGCTCTACTGGACGCTGTGCCTGGTGATCGAGGCGTGCGTCGCTTCCATCGGCCGCCTTGCCGAGGCGCGCCGATGATGCCGATCCCTGCTGCCGCTGGCAACGGCCATCGCGCCGTGCTGACCGTGGCGGCGCTCTCGAAGGCCTTCGGTTGTCTCTGTGTACTTGAGAACATCAATCTGCAGGTGCATCGCGGCGAGACCATCTGCCTGCTTGGCCCGTCCGGCTCGGGAAAATCGACTTTGCTCAGATGCATAAACTGGCTGGAGAAACCCGATAGCGGCCAGGTCTACCTCAATGGCGAGCGTATTGGCGTGACAACGGGCGGCGTCCTGATGGGCGATCGCGAGCTGTCCGCAATTCGCACGCGCATCGGCATGGTGTTCCAGCATTTTGCGCTGTGGCCTCATCTCAGCGTTCTGCAAAACGTCATGGCGGCACCGATCTATGTGCAACGGCGCCCCAAAGCCCAGGTGCGGGCAGAAGCGGAGAGCCTGCTGGCCAGCGTTGGGCTCTCCGACAAGCGCGACACGTTCCCCGCCAAGCTTTCCGGAGGCCAGAAGCAGCGGGTGGGCATCGCGCGTGCGCTGGCGATGCGGCCGGAGCTCCTGTTGTTCGATGAGCCGACGAGCGCACTCGATCCGGAGCTCGTCGGAGAAGTGCTGGTCGTCATTCGCAAGCTTGCGCGCGATGGCATGACCATGGTCGTCGTCACACATGAAATGGACTTTGCGCGCGAGGCGGCAAGCCGCATCGTCTTCCTCGATCGCGGTCGGGTAGTAGAAACCGCTCGCCCCGACAAATTCTTCGCCGCACCGGCAACCGAGCGCGCCAGGCAATTCTTGCAACGTTACGAAAGCAACAGCACGCGGCCGACAGGCAGCAATCGACCGCAAACATTCGCTTGAGGCACAAATTCATGAGCAAGTCAGCAATCTTCCATCTAATGGTCAATGCGCCAAGGCCGGTCGCTCCGTACAGTCACGCTGTGGAAGTCGATGGGTTAGTGTTCGTCACCGGCCAGCTTGCTACGGACGCCGATGACGACAGCCGCCCGTTGCCGGAGGGCGTCGAGGCGCAAACCCACAAAGTTATGGACAACCTCCGCCGAGTTCTCGACGGCATCGGGCTTTCGTTGGCAAATGTCATATGCGTGCGGATATTCCTGACACATTTCGCACGGGACTATGCGGCTATGAATGCAATCTACGCCGGCTACTTTCCACCTGACCGCCTGCCGGCGCGAACGACGGTTGGCGTCACGCATCTCGCACGCGGCGGCATTATCGAGATCGACTTGGTCGCCAAGCGGGATTAGCGCCGGGTCGGCAGTAGGGAAAGGGAAGCGTGATGGCAAACGCAGTCATCGAGATACCAGCGCGAAAAGGCAAGGCTGCGCAGGTGCCGAACGGCTGCCACGTCAAAGTCATCAACACGCACGGCCAACAAGTCGTCGACACCTGGGCGTTCAATGACAGCGACCCCACCGAGTTCATGTCGATGGAGCATACGCGGGCACATACGCTCAAAATCTCACCGCGTGTTGGCGACAGCCTGCGCAGCAACAGGCGGCGTCCGATGCTGACCATCATCGAGGACACATCCGGCGGCGTTCATGACACGCTGATCGCCGCCTGTGATCAATATAGGTATGCCTTTCTGGGCGTTGCGGGCCACCACGACAATTGCACGGACAATCTTCGATTAGCGCTTGCGGAGTTGAAGTTCGCCTGCGTGCAGGTGCCGAGCCCGCTCAATCTTTTCATGCACATCCCCTGGGATGAGGCCGGCGGATTGCAATTTGCTCCACCCCCCGCGCGTTTAGCGGGCAGCTACGTGCTGTTCCGCGCTGAAATGGACCTTGTCATCGCCTTTTCGGCATGTCCGCAGGACGTCTTGCCAATCAACGGGCACGCCTGCCGTCCCGTCGAGGCGCATTTCATGCTGTTGTGAGTCGGCAGGGGAATTGGAGGCAATCAAATGATGCCAGTGCAAACAGGGAACGTGGCGGCGCAGGCCAATCGCCGTCGCTATGAGGAACTGCGTAGCATTGGTCAGGGTGCCACCTTCGATGCTTTGCCCGCGGCGACGCAGCGCGGCGCAGCTGCAATCGCACCCGCATCTTTGATCGAAGAGGAAGAGGTGCCGGCCGGCTGGTACACCACGCTGCGGCTTCGCCGTAGCGAGGTGCTGCGTCTTGTCGATCTTTCCGGCAACGCCACGCCGGCCCTGATAGCCTGGCGCGACGGTGATCCGGCAGAGCGGATGAACTTGGCGGATACGGTGAAAGTACAATGGAGTGCCGCTTTGCGGCGCGGCCGCATCATCCTCTCGGATATGGGGCGTGTCATGTTCTCCATCGTCGAGGATACGTGCGGCGCCCACGATGCCCTGGTTGGGGGATCCGTCTGCGCCGCAGACGGTGGTGCGGGGCACCGCAATACGCGCGCAAATTTTGTCGCCGCCGCTGGCAAGCTCGGCCTAGATCGCCGCGATATTCCCGCGGCACTGTCGCTCTTCTCACCCGTGAGCGTCGGTCCCGACGGCGCCTTTGCATGGCGGCAGGAGAGAAAGGCCAGCGGCGATTTCATCGATTTGCGCGCTGAGATGGATGCATTGGTCGCGATCTCCAACTGTCCGCATCCGTTTCAGGCGACCGGGCTCGAAGCATCGCGATCGATCCTGGTCGTTCGCCATCAAGGATCAACTTATGGCGTGAGCGATCCATGTAACAATGTGGGGGCGGAGGTGGTGCGTGCCTTTGCGCGCACCAATCGATTGTGCAAGTAACGCTGGAGACCTTGGATGAGCGCAGGTGATCCCGCCTCGGCGATCGTCGATCTGACGATACCGCCGGAGCAACCATGGTCCGCCGTCGTCATGCGCGGGCAGATTTTGCGCATCGTGGACAGCGAGGGACAACAGGCAGTCGACGCGCTATTTTATCGCGCTGATGACCCCGCCGAACGGTATAGTGCGCAAGACACCTTGCGCGAGCAACGCAACGCTTACATCGGAATCGGCACGCAACTCATATCGAGTGAAGGCCGTCCGATGATGACTGTCATTGCTGACACTTGCGGCCGGCATGACACATCGGCGGGATGTTGCTCGTGCGAAAGCAATGCGGTGCGTTTCGGCGAACACACCCGATACCTGCACTCGTGCCGCGAGAATTTTTTGCTTGAACTCGCCAAGCATGGCCTCAGCAAGCGCGATATCGTCGCCAATGTGAATTTTTTCATGAATGTGCCAATCGACCCGGCGGGGCATTTCACCGTGGTCGACGGCGTTTCGCAGCCCGGCGGCTACGTCGATTTGCTGGCCGAAATGGACGTGCTCTGCGTTCTTTCTAACTGCCCCCAGATCAACAATCCCTGCAACGGGTTTAACCCAACGCCCATTCGCGTGCTCATGTGGGATCAGCGCCGGTAAGCTGCGGCAGCTGGGCACGTCGTGCTGCCCTAGCGGGCTTTCCTTGATTGCCGGCACCTGTCCTGTCGGTTCGCGTTTTGGGGACTCGGTCCTCACCGCAACTGGGACATGGCAGAGGGTGTGGCAACAGCCTACGTCTTAGTCGGCAGCGTTCGCGCGAGTTCGTGGGCCGCGTCATTGGGCCCAGTCCGGCACGGCGGGGCGCCGCCCGGAACAAATTCAACGTTAAGTAGTTGTTCTCACAAAGGAAGGCGAATGGCCGGCCGATCGCGGCCGGCCTCTCTTCTGTCATTGGGCGGTGCGTGTAGTCCGCGCGCCGCCCCGTTCTTATCCGAGCCTGCCCATGCCTCGCCGCCGCCTCATCGCCCTCGCCCAGTCTCCGGCTGCCGCCGAGCGCCGCGATCCCGGCATCACGTTCGTGGGCGGAGCCCGTGCGCTGCCAGCACTGCGGCGGGCCAACGCTGGCGTGGCGGTAGCTCCGCGATCGATAACCGCAGGCGCGCGGCAGCGTGCGCTTGCGGCCGGGCAGAGATGAGACTCCGCCCTCCGGCATCGCAGGCAGCATTAGCCTCTCGCGCGTGGTGAATCTCATGGCTACCCTGGCCTGGTTGAGCATTGCTTCCAAGCCGCCCGGAACTTCGGGCGCAACCGACCCCGACCGCGCGCGGCGTCGATCTTTGCTCAGACGCTTCTGGCAAACGGCATGCCGGTATTGGTTTGGCGGTCTTGGCTCCTCGGCTTGGACGCTCTCTGCCAGTCTGATGTTGATCATCGTCTGTTTGCTGGGCGCCGCCTATGCGATGAATGCCTGGAATCGGGCCATGTTCGACGGCCTGCAGAACCGGGACGTGGCCGCGGTTGGCAAGTTATCGGCTCTCTATTTCGTCATTCTGGCGGCCAGCGTGCTGCTAAGCGTATTTCAGGTGCATGCCCGTATGGCGCTGCAGCGCAGATGGCGCGCGTGGCTCACAAACCAGCTTGTCGATCGCTGGCTCGCGCATGGTCGCTATTATCAACTCAATCTGGTGCGGGGCGACCACGCAAACCCCGAATACCGAATTGCCGATGATGTGCGCATCGCAACCGAATCGCCCGTGGACTTCGTCAGCGGCGTGACACAGGCATTGTTATCTGCGGCCATGTTCATCGTTGTGCTTTGGACGATCGGGGGGGCGCTGGACGTTTCCGTCGGCGGCCTGCGGCTGCACATTCCAGGCTTTCTCGTGATCGCCGCGCTCGTATACGCCGTCGTCGCAAGTGGTTCGATGCTGCTCATTGGCAGCCGATTTGTGCACGCCTCCGAGACAAAAAATCAGGCGGAGGCCGAGTATCGCTACGTGATCACGCGGCTGCGTGAGAATGGCGAAAGCATTGCTCTGATCAGAGGCGAAGAGGAAGAGCGCACCGGCCTCGATCGCACCCTCAGGAAAGTGCTCGTCGGCTGGGCGGAGATCGCCAAGCAAAATATGAAGACGACGGTGGTATCGCAGACATCAAGCTACATCGCCCCGGTACTGCCAATTATCCTGTGTGCCCCAAAGTTTTTGGATGCATCGATGTCGCTGGGTGAGGTGATGCAGGCAGCCTCGGCCTTCACCATTGTGCAGGGTGCGTTCAATTGGCTGGTCGACAACTATCCCAAGATGGCCGACTGGACGGCGTCGGCGCGCCGGGTTGCATCACTCATGATCGCGCTCGATGCACTGGAGGAAGCCGAGAACAGCGAGGGGGTGGGCCGCATTACGATCGATAGAGAAGGCGCGGGCCCGGCACTGCGTCTGCAAGACCTCTCCGTTAGGCTCAATGACGGCACAGCGGTTGTGGACGACACAGATGTATCGATCGCCCCTGGCGAGCGCGTCCTCATTGCCGGCGCATCGGGCTCGGGCAAGAGCACTCTGGTGCGCGCCATCGCCGGCCTCTGGCCGTGGGGTGGCGGCGCTATAGAGGTGAAGAAGGGCGCCAAGATGTTCCTTCTTCCGCAACGACCATACGTGCCGATCGGTACCTTGCGCCGCGCGGCCAGCTATCCGGATGCTGCCGATAGCCGAAGCCTCGAAGAAATCACCGTCGCCTTCGAGCAGGTAGGGCTCGAGGCTCTCGTCGACAAGCTGGACAAAGAGGCGCCCTGGGATCAAACGCTTTCCGGCGGCGAGAAGCAGCGCTTGGCGTTTGCGCGGATCCTCCTTCACAAACCCGATATCGTCGTGCTCGACGAAGCCACGGCCGCGCTTGATCCTGGAAGCCAAGACAAGCTCATGCAGCTCCTGGTTGAGCGGCCGGAAATAACGCTGTTGAGCGTTGGCCATCGCCCGGAGCTTGAGCCCTTCCACACCCGCAAGATTACGCTCGAACGCCGTCCGGGGGGTGCCAAGTTGGTTCGCGACATAGAACTACCCAGCGAATCCTTGCGTCAGACCATGTGGCGCTGGCTGCGGCGCCAAGCGCGCGAGGCCAAGGAGCCAACATCCTCGTCTGCTGATAGGACATCATCCGGCCCAAAAACCTGAACGCGCTCGCGGCCTTGGCCCAGTTCGGCTCGCCGCGCGCGCTCGCACAGTCCTGCCACTTTGCACTTGCCGTATCTGCCCAGGCGTCACCCGGGGTTGTGCCGAGTACCGTGGGCCCGCGAGCCGGCAGTTCTTGTCGCAAGATGGGGCCATCATGACCGTCATGTCTCGGCCGTTGCGGCTGGTTGTGGCGATCGCGGCGGCCAAGACGGTGGCCCTTGCCATTTCGGTTTCGCTCGTCAACTTACCCTATGCCGCCGCGCCCGACCGGCTCCAATGCAAGCGCAAAGTTCCCCACAAGTCGGCAGCAAAGCTATGGCCGGCGACTCGCCGATGAGCCGGTGCATGGCGGCGTGGGACCCTGCAAGGCAAATGCCAAAGCCGGAGTGGAAGGAGACCTGCGCGCAGCGTCAAAGACTATCCAAGTCTATAGAGCAAACCGTTCGGATTGCCGACGCTGGGCCGCTGCGGGGCCAAGCCGCGCCTTGCCCAGGCGGGCCGCCGCGGCCCCACGGTCCTGCTTCAGCGCACGCGACGAGGACGGCGCGCACACGGCTCCCGAGCCTCAGTACCCGCGTCGGTCGAGGCAGACGCCGTCGCGCCAATATCGATAAACCCCACAAAGAGGCCGCGGGGCGATCGGAACAATAACGCCAGCGGTCGGATAGGGCGGCACGCCGTAACCATAGCCGGCCGCTCCAATGGCCGGACTGGCAGCAGAAGGCGGCGCGACGTAGCCAGAGACGGCAAAGCCCACAGGGCCTGGGTCGCCATAAAAAACGCCGGGAGGATGGTAGTCGTAGTAGCGCGGTCTCGGATTGTCTATCCCGTCCGGCAAGTCCCACCACTGGGCAGCGGCGCCGTGACAAAGCAGCGACGATCCACTCGCCACGGCGATGATGGCGGCAAACGTTCTTCGGCGCACGACGACTCTCCTTGTTGCTCAACCAACGCAAATCTGCCTCGGAAGGCCCCCCTCGCCCATCCGGGCTTACCCGAATGGCCTGGTCGTGGGATTGCGGAGTTCGCTGGCGAACGGCAGACGGGTGGTGGGAGACTGCCGATCGGTCGTTTGTCAGTGCGGTGGTGTTGCAAGGCCTCGGTGCACGGTGGCCGATGCTTAAGGTCTTGGGATGCCGCACGCGCTTTGTGGCAACAGACAGGATCCTTCTGCTGCGCGCCGGCAACAGTTCAGAAGTGAGCGCGACCGACCGAATCGGGGGGCCAGCGCACGGCGCCCACGCCCGCCACGGACATTCGCGCGCAGCCAACGGCACCGTTGCACGAACGATGACGATGGCGGCGTGCGGATCTGCTGTAACAAGACGGAGCCGCGGCGCCGCGCCGTGTCCGCGCTGCCCCAACCGACGCTCTCGGATTCGCAGCAAGGAAAATTAAAAACAAAACCGGATATCAGTTTGCCATACCACACGTCACGCTGGTTGGCGCGCAGAGCAGGAATCGAGACCTCGCAGGGCAGGAATCGAGACAAGGAGCGCGCGCATGTACAGGCGGATTGGGTCCATGCTGTTGATCGCTGCAGCCGCTGGGATGCTGGGCGCGCTGCCGGCGTCGGCCTGCGACGGATGCGCCTGCGGTGGTGCAGGTTATGGTTACTATGGATACGGACCATCTTGGGGGTATAGTAGTGCTTACGTCGTGGCGCCGGCCTTCAACCCCCCACCCGTGGTTGCCTTCGTGCCCGCGGCACCACGCGTTTACTATTCCGCGCCTGTCTACGGTGCCTACTACGCGCCGAGCTACGGCTACGGTTATTGGCGATCGGCTGGATACGGTTGGCGTGGACGTTGGTAGACTTAGCCGAGCCTGACCTAATCCCGACTTTGAGCGTCCGCGTCGGCCGTGAATCGGCGATCTAGGCCGAACTTTTTACTTCGCTAACGCGCAAGCACCTAATCCGACTCATCTTCTTTTTATCGGAGATGGTCAGCTACTGGACACGGGGGGGTAGGCACGCCCAATAGTGCGAACACCTGCTCCTGCAAGGCGGTCGGACGAGCGAGCGTTTGAAAAGTCTGGCCCGTCGCCATCGGCAGCTCTACCTCGTTGAGCGTCAGGGTTCCGAGATTGGCGAGGAGGTCGTGCCAAGCCATGATCGGTGTTCCGTCGACGCTCTGGCGCCGCGCCATCTTGCTCTTGGCGGCAGGTGACGGCTCGGCCGGCTGCACGATGAATGACCGCTCGCGGTTGTTTGGCTCATGGTCGGCGAACAGGAGCGGCGCCAGTGCGACGCGCATGTGGTGCTCGATGTAGTATGTCAGCATGCACAGGAACACGTGGGCTTTCACGCGTGTCGAGAGCCCGTGATAGATGGGGCGCACCTGCATATCCACGCCCTTCAGCGTCCGGAACGCCCGCTCAACGAGCGCGAGGCTCTTGTAGGCGGCGACAGCCTGCTCCGTTGCGATCTTGTCGGCTGGAAGGCTGCTTCGCACAACGTAGATACCGTCGAGGCGCGCCTCGGCTACGATATCGTCCTCGCGCCGCCGGAAAGCGAACCGACCGTCAGCGATCTCGAGCGCGAAGTGTTTCTTCATCTTGTGCTTGTCGATGACCGCGCCGACCGCGAGCCCGATCGCGGCGGCATCATACTTGGCCGACTTCCTGGCGACCGCAGCGGCGATACGTTCGAGCTTGCGCTCTGTGGCCTGCAGCAGCGCCTCCCGCTTCCTTGCTCGCTCCGCGGCCAGCGTCGGATTGCGACGGGCAATGAGGCGCTCGCCGGGGAAGTCGGGCGAGGTGATCTCGGCGAGATCTCGCTCGTCGAACAGGCACGTTTGCAACGGCCCTTGGTCCTCGGCGAGCGCGGCGATCTGCGGCGCCCTGAGGCAGCTGATCCAGTCGAGCCCAGCCGGCTTTAGCTCTTCTGCGATGCGCGCCGACGTGACCATGCCGCGGTCTCCGACGATAGCAACGTGCGATAGCCTGAACCGCCGCCTCAACTTGTCGACTTGCTCTCGGATCGTCTGCGGATCGGCGGTATCGCCTTCGAACACTTCTATCGCCACGGGCGTGCCATCCGTTGCGCATAGCAATCCGTAGACGATTTGGGGTCGGTCAGCGCGATGGTCGCGGCTGTGGCCGTACCTGGCGAGCGGACAGCGGCGTCCCTCCATGTAGCTCGACGAGACGTCGAAGAGTACCAGCGTGCCGTCGACGAGATGCTTCCTGGCTAGCGCCGCCTCGATCCGTGGCTGCTGCTCGATGAGCCAGTCGAGCGCTGCG
Source organism: uncultured Alphaproteobacteria bacterium (assembly GCA_963770295.1). Lineage (GTDB taxonomy): Bacteria > Pseudomonadota > Alphaproteobacteria > Rhizobiales > Hyphomicrobiaceae > AWTP1-13. Next base: position 75,879 of record CAVYPA010000018.1, read on the forward strand.
TACACCTCGCGCTCGGCGACTTGCTCGAGGTCCACCGACTGTGCCAGGCTCGATGTCGCCGTCTCTGGGGCAAGCGCTCGGTGGAAGGCGAGCTTCGATCCAGGCGCAATGATCCGCTGGATGATCATGGCCTCGATCAGGTCCCGCACGCGGCGCTCCACCTGCGTGCGCCCCTGCAGCGTGCGATCGAGGCCGAGCTTGCGCATCATGCCCCGCACCGCGGCCACGTGGCCGTGCGCTAGCGCGCGAACGATCCTAAAGCCATGGTCCTCTTGCTTACCCGCTTCCGGCGTGGCCACCGTGCCGCCGGCGATGAGCCCGCGGATGCCGTCGATCAGCCGTTGCGGCAGCTTCGATAAATTGGCCAGCGTCCGTTTCTTGACCCTGCTGCCCTCACGATAGCTCTCGCGCAAAAGGATCGCCGGTGGCGACTTCCGGTTCGGGATGGTGTCGATGAACATGTCCGCCAGGAATCACTGTTCGTGGCGATTGGCAAGTGCCTTACATGGACACGTCGTTGCAAAAAGGCTCACAGAGAACGCTGGCGGGCCTCAACTTTTAAGTCGGTCAATGAGAAAAGTTCGGTCCAGTGCGCCTGGCGTGATCTTCATTTTTTGCAGCGCGCGGCGCCTCGTTGGGCCACGAAAGTGAGCGCCATTGCCCCCTTTGCACGCCGGACCGGCACCCAAGCGTGGCCGGCGCGGCCAGCCTCGGGCGCCGCCTAATCCGGGTGCAAAGCGGTCATGAAGGCCGCGCCGCCGGATTGCATCCACCAGAACGTGTCGCCGGCGCCGCCCAGAACTTGATGGTGGGGGGTAGCGTCGGCTTTTCTTTGGCGCGCCTTGCTCTGGAATATGAGGATCGCAATCGACAAAATGCCCGCCCTCGCCTGGCGCGCCTTGACCGCAATTTCGTAACAACCACGGCCGGACCGGCTGCGCCAATGCCCACCCTGCGCAAGCAGAAGAAGTTGGACGGGGACAGATTGGCTGTTGCTTGTCTTGCGTGGGGGCGCGCAGGCTTGCCGGTCGTTGCCTTTGCCAACGACGCTCGTGCGTCGTTGGTCTTGTCGCCGCAAGGGTGGCAAAATCGGCGGCCAAGTGGCAAGGAGGCCCGGGCCAACTCCACTGCAGCTTGCCGATAGGACCAGCGTTTGGAAGGCGCCGCGAATCAAACTAGCGCACGAGCCCCTAAGCCAGCGATCATCCCTCGGCACTGGTCTATGGCCAGGGCTGCCGGCCTCGCGTTGGGTCGTGATTTATCGCCAAAGCTGCCGACTTGCCGCAGCCCGCCCGTCTCGCTACGGCTCGACAATCTTGTTGCGGATGGCGTAGCGCACCAGACCGGCGGAAGAGGACAGATTGAGTTTTCGCATGATCGCGGCGCGATGTGTTTCGACGGTCTTGAGGCTAATGTTGAGGATGTTGGCGATCTGCTTGTTCGTGTGACCTTCAGCGATCAGCTGCACCACTCCGCGTTCGCGGTTGGTCAGCGTCGATCCCTCCCGCGCCGGTCGCGCGAGAAACGAATCGAGCAGAGCCTCAGAAACCTTGGCGGTGAAGAAGGGTTTGTGGCCCGCGAGCAATTCAATGGCACCGATCAGGTGTCGCTTCGCATCCGACTTCAGCAAGTAGCCGCGCGCCCCCGCCTTCAGCAGCTCCTGGATCAGCGTTTCGTTGTCGTGCATCGTGAAGATAAGCACCTCCGTCTTAGGAAGGCGGGCACGAATCTGTCGGGTCGCCTCGATGCCATTGATCAGAGGCAGCGAGTAGTCGAGGACGGCAACATCGGGCTTGGTCTCCGTTGCCTTGCTGATCGCGTCCTTGCCATCACCCGCTTCGGCGACGACCTCCCAGGTCGGTTGTGACTCTAGAATTTTGCGAAGTCCTGAGCGCACCACCTCGTGGTCGTCTGCAATGAGAATGCGGATCATCGTAGTCGGCGCTCCATTGCGACCCTAGCGATGAGGTCTACTCAACGAAGGGGCCGCCAAATTATCAGCCTACAGTATTGCGTCCCCATGCCCAGTAGAACTAACCCGGATGCCCCAAGCTTTAAGACCTGAGGAACAATTTGACCTTTTCACTTCAGATGGGACCAGTGTTTCATCAGTTCAAGCCATTGCAATGCCCGATGCTCGCAACTGCCGCGCCAGTATTGGCACGCCCGTTGACCCCCATCGACCGAAACTGCGACAATGGATTAACCAGCCACTTTTACCAAGGCCCGAGAAGTATTCGGCTACTTTGGCCCGATACCGTGTCTTTAGGCGATCGCGCCAGGATTGGGCATCTGGTTCAGCCATAGCTCGCAGGCTCCAGGCTCTTTAGGCCGGACTTTGGAACGGCACCGGTGGACCCTTAAAGTCGGCGTGGGGCGCGCGCTCCGCGGCGCGTCCCGTTGCCCAGGGTGGTCGAGGCGCGCGAAGACACCGACAAGAGACCCAGCACTACCCAACGCGCCTCGAACGCGCGCTAGTTGGCGACGCTGGCTGCCTCGCCGGTCCTGTGACGTCGGGAGTTCTTCATCAAGCCGCCGGGGTAATCACCGATTTCAGAGCTGGTTAGGCCGTGTTGGGATGCTGCGATCGGTTAGCTCATCCAACGAGTGCTGAGTTGCGCACCGCGCCGGTTAGGAGGACTTCATGGCCAGCTGGGTGGCGTCCCAACTGCGTGCCGACCCCGGGTCGCGTATCCCTTGGCAAGGCTACCGGCACCCCATCCAAGCTCACTGCTGCGGGCCCGCGCGTCGAGGTACCGCCAGGCCTGCAGCGAACTTGCAGATCTGCTGCGGGTTGCGCAGGACCGCAAGCCTCGACATCGCCGCACCAACGGCAAGTCAAGCCACGCTCTAAGCAGCGCACCCAATTGTATTAACATCGAACAAGGAGGATGACCGTGGCGACCTCTGTAAACACCCACCCACCCTTTGCGCCGCGGTTCATGCTGCACGCACTGGCAAAAAACTGGTGGCTTATCCTGTTGCGCGGGATTTGTGCCATTCTATTCGGCGTACTTACCTTCATCTGGCCCGGCGTCACGCTGCTAACGCTAATCTTGCTTTACGGCGCCTTCGCTCTCGCCGATGGCATCTTTGCCCTTGCCGCGGCGATAACGGGAAATACTCCGACGCCGCGCTGGTGGCTCGCGGTCGTCGGCGTGCTCGGGATCGCGGCTGGAGCCATGACATTCCTGTGGCCGGGTCTAACGGCGGTCGTGCTGCAAGTATTCATCGCTTGTTGGGCGATCGCCATCGGCCTGATGCAGATCGTCGGCGCAATTCAATTGCGCAAGGAGATCAAGGACGAATGGTTGCTGATCGCCGGCGGCGCGCTTTCGATCGTGTTTGGCTTCATTCTCCTGACGCGGCCCGGCGCGGGTGCGCTGGCGTTGCTCTACGTCATCGGCAGCTATGCCGTCCTGTACGGGATCCTACTGGTGTGGTTCTCCTTGCGTTTGCGCAAGCATAGCCACCCCGTGCGCCTGTGAGAGCGGCCAACATGTTTTCCCGGGACCAGCGGACCCGCTGAAACGGCCCGCCTCGATCTTTGCCGCAGGCCGGTGAGCCTGCTCGCGCATCTGCGGTTAGGTCCCGCGACCGGCGTTCGGCAAGGAGCTGAGAAGCCATGAGACCTGAAATCGATATTGATGCGGCACTGCAGCACGCTACCCCGCATCGCAAACCCTGGGGCGACAATATGGTGTGGATCCCAGGCGGCACCTTTCGCATGGGGTCTAATCGGCACTATCCCGAGGAAGCTCCGGCACACCGCGTCGCGGTTGCCGGCTTCTGGATTGACCGTTCACCCGTCACAAATTCGCAGTTCTCAAAGTTCGTGAGCGCCACGGGTCACGTCACTTTTGCCGAAATACCGCCCGATCCAAAAGACTATCCTGGCGCCCTGCCGCACATGCTCCACGCTGGATCACTGCTATTCAAGCGTCCTCTCGAACGTATCCAAGCCGACCACTGGGATCACTGGTGGAGCTTTACGAAAGGTGCCGACTGGCGCCACCCGCTAGGTCCGGGCAGCACCATTGAGGGCCTTGGCGACCATCCCGTCGTGCACGTCGCCTATCAAGACGCGCTGGCCTACGCGCGCTGGGCCGGTAAGGATCTGCCCACCGAAGCGGAATGGGAGTTCGCCGCTCGCGGGGGGGAAGACGACGCGGAATTTGCCTGGGGCGATGAGCTCCACCCCGGCGGCAAGATGATGGCCAACACTTGGCAGGGTCGGTTTCCCTGGCAGAATTTGGCTCAGGACGGCTACGAGCGAACGTCGCCGGTCGGGGCCTTCCCGCCCAACGACTACGGCCTCCACGACATGATTGGCAACGTCTGGGAGTGGACCTCGGACTGGTTCAGGGCGCGCCACCAGCCGGATGCTGCCAAGCCATGCTGTATTCCGAAGAACCCGCGCGGCGGCGAAGAGAACCAGAGCTACGATCCCTGCCAGCCCGAACGCCGCATCCCGCGCAAAGTCCTCAAAGGCGGATCCTACCTGTGCGCCCCAAACTATTGCCGGCGCTATCGACCTGCGGCTCGCCATCCGCAAGCCGTCGATACATCGGCTTGTCATGTCGGCTTTCGTTGCATCGCGCGCAATCGGCCTAAGTTGTCGCTACGCTCAACGCGCTCTGCGCTCTAGACCCGGTAGTGGACAGGGCACGAGCTGCGCGCAGCGGCGCCGCCCGGCCTGCTGGCCGCTTGCCCGCAGCCAAGTGGCGTTGCAACAATAGCGCTCGCGCACGCGCGCGATAAGGAGGAGCCACGGAGCGTGGCAAAAAACGGCAAGCCTCTCGTGCGCGAAGAGCCCACCGCTAAGGGCAAGGTGATAAAACCGGGTGCGGCGTCGGCCATCCCCCTTTAGGGGGAGAACTGGCCACAGTGTGGAGAGCATCGGTCCCGCCGCCGAAGGCGCCATCACCCCGACAGCAACAAAATGCCAACGAGCATCAGCACATGAATGGAGATAAAAACCAGGCAGGCCTTGCCAACAGCGGTAGTCATTTTTGTCATAACCTCGACACAAGCAGGGACCTTCGGCCGGGCGGCCATCTTTTTAGTGTGCCGCGATGGTAGGGCCGACAGGCGTGTCGACCGCGGTTGTTACGGGTGGGCGTATTGCGTCCCTGAATTCCGGCGAGACGAAGTGCAGGAGTTGCCGGCCGCGCAAGTCGGCCGTTGCGGTATCGAGGATGAGGCGCCCATCACCGCCACTGTCGTGCTGCCAGCGCCCCAATGGCGCGGCCGGAGCGACAATGCCATCCTCCGCGAAGCCGAAAAAACGAGCTAGGCTCAACAGCGCCGGCGCGATCCCGTCCGGGCCCCAAAGCACCTCCGTCACGGCGCCTATGGTTTTACCGGCGCGGTTGCGGACGTCGGCTCCTTGAAATTGCGCGCTTGCATTGAGGTCCGCGACATGAGCCAGGGCCTGCGGGCGAGCATTGGGCTCCGGCAAGGTCGAGATCACAACGTCGTTGCCCCCGCCGCCGGTTTGCTCGATTTGGGCAGCGAGCACGTACCAGGCGACGGCCGCCAGTGCGGCCAGCAGCACCGCCCAATAGGCCTGGCTCGTCAGGGAACGTCGGCGAGCAGAAGCCGTTGCGGCCGTCGTGCTCAGAGGGTGAATTGGCCTGCGGGCGGTTCCGGCACTGCCGATCATCGATACCTCCGCGCCCAGACGACGGGAGGACCTGTTGGCGCAAAGCAGGCTCGACAACCCGGCGGGCATCGCCGCCGCGATAAGGTCCTTTTCAGCCGTGAGCAAATCGGCAAAGCCTTTGCCGCCGGCCTTTGGTTTCTGGCCCTCCCGTGCGAGCGTGCGCAGGATTGTCGATGTCAGTTCGTCGAGAAAGGCGTGGGCTGAGCATGCCGGTGCCCCAACAACCCGGCCAATGGCCGAGGCTAGCGCGCCGGCGTCCTCACCACCGAATAGAAAGGTAATGCCATCGCCACGACCGTCCGGTCCCGGCGCCGAGCTGGCCGACCGCCCCGCAAGCGCGTGCGACAGTCGGGCGACGCCGCTCGGTCGGGCGACGAGCTCGGTCAGGGCGGTTAAGATCGCCGGCACACCGAGCTCGGCCGCCTTTCGCGCCGACGCGCGATCCATCTCCGCGCGCTCCGCCATGGCATCGATCCCGTCTAGCGTTAACGCTTGCGCAATCGTTGCCAGCACCTTTCCCGACATGACCCAAAGTCCACTTCCGACAGCTGCCGTTGCACCGCGAGCGGCACCCGACGCCAACGCGCGAGCACGCAGGCCCTGCCGCGGCTTGTTTCGCCCGAGTTCGCCTAAGGGTGACCGGAGGCGGACCGCGGGGCTATCCGGCGCAGCCCGGAATTTAGGAGCCACAAGTGCCTAGAAGAGCTCACCGTACCGGGGCAGCAGCGGAAGAGATCGGGCAGTTGTTCCCGCCAATCGATCCCGCATGCAAACGCCCATTGCCGCCCAAGCGGCAAGAGAACGACGCCGTGGCGAATTTGGACACGCACTCGCAGAACCGGGAACGGCTGCAAGCGATTCATTTTTGTCGCGCGACACCGATCGCGCCACGCCCGTCCCACCACACGGGCAGTGCTTTGCTGGGGCTGGAGTTGCCGCCGGCGTGCAGCGGCAACCTAAGCGCCGAGGCAGGCGCCTTTGCCTGAAGCGGCGGTGAGGCGGGCGGGGTGTATGTAGGTGGGGGCGGTGCCATAGCCGGTCCCCCATGGACGACGGCAGGGGAATCGATTTGGCAAGCGCGCCGGGCGTCATTAGTGAGCGGTCTACGCCCGCCCTTGCCCGGGGCTTAGCCGACACCCGGTCGACCAGCTCTAGTGGCTGGTGGTCTGCCCCACGACGACGGTTCGCAAGGCCGTGAGGAGATCTTCGGCGCTGAAGGGCTTCTGCAGGATGACCGCGGCCTTCTTTTTTGGAATCGGCGGGATCGCGTATCCGGAAATGACGATGACGTGGACACCCTTCTCGTGAAGCTCGACAATAAGATCGCAGGCCATCTCGCGTTTGAGATTGACGTCGACGATTGCCACCGTGGGCATTTGTGCTGCGACCAGCCGCTTGGCATCGCTCGTGGTCGACGCCGGCCCGGAAACCTGCATTTCCAGCTGTTTTAGCGCGCACTCGAGCGCTTTTGCGACCTGCCAGTTGTCTTCAACCACCAGGACGTTCACATCTCTCAAAACCGAGAGATCGGAAGTACCAAAGCTTCGCTTGGCGGAATGTGACATGCGGCCCCCGACCCTTGGATGGACTATGCGGTAAGAATGCCGTTACGCACCGCATAGCGGACAAGCGAGGCACTTGAGGAAAGCGCGAGTTTGCGCATGATCGCAGCCCGGTGTGTTTCCACCGTCTTGGGACTGATGCTGAGAACATTGGCAATTTGCTTGTTTGTACAGCCTTCGGCAATCAATTGCACGACGCTGCGCTCGCGGTTCGTGAGGGGTGACTGACTAGCCGCCTTCCCGCCGTCCCCAGCACAGGACACACTGTCCGTGAAATAGGGCTTGTGCATCGCCAAAGACTTCGATCGCCCGGATCAGGTGCCGCTTGGCGTCGGATTTGAGGAGGAAGCCACTGGCCCCGGCTAGCTGGATACCCTGAATCAGGGTGTCGTTTTGATGCATGGTGAAGATCAGGACCTCGGTGCGCGGCAGGCGCGCGCGGATCTGGCGGGTGGCCTCGGTGCCGTTGATGATCGGCATCGAGTAGTCCAATAGCACGACGTCCGGCTGTGTTTCGAGCGCCTTGCTGACGGCCTCTTTACCATCACAGGCCTCGCCAACGACCGCCCATCGGGGCTGCGCCTCCAAGATGCTGCGGAGGCCCGAACGCACCACTTCATGGTCGTCTGCGATGAGAATTCTGGTCATCGGTTTTTTCCCTCGCGCGTATTGTCGAACAAGTACTCCGCTACGGGCATCGGTGGAAACCCGGGTTCGAGCTAACGGTAAATGCCGATATCGCGGCACGGGCCCACCGGAGCTTGAGCGACGGCGGGCGAGGCAAGGCCGTTTCTGCAGGTGGCGTTGGAGTGGCGACGTGGAGGTGGCCAACGGCAACGGCAAAGGTCGCGCGCGGCTTTAGTCCACGGGCACGACGACGTGTACCCGGGTGCCTTGAGAGCTGGTCCGGATCCTAAGGTCGCCGCCGAGCTGGTCGACGCGCGCCTTGATGCCGCGGATACCAATGCCGGGACGAAAATCCGCACTGTCGCGTTCCACGGCGCCTGCCGCACCATGACCGTTGTCCGTTATCACCATGTGAATGCGGCCGGCGATCCAGCGCAACTGGATCGAGACGTGCGATGCGGAGGCGTGGCGATAGACGTTGGTCAATGTCTCTTGCAGGATGCGAAAGAGCGACTGCTGGGTACGGAACGGCAGATTGTCGACCTTTGGGCTCAGCTTGAAACCGATGGCGAGGCCGGCGCGACTGGAATATCCGTCGACATATTGCTGCACAGTTGCTTGCAGACCGTCGGCGCGCAGGGCCACGGGATAGAGCAAATAGGTGAACGTGCGCAGCTCCTTCAGGGCTTCGCCCATCGACGCCTCAACCTCGTTCCAAAGCCTCTCCTGGTCGCCTTTCAGTCTCCCTTTCGGCCTGAGCCCCATCAACGTGAGGCTGGCGGCGACCAGGTGCTGGGCCGTGGAATTGTGCAATTCTTGGGCGATGCGCTGACGCTCTTCCTCCTGAAGCGTTATCAATCTTTCGGAGAGTTCCCGGGTCTTGCGCTCGAGCACCTTGCGCGCGGTGATGTCCGCAGCCACGCCAAGCAGACGTAGGGGATCGCCGTCGGGTGCGAATTCGAATTTACCGTCGAGCTGCAGCCAGCGCCGGGAGCCGTTCTTCTGTTTGATCCGGCAGATGATATGGAAATTGCCTCCCGACCGCAGGGCATTCTTTAGGGCGCCCTCGAATGCAGCAACGTCGTCCGCGTGCAAATATCTCTCGACGAACTGCCGCCTGCTCAGCGCTCCATCGGCACGCGCATGCCCGAAGATCTCGTACATGCGGTCGTTAACCCAGATCGTCTGATCTGCCTTCATGTCCCATTCGAACACGCCTAGCGCGGCCCCATTGGTGGCAATACGCAGGCGCGCCTCACTTTCGCGCAGCGCCTCCTCGGCACGTTTGCGCTCGGTGACGTCGAAATTTACGCCAACGATCCGATCCGCTCGAATCGCGGCATGCGCGCTGAGCCAGCGCTCGGCGCCATTGGGCATACGCAGGCGAAACTCGTGATGATAAGCCTGCGCGCCCCGCTCCATCGTCCTTTTCTTGGCATCGCTTGCCTGCAGGTCTGCCAGCGGTATCCGCGTGCGCAGCTCGTCGACGGATACAACGCGCGTATCCTCCGGTAGGCCGAGCAGACGCGCCTCCTGGGCATCGATCGTCGCCGTTTCGCCGGCAATATCGGCCTCAAAGGTACCCATTTGCGCCGCTTCTAGCGCCAAGCGCAGCCGAAGTTCGCTCTCGCGCAGCGCCGCCTCGGTCTCCTTCAAGTGGGTGACATCGATCACCGTGCCGATGGAGCGGATGGCTTGGCGCCCATTGGGCGTGTCGCGGTAAAAGCGCCGCCCGTGAATGGCCACCCAGCGGACGACTCCATCCGCCCGCACGATGCGATGCAGACCGTCCCATTTGCCCTCGTCGGCGGAGCGGCGTGCCGCCTCCACCCGCGCATTGACGACCGCCCGGTCGCGCGCATCAAAAAGCCGGGAAGCCTCCGCGTAGGTCATCTCCGCTCCAGGCGGAAGGCCTAGAATGGCGCAAAGCTCGGGCGAAAATCGGGTTCGATTGTGCTCGATGTCGAAGTCATAAATGCCGATCCCGCCGACCTGCACGGCCAGACGCAAGAGCTCGTCACTCTCGTTCGGTAGCCAAACGGGGCGAGCGCGTGAGTTGGCGGGTTTGCTCGTAGCCAACGTCGCTTGTCCAGCTTTTGGTGCGGTTTGCATTCCCGTGCAGTGGTATTGGTGAGACCCTGGTGGGCCCCAGTTCCCCGACACTTTGCGATGGTCACGCCTTAAGTGTGACCGCCTGGATGATATCGCGCCATCGGGTGTTTCCCCGATGCGGACTCGGGTTTTCTTCAATAACGGTTAACACCGGGGCTGGGGCGCATTTGCGGGGAAGGGGCGGCGCCCCCTTGCGCCTGAGCCAAGCGGTTGCTGGGCGCTTGGGGCCCGGTGAAGCCACCGCTTCCGGTTTTTCCCCGATATCGCCCCTCTGCAGGCCGATGCTGATGCGCGCCGGCGCGAGAAAACGCTCCTGTTGGACCCGCTTTTACCCAAAAAATGAAACGAGTGGCTTTAGCGGTGCATAGCAACCATCGCCACAGCTTGCTTGCGGGCCTGCGCCTGATGTTGACGGCATGGGGCCTCGTTGGCGCCGGCTTGCCCACGACGCTGGCGCAAGGCGCCGCGCCAACGGGTCAACTGACGCCCGACCGCCATCGTCGACAAAATCGCCAAGCCGGCCGCCGTGCCGGGCGCACGCTACGCGGGCGCGCCGACCGACAGTATTGGCTCTGAGGTCACGCTGCCGCTCGGGGACGGCCAGTCCGTCACCTTGGTGAAGACGGGGTCTGTGCTGCAAAAGGACGGCAGCGTTGTTTGGCGCGGCGAGGTCGCCGAGAGCGGGGAGCGCGCGATGCTCATGCTGTGGAGCAATGCGCTGCTGACCGGTCACTTTGTCTGCAATGGAAAGATTTTCACGGTCGAAAGCCCTGGGCAGTGGTGTCAATGCCTTTGCGGAAATGGATCGCCGCCGGCTGCCGGCCGACCATCCCGAACCCGGCGGCAGACACGACAGCGTGCCGACGGCGAGCCCCGCCGGCCGCGGCCAAGGAGCGCCCAGCCCTGCGGCCGGCACCTGCCGAACCCGCCGTCGCCCCCTTCGCGGATTTGGAGCGACAGGTTCTAGAAGTGAAAAGTATCACGATCGATGGGATGGTGCTTTATACCGCCAACGTTGCAAAGCGCTATGTGCGTGAACCCGCTGATCTGCTGGCGTTTGCGATCGAGGAGGCCAACGCGACGTTTAGGAACAGCGGCAACGGCAACGTCACCCTGCGGCTCGTGCACACCCAGATGATCGAGTATGACGAAACGGAAGACGACCAGTTCACGCATCTTTACACGATGGTCGACGGCCTTGGCCCGTTCGGCAACGTCAGACAACTACGCGATGAGAAGCTCGCCGATATTGTCGGCCTGATCATCGACAACCCAACGGGTTGCGGACTGTCGACGCGCATTGGCCCAAGCTCGGATGCGGCATTCTTCGTCGTGCACCATGCCTGCGCGGCAACCATCATGTCGATCGCCCACGAGATCGGACATAGTCTCGGAGCCCGGCATGATCGTTTCGCGGACGAGAACGACGCGCCGGTCGCCTATGGGCACGGCTACGTCAACGGCAGCAAATGGCGCGACATCATGAGCTACAACGTCGGGCGTGGGGAGGTTGTCCGCGCTTTCCCTATTGGTCCAACCCCAGGGTCCTCTACAAGGGTGAACCGACCGGCACGCCGGCCGCCGACAATGCCAGGCTGATTCTCGAGCTGGCCGAACGCGTGTCGAACTTCCGCTAGCAAGCGCGAGCCGTCCCCGTCCAAGGGCGCGGCCGACACCGAAGACGCCACCCACTCACCTCGAGGCGCCGGCCGCCGGGCAGACTGCCTGGTCATCGCAAGCTTGGCGCCGGGCGCCACCGCCGGTCCGGGCCCCCTTAAGGGGGAAGCGCCGGCAGGCTGAGGGCGAAGCCAACGCGGCGCGGTCCGCGAGCAGGCGCGGCAAGGCGGACGGCGAACTCTTCGCTTGCCACCGCCCAGGCCAAAGGCAAGGAGCTTGTGGGTCTCGCCAAAGCCAAGACGCCGGAGGCCCAGGGTCAAGCCCTGGCTTCCAATACGTCGCTCGTTCAACGCGAAGTGGCCAAGCGCTGGTCGGGGAATTTATCCATCAACATGGATGGCAGCGCGCCGCTTTTGCTGTTGAACCTGCCCACGGACAGTCAGCAGCCCGTCCCCCCGCTAGCGCGCAACGTCAGCTGCGCGCTAGATTGGCGTAGCGCCGGGTGGCGCCGACGAGCTCATGGATTACGCCCGGCTCGGTCATGGCATGGCCAGCATCCGCGACGATGCGCAAGTCGGCCTCGGGCCAGGCCCGCGACAAGTCCCATGCGTTTTTAACGGGTGTTACCACATCGTAGCGTCCGTGCACGATCGTGCACGGCAAATGGCGAATAACGCCCACGTCGGCAAGCAGCTGGTCGTCGCGCCGGAAGAAGCCGCGATTGACAAAATAGTGACACTCGATGCGTGCGAACGCGATCGCATAGTTGTCGGCGCCGAACAGCTTGATCCGCTCCGGGTCCTGCACCAGGGACAGGGTGCTGCCCTCCCACACCGACCATGCCCGCGCGGCGGCCAGTTGCACCTCGCGATCGGGATGGGTGAGACGCCGGTGGTAGGCGGCGATCATGTCGGCCTGCTCGCCGGGCGGGATGGGCTTGCGGAATTCGTCGAAGGCTTCGGGAAACAACCAGTTGCAGCCGTCCTGATAAAACCAGGCGAGCTCCTCGCGCCGCAGCAGGAAAATGCCCCTGAGCACGAGTTCGCTCACCCGTTCGGCATGCGTTTGAGCATAAGCAAGGGCCAGTGTGGAACCCCAGGAGCCGCCGAATAACTGCCACCGCTCGATATCGAGATGGTTGCGCAACCGCTCCATGTCGCCGACCAAATCCCAAGTGGTATTCCGCTCTAGGCTGGCGTGCGGCACGGAGCGCCCGCAACCGCGCTGGTCGAACAGCACGATGCGATAGCGGGTGGCATCGTGATAGCGTCGCATACTGGCGTTACAGCCCCCACCAGGACCGCCGTGAACGATGACGACGGGCTTGCCCCGCGGGTTGCCGCACTCCTCGAAAAAGATCTCGTGCTCCGTATCGACCTTGAGATGCTGTTGGCGATAGGGCTCGAGGGGTGGGTAAAGACCGAGCCGCTCACGTGCCGACATCACTGGTCGCTTCCTCTGTCGCTGCTATCTCCGGCAACGTCGCCGAATTCCCTGCAGTATGTGCGAGTGCGCGGTGAAGGCAAGTTCCCGGCGCCGCGCGCCAGCCATGCCGTCAGGAAGGGCTGCGATTCTTCAGGCGCAACAGGCGCATCTCGCGATCGTAAACCGTTTCGCCTCCCGGCATACGCATCTCGCGCAACTGTTCGAGCACGTTGAGCCCCGCTGCGGGAGCCAGGAGACTGCCAAAGATGGTGACCAGCATGGCGCAGGGCAGGCCAAGGGCACCGGCAAGAGCGCTTGGCAAGGCGATGGCGCCGGCTTCCGACAGCAGGATGGCCGCGCCCGCCACCAGCAGGCCACTCAGCATGCCCGCCATGGCGCCTAAAGCCTTGGTACGCCGCCACCAAATGGACAAAAACAACACCGGAAAGCATGTCGATGCGCTCAGCGTCACGGACCAAAGGAAGAGCTGTAACGGATCGGCCGGTGCCGCAATCGCCAGCCAGATCCCGACAAAGGCCAGCGCGGCCAAGGCAAGGCGCGCGCGACCAAGACGCGCGCGGTCCGATGCAACCTCTACCGGCGAGGCGCGCACCACATCTTCGGCCACGATTGCCGCCAGCGCGAACAATGATGCCGAAAGCGCCGTCAGGGCGGCCGCGAGGGCGCCAAGCAGGCTCAGGTAGATCAGCACCTGTGGATACCCCGCCGCAATTGGCAGGGCAAAGAGGACAGCATCGCGCTCGAAGCCGAAGCGGCCCAGGCTCACGGGCTCAGCGCCAGGTTCGATCTGGGCAATGCCGGCCTGCTGCAAGATCTGCATCCACGCCGGCAATTGTTCCGGTGGCTGGCCGACCACCTGCTCGAATAACAGGAAGCGCAGGTAGACTGCGACTGCGGGTAGGGTTAACAGCACGACCCCGGTGACGAGCACCGCCCAACCCAGCGACTTTCTTGCCTCGTAGACGCCGGGCGTGGTGCCCGACCGGGGCAGCAGGACGGGCGAGGCGGCTATGCCGGCCGCCAGCACCAGCGATGCAAGCACGAAGCCGATGGGGCCGACGTTTCCGAAGGATTGCACGAACCTCTTGGCCAACGCCTCCATGCCAACCCCGGCCAGGTCGAGCGCCAGCGGTGGGGCGATGAGGATCGGGACATTCCGCATCATTTCCATCCGCGTCAGGACCCGAAGGGTATTGCCGTGTGTCATTTGCGGCAGCGGCAGATTGGATGCCATCAAGGCAAAAATGGTGGCTGGAACGGCCAGCGCCAACAGCGCCGTGATGGCCTTGGCGACGCTCGACCAAGTCAGCGAGCGCATGCCACCGGCGGCCAGCACCGCGGCGACGAGCGCGATGAGAACGGCTGACATTAAGTGCTCCGGCTGACCGAGCAGCCAGGCGCAAGCGTAGGCGGCAAAGCGAGTCTCGGCGATCAGCAGCAGTAAGATCGGAGGACATAAAACCGCCGCGGCGACGACGCGCACGGCGCGGCTGTCAAACCGCCGACCGAGGAAGGCGGGAACCGTATAAGTGCCAAATTTGCGCACGTAGGGGGCGAATAGCACCGCCATGAACACCAGGCCGGCACACCAACCAATGCTCAAACATAGGGCATCGAAGCCCGCGATAAACAGCGCGCCTGTGAGGCCGAGGAAGCCCGCCCCGCCCAGCGCCGCGACCCCGAGCACGAGCCCATTGAAGAACGCCGGAACTCTGCGGCCGGAAGCAAAGTAGTCGTGTGGCTCGCGCGCGCGCGCGTTGAAGCCGATCGCCGCATAGAGCAAAAGAGGCGCCGCAAACATCAAGGCGCGCAGCAGGCCGTCCGCCACGCCAAGTTGCTCGAACATCAACGCCATCAACACCAGCGCCACCAAGGCCGCCGTGAAAATACCGAAGTAGGTGCCGAGGCGCGGATTGACGAGCCGGGTACTCGAAGTAAACGCCATGCCGTCAGAAGTCCTCGTGCGCCCCGTGCCAGTGGTCGATGGCGTCCTGCCGATTGATGAAGACGGCAACCGTGATGAAGGCAATCACCATCAACCCGTGGCAGGCGAGAAAATACCCGAGCGGCATCCCGAGTATCCGCTTGTCATTGAAGGCGTCGGCGTAAATGGGAAGAATGACAATGGCCAGCAGAAACGGCAGCAGGCTGGTCAGCATCTGCACTTTGGTGTGGCGCCAGTAAGCTTTGCGCTCGTTGCGCTCGATCATGATGTTGGCTCGTCGTGAACGCCGGAAAATGGCGACTTGGCCCTACCGGCCGTGTCAGACTGCTTGCGATTCGTGTTTCAAGTGAGGCGGTTGGCGCCCGCACCGGCGCGGCAGGGGCCGGGATGGGTTAGGGATAAATGCACCGCACAATTAGCCAATTCGCCAAGAAAACGCTAGATTGCCAAGCCAGCTTGCCGAAGCGGCCAAAGGGCGCGACGCGCCGTTTCGCAGGCTCGACGCGTAACGGATCCAGAGATGGCCGCCTACAAGTTCATCATCGTCGATGACCACCCATTGTTTCGAGGGGCGCTGAGCCAGGCTCTGCGAGCCTCGTTTGAGAACGCCCACGTGCAGGAAGCCGGCTCCCTCGACGAGCTCACCGATCGGCTGGCCGCGGGCGGTGAGATCGATCTCATTTTGCTGGACCTGACAATGCCGGGCGTCCACGGGGTCTCCGGTCTGCTCTATTTGAGGGCCCAACATCCGGAGGTCCCCGTGGCCATCGTGTCGGCCAGCGATGACCCCGGCACGATCCGACATTGCCTGGATTGCGGCGCCTCGGGGTTCATCCCCAAATCCCAGCCCGTGGAACGCATCCGGGAGGCGATTCGCAGCATCATGGGTGGCGAAATCTGGTTGCCTGCAGACGTCGACCTCAGCCAACCGGTCGGTGAGTTAACGGAGCTGGTGGCGCGTTTGTCCACCCTTACGCCGCAGCAGGTGCGCGTCCTGATGATGCTTGGGGAAGGTCTTCTCAACAAGCAGATCGCCTTTAAGCTCAATGTCTCGGAAGCGACCGTCAAGGCCCACGTGTCAGCCATTCTGCAAAAGCTCGGGGTCGATAGCCGCACGCAGGCGGTGATCGCGATCAACAGAATCAGCGGCAGCAACGACTGGCGCGCGCCCAATTGAGCGGATCGCTTGCGCGGCGAATGGCCGACCGTTGTTTGGGGGTCGGGCCACCGGCACCAAGCGTCGTGCACGCAATCGACCGCGCAATCACTCGGCGGCAATGGCGCGCCGGGCCGTGAGCTGGTGCATCAGGGCGCGCAGCGCCGCCGCCTTCAGCGGCTTGCGCAGGAAGGCATAGCCTCGTCTGCGAATTTCGCGTTGCACCTCGGGCGTGTGGTCAGCGGAGATGATAATAACCGGCGTGTGCGAGCGCTCGGCCGTGCGAACGGCGGCGACGGCCTCGAGGCCGGTACCACTGTCGAGGTGATAGTCAGCCAGGATGATATCCGGCTTGGTATGACCGGGTTGCAGCCGGTCGATGGCTTCTGCGGCGTTTTGAGCCGTTATGACCTTGCAGCCCCAGCCGCTCAACATGACGCGCATGCCGTCGAGGACCGCCCGTTCATTGTCGATGCAGAGCACGTTCAGGCCGGCGATTCGCCCCGCCGAGACGGGCGTGGATGTCGGTTCGGCCACACCGGGCGCCACACGCGGCAATTTGACCGAAAAGATTGAACCTTTGCCCGGTACCGAGCGCAGGTCTACCTGGTGATCCAGCACCTTACCGATCCGCTCCACGATCGACAGGCCTAGTCCGAGCCCCCGCACCGAAGCGGCCGTTTCCTCCAAGCGCTCGAATTCCTTGAAGATGACGGCGCGCTTGCTTTTTGGAATGCCCGGCCCCGTGTCGCAGACCTCCACGGTAAGTTCGCTCCCCTGTCGGCGCACGCCCAGCAGCACCTTGCCCTTCGGCGTATACTTGATGGCATTGGCCAGCAAATTCTGCAAAACGCGCCGCAACAGGCGACGGTCGGTGCGCACCCACAATCGCGTTGCCACCACGCGCAATTCCAGCTCCGCCTTTTCGCGGGCGAGGGGGGCAAATTCCACTTTCAGGCGCTCGAATACCTCATCGAGTGGAAAGGACGTGATATCCGGTTCCAGTCGGCCGGTATCGAGGCGCGAAATCTCGATCAGAATGTTCAAGATCTCCTCGACGGCCTCGAGCGAGGCATCGATGTTGCGAACGAGCTGGGCCTCGCCGCTCGCAAGCTCACGTTCGACCAGGCTGGTGACGTAGAGCCGCGCCGCGTTCAGTGGTTGCAGGACGTCGTGGCTTGCGGCCGTGAGGAAGCGGGTCTTGTCGAGATTGGCTTCGTCAGCCTTGCGCTTGGCGATGGCGAGGGCCTGATTGACTTCCGTCAGTTCGGCGGTGCGCTCCCGCACGCGCCTTTCCAGCGTCTCGTTGGCGCGCGCCAGCGCCTCGGAAGCGGCGACCCGCTCGGTGATGTCCGAGTAGGTGGTAACGATGCCGCCTTGCGGCAATGGATTGGTGCGAATCTCCAGGATGCGACGGCCGTTGTCGAACTGCTCCTGAAAGGTTTCCTTTGACAGTACCAATTTGGCAAGCCGATTGGCGGTGAGCTTGTTCACGTCGCCTGCGCCGAAGTCGCCCCGTTCCGCGCAGGTGAGCAAAATGCGATCCAGCGGTGTGCCGACGCGACCCAGCTCCGGCGGCAAGTTGAGCAGCTCGCGGAATTGCCGGTTCCAACAGATCAACCGCATGTCCTTGTCGAATACGCTGAGCCCATGGCGCACCTGGTCCAACGCCGATTGCAGCAGATCGCGGTTGTACTGGAGCGCTTCGGAGGCATCATCGAGCAGCCGCAAGGCAGATTGGCTGCCGACGTCGCCTCGCCGCAGCAGCAGCGAAAGCACCAGTCGCGCCGATGCGGCCCCGATGGCACTGGCCAACAGATGCTCCGTGAACCGCAACAGATGGATGTCGGCTTCCGCTTCCTGGGATAGCGGTGCGTTGCGGCTTTCCGCATATTCGGCGAACGAGCGTTCGGCGCGTTCGGCGCCCAGATAACGCGCCACCGCGTGCTGCAGATCGCCCGCCGTCACGGACGTGCGCCAGAGGCGAAACGAGGGCGCGATCGGTGGACGCGGCAAGTCATCCTGGACGAACACGTGGGCCTGCAACCGCTCGACCGGCTCGGGTGCCCGCAGCAGCGACACCGTGACGAACATGAAAACGTTGGCGGCTATGCTCCACAAGACACCGTGCGTTAACGGCTCGAAGCGCAGGTAAAACAGGGCCTGGGGCGACAACAGGCTCAAGCCAAAGGGCCCGTCGGACATGATCGAGCGACCAACCCAGCCCGCATCGACGACCCAGGGCAACAGCAGTGTGTAGGCCCATACCACGAAGCCGGCGAGGATGCCGGCAATGGCGCCGCGCGCCGTGGCCTTGCGCCAGACCAGCCCACCAAAGAATGCGGGCGCGAACTGAGCGATGGCCGCAAAGGAGACGAGGCCGATGGAGGCCAGGGCGTGCGTCTGGCCCAAGAGATGATAGAAGCCGTAGCCCAGCAAAATGATGACGCAAATGGCGACGCGGCGCACGGCCAGCAACAGCCAGGTCATGTCCTTTTGCCGACCCTTGGCCTCGTCGAGACGTTGGCGCAAGACAAGCGGCAGCACCAGGCCATTGCACACCATGATCGCCAACGCCACCGAATTGACGATCACCATGGCGGTCGCGGCCGACAAGCCCCCCACGAAGGCCAACAGCGTCATGACTTCGGCACCGGCTGAGAGCGGCAGGCCGATCACGAAGCTGTCCGCCTGAAACGATCCCTTGGGCAGGGTTATGAGGCCGGCGGCGGCGATTGGCACCACGAAAATATTGATCAGGACGAGATAGACCGGGAACAGCCAGGCGGCCCGGCGAATTTCGTTCTCCGAATTGTTCTCCACCACGGCGACGTGGAACTGCCGCGGCAGCAGCAGCACGCACACCAGACTCAAGAAGGTTACGGTAATCCAGGTCCCGCCGTGGAACCCTTGCGCGAACACGCGCTGGATTTCCGGGTGCGAGTGGGCGCGTTCGAAGAAACCGCTGAAACCACCAAATACCGAAAAAGTAACGAACAGCCCGACGGTGAGAAAGGTGGCAAGCTTGACGATCGATTTGGTGGCGACCGCGACGATCAGTCCTTCCTGATGCTCGGTGGCGTCGATATGGCGCGTGCCGAACAGAATGGCGAAGACGATCATCGCAATGGCGATGATAAAAGCGGTATCGGTGGGCAGATGCAGCTGCTGCAATGGTCGCGCGCCCAGCAGGGCATCGACCGAGATCGCAACTGCCTTGAGTTGCAGCGCCAAGTACGGCAGGGTTCCTGCCACGGCAATGACCGTCACGATCGCGGCCACGGCTTGGCTCTTGCCGTAGCGCGCGGCGAGAAAGTCGGCAACCGAAGTAATGTTTTGGCTCTTGGCTACGCGCACGATGCGCGACAGAAAGCGCCAACCGAACAGGAAGAGCAGAATCGGCCCGAGATAGACGGGGACGAAGTCGTAACCGGTCGACGCAGCCAGGCCGACGCTACCAAAGAAGGTCCAAGACGTGCAGTAGACGGCCAACGAGAGGGCATAAATCAGTGGCCGATCCTGGCCCGGCTTGCGCGTGCGCGCGGCACGGTCGGCGTACCAGGCCACGGCGAACAGGACGCTCACGTAACCGATCGCGAGGGCGACGACGCTCCAGCCTTCGATCATTGCAGCCGACCTCGGCCGTGCATTGGGTAAATTTCCGCGCTAGCTCAGGCGGTTACCGTTCAATCGACCACAGCATTGTGCGGCAAGGCCATGGCCTTGTCCAATGCCAGGCCCGAGGCGATTGGCAGCGGGCGGTAAACTCACGCATAAGAGGGATTGGCCGCGTGAGGTCGCGACAGAGGAGCATTGCCGTGAGCATCCTGCAGGAATTCAAGGAATTCGCCATCAAAGGCAACGTCGTGGACATGGCCGTTGGCATCATCATCGGCGGGGCCTTCGGCACCATCGTGTCGTCCCTGGTCAAGGACGTGATCATGCCGCCGATCGGCGTCATGCTTGGCGGCGTAGACTTCTCCAACATCAAAGTTCCCCTGCGCGCCGGCGCGCCAGGCCACGACCCGGTGGCCATGAACATCGGCGTGTTCGTCAACAACGTGATCAGTTTTATGATTGTCGCCCTCGCCGTCTTCATGCTGGTGAAAGCGATCAATGAGTTGCGCAAGCGCTTCGAGCGAGGCGAGGAGAAAGCCGCCGTGCCACCGCCACCCTCGCAGTCGGAGATCTACCTGCGCGAAATCCGCGACGCGCTCGTGAAAAAATAGGGCGTTGCGGCGGGCGAACTTGACCGTCAGCGCCGGTCGCCTGGCCGCCCGACCTTCAACAGACGCATAATGAACCAGACCGGGATAACGACGACCGCACCCAGCAGAAAGTAGCCGAACGCCGAGCGGAACGTATCCAAGCCCAGATCGAGGATGCGGCGGACCAGCTGCTCTATGCGCTCGATCAGGTTGAAAGGTGTGATGCCGAGCACCGAAAAGACGATGCCGACCACAATTGAGAGCAGCACCAAACGGACCAAAGTGCGCGCAACACTATTACCGAAGAATTGCTGCCGATCCATGCAGCCGTCCCCTCGCATCCTATTTGCTGCGCCTGCGCGCCTGCCCCCTTAACATAGTCTTGCATCGCGCAACAGACCGCAGAGGTCTGGCGCGGCTGCCCAAGGGATCGATCGAGGCTGGCTGCATGCGTGGCGAGGCAAAGCCGCAATCTACTGCAGGGCAGCCCGCCCAGGCGTGTGCTGCGCGCTCGGCGCGGCTGCCGCCGCCGTTCCTCGACTGGTTCAATCGCCGGGGCTGGCACCCCCGCGCGCACCAGCTCGGCCTTTTGGCAAATGTGGCCCGGCGCCGCTCGACCTTGCTGATCGCGCCGACGGGCGCCGGCAAGACGCTCGCCGGGTTTCTGCCGAGCCTGGTGGCGTTGACGGATCGTCCGCGCCCGGCAAGGGGCGGCTCCATCCATACGCTCTATATCTCGCCGCTCAAGGCCCTGACGAGCGACATTGCGCGCAATCTGATGGTGCCCCTGACGGAAATGGGCTTACCCATTACGGTCGAAACCCGCACGGGCGACACGCCGATTGCACGCAAGCAGCGGCAACGTCGGCGCCCGCCTGACCTGCTCTTGACGACACCCGAGCAGATCGCGCTGCTGCTGTCGCATGCCGACGCTAGCGGCATCTTCGCCGACCTTGAGCACGTGATCATCGACGAAATACATGCCCTGACGCCCAACAAGCGGGGTGACTTGCTCGCGCTCGATCTCGCCCGCCTCGCAAACATTGCGCCGGCGCAGGTGCGCATCGGCTTGTCGGCGACGGTCGCCCATCCGAGCGAGCTGCGTGCCTATTTGGTGCCACAGACCGAGGTCCGCGTGACACGCCTGGCGGACCTGCTCACGGCGCCGGGCGGGGCAGCGCACGACATCACCGTGCTGGAAACCGATACGGCTCTGCCTTGGGCCGGCCACACCAGCCGTTACGCCGCACCTGACATCTTGCAGGCCATCAGCGCGCACAGGCTGTCGTTGCTGTTTGTCAACACGCGCAGCCAAGCGGAGCTGCTGTTCCAGGAGCTTTGGCGCCTCAATGAGGACAATCTGCCGATCGCCCTGCACCACGGCTCCCTGGACGCGACGCGGCGGCGCAAGGTCGAAGCGGCGATGGCAGCCGGCGCGTTGCGCGCCGTGGTGTCGACCTCAACCCTCGATCTCGGTGTGGACTGGGGTGAGGTCGACCTCGTCATCAATATAGGGGCACCCAAGGGAGCGAGCCGACTGCTCCAGCGTGTCGGTCGGGCCAATCATCGCCTCGAAAAGGCGTCGCGGGCGCTGTTGGTGCCGTCAAATCACTTCGAGGTCCTTGAATGTCGCGCCGCAATCGAGGCCGCCGAAGCGGGAGTGCACGATGCCACGGCGCATCGGACCGGTGCGCTGGACGTGCTGGCCCAACACCTGTGGGGCATGGCCTGCAGCGGCCCGATTAGACCCAGCTGCCTCTATCGCGAAGTGCGCAGCGCCCAACCCTATGCAAGTTTGACGCGGCAGAACTTTGATCGCGTTCTCGATTTCGTTGCCACCGGCGGCTACGCGCTACGCGCCTACGAACGCTATGCCCGATTGCGGCGGATCGGCGCCGACCGACTTTGCCTCGCCCACCCACGGCTGGCGCAACACTACCGCATGAATGTTGGCACCATCATCGAGGCACCGATGATAAAGATCCGGCTGGTCGGGCGGCGCGGCAAACGCCGACCCGGGATTGGGCCGTTGGCGGGTGGCCGACCCCTGGGCGAGGTTGAGGAATATTTCGTCGAGCAGTTGAAGTTTGGCGACACCTTCGCCTTCGCGGGTGAGGTGCTGCGCTTCGAAGGCTTGCAGAACACCGATGCTTTCGTCTCGCGCACCAGCGACCCCGACCCGATGATCCCGTCCTATGAGGGCGGCAAATTTCCACTCTCGACGCATTTGGCCCACCGGGTTCGCAGCTTGCTGGCGGAGCCCGGCCGCTGGCGGCAACTACCGCAGGCGGTGCGCGACTGGCTCTTGCGTCAGCAGGAGGTGTCCACCCTGCCCGCGCCCGGCGAAGTCCTGATCGAGAGCTTTGCACGCGCGCGTCGGCATTACCTGGTCGCCTATCCCTTCGAGGGCAGGCTGGCCCACCAGACACTCGGCATGCTGCTGACGCGGCGCCTCGATCGCGTGGGGGCCAAACCGTTGGGCTTTGTCGCCAACGACTATGCGCTGGCGATCTGGTCATTGGGCGACGTGGCGGACTTGCAACGGCAAGGACACCTCGATCTTGCCGCCCTGTTCGCCGAGGACATGCTGGGCGACGATCTCGAGGCTTGGCTGGCCGAATTGAGCCTGATGCGGCGTACCTTTCGCATCAATGCCGTGATCGCGGGGTTGATCGAACGCCGTCATGGCGGCAGGATCAAGAGCGGCCGCCAGGTCACCGTTTCCTCTGATCTCATCTACGATGTGCTGCGCAAGCACGATCCGCGCCACATTCTGCTGGAGGCTGCCTGGGAGGACGCGGCAACGGGCCTTTTGGATATCCGTCGGCTGGGCGAGTTTTTACGTCGAATTAAGGGGCGCATCCGTTACAAGGCGCTAGACCATGTGTCGCCGCTGGCCGTGCCCGTGCTCCTCGAGATCGGGCAGGAGCTGGTCAATGCCAAGGGCGCGGCGGAAAGCATTCTGCGCGAGGCTGCCGACGCGCTCGCGCGCGAGGCGATGCAAGGGGGTTAGTCCATGCTTGAGCTCAAGTCCGAACGCCTCACCCTCTTGGCCGAGCGGGCGGAGCAGGCCATTTCGATGTGCGGCAAATCCCTGATCGCGAACAGCACGGGGGCGATCTACTGGCCGGCCGAGTCGGCTCTGCTGGTCGCAGACCTCCATTTGGAGAAGGCTTCGGCCGGGGCGCAGGCGGGGGCCTTCCTACCCCCTTACGATACCCGCGAAACCTTGATCAGGCTGGCGGAGGCCATCGACCGCTATCAGCCGCGTCGAGTGATTGCGCTCGGCGATAGCTTCCACGATCAAGGCGCCGCGCGTCGCATTGGCGCCGATGATCTCGAGCGGCTCAAGATCCTGCAGGAGGATCGTGAGTGGATCTGGCTCAGCGGCAATCATGACGGACGCATTGGCGCGGAGTTTGGCGGCCGGCTCGACGACGAGATCAAGCTCGCGGGCATCACGCTGCGTCATCAACCGGCTTGCGGCTCTGCCACGCGTGAGATCGCCGGACACATGCATCCCGCCGCCAAGTTGTCGCTCTATGGCACCTCCATTCGCCGACCCTGCTTCGTTGGCAATGGCCGGCGCATCATCATGCCGGCGTTCGGCGCCTTCACGGGCGGCCTCAACGTGCTGGATGATGCCTTTCTGCCGCTGTTCGGCAACGGCGGCATGGCCGTGTGGATGTTGGGTCAGGAAGGGCTCTACCCCGTTGCCACGCGCCTGCTCAGCCGGGACTGATCCGCGCGCCTAGCCGCCGCGGCTAGGGCATTGGTAGAGCCTCGTGCTCCTTCAGCACGCGCCCATCATCGCTTTCCACCAGCTTCACCCGATAGCCCCATAGCTGGGCCAGATACTGCAGGGTGCGTTCGGCCTCCGCCTTGTCCAAGAGGATACCGTTGCGCACATGGTGGGTGAGCACGAGGCGCCGGCTTCCGGACAGATCCGCATCGGTAACCTGCAGATCGGGGTCCTGGACGGCGACATCGTATTGCCGCGCCAAGCGACGGCGTATGTCTTTGTAGCCCTGCTCATCGTGGATGGCGGCCACCCGCATGGCCGCATTTTTGGCATCGTCGCTGACGGCAAACAGGCGGAAATCGCGCATCAACTTGGGGCTCAAATATTGTAGGATGAAGCTCTCGTCGCGGAACTCCGCCCAGGCTTGGCGCAAAGTGCCAAGCGCGTCGCCGCAGCCGGCGAAATCGGGAAACCAGGCTCGGTCTTCATCGGTGGGCTCGAGGCTGATGCGCTTGATGTCGCACATCATGGCAAAACCGAGCGCGTAGGGATTGAAACCGCCAAAGCGGCGATCATTGAAGGCGGGCTGATAGATGACGGAGGAATGCGAGTGCAGGAATTCCAACATGGTGCCGTCGGTCAATAGACCACGCTCATATAGCCGATTGATGATCTCATAGTGGACGAAAGTGGCGCAGCCCTCGTTCATCATCTTGGTTTGGCGCTGCGGATAGAAATATTGTGAGAGCAGGCGCACGATGCGCAAGAGCTCCGCCTGCCAGTCCTCGAGCTTGGGCGCATGCTTCTCCAGGAAGTAAAGCAGGTTCTCCTCCGGCAGGCCGAGCCGCCGCTGCTCGTTCATGGACGCCGAAGACTCCGACACGTTCTCGCGCACGATTTCGGGTAGCGTGCGATAGATATCGTCGTAAGTCGCCTCCTCATAGGCCCGGCGCCGTTCCGCCTTCTCCCGCTCGCGCTTGGCGACATCGCGCGGCCTGGTCCTGAAATCTCGGCTCACACCGTGGTTCATCAGCGCATGCGCGGCATCGAGCACGCTTTCGACCACATCTTGGCCATGCCGCTCCTCGCATTCGGCGACATAGCGCTTGGCAAACTCCAGATAGTCGATGATGTGGTCGGGCTGGGTCCAGAGCCGGAACTGATAGTTGTTCTTGAAAAAGTGGTTGTGGCCGTAGGCGGCGTGGGCCAGCACCAGGGCCTGCATGGTCATGGAGTTCTCCTCCATGATGTAATTGATGCAGGGATCGGAATTGATGACCAGTTCGTAGGCCAGACTGCGCATACCCCTCTTGTAGAAGGCCTCATCGTGGGCGAACCGCTTGCCGAACGACCAATGCCGGTACATGAGCGGCATACCGATTGAGGAATAGGCATCGAGCATCTGCTCGGCGGTAATTACCTCGATCTGATTGGGATAAATGTCGAGCCCGAGTTCACCCAGGGCGACCTCACCCATCGTGTCGTAGGTCTTTCGCAGCAGATCAAAGTTCCACTCCGACCCGTCGAACAGGGGGCGGATGCGGCTTTTGCGTCGTGGAGGCAGCTTGGTGTCGGTCAAGATCCAGCTCCTCAGGTACTGCTGGCGTTGGCGGAAAACAACTCATGAAACACGGGAAAGATGTCTTCCGGTGAAGCCACGCGCCGCATGGCGAAGTTCTTTCGTATCCGAACAATTTCCGCGTAGCCGTGCCAAACCGGCGTCTCGACGGAATCATTGAAGCGTTCGCCGTGCGTCGTCTCGATGTAGGCGAAATACTGGCAAATCGGCAAGACCTCTTTACTCAAGAGGTCGAGCGTCCGCGGCATATCGTCGTGAAAGTTGTCACCATCGGAGGCCTGGGCGGCATAGATGTTCCAATCCCCTGGCGAATAGCGATCGCGCACGACTTTCAACATCTCTTCGAGCGCCGTTGAGATCACCGTACCGCCGGTCTCGGTGCCGCGAAAGAACGTCTCCTCGTCAACCTCGGACGCCGTACTGGTGTGCCGTATGAACACCAGGTGAACCTCGCGATAGTAGCGCGAGAGGAACACGTGCAAGAGCATGAAAAAGCGCTTGGCCAAGTCCTTGAGTGGCTCGGTCATCGACGCGGAGGCATCCATCAGACAAAACATGACAGCCTGCGTCGTCGGCTTTGGCACGCGTTCAAAGCGGCTGTACTGCAAATCGAGCGGGTCGATGTAGGCGATGGTGCGGCGTAGCCGCTGCTTGTGTTCGACCTTGACGCGCAGGGCCGCGACCTTCGCCTCATCGCGCGGCACCTCGTCTTCCGCCGCCCGTAGTTCGGCCTCCAGGGCTTCGATTTCCGTCAAGCTTGGCCGATGCAGCGCCAGGCGCCGACCAAGGCTTTTGCGCATGGTGCGGGTGCGGCTAAGCCGGGCCGGCGGTCCGTCGCTGGTAAAGCCGGCGCGCGCAAACTTCGGCGCCTTGAGGTCCTTGAGTCTGACTTTGATCAAGTTGGGAAGCTTTAGATCGTCGAAGAACAGGTCGAGGAATTCCTCCTTGGTCAGTGTGAATGTGAACTCGTCCTGGCCCTCACCATCGGGACTTCCCTGATTGCCGCGTCCTCCGCCGCCACCCTGTGGCTTGGGGATTTCGTCACCCACCCGGTATTCCTCGTTGCCCGGCAGAACATAGTCGCGGGCACCGGTCGAACGGCCGAGGGAGAAATTGGGCTCGCGCAAACTCTTTGAGCGGATGGTGACCTTCTCTGCGCCCTCGGCTTCCGAGACTTTGCGCGATTTCAAAGAATCCTTGATGGCCTCGCGAATCTCCGCCTTGGCTCGCCGCAAGAAGCGCTGGCGATTACCA
This sequence comes from uncultured Alphaproteobacteria bacterium, assembly GCA_963770295.1. Taxonomy (GTDB): domain Bacteria; phylum Pseudomonadota; class Alphaproteobacteria; order Rhizobiales; family Hyphomicrobiaceae; genus AWTP1-13. Next base: position 102,792 of record CAVYPA010000018.1, read on the forward strand.
AGGCTCTTGGATTTCGGGTTTAGACGGCGATCGACGATCTGCATGAGTTTCCTAGCCACTGCAGCCCAGGCAAGTATGCGCTAAACAGCATGGATCGCAAGCGCCGCCAACTGGGCAACTGGCGCTGAAACTCCGGCAACCGCCTCGCCGTCGGGCTAGTTAGCTCGATTTCTTCACCCGCATGTACCATTCGACCAGGCGACGCACCTGGCGCGGCGTGTAGCCACGCTCGACCATGCGTTGCACGAACTCCTCGTGCTTTTTTTCGGTCTCGCTGTCCTGCTTCTTGCCGAAACTGATCACAGGCAACAGGTCCTCGACTTGGCTAAACATGCGCCGCTCGATCACTTCGCGGATCTTTTCGTAGCTGGTCCAGCTCGGATTCTTGCCGCCGTTCTTGGAGCGCGCGCGCAGAGAGAACTTGACCACCTCGAAGCGGAAATCCTTGGGGTTGGCAATACCTGCAGGCTTCTCGATTTTGGAAAGTTCCTGCTCAAGCACCTGCCGGCTCATCAGCTGTCCGGTATCGGGATCCTTGAAATCATGGTCCTCGATCCAGGCGTCGGCGTAGGCCACGTAGCGATCGAACAAATTCTGGCCGAAGTCATTGTAGGATTCCAGGTAGGCCTTTTGGATCTCGTTGCCGATGAACTCGGCATAGCGGGGCGACAGCTCTTCTTTCAAGAACTCGAGCCAGCGCGCTTCCGTTTCCTCGGGCAACTGCTCGCGGCGCACCGCCTGCTCGATTACATAGAGCAGATGCACGGGATCGGCCGCCACCTCATGGGTATCGAAATTGAAGGTTTCCGACAGGATCTTGTAGGCAAACCGGGTTGAGCCACCGTCCATGCCTTCGGTCACGCCGGCGGCGTCGCGGTACTCCTGGATCGTCTTGGCGTGCGGATCGGTATCCTTCAGGCTCTCCCCGTCGTAGACCCGCATCTTTGAATACAGCGATGAATTCTCGTGCGCTTTGAGCCGCGTCAGCACGGAGAAGCGCGCCAGCATGTCCAGCGTACCGGGCGCAATATCGGCATCCTTGAGCTCGCTCGATGCCAAAAGCTTCTCGTAGATCCTTTTCTCCTCCCCCACGCGCAGGCAATAGGGCACCTTGATGACGCTGATTTGGTCGAGGAAGGCCTCGTTGTTCTTGTTGGCGCGGAAGGATTGCCACTCGCTCTCGTTGGAGTGGGCGATGATCAGCCCCTGATACGGCATGGCGCCGACATTCTCGGTCCCCACGTAGGTGCGATCCTGGGTTGCCGTGAGCAACGGGTGCAGCATCTTTAACGGCGCTTTGAACATTTCGACGAATTCGAGAACGCCCTGGGTAGTGCGATTGAGGCCGCCCGAATAGGAGTAGGCGTCCGCGTCGTTCTGGCCGAAGTGCTCAAGTTTGCGAATGTCGACCTTGCCAACCAGGGACGAGATATCCTGGTTGTTCTCATCGCCGGGCTCGGTTTTGGCAACGCAGATCTGTCGCAGTTTCGAGGGCTGCAGCTTGATGACCGAGAACTTGGAAATGTCGCCGCCGAACTCGTCGAGCCGCTTCACCGCCCAAGGCGACATGTTGCCCGTCAGGATGCGCTGCGGAATCCCGTAGCGGTCCTCCAGCATGGCGCCCATCGAGATCGGATCGAACAGGCCGAGGGGACTTTCGAAGATCGGGCTAATTCCGTCGTTGGTGGCAAGGACGTAGACGGGACGCTTCTCCATCAGGTCCTTGAGCCGATCCGCCAGCGAGGACTTCCCGCCGCCGACCGGACCCAACAGATAGAGGATCTGCTTTTTCTCCTCGAGGCCCTGCGCCGCGTGACGGAAGAAGCCGACGATGCGCTCGATCGTCTCTTCAAGACCGTAAAAGTCACTGAACGCCGGATAGACCTTGAGCGTCCGGTTCATGAAGATGCGGCCGAGCCGCGCGTCCTTGGCGGTATCGACCAGCTCGGGCTCACCGATGGCGCTGATCATGCGTTCGGCCGTTCCCGCATACATCGACGGATCGGTCCGACAGGTCTCCAAATACTCGCGAAGAGACAGACGGTGCTGCCTCTGGCTCTCGTATGCCTGAGCATAGAGGTCGAAGATGCTATCCTTCGTCGTCATCTTTCATCGCCTCTGCAGTCGGCGCATTCCTACCGAGATTAGACCAAAAAAGTGAGGCGGGGGTAGGCACCTAACACTTTGCTCACCCGGCGTTGCCGGATCGCGCCACAGCGCTGCCCGCTTCGCCACGGTGGGCAATGAGAAGATGGGGATTGTTCGCCGTTCAGGCAATCGTCTTTCTCAAGCAGATCCAAGTTGCGCGCACTGGCGTATACGTAAGGGAGACGAGCCGCGGCCCCGGGCCCCGCCGCAATCCACTTTGCGCTTTTAGCAACGATATTTCCACAGCCGGCGCAGCGCATGGTGAAGGCCTAGTCACTCCTGGCTTGCACTGTGCCCGAATCACTGCGGTGAGCGCCGCGATTCACCGCAAGTGAAGGAGCTTTACGCCGTGGCGTCAAGGCGCATGGGCAGACCGGCGGCCGCCATGTGCCGCTTGGCCTCGGCGATTGTGAACGTTCCGTAATGGAAAATCGAGGCGGCCAATACCGCGCTCGCATGGCCGAGCCTAACCCCCGCCACGAGGTGATCGAGCCTACCAACACCACCCGAGGCGATGACCGGCACCGGCACGGCATCGGCGACGGCCCGCGTCAGTTCGAGGTCGAACCCGGCCTGGGTCCCATCGCGATCCATTGAGGTGAGCAGGATTTCACCGGCACCCAGCGCCACGACCTCTCGGGCATAGGCAACGGCATCGAGCCCCGTCGGGTTCCGGCCGCCATGGGTGAAGATCTCCCAGCGCGGCGCCTGGGGGGGGTGGGCGACCCTTCTGGCGTCGATCGCAACCACAATACATTGGGCGCCGAATTTGTCGGCCGCTTCGGCCACCAGTTCGCGGCGGTTGACGGCCGCCGTGTTGATGGAAACCTTGTCGGCGCCGGCCCGCAACAATTTGCGAATGTCGGCACTGCTGCGCACGCCGCCCCCGACCGTGAGAGGCATGAAGCAGCGCGAGGCCGTGCGCTCGACGATCTCGAAGATCGTGTCGCGGTGTTCGTGGCTGGCGGCAATATCGAGAAAGCACAACTCGTCCGCCCCGGCCGCATCGTAGGCGGCGGCCGCCGCCACGGGATCGCCCGCATCCTTGAGGTCGACAAAGTTGATACCCTTGACCACGCGCCCGTCCTTGACGTCGAGGCAGGGAATAATGCGGATCTTGAGCATGGACAGGTTTTGCGACGCCTCGCAGCGGGGCGCAACAAAAAACCCCGCCCTGGTCTTGGTTTGCATCACCGGACCAGGGCTTGCGTGGCAGGCCAGCAAATGACCCCACCTGCCGCGACCCGGCCCACCCGCCGGCTGCGCGGAGGATGGCTCGGCGCCTGGCTCGCAGCATCGTGTGCCAGGGGCGCGGGACGAGAGCCCTCGCCCGGTTTTGCCACCCGGCATGCCTCGATTGGCGCTCACCGGCACGCGCACGGGCGCACAGCGCACCGAAGGCGGCCGAGACGGAGCCCGACCGGCCGCTCAAGGCTTGCCAAATTTCTGGTCGCCGTCGCCGGCCCCGATCAGGGCCAGAGCCGCGCGCGCATCGAGCCGCCCGTCGTAGAGGGCGCGCCCGGCAATGGCGCCCTCCAGCAACGCGTACTGTGCTTGCAGAAGCGCCTCGACATCCTCGATGCCGGCAAGACCGCCCGAGGCTATGACGGGAATGGCGGTTTCCCGGGCGAGCGCCGCGGTCGCCGGCAAATTCAGCCCCTTGAGCACGCCATCGCGCGCCACATCGGTATAGACGATGGCGGCCACGCCGGCGTCTTGACAGCGCCGCGCCAGATCGAGCGCCGACAGCTCGCTGGTGATCGCCCAACCTTCGACGGCAACCTTGCCGTCCTTGGCGTCGATGCCAACGGCGATGCGCCCGGGAAAGCGCCGTGCGGCTTGCCGCACCAGCTCAGGGTCACGCACCGCGATGGTACCGAGAATGACGCGGCTTACGCCCTTGTCCAGCCAGGCCTCGATCGTGGCGAGATCGCGGATGCCACCGCCGAGTTGCACCGGGATCCCGACGCTCTTCAGAATCGCGCCGACGGCGGCCGCGTTGACCGGGCGTCCCGCGAAGGCGCCGTCGAGGTCGACCAGGTGTAGGTAACGAAAGCCCTGTCTCTCGAACAGCTTGGCCTGCGCCGCCGGATCATCGTTGAAAACGGTGGCGGCCGCCATGTCGCCGAGCCTGAGGCGCACGCACTTGCCGTCCTTGAGGTCGATGGCGGGAAATAGGATCACGTCGAGGTCTCGCGGGAGCGGCCGGGCGCGGCCATCAGTTTGCTGCTTTCATCGGCGATCAGTGCGGGATGTTGTTCGACAGTCAAGTATGCAATTCGCTCGCTGGCCGCCCGGCGGCCGCCACGGGGCGTCCGCTCACGGAGCAAGATGCCATCGACATTTGGATCGCTCGCTGGCTCAGGATACGCCGCAAAGACATGCTGCTGCGCTACGGCTGCGACCCGCGCCGCCTCTATGAGATCTGGGAACAGCGGCGTTTTGCGGGCAGCCGGGACAAGGCTCTAGCGGAATTTCAGGCGCGCTATCCCGGCCTGGCGGATCGGGTCGATTTTGGCCCGCACCGGCGCATTCCGCGGCGGCCGCCATCCGACCTGCAACCGTGTTTGTTCGATGGCGACACGCCCTAGCTTGCCGCCGGCCCGCGGCCTTGCGCGCTTGCGGTGCTAGCCGAGCGCGCGGCCGCATCAATACGCGCCGCGAGGCTAGCGTCAATGCCAAGCTGGGCCGCTAACGCCGTCAGAAAGGCGTGCTCTTCCTCGCCATCGAGATCGACGGCGATGCGCGCGGCCGTATAGACCTGACGGCCTGTTCGGGCGAGGACACCTCGCGGGCAAGATCGGCCGGGGACGCCGGGCGTTGCACCTCTTGCATGAGGAAGCGCTGCGCCTCCGCGGAAGACCCGGCCTGCCTTAGGCCGCCCAGAATTCTTTGACGTTCGCTGGCGTCAATGCGCCCATCGGCGGCAGCCGCCGCGATCATGGTGCGGATCAGTAGGCTTGCCCCGTCATTGCTGAGTGCGCCGGCCTCGAAGCCGGAGCCTGCCGATGCCGCCGTCAGCTGGTGCTCCTGATCGGACAGGCGCGCGCCCGTGAAGGCCGGTGACCGGCCTGGTAGTTCTCATAGGCCGTGTAGGCAAGGCCGCCGATCAGGGCGAGGGCCGTTGCTGCTGCCAGCGAGCGGCCGACCTGCGTGCCGAGAACGAGGGCACCAAGGCCCCGCAGCGCCGCGCCGGCGCTCAAAGGGATTGTCGGCGGCCAGCGCCTTGAGCTCGGCAAGGAGCTCGGCGGGGGTTTTGCCGGTCATCGTCGCGATGGCTTCGCGCGAATAGTCGATGCCCCCGTCGCCTGGTCGAGACGCCCGGTGCCCTGGCGCACCCCGGCGGCGGCCTGCCAAGAGCTCCCAGGGCGTCGAGGAAGGCCGCCGCGGCCCTGGGGCCGCCCTTGCAGCCTGCCCAACACGTCGCTAAGGCGGGCCCCCCCTTCTCACGCGCATCCCAGCAGCCTGCGTGGCGCCGGCGGAGAGGCGGCGTAGGACCTCTCCTCTAGATGGACCTCCCCCCGCCGTTCGCCGCCACGCGACGGCCCAGAGACCGCAGCGGCGCCCTGAAATCCCCGCCAGGGAAGCCACAGGTGGCGCGCCTTGCCCACCGCCAGGGGCGAGTTGGGCCAGCAGATCAGCCAGATCTTCGGAGCCGGTCGGTGGGCGCCGATCTTGCGATCGCGGGTCGCCGCGCAAGAGCTGATCGAGCAGGATTTCGACCATCGAACATGGGATCCTCCGCGCCGGCCGCAGGCATCCCCCCAAGGGCAAACGGTGTGGCCCTGCAACGCGGCGAATGCGGGCGGGCGGCTCGGTAGATTTCCCTCGCCGGCGCCCGGGCTTCTCCTCGGCCGCAATCGGCAGACCTTGGGCATTGGCGGCGCCGGTGCGTCTTGGCGTCGGCCGCGCCGGCTCGGCGGGCTCATCAGCCTCCCCGACGCAGCGCCGGAAATAACCCCAGATCATGCCTGCGATGTCATCCATGACGCTGAAAACGGGCGGCACGAAGAGGAGCGAGAGCAGCATCGACGACAACAGCCCGCCAATCACGGCGATCGCCATCGGCGCGCGGAATTCCCCGCCCGAGCCCAGGCCGAACGCCGATGGCAGCATGCCCCCGATCATGCGATGGTGGTCATCACGATCGGCCGGGCGCGCTTGCGTCCGGCGTCGACGATGGCCTCGAGCCGCGGCACGCCGCGTCCCACCTCCTCGATGGCGAAATCAACGAGCACGATGGCGTTCTTGGTCACGATGCCCATCGGCATGGGGACACCGATGACCACCGGCAGGCTGATCGGCTGCGTCGTGAAGGCGAGGGCAACGATGGCGCCACCGATCGACAGGGGTAGCGAGAATAGGATCGTTATCGGTTGCAGGAAGCTGCCGAACAACAACACGAGCACGGCATAGACCATCATGAGCCCCGCGGCCATGGCCTTAGCAAAGCTCTCGAACACTTCCGCCATGATCTCGGCGTCACCGAACGGCCGGATCTCAACCTGCGGCGGCAGCCGCTTGACGGCGGGTTGGGCCATCATCTGTTCTACGGCCTTTCCAAGCGGGCTATCGCCGACGAGATCGGCACCGATGACAACGCGACGGCTGCGGTCGGAGCGGTCAATTGCGGGGCTCTTGACCGAGTTCGAACCGCGCCACGGTAATGAGTGGCACCACCGCGCCGGCGGCGGTGGCAACTTTCAGCGATTCCAGGGTCTGCCGGTCGGCGCGCGCATGCTCTTCGAGCTGGACGCGGATTGGGACTTGCCCCTCGCCGACGTCAAATTTGGCAAGGTTGGCGCCGATGTCGCCGATGGTGGCGATGCGCACCGCCTCGGAAATCGCTTCCGTGGAAACGCCCAACTCGGCGGCAACGTCGCTGATGGGCACTACGCGCAACTCAGGCCGGTCGAGACGACATTGGCAAGCAGCCCAATGCGCTTGGCCTGGCCGGTCAACTCGGCGGCCGCCTGCGTCACCGCCCCGGCATCCCGGCCGGCAACGACGAGTTGGAACTGCCGCTGGCGATTGTCCTTCAGAAACCAGTAGCGAATATCCAGGCAGGTCGCTAAGGCTGGCGCCGATTTGGCGTTGCTGAGGAGCTTGCGGTGTTCTTTGGCCACAAGGTTGATGACCAAGGTTGCCTTGGCACACCTCCGCCCCGAACCCATGACGCGCCCGCCGTCGACGGACACGCTCGCCACCTCCGACCGTGCGCGCAGCTTGCGCACAATCTTATGGTAACTGCCTTGGTCTCCTCGAGACGCGAGCCCGAGGACAGCGCCCGCATGCTGCTCGCTCTCGAGCTGCCGCCGGCGGGAAGGAAACCGGAGGGGAGCACATAAAAACTGCCGATCGAAGCGGCGAAAATCAGCAAGCCGAGGACCCGACCAACGCACAACGCGCGTATAGGTGCGCAAGAGCCAGCCCTCCGCCTCACTCGGCGCGGAGGCGCGCAAAAAGTAGGCGGCAAGAAGGGGTGTGATGAGGCGCGTCACCAGCAGAGAAAAGAAGACGGCGACGGCGACGACCAAACCGAACTGCTTGAAATATTGTCCGGCGATGCCGCCCATGAAGCTCACGGGTACGAACATGGCAATGATGTTGAGTGTAATGGCGATGACCGCCAGGCCAATCTCGTCGGCGGCTTCGAGCGCGGCACGGTAGGCCGACATGCCCATGCACAGGGCGCACGATATTTTCGATGTCGACAATGGCATCGTCGACCAGAATACCCGTGACGATGGTGATGGCGAGGAGGCTGACGAGGTTGAGGGTGAAGCCGGCGGCCGCAATGGCCCAAAAGGCGGGAATGGTCGATAGCGGCAGGGCGATGGCCGAAATCAAGGTCGCGCGCCAGTCGCGCAAGAAGACGAACACCACCGCAATGGCGAGGAGCGATTTGAGGCGTCTTCCTCATGACCTGGCCTCATGGCCTAGGATTGAGCAGCGCCTCGATCAGCTTGAGCACCGCGGGCAGCATCCGCTCGGCGTCAAAGTCCCTATCGACGGCCCGGCGCCGAAACATGCCGTCGGCGACGACCATGAAGGCCTTGACCGTAGTGGGGATGTCGAGCGCGGGCGCAATGCGTCCCGCCTGCTTGAGCGCGTGGAAAAGCGTCTCGAAGCTGTCGGCGATGTAGAGCGGTCGAACCGGCGGAAGATCTCGCCCACGCGGGGGTTGCGCGTCGCTTCCAACCCGATGTCGATCGACATTCGGTGGTCTTTGGCCGCCTCGTCGAGGAAATACTGCTCACCCAGAGCCTGCAGGGCTTGCATGAAATCGGGCGCCCCGGCCAGGGCCTCGAGCCGCTCGGCGAACTCTTGCCGATCCCGCTCGGAAATCCCCGCGATCAGCGCTTCTTTGCTGTCAAAGTAAACGTAGAGCGCCCCGGGACTAATCGCCGCCGCACGGCAGATATCCTGCATGGTCGTGCGGTGGAAGCCGGTGTTTGCAATGCAGCGCTCGGCAGCATCCAGAATGTGCTCGCGGCGCGCCTGCTGTGTCGCCGGTTTGAGTTTCGGCACGGTTTTTCCTTGCTGTGACCAACCTTTTCCTATTCCGATTGCCGGGGGACGGCCCCACTGTGCGCTGCACAAAACAAAACGAATGATCGTTTTATTTGCAAGGAAGCCGGCGAGGTCAAGGCAACGACCAGCGCGCGAGCCCGTGCCCCTCACGAGCGCGTGAACAAGGTCCTGTGTTGCGAGGGTGTCTCGCCGGGGCCGAGCGCCGGGGATCGGGAAGAGCCGGGAGCACGAAAGAAAAAGGCACCTCGGCCGTATGCGTTGGTGCCCGAGTTGAATGTCGGTCCGGCTGTGGAGGGAAAGCGAAGCCGGGCCTGGCCTACCAACGTGCGTCCGCCGGCGGCGTTCCACGGCAATGAGCACCGTTGCGCTTAGGGCCCGCTGTAGTCGTGTTGAGGCTCTACGTGCTACCTGACCGGGTATCCTGGTCATCCGTGAGCCCATCTCATGATCCCCCTGCTCAAAGGTTTGCGCATCCTTGACTTGACGTCGGTCATTCTGGGTCCCTATGCGACCCAGATCTTGGGTGACCTTGGAGCGGACGTCGTCAAAGTCGAGCCCCCCGAGGGTGACAGCATGCGGCCGGTGGCCCCCGTGGCAGCGCCTGGCATCAGCGCCATCTTCGCCAATAACAATCGCAACAAGCGTTCGATAGCGCTCGACCTCAAAAGCGAGGCGGGTAGAGTCGCCCTGTTTAAGCTTTTGCCCACGGCCGATGTGCTCGTGCACAACATGCGCCAGGAGGCTATGGACAAGCTCGGCTTTACCTTCAACGCCGTACGCGCTGCCAGTCCGAAAATCATCTATGCCGCCGCGGTCGGCTTCGGTCGGCACGGCCGCTATGCGGGCAAGCCGGCCTACGATGACGTGATCCAGGCGGCCTCGGGATTTGCCGGTTTGTTCGAGATGCGGGACGGCACGCCCCGTTACGCGCCGACGATTGCCGCCGACAAGATTTCGGGCCTGCATCTAGCCTATGCCTTGCTGGCGGCCCTCCTCTATCGGGAACGCAGCGGCGAAGTACCTGGCTACATCGAGGTTCCGATGTTTGAACTAATGGCGGCGTTCAGCTTGAGCGAGCACCTTGGCGCGGCGACCTTTGAGGATCGTGGCAGCGTTGGCTACACGCGCGTCCTTTCCCGGGGTCGGCGCCCCTACCAGACAAAAGACGGCTGGATCGGCGTGCTGCCCTATACGCAGCGCAACTGGACCAAGGTCTTGAGCGAGATCGGTCGCGCGGACGTCTGCGAGCAAGCCTGGTTCGGCAATGCTACCGAGCGCAGCCGCCGCGTCGACGATCTTTACGAGATACTGGCGGCGGCCCTACCCTCGCGCACCTCGGCCGAATGGCTGACGTGCTTCAAACAGCTCGACATTCCCTCCCAACCGGTGCGCAAGCCGAGCGATCTGCTGGAGGATCCGCATTTGGCGGACGTGGGCTTCTTCACGCCCAACTTCGCCAACGACACGCCGGTCATGCGCACGCTGCGGCAGGCCATCAACGTCGAACATCTGCCCGTGGAGGCCGACCTGCCGCCGCCGTTGCTTGGCGCGGACACCGCCGACGTGCTGCGCCAGGCTGGCTGCAGCGAGGATGACATCGCCCGCTCACGGACATGCGCGGACAACAGCAAGGCATCCTGACAGCCAGGCATGAAGCAGCGTTGCGCTGCCGTTAACGCCGTTGCGCCGCCGGCGATTGTCGTCCGCCCATGCGCTGCGCAATGGGCTCAAGAACCATGCAGGCTTGGAAGTGCGGCTCGCTGGCGTTCCGGTTGCGTCGGTCGCGCTCGGCCTCGGCTTCCCCGCAGCTGGCGTGCTGAGAAACGAGCAGCGGGCCTCCATCCCGCGCACCTGGCTCGATGACCAGCCACGTACCACATGGCAGATGGTGCGCGCTCATTGGCTTCTCCTCCCTGGCAAAGCGCAAAAGGGGCGCCGCAAAGTGGCGCGCAACTTTGCGCGATTTCGCTGCCCCTGTTGTGAACCTCATGGCGTTTTGGCTGCCGCCCGCGGGGCCTAGCGGCCGTTCGGTCGTCTAGGCACGCGTGCCCGTGCTGAGCCTAGGCGCGCTGTCAATTCACATTGGGGGCGGTTAGCTCTCGGCCGCGCGCAATGGCACGGCGAAGCTTGGCTTCCGCGCTCGCGGGGTCATCGGCAATGCCTGCGCCTTGCCCGTCGAGATAGCAGCGCCAGACGAATTGTCGGGGATTTGCGTCCTGGCTCACCGAACCAACAGCCAGATGAGGATCGGCCCGCACAAAAAAATTCACAACGCCCGTGTGGGGACAACGCTTCGTGGTGATCACGCCCGGCCTCCTTGGTCGTTCGTCTCTCTCCCCTTCCCACGTTACCGTCTTGTATCCCCCTCCGTGCGCGCTACGCTATCAAAACGAGGCATTATTAACAGCCCGTCACTTCGGCGGTGCAATATTGCCGCCCCAATCCCCGCCGGAATCACCACCAGAGCAATCCCCGCCAGAGCATTTCACCTCAAGCCTCACGGCGCTGAGCCCAGGACGGTCGGCCAACCCCTCGCGTTGTGCCGCGTCCCATCAACTCATACGCGTTCCAGAACGGCCGCGATGCCCTGGCCAACGCCAATACACATGGACACCAGGCCGTAGCGCGCATCGGAGCGCTGCAGCTGGCGCGCGGCGGTCAGCGCAAGACGGGCGCCCGATGCGCCGAGCGGATGGCCAATCGCGATCGCGCCGCCGTTAGGATTGACGCGGGAATCCTCGAAGGCGAGGCCGAGCCCCTTGAGACAGGCCAGCACCTGCGCCGCAAAGGCTTCATTGATCTCGATGACATTGATGTCTCTGAGCTCTAAGCCGGCACGCTCTAGCGCCCTCTTGCTCGCTGGCACCGGACCGAAGCCCATGACGCGTGGTGGCACGCCGGCGACGGCGGAGGCAAGGATGCGTGCTAGTGGCTTGACGCCGGCCTTGTCGCCGGCCTCGCGGCTGGCAATGACAAGGGCGGCTGCCCCGTCATTGATACCGGAGGCATTGCCGGCCGTGGTAACGCCATCGCTGAAAAGAGGCTTGAGCTTTTGCAGGCTCTCGAGGGACGTTTGGGGCCGGGGGTGCTCATCGTTCGCAACGACGATATCGGCTTTGCCCCTGCCCTGCGAAATCGTCACCGGATTGATCTCGTTCTCGAACAAGCCAGCTGCGTTGGCCTTGGCATACTTCTGCTGGGAGGCAAGCGCGAAGCGGTCGCAGGCTTCGCGCGAAAGCTGATAGTCACGCGCAAGATTGTCGGCGGTCTCCGGCATGGTGTCGGCGCCGAACTCGCTCTCGATCTTTGGGTTGGGGAAGCGGGCGCCGAGAGATAAATCATAGACCGTGAAATTCTTGCTGTAGGCTTGATCCGCCTTGCCGACCACGAACGGGGCGCGCGTCATGCTTTCGACCCCTCCGGCGAGACACACGCGAGCCTCTCCGCAGGTGATCGCATGCGCGGCCGCGACGATGGCATTGAGCCCCGACCCACACAGACGGTTGTGCACGGAGCCTGGCGTCGCCACCGGCAAGCCCGCAAGCAGAATCGCGTGGCGGGCGACGTTGCGGCTGTCCTCGCCGGCCTGGCTGGCGCAGCCGACGGACACGTCATCGATCTGCTCAGGGGCGAAGCCTGAGCGCGCCACCACCTCCTTGACCACGCCGGCAAGCAGATCATCCGGCCGCACGCGTGAGAGGGCGCCGGCATGTCGACCGAAGGGCGTGCGCAGACCATCGTAAATATAAGCGTCAAGCATGGTGCATGTCCTCCCCGGCGGCCACGAGCTCGGTAGGCGGCGGGCCGCGAAGAAAAGCTTAGGCCGCCTTGGCTGGCTTGTATTCCTTTGGGCCGCGCAAGGCCAGCACCAGCTCCGCCATGATGGCGATCGCGATCTCCTGCGGCGTCTGAGCGCCGATATTAAAGCCTATGGGACAATGGATGCGGCCAATCTCCGCATCGTTGAAGCCAGCCTCCTTAAGGCGCTGTCTGCGCTTGGCATGATTGCGGTTGGAGCCGAGCGCGCCGATGTAGAAACAGTTGGAGCGCATGGCGAGCTTCAGCGCCTCGTCGTCAATGTGACCCACGTGCGCCAGGGCAACGATCGCGGTATAGGGGTCGAGGCCGATCTTCGGGATCGAGTCCTGCGGCCACTCTGTATCGAGACGGATGTCCGGAAAGCGCGTCGCGGCGGCGAAGGCCGTGCGCGGATCGATGACCACCACCTCGTAGCCGGCCATCGTCACAAGCTGGGCTAGGATCTGGCCGATGTGCGTGGCACCGATGATGAGCACGCGTGCGGGCGGCACCATGGCGTGCAGAAAGATCTCGCCCTCGGGCGTCATCTCGAGTTCGCTCTCGCCGCTTTCGAAGCGCTTGCGAACGGTGGGGTCAAGACCCTGATCGTCGCGGGCAAAGATGTCGTGGTGGCCGTCCTTGAGCCGGGTTCGCACCAACAGACCACGACGACCATTGCGCGCCTCGAGTGCGCGTTCAATTAACGGCAATCCGTCCCTCTTTTCTAGGCGCTCGACGAAAACGCGGATTTGCCCACCGCACGGTAGGCCAACCTGCCAAGCCGTCTCGTCCGCAACACCGAAATCGAGAGTTTTCGGTTGACCGCTGCTGAGAATGTCCTCGGCTTCCGCGATCACCTCGCCCTCGACACAACCGCCCGAGACCGAACCCTCGAAGCGCCCATCCTGCGCCACTACCATCTGCCCGCCGATACCCACCGGCGCCGATCCCCAAGTCCCCACCACCGTCGCCAAGGCGATACGACCGTCCTCATCAAGCCAGTCGCGCGCCGACCGCAAGACGTCATGGGTTTGCGCCCGGTGTAGCGCGCGTGGGGGTTCGGACATGGTGTTGGCCTCTTGCCTGAAAAGCGTGGTCGCCAGGGACGGCGGGGGCGCCGCCCCCGACAGCACCGGGATCGATACACGAAAATAAGCGGCCTGGGGCGTGGATGCCAGTGCCGACATTGCTGCGCTGGGCTGCAGGCCCGGCGGCAAAATGTGGGACAGGGCCGCCAATATCTAGCCGACCGAGGCTCAAGGTCGATGCACCGGCCCGAGCAGCCGCGACGCTAAAGCCTGTTCGCCGGCCTTTTGCAGGGTGCAGAAAGGGCGACACTTATCCGCGCGGCGCTGTTGCCCATGGGCGCGGCCGATGGCGGCGACAGGCCCAGGGCCGCAGGCGCCCGTTGCGACAATTGGCTCCTCACCACAGCGAATTATGGTAACTTCAACCCGTGCGCGAATACCGTTGATCTACAGACATTTAGTGGCGGCAAAGGCGATGCTCCACCTGGCCGGCAGCCCTGTCGCGCCGCCGGGTCGAGCTTCTGTTTCGCCATTGACCCACTGGACATCACCCATGGCAAGGAGGCGTACGGGGAGGCTTGGCGCGGGCCTACCCGTGCGGCTGGCCCTTTGCCGGTGCCATAGCCGCGATCGACAGCGCCCACGGGTGGGGCGTCTTAAGCGCCAACAAAAGGCTGGATAATGTGTGGGCGGCCCGGTTTGTTACCCCAGGTTTGTTACCCCAGGTTTTCCAACGGGTTTGTTACCCCGGTGTTGACCCATGTGTCCGGGTTGGACACATTGGAAGTTGGAGCGGGCGATGGGATTTGAACCCACGACCCTCACGTTGGCAACGTGATGCTCTACCCCTGAGCTACACCCGCGTCCATCGGCCGGTATATGCAGCAAAGCCCTAAGGTTGGCAAGCGCAGGTCTCCCCGCGGCGGCATTGTGTTGGGGGTCGGTCATCGAGTAGGAGTGCGTGCACATGATCGGTCGCCTGCGCGCCCTTGGTGGGGAGCATCATGCCTGCCAGCCGTCAGGATCTATTTGCGCGTTTGGCGCGCCTCGGGATCCTCACCGAGACGGTCGAACACGAGGCCGTTTTCACCGTGCAACAAAGCTCCAGGCTGGAGCGCACGCTGCCGGGCGGGCATACCAAGAACCTGTTCCTGAAGGACAAGAAGGGTAGGCTGTTCTTGGTGGTGGCGCTCAGCAGGGCGCGCATCGATCTAAAGAACCTGCACCAGATTTTGGGTAGCGACCGGCTCAGCTTCGGCCGACCTGAACTGCTGTTGGAGGTGTTGGGCGTGCCCGCCGGGTCCGTGACGCCCTTGGCGCTGATCAACGACACCCACCAGCGCGTGACGGTGATCCTCGATGCCGATATGATGCGTCAGGAGCGGCTCAACTATCACCCGCTGGAGAATACGGCAACCACCAATATCGCGGGGGAGGATCTGCTGCGGTTTATACGTGCTTGCGGCCACGCACCCCGGATCTTGGCCGTAGCGGCCGAAGCGAGCCGAGCCGTGGAGCAGCATTAGCTGCGTGCCGTAGCATTATGGCAGGCACGCACTATATTCTGCGCGCGACCTGCAGCTGGAGAGCGAGATGGTTTTCGGTTTTGGCAAGAGCACTGAGCAAAAGGACGGGGTCGGCGCACCCGGCGACGTGGTCAAAGATACGAGCACGGCAACTTTTGCCAAGGACGTGCTGGAGACGTCGCGCAATGTGCCGGTGCTGGTGGATTTCTGGGCGCCATGGTGCGGACCGTGCAAACAACTGACGCCCATCCTCGAGAAGGTAGTGCGCAGCTACAAGGGCAAGGTCCGCCTGGTAAAGATCAATATCGATGAGAACCAGGCGATCGCGGCGCAATTGAGAATCCAATCCATCCCGACCGTCTATGCGTTCCGCGACGGCCGGCCGCTCGACGGCTTCATGGGGGCACAGCCGGAAAGCGCCGTGAAGGCCTTCGTAGACCGCTTGCTCGGCGATGACGCGGTCGAGGAGGTTGCCGCGGTCTTGGAATCGGCGGACCAGGCCTTGGAGGCCGGCGACGTGCAGGGCGCCGCCAAAATCTATGCCGCAGTGCTGCAGGAAGAGCCGCAAAATGCGGCAGCGCTCGCGGGCCTTGCGCGCTGTTACCTGAAAACGGGCGATCTGGCGCGCGCCGAGCAGACCATCGGGTTAGTCCCCCCCGACAAGCAGCACCTTGCCGTCGTCGCCAGCGTTCGTGCCGCCCTCGATCTGGCCCGCAGCGCCGAGAAGGCCGGTGACGTGGCCCAGCTCGAGGCGCAAGTGCAGGCGCGCCCCGCCGACCACCAAGCTCGCCTTGATCTGGCGACGGCGCTCGCCGCCAAGGGCAAAAAGGCCGAGGCGCTCGATCAACTGCTCGAGGTGGTCCGCCGCGACCGTAAGTGGAACGAGGAGGCAGCCCGCAAGCAGCTGGTGCAGCTGTTCGACGCCTGGGGGCCAAAGGATCCACTGACGCTGGAAGGACGGCGCCGGCTTTCGTCCATTTTGTTCTCCTGAGCGCAACAAATAGCGGGTGAACTTTGCCGAGCCTGTCGGAGCGATATCGAAACCCGGCCGATCTACCGGCTTGCGTGCCCATCTTTCCGCTGCGGCGCGCAATTGTGCTGCCGCGCGTCAGCCTGCCGCTCACCATCTTCGAACCGCGATATCTGGCCATGCTTAACGATGCCATCTCGGGTGATCGCGTGCTGGGCTTGGTGCAACCAAAAGGGGGAGGCGAGGAGTCGCCGCCAGGGAAGTCGGTCGAGCTGCGATCGGTCGGTGGAGTCGGGCGCCTGACAGCCTACGAAGAGCTCGAGGACGGGCGGGTTTCGATCACGCTGTCGGGCATCGCGCGTTGTCTCCTCAAGGAGGAGGTCGCCTGTGACAAGCCCTATCGCCTCTGGAACGTCGACTTTGCCCCGTTTCAGGGCGACTTTGTTGCCGGCGCTGGCGAAGAAACCGTCGACCGACGGGGCCTATTGGACACCTTGCGGACCTACTTGGAGGCGCGCAATCTCAGCGCCGACTGGTCGGCGATCGCCAATGCTTCGACGGAGCGGCTGGTCAACTCATTGGCCGTGATCGCGCCCTACGGCCCCGAGGAGAAGCAGGCGCTGCTCGAGGCCCCCGATCTGAGCACGCGGGCGGACATGCTGGTGGCGCTGGCGGAACTCGACTTGGCAGCCGGATCGCAAGATTCGGGCTCGAGATTGCAGTGAGGCGCAGGCGGCAAATTGAGCGGACGCGAAGTCGTGGATGAGAGCCCACAAGCAAAGCCAGTAGCCGAGCGCGTTGACCGGCGCCTGCTTGAGCTGCTGGTGTGCCCGCGCACCAAAACGTCGCTGATTTACGATGCGGCGGCGCAAGAGTTGATCAGCCGGGCGGCCGGCCTTGCCTATCCGATTCGCGATGGCATACCCGTCATGCTGGAGGAGGAAGCGCGCACCCTCAGCCAGGCAGAGCTGAATGCGCTCGGCAAGCGTTAACAGCGTGGCGCGAGCCCGCCTGGTTCGCTAGGCTGATGCCACCACCGCAACATTAGCCGGAAATGCACGCACCCCCATGTCCAGTACCGCTCCGATCTTCAAGGAGGAGCACGAGCTCTTCCGCAAGACCGTCAAGGCCTTCATTGATCGCGAGATCGCCCCGCACTACGAACATTGGGAGAAAGAGGGCCACGTCAGCCGCGAAGTCTGGCGCAAGGCAGGCGAGGCGGGCCTGCTGCTAACCGATACGCCGGAAGAATACGGTGGCGGCGGTGCGGACTTCCTCTACAGCGCGGTGATGATCGAGGAGATGGCCAAGCGCGTGTTTACCGCGCCCGGTTTTCGCCTGCACTCCGACATCGTGGCGCCCTACATCTTGCACTACGGCAGCGAGGAGCAGAAGCGCACTTGGCTGCCGAAGATGGCCAAAGGAGACGTCATCACCGCCATCGCCATGACCGAGCCTGGCACGGGTAGCGACCTACAGGCGATCCGCACCACCGCCTTGCGCCGAGGCAATGAGCTCGTTCTCAACGGCCAGAAAACCTTCATTACCAACGGCGGGCTCGCCGACCTCGTCGTTGTTGCCGCCAAGACCGATGCGGCGGTGGGAGCAAAAGGAGTGAGCCTGGTGCTGGTGGAGGCCGACCGGCCGGGCTTCAAGCGCGGCCGCAACCTCAAGAAGATCGGCCAGAACGCGCAAGATACCGCCGAGCTGTTCTTCGAGGACGTGCACGTGCCGCCGTCGAACATTTTGGGCGAGGAGGGGCGCGGCTTTGCCTGTCTGATGAATCAGCTACCCCGCGAACGCCTGTTGGTTGCCATCGGCGCCGTTGCGATCATGGAGGCGGCGCTGGGATGGACCATCGACTATACGCGCGAGCGCAAGGCCTTCGGCAAGTCGTTGGCCGAATTCCAGAACACGCGCTTCAAACTGGCCGAAGTAAAGACCGAGGTAACGGTGGCGCGCGTCTTCCTCGATCACTGCCTGGGGCTGTTCCTTGCAGGCAAGCTCGATGCTACGACCGCGGCCATGAGCAAATGGTGGCTGACGGAACTCGACAACAAGGTGCTCGACACCTGCCTGCAACTCTTTGGGGGCTACGGCTATATGCTCGAATACCCGATCGCCCGCGCCTACGCGGATGCCCGCGTTCACCGCATCTATGCTGGCACCACCGAAATCATGAAGGAGCTGGTGGCGCGGGAGCTGTAGCCGCCCCAGGTCCCCGAGCCTTGAGCCACGCGGTTCGCCCGGCGAGCCCCGCCCCCATTGCAACCGGGGAAAGATGCCGTGTTACTCTGGTGTCATTGGGCCACTCGTGGCAGCGTTGCGGCATGTCTCGGGGCGAGCCAACCGCGCTGAAACGCGCCTTGTGCCGGAGCTGCTGCCAGATCGGGGAGGTCATCGATCGGGTATGTGTGCGCTGCGGCGCAGGGCGGCTTGTCCTTCATCCCGAATTGGAGAGCCTCGGCATCGCCCACATCGACTGCGATGCATTCTACGCCTCCGTCGAAAAACGTGACCGGCCGGAGCTTGCCGACGAGGCCCTCATCGTCGGACACGCCGGGACCCGCGGCGTGGTGGTAACAGCCTGCTATACCGCGCGCCGCTACGGCGTGCGTTCGGCAATGCCCATGTTCCAGGCGCTGGAGCGCTGCCCGCAGGCGAAGGTGATTCAACCCGACATGGCGAAATACAAGCGGGTTAGTGAGCAGATTCGCAGCATTTTCCAATCAGCGACCGATATCATCGAGCCACTGTCGCTGGACGAGGCCTACCTCGACCTCACCGACGATTATCGAACCGAGGCACCACCGGCGGCCGAGGCCCTGGCACAGATCGCGGCGCGGATCGAGACCGAGGTCGGTATCACCGTCTCGATTGGGCTCTCCTGCAACAAGTTCCTGGCCAAGCTCGCTTCTGAACTAGAAAAGCCACGCGGCTTTTCGGTGATCGGCGGCGCCGAGGCCAGGGACTTCCTGGCTCCCCTCTCGGTGCGCAAGATCCACGGCGTCGGCGCCGTGACGGCGCGCCGGATGGAGGAAAGCGGCCTGCGGACAATCGCCGATCTGCAAGCCGTCAGTGCCTCGGCATTGGTCGCACGCTTCGGCAAATTCGGTCACCGGCTAGCGCTTTATGCGCACGGCGACGACGACCGCCCAGTCACACCCCACCAGCCACTCAAGAGTATTTCCGCCGAGACCACGCTGGAGCACGACACCGCCTCGGCGGGCGAGCTGCGCGCCATCGCCGGCAGACTGAGCGAACGCGTCGCCGGCCAGCTGCTGCGCAAGGGCGTGGCCGCCGGCAGCATTGTCCTCAAGCTCAAGACCTCGGATTTCCGCGTGCTCAGCCGCAGCCGGCGGCTGTCGCATCCAACCCAAAGAACCGAGGTAATATGGGAAAACGTGGCGGCGCTCATCGACAGAGCCGCTGACGGTCGCACCTTTAGGCTGATCGGCGTCGGCGTCGCCGACATCAACGTCGCCGCGCGCGCCGATCCGACGGACCTCTTCAGCTTCGGCACAGGGCAAAACGAGTAAAGCGAGGGGACCTGGCGGCATTGGCGGGGGGGCGTGAGCGGCCAGCACGCGGTCGGCAATGGCGGGGAACGCAGGCGCATCCGCAAGAGCCGGTCGCCGCGCCCGTTCGCAATGCCGCGACTTGGCCCTATACTGAAGACTGCGGCGCGCATAGATGCAGGGAGCAGGCATGATCCGCAGTGATGATCGCATTTTGACGACGCATGTGGGCAGCTTACCGCGTGACAAGGTGCTGACGGATCTCTTGATCCGCCGTGAAGCGGGCGAGGCCGTCGACGCCGGCGTGATGGGCGAAGCCATGGATCGCGCGGTGCGGGCGACTGTGGCGGCACAGGCGGCGGCCGGAATCGACATCGGCAACGACGGCGAGCAGCAACGCGTCGGCTTTCAGACCTATATTCCAGAGCGCATGTCGGGCTTCGGCGGCGAATCAAAACGCAAGGTGGGACGCGATTTCGCCGAAGTGCCTGAACTGATCGAAATGTTCCTGCGGCGCTTTCCAACCCGCAGCAAGATTTCCAACGCCCCGCAGGCGATCGGCGAGGTACGCTACACCGACACCAAGGGCATCAAAGACGAGATCCGGCGCTTGCAGACCTGCGCGCATGCGCAAGCCACCCCGTTTGCGGATATGTTCATGACCGCGCCTTCGCCAGGCATCGTCGCCACGACCATGCAAAATGTCCATTACAGACTCGCACGAAGCCTACCTCATGACGCTCGCCAAGGAGTTGCGGCCCGAATACATGGCCATTCACCGCGCCGGTCTGCTGTTACAGATCGATGCCCCCGATTTGGCGATGGAGCGCACCATGACGTTCCAGGACCAAAGCGACCGTGAATTCTTGCAGACTTGCGAACAGCACGTGGCCGCGATCAACACGGCATTGGCGGATATTCCGAGGCACCGGGTGCGGCTGCATTGCTGTTGGGGCAACTGGGAAGGCCCGCACATTCACGACATTGCGCTCGCGCAAATTCTGCCCGTGCTCTATCAGGCACACGCCGCCGCACTGACGATCGAGTTTGCCAACCCCCGCCATCAACATGAATACACCGCCCTGCGCGCCCAGCCCTTGCCGAAGGATTGGCTGCTCATTCCCGGCGTCATCGACACCACCACGAATTTTGTCGAGCACCCCCAGGTGGTGGCGCGGCGCCTGCTGGAGGCCGTCGACGCGGTAGGTGAGCGCGAGCGGGTGATTGCCTCCACCGATTGCGGCTTCGGCACCTTTGCGGGCCGCGAATGGGTCGCTGCCCCTATTGTGTGGAAGAAACTTGCCGCCCTGCGCCAAGGCGCCGACATCGCCTCGGCACAGCTCTGGGGCTAGCCGGTCCCAATTCGCCTCATTGCGGGCGGGCCGGAAACGCGCGGCTGCCGGAACTCTGGCCGAGCCGCGCGCCAGCGCCGCCTGCTCGGGATCTGTCGCCTCGGCGGCAACTTCCACGCCATCGGCGCGCGCAGCGCCATAGAGCACGAGCGCGCCGGCCACATCGCCCGGCTGCAACTGGCGAAACCGCTCTTCGTAACGGTAACCCATGATCTGGCCGGCTCCGTTGGGGTGATCGAGACCGAGTGCGTGCCCAATTTCATGCGCAATCGTGTAGCGAATGTCGTAGGTCCTCAAGTCGCCATTGAAGCCGATTTTCCAGGCTTTGGAGGGATTGAGACACACGAGCGCCTTGGAAATCGGCTTCAGCCGCTCGCGCGATGCGGCATCGTAAAACACGTCCGCAAAGGCATGCCCCGTCGGGTCCACTTGCGCACCAAGGACGATGTCGGCCTCGGCGGGGCTTTCCGCCTCACGGAAGTGAATGTCGGCTACTGCCTGCCACATGGCAAAGGCGGCAGCGACCTCGTCGCGAAAGGTGGAGATCGTCAATGCCGATGCCGCCAGCAGTTCGTCCGGGGCGGTTAGCTTCTGGCAATTGCGCGCACCCGGAAAATCCATGGACTGGGTGGCGACGGCAAAAGTAATGACCGTCGCCTTACCGGCGACGGGCTGCCAGCGCACATTGTTCCCATCGAGCCGCAGGATCTTGTAGCTCTCTGCGTCGGCCGCACTGGCCGCGCCGATGACAGAGCACACAAGCCCCGCCGCAAGGCCAAACGTCGAAAGTTTCAAGGCTAGCCCCCCGATTTTGCATCGGTCCGTGGCTGGTGACCGCGGTTCCCCTCCAGGTGCTTCGCAGATGCAAAAGAAACCACCTGCTTCGGCGCCTGATGCAAAATTGGTAAAGTGCTGATAAAACCCCGTCAACGATGCGGATCTGAAAGCGGCCGCAATGCAGCAGGCTGAGCGCCGACGTCGGTATTAAAAAAGTCAACGCTGAAGGGCCTCCGCGCTTTCCCAACATTGTCAATCACATTGACGTGAAGGAGCGCAAGCTTTGCCGCAGGGATGCGGATCCGGAGCCGCTATAAGCAAAAAAAGCCCCGCCACGGCGGGCGGGGCTTGCCGGAGGCTCTACGCGGGGGGCTAGTCGCCGATCAAAAGCGCCACCTGGCGATCGTTGGGATCGACAATGACGACCTGATCCTGGGCGACCACGTAACGATACGAGCGCAGCTGGGGTAGCCGTTCGACAACGCGATCGGGGAAGGTCGTCACCTCGACCGAACGGGGAACTTCTGCACCGAGCGCCAGCTGCACGCTGATGTCGGCCGAGTGCCCCTTGTCGATGCTCGTCAGGACAAAGCGCCGCTCGTCGGCCGACAAGGCGAGGTGAGCGCGCGAACCCGGTGCCTCGGCCCGCTGCGTGGAGGCCGGGATGACGTCAACAATGACATACGTCTGCGGATCGACGATGCAGATCGTTTCGTCCTCGAGCACAACATAGCTGTAGCCACGGTAAACCGGGGCAAAGCCAATGATCGCTGCGGACAGAGGATGCAACCGCACCGAGCGCGGCACACGGACGCCGATATTGACGGCGACACTGATCTTTGGCGCGCTCAACTTTGCGATCGCGCAGAAGATGCTGGCGGACGTCCGCATGCTGCTTTTCGCTGGCTTGCAAGCGGTTCGCCGGCTGCAGTTGGGCATTGCCGTCCGGGGTCCGGCCTTGGGCCGCCTTGCCCTGGTCCTTGCCACGATCCGTTCGCTGAGCCTTGTCCTGATCCCTCTGACGAGGAGACTGCGCGGCCCGCTCCTGATCCCGACCGCGGGCCTTTTCATTCTTGTCGCGTGCCGTGCGTTGCGCCTTGTCCTGGTCTTTGTCGCGACCGGCGCGCTGAGCCCTGTCCTGGTTGCGCTCGCGCCCCTCTTGCGCCGACCGGTCCTTGCGGCCCTCTTCGGCCGACCGGTTCTTGCCGCCATCCGGGCGCGCCGACCTGTTGGAAGACCGTTCACCACCTGGTGCACGCTCCGACATGCCTCTGTTGCCACCACCGCGCTCTTCGGATTGGCTCATGCCACGCGATGGTTGTCGGCTCTCCTGGCCGCCGCGGGCCCCACCGGGTTGGCCCTTTTCCATCCGTTCCGCAGGGGCCTGCGATCCCCCGCCCATACCACCCTTGTCGGGCGCCTGAGCCAAGGCCAACGATGACGTGCAAAGAAGCGCGGCGAGCGATACCGCTAGCGATTGCCCGAACTTCATACTGAGGCTCCTTCTTTTGATTAGGTGATTTACGGACGTCACTCACGTGTCTGTGACGCCAATTCTGGTGGTAACCGCCACCCCACACCCCCTGTTCCACCTTGCCTTGTTTGCTGGCCAGATTGGCCACGGCGCCGGCATGCTCGAGGGGTTGCCACGCCTCTGCGCACGTGTTGGTGGGCGCAAAGTGCCAAAAATGCCCGCAGTTTGCGCCGTTCATCGCGCGTTCAGCACGGCGTCCGGCCGGCTCGGCGGCGGCCCACGCCAACGTTTTGGGGGGGGGCCGGCCTCGCAAGCGTGCGCCTGATCACTTGAAGTTGCAGTGCAAATCGAGCCCGAAAGATGGAACCTTAAGCGCGGTTAAGAGGTTGAAGTAACTGGCATCCAGCAGGCGGAGCTAGCTAGCAGTAGAGGAGCCAATTCGATGACAGAGATGTTTGCACAGGGCGACCTATTGATCGAACGGGTTGCTGATGTCGAGCCCTCGGGGTCCATTTTGACCGCCGACGCTGGCGGAGCGGTCGTGCTGGCGGAAGGCGAGGCGACCGGCCACCGGCATGCCACCTACGACCAGGTCACAATGTTTCGGGACGATGCCCTGGCGCGGGAAATTCCGGCGGGATTGTATCTAGGTCATCTCAAGGTCGCGGCGGGCTCCGCGACGGTCGTGCACGATGAGCACGCACCGCTTACCCTCCTTGAGGGCACGTATCGCGTGCGGC
This sequence comes from uncultured Alphaproteobacteria bacterium, assembly GCA_963770295.1. Taxonomy (GTDB): domain Bacteria; phylum Pseudomonadota; class Alphaproteobacteria; order Rhizobiales; family Hyphomicrobiaceae; genus AWTP1-13. The sequence continues at coordinate 126,657 of CAVYPA010000018.1, forward strand.
GTCAGCGCGAACTTGAGCCCAAGGATGCGGTACTTGTCGCTGATTGAACTGCCGCGACTGTCTGCCTTTCAAAAAGCGGCGCTGGCAACCTACGGTGAGCGGTGGTCAGCGTTGCGGCGTTCCACCTCACCGGTCGACCGGCACGAGGCAGAAGCCGGCGTCGCGATCGCCTATGAGGCGGCGGGGCTAGCCCCGCCGCGGGAAATCATCTGGGGCGCTAGCCCGCGAGAGATCGCCAACCTGTGGGTTACGGCACACGATGCAGGTGGCGAAAACGTAAGGTCTGTGGTCGTCGATCTGGTCCGGCGCAAGGCGGAAGCCGCCGTCGATCGGGCGATTGGTGTCGCCGTGCGCACGGCCTTGGCAGAAGAGCCCCGCCTGTCACGGGTACCGGCTTTTTGCACGAGCATCGACGAGGCGGTTGCCCGCGACTGCGCCAGCATCAAGCCGACCCTACGCAAACGCCTCGCCGCCCTCATCAGTTTGCGCCGGCGACCAAGCCTCGGATTCCCCGCGGCAAGCTTCGGCTTCCAGGCGACATCCTCCTTGGGCGTGCTCGAGTACTTCCACGACGTTTGCGGCCTGCGCCGGCAGACCTCGGCGCTGAGCGGCCTATGGCAAGTTGCCAAGAACGCCGCTTGGATTTTGCCGCATGAACGCCTGTGCTGGTTATCGGAGCGGCCGACCATCATCCGCAGCGATACCAATGGCAGGTTGCATGCAGCCGATGGCCCAGCGCTCGGCTTTCGCGACGGCTGGTCGGTATATGCTTGGAAGGGCGTTTTGGTGCCGCCGTGGATCATCGAGCGGCCCGAACGCATCAATGTGCGCAGCATCGCCGCCAACCACGATCCTCAGATCCGGCGCTGCATGATCGACGATTCTCACACCACAACGCTTTATCGCCGAGGGCGGCGCCTATCGGGTCTCGCAGGACGAAACCGGCATTTTGTGGCGCCAACGCTGGCGCTGGGAAGCCTGGGCGGCCGTCGAGGTCGTCAACGGCACGGCGGAACCCGACGGCACGCACAAGCACTATTTCCTGCAGGTCCCGCCCACGGTCAGGTCCGCACGCGAGGCCGTGGCCTGGACCTACGGGCTGACCGAACAACGCTACCGTCCCAAATTGCGCACCTGACTGCAGCAGCCAGCTGCCTGCCCGGCGGCGCCACCTTCTGGCGGGTTGACGCCCTGCCAAGGTCACGACATCAAGTGACCCGACGTGGCCGCGGGACTGGCGAGGGGACGCCATGACGGAAGTGTTGTTCTATCATCTCGAACACCAGTCGTTGGAAGGCGCTTTGCCGGCCCTGGTGGAGCGCACCTTGGAGCGCAACTGGCGGGCGGTGATCCAGGCGGGATCCGAGGAGAGGGTCGAGGCCCTCGATACCCTGCTGTGGACCTATCGCGAGGAGAGCTTTCTGCCGCACGGAACACGGCGCGACGGCAATCCCGCGCAGCAGCCGGTGTTTCTGACGAGCTCTGAAGAAAATCCGAACAACGCGACGGTGCGCTTCTTGGTTGACGGCGCTGAGGTGGCTGATTTCATGGCCTACGCGCGGGTCGTTTATTTGTTCGACGGCCGCGATGCGGGCGCGGTGGAAAAAGCACGCGAGCAATGGAAACTCGTCACGGCAGCGGGCTGCGAGGTTACCTATTGGCAGCAATCAGCCGAGGGCCGCTGGCAGAAAAAGGCCTGAGCCGCTCGCGGCAGACCCGGTGCAACACTGCTGACAGGGCCGCGCGAATTAGGCAGATAGCCGCACGGGTCCCTTCTCGATCGGGGCCCAGCGTGGAAAGAGTGCCCGTTCTTGCAAACTAGGCCTGCGCGGTAGGAACAACTCGCGGGCCTTTTTTCTTTTTCGCCCGATGGCTACGAGGGCGTCAGACCACGCAGGAGATGGCCCAAGAGGTAGCCCAGCGCGGCAAAACCAAGATTGCTGATCGCTCCGACCACGAAATAGGCGGTCTTTTTGCTACTGATGGCCCGCGGAGAATGCCGCAACAGGCCAAGCCTGCCCCACCAGCCCTCGATCGTCAGCCCGAAGGCACCCAGGAGGATGAACCACCCAGGGGCCTCGGCATAGCCGGCCAGGCCGACAAGGATGACGATCAGCCAATCGTACATGCGCTCCGCCAGCGTCGAGGGCGCCCGCCGGGCCGGCGGACGGCGCATCTTCCCAAATTGGGCTGACGGAGGCCAGCGGCCAATAAAGCGCCGAATCGCCGTCACGTCGCCGTCGCTTACGCCTTGCCCTGGCGCCGCCGACAGGCTTCCATGCGGGGGCCATCGGCGAGGAGAGCAACGCATGGCTACGCAGCGACTGATCGACCTCTCAAGCGACACCGCGACAAGGCCCTCGGCGGGCATGCGCAAAGCCATGGCCGAAGCAGAGGTCGGTGACGAGCAAAGCGCCGCCGATCCGACCACGAATGCACTGCAGGACCGCGTGGCCGACCTGCTTGGCAAGGAGGCCGCGGTGTTTCTGCCGTCGGGTACGATGTGCAATCAAATCGCCTTGCTCGTGCACTGCCGGCCTGGCGACGAGGTTATCGCCGCCGATCTTGCGCACATCTTCACCTCCGAGGCGGGTGGGGGCTCCTGCTTCGCGGGCGTGCAAACCTGGCCGCTGGTGACCAAGCGCGGTCTTTTTACTCCGGCCGACGTGAAGGCGGCCGTGCGCGACGCCAGTGGCCGTCACAGCCCGCACTCGCGCCTGCTCGCGCTCGAGCAGACCGTCAATCGTGGTGGCGGCGCCGTATGGCCGCTTGCGGCTATTGTGGCCGTCGCGCACGCGGCCCGCGAGCATGGCCTCAGCGTGCACATGGACGGCGCACGCCTCCTCAACGCCCAGGTCGCGAGCGGCGTAAGCGCAAAGCAGATGGCGGCCCCCTGTGACAGCGTCTGGCTCGACCTCTCGAAAGGGCTTGGCTGTCCGGTCGGCGGGGTGCTCGCCGGCTCACGCAGCTTTATCGAGGCGGCCTGGGCCTGGAAGCACCGCATGGGTGGAGCGATGCGCCAGTCCGGCGTGTTGGCAGCGGCGGGACTTTATGCCCTCGAGCACAACATCGAGCGGTTAGCTGAAGACCATGCCAACGCCCGGCGCCTGGCGCAGATGATCGGCGGTCTCCCCGGCATCGGCATCATGAATCCAGAAGTCGAAAGCAACATCGTCTTCTTCGACCCGGGCCCAAGCGGGCGCAAGCCGAAGGAGATCGTCGCCGCCTTGGCGCAGAATGGCGTGCGCATGGGCACCTCCTATGGCGGCATGATCCGTGCGGTTACACATCTGGACATCACCGCTAACGACATAGAGGTCGCCGCCGTTGCCTTCACGCGCGTCCTCGCGCCGGCTCAGGCATAGCCCGGCGCTTTTGCGCGCCCGCGCGCCAATGTTGGCTCGCCCGAGCGGCACGATCCGCCGGCCGGCGGAGGGCAAGATCGCAGATCCTGCTGGCAGCTCTACTTGAGCCGTTCCAATGCCGAGACGTCCTCGCCGCTCCAGTAAGCGGAATCGTCCAACCGTCTTCGTCGTAGTCGGCCATGCACTGCTCGACCAGGGCTTCCATCTCTTTAAGTGAGCCCGAACCTTGGGCATGCTGCAGGGGAAACAAGCGCACCAATTCGTGGCTGCCGGCGTAGTTCATCTCGTAGAGTTCGTGACGCGCCCCGAATTCGCTGCCGATCGCATCCCACAGCAATTTCATGACCTTGATGCGCGCCTTATAGTCGATGCCGCTCGATCCGCGAACGTACTTTTGCAGGTATTTGTCGATCTCGGGATTCTTGAAGTCCCGGGCGTGGCTCGGCAGATAGATGAGACCGGAGGCGATGACCTTCTCGACGATCGAGCGCACGGCCGGATAGGCCTCGGTGGCAAACAGCCGATAGGCAACCGAGGCGCGGCTGTTGGCAAGCACCGCCCCGTTCACCCATGACTTGGGGATTGCAAGCCATGGCGTCACTAAGCGCCCAGAATAGGTTGCGCCAGCCGATCACCTCGCCGACCTGGACCTGTACGCCGCGAAAGGTGTCAACACCCGTAGCGCGCGCCGCCTTCATTAGCAGACCGGCAATGAAGTCGAGCTTAACGGCGAGCCGTGTACAGCCCTGCATGGTGAAACCGTTGACAAAGCCCGAACGAGGATAGAAGGCCTTGAGGCGTTCCACATCACGATGGATGAACACGTTTTCCCAGGGAATGAAGGCGTTGTCGAACACGAAGATGGCATCGTTCTCGTCAAAGCGGCTGGTCAGCGGATAGTCCCACGCAGAGCCACTGGCAGCGGCCGCCAGCTCGTAGGAGGCGCGGCAGATGAGCTTGATGCCGGGCGTGTCCATCGCTGCCATGAACATCACGACCATACTCTCGTCGTTGATGTCCTGACCCATGTTTTGGCCGAGGAAGTTGTAGTGCGTCAACGCCGAGTTGGTGGCGACGACCTTGGCGCCGGAGACAAAGATGCCCGCGTCATTCTCCTTCTGGATGGAGATATAGACGTCTTTCACCTGCTCGACGGGCTTGGCCCGATCGATCGGCGGATTGACCAGTGCGTGGTTGACGTAGAGCACGGCCTCCTGCCCGCGCGCGTGCCATTGGCGCGCGTTAGCGGCAAACTTGCCATAGAACTCGGCGTTGGCGCCCAGCGTATTGAGAAATGCGGCCTTGTAGTCAGGGCTGCGGCCCATCCAACCATAGGTAATGCGGGCCCAGGCGGCGATGGCATCGCGCTGCCCGATCAGGTCTCCTCGCGAGCGCGCGGCCTTGAAGAAGCGATGCGTGTAACCGCCCGAGCCGGTGTCGGTCTCAACCGTAAGCACGTCTTTGGATTTGGCGTCGTGGAGGGCATCGTACAACTTGGCCACGGATTGGGCCGCGTTGCGGAAGGCCGGATGCCGCGTGACATCGCGGACCTTCTCGCCGTAGATGTAGATCTCCCGGCCGTCGCGCAGCGACTCAAGATACTCCGCCCCCGTAAACGGCCGCTTCTTACCTGCAAGGAGACGCTCCGGAACGTCAGACATTGGTTCAACCCTAGGTGGTCGAGGCTCGCGATCATCCGCTATCATAGCGAGAGCAGCACAGGGTAGGTCGAACAATGATTATCGAGAACGAGGCCGCCGTCACCACCGCCGTGATCGAGGCGTTCAGCCGCACCGAAAATCCGCGCAGCCGCGAAATCTTGTTGGCTCTCGTGCGCCATTTACACGGCTTTGTTCGCGAGGTGCGCCTGACGGAGGCGGAATTCCACGAGGCAATCCGGCTGGTTGCGGCGCTCGGGCAACACACGACCGCCTGGCACAATGAGGCCATGCTGATGTCGGGATCGCTCGGCGTATCGGCGCTGGTATGTCTCCTCAACAACGGCAATGGCGGCCAGACCGAGACCGAGACCCAGACCCTGGCCAATCTGCTGGGACCGTTCTGGCGCGACGACCAGCCCATCTGTCGTAGCGGCGACAGCCTCGTGCGCTCGCCGACGGCGGGCCCGGCCTTGATCTGTCGTGTTGAGGTTGTGGACGGAACCGATCGGCCGATAGCGGATGCCGAGGTTGACGTCTGGCATTCCTCGCCGCAGGGCCTCTATGAAAACCAGGACGCCAGCCAGGCCGAGATGAACCTGCGCGGCCGCTTCCTCACCGACCACGAGGGTCGGATTTCTTTCCGCAGCGTCAAGCCGGCGGGCTATCCCGTGCCCATCGACGGCCCCGTCGGGGAGTTGCTCGCCGCGACGGGCAGGCACAATTTCCGACCCGCGCACCTGCACTTCATGCTCTACAAGCCCGGCTTCAAGACCCTGATTTCGCAAATCTATTCCCCCGATGATCCATACCTAACCACCGACGCGCAGTTTGGCGTCACCCGGGCGCTGATCGGCAATTTCGTTCGGCACGACACGACGGAGGACGCCTTGGGCCTGCCGGCGCCATGGTATGCCTTGGACCAGCGCTTCCGGCTCGAACCGGGCGAAGCCAGGCGGCCGCGGGCGCCGATCGGGGCCAAAGCACCACCCCACGCCGCGCCAGCGGTGCGAGCCCGCGGGACGGGCGGTTCACCTTAGCGCCTGCTCGAGGTCGCCGATCAGGTCGAGCGTGCTTTCCAGCCCCACGGACAGCCGCAACAGGTCCGGCGGACACGGTGAACCAGCTCCCTCAACACTGGCGCGATGCTCGAGCAAACTCTCAACCCCACCAAGGGAGGTTGCCCGCTTCCACACCCGCACGTTGGCCGCCGCAGCCACCGCCGCCGCCTCGCCACCCTTGACGCGCACCGACAGCATCCCCGCAAAGCCGTCCTGCATCTGGCGCTGAGCGACGGCATGGCCGGGATGAGACGGCAACCCCGGGTACAGGACGGCCTTGAGCCGTGAATGTCCATTGAAGTGGCTGGCGATGGCCATGGCCGCGGCGCACTGGTGGCGCACGCGAATATGCAAAGTGCGCATGCCCCGCAGCAGCAACGCCGCCTCGAAGGGCCCCAGGATGCCGCCCAGCATGCTGCGCAGGCGACTGGCCCGCTCGAATTCGCCAGCCCGGCGAGCAAACACCAGGGCACCGGCGATCGCGTCGGAATGCCCGTTGAGGTATTTGGTCGCCGAATGCATGACGAGGTCGGCGCCGTGGGCAATGGGTTGCGTGAGCACCGGCGTCGACACGGTCGAATCGACGGCGAGCAGCGCCCCCGCCTCGTGCGCAATCTTTGCCGTTGCGGCAATGTCGGTGATAGTCCACAGCGGATTGGCGGGTGTTTCGATCCACACGAGCTTGGTGCGTCCGGGCCGGATGGCGGCCGCGATCGCCGCCGGGTCGGCAGCGTCCACAAACGTGGGCTCGATGCCGAAGCTGGGGGCATCCCGGCTGATCCAATCGCGCAGGCCCCAATACATCACATTGGGCGCCACGACGTGGGCCGGCCGCTCCAGCGCCAAAAACGTTATCGTGGCCGCCGTCATGCCGGAAGCGACCACGAGGGCGCCAGCGCCGCCCTCTAGCTGCGCCACCACCTGCTCGACCTGCCGCACGGTGGCGTTGTCAGGCCGGCCGTAGCTGAAGCCCTTGCGATATTGATTGTCCGGATCGCGAACGAAGGTCGTGGCGAGATGCACCGGCGGAACGATGGCGCCCGTTGCCTCATCGCCGGCATCGCCAGCCTGCACGGCGATCGTTTCCGGAGCCAGGGTGTTGCTTGTCATGGCGTGCTCGCGCTTTCTCCCTCAAGACGTCGATCTGAGGACCCGGACTGAAACGCCATCACACGTCCAGGCCGCCGCCGCGCCATTCATGCGCGATGGTAGGGATGGCCGGCAAGAATGGTCGCGGCCCGGTAGAGCTGCTCGGCAAGAACAATGCGCGCAAGTTGATGCGGCAACGTTATTGCCCCGAATGAGAGCCTGTGGTTTGCCCCGGCCAGAATATCGGCGGACAGCCCATCAGGTCCACCGATCGCGAAGGCCAGCCCCTTGCTGCCGTCGTCACGGATTTTAGCCAAGAGCTGGGCAAAGCCGGCGCTGGTGTACGGGTTACCAGCCGCGTGCAAGGCGATCACGGTCTGGGCCTCGCGGGTCAACTTGCGCAGCGCTGTGGCTTCTTCGGTTCTGCGCTTGTCAACGCTCGCCGCCCCGCTCTCGGAAGTCTCACCGCACTCAACCGGCGAAAAGCCAAGCCGTCGACCCGCAGCTTCAAAACGGTCGCGATATTTTTCAAATAGTACTCGCTCCGGGCCGTCCTTGAGACGGCCGACCGCGGCAATGACCACGCGCATGACGGGGCGTCCCTGCCTTCACGAAAAGGACGCCGAGACTTGGCAAGCCGCGGCACCGCCGAACTAGTGCGTCGTCGGATCGCTCGGGCGCTCGGCCGACCACATCTTCTCGAGATTGTAAAACTCGCGCACCTCCGGCCGGAACACGTGCACGATGATATCGCCGGCGTCGATCAGCACCCAGTCGCACTGGGGCTGCCCCTCGATGCGCGCGCGACCATAGCCGGCATCTTTCAGCTTGTGCTGCAGCTGCTCGGCGATCGCGCCCACATGCCGATCGGAGCGGCCGGAGGCGATCACCATATAGTCGCCGATGGAAGATTTTCCCTTGATATCAATCGCCACCACCTGTTCGGCCTTCGCCTCGTCGAGCGCGGCCGTGATGATCGCGAGAAGGGCTTCCGAGCCGTGTTCAGGAGACACGAGTTCGGCCGGAGGCGTGCTCTTGCGAGCACCCTCAAGTGCGGTTGGCATCTTGTGCTGATGGTCCTTTCGTCATCAAACCCTTGTCGGGTGGGCAACAAACCCTTGTCGGGTGGGCAACGGTCGGGGCCCTCAGGCCCGGGCCGGCCCTCGACCCCGGATCCAGTCCCCAACGCGGGGACTCAGTCAAGGATAGAGGGCGACGGGAGCAGCTTTCAAGAGGCTTCCGTTTTTGCCGCATGCGACGGCCAGGCCGGTCGCTCCTCGCCGCCCGGCAAGCCTCGGGCCGGCGCACGATCGGCCTGTGGCTGTGGCAGCTCGGAAACGGTGGCGTCCCCCTTGGGCCTTTGCCGGAGGTTGGCGCGGTCATCTGTGGCTTTCGCGCAACAGATTGGCCACGCCGCCGCGCCTTGCGGCGTAGATCGGTGGAGGACACCGGGGAGAGCGGTCCGGTCAAAAAGGTCCACGCCGGTGGCGGCATAGCCACCAAACCGCGCGCCTTGGTTTCGGGGACCTGGCTCGCCGCGAAGGCTCGCGCCGCCTTGGAGGCAAGGGCCTTGAGGCGCCAGCCTGGCCGATCCACGACGACGACGGGAACCATCGTCAGGATCTCCCGCCAACGCTGCCAGCGATGGAAGCCGGCCAAATTGTCGGCACCCATGATCCAAACAAAGCGGACCAGCGGGCTGCGTCGTTTCAGGAAGGCGAGGGTCCCTGCCGTATAGGCAGCCGGCAGATCGCGCTCGAAGGCGGTGACGACAATGCGCGGGTTTTTGGCCATTGCCCGGCACAGCACCAGCCGCTCGGCGAGCGGCGTGAGGTCGCCGCGCGCCTTCAAGGGATTGCCGGGGGTCACCAGCCACCAGATCTGGTCTAGGCCAAGTCGCTTGAGCACGATTTCGCTGATTTGGCGATGGGCAACGTGGGGTGGATCGAACGATCCGCCGAGGAGGCCGATGCGTTGCCCCGGCGCCGTCGATGGCAAACCCTTGACGGGGCCGAAGCGATCTGGAGCGAGTTGAGGCATCAGGGATGTGCAAAAGGCCGCTGGCCAACACGGGTGACGTTTGTGCCAGTCTAGCTTAGGGCGAGCGCTGCCCGAAAGGCCCTTCGCTGCCTCACGCTCGGGCAGGGCCCGGGGCGTTTTGCCAAAAAACTCGGCAACGGGGCGCCCTGGCCTTAGCGCGGGCAGCTAGGGAGCGCCGCGGCGCAAAACCGTCGATGCCAGCAGGCCGGCGGCGACGGCGATAGCCACGGTCGCCAGACCATAGAACATCGGGTGCTGGAAAGCGAAGGCGTGCAGATAGCGCTCCACCCCTTCCCGTTCCAGCGTGAGGCGCACCGAGAACTGGCTCAACAGTTGATCGTCGCGAAAGAGGTAGACGCGCGTATCAAAGGGTCCCACCGTTACGTTGGCGGGCAGTTCGATGGTAGAGCGGAACAGGCTGCGTCCGATGAATGCCACCCCGTACTGATCCTGGACGTAAAGCCCCTGCTTTTGCTTCAAGTTAATGATGGCTTCGCGAAATTCCTTCACGTCCTCGGTGGAGAGGGCTTGCGCCTGTCCGAAGGCGGGCGGGAAACGCAAATGCTGGAAACCCATGCCGTGGGAGGCGCGAAATTCCTCCGGCGCAATCTCGTCGATCGGCCGCGTGGAGGCGATGGCGTAGTAACTGGGCACCAGATCGAAGGTCGCAGAGGAGGTATTGAGCCAGAGGCCGGCGACGTTACTCTTGCGCCGAACCACCTGCCGGCTCGGCACCCCTTCGACCACGATCACAATATCATAGTAGCCGGATTCGGCGCTTGGTTGCTGACTATTGTCGACCGCGCCGAAAATGACGATTTCGGTACCGCTGAACGATGATGTCACCGCGACGTTGCGGGCGGAAACATCGGCCTGCACCGATTCTTTGGCGCCGGGCTGTTGCTCGCGCTTGACCTCCTCGACCTTGCTCAGCGGCGATTCCTTGGCCACGGGGGGCGGCGAGGGCTGCTTTTTGCGCTGTGCCTCCCCCGGCGTGGCAAAGGCAACGATGGCCGCCGCCGCCGCCAACACGGCCAGCAGCACGGCCCTTGCTTTCTTGCCTGGTTGGGCGGAGGTCAAGCAACTGCTCCCGCGATGGCAGAGCCGGCCGACGGACGAGCGGACCTCACCGCAACCGCTGACCCGTCGAAGCCGCATGCGCCTGGCCATTCTTGGCCATTGACAACATAGCGCACCATGTGCGGCCGCAATTCAAGCCTCACGCGGCAAGAAAAAATCGCCCCGGGCGCCGACGCCGGCGTGCGCTTGGGCCAAACAGAGGAGGCTCCGGCCCGTTCCTCGGCTCCCCCTTGCGGGCAAAAGGAAGCACGCGCCAGGCACGGCAGGCGCTCGATAGGCTTGCGGCGCCGCTTGGAAGGCCGCCGAGGTCAACGCCTGGGCGGCGTCGCGGGAGCAGCCGTGGCGGAGAGCGCCGCTCGAAAACGCGAAGCGTCAGTTTGCGCGCCAGTGACCGCTAGTCCTTGGCGTGCCAGTGCCAATTGCTGGTGCTCCAATCGTATCGGGCCGGAGCGCGCCCGTCCTCGGCAGCCTCGAGCGGTTCGTAAGCCACCTCCGGGAGGGTCTCGCCGAGCGCCCGTGCCCCCTCGCGATAGGCCTTGAGTAGGAGATCGCGATCGGCGTCAAGATCGGTTTGGCCCGGCAGTCCTGCGTCGGCCGAGCGCTCGAGCCGCGACGCATCCAGGCGATCGGCGATCTGGCCGACGGCATGATGAATAGACTTGAGGACGCTGACCGCGGCGCGCGCATCCTGTCGCCGCGCGGCGAGGCTGGTCTTCAGCAATGCTTCCACGCGGTGTGCCGGATTCCCCTCCGGGTTGGGCTCCCCTGGCGCAAGCGTCACCGTATTGGCTGTCGCGGCCAAGTCCTTGAGTTGTCGCATCATGTCGCGCAGGTGTTCGTCGACGGCATCGAGACGGCCGAGCTCGGCTCGGGTATGTTCGACCTGAACCGCCAGGTCGCGGATCAGCATTTCCACATTGGCGAGGCTCCCCGCCGCCGGCGCGCGCATTGCCCGCGTCGAGGCTGGCGCGACCGCTTGCTCGAGCTGGCGAACCCGTTGATCGAGCGGCGCCAACCATTGGGCCGGATCGAGCCCCGGCAAGGCCTGATGCAGGCGCTCGGCGAGATCCGCCAGTCGGGCATCCAAAGCGCTTGCGCGCGGCGCCGGCGGCTCGGCCGGCGAGCCGGCCAGCGGCGCCAACCCAACACGGCGGCCCGCTGGACACTGTTGGTCCTCGAACGCGGCAATCTCACAAACGCGCGTCAAGGCCTCCGCCGTTTCCGCATCCCAGGGATCGGTCTCAGCTATGGTCGATGCCGCCGGCGCGGCAACTGGCCGCGGTGGCCCTGGCGGCGGCCGATCCCGCCAGGGGTCGTCGCTTTCCCAGCCGCAACGCAGCCTGGCGATGCCCGCTTTTAGTCCCTCAAGCGCGTCGGCCACGCCCTCGAAGTGGCCCAAGCCCTCGCCGCCGAGGGCTGACCGGGTCGCCTCTATCCGAGTCGATAGGCATTCGACCCGCGCGGCTAGCTTTGCGAAGGCCGCGTTGTGATGCCATGCGGCCTCGCCCGCCTCGGCGGCGGCCACGCCACGGCGAGGCGGCGGTGAACTGCTCTCTGCGTGCCACCAGGCACGGGCGTCCGTCTGCTGGCTCGGGCCGGGCTTGATCGGCGATGGCTGAGGCATCTGAATATCCCGGGGCAGCAAAGGACAGGCGCCGTGCGCCTGGCGACCGGCAGGCAATGGAGGAGGCCTTGTTCGTGCCGGCCAAAGACAACGCCAGGCGCCCGAACAAACAACACACGTTCAAAGGCTCCCACCTAGCCTCGCAATCTGCCGTAAAGTTTCGGTTAAGTGCACGCCTGCTGACGCGAAGAAGCCGTTCTTGCAGCGGGCGGCGCTCGACCCTCTCCACGCCTGGCGCGCTCTTGCGCGCGCCCTGAGCCCGGTCGTTGCCGGGGCCGGCAGAACCTGCCTACACTTTGCCGGCAATAGCGAGGGCGCGGGCATGGCCTGGCGGATCGGCGTTGATATCGGCGGCACTTTTACGGACGTGGCGCTGGTCGACGAGGCGAGCGGACGCATCGGGGTGGCAAAGGCGCTCACCACGCCGGCCGACTTTACCGAGGGCGTGCTCTCGGCGCTGCGCATGGCCATGCGGCAATACGCAATCCGTCCAGCCGATGTCGACCTGCTGGCGCACGCCACCACGGTCGTCACCAACGCCATCCTGGAAGAAAAAGGAGCCCGCGCCGCTCTGGTGACCACGCGCGGCTTTCGCGACGTACTGGAGCTGCGCCGCTCCTCGCGCCCAGACCTTTACGACCTCTTCCAGGACGCGCCGGCGACCCTCATTCCGCGCCGCCGGCGACACGAGATCAGCGAACGCATTGGGGCCGATGGCCGCCTCGTCCTACCCCTGGCCGAGGAAGAGATTGCGGACCTGATCGCGCAGCTGCGCGCCGATCGCGTGGAGGCCATCGCCGTGTCGCTGCTGTTCAGCTTTCTCAACCCGGAGCATGAGGCTCGGCTCGGGCGCCACCTGCGGCAGGCCTTCCCGCACACCCCTATCTACCTGTCGAGCGAAGTGCTGCCGGAAATTCGCGAGTTCGAGCGCACCAGTACCACCGCCGTGTGCGCCTATGTGGGGCCGATCCTGTCCTCCTATCTGACGCGCCTGCAGCATGCGACGCAAGAGCTGGGGCTGCCCCGCCTTTATGTCATGGGGTCGAACGGTGGCGTGTTCGAAGCTGGCGAGGGTATCGCCATGCCGGCCATTGCCGTGGAGTTCGGGACCGGCCGCCGGCGTGGTAGCTGCGGCTCTCGCCGCCCGGCAAACCGGCCGCTTGAACCTCCTATCCTTCGACATGGGTGGCACCACGGCCAAGGCGAGCCTGATTCGCGACGGACAGTACGAGACGACGCCGGAATATGAGGTCGGCGGCAAGGCGAGCGGCAATCGCACCATGAACGGCACCGGCCATCCAATCCGGGTGCCGGTGATCGACCTTGCGGAGGTTTCTGCCGGCGGCGGCTCGATCGCCTGGGTGGACCGCGCCGGCGCTCTTCGCGTTGGCCCGAATAGCGCGGGGGCCGTGCCCGGACCCAGCTGCTACGGGCGCGGCGGTACGGAGCCAACGGTGACCGACTGCAATCTGCTGTTGGGCTACCTCGACCGCGGCTCCCTGCTCGCCGGCGATCTGCCGATCGACTACGGGGCGGCCGAGCGCGCCGTGGGCGCGAAGCTGGCCGAACCGCTGAAGCTCGAGGCGCGGGCCGCGGCGGCCGCCGTCATCGATGTAGTCAACCATGCCATGGCCGAAGCGCTGAAGATCGTCTCGGTTCAGCGTGGACATGACCCGCGTGAATTTATCCTCGCCGCCTTTGGCGGAGCCGGTCCGATGCATGCCGCCGCCCTCGCCGAGGAACTCGGCATGGCCGAAGTCGTCTGCCCGCCGATTCCGGGTGCGTTCTCCGCGCTCGGCCTCGTCGGTTCCGATCTCAAGCGCGATTACGTGCGCACGGTCTACACCACGACGGCAACGGCTGAGCCGGCCGACCTTGAGACGGCGTTCCAGCGCCTGGAACAGGAGGGGGCGGCCATGCTCGATCGCGCCCGGGTAGAGGCACCGCAGCGGCGCTTCGTGCGCAGCGTCGATGCCCGATACGGGCGGCAATCCTACGAGCTCGCCGTGCCGGTGCCGGGGCGCCGCCTTGATGCCGCGGGCCTTGCCGCTGTAGCGGAGGATTTCCACGCGCGCCACCGTCGCACTTACGGTCACGACAACCGGAGCGAACCGGTGCAGCTCGTCAACCTACGGGTTGCCGCGATCGGCAGTATTGCCCCTCTGCGCCTGCGCCAAACGCCGGCGGCGCTGGGCACGGACCCGGCGAAGGGACGCCGGCGCGCGTGGTTCGGCGCAGCCCGCCACGAGGCGGCGGTGCTCGATCGAGCGCGCATGCCGGCGGGCTTTACGGTGGTCGGGCCAGCGGTGATCGAAGCGCTGGAGTCCACCATTCTGTTGCCACCAAGGTGGCAGGGCCGCATGGACGAAAACGGCTTCGTCTGGCTCGCGCGCGAGCACACCCAGGGAGATGGCCGATGAAGGACGCACCGGCAGCCAGCGATCCCGCCTCATTCGAGATCGTCAAGAATTCATTGTTCAAAATCGCCGAGGAAATGCGCGTCGTTTTGTGCAAGACGGCCTATTCGCCGATCCTGAAGTCGGCCGGCGATTTCTCATGCGGCGTGTTCGATCGTAAGGGCGACATGGTTGCGCAGGGACCCGACCTGCCGATCCATTTGGGCTCGATGCCCGACGCGGTGCGCGCCGTCGTTGCCGTCTTCGGCGCGGACGCGGCCGAGGGCGACGTTTTCATCCACAATGATCCATACCAGGGCGGCAGCCATTTGCCCGACGTCAACGTCGTGCGTCCGGCCTTCCATGATGGCGAATTGCTCGGCTATGCATGCGTAAGGGCGCACTGGCCCGATGTCGGCTCGGCCACGCCGGGCAGCTACGGCGCGGTCAGCGAAATCTACGGCGAGGGCCTGCGTCTGCCGCCGCTGCGGCTGGTGGCACGCGGGGTGATGAGCGCGGATCTCGAAAAAATCATCCTTGCCAACGTGCGCACGCCGGATGAACGCAGGGGCGATCTCGGCGCCCAGCTTGCGGCTACCCTGCGTGCAACCGAGCGGCTCAAGGCGCTGGCGATGCGCTACGGCACGCAACGGTTCGTGCGCTACCTGGCCGAAGTCATGGACTATTCGGAGCGCCTGATGCGCGCTACCCTGCGCGATCTTCCCGATGGTACCGGCTACTTCGCGGACTTCTGCGACGGCGACGGCATCGCCGATGACGCCGAGGGCGGCGATGCCCCGTTCTGGGTCCGGATGCAGGTTGAGAAACGCGGCGACCGTTTACTCGTCGATTTCGCCGGCTCCGATCCCCAGGTCAAGGGCCCAATGAACGCGCCCCTGTCGGTGACCGCCTCGGGCATCTATTGCGGCCTCAAGATGGCGATCGATCCCAACAGTCTCATTCCGCCCAATTCCGGGTGCTGGCGCACCATCGAGGTCAGGGCGCCGAAGGGCAGCGTCGTGAACGCCGAGTTCCCCGCCCCCGTCGTCTACGCCAATCACGAAATGTCGCATCGGGTGGCCGACATGGTGATGGGAGCGCTGGTCAAATTTTGGCCGAAGCAGGTGATGGCTTGCAGCCAGGGCACGTCCGCGATCATGACGTTTGGCGGCATCGATCCGCGCAGCGGGCGGCGCTATGTCTCCTACGAGACCATCAAAGGCGGGTTCGGCGCGCGGCCGAACAAGGATGGCATAAACACGATCGCCAGCGGCATCTCCAATACGATGAACACGCCAATCGAGGTGCTGGAGATGGCCTTCCCCTTGCGCGTCGAGCAGTACGCGATCGATCCCGATTCGGGCGGGGCCGGGCGCTATCGTGGCGGCTGTGGCGCGCGCCGCGTCTGGCGGCTCATCGAGAATGCCGATGCGACCGGCGCCCTGTGCATGGAGCGCATGTCGTCTCCACCATTCGGACTAGAGGGCGGCAAGGCCGGCGCGGCCGCCGTGGTGAGCCTCAGCACACCCGATGGCAGGACCAGGAAGCTGCCGAGTAAAGGCGCATTTCTCGCGCCCGCCGGCTCGGTCATCGACATGCGCACGCCGGGTTCGGGTGGTTTTGGCCCGCCTGCGGAGCGCCAGCGAGCGGCGATCGCGCGTGATCTCCTGGATGGCTACGTCAGCAGCGATGGCGTGCGGCGCGACTACGGCATCGCCGACCCGGAGGCCTTGCGCGAAGCGGCAAGGCAGCAGGAGGATTAGGGCGGCAAACGGCCCTCCGATCGCACGCGTTCGCCTTTGCTTCGTCGCTTCCAGGGCCGATCGGGCAAATGCTGAGGCGGCTTTGACGTCATCCGCGCAGGTGGCAGGCGACCCAATGGCCCTTGCGAGCTTGTTTGAGGAGCGGCTTTTCCGTGCTGCACAGCGGCAGCTGACGGATCGGGCAACGCGTGTGGAAATGGCAACCGCTCGGCGGACGGATCGGGTTCGGCACGTCGCCCGCGAGCGTGATGCGCTTGCGTTTCACCGTCGGGTCAGGAATTGGGACGGCCGACAGCAGGGCCTCCGTGTAGGGGTGCAGGGGTTCGTTGTACAGATCGCGCGCAGGCGCGATCTCCACCACTCGGCCGAGATACATGACCGCCACGCGCGTGCTGATGTGCTCCACCACCGACAGGTCGTGCGCGATGAACAGGTAGGTGAGGTTGAACTTCTCTTGCAAGTCCTCCAGCAGATTGATGACTTGCGCCTGGATCGAGACGTCGAGTGCCGACACCGGCTCGTCGCAGACGATCAGCTTGGGTTCAACGGCGAGCGCGCGGGCAATGCCAATGCGCTGGCGCTGACCGCCGGAGAATTCGTGTGGATACCGCCGCATGTGATCGGGCTGCAGACCCACGGTTTCCAGCAACTGGACTATGCGGTCGCGGTATGCCTCTCTCGACTTGGCAAGCTTATGGATGGTCAGAGCCTCACCGATAATGGTGCCGACCGTCATGCGCGGGTTGAGCGAGGCGAACGGATCCTGGAAGATGATCTGCATATCGCGGCAGAGGGCGCGCAGCTGGTCGCGGCCAAAGGCGGTAACGTTGCGTCCCTCGAACCAAATTTCGCCTGCCGTCGGCTCGATCAGGCGCAGAATGCAGCGACCGGTCGTCGATTTGCCACAACCGAACTCACCGACGAGGCCGAGGGTCTCGCCGGCGCCGATCTCGAAACTCACGTGGTCGACGGCGTGCACCCGATCGAGCTCGCGCGCCAGCACACCACCGGTGATGGCAAAGTGCTTGACGAGATCCTTCACGCGCAACAGCGGCTCGGTCATTGCACCGCCTCGGGTTGGTCGAGCACGCAAGCGACCTTGTGGCCCGGCGCCACCTCCAACAGGGGCGGACTTGCGTCCCGGCACTTCGCCATTGCGTGTGGGCAGCGCGCCGCGAAACGACAGCCGGGCGGGGGGCGCAAAAGGTTCGGCACGACCCCACCGATGGTATCGAGCCGCCTCTTGTTAGCCGCGGCCCAATCGATGCGTGGAATGGAGCGGATCAAGCCGCGCGTGTAGGGATGACGCGGTTGGCCGAATAGCTGTGCGACGGGAGCCTCCTCGATCACCTTGCCGGCGTACATCACCACGACGCGTTGGGCCGTCTCGGCCACCACGCCCATGGCGTGCGTGATCAACATGACCGCCATACCAAAACGCGACTTCATATCTTGCAGCAATTCCAGGATCTGTGCCTGGATGGTGACGTCGAGGGCCGTCGTCGGCTCGTCGGCGATCAGCAGCTTGGGATCGCAGGAAAGCGCCATGGCGATCATGACGCGTTGGCGCATGCCCCCGGAGAATTGATGCGGGTAATCGTGCACGCGGCGCTGTGGATTTGGAATTTGCACCAGGCGCAGCATCTCGGTGGTCTTTTCCAGTGCGGCGCGCCGACCCAAGCCCTCGTGGCGTCGAATGACTTCGGCAATTTGTTCGCCCACCGTGTAGACCGGATTGAGGGAGGTCATTGGTTCCTGGAACACAATGGCGATTTGCTTGCCGCGGATGCCGTTCATTGCCTCGGGCGGCAGCGGCACCAGATCGCGGCCCTGCCAGAAGATCTGGCCGGCGACGATGCGGCCCGGCGGCATCGGCACCAATTTGAGGATCGACATGGCGGTGACGGTTTTGCCGCAACCGGATTCACCCACGACGCCCACGGTTTCACCGCGCGCGATGGTAAGGTCGACGCCGTCGACGGCCTGCACCACGCCGTCGTCGGTTTGGAAATGCGTCTTGAGGCCGCGAATTTCGAGAAGTGCCTCGCCCACGCCAGATTTCACGTCGCGCCCCTTGCCATCACATCACCTTGCGGGGGTCGAGCGCGTCGCGCAATCCGTCACCGATGAAATTAATGGTCAATACCGCGAGGAAGATCGCGGCGCCGGGAAACATCGCCCAATGCGGCGCGATGTCGAGGTAGTCCTTGGCGTCGTAGAGGATGCGGCCCCAGGTGGGGATATCGGGCGGGAAGCCTAGACCCAAGAACGATAGGGTCAATTCGGCAATGATGGCCGCGGCGACGTCGATGGTACCGGCCACGATCACCGGCCCCAGCGCATTGGGCAGGATATGGCGCACCACCTGCCGTGATTTCGAAGCCCCAAGCGCCCTGGCGGCTTCGACGAATTCCTTCTCGCGCAGCGAAAGGAATTGCGCGCGCACCAGGCGTGCAACTGGCATCCAGCGCAAGCCGCCGATCACGGCCACGATCAGAACGAAGACGCCGCCTTCGGGGCCGAACCAAGCCTTGAGGAAATCCCGGAACAGGTAGATGACCAAGAGCAGCAACGGGAGTTGCGGTAAGGATAAGAACAGGTCCGTGAGCCACATCAACGCTGGACCAAGCCAACCACGCGACATGCCCGCGACCGCACCGATCAGGGTACCGACCAGGATGGCGACCGCCATGGCGGAGAGACCCACCGCTAGGGAAATGCGCCCGCCATAGAGCATGCGGGCGAGCAGATCCTGGCCGAGATCATCGGTGCCGAAAGGATGAGCCCAACTTGGCCCCTTGAGGCGGGCGCTAAAATCGATGTCGTTGATGGCGACCGGCCACAGGGTCGGTCCCAGGGCGATGGCGGCGATCATCAAGAGAAGGATAGCCGCACTGGCCAGCGCCAGGGGATGGCGACGGAACCTACGCCATGCCTCGAATGCGGGCGAATGGGGTCGCGCGCGGCGCAAGCCGCTGGCGCCCATCTCAACTGAAGGTGATGCGGGGGTCGAGCCATCCATACAAGATATCGGCGATCAGGTTGAAGATGATGACAAGGCCGGCAAACACGAACGTCACCGCCATCACGACGGGCGTGTCGTTGGCCAGGATTGAGCTGATCAGCAACGAGCCGATGCCGGGAATGCGGAAGATCTGCTCGGTGACGATGGCGCCGCCGAAGATGGCCGGCATTTGCAGCGCCACCAGCGTGACCACCGGAATCAGCGCATTGCGCACGACGTGTTTCAGGATGACGACGCGCTCGCCGAGCCCCTTGGCGCGGGCCGTCGTCACGTAGTCCAAACGGATGACATCGAGCATGGCCGAGCGCACGTAGCGCGTCAGGGACGCCGCCTGGAACAGGGCAAGCACGGCGATCGGCATGATGGCCTGCCGCGCATGCTCGAGGTACCACTGCCACCCGGTTGCGCTGATGTCGGACCGGTAAACGAACGGGAGCCAGTCCAGCCAGATGCTAAAGATCAGGATGAACAGTAAACCCGTGAAGAAAGTCGGCAGAGAAAAACCGACGAAGGCAAAAGTATTGGCGATCTGGTCGAAGATCGAATAGGGGCGGGTGGCAGCGTAGATGCCGACCGGCATGGCGATTAGGATGGCCAGCAACTGCGAGGAACCGATTACGAACAAGGTCGTGGGCAGTCGCTGCATAATCAATGCCCCGACATCGATGCGGCTGACAAAAGAGAACCCCCAGTCCCCACCCAGCATGGCAAGGAGCCAGTGCACATAGCGTAGCCCGATGGGATCATCGAGCCCGAATTTGATGCGCAGGGCGGTGCGCACCTCGGGCGGGACCGCTGGGTTTGTGGCCAGCTCCTCAAAGGGATCACCAGGCGCGAGCGCCAGCACCGTAAACAGCACCACGCTGATCCCCAACAGACTGGGAACGGCAATCAGCAGGCGCCTTAGCAGGTAGGACGCCATCAATCCTCATCCCATTCCGGCCTGCGCCTGGTTACGATGCCGGGCCTCACGCCTCCCGGTACCAGTCCGACAGCAGCCACAGGTCGTTGTCCCAACCGCTCAAGGGCGCCTGAAGCTTGCTGGCAATGGCCGCCACGCGGGGACGATACACCACCGGAATGACCGCGTAGTCGCTGACCACCAGCTCATTGAGCTTGATGAAGAGCGCGGCCCGCTTGACGGGGTCGAGCTCGCCCTCGGCGGCGCGGAAGGCCTTGTCGTACTCCTCGCTCTTCCAGCGCGTAATATTCCGTCCCTGCCACTTGTTGTCCTTGGTGGCGATCTCCCAAGAGGCAAACTGGTTCATGAACAGCTCCGGGTCTGGCTGCGTCATGGTGGTCGTGTACATTTGAAGGTCGCAATAAAAATGCGGGTAGGTGTCGGGATTGGCGACATCAGAGGAGAAGAAGACGGATGCCACGACCGACTTCAGTTCCATGTCGATGCCCGCCTTTTGACAGGCCTGCTTGACGATCGCCTGCGTCTTTTGCCGGGGAGTGTTGATCGACGTCTGGAATACGAACTTCAGCTTTTTGCCGTCCTTGGCCCTGATGCCGTCTGCGCCCTTCTTCCAACCGGCAGCTTCGAGTAACTGGTTGGCCTTGTCGACGTTGAACTCCCATTTGGTGGCCTTGGAGACGAAACGCTCTGGATTGTTGACAAAATTGCCGGTGGCGACGCCGGTGCGCCCATAGATGTGGTCTTGCACCGACTGTCGATCCACCAGCATGCCGAGCGCCTGCCGCACGGCCGGATCGCTGAGCACCGGGTGCTTGGTTTTGAGGCTGGATCTTTCGCCGTCGACCTCCGTCCAAGGATCGGTGCTATTGAGCTGGATGTGTTCGATGTTGCCGCCGGCCGTGATGACCGCAACGCCCTTGCCACCCTTTTCGAGCCGCTGCAGGATCTCGTCTTCCACCTGCATATTCCAGGCGTAGTCGTACTCTCCGGTCTGGATTACGGCGCGGGCGGCCGAAATGGCATCGCCACCGCCTTTCATTTCGATGGAATCGAAATACGGTCGATTCTCACGATGGTAGCTGGTATTGATCTCGCCCCTGACAAGATCTCCCGGTTTGAAGTCGGCGAACTTGTAAGGGCCCGTTCCGACCGGCTTGAGATTGGTGGGCGCATCGCGCGATTTCCCCCCAGAGAAGTCGGCAAAAAGGTGCTTGGGGATCAGCATGCCGCGCGTGCCGACAAAGGCATCGGCCCAGAACGGCGTCGGTTTGGCGAAGCGCACGGTAACAGTGTGGTCGTCAACCTTCTGAACCTTGACATCCTTATAGCTACCGATCGTGACGGCCGCCGTCGCGGGATCGGAGGCGTATTCCCAATTGAAGACACAGTCATCGGCCGTGAAGGGCTTGCCGTCGTGCCATCTCACATCGCGCTTGAGCTTCCAGGTGACGGATAGGCCATCGGCGGAGAGGCCCCCATTCTGACGGCTCGGAATCTCCGCCGCCAAGATCGGCACCAGCTCCCCGTCGCCGTCCCAGGCGGCAAGCGGCTCATAGAAGATGCGCGAACCTTCCTGATCTTTCGTGCCGACCGCAAAGTGCGGATTGAGCAGCGTTGCGCCCTGCCACCACAACACCCGTAGGGCGCCACCGCCACCGCGCTTGCTTGGCTTGTAATTGAAGGGCGCTTGCGCTTTGGCCACGCCGCAAAAATCGAGCATCTGCGTCGCCATCGGAGCGGTCAGACCGAGCGCAACCATTTTTTGCACAAACGCCCGGCGCGACAGACCGCCAGCCGTGACCCTTGCGATCAGCCCTCGCAGTTCACGCTCGTTCATGGAACCCTCCCTAACCACTTTGGCTAATCACTTTTGGCGAGGCACTGTGGCAACTCACTTTGGCGAGTACGCGCGCCCGGTGCCGCGACAGGCTTCCCGCGGCACTCCTCTATTGGGATCGATCAGACCAGGTTAGCGCGATGCCGTCAACGCGCCAGCCGATGATCGCGCCTGCCTTGGCGCACCCAGGACGGGGGCGGCGCGGGGAGACCTGCCACTGGCGCCGCCGACCCCAGCCTGAGCCCCACCTAGGTCGCGGGCGGCGAGCCCGCGCCTCGGCAAGCTCGGCGCACCGCACTTGCACGCCAAGCCCACCGAGCGAAGCCTCGCCGCCAAACTGTTTCGCGTACGCCATGAAAACGCGGCGCGGCGGCGGCGTCCCCCTCACCGCGAGGCCGACTTGACACGGGCCATGACACAGGCCATGGCGCCCGACCGGGATCGCCCGGGACCCCGGAGCCCGCCGGCGGGCGCGCCGGGGCGCGCGCACCTGTAGCGCCGCTTTGGGTGCGAATGAGCCGCTCGGCCGCTGCGGCAAACTACCTGCCCACGCAGGCGGCGGCGGGCCGGCGCCCGAGCCCTGCCGCTCGAGAGGCGCCGTGTCCTTCGGGGGGCCCTTCAGCCAATCCCGCCGACACGGGGGCGCGGGGTGCCCGCGTCTTGGGGTGTGCTGCTGCCGCGCGCCCGCGCGCGCCGAGCCCGCCGCTGGGCTTTGCCAGGAGGCCCCTTGACGAAACTGGCGGGTGCCGCCATGTAAATGTTATATACATTGACATGAATGGGGCGGCTCGGGCCACCTCGAGTGGTGGAGGCAATCTGGAGAGTGGAGATGGCGATGTCGGAAGCAATTGCGAGGATCGATGACTACGGCCGGCCAGCCTGGCTCGCCCTCATGGTCCTCGGCTTCATCGTGTTCTGGCCGGTCGGGCTCGCAATCTTGGCTTATCTACTATGGAGCGGACGAATGGGATGTGGACGGCATTCTGATCTGTCACGATGGCAGGACCGCGCCGCCGAGCGCTGGGAGCGCAAGCGTGATCGCTTCGAGCAGCGCTTGCACCGCTGGGAAGGAAGCTGGGGCCGGCACGCCGGTCTGCGGCCAACGGGCAATCGCGCTTTTGACGAATATCGCGAGGAGGCTTTGAAGCGCCTCGAGGAAGAAGCCGCGGAATTCCGGGATTTCCTGGACCGCTTGCGGATGGCCAGAGACCGCGCCGAATTCGACGAATACATGCGTGACCGGCGCAATCGAACCGCCGGTCCCGGCGAGGGTACCCAAGGCTCGGCCCCACCCCCGCAAGCCTGATCCTTTCCACACGAGATCGCTAAAATAGCCGGCCCGCGCAGCGCGGGCCGGCCGCGTTTGCGCAAGAGCCAAGCAGCGAGCACAGGGGGCGGCAAGAACCTCGGCGGGCGCCGAGGCGGGAGGCCGGGTCGTTGGCGATGGCGACGGCGAGCCCGCGGATTTCGGTCAAGCGATGGTGACGCCGCCGTCGGCGACGATGACCGAACCGGTCATGAACGATGCGACCGGCGAGGCCAGGAACGCGACAATGCCTCCAATTTCATTGGGCTCACCGATGCGCCGCAAGGGGGCGGTGGAGACCGTTCGCTTCAAACGGTCGGGATCCTCCCACAGGGCGCGGGCAAAATCGGTCTTAACCAGACCCGGCGCCACGCAGTTGATGCGCACATTCCGCGGCCCCCACTCCACCGCCAGGCTGCGCGTGAGCTGCATGTCGGCGGCCTTTGAGATGCCATAAGCACCAAGTTGCGCACTGCCGCGTAGACCGCCGATCGAGGACACGATCACGACGCTGCCGCCGCCCTGCTCGGCTATGCCGGGAATGGCGTAGTTGCAGAGCCAAAGGTTGCTCTTGATGTTGGAGCTCATGATCTTGTCGAAGGCATCATCGGGGATCTTCGCAAGCGGCCCGAAGTAGGGGTTGACGGCGGCGTTGCACACCAGCGTATCGATCCTGCCCCAATGCTTGAGCGTGCCTTTGACGAGACCCTCGATTTCTTCCTTGCGTGAGATATTACAGGGGATGACGATCGCTTCGCCGCCGCGGCTCCTGATCGCCGCCGCCACGGCTTCGCACGCATCCGCCTTGCGGCTGGAAACTACGACCTTGGCACCGAGGCCAGCCATGATTTCCGCCGCGGCGCGACCGATACCCTTGCTCGAACCGGTGATGACGGCTACCTGCCCGGAGAGATCGAATGGATTTTTCATGACTTGCAGGGGCCTCCCTGACCGTACCTGAACGTGTTGCCAAGGGCGCGGTCCGCGCCTAGGGTCGCGCGATCATAGTGCCGCAGGCGGGCGCTCAACAACAAGGCAGTGACGTATGGCAGTGGCGCACCACTGGGAGAAGAGCTATCCGCCAGGGTTGCGTTGGGACAGCCCTCTTGAAATTACTAGCCTGCCTGCGCTGTTGGAGGCCGCCGTTGCTCGCTTCGCCCACAAGACGGCGATCGAGTACCGCGACAACACGATCAGCTATGCGGAGCTCGGGCGAACGAGCGAGGCACTGGCGGCGGGCCTGATGCAGCTTGGAGTGAGGCCAGGGACGTCGGTTGGCCTCTACCTTCCCAATACACCCTATCACCCATACTTTTTTTTCGCCGTGCTCAAGGCCGGCGGTCGCATCGTCAATCTGTCGCCGCTCGATGCCGAGCGGGAGCTGGCCTATAAGCTCGCCAACTCCGACACACGCATCCTGGTGACAACCAATGTCGGAGCCCTGTTGCCCATGGCACGGAAGCTCAAGGCCGACGCGCTACTCGATCATATGATCGTTTGCGATGATGCGGCGTTCGCCCCCTCGAGCGTGCCGACCATGCCGATTGATGGCGAGGCAGGCCTGCTGCGCTACGAGACGCTGCGGGCGGACGGGGCGCGGCGGTTGCCGCAAACGTGGCCCTCCTTGTCGGTCGATGACTTGGCGCTCTTGCAATATACCGGCGGCACAACGGGCAAGCCGAAAGCGGCGATGCTCAGCCACGCCAACCTGACATCGACCATCTCGATCTACAAGATTTGGGGTGATGCCCAGCGCCTGACCGAGCCCGGAACGGACAAGGTAATCTGTGTCCTGCCGCTGTTTCACATCTATGCCTTGACGGCGGTGCTGCTGCGCGCCCTGCGCGACGGCAATGAGATCTTGCTGCGCCTGCGCTTCGACGTGGAAACAACCCTGCGCGATATCGAGGTGAAGCGGGCCACCTCCTTCCCCGGCGTACCCACCATGTGGATCAGTTTGGTCAACACGCCCGGCATCGAACAGCGCGATTTTTCCTCCTTGCGCTTCGTCGGCTCCGGCGGCGCCGGCATTCCCGTTGAGGTGGCGGAGAGGTTTTATCGGCTGACGGGTCACCGCATGGGCGGCGGCTGGGGCATGACGGAGACCTCTCCGGCCGGCACCAGCCTGCCGAAGGACTGCGCCGACAAGTCCGGCACTTGCGGTCTGCCGCTGCCCGGCATCCTGATGGACGTGGTGGCCCTCGACGACAATCGGCGCGTGTTGGAGGCGGGTGCGATCGGCGAAATCCGCATCAAGGGCCCGAATGTGACCCGGGGCTATTTCAACGCTGCCGAAGAATCGGCGGCCGCCTTTGTCGACGGCTGGTTTTTGACGGGCGATATCGGCTACATGGATCAGGACGGCTTTTTCTACATCGTCGATCGCAAGAAGGACATGATCATTTCCGGCGGCTTCAATGTCTACCCGCGCGCCATCGAGGAGGCGATCTACGAACATCCCAGCGTCGCCGAAGTCGTCGTGATTGGCATCCCCGACAGTTACCGGGGTGAGGCGGCCAAGGCCTTCATCCAGTTGAAGCCGAAAACGGAGCGCTTTACGCTCGAGGAACTGCGCGCATTTCTGGCCGACAAGCTCGGCAAGCACGAACTGCCCGCGCAGTTGGAGTTCCGCGATGCCTTGCCCAAGACCGCGGTCGGCAAGCTGTCGAAAAAAGAGCTGATCGCGGAAGAGCGGCAGCGAAGGCAGGTCGCAGCTGAGTGACGCAGACGCCATGACCTACGTCAAACGTTGTCGCCGAGCAGACGCGGATGCCAAGGCGCTTTGCCAGCCGATTGCCGCGATGCCTCGGCGTTTGCTCGCGTCTGTGGCCATAGTTCCTGTTCCCAGGTCTCACCCGCAAAATTCACCGACGCGATAGAAGGAAACTTCGCCATGGTCGACGCCGTCATCGTCTCCACCGCCCGCACGCCGATCGGTCGCGCCGTACGCGGTGCCTTCAACCTCACGCACGGCGCCGAGCTGGGCGGGCATGTGATCGCTCACGCGGTCAAGCGGGCCGGCGTCGAGCCTGGCGACGTCGAGGACGTGGTGCTGGGTTGCGCCAACCCCGAAGGCGCGACGGGCGGCAATATCGCCAGGCAGTGTGCCATCCGGGCTGGTCTGCCGGTAACGGCGGCAGCGCAGACCGTCAATCGGTTCTGCTCGTCGGGATTGCAGGCGATCGCGCTCGCCGCCTACGCCGTCAAAGAGCAAGGCGTGCCGGTGGCGGTAGCGGGCGGGCTCGAATCGATAAGCCTCGTGCAGATGAATATGAACACCAAATTTTACCGTGACGAGTGGATCGTGGAGCACAAGGGTGCGCTCTATATGCCGATGATCGAAACCGCGGATATTGTCGCGCGGCGGTACGGCATCAGCCGCGCCAAGCAAGACGAGTATGCGCTCGAGAGCCAGCAGCGCACGGCGGCCGCCCAGAAGGCCGGGCGGCTCGATGCGGAGATCGTACCGCTGACATCGCTCATGCAGGTCGAGAACAAGGAGACCAAGGAGATCTCCAAGCGCACCGTCACGCTGGAGCGCGACGAAGGCAATCGGCCAGACACCAATCTGGAGGGTCTCGCCAAGCTGAAACCAGTGCGCGGCGATGACCAATTTATTACCGCCGGCAACGCCAGTCAGCTTTCCGATGGTGCCAGCGCCTGCGTGCTGATGTCCGACGCGGAAGCCGCGCGGCGCAACATCAAACCCATGGGCATCTTCCGCGGTTTTGCGGTGGCTGGCTGCGAACCCGATGAAATGGGTATCGGCCCGGTGTTCGCGGTGCCGCGGCTGCTGCAACGCACGGGATTGAAGATGGACGACGTCGGTTTGTGGGAGCTCAACGAAGCCTTCGCCAGCCAAGTGCTCTACTGCCGCGACAAGCTCGGCATCCCGCAGGATAAGCTCAATGTCGATGGCGGTGCCATAGCCATCGGACATCCCTACGGCATGAGCGGCGCCCGCATGACCGGCCATGCCCTACTCGAAGGCAAGCGGCGCGGCGTCAAGTATGCCGTCGTCACCATGTGCATCGGCGGTGGCCAGGGCGCCGCCGGCCTATTCGAGATCGTTTGAGGAGAGATCCCATGGACCTGCGCTTCAGCAAGGAAGAGAACGCTTTTCGCCAGGAATTGCGCGATTTCTTTCGCGCCGAGATCCCCGCCTCCATCCGTACGAAGGTGATGGAAAATCGGCACCTGGAAAAGGAGGAATTGGTCAAATCGCACAAGATCCTGCACGCCAAAGGCCTGGCGGTGCCGCATTGGCCGCAGGCCTGGGGCGGCGCCAATTGGACGCCGATGCAGCAATACATCTACACAGAAGAGCTGCAGTACAACGGCGTGCCGCAACCGCTGCCCTTCAATGTGTCCATGTGCGGTCCGGTCATCATCGCCTTCGGTACCGACGAACAGAAGCGCAAGTTCTTGCCGCGCATGGCCGCGCTCGATGACTGGTGGTGCCAGGGCTTCTCCGAGCCGGGGGCCGGCTCCGACCTTGCCGGTCTCAAGACCACGGCCGTGCGCCAAGCCGACCACTACGTCGTCAATGGCCAGAAGACCTGGACCACGTCGGCGCAATACGCCAACTGGATCTTTTGCCTCTGTCGCACCGATCCTAGCGCTAAAAAGCAGCTGGGCATTTCATTCATTCTGATCGACATGAAGACGCCTGGAATCACGGTGCGTCCCATCCAGACCATCGACGGCGGACGCGAGGTGAACGAGGTGTTCTTCGATGAGGTCAAAGTACCCATCGAGAACCTCGTGGGTCAGGAGCATCGTGGCTGGGATTGCGCCAAATTCCTGCTTGGCAACGAACGCAGCGGCATCGCCCGCGTCGGCTACTCCAAGCAGCGCGTACAGCGCATCAAGGAACTGGCCTCACAGGTCATGGCCGGCGACCGACCGCTGATGCAAGATGAGCGTTTTCGCGAGAAGGTGGCCGCGGTAGAGGTTGAACTCAAAGCGCTGGAAATGACGCAAATGCGCGTCCTCTCGGAGGAACGGCACAGCCGAGACAACAAGCCGAACCCGGCCTCCTCGATTTTGAAGATCAAGGGTAGCGAAATCCAGCAGGCGACCACGGCATTGCTGCTCGAAGTTGCCGGTCCGCTGGCGCTGCCCTATCGCGCCGATGAGGACGAGCATGAGTTCGGCGCCAACGAAGCAGCCGAAGATCTGGCCTGGGCCGCACCCGCCGCACCCGGGTACTTCAACTACCGCAAGGTGTCGATTTACGGCGGCTCCAATGAGATCCAACGCAACATCATCGCCAAAGCAGTGCTGGGGTTTTGAGCGCGACAAAGAAGGGAAGCCTCCCGTCGCCTTGACAGGCAGCCGTCCGCACTTCTCTGAGGCCAAATTCATGCTGGAGTAGCCTCCCCCCATGAATATTGAAACCTGGCTTGCGTTCGTCGCGGCATCGGCCGTGCTGTTGATCATTCCGGGACCGACGATCCTGCTCGTCATCTCCTATGCGCTGGGACGTGGAATGCGCGCTGCGCTCCCCGTCGCCGTGGGCGTCGCGCTCGGCGACTTCACGGCCATGACGCTGTCGCTGCTGGGGCTAGGGGCGCTACTAGCCACCTCGGCGCTGCTGTTTACAATCTTCAAGTGGGCCGGGGCCGCCTACCTCGTCTGGCTCGGCATCGCCCTCTGGCGAGCCGGCGCTCGGTTGGAAGTCGAAGACAGAAAGGACGAGGCGCCTGCCTTTGGCATGTTGGGCCACGCTTGGCTTGTCACGGCCTTGAACCCGAAAAGCATGACGTTCTTTATTGCCTTCCTGCCGCAGTTCATCGATCCAACTGTCGGCTTTTGGAACCAGATGCTCATCTTCGAGGCCACCTTTCTCGGCCTGGCCTTTGCGAACGCGATCGGTTATGGGCTGATCGCGTCGCGGGCGCGAGGCCTCGTGCATAACCAGCGCGCCATTGGAATTTTCAACCGAGTCGGCGGCAGCCTGTTGATCGGTGCCGGCCTGGCCGCAGCGAGCGTGCGCAGCGTCCAGTGACGACAGGCGCCGACAACCTGCCGGGAGGATGGTAATGGATTTCGATCTCAACGACGAGCAGCGGCAGCTCAAGGAGAGCGTGGATCGTCTGCTCCTCGACCGTTACGGCGATCTCAATCAGCGCCTCGGCTACATGAAACAGCCGAAGGGCTACGCCGCAGAGCTTTGGCAGCAATATGCCGAGCTTGGCCTTCTGGGCATTCCCTTCGCGGAAGAGCATGGTGGCCTTGGGCAGGGCTTGACCGAGACCATGATCGTCGCCGAGGCATTCGGGCGCGCCCTTGCCGTCGAGCCTTACCTTTCCACCCTAATCCTGAGTGGCGGTGCCTTGCGCCATGCCGGCAATGCCGCCTTGCTGGCCGAGCTCGTACCGCCGGTCGTAGAAGGCAACCTCACGCTCGCCCTTGCGCATCAGGAACGGCAAGCGCGTTACGATCTTGCCGACACGGCGACGACGGCGCGCGCCGACGGCAGGGGCGGTTACACGCTCGAGGGCGAAAAATGCGTGGTCCTGGGCGGCGCCAGCGCCGATAAGCTGATCGTCAGCGCACGCGCGTCCGGCAGCCGCCGCGACCGCAGCGGCGTCGGCCTCTTCCTGCTGGATGCGAAGGCGAACGGCATCACCCGGCGCGACTATCCGACCCAGGACGGCTTCCGTGCCGCCGATATCGGGCTTTCGGCCGTGCGCGTCGGACCGGAAGGCGTACTGGCTGGACCGGAAAAGGGCCTCCAGGTGCTGGAGCGCGTCGTCGATGAGGCGATCGCCGCGCTGGCCGCGGAAAGTGTGGGAGCCATGGCGGCGCTGCATGAGCTCACCGTCGATTACTTGAAAACCCGCAAACAGTTCGGCGTGCCGATCGGATCGTTCCAGGTGCTGCAGCACAAGGCCGTCGACATGTTCACGGCCGTCGAACAAGCGCGCAGCATGGCTTACTACGCCACCATGATGGCCGGCGAGGCCGATGCCACCGAGCGACGCCGTGCCGTCGCGGCCGCCAAGGTGCAGATCGGCCGGTCGGCCCGTTTCGTGGGTGAGACGGCCATCCAGCTTCACGGCGGCATCGGCATGACCATGGAATACAAGGCCGGCCACTACTTCAAGCGCCTGACCATGATCGACATGGCGTTCGGCGATGCTGACCATCATCTGCGCGAATTGGCAAGGGCGGGTGGACTGAGTTAGACGGTTGGCCGCGGGCCGGCGTGCGTGCAAGGAGAAGCGCGTCAGCGGCGCAAGCTGGCGAACACCCGGAGACCGCAAGCAGCATGCCCGCAACCAAGCCGTTTGGCCTCCACATCGGCGATGTCGCCATCGCAGACCTTCGCTCGCGACTGGAGAGGACGCGCTGGCCCGACGAGCCACCGCTAGAGGCCTGGTCGACGGGGACCAGCACGGCCTATGCCAAAGAGATCGCCGCCTATTGGCAAACCGGTTTCGACTGGCGCGCCTGGGAAGCAAAGCTCAACGCCTTCCAACAGTTCACGGTACCGATCGGCGGCATTGATCTGCATTTCATCCACGAGCCGGGGCGCGGCCCCGATCCGATTCCGCTGCTGATCTCGCACGGCTGGCCCGGCTCGGTGTTCGAGTTCTACAAGCTGATTCCGTTGCTCACCGAGCGCTTCACGATCGTTGCACCGTCATTGCCGGGCTACACGTTGTCGTTCAAGCCTGGACAGAAGCGTTTCGCCGTTGAGGAAATCGCCGAGGTCTTTGCCGCTTTGATGACGGACGTGCTCGGCTACCGGCGCTTCGGCGTACAGGGCGGCGATTGGGGCGCTTTCGTCGCCTCGGTATTGGGACACCGTCATGCCGAAAGCGTCTTGGGCCTCCACCTCAATATGCTAGCCGTCCGCCGCGATCCGGCAATGCTCGCCAGCCCGACCCCCCTCGAGCGGGTCTACCTCGGGCAGCTCAGTCAGTTCTTGCGCGAAGAGACCGGCTATCAGTGGATTCAAGGCACACGGCCGCAAACGCTGGCGTTTGGCCTCACCAATTCGCCCGCTGGCCTTGCCGCCTGGTTGCTCGAGAAGTTCCGCGCCTGGACCGACTGCAACGGCAATCCCGAGAACGCGCTGAGCCGCGATGAGATGTTGGCCAACATCTCGCTTTATTGGTTCACGGGCGCGATCGGCTCCTCCTTCTGGCCCTACTATGCCCGCATGCATGGTCCTTGGCCGATCCCAGAAGGGGCAAGCATCGGCGTGCCGACAGGCTATGCGGAATTTCCAAAGGAAATTTTGCGCCCGCCCCGCTCGCTGGCTGAGAGGACCTACACCAACATCAAGCGCTGGAGCGTGATGCCTAAAGGCGGACACTTCGCGGCCCTGGAGCAGCCCGAGGCACTAGCGGAGGAGATCCATGCCTTCTTTGCGGGCCTGGCGTGACCCATCCCGCCTGAATTGCCCATCGACCGAGGTGGCCCGTTGATTTGCTAATGATTGGCAGTTGCACTAGTTTGCCGACGGCACGTGCGCCGAGGGCGGCAGGGACCGCTGCGCGCGATCCAATGGGTCTTCAGGGCCAGCCAAGCATTGCTGAGGGCGTTGGTCGGATCCCGGTCTGCACGAGAAGGATCGTGCAGGCCGGGATGGACGCTTGGCGCCGCGGGGCTCACGCGCGGGCGGCGTCCCGAGGCTAGCCGCGCTCCGGATGTGGCTTTTTTCATGGACAAACGACCACCCTTCGTGTCCATGGGCAATCCCGTTCCCACTTCAACGGATCGGTTGCCCGGTTGGAGCAAGACGCTGATGCTGAAGTGCGCAGTAGCGCTTGTGTTCATGCTCACAATCGCGCCGTCGGTCCTGGCCCAGGCCGCGAAGGACGCCGTTGCCATCGAGGACGCCCGCGCGCCAGCCGTGACCGACACAAGAACCGTCAATCTCCCGGTTTATATGACGATCAGAAATCGCAGCGACAAGGATGAGCGCCTACTGGCGGCGACGACGCCATACGCCGATCGGGTGGAGCTGATCGAGCTGCGCAATGAGATCGGCATCAATTTGCCGATGGCAGCCGACGTCTTGTTGCTTGCACCCGGAACCAGCCTCGACCTCAATCCCCTGGGACCGCGCCTGCTTCTGAGCGGTCTCAAGACCCCGCTCAAGGCCGTCGACCGATTTCCCATCACCCTCGTCTTCGAGCAATCCGGCACGATCGAAATCGAGGTGCTCGTGGAGGCGGCGGCCACCGGGCAAGCGCACCGGCACTGACGCAGGAGCGCGCGAGCCCGCGCGCGATGGCCGCAGGCGCCGTGCCTCAGATTACCCGCCCGGTCGCGTCATCGATCAGGTGCATGTTGTTAAGGTCGGCCGCAAGGCGCAGCGGCGCACCGTCCTTGGCCCCGGCATTCGGGTTGACGCGGCCGCAGATCTGCGTTCCGTTCAGGGGGAAGTAGACCAATGTCTCCATCCCCATCGGCTCGGTGACATCCAAGTGGGCCTCGAACGGGACCTCGCCCGGCTGGATGTGCTGGCCCGCTTCGGTAATGTGCTCGGGTCTCAGCCCGAGCAGCAGCTTGCCGTTCTTGGCGTGGCGGCGATAACGGTCGGCGCGGGCAGCAGGTATGGGAAAGCTCAGGCCGTCGGTGATGCGGACGCTAAGGCCGGCACCGGCTTCTTCCATCTGGCAGGGAATAAAGTTCATGGCCGGAGAGCCGATAAAGCCCGCGACAAAGCGCGTTTGCGGGGAGTGGTAGAGCTGGTGCGGCGTGCCGACCTGTTCGATATTGCCGTTGTTCATGACGACCACCCGATCGGCCAAGGTCATGGCTTCGACCTGGTCGTGCGTGACGTACACCGTCGTTGTGCGCACCTGCAGATGCACCTTCTTGATCTCGGTACGCATCTGCACGCGCAATTTGGCATCCAAGTTGGAGAGCGGTTCGTCGAACAGAAAGACCTTCGGGTTGCGGACAATGGCGCGTCCCATGGCGACACGCTGGCGCTGCCCGCCGGAGAGTTGCTTGGGTTTGCGGTTAAGCAGGTCCTTGATATCGAGGATGCGTGCGGCCTCCTCGACCCGCTTCCTGATTTCGGCCTTGGGATAGCGCTTGAGGCGCAAGCCGAAGGACATATTCTGCTCCACCGTCATGTGCGGATAGAGCGCGTAGTTCTGGAACACCATGGCGATGTCCCTGTCCTTCGGGGGCACGTCGTTGACGACATCGCCACCGATCATGATGTCGCCACCGGTGATGTCCTCAAGCCCCGCGATCATACGCAGCGTCGTCGACTTGCCGCACCCAGATGGTCCGACCAGGACCACGAATTCGTGATCGGCAATATCGAGATCGATGCCGCGCACGGCCTCGACTTCATCGTAGCGCTTGACGATCTTACGCAATCTGACTTCCGCCATGTTTCCTAGCCCTTCGTCGCACCGGCAGTGAGCCCAGAGATGTAATAATCCATCAGAAAGGCGTAGATGATCAGCGGGGGCGCCGCACCGAGCAGCGCGCCGGTCATGATTTGCCCCCAATTGAAAACATCGCCCTTAATGAGCGTCGTGATGATACCGACTGGCAAGACCAGCTGGTCAGTTGAAGTGGTAAACGCCAGCGGATAGAGGAACTGCGCCCAGCTCACCGTAAAGGCAAAGATCGTTGCGGCGATCAAGCCGGGCAGCGCCACCGGGATAAAGATCTTCGTCAGCGTCTGCATCCAAGTCGCTCCATCGATCAGCGCCGCCTCGTCGAGCTCTTTCGGAATCGAGGCGAAATAGCCGATCATGATCCAGGTCGCGAACGGGACCGTAAGCGTCGGATAGACGATCAACAGCACCCACCAGCGGTTGATGAGCTGAATGCCGGTCCACTCGTTGAACACCGCAAACATCTTGAACAACGGCAGGAACAGGAGCGTCTCGGGGATCAGGTAGGTCAGAAAGACGCCGGT
Source organism: uncultured Alphaproteobacteria bacterium (assembly GCA_963770295.1). Classification (GTDB taxonomy): domain Bacteria; phylum Pseudomonadota; class Alphaproteobacteria; order Rhizobiales; family Hyphomicrobiaceae; genus AWTP1-13. Next base: position 160,729 of record CAVYPA010000018.1, read on the forward strand.
GGCCAAGGTCGCCGAACCCCAAAACTTCATGCGTGCAAGCGCGAAGGCAGCCGGCACGCTGATCAGCATGGTGATCGAAACCACAAAAACCGAGACGATCGCCGAGTTGCGGAAGAAAATGAGATATTGGTTCGACGTCAAAAGTTCTCGGTAGTTCTCAAGCGTCGGATGGAACACCCACCAGGGGTTGGTGGCTGCCGAGATCTCCGCGCTGGTCTTCAGCGAGGTGATCAACATGTAGATTGGCGGCAGCAGGAAGAAGATCGCGAACAGTACCAGGAAAAAATACGACCATCGCAGCGCCCACTGCCGATCCCGGCTCATGCTGCCGTATCGCGGCCTTCTGCGGGCACCTGCCGCCGCGGTCGGTATCGCAACGTTGGCCATTAGACCTCACTCCCCCGCTTGGTGATGTCACGCAGGATGAAGACGGCGGCAATTGCCAGAATTGGGACCATGAACAACGACACGCTGGCGCCCAAGGGAATGTCGCCCCCTTCAATGCCCACCCGGAACGACCAGGTCGCAAACACGTGCGTCATGTCGATTGGGCCGCCCGCCGTTAGGATGCGAACGATGTCAAAGTTGGCGAACGTGACGATCAAGGAGAACAGCGCCGTAATGGCGATGATGTTGCGCATCATCGGCAGCGTCACGTACCACATGCGCTGCCACCAGTTCGCGCCGTCGATCTCGGCCGCCTCGTAAAGCTGCTCCGGCACCGACTTCAACGCCGCCAGATACATGATCATGAAGAACGGCGCACCAATCCAGATATTCACCAGAATGACCGAGAAGCGCGCCCAATAGGCATCGCCGGTCCACGGCACGGGATCGATTCCGAAGGTGGCCAGCACCCAGTTGAAGGCGCTGTAGGAGGGATCGAACAGCCACAGCCAAGCCAGCGTGCTCATGGCCGGCGGAATGACCCATGGCACCAACAGCATGCCGCGCCACTTGCGTTGTCCCTTGGTGGGAATGTTGTGCACGAAGTGCGCCACGATGAAGCCGATCAGGGCTTTGAACACCACGGCGGTGATGGCGAAGATGCATGATTGCTTAACGACCAGCCAGAACGTCTGGCGGTTGAACAGGAAGGTGAAATTGCTGAGGCCGACGAAGCGCTCCATCGACTTGTTGAGCGTCGCCAGATGCAGCGAGTAGAGGGCCGGGTAAATGACCAGCAACGCGATCAGCAAGATCAGCGGCAGCGCCATGAAAAAGGCCACCGTCGATTTGCGTTGCATAGCTTTACGCAAGCCCGATCGCGAGCGGGTAGCGGCGACCTCGTGGGGAGCAGAAATTGCTGCGTCGACCATTGTCAGCCTCTCAATCCTTCAAAGATCCGGCACCGACGCCGGGTCGCATTCCCTGCCTTGACGGCAGGGAATGCCGTTCGGTTAGGACCGCATAAAGCCTTCCAGCTCGCCTTCGGCCCAGGCCAGCGTCTTTTCCATGGCCTCGCCCTGGAAGTGACGGACGGCCATCTTGGTCATCAGCCCCTGCACGTAGATCTGTACGGCGATCTTGTGCGGGTGCGGGGGCTGCCGCGACCGACAGGATCTGGTGGTTGTGGCGATTGGGATAATGGTAGAGCGTCCCCTTCGGCGGACCCTCCTCCTCCCAGGTCTTGAAATCCTGGAACTTCTCGAACGAGGGAATGTCGTAGCCCCGCTTGCTGCTACCATTTTTTCGGCAGAGGACCGTTGCGAGAGGTGGGCAAGCAGGCTCTTGGCCGCCGACTTGTTCTTGCCGAAACTCCAGGTCGCCCAGAAATAGTTCACGAACGGGGCGAAACGTCCCTTGGGCCCTGCCGGCATGCCGTGGGTCCAAAGTTGCTGCGGCAACCTGAGGCGCATCACGCCTTGGCGACCGCCCAGGCGCTCGGGGGGTTCATGATCAGGGCACCCTTGCCGGCGACCAGCCACTTGTTGTTGGAAGAGTCGTCCCAGGCCGGCACATCGGGCGGCAGGAATTGCATCAGCCTCTTGTAGTAGTCGAGCGCCTGGCGAACGGGGTCCGACTTGACCAGGATCTTCTCGTTGGCATCGACGAGCACGGCGCCATAGGAGTGGAAAATCGATCCCGCGGTGTCAACGTTATCCGCGGTGGTCCCAAGTCCGATGCCGAAGGGGTAGCCGGCCTTGTGGCAGGCTTCCGCCGCCTTGAGGAACACGTCAAGGGTCCAGCCATCGGCATTGGCGGCGGCGCCGGCAGGATACATTGCCTGCACGTCGATGCCCGCGTGCTGCTTCATGAGGTCGATCCGCGAGCACGGGCCCTTGATTTGGCTGCCAACCGTCGCCGGCACCGCAACCCAGCTGCCCTTGATTTTGGCGAGGTACTCGACGGTGGCGTTGACGTTGCCGTTTTGCTTAATGAGCTCCGTCATGACGTCGTCGACCGGCTCGAGATTGCGCGCATGCTCCGCGGCCAGCCACGTCTGCATGGCGAGGATATCGTGGCCTGCCTTGGCTTGTGCCTCCGCCGCAATGGTGAGGAGAAGCTTGTTGCCCTGCGAGGGTATGAAGTCCATCTGGACATCTACCTTCTCTTTGGCGGCCCACTCTTCCACCAACGTCTTGGTCGCGTTATTGGCGCCTGGCACCCAGTGATCCCAGAAGCCGATCGCCAGCTTGCCTGCGGCGCCGGCTGTGCGCACGAAGGGCGCCGCCACCAGCGTGGCCGACACGGCACCCGTCGTGCCAATAAACTTGCGACGGGATATTTTGTTGCGACTCGGCACCTCAGGATCCTCCCTTTCTTTTGCACACGGGGTGGTCGCGGGTGTGGTGCCCACCCGCGGCCCCCCCTGTGTGCCGTTAAACGGATAGTAGACTGAACCTATACACGCATGAAGCCCTCGACCTCACTTTCGGTCCAGGCCAGCGTCTTCTCCATCGACTCGCCCTGCATGTGGCGCACGATCATCTTGGTCATCAGACCCTGCGCAAAGATCTGCACCGCTATCTTGTGCGGGGTCGGCGCGGCTGCGATCGACAGGATCTGATGGTTGTGCGGGTTGGGGTAGTGATAGAGCGTACCCTTCGGCGGGCCTTGCTCACCCCAGGTCTTGAAGGTCGTCAGGTTGGCAAATGCCGGGATGTCATAGCCCTTGCTGGCCTCAACCATCTTCTGCGCGGCCTCCGCCGATGACAGGTGCCGTAGTAGGGCCGTGGCGGCAGACTTGTTCTTGCCGAACGCCCAGGTGCCCCAGAAAAAGGGCAGGAAAGGTCCAAAGCGGCCCTTTGGCCCGGCCGGCATACCATGATGCCAGCATTGCTCGGCCACTTGCGGCGCATCGCGCACGGCGACCGCCCAGGCGCTCGGCGGGTTCATGATCAGGGCGCCCTTGCCAGACACCAGCCACTTGTTGTTGGAGGCATCGTCCCAGGCCGGCGCATCCTGCGGATAAAACTTTGCCAGCTTGACGCAATACTCGAGAGCCTGGCGCACGGGATCGGTTTTGACGAGGATCTTCTCTTTCTCGTCGACCAGCACGGCGCCAAACGAATTGAAGATCGCGCCTGCGGTGTCGACGGAATCAGACGTCGTACCGAGACCGATGCCGAACGGAAATCCGGCTTTTTGGCAGGCCTCGGCAGCCTTCAGAAAGGCCTCGAGCGTCCAAGCATCCGCCTTGGGCGGGCTGCCGGCGGGGTACATGGCCTGAATGTCGATCCCCGCGTGTTGCTTCATGAGATCGATGCGCGACACCGGCCCCTTCATCTGGCTGCCGACGGTGGCGGGCACCGCCGCCCACTTACCCGCAATCTTGCCTAGGTATTCGACGGCGCCGTTGACCGCACCGTTCTGCTTGATGAGGTCGCCCATCAGATCGTCGACGGGCTCGAGCAGTTTGGCGTGCTCGGCGGGCAGCCAGGTATTCATCGCAAGAATGTCATGGCCGGATCTAGCCTGGGCCTCCGCGGCGGTGGTGAGCAGCAGCTTGTTATTCTGGGACGTAATGAAATCGATCTGGACCTCGACCTTTTCCTTCTCGGCCCAGGCCTCAACCAGGCTCTTGGTTGCATCGTTGGCGCCGGGTACCCAGTGGTCCCAGAAGCCGAGCGAAAGCTTGCCGGCCGCCCCGGCGGTACGCACAAACGGCGCGGCGATCATCGTCGCCGACGTCGCCGCGGTCGTCGCCAGGAAGCGGCGCCGGCTAAGGTTCGAGTTTCTCATTTCGCATTCCTCCATGTGAACTCAGTTTCAAGGACGCGGGCGCCGGTCTTCCCATGCGCCTCGAGTAGTCTTTTAGTCCGCTCATCGCGACGGCCATAAAGTTAAGCGGCACCCTCCACATTCAGGCTACGACCCGTGCACGCACGGGCCGGAAATCGGTCTCGGCTGCGGCCAAAGGCGGTTCACCGAAATCGCGCGAGAAGCGGCCATGCGCCTGCTGCAAGTGATTGCGCATTGCCGTGCGCGCCGCCAAAGGATCACGCGCTGCGATAGCATCGCGAATCACGATGTGCTCCAAATGCGTTTCCTTCCAGGTCGACGCATTCTCGACGTGGCGTGCAAGCTGTTCGAAATAGGGATTGATGCGCAGATCGAACAGCTGCCCGACGAAGCGCACCAACACGGCGTTGTCGAGAATGGCCGCGATGGCCGCATGAAAGCGCCGATCGAGCGCGATCAGTCCGTCGCCGGACTGCTGATGATCGACCTCGAGCAAGATTTCATCGAGCCGCTCGATGTCTTCGGATCGGGCCCTGGCAGCGGCCTCCTCGGCCACGGCGCTCTCGACGAAAGCCCGCGCCCGCAACAGCTCCAGGGGTCCTTCGATCGCGGCACCGCCGGGCACCACGGCGGCCGGCTGTTGCTCAACCACATAGATCCCAGATCCAACTCTGATTTTCAGTCGGCCCTCGACCTCCAGGGCAATCAGCGCCTCACGCACGGTCGGGCGGGACACGCGCAAACGATCGGCCAGCACGCGCTCGGCCGGCAATCGACTGCCAACGACATATTCGCCTTGGTCGATCAGATGACGGAGCTGATCGGCGATCTGGCGATAGAGGCGGCGGGGTTCTATGGCCTCGAGGGGCAAGCCATACCTCGGTGCGTTTCCTGAGCTTTGGGATTGTCTTTTCCAACTCTGCGGTCAGTTGGTCAGACCATTTGACAAGTCAGCCGGCCCCCCTGTCAAGTGCGCGGCCTTCCCACGCCGGTCATCTCATCCCAAAGTCTGAGGGCGCGAGCGCTCCGTCAGCAACCCTCCCTCCCCTGACTGAGGAAGGCGCTGGCGCCGGCGCCAATGAGGCGCGGCAGGTGGGTGTAGATGTATCTGCAGCCCTGGGTCTTGACCTGAGCCAGTGTCTCGACGCTAGCGGGCATGCCGGCGGTGCGGCCGGCCGCCACGATCTTTGCGAGTGTCGCCTCGATGGCGCGCGCCACCGGCGCGGCCTTGGGATTGCCGGCAAAGCCCATCGATTGGGACAAATCCGACGGGCCGATGAAAAAAACGTCGATCCCCTCGACGGCTAGCAGGTCGGCGATATTGCTGAGGGCAAGCGCGTGCTCGAGCTGTACGCAAACGAGCGACCGGGCATTGGCAGCTTGGGCAAAGTCCGGCAGGCTACCGCCAAGGCCCCAACGGTCGGGGCGGGTCCCGACCGCCAGTCCGCGCTGCGCTCCTGGTCCGAACTTGACCGCAGCCACGGCGCGGCGCGCCTCCTCGCCGGTATTGATATGCGGCACCTGCACACCCATCACCCCGCGGTCCATGACGGCCTGTATGTCGCTCGCGGCGTTGGTCTTGGGCCGGGCGATGGACGTTATGCCGACGGCATCGCACGCCATCGCCATTACCTCCACGTCCGCCGGGCCGATGCTGCCATGCTCACAATCGATCAGCACCCAATCGAACCCGGCGTAACCCAACATCTCGACGATCTGCGCGGAGGGAAACATGACCGAACAGCCGAACGCCGGCTCCCCGCGCAGCATCTTCTCCTTCATGCGGTTCGGCTTCATTTTGGCGGGGCTCCTAGCGGTGGTCGTGGTGTTTGCACTGGTCAAGCTGAGCCGCTCGCGATTGCGCCCGTAAAGGCCCGCCGCGAGCACGAGGACAAGCCCCAGGCAGGCAATCCTATCCGGCACCTCGTTCCACCACCACCCGCCCAGTCGAATGGACAGGGGCACCAGCACGTAGCGGAAGGGGCCACCACCGAAACCTCCCCCTGGCGCAAGGCGACGCCCATGAAGGCGGTGGCGATGAACAGGCAGCCGGCGCCAGCGTCAGCCAGACCCAGGCCCGTTCCGGCGGCCAGCGCCAGGGATCGAAGGCCGCGACGCAAGGCCAGCCGCGCTGATGGCGGCGGCTACAAGATCGAGGGAATGTCGCTTGCAAGCCCGCGCGTGGTCAGATCCGAATGGTCGTAAACAGCAACGCGATCAGCACGCAGGAGGCGCCAGCCCAGCAGCTTGCCGCGTCGGGGCGCCACCATCAGCGCAGCTCTCAGGAAGCCCGTGAGCGCCGCCGCCCAGCGTCGAAGCGACACGCGTTCGCGAAAGCCGAGGGCGGCGCCGGCCGTTACGGCGAGGGCGTTACCTCAAGACGGTGTTAACCGTCGCCAGCGGCAGATGGCGCAGACAGATCACGATGGACACGGGTGGCGGTGGCCGAGCTGCCCAGGCGGCCGGCGGCCGACCTCAGCCGCCCGTCACGCTCATGTGTCGCGCGACGGCCGGCTGGCGCGTGCGCCGGTCGATGACGAAGTCGTGCCCCTTGGGCTTGCGCGAAATGGCCTCGTCAATGGCGCGACCGAGCAACGCCTCATCGACGCTGGCGCGCAACGGCGTACGCAGGTCTGCCGCATCGTTCTGGCCGAGACACATGTAGAGCGTGCCGGTGCAGGTCAGCCGCACGCGATTGCAACTCTCGCAAAAGTTGTGCGTCATCGGTGTGATAAAACCGAGGCGGCCCCCGGTCTCTTTGACGCGCACGTAGCGCGCGGGACCACCGGTGCGCAATGGAATATCCTCGAGCGTCCATTGCTGCATCAGACGGGAGCGCACGATTGAAAGGGGCAGGTACTGCTCGGTGCGGTCGCCGTCGATCTCGCCCATCGGCATGGTTTCGATCAGCGTCAGATCAAAACCGCGCGCATGGGCAAAGCGGATGAGGTCATCGATCTCCCCCTCGTTTACACCCTTGAGGGCGACCGTATTGAGCTTGACGCCGAGACCGGCCCGCGCCGCTGCGTCCAAGCCAGCCATGACCTGCGCCAAATCTCCCCAGCGCGTGATCGCCTTGAAGCGCCCAGCATCAAGGGTGTCGAGGGAAACATTGATGCGTTGAACCCCGGTATCCTTGAGTTCGGTGGCAAACTTCGGCAATTGGCTGCCGTTCGTCGTTAGAGTGAGCTCATCCAGTTGACCGCTCTTGAGGTGGCGCGCGAGGGCACGGAACAACCACATGATGTTCTTGCGCACCAGCGGTTCGCCACCGGTAATTCTGAGTTTGCGCACCCCCTTGCGAACAAACGCCGAGCACAGACGGTCAAGCTCCTCCAAACTGAGGAGGTCGCGCTTTGGCAAAAACGTCATGTGCTCCGCCATACAGTAAGTACAGCGAAAGTCGCAGCGGTCGGTGACGGACACGCGCAAATAGGTCACCTGTCGATCGAAGGGATCGATCAAGGGAGGCTCCAAACTGTCCGTGCAGTTGTTCATCCAGCTTAGGCTCAAGTAGGCCGGTCCCAATCCATGGCGCTAGACATATATATAGTCTCGAGCTGGATTTCTCTACAGCGGAGCAGGATCCGGCAGCGCGGGCAGGGCCCATGCTTTAGCACGTATCCCTTGCGAATGAGCCGGAGGTGACCGATGAACGAAGATAAATTCAACATGTCCTTGCGAAAATTCTTGAAACAGGTCGGCGTCACCTCGCAGCGCGAGATCGAACGCATCGTGCGCGAGGAGAACCCCGGCACCGGCAAACTGGCGGTCAAAATGGTGCTAACGGCCGCGGGAACTTCGCTCAATCACGTGATCGAGGCCAAACTCGACCTCGATTAGGGGCCCCCGAGACGCAAAGAGGCCCGCAGGGACTGCGGGCCTCTTTTGGCTGTAAACCGGGGCTGCTCTTAAGTGGGGTGGCCACCGCGCCCCTCGCGGTCGAGCTGTTCCCAAATCGACTGCGGGACCTTGTCGGCGAAGGCCGAGGCTGCATAGCCCGACAGCACCGAGAGCGCCACAAGCGCCGATATGACCGTTTTCATCGCAGTTCTCCGTAATCTTTGAGCGTGGCGCACGCTTGCACGGCTGGTCGCCTGGCGCTCGATACTCATGCTTTGCTCTTTAGTTGTGGTCGCGGTCGACCTGTTCGTAGAAGGTCTTGGCGTCCAGCGCGCTGGCGGCGCCGGCGACACCGGCGATGACCGAAAGCGCGACAAGTGCGGACAGGATGGTCTTCATGATCATTCTCCGTTTCTTGGTATTTCCAGCGATTAGTAGTGGTTGCGGTCGATCTGCTCGTAGAAGGTCTTGGCATCGAGCGCGCTGGCGGCGCCGGCGACACCGGCGATGACCGAAAGCGCGACAAGTGCGGACAGGATGGTCTTCATGATCATTCTCCGTTTCTTGGTATTTTCAGCGATTAGTAGTGGTTGCGGTCGATCTGCTCGTAAAAGGTCTTGGCGTCGAGCGCGCTGGCGGCGCCGGCAACGCCGGCGATGACCGAAAGCGCGACAAGTGCGGACAGGATGGTCTTCATGGCTATGCTCCAGTCTTTTCTCAGTCTCATGCAGCAGCGCTATGGCTGGGTGCATGACCCCCATATGGCGCGGATTTCGCAGTGCAAAAGAACCTCTCACGGACGCGTGATGAACAGTGACCAATTGATATCCACGCGTGAGCGATGCGTGAGCGACCGGCACGATTTACGGCGCTTTCCCGCCTTGGACTTGGCAGCAACCGATGAATTGCTGCAGTGCAGAGGGGCATGACCGCGGCTTTGGCGTTCACGGGTCGGTGCAACGGGATCCAGGCGCAGGTCCCGCCGATCGCCAGCCCCTTGCGCTCGATTGCCGGGCGCTCGCCCAAGGCTCAGGCTCCTTGTCGGTTACAGAGCACCCTTTCGGAAGGGAGACGTGGGCGAGGTCACCCCACAAGCGCGATGGCGTGATGCGAGGCTGAACAGCGCTGCGGGCGCCGCGCAGGGACCCTGAGCGGGGGAGGGGCTCACGACGCCGACCAGGCCGAGCGCACCGTGCCGGAGAACGACGATAGATCGCCAAGGAGACCCGCGCTAAGACCGGGGCACTTCTCAGCGGGCTTTGTGGCCGCCGGCGTGTGGCGCCACGGTTTGGCGGCAGGGCCCGCCCGATCCGGCCCGGGCCGATCCATTGCCCCGGGCCCGCCATTGCAACGGGAGAGAATCATCGATGACCGCACGCACTCGGCTGACGAAGCCCGTAGCGCCAGATGTCATCGCGCGCCTAAAGGCGGCAGCTGGGCCCGAGGGCTATATCGACGACCCGAGCCAGATCGAACCCTACTGCAGAAGCTGGCGCGACAATTGGATTGGCAAGGTCCCGCTGGTCTTGCGACCACGGACGAGCGAGCAAGTTGCCGAGATCGTCCGCGCCTGCGCGGCCGCGAACGTGGCGATCGTACCTCAGGGTGGTAACACCGGCCTCACCGGCGCGGGCCAGCCGCACGCCGACATGAGCGAGGTCATCGTATCGCTGTCGCGCATGGATCGAATCCGCGCCATCGATGCCTTGAACGACACGATCACGCTCGACGCCGGCGTGGTTCTAAAGCAGGTGCAGCTGGCGGCGGAGCAAGCCGACCGATTTTTTCCCTTAAGTCTCGGCGCCGAAGGCTCCTGCCAAATCGGTGGCAACATCTCGACCAACGCGGGCGGCATTCAGGTCCTACGTTACGGCAACATGCGCGCGCTGGTGATGGGGTTGGAAGTGGTGCTGCCGGATGGTCGCGTCTGGGATGGCTTGCGCGGCTTGCGCAAGGACAACACCGGCTATGACATGAAACAAGTCTTCATCGGCGCGGAGGGAACCCTGGGGATCGTTACGGGCGCGGTGCTGCGCCTGTTTCCAAAGCCTACGGCAACCGAGACGGCTTGGGTCGCCGTCGACAGTCCGGCCCTTGGTGTGGCTTTGCTTGGGCACATGCTCGCCCGCATGGGTGATACGATCTCGGCCTTCGAGCTCATCGGCCGTCCTATCGTTGACTTTCTGCTGCAAGGCGTAGCGGGCCACGATGATCCGATGCGCGAGGTACACCCGTGGTATGTGCTGTTGAATGTGACGAGCCAGGGAGCGCCAGGCTCATTGTTCGGGCCCCTGAGCGAGGCGCTGGCAGAAGCTGGCGACCGCCGCCTCCTTCGCGACGCCCTGATCGCTGCCTCCGGAGCCCAAGCGGCCAGGCTCTGGAAAATTCGCGAAAACCTGGTCGAGGCCCAGGTTGCCGCCGGAGGCACAATCGCGCACGATGTTTCGGTGCCCCTATCGCGCATCGCCGATTTTATTCGCCGCGCCGATGCGGCGCTGGCCAAGGCCTATCCGGGCATCCGTCCCTGCGCCTTCGGTCACGTGGGTGACGGCAACATGCACTACAATTTGGTGCGTCCGCAGCACTGGGATAGCGCGCGTTATCAGCAGGAGCGCGGCAACATCAACCGCATTGTGCACGACATCATTGCCGAACTGGGGGGTTCGATCAGCGCCGAGCATGGGATCGGCCGTGCACGGCTGGCCGAACTTGAACACTACAAGGGGGTGACCGAACTCGGCATGATGCGGACCATCAAGCAGGCACTTGACCCGCAAGGCATTATGAACCCCGGCAAGGTGCTGAGCGCTTGAAGTCGGCGGCGCCTTCTTCAGCCACCGCAGGGTTTCGTGCAGGGCAGACCTGGGTGAGAGTTGGCGACAGCGCCAAGCAGCGCTCGCGCGCGGCTGGCAAATCGACCTCCGGGCCCCCCCCGCTAAATTCGGGTGGCGAGGGCTAAGTTTCGCGCCGCGCGCCAAGGCGGCACGCACAAGCAGAGCGCCCCCGTAGGCCTCTTGCTTGGCCAATAGGCCGGCCGCTAGGCTGCACCAGCCGAGCATGGCAAGCCGCCACGGCAAGTAGCAGATTGAAAGGGCGCCGGGGTTGAAGCCTCGAAGCAAGCTCAAAGCAAGGGCGCAATGAGGTCAACGGCCGAGCAGTCGCTGCCCCAACCTGCGCCGGCTCACTTTGCCGACGCCGACGCTGCCCGCTCGGCGGCCTTGGCTTTTGATTTGCGACGATTGCCGGCGGACTACTTCGCCAATCCCTATCCTTACTATCATGCGTTACGTGCGCATGCGCCGGTGCATCGCCTGCCCGACGGCAGCTATTTCCTGTCCCGCTATGCCGACTGCGCGACCGTCTACAAGAACGTGGTCGTGTTCTCGTCCGACAAAAAGCGCGAGTTTCGACCCAAGTACGGCGACAGCCTGCTCTATCAACATCATACCACCAGCCTCGTTTTCAACGATCCACCGTTGCATACGCGCGTACGCAGAATCATTGCCGGCGCCTTCACACCGCGCGCCATCGCCGACCTCGAACAGCCCGTGACTGACCTGGTCGACGCCTTGCTCGATCGTCTGGGTCAGCGCGGCGGCGGCGATCTCATCGCCGACTTCGCCGCGGCGGTGCCGGTCGAGGTGATCGGCAATCTGCTGGGCGTGCCCAGGGAGGAGCGCGGTTCTCTGCGGGACTGGTCGCTTGCCATCCTGGGTGCGCTCGAACCTACGCTGACCCCCGAACTGCAACGGCGCGGCGAGTGCGCCGTGCGCGATTTCCTCGACTATCTCAAAGGTCTGGTTGCCGACCGCCGTACCAAGCTTGGCGATCCGGAACACGACGTGCTGACGCGGCTGATCCAGGGCGAGCAGAGCGCCGAGAAACTGTCGGAACTTGAGCTGCTGCACAACATCATCTTTATTCTGAATGCAGGCCACGAGACCACCACCAACCTGATCGGCAATGGGCTCTACGCTTTACTCGAATGGCCGGAGGCCAAAACCCAGCTGATGGCCAACCCGGCGCTGATCCGCTCGGCGATAGAGGAGATTTTGCGCTTCGAAAGCTCCAATCAGCTCGGCAACCGGGTGACCAGCGCGCCCGCCGAGATCGGCGGGGTAGCGTTGCCCGCCGGTACATTCCTCACCATTGGGATCGGCGCCGCCAATCGCGACCCCGCCGAGTTCGCTGATCCAGATTTATTCGACATCGCGCGGGAGGCGAACCGGCACCTGGCGTTTGGCTCGGGTGCCCACGTCTGTGCCGGCCTCAACATTGCACGCCTCGAGGGCCGCATCGCCATCGGCCGCTTGTTGGCGCGTTTCCCGGGCTATCGCCTGACCAGCGCGCCGGTTCGCGGCGGCCGCGCGCGCTTTCGGGGCTTTCTGTCGTTGCCTGCCTGCATCGGGTGATGCCCGGACAAATCGAGCGGGGCACCGACCGGGGGCATGCATGGCGAGCCCAGGCGATCCGGATATTTACCTATTTGACCGAGGCGAGCGACGAGGGCATTAGGTCGGTCGGAAGGACCGAGCTTGGGCAATGGGCGGCGAGGTGAGGCCGCCAAGCACTGTGGGAACACTGTCGATGCACGAGTACGACTACATTATCGTCGGCGCCGGCTCTGCCGGCGCCGCTCTGGCGGCACGCTTGAGCGAAGAGCCGCGCAATCGTGTGCTGCTCGTCGAAGCCGGGCGCGCCAGCCACCCCTATTCGCGCTTTCCCATCAGTTTCGGCCTCTTGATCAACGACGCCAGAGCCAACTGGCTTTATGCCTCCGAACCCGAGGAGAACACGGCCAACCGCACAATTCCCGTTCCACGCGGAAAACTGCTCGGGGGCTCGAGCGCGATCAACGGGCTGGTGTGGGTACGCGGCCAGCCGCTCGATTACGACACCTGGGCGCAGATGGGTGCGCGCGGCTGGAGTTGGCAGGAGGTGGCGCCGCTATTTCGACGCATAGAGAACTACGAAAAAGGCGCCGCCAACGGGCGTGGGGTCGGCGGTCCGTTGAGCGTGTCGGAGGTACCCGACCAAAATCCGCTCTATGATGCATTGTTCAAAGCGGCGGTCGCCGCCGGCTACAAACTCAATTCCGATTACAACGGCGAGGACCAGGAGGGGGTGGTCAAGACGCAGGCCAGTATCTGGCGCGGGCAGCGTATGAGTGTCGCCCACTGCTACCTCAAGCCGGCGATGAAACGACCCAACTTGCACATCGTGACCGATGCCCCATCGCGACAAGTGTGTCTTGACGGAAAGCGATGCACCGGCATCACCTACCTGCGGCATGGCAAGCCGGTGGAGGCGCGGGCCCGTCGCGAGGTGATTCTGTGCGCCGGCGCCGTGGCCACACCGCAACTGTTGGAACTCTCCGGGATCGGCAAGCCCGAGATCCTGAAAAAATACGGCATCGACGTAAAGCACGCCCTGCCGGCGGTGGGCGAAAACTTCCGCGATCACCTCAATGCCCGCATCGTCTGGCGGGTGAAGGACCCCCGGGTGTCCTATAATCACAAGGCGCGCGGGCTGCGCGCGGCCAATGAAGTTTTGCGCTATCTCGTGACGCGCGGCGGCTTCTTCAGCCTACCATCGGCGCCCCTATTGGCCTTCCTCAGGACGCGTCCCGAATTGGCAACGCCCGACGTGCAAATGCACCTGGTGCCCTACGCCATTAAGGACCCCAAGCAGCGCAAGCTGCAGGATTTCCCATCTATGACGGTATCGGTCTATCAGCTACGACCGGAAAGCCTCGGCTCCATCCACATCCGCTCGCCCGATCCCGACGCGCAACCGGCAATTCGCTTCAATTTTCTGGCCGACCCCATCGATCAGCGCGCCATGGTCGACGGTTTCCGCATGATCCGGCGCATCGTCGGCGCCGAACCGTTGGACGCGCTGCGCGGCGAGGAATATTCGCCGGGCCGGCAGGTAGCGACGGACGCGGAGATCTTGGCTTGGATCCGCAATAACTCGCAAACGGCCTATCACCCGATCGGCACCTGCCGAATGGGACGCGAGCCCAATGCGGTCGTGGATGAACGGCTCAAAGTTTATGGGCTCGAAGGCCTGCGCATCGCCGACGCCTCGATCTTTCCCACCATGCCGTCGGGGAACACGAACGCACCGGCAATCATGGTGGGAGAGAAGGCGGCAGACCTGATCCGAAGCGCGGCGTGAGCAAGGCCGACCCGGACCTCGGCGAGAGGGTCTGCCCCTGTGCCGTGCCCCGCCGCTCAAGGCGCTGCCGACCAAACCGCCTCGATCGTGCTCACTCCTTGACCTGATGCACTTCGATGACGTTGCCTTCGGGGTCGTGGAAGAAAATCTGCTCCCAGCCTCGCATCGCCCAGGCGCCGTAGTCCGAATAGGGAATGCCCTTTTCCTTCAAGCGCTTCTTGAAAGCCTCGATATCGTCGGTGCGGAAGGCTATGTGGCCGCGCTCGACCGGGTTAATCGCCTGGCCGGTGCGAAAGTTGATGTCCAAATCCTTCTCCGCCAAGTGAAACTGCGTCGTGCCATCCGTGCGGAAGGCGACCCGGCCGGGATAGCCGTCCTTGTCGAGTATACGCCCCGCCTCCAGTGAAGGCTCCGGTTGAAGATCGAGCACGTCACGGTAAAAGGCGTCGAGGGCCGGCACATTGGTCGAGCAGAAGTTGACATGGTGCAGCTTGATCTTCATGGGGTGCTTGGCTCCGGTCTTGTTAGTGGCGCCAGTGTAAGCGCGGCCGGCGTGCATCGAAAGCCGCGATTCGGGCGCTTGTGTTCAGGCCCGAGTTTTCCTGGCGACGGCTGCTTGCTATGACTGCCCAAAATGATTGGGGGCCCACGCGTGTCAGATCTAAAGAGCCTAATCCGCACCATTCCGAACTATCCCAAGCCGGGTGTGATGTTCCGCGACGTCACCACGCTGTTGGGCAACCCAAAGGGTTTCAAGACGGCGATCGAGCAGATGGCAGCGCCGTTTGGCGATGCCGGTGTCGAAGGCGTGGCCGGCATCGAGGCACGCGGCTTTATTTTGGGCGGAGCCATTGCCGACCGCCTCGGCTGCGGTTTCGTGCCGTTCCGCAAAAAGGGCAAGCTGCCCTGGAAGACCATCGGTCAGGAATATACGCTTGAGTATGGCGTCGACATCATCGAAATGCATGAGGATGCCATCGATCCGGGCGAGCGCATCCTTATCGTGGATGATCTGATCGCCACGGGCGGTACCGCGGAGGCGGCAGCCAAGCTCGTCAAGCGCTCGGGCGGCGAAATCGTCGGGGCGACCTTCGTCATCGACTTGCCCGAGCTCGGCGGCGCCAAACGACTGGCCGCGCTCGGCATCAAGTGCCATGCGCTGATGGCATTCGAAGGGCATTAGGGACGGGCGAGGGGCACCGGCAAGAGATGGGGCAGGCAACGGCGCGGCGTGGAGAACGACCTCCGACACCGCCGACCCGTCCGATGTCTGAGCGAAACACCCCTCGCTGCGACGTCCCGCCCCAGTGCTCTCACGCTCCAGCCGGCGCTGTCGCGGACCAGGCAGCGCTCTCGACCGCAAGTGAGATGTTGCGGATTGTCGAAAACGCGCCATATAGCCTTGCGCCCGAGCAGGACGCTTGGCGAGCACATGCTTGGACCGAGAGGCCGTGCCATGATGGAGGACCGCATCGCCGCCGGCGTGGGCCTGCCGGCGCGAGGCAGCGACGCGGCGGCGGGCATCCCGCCTTCGCGGCCAGGCCCCTTTTTAGCAGTTTTGGAGGCGGTCGCGCATGAACATCGGCGGCAAGGCCTATCGGACGATCTGGGTCGCGGCGGACGGCTGGTCGGTGGAAATCATCGACCAGACGAAACTGCCGCACGCGTTGCATGTCGTGGCGTTGAGGACGCTTGAAGATACTGCGCGCGCCATCAAGACCATGCAGGTCCGCGGCGCCCCACTGATCGGTGCCACGGCAGCCTATGGCGTGTGCCTGGCCTTGCGGCAGGACAGCTCTGAGACCGCGCTTGCGCACGCCCTCGCGCTGCTCGCCGAGCAACGTCCAACCGCCGTCAATCTGCGTTGGGCGCTTGCGGAGATGCGCGCGGCCGTGCGCAACCTGCCGCCCGAGCGCCGGGTGGCGGCGGCCTATCGGCGGGCGGCAGAAATCTGCGATGAGGATGTTGAGACAAATCGGCAGATTGGTCGCAACGGTGCCAAACTCGTCCACGCCATTGCGGCGCGCAAACCGCCGGGTGAGCGCGTCAACATTCTGACCCACTGCAACGCCGGCTGGCTCGCATGCGTGGATCGTGGCACGGCCCTGGCGCCGATTTACGAGTGCTGGGACGCAGGCGTGCCCCTGCATGTGTGGGTGGACGAGACGCGCCCTCGCAATCAAGGCGCCGCACTATCGGCCTACGAGCTCGGCGCACACGGCGTGCCGCATACGATCATCGTTGACAATGCCGGTGGGCATCTCATGCAGCGCGGACTGGTTGATATTTGCTTTGTCGGCGCCGATCGCGTCACCAGCAACGGCGACGTCGCCAACAAGATCGGTACCTATCTCAAGGCCTTGGCGGCGAAGGACAACGACGTGCCATTCTTCGTGGCCGTGCCGCGCTCCACGATCGATTGGACGCTCAGCGCCGGCACCAATATCCCAATCGAGGAGCGCAGCGCCGACGAAGTGCTTATCATGACCGGTCGCAGTAGCGACGGACAGGTGTTGCCGGTTGAGATCGCCGCCGCCGGCAGCCCCGCGCGCAATGATGCTTTTGACGTGACGCCAGCACGGCTCGTTACAGGGCTGATCACGGAGCGCGGTATTGGTCCTGCATCGGCGGAAGGTCTTATCAGGCTTTATCCCGAGGGGCCGGGATAGCGAGGCCTGTGGATTGCGCGGCGGGCAGCCGTCAAGGCGTGCAGCTCAGAGCGCCCTGGACATAGGCGGCTTGCGATCGCAATGGCGGCGATACCCGGCGCATGGGATGCGGACGGGAATGTCCGCGGGCGGGAGCTCGAGGCTAACCGGTCAGGCCGCCGCCAGGTGGGCTTGCGGCCGATGTCCACCTTTGATCTGCGTGCGATGCATGACGCGCCGCGCCGACTGATCAAACGGATCGCGTCGGTGCATGGTCGAGCGATTGTCCCACAACAAGAGATCGCCCACGCGCCATTTGTGCTCGTAGCGCAGATCGGGCCGGTCAATATGGGCCCACAAGGCATCGAGCAGCGTTTCCGACGCCGTCGGGCTGAGGCCCTCAACGTAGGAATTGCGCCGCCGGCCGAGGTAGAGACTGGGGGCCCCCGTCACCGGATGCCGGCACACCGCCGGATGCCAGGCACCGGGCGCCTTGTGCGGATCGTCGGTGGGCGCAACCCCTTGGCGCAGGAAACCGCCGCTGTTGTAGGTGCCATCGTGCTTGATACGGCGACCCCGCAGCTGTTCCTGCAAGGCCTCGGGCAGTGCCGCCCATGCGGCTTCCATGCCGCAGATCCAGGTATCGCCGCCTTCAGCCGGAATTTCCAAGGCGTAAAGCATGGAGGCGTCGGGCGGCAGCTCCAAATAGCTCATGTCCGTATGCCATACCGCCTCCCCGGCCCCAAGCGCGCCGATCGGCTGGCCGCTGACGTCGAGCACATTGGAGACGACGTAAATGTCCGGGTAGCCGGGCGGACTGAGGCGTCCGTGCTCCTGGTTCGGCGGCGGATCGAGCTCGCCAAACCTGCGGCTGAACCTTATGAGATCGTCATCTTCAATCTGCTGCCCGCGGAACAGCAGGGCCGCCCGACGGTGCCAGACTTTGGCAATGTCAGCGAATTCTGCATCACTCAGGCGTCGCAGATCCACGCCTAAGATCTCGGCGCCAACGGCGGGGGTCAAAAACTTCACCGCAACGGCCATGTTCGCCTCTCCCGATCGGGGCCTTCGAGCCTGCTCACTTCAACGCGCTTTACAGCTAAAGGCAACGATACCTGTGCAGGCGGCGAACGCAACCCTGCGATCCCTGGGGAGCCGGTGACCCTGGGGCTCGAGACGCCGGGGCTCGTGACCCCTAGGGGCGCATAGGAAAGCTCCGCAAGCCCGGCGTTCGTAAGGGTTCAGCCAGATTGGCAAACTCGCACAGCAGCCGGCGCGTATCGCGCGGGTCAATGATTTCCTCGACCCAAAACGCTTCGGCCGTCCGGAACGGCGAGCGGAGTTGGTTGAGCCGCGCCTCGATCTCGGCCAGCTTCACCTGAGGGTCAGGCGCGGCATCGATTTCGGCGCGATAGGCGGCCTCGATTCCGCCTTCGAGCGGCAGCGACCCCCACCAGCCGGACAGCCAGGCATAGCGCAAGGCCAAGCGGCCGGCCGGCACGTGCGCCGCGCCGGCCACACCGAAGGCATTGCGCACGATGATCGTGCACCACGGCACGCTCGATTGATTGATGGCGGCCATGGCACGCACGCCGTGCCGGATCGTGGCACTGCGCTCCGCCTCCAAGCCGATCAGAAAGCCGGGGCAGTCCGCCAGATACACGACCGGTAAATGGAAGGTCTCGGCCATGTCGACGAAGCGCACAATCTTCTGGCAGGCCTCCGCAGTCCACGCCCCGCCGTAGTGATACGGATCGCTCGCCAGGACCGCCACCGGCAACCCGTCCAGACGCGCCAGTGCGGTGATGATCGAGCGGCCGAACATGCGTCCGACCTCGAATAGGGAGCCGCTATCGACGACCGCCTCGATGATCGGACGCATGCGGTAGACCTTGCGCCGATCGTGCGGGACGACATTGAAAAGCATCTCCTCGCGCCGATCGGTCGGATCGCTGCGGTCGCCTCGCGCGGCGACGTCATAGGCCGACGCCGGCAGATAGGACAGAAAGCGACGAGCGCATTGAAACGCCTCTTGCTCAGTCTCGACGGCGTGATCCACCGCGCCGGCGCGACACTGGACCTCCCAGCCACCGAGCGTCTGCTTATCGAGCTGCTGGCCAGCCCGCGCCACCACCGGGGGCCCAGCCACGAACATCGCCGAAGTGCCCTTCGTCATCACCGAATAGTGACTGGCGGCAAGCCGCGCGGCGCCCAGACCCGCCACCGAGCCCAAGCCCAGCGCCACCACGGGGACAGTGGACAAGGTCTCGGCCAGCAGTTGAAACCCGATGCTCGACTGGCCGAGCCCGCCCGGCAAATTGGCCCGACCCGAGGTTTCGATGGTCTTAACCGAACCGCCACCGCCGGAGCCCTCGATGATGCGGACAATCGGCAGCCGCAGCTGGCCCGCCATGCGCTCCGCCAAGATCGGCTTGGTCGGGATGGTCGCGTCGGCAGATCCTCCGCGCACCGTGAAGTCGTCGCCCACGACGACCACGGGGCGCCCCTCAATGTGGGCCCGGCCCATCACGCAGTTCGAGGGTGTAAGTCTGAGCAAGCCGCCGGCCGCATCGTAATCGGCTTTGCCAGCAATGGCGCCGATCTCGTGGAAGCTGCCGGCATCGATCAACGCCTCGATGCGCTCGCGCACGGTGAGCCGTCCACCTTCATGTTGGCGGCGCACCTTGTCAGGCCCGCCCATTTCGCGCGCCATGCGCTCGCGCGCCCTGAGCTCGTCGAGCTCTTCCTGCCAGTTCATCCCAGTTGCCCTCGGAAGTTGCTTTTCAAGCAACGCAAGGTGCCGACAGCCGTCAGCGCGGCGGCCTCCTCGGCGTCGACGCCTGCCTCGCGCAGCAGCGGCGCATCCAACAGGGCAGCCTGGACCGCATCGCCATTAGCCCAGATGCCATCGGCGAGTAGCGGGCTTGCCACCTTGCTGCCGCGACCTATGCGCTCTCGGTTCCAAAGGGCAATCATGATGCCGGCGGCGAGGGCGACACCGGCGCGACCATCGCCCTGCGCGGGCATGCTGACATCCGGCGCGGGTCCATCGTAGCGCGAGCCGTCGTAAAGGCCCGAGCGCGCGAAATAAGCGTTGGTGTCAAACCGCATCAGATCGGCATCGGCGCCCGCTTCCCCGTAGGCCGTGAAGGAGGCGTAAATCAAGCGCGGATTGACGTTGGCCACGCCCTCATAGGTGAGGCGCAGATGCTTGCGCGAGGCCGCCCCGTAGTTGGTAATCAGCACACCCGCCGAAGCGATCAGGCGATCGAATCCGACGCGCCCTGCAACATTCTTGAGATCGATGGCCAGCGAGCGTTTAGCGCGCGAATCGAGGTGCCAAGGGTAGTTGACGGAACATTTGGGATGGCCCGTCGAAATCACCGAGCTCAGCCGATTGGCATCGCCATCGATCACGGGTTCCGCCTTGACGACGTCGGCGCCGTAGTCGCCGAGCACCGTCGCCGCCACCGGGGCGGCTATGAAGGAGGCGACATCGAGAACGCGGATGCCACAGAGCGGCAGGTCGGTGCCGACTGCCGCCGCCGGCTCCTGCTGCTGCGCCATAAGCTTCCCCCGGGTTTCAATCGTCGCTTTTTGTTGCAAGCCTGAAGGGCTGCGCCCGTTGGGTCAAGGCCTTAGGCGGCGAGCTCGGGCACCAACCACAGGGGAGGCTCGCCCCGCTCGAACTCGCTCCACGTTGTCGAAGGCGTTGCGAAAGCGGGCGACGTGATTGTCCCAAGTGGGTCCGGCAAAGTGCGCGGTTAGGACGACATTGTCGAGCTTGAGCAGCGGGTGGTTCGACGGAGGTGGCTCCTGCGCGAATACATCGAGACCTGCGCCGAACAGCTTGCCGGCGCTCAGCGCCTCAGATAGGGCCCTTTCATCGACCACCGGGCCACGCGCCGTGTTGATCAGGATCGCCAGCGGCTGCATCAGTGCCAATTCTTCCGTGCCGATTATGCCGCGCGTGGAGGCATTGAGCGGCACGTGCAGGGAGACGACGTCTGAGGTCTTGAGCAGTTCACGCAGCAGGCGGAAACGCACACCCAGCGCATCCTCGGCATCCTCGCTCAGCCGCCTGATGTCGTAGTACTGCACCCGCATGCCGAAGGCCCGCGCCAGCTGCGCCGCCTTTTTGCCGATAGTGCCGAGTCCGACGATGCCAAGCGTCTTGCCGTAAAGCTCATACATTCGCGGCGCCGGTCCGTTACCGCGCCAACGTCCGGCGGCCACATTGCCGTGTTGCCAGATGACCTTGCGCGACACCGCCAGCATGAGCATGAGGCTATGCTCGGCGACCGAGATCGCATTGGCCCCGCCGTTGTTGCACACCGGGACCTTGGCACGCCGCGCCGCTTCAAGATCGACGTTGTCGTAGCCGGCGCTGAGGAGCTGCACGAGCCTCAAGCGTGGCGCGGCGCGATAGAAGGCGTCGGGCATCGCAACATTGGGATAGCACACCATGTAGTCCATGCCGGCGAGGGCTGCCTCGAACTCCGGGGCCGTGTGCGAAAGCAACACCAGTTCGAAACCGCGCGGCGCCAGATCGCGGGCGATCGCGCCCGCCTCGGCCGATGGCGGCACCAGTACAATTTTCGGCATTCATACCTCTCCGATCGGATGGGATAGCTTGGCGGCCGAGACCGAAGAGATTATGCACCAATCCCGACACCAGATGCCAACCGGATGTCCGCACAGCCGATCCGGCACGCGCCAGGTGTAAAGGACCCTGCCCGGGGGACGCCCGCGCGCGCCGCGGCGGACGTGCGCGGCGGCGTTGCGGCTGATAGGCCGGCCCGGCCACGCTCGGGATTGCAAGTGAGCGTCGTCGACAATAGAAAAAAGAAGCTGACCCGAGTGGTTCAGTTCGCCGATCGCACACGGGGACAGCGCGCCCCGCTGCCGCGATGGGGGACGGCAACGGGGCGGCGAGCGACGATCAGATCGAGCCAACGGCCCGTCCTCGCTCAAGCGTACACGCAGAAGCGATAGCGCTTCCACCAGTACGGGCTTCCGCTTTCGAGCGCGCGCAACTTCAACCAGTGGCAGGAGCTGCCGTAGCCGTAATAGCCGGGGCCGCCACCGATCAGGATGCGAACGCCATGGCGGTGATGATGATGGCCATGCGCCAGCGCGATGGAGGTGAGAGGCCCGGTCAGCAGGACGGCGGCGCCGAGGATCAAGGCGGATGCTTTGCAAGCGCTGAGTTGGTACGAGGTCATGACTGCGAACTCCTTGGGTTGACTGTTGGCCGGGAGGTGCCGGCCGCATGCCCGGTAGTCGCAGCAGCGGCGAAGAAGGTTCAAGGGAACGAAAAGATTTTCGCATCCACCGTCGGCAGGCGGCAATTTGGCCGGCGCTGGTGGCGCCGGTTACCCCAAACCTTGCCTGCCCGTGATAACGTGACGGCACCGCGCTGGCGGCCGCGGCGGAAGCGGGGCAGGTCGAGTTATTTTTGCAAACCCATGAACCATTGATCGTGTCGGAGCGACAAAAGGCATGCGAGACGTCGGCCCTGGCGGCGGCGCCATCAACGAAAAAGCGCACGATGCGCAACTCATGGCGCGTATCGCCGCCCAGGACCAGGCGGCTCTGCGCGGGTTGTACGCGCGACACCAAGCCCGCGTCTTTCGTTTTCTCCTGCGCCTGGTGCGTCAGGAGGCGATCGCCGAGGAGCTAACCAATGAGGTGTTTTTGGAGGCCTGGCGCAGTGCCGGCACCTTCGAGGGAAAGGCCAGCACCGCCACCTGGCTCTTGTCGATTGCGCACCATCGCGCCGTCAGCGCCCTGCGCCGCCGCAGGGAGGAGAGCTGGGACGAGGAGGAAGCCGCCGAGATCGCCGATGCGAAGGATAGTCCCGAAGTCGAGCTACAGAAGTCCGACAAGGCGGCGATCCTGCGCCGGTGCCTCGAGCAGCTGTCCCCCGAGCACCGAGAAGTCATTGATCTCGTTTACTATCACGAGATGTCGATTGGCGCGGTAAGCAGCATTGTTGGCATACCGGAGAGCACGGTAAAGACCCGCATGTTTTACGCCCGCAAGCGGATGTCGGAGCTATTGAAAAGCGCCGGGGTGGATCGAGGTTGGCCATGAGCGAGGACGAGACGGCGCTCTCTGAGCGCGAGCAGATCGAGATGCTCCTGCCCTGGTACGTCGGCGGCACCCTCGATGCGACCGACCGCGATCGCGTGGAGCGCTATCTTGCCGCCCATCCCGAGGTCCGCCGCCAGCTCGATCTCATCCGTGAAGAGCGGCATGAGACCATCCTCGCCAACGAGGCGTTGCCAACGCCGTCGGCGCTGGCACTGGAGCGCTTGATGGCCTCCCTGCCCGTGCGCCGGCCCGGCCTGCTCGGGCGGTTGCTCGCAAGCGAAGGCTCCCGCGCCGTCGCCGAACTGTTTACTCCGCCGACACCGCGGGCGGTGCGCTATGCCGCCTATGCGGCGGCCTGCCTGCTGCTCGTGCAGAGCCTCGCGATCACCGCGCTGCTGGTTGAGGGCAACGGCGGCGGCTATCAGACCGCGGCTGGAAAGGACGGCGGGGAGGGTCTATCCTTCTTCGTTGCTTTCACCGACACGGCTTCGACCGCTGACCTCACTCGGCTGTTACAGGACTTCGATGCCCGCATCGTCGATGGACCGAAGCCGGGTGGCATCTATCGGGTCAAGGTACGCATCAGCGACCGCTCGCCGGTGGCGGCAGATGCCATGCAGCGCCAACTCGCTGAGCGGCGCGATGTCGTGCGCCTTGTGCTACCGGCCAAGGAGTAATTGGTCATGTCTCGCCTTCTGCACACCTGGCCCTCAAGCTGCTTCTTATCTTCGCAGCCGTTGCGTGCGCTCGGTGTCCTCGCGCTCATCATCACCGCCGCCGCACCGGCGAGCGCTGGCGAAGCGCTCGGTGGTGGCCAGTTTCCCTCGTTCAAGGTTGGCCAGGCGCTTCAGCCCCGCCTCGGTCGCCAGCACAGCAAGGCGAGCGCAGCAGGGCTCGAGGACCGCGATCGTCGCGGGTCGGACAAGCGCAGGGGCAAGGCGCGCAGGCCGTACCTGCCGCCGATCCTCACCATCCCCGCTCAACCTCCTGCTGGCGGCAATGATGTCGGCAATGTGCCGCATCGCTCGGAGCACGCGGCAACCTCCCTGGCCCGAGCGCAATCGGTTCCGCGCCAGGTTCTGATCGTCTTGGACCAGAACCAGTCGGGCGACCTTTCCGTTGAGCTTGCGCGCAGGCACCGCCTGGAGCGAAAGCAATCCCAGCTCATGCCGCTGCTCGGCGGTCGCTGCGAACTCTACGAGGTGCGAGGCAACCGCTCCCTCGCGCAGGTGATGGCCGCCTTGCGGCGGGATCCGCGGGTTCGGCTGGTGCAGGCCAACTTCCGTTATCGCGCGCAGGCGGCAACGACGAGCCCGCAAGCGGTTCTGCCGCAATACGCGCTGGAGAAGATTGCCTTGCCACAGGCACACGAGCTTGCGCGCGGTCGGGATATCGTTGTTGCCGTGATCAATTCCGCCATCGACCAGACCCACCCCGACCTCGCTGGGGCGATTTCGCTAGCATTCGACGCCGTCGGTGCTCCAGATCGCACGGTCGGTTTCCATGGCACGGCCGTGGCCGGCATCATTCGCGCGCAAGGCGTGGTTGCAGGTGTGGCGCCGCAAGCCTCGATTCTAGCCGTGCGCGCCTTCCACGTGCGCAATGCCGGGGAGGCGGCGGAAACCACCTCGTGGACCTTGCTGCGTGCCATCGAATGGGCCGTCGAGAACAAGGCCAACGTCCTCAACTTGAGTTTTGTCGGCCCAAAGGACGACACGCTGCACCTGGCCCTGCGATCGGCAGCCGCGCGGCGTGTCATTGCCGTTGCCGCGGCCGGCAACAACGGGCCGAAGGCGGCGCCCGTCTATCCGGCCGCCTATCCGGAAGTGATCGCCGTCACGGCAGTCGACGCCAAGGATCAGCGCTATGCCCAAGCCAATCGCGGCAGTTACATCGCTTTTGCCGCTCCCGGCGTCGACATCTTGGCCCCGGTCGAAAGCGGCAAGCACTCCTATCTTTCGGGGACCTCCTTCGCCACGGCCTACGTCAGCGGCATCGTTGCCCTGCTACTCGAGCGCAATCGTGAATTGGATACCGGCGCGGTCGTCGACCTCATGACGGCGGGGGCGGAAGATCTGGGACCGCAGGGCCGTGACGAGGATTTTGGGCTTGGCCGCGTCAATGCCTATGCGTCGCTGAAGGCGCTGGAGCAGATGGGCAGCGATCACCGTCGCTAATGCTTATTGGCGGTGGCTACCGAGGACGACAGGGAGGTCGCGAGGTGGAATTCGACACCATCCTGGTCGAGCGGATGGGTGCCGTCGCGCGCCTAACGCTCAATCGTCCCGAACGCGCAAACGCCTTGAGCCAGGCCATGCTCGCCGAAATCGGCCAAGCCCTGGACGCGCTCGAGGGTGATATTGACGTACGCGCCATCATCGTCCGCGGCGCGGGCTCGACGTTTTCTTCCGGCTTCGACCTGAAGGAGCAGATGCAGCGGCGCCCGAGGGGTGCGGCGCAGTGGCAGCCGATCCTGCGCAAGGATTTCGACACCATCATGCGGTTCTGGCACTCCCCCAAGCCCACCATTGCCGCCGTACGCGGGCCGTGTCTCGCCGGGGCCTGTGAGCTGGCGCTTGCCTGCGACATAACCATCGCGGCGCCTGACGCCGTCTTCGGCGAGCCGGAGCTCAAATTCGGCGCCGGCATCGTGGTTATGATCCTGCCATGGCTCGTGGGACCGAAGGTTGCCAAGGAGATCATCCTGACCGGGGAGGATCGCATCGAAGCGGACCGTGCGCTTGCAATCGGCATGATCAATCGGATCGTACCCGCGCAAGACCTCGACGATACCAGCCTTCGGCTCGCTCGCCATATTGCCGTCATCGATCCCAAACTCGTGAAAGAAACCAAGCGTGCCATCAATCGCGCGCTCGAGGCACAGGGCCTGCTGACTGCCCTTGAAGACGCCCTCGCCATCGATCTTGGCATCGAGGCCGAAGGCTCGGCGGACAAGGCTCGCTTTATGGAAATCGCCCACCGCGACGGCTTGAAGGCCGCCCTAGCCTGGCGCGACGCCCGCTTTCCCCGAGGCTGATCATGACCGCAGAGCTGGCGCGACAATTGCAAACCGCCCTCAAACAGACCGCCCTCAAACGGACTGCCCTCGACCAGGCTGCGCTGCCCGAACAAGGCGCGCGTGGGCGACCGGTGCGCAGGCGAACGCCAAGCGCAATCGAGGGTGCCGGGGGCGTCCTGCTGACCGCCGACCAGGTCCAGTTGAAAGCGGAGGCGATTGCGCGCGCGCTCGTTGCAAACACCATCGCGCCGGGCGAGCCCGTGCTTTGCCGAATGGCCAACGCCCCCCTCGACCTGGCTGCGCTACTCGGCACCTGGCTCGCCGGTGGCGTGGCCGTACCCTTCAATTCAGCCGCGACGCCGGCGAGTGTGGCGGGCATTCGACAGGCGACGGGTGCACGTCTCAGCGTGTGGGGTGAACGCGTCGAGCCGATATCGCAGCAGCAGCCGGCACCGCGCGAACTGTTGCGCGAGGCCGCCTTGATCGTGTTCACATCGGGTAGCACCGGCACGCCGAAGGGCGTCGTGTTGGCGCACCAACGGTTAGCGCGAAAACTCGAGGTCCTCGATCGGTTGCTGAAATTCTCTGCTGACGATATCGTCATCGTTCCCCTGCAGCTCAGCTTCATCTTTGGCATCTGGGTCAGCTTGCTCTCGATCTTGAGCGGGGCGCATCTCGTTTTGATGCCGAAGTTCACCGCCGCCGGCCTCGCCAACAAGCTGGCCGAGGGCGCCAGTGTCCTGGCCGTCGTCCCCACCATGCTGCGAGCGCTGCTGGCGCAATCGCCACCACCCTCGGCGTCCAATCTGCGCAGCCTCCTGAGCGGTGGCGAGAACATCGGTCACCAGCTTGCCAGCGGCCTGCGCGATGTCTTTCCGCGCACGGAAATCTATGATCTCTACGGACTGACCGAGACGGGTTCGTGTGATTTCTGTCTCCCGGCACAGGAGTTCGCCGTCGGCTTGGGCTCGATCGGGCGTCCGACGGCAGAGGTGCATTACCGCATCGTCGATGCCAATGGAGCACCAGCAAAGCCCGGCGCGGCCGGCGAATTACTGCTCAAGACCCCGTTCGACATGCTGGGATATCTCGATGATCCTGACCTCAGCGCCGCCGCCTACGTCGAGGGGTACCTGCGCACGGGCGACCAGGCGAGGCTGCGCCCCGACGGCCGGGTCGAGATCGTCGGACGCTTGAAGGACATCATTTCGCGGGGCGGCAACAAAATTGCCCCCGCCGAGATCGACGCCCTGCTTGTGCGCCATCCACAGGTGACCGGCGCTGTTTGCGCCGGCATCGCCGATCCGCGTTTGGGCGAGGCGATTGCCGCCATTGTCACCGTGACACCCGGTGCGGAGTTGACGCCCGATGCATTGCGTCACTGGACGGCGCAACGGATCGAGAAGTTCAAGGTTCCCGACGTCATCTTGATTCGCGACGCCCTGCCCACAGGCAGCACCGGCAAATTGAGCCGCGCCGCGGTCGCGCGCCTCGTTCTGGCCGCAAGCGACGCGACCAGGGCGCCTTGCGCTGCCCTGCGCCCTAAAACAGGCCCTCGATTTGGCCCTGTTCGTTGAGGCGAATGCTATTGGCGGCTGGCACGCGCGGCAGGCCAGGCATGGTCATGATCTCGCCCGTGATCACCACGACGAACTCGGCACCTGCAGAAAGCCGCAGCTCCCGGATCGGTACCAGGTGTCCGCTCGGCGCCCCACGCTTGTTGGGATCGGTCGAGAACGAATATTGAGTCTTGGCCATGCAGACGGGCAGATGGCCGTAGCCGGCGTCCTGCAACTCCTTGAAGCGAGCCTCGATCGCCCCGTCGCAGGCGATGTCGGCGGCATGGTAGATCTCCGTGGCAATGGTCTTGACCTTGTCGCGCAACGGCAGCGCATCCGCATAGAGCGGCTTGAACTTTGCCTGTCCGCTGTCAGCGACCTCAACCACCTGGCGCGCCAGGGCCTCGATGCCCTTGCCACCATCGCCCCAGTGCGTGCACACAAACGCCTTGCTGCCGGCGCTATCGGCAGCCTGCATCACCGCTGCCATTTCGGCGTCGGTGTCGGTGATGAAGCGATTGATGGCGACAACCGGCGGTACGCCGAATTTACGCACGTTTTCCAGGTGTCGCTTGAGATTATCGCAGCCCTTGGCGACCGCGGCGCTGTTCTCGTGCTTGAGATCGTCCTTGCCGACGCCGCCGTGCATTTTGAGGGCGCGCACCGTGGCAACGATCACCGCCGCTGCCGGATTGAGACCGGCCTTGCGGCACTTAATGTCGAAGAACTTTTCCGCCCCCAGGTCGGCGCCGAAACCGGCTTCGGTCACGACGTAGTCACACAGTTTGAGCGCCGTTCGCGTTGCCAGCACCGAGTTGCAACCGTGCGCAATATTGGCGAACGGTCCGCCATGGATGAACACCGGATTGTTCTCCAGGGTCTGTACCAAGTTCGGCATCAGTGCATCCTTGAGCAACACGGTCATGGCGCCGTCGCCTTTGATGTCGGCCGCCTTTACCGGCTTGCGGTCGCGCGTATAGCCCACCACGATGTTGCCGAGCCGCCGCTCGAGATCCTTCAGATCCAGCGCCAGGCAGAGGATGGCCATCACCTCGGAGGCCACCGTGATGTCAAATCCATCCTCGCGTGGGAAGCCATTGGCCACCCCGCCCAGCGAGTTCACTATCGAGCGCAGCGCACGGTCGTTCATGTCCATGACGCGTCGCCACGCGACGCGCCGGCTATCTAGTCCTGTCGGATTGCCCCAGTAAATTTGGTTGTCGATCAGGGCCGAGAGCAAGTTGTGCGCGGAAGTGATGGCGTGGAAGTCGCCGGTGAAGTGCAGGTTGATGTCTTCCATCGGCACCACCTGCGCATAGCCGCCGCCGGCCGCGCCGCCCTTCATGCCGAAGCAAGGCCCAAGCGAGGGTTCGCGCAGGCAGCTCATGGCCTTCTTGCCGATGCGGTTGAGGCCGTCCCCGAGCCCGACCGTCGTCGTGGTCTTGCCCTCGCCGGCAGGGGTCGGGCTGATGGCGGTCACCAGGATGAGCTTGCCGTCGTTGTGCTTTTGTGCCGCGTTGATGAAATCGAACGAAACCTTGGCCTTGTACGGGCCGTAGTTGAGCAGCGCATCGGCGGGAATGCCGATCTTTTTGCCGACCTCCGCGATCGGCTTCAGCTTTGCCTCGCGCGCGATTTCGATATCCGACTTCACGGCCATGACTTTCCCTCCACAGAGTTCGCGCGAGCGCTAAAGATTTAATGGCTCGATTTCGCCGTAGGCGCCGCGAAAACGTCGCCCGCCTTGATGCCAACCGACGCCGCCCACTCGGCGGCTGCGACCTTCTTGCCGTCGGCACCGCGCACGCGCTTGGCCTGGATGGCACCACCGGCCGCGGCGATCGTCATGCCGTTGGCATCGAGGCTTAGAATCTCCCCCGGCTCGCCACGAGCCGATACTTTGCCCGAGTCGAAAATATCAACCTTTTGCCCGTTGACCACACCCCAGGCTCCCGGCGCGGGATTGGCGGCTCGGATGAGGTTGTAGACTTCGGCCACAGGCTTGGCCCAGTCGAGCTCGGCCACATCCTTCTTGAACCAGCTCTCGTAGGTCTTTTTGGCGTGATCCTGCGCCACCCTGGGTGCCTTACCAGCGCGCACGAGATCGACACTTTCCAGCATGGCATCGACGCCTAGGGGGAACAGCTTCTTGAAGTACACATCGCCCAAAGTCTCATCGGGCCCGATCTCGACCTTCTTTTGCAGCAAGATCGGACCTTCATCGAGTCCCTCGTCGGGCCAGAAGATCGACAGCCCAGTCTCGGTCCGGCCCATGGCGATGGGCCAGTTGATCGATGAGGGACCGCGGTGCAGCGGCAATAGCGAGGGATGATACTGGATGGTGCCGAGCTTGGGAGCATCGAGCACCGGCTGGGGTACGAACAGCGTGACGTAGGCCATCACGCACAGGTCGGCGTTGGCCGACTTCATGAGCTCGAGCGCCTCCGGCGTTTTCCAGCTCTTGGGCTGGTGCACGGGCAAGCCCTTGTCCTTGGCAAACCCCTTGAGCGGGTCCTCGGCGCGACCCGCCTTATCGGGCGCGCAGAACACCGCCACCACATTCTCCTTGCGCTCGAGCAGCTTTTCGAGCACGGCCTTGCCGAAGGCTTCTTGCCCATGCACTACGATCCGCATCACCATGCCTCCGCTTGGTTCACCTCTGCCGCGGTCGCGGCGAGAGTGGGAATAGCTACTCCGCCGCCTGTTTTTTCAGCGCTACGGTCGCGCCGGCGCGTGCCAGGGCCGAGATATCATCGGACGAGTAGCCGAGTTCGGCGAGCACCTCGTCGGTATGCTCGCCCAACAGCGGTGAGCGCTTCACATCGGAGGGCGATGCCGACAGCTTGATCGGATTGCCGATCGACAAGTACCTGCCGCGGCTCGGATGGTCCACCTCGACGATGGTACCGGTCGCGCGCAGCGATTGGTCCTCCGCCAATTCCTTCATGGACAGGATTGGCCCGCATGGGACGTCGTATTTGTTCAAGATCTCCATGGCCTCGAATTTGCTTTTCGTCATCGTCCACTGTTCGATGCGCGCGAAAATCTCATTGAGGCGCGGCAGGCGCGCCGCCGGCTTGGCATAATCAGGGTGCGTTTTCCAGTCCGGCTCACCAATCACATCGCAGATCGCCTCCCAGACGGGAGCCTGCGTGATGAAGTAGATGTAGGCGTTGGGATCGGTCTCCCAGCCTTTGCATTTGAGGATGCGGCCAGGTTGGCCTCCACCGGAGTCGTTGCCCGCACGCGGCACCGCATCGCCGAACGGAATGCCGTCCCCGTACTGGCTGTATTCCGTGAGCGGCCCGTGCGCGAGGCGCTGCTGATCGCGCATCTTCACGCGTGCGAGGTTGAGCACGCCATCCTGCATGGCACAGGTGACCCGCTGCCCTTCGCCGGTCATGGTGCGGTGATAGAGCGCCGTGACGATGCCGAGCGCGAGATGCAAGCCGGTGCCGCTATCACCGATCTGTGCGCCTGTCACCAGCGGCGGCCCATCCCGAAAGCCGGTCGTCGAGGCCGCGCCGCCAGTGCACTGGGCCACGTTTTCATAGACCTTGCAATCCTCGAACGGCCCCGGGCCGAAGCCTTTCACCGACGCATAGATCATGCGCGGGTTGAGCTCGTGGATGCGCTCCCAGGTCAAACCCATGCGATCTAGCGCGCCTGGCGCAAAATTCTCGACCAGCACGTCGCATGCCTTGACCAACCGTTCGAGGATCTCCATGCCCTTCTTGTTCTTGCTGTCGATCGTGATCGAACGCTTGTTGTGGTTGAGCATGGTGAAGTAGAGCGAATCTGCGCCCTTGACGTCGATCAGTTGGCCGCGCGTGATGTCGCCAACGCCTGGCCGCTCCACCTTGATGACGTCGGCGCCGAACCAGGCGAGTAGTTGTGTGCAGGTCGGACCCGACTGCACGTGGGTGAAATCGAGAATGCGGACGCCTTCGAGTGCCTTACCCATTGCTTGCTCCACTATTTCTTTTTCACCACGCTCTGTGGATTGAGGTTGCCAATGCGGCCGCTTTCGCTGCCGGCGGCCGGATCGATCGCCGCGTTGATGAGGGTTGGCTTGCCGGAATCCATCGCCTTGTCGACGGCACGCTTCAGTTCGTCCGGCGTCGTGGCATGTACGCCGACGCCGCCGAACGCTTCCATCATCTTGTCGTAGCGCGAATCCTTGACGAACACGGTCGTTGCCGGATCTGAGCTACCGGCCGTATTGAGGTCAGTGCCGCGGTAGATTCCATTGTTGTTGAAGATGACGACGCAGACCGGCAGGTTGTAGCGGCAGATCGTCTCCACCTCCATGCCCGAGAAACCGAAGGCGCTGTCGCCCTCAACGGCGAGCACGGGTTTTCCGGTTTCGACCGCCGCGGCGATGGCAAAGCCCATGCCGATGCCCATCACGCCCCAGGTGCCAACGTCGAGCCGCTTGCGCGGCCGATACATGTCGATGACGCCGCGCGCCAAATCGAGCGTGTTGGCACCTTCGTTGACGAGGATGGCATCGGGCCGCTCTTTGATGACGGTGCGCAACGCCCCGAGCGCGGCATGGAAATCCATGGGCGCCGAATTCTTCATGAGCCTCGGCGCCAGCTTGGCGACGTTCTCTTCTCGCTTCGCCTTGACGGCGGCGATCCAATCGACCGGCGGCGCCGGCCACTTGCCGTCGATGCCCTCCAGAAGCGCCGACATGCACGAGCCGATGTCACCGACCACGGGCGCCACGATCTCGACGTTGCTGTCCATCTCCTTGGGTTCGATGTCGATTTGAATAAATTTCTTCGAACCCGGTGCACCCCAGGTCTTGCCTTTGCCGTGTGACAACAGCCAATTCAGGCGCGCACCCACCAGCATCACGACGTCGGAGTCCTTGAGCACCGTCGAGCGCGCGGCCCCCGCGCACTGCGGATGCGTGTCGGGCAGCAGGCCCTTCGCCATGCTCATTGGCAGGAACGGGATGCCGGTTTTTTCCACCACGGCGCGAATGTGATCGTCGGCCTGGGCGTAGGCGGCACCCTTACCGAGGATAATCAAGGGGCGCCTGGCGCCCTTGAGCACTTCGAGCGCCCGTTTCACGGCGGCCGCGGCGGGAAGCTGCGCCGGTGCCGGATCGATGACTTTGACCAGGGATTTCTCGCCCGCGGCAGCATCGATAACCTGCGAGAACAGCTTGGCCGGTAGATCGAGGTAGACGCCGCCTGGCCGACCGGAGACGGCCGCGCGGATGGCCCGCGCCACGCCGATGCCGATATCGGCAGCGTGCAGCACGCGGAACGCCGCCTTGCAAAGCGGCTTGGCGATCGCCAGTTGGTCCATTTCTTCGTAGTCACCCTGCTGCAAGTCCACGATCTCGCGCTCGGAGGACCCCGAAATCAGGATCATGGGAAAGCAATTGGTCGTGGCATTCGCCAAGGCCGTCAGGCCATTGAGAAAGCCCGGCGCCGATACGGTGAGACAGATGCCGGGTTTCTTCGTGAGAAAGCCGGCGATTGCCGCTGCATTGCCGGCGTTCTGCTCGTGTCGGAACGACAGAACGCGAATGCCCGCAGCCTGCGCCATGCGGCCGAAGTCCGTAATCGGAATACCGGGAACGCCATAGATCGTCTTGACACCGTTGAGCTTGAGTGCGTCGATGACGAGATGAAAGCCGTCGGTCAGCTCCCGCTCGGGTTCGACTGTTTTGGCATCTGCTGCGGACATTGCCTGTCCTCCCTCAAGAATTTGCTCTGTTTCCGCCCGGTTCTCGGCTACGGCGCCGGGGCTGCCAGGCGCCGGCGCGCGCGCCCATCGGCGCGATTGGGGTGGGTGCGGCGCCGAAGGTCTTCGGCGCTCGGGGCGTCGCTTGCTGCCGCTTCAGCCGCCATGGGTCGTCTCCTCTACTCCACACACTAGGATTGGCCACCGGCTTTTTTCGTCAGTCGAGATTGACGTAACGGTCGACATGGTCGCGCAAGCGCAAAGTGTGCTGACGCACCAACCGCTCCGCCTTTTCGGTATCCCGCGCCTCCAGCGCCGCAACGATCTCCTTATGGTCGACGATTGACCGCTTGGCCCGATCTTGCTCGAAAATCGTTCGTTGCCGGATCGCGCGCATGTGGAAAAACAGATCGTTGCTCATCTCCACGATCAGCCGGCATTTGCCGAGGCCGATGATGGCTTGGTGAAATTTAATATTGGCGTCGGAGTATTCGCCCATCTTGCGGGCGATCTCGTCCTGCGAGAACTGATCCACAAGAGCGTGCAACTGCGCAATCTCGTCGCCTGCCGCCTGCTCGGTGGCAAGGCGCGCCGCCATGCTTTCGAGGGCGGCCCAGACCGTGATCATGTCGAGGATCTCGGCCTTGGTCTTGCGCACGATAAAGATGCCGCGCCGGGCAACGATGCGCACCAGGCCCTCCTGATCGAGTTGGGCCAGCGCTTCACGCAGGGGCGTCCGGCTAACGCCGAAGCGCTGCGACAAATCGCGCTCATCGAGGCGCAGCTCGGCCTCGTCGGCGTAGATGTTCATGTTGAGGATTGCCGATTTTAAGGCCTCGTAGGCACGGGCCTTGAGGCTGATCCCCTCGCCAATGGGAGCGATTTTAAGCTGCGTATCGGCCACGCGCTGTACCCTACCCACCCGGCCCTGGCCGGTGGTTTCTGGTATACCATACACCACGCCTGTCGCGCCGGACAAGCCGCATGCGCTTAGCAGGAAAATGGCTTCTTGCCAACGATTCGCAAATATATTTCTCGCCCGTCGTCACAAACAGGGAGTTGCGTCATCAGGTTAATTGGCACATGGTATACCAGACAGAAGGGGGCGCCTGCGCATCACTCCCCGCGCCAGGCAGACCGCCACACCCAGGAAACGGCCGAGAAAGAGACGCGACAGTGGACGAAATCGCCTCGCTGATGGGTGGCTTCGCAGTCGCGCTCAGCTGGTACAACGTCTTGCTGATGATGATCGGCATTCTGTTGGGTGTGGTCATCGGCGTGCTGCCGGGGCTCGGCGGCGCCAACGGCGTGGCAATTCTCCTGCCATTGACGTTTTCCATGCCGCCGACGTCGGCCATCATCATGCTGTCCTGCATTTATTGGGGCGCGTTGTTTGGCGGCGCCATCACCTCGATCCTCTTCAATATTCCAGGCGAGCCCTGGTCCGTTGCCACGACCTTCGACGGCCATCCCATGGCGCAGAAGGGCAGGGCCGATGAAGCCTTAACCGCGGCCTTCACCTCGTCGTTTGTCGGCGCGCTGTTCGCCGTCATCGTCATCACCTTCCTGGCACCCCTGGTCGCCAAATTCGCCTTGCGCTTCGGACCTGCCGAATTCTTTGCCGTGCAGTTTCTGACCTTCGCCAGTTTCATCGGCATGGGGCGAGGCAGCCCGAGCAAGACCATCGCCTCCATGTGCCTGGGCTTCGCGCTGGCCGCCGTCGGGCTCGACAGTGTGACGGGCCAACTGCGCATGACCTTCGGCTTCACCGATTTGCTGAAAGGCTTCGGCTTCCTGATCGCCGTGATCGGCCTGTTCGGCATTGGCGAAATGCTGAATTCCATCGAGGAGGGCCTAGAGTTCAAGGGCGCCGACGGCAAGTTGCGGCTCAATGCGGTATTACGCACCTGGGCACTCCTACCGCGCTATTGGATCACCTCGCTGCGCAGCTGTCTGATCGGATGCTGGATGGGCATAACCCCGGGGGGGGCGACACCGGCTTCGTTCATGAGCTACGGCCTCGCCAAGCGCTTTTCCAAGCACGGCGACGCGTTCGGCAAGGGCAGCATCGAGGGCGTGGTTGCGCCCGAGACCGCCGCCCACGCCGCCGGCACCAGCGCGCTGTTGCCGATGCTGACCCTCGGCATTCCAGGATCGCCCACCGCGGCGGTGCTGCTCGGTGGCCTACTGATCTGGGGTCTGCAGCCCGGACCGCTCTTGTTCGTGGAGCAGAAAGACTTTGTTTGGGGCCTGATCGCCAGCATGTATCTCGGCAATATTGCCGGCCTGATCGTGGTGTTAACTTGCGTACCGCTGTTTGCCGCCATCTTGCGGGTGCCGTTCTCGATCATCGCGCCGGCCATCATGGTGATTTGTGCCGTGGGCGCCTACACCGTGAACAATGCCATGTTCGACGTGTGGGTGATGGTGGTGTTTGGCGTCGTCGGCTACACCTTCAACAAGCTCGGCTATCCCCTCGCCCCGATGGTGCTGGCGTTGGTTCTGGGCGACCAAGCCGAAAGCTCCTTCCGGCAGGCAATGTTGATTTCACAGGGAAGCGTGACGATCTTTTTCTCTAATGCGCTGGTCGGCACGATCATGGCACTTGGCCTTTTGATGTTGTTGTGGCCATTGCTCGGCGCCATGCGCAGCGATCCGCGCAAAGTTGCCGGTTAGGCAAAATACGAGGAGGAAACGATGTTGCGATACGCCAAGTCAGGACTGGCAAACGCAAGCGCAGCGGTTGCCGTGCTCGCTGCGGTGACGATACCGGTCGCGGCGCAAGGTTGGGAGCCGAGCAAGCCCGTCGAGTTCATCGTCCCGGCGGGCACCGGCGGCGGCGCCGACCAGATGGCCCGCTTCGTCCAGGGCGTGGTTGCCAAGCACAACCTGATGAAACAACCCATGGTGGTGATCAACAAACCCGGCGGGGCCGGTGCGGAGGGCTTCCTCGACATCAAGGGGGCCAGCAAGGATCCGCATAAAATCGTCATCACGCTGTCAAACCTGTTTACCACCCCGCTCGGGACGGGGGTACCCTTCAATTGGAAGGAGTTGACGCCCATCGGCATGCTGGCACTTGATCAGTTCGTCCTTTGGGTCAACAGCGAGACGGAGTTCAAGTCGGCCAAGGACTACATCGAGGCCATCAAGGCCGGCGACGATCGCAAGTTCAAGATGGGCGGCACCGGCTCCAAGCAGGAAGATCAGATCATCACCGTGGCATTGGAGCGGATCACGGCCCCGAAGAAGATGACCTACATTCCCTTCAAGGGCGGCGGCGACGTAGCCGTTCAACTCGTCGGCAAACACGTCGATTCCAGCGTCAACAATCCCATCGAGGCGGTCGCGCAATGGAGGGCTGGATCCCTGCGACCCTTGTGCCTATTCGACGCCAAACGCTCGACCTACGCCGAGAAGGTCACGAAGGATATGGCCTGGTCGGATATCCCCACCTGCAAGGAGGCCGGCATCGACGTCGAGTACCAAATGTTGCGCGGCGTCTTCGGCACCCCGGGGATCAGCAAGGAGCAGGTCGCCTTCTACGTCGACCTGTTCAAGAAGGTGGCCGCGACCGAGGACTGGAAGGAGTACATGGAAAAGGGCGCCTACAATCAAACCATGATGTCCGGCGACCAGTTCGTAACCTGGTTGGAGAGCGCCGAAAAGACGCACCGCGACCTGATGGCGGAAGCCGGTTTTCTCGCCAGGAAGTGAGCTGGCGGGCCCCGGCCCGAACCTCGGTTCGGGTCGGGGCGCAGGTTTCCCCTTGCAACGAGCCACCGACAGCTAGACATCGACGATGAACGACGCAGACCACCAGCACAGTTCGGGTCTTGTCAGTAAGCGGACCATGGAAATCGTGGTGGCGCTTTTGTTTCTGGCCGCCGCTGCGGTGGTTATCGGCGACAGCATTCGGCTCGGCGTCGGCTGGGAGTCCGATGGTCCGCAACCCGGCTATTTTCCTTTCTACGTCGCCCTGGCGATGTCGGCCGCGAGCCTGGTTAACCTCTATCGTGCCCTGTTCCGGGGCGCGGGAGCCGGCATCCCGTTCGTGGGCACCTCAGCCTTTCTTAAGATCATCACCGTACTGGTGCCGTTGCTGCTTTATGTCGGCGCCATCGGCTACATCGGCATCTACGCGGCGAGCGCGCTCTATATCGCGCTATTTATGTGGTATTTTGGAAAGTATGCGATCTGGAAGGGCGTTTTGGCCGGAACGCTCATAGCCGTCGCGCTGTTCTTGATGTTCGAGCGATGGTTCCTGGTGCCCTTGCCGAAAGGCCCCCTCGAGGCCTGGCTCGGTTATTAAAGCGGGCTTGCCTGGGGTAGGCCGGCCGGTCAATGGCGGCCACGCTCGCGCCCGAATGCCCGGCACAAGTGGACAAGGATTAACTTGGCGCCTGGCCCAGTGGTGGCCATATATCTCGAGTTTGATGATATGATGGTGGAATCCTGCTAGCGAAGGACGGGCGCGCGTATGGCTCGGAGACACGGGTTGGGAAGTGCCGCGGCGGCGTTTTGCGCCCTGCTCGTCGCAACCGACCTGCCGGCTTTTGCCACGGATGCCGGGACCAAGCAGCATGCCGTTTCGTTGGTCGGCGCGCCGAAATTTGGCCCGGATTTCCAGCATTTCGACTGGGTCAACCCTAACGCTCCAAAGGGCGGGCGCGTGCGCCAGTGGGCGCTCGGCAGCTTCGATTCGCTCAATCCCTTCCCCGTCAAGGGTTCGGTGGCGGCCGGCGTCACCCTGATCTACGACCAACTGATGTCCTCGAGCCCGGACGAAGAGACTACTGCCTACGGTCTGATTGCCGAATGGACGACGCACGCGGACGATTTCTCCTCGGCAACGTTTCAGCTCCGCCCGGAGGCCCGCTTCCACGATGGTAAGCCGATCACCCCCGAGGACGTGGTCTTCTCCCTAGATGCCATCAAGAAGGCTTCCCCCAACTATGCCTTCTATTACAAGAACGTGACAAAAGCCGAGAAAACCGGCGAGCATCAGGTCACCTTCCGGTTTGACGTCCAAGGCAACCGCGAGCTGCCGGTGATTGTCGGTGAACTCCCGATCCTGCCCAAGCATTTCTGGGAAGGCAGCACGGCCAACGGCGAGGCGCGCGACCTCGGCAAATCCTCGCTCGAGGTGCCGCTTGGCTCGGGCCCCTACCGCATCAAGGAGGTCGACGCCGGCCGCTCGATTACCTTCGAGCGCGTCAAGGACTGGTGGGCTAAGGATTTGCCGGTTGCCAAGGGGCAATGGAACTTCGAGGAGATAAAGTACCTTTATTTCCGTGATCGCGTGCCAGCTTTCGAGGCGTTCAAGTCGAGCCAACTCGATTTCTGGCGAGAGAGCAGCGCCAAGGCATGGGCAACGGCGTTCGACTTCGACGCTGTCAAACGCGGGCTCGTAAAGCTCGAAACGCTGCCGATCGCCAGCGTGGCTCCCATGCAAGCCTTCGTATTCAACATTCGCCGGCCGCAGTTCCAGGATGCGCGCGTGCGTCACGCCTTCAATCTGGCGCTCGATTTCGAGTGGATCAACAAGAACCTGTTCTATGATCAATACATCAGGCTCGGCAGCTACTTCGACAACTCAGAGCTGAAGGCGACGGGACTACCGCAGGGGCGCGAGCTCGCCATCCTCGAAGAAGTCCGCTCACAAGTTCCCCAGGAGGTCTTCAGCGCCGAGTGGAAGAACCCCGCCAACACCTCGCCGCACGATGCGCGCAAACACATGTCGGAGGCCGCCAAGCTCCTCGCCGAGGCCGGCTGGAAGCCCAAGGACGGCGTGCTAACCAACAAGGACGGCGTGCAGCTGACCGCCGAATTCCTGCTGGTACAGCCCGACTTCGAGCGCATCGTGCTCCCGTTCAAGTCGGCGCTGGAAAAACTCGGCGTCAAAGTCACTGTCCGCATCGTTGACACCTCCCAGTACCAGCGTCGGCACGACGTGTTCGATTTCGACATCATCGTCGGCAATTTCCCGCAGTCGGTTTCGCCCGGTAACGAGCAACGGGATTTCTGGGGCTCTGAGGCCGCCGACAGGGAAGGCAGCCGCAATCTAATCGGCATCAAGAACGCTGCCATCGATACGCTAGTCGACAAGATCATCTTGGCTCCCGACCGGGACAGCCTGGTGGCGGCGACGCGTGCGCTTGATCGCGTGCTGCTGTGGCACCACTACGTTGTGCCGCAATGGCATATGCCTTTCGATCGGCTGGCGATGTGGGACATGTTCGGTCGTCCCAACAAGCTCCCCTCCCGCAACACCTCGTTCCTGCGGGTATGGTGGTATGACGACGCCGCCGCCAAAAGACTGGCCGACGCCCGCGGTTAACCAACCTCGCCAGGGAGGCGGATCAGCTCATGCCGAGGCGATTGCGCTTCTTCACTTCCGTGGTGTTCTGCACCTGCTTGTCGACCAGCGTGGCTGCGGACAGCGGCCGGCACGGGCTGTCGGCCTTCGGCGACCTGAAATACCCCGCCAATTTTACGCATTTCGGCTGGGTCAACCCCGATGCCCCAAAGGGCGGTCGCATCGCCACCATCGGTACCGGCGCCCTGACCACCTTTGACAGCTTCAACAATTTCATCCTCAAGGGTGACGCGGCCCAGGGTCTTGAATTGTTGTTCGATTCGCTGATGACGCGGGCGACGGATGAGCCCGATGCCGTCTACGGGCTCGTCGCAGGCAGCGCCGAGCTCGCCGCCGACGGCAAATCGGTCACCTTCCACTTGCGCCCCGAGGCGAAATTTGCCGATGGCGCGCCGCTCACGGCAGACGACGTCGTCTTTACCTTTGCCACCTTGAAGGAAAAGGGCCACCCGAGCTATCGCGTCTTGCTGCGCGATGTCGTCGAAGCCCAGGCCCCCGACCCGGCCACCGTGCGTTACCAGTTCACCGGCACGCAGATCCGCGATTTGCCCCTCACGGTTGCCAGTTTGCCAATTCTGTCAAAGGCCTATTACGCGACCCACGACTTCGAACAGACCACGCTTGATCCACCCCTGGGCTCGGGCCCCTACAAGCTCGGCGATTTCAAGCAGGGAACGTTCGTCAGCTATCGGCGTCGCTCCGACTATTGGGCCAAGGATCTTCCCGTCACGCGCGGTCGCTTTAACTTCGATGAAGTACGCTACGAATACTACCGCGACCGTACCGCCGCGCTCGAGAGCTTCAAGGCCGGTGCCTACGACCTGCGCGAAGAATTTACCTCGCGCGACTGGGCCACGGGTTACGACGTGCCGCCCGTGCGGCAGGGACGTATCGTGCTGCTCACGCTCCCCGATGAAAACCCGTCCGGCGCGCAAGGCTTCTTCCTCAACACCCGGCGGCCGAAGCTTGCCGATGCGCGCGTGCGTAAGGCGCTCGACTACGCCTTCGATTTCGAATGGACCAACAAGAACATCTTCTATGGCCTTTACAAACGCACCGAGAGTTTTTTTGAAAACTCCGAGATGAAGGCATCGGGCAAGCCGAGCGAGGCCGAGTTGGCGCTGCTCGAGCCGTTCCGTGCTCAATTGCCCGCCGAGGTGTTCGACGCCCCCTATACTGCACCGGTCTCCGACGGCTCAGGCCAGGATCGTAAATTCCTGCGCGAGGCGGTGCGCCTCTTGAGCGAAGCCGGGTACGAGGTGAAGGGCGGCAAGCGGGTCGATGCCCGCGGCGAAGCCTTGAGCCTGGAATTTCTGATCACCGATCCGGTAAGTGAACGGATCTTGCTCCCCTACGTCAAGAACCTTGAGGCACTCGGCATCAGCGCCTCCGTACGCCGCATCGATCCGGCCCAATACGAGCGCCGCGTCAAGTCGTTCGATTTCGATGTGGTGACGACGCGCTATGTGCTGCGCCTGACGCCCGGCACCGAGATGCGCAACTTTTGGGGCAGCGAGGCGGCCAAGACCGAAGGCAGCTTCAACCTTGCCGGTATCAGCCAGCCCGCGATCGACGCCTTGATCGCTCGGGCCGTCGAGGCCAAAAGCCGGGAAGAACTGCTGACCGCGACGCGGGCGCTCGATCGCGTGCTGCGGGCCGGGCACTATTGGGTGCCCCAATGGTACAAGGCGGCGCATAACCTCGCCTACTGGGACAAGTTTCAACGTCCGGCGCTGAAACCACGTTATGATCGCGGCATCATCGACAGCTGGTGGTATGATGCCGACAAGGCGGCCAAACTGAAGACGATCAACTGACCCGGCTGGGCAATCTGGTCTGATGGCAAGCTATTTATTGAAGCGACTGCTTTTGATCATCCCGACCATGTTCGGGATCATGCTGATCAGTTTCGCCGTCATTCAATTCGCGCCGGGCGGTCCGGTCGAACGTGTGATTGCGCAGATCACCGGCACCGACGTTGCCGCCACCGCCCGCATCGGCGGTAGCCAAGGCGACGGCTTGGCTGGCGCGACGAACCGGCAGGCAAGCCAGAACCTTGGCGAGAGCGGCTCCAAATACCGTGGCGCCCAAGGTCTCGATCCGGAGTTTATCAAACAGCTCGAGAAGCAATTTGGCTTCGACAAGCCCGCCCACGAACGCTTTTTCCTGATGCTCAAGAACTACCTGTTGTTTGATTTCGGCAAGAGCTATTTCCGCGATGTCAGCGTGCTTCAACTCATCAAGGAGAAGCTGCC
This sequence comes from uncultured Alphaproteobacteria bacterium, assembly GCA_963770295.1. GTDB lineage: Bacteria > Pseudomonadota > Alphaproteobacteria > Rhizobiales > Hyphomicrobiaceae > AWTP1-13. Next base: position 202,596 of record CAVYPA010000018.1, read on the forward strand.
AGTTTCGATCTCGCTTGGGCTCTGGATGACGCTCATCACCTACTTGATCTCGATCCCACTCGGCGTGCGCAAGGCCGTGCACGACGGCGAGAGGTTCGACACCTGGACCTCCGGCTTTCTCGTCATCGGCTATGCCATCCCTGGCTTCCTATTCGCCGTGTTGCTCCTCGTAGTGTTTGCAGGCGGCTCCTTCTTTCAGTGGTTCCCATCGCGCGGGCTCACCTCCGATAATTGGAGCCAGTTATCACTGATCGGCAAGGCCGCCGACTATGCCTGGCATCTGACCCTACCGCTGATCGCCATGTCGCTCGGTGCCTTCACGACCATGACCTTTCTCACCCGCAACTCGTTTTTGGATGAGATCCGCAAGCAGTACGTCCTGACCGCGCAAGCCAAAGGTCTGGGCCAGCGCCAGGTTCTCTACGGCCACGTCTTCCGTAACGCCATGTTGCTGATCATCGCCGGCTTCCCGGGGGCTTTCATTCATGCCTTCTTCTCCGGCGCCCTGCTGATCGAGACCATTTTCTCGCTCGATGGACTTGGACTTTTGAGCTTCGAAAGCGTCATCAACCGCGACTATCCGGTGGTTTTTGCCAACATTTACATTTTTGCCCTGGTAGGCTTGGCCATCAATTTGTTGTCCGACTTCATCTATACCTTGGTCGATCCGCGCATTGATTTCGAGACGCGGGAGGTCTGACTCGATTGGATACGCGCGTCGAAGACAAACCGATCGTGAAACCGGGCGAGCCAGCCGAGCCTTCGCCGGCGCCGGTGCCTACCCATCAGATCGGCCGCGGCCTGCTGCCGTTTCGTTCGATCGCGGCCGGCTTCTCGCTTTCCCCGCTCAACCGGCGACGCTGGCACAACTTCAAGGCCAACCGGCGCGGGTACTGGAGCCTCTGGCTCTTCCTGGGACTTTTCCTGTTCAGTCTATTTGCCGAGCTGATCTCCAACGACAAGCCGATCGTCGCCTACTACAAGGGCGAGCTCCTGTTCCCCGTCTTTGTCGATTACCCTGAATTTAAGTTTGGCGGTTTCCTGGCTGTCACCGACTACAAGGACAAGGTGATACTCGACGAGCTTAGCGAACACGGCTGGGCCATCTGGCCGCCGATCGGCTATACGTACAATTCGATCAACAAGGACTATCCACGCATCAAAAATGTGACTGGCCAGTGCCTGGGCTTTCCGGGCCCGCCACCCTGGGCGTCCAATGCCCCGTTGTGCGAGGCGCCCGCCGATCAGTTGGCGCGCTATCATGCCATCGGTAATCGCAACTGGCTAGGCACCGACGATCAAGGTCGCGATGTGCTGGCGCGGATGATCTACGGCTTTCGCATCTCGGTATTGTTCGGGCTTCTGCTCACCATTTTCTCTTCCCTCATCGGCATCACAGCGGGCGCGACGCAGGGTTACTTCGGGGGCCGGGTAGATTTGGTGTTCCAACGCTTTCTCGAGATCTGGTCGTCGATCCCTTCCCTGTTTGTACTGATCATCGTTTCCTCCGTTCTTGTGCCCGGCTTCTGGACCTTGCTGGGCGTGCTGCTGTTGTTTCATTGGGTCTATCTGGTCGGCGTCGTGCGCGCGGAGTTCCTGCGCGGCCGCAATTTTGAATACATCACCGCGGCGCGCGCGCTCGGTCTTTCCAACGGCAAGATCATGTTCAAGCACCTCTTGCCTAATGCGATGGTAGCGACGCTCACCTTCCTTCCGTTCAAGCTGTCGGGCTCGATCACGGCGCTCACCGCGCTGGATTTCCTCGGCCTCGGCTTGCCGCCGGGCTCCCCGTCGCTCGGCGAATTGCTGGCGCAGGGCAAGGCCAACCTACAGGCGCCATGGCTCGGCATCACCGCCTTCGTCTCGATCGCCGGCCTGCTCAGCCTGCTCATCTTCATTGGCGAAGGCGTGCGTGACGCGCTGGACCCGCGCAAAACGTTTCGGTGAGCGCATGCTAGACCAAGCCCCCCTGGTCGATGTCCGCAACCTGTCGGTGCATTTCCGCTCCGCTGGCAACATCGTCAAGGCGGTCGACGGCGTCTCTTTCCGCATCGGCAAGGGCGAGACGGTCGCGCTGGTGGGGGAGTCCGGATCCGGCAAGACCGTCTCGGCGCTATCGATCATGCGCCTGCTTCCTTATCCGGCCGCATCGCATCCATCGGGTGAGATCCAGTTCGCCGGCAAGGATTTGCTGCGCGTCTCTTTGCACGAGATGCGTGAGATCCGCGGCGAGAAGATTTCCATCATTTTTCAAGAACCGATGACGTCGCTGAACCCCCTGCACACTATCGAAAAGCAGGTTGGCGAGATCATGAAGTTGCATCACGGCCTCGATGATACGACCGTGCGCAAGCGGGTGCTTGAGCTGTTGGGCAAGGTTGGCCTGCCCAACCCCGAGCAGCGGCTCGGCGCCTTTCCGCACCAACTGTCGGGAGGACAGCGCCAGCGCGTCATGATTGCCATGGCGCTCGCCAACGAACCCGATCTCTTGATCGCCGATGAGCCCACCACCGCACTCGACGTCACCATCCAGGCGCAGATCCTGGAGCTGCTGAAGTCGCTGCAGGCCGAACTCGGCATGGCGATGTTGCTGATCACGCACGATCTGGGTGTCGTGCGCAAGATGGCAGAGCGGGTCTACGTGATGAACGCGGGCAAGGTCGTGGAAGCAGGCAAGACCAGCGAAGTGTTCGCGCAGCCTAAGCACGCCTACACGCGCCACCTCATGTCCGCCGAGCCAAAGGGACGGCCGCCGGTGCCAAATCCAAAGGCACCGGTCGTGCTGGAAACGCAGGACCTCAAGGTGTGGTTTCCCATCAAGCGCGGATTTTTGCGCCGCACCGTCGATTACATCAAGGCCGTCGACGGACTTTCCCTCAAGGTGCGTTCCGGCGAGACCCTGGGTGTGGTCGGCGAATCGGGGTCGGGGAAGACCACGCTCGGCCTGGCCCTGCTCCGCCTCGTCTCCTCAAAAGGACCGATCGCCTACGTCGGCACCCGTATTGAATGTTTCGATTCGCGTCGCATGCGACCGCTGCGTAAGGAGATGCAGGTCGTCTTCCAGGATCCTTATGGCTCGCTTTCACCGCGCCTCTCGGTGAGCCAAATCATTGAGGAGGGCCTGCTCATCCAAAGTCCTGGCATGAGCTATGCGGAGCGGCGGCAGCGGGTCGGCGCCGCGCTCGCCGAGGTGGGCCTCGACCCCAACTCGCAGGACCGTTACGCCCACGAGTTCTCCGGCGGTCAGCGCCAGCGCATTGCCATCGCCCGCGCCATGGTGCTGGAGCCAAAGTTCGTGCTGCTGGACGAGCCGACCAGCGCCTTGGATATGTCGGTGCAGGCCCAGATTGTTGACCTCCTGCGCGATCTGCAGAAACGTCACGATCTCGCCTACCTTTTCATTAGCCACGATCTAAAGGTCGTGCGGGCGCTTTCCAATTACATCGTGGTGCTGAAGAGCGGCAAAGTCGTCGAGGAAGGCGCTGCGGGGGAGGTGTTCGAACGACCGCAGGCCGCCTACACCAAGGCCTTGCTGGCGGCCGCCTTCGAGCTAACCGTCGCCAACCGTGCGGCCGTTGCGAGCTAATGCCTGAGGCATTGCCGCCGAACCTACGCTATCCTTGTCTCACCGCGGAACGGCAACGGGCTAGGGGAGCGCCATGGCATTTCTGATTGTGGCAAGCACGCGGGCCAATCTGTTCGGCGCGGAAGCGCGGGCGCAAAATCCCGAGCTCGACCTTCGCATCGCGCCCGAGCTTGGGCGCCTCGCCGACATCGACTACGCCTTAGTGTGGAACCCGCCGCATGGTCTGTTGCGGACCCTCCCCAATCTCAAGCTCATCGTCTCAGTGGGGGCCGGCGTCGACGGCATCCTGAACGATCCTGAGCTGCCCGATGTGCCGATCGTACGCTACGTCGACGCCGACCTGACGCGCCGCATGGTCGAGTACGTCGTCCTGCACGTTCTCTATCACCACCGCCGCATGAGCGAATTTCGCGAGCTGCAGCAGCAACACCGCTGGGAGTACCTGCCCGAGCCGGCCGCCCACGAGGTCCGGGTCGGTATTATGGGGCTCGGCGTACTGGGCTCGGCAGCCAGCAAGGTTCTAGGCGCGCTCGGCTATCACGTGCGCGGCTGGAGCCGCGCGCGCAAACGCCTCGAGGGGGTAGCGTGCTTCTCCGGTACCGCGGAGCTCGAAGCCTTCCTCGCTGCAACCGATATCCTGGTCGTGCTGCTCCCGTTGACGCCCGAGACGCGCGGCATCATCGATCGCCGGCTCCTGCGCGGCTTGGCGCGCCAGGGCCGTGCCGCGCCGCTGCCGGGCCCTGTTCTCATCAATGCAGGCCGCGGCGGCCTGCAGGTCGATGCCGACATTGTGGCGGCCCTGGGGGCGGCAGAACTCTACGCCGCCTCGCTCGACGTGTTCGAAACCGAACCGTTGCCGCAGGCCAGTCCGTTGTGGTCGCACCCACGCGTCGTCATAACCCCCCATAATGCGGCCGAGAGCGTCCCCGCCGCCATCGTGGGCTACGCCTTCGAGCAGGTGCGCAGGCACCGCCTGGGCGAGCCGCTGGCCAATCTGATCGACCGTCGCAAGGGTTATTAAGGCTCGCGGGCAGGCGCGGGCCAGGTGGCACATCTTGGCTTACCCTCTGCCCGCGCCGCCAAAGCAACGGCTATGTTGCAGGGGCTTCCGCCGGATATCGCACCCCCTGGACCCGCGCCCGCGGCGTGCCACCGCCGCGGCGCTCAAGTGACCCTCGAGCCGCCGGCCTTTACGCCCTTGACAGATTTTGGTTCCGGACCGGCGATATCTGGGGCATAGACATGGCTGCAGTGCGGAGCCGGCGCCGCAATCCGCCGCCTCCGCTCGCACGGTCGATCCAAGGAGCATGCAATGACCATCGCGCGCCTGAGTAGCCTCGCATTCGTTATCGCGGCCGCGACTGCCGTCGCCGGCTGGCTTGTGACCAGCGCGCCGGCCCTGGCGCAATCCAAGCAGGCGGCCCAGAGCAAACCCAGCAAGCCCGCGGCCGGCGCCCAGCACAAGGTGGCAATCCAGGTGAACCAGAACGACAAGGCCGTCATGGAGCTGGCCCTCAACAACGCCAAGAACATCGCCGACCACTTCAAGGCGAAAGGCGAGACCGTCGCCATCGAGCTCGTGGCCTACGGCCCGGGCCTGCACATGCTGCGCAGCGATACCAGTCCGGTCAAAGACCGCATTTCCGTGATGTCGCTGGAGAACCCAAATATGACCTTTGCCGCCTGCGGCAACACGCAGGCAAACCAGGCCAAGGCGGAAAACAAGCCGGTGACGCTGATCAGCGAGGCCAAAGTTACGCCCTCCGGCGTCGTCAGGTTGATGGAGCTGCAAAAACAGGGCTATGCCTATATCAGGCCCTAGCCTTGAGCAGGCCCGAGCGTAGCGCGCCGCCGCCAAGGGCGACGAGCTAAAGGCGGTCGCTCGCGCGCAGCCATGCGACCGTGCCGGTTGATCCGACCGCGAGCGACCGAGCAATGATCGCCCGCTGGATTGCCCTCGTTTGTTTTCGCTTGCTTCAATGCGCGGGCTGCGCGCTCGGCGCTGGCGCAAAGCTGGAGGTCGACTTAATCAGGAGAATGGCCGGGAAGGCCAGCAACGTCATCAGCAGCATGAGCTTGAAATCGTTGGCATAGGCAATGATGGCCGCCTGTTGTGTCATGACCTCTTCGAGGAGCGCACGACCGGTTTCCGTGGCCGGGTCGAGCAGGCCTGCCGCGGGATCCGCCAAAGCCTGATTGAAGGGCGTCACGCTTTCGGCCAGCCTGGCGTGCATCAGGATCGTCTTGTTGCTCAAATTGGCGACCACCACCGAGACCCCAATCGAACTTCCAAGGTTGCGGATCAGTGTCCACATGGCGGTGCCTTCCGTGCGCAACGACGCCGGCAACGTCGCCAATCCGATGGTGTTTAGCGGCACGAACAGGAAGGCGAGGCCGGCACCCTGCAGCATGCTGGTCCAAACGATGGTCCAGACCTGCGTATCGGGAGAAAAGCCGGTCGTGTAGTAGAGCGAGATCGCGTTGCAGGTCAGTCCGGCGGCGATCATCAGGCGTGGACCGATGCGATTGATGGATCGACCCGCAAACGGCATTGCCAATGCCATGCCGATGCCGCGCATCCCCAACAGCCAGCCGGCGGCAAGGATCGGGTAGCCCATGATGTTTTGCAGAAAGTTCGCCAGCAGCGCCGCGGTCGCGAGCAGCATTACGCCGCACACGAACATGAATGTGAGCCCGATTACAAAATTGCGGTCCTTGAAAATTTGAATGGGCACGAACGGGTGCTTGGTGGTCAGCACGTGCGACAGGAAATAGTACAATGCCGCCGCGGCTACCGCCGCTTCCAGTAAGATCTCGCCGGAATCAAACCAGCCCAGTTGTTCGCCTCGATCGAGCATGAGTTGTAGCGAGCCGATGGCGACGCTGAGCGTGGCGAAACCGAACCAGTCGAATGGCAGGCTTCGGCTGGGCGTCTGATGCATGAAGGCCACGAGACCAAGGGCCGTGGCGATGCCGAAAGGTAGATTGATGAAGAAAACCCAGCGCCACGAATAGGCGTCCGTGAGCCAGCCGCCGAGCGTGGGCCCCATGATTGGCCCGATCATCACTCCCATGCCCCAAAGCGACATCGCCCAACCTCGGCGCTCGGGCGGGTAGATTTCCAGCATTACGGCCTGCGACAGGGGCACCAGGGCCGCCCCGAACATCCCCTGCAGCACGCGAAACAACACGATCTCCTCGACGCTTTGGGCGATGCCGCAGAGCATCGAGGCCGCTGTGAAGCCCGTAGCGCAGGTCACCAGCACCTGCTTGATACCGAAGCGGCCGGCCAGCCAGCCGACCGGCGCAGTCATGATCGCCGCCGCGACAATGTAGGAGGTGAGAACCCAGCTGACCTGATCCAACGTTGCCGAGAGGCTGCCCTGCATATAGGGCAGCGCCACGTTGGCGATCGTGATGTCGAGCGCCTGCATGATGGTGGCCATCATCACGCACACCGTGATGAGCCCACGCTGCAGGGTCGGCGTCAAGCCCTGGGCGCCACGGGCGATCATTCTTCCGGCGCCTCGGCGACCGCACTGGAGCTGAAGAGAGACGCAATTCGGCCGACCCGACCGGTGTCGATTTCAACCGTCGCGCTCATGCCCGAGCGCAGCCGGCGCAAGTCCTGCCCCGCTGCGAATTCGATCCGCAGGGGCACCCGCTGCACGATCTTGATCCAGTTGCCGGCCGCATTCTGCGGCGGAAGGATGGAAAATTGCGCACCCGTGCCGGGGCTGATGGCGGAGACGACGCCGGTCCAATGCCGCGCCGGGAAGGCGTCGACCGTAATGGCCACGGGCTGCCCCGGCCGGACGTAGGTGAGGTCGGTCTCCTTCGGGTTGGCGTCGATCCAGACGTTGGCGCTGTCGATGATGCTGAACACCGCGGCACCCGCCACCAGGTAGCGTCCCATCTGGATGCTGGCGACCTGGGTGGCGACACCGGCAATCGGCGCACGCAGCGTGGTATTTTCGAGATCGCGCCGGGCCCGATCGAGCGTGGCCATGGTCTCGACGTATTGCGGAAACCGCTCGAGGGGCAGCTCCGGATCTCCGAGCAGTTGGATGCGCGCGCTGGCCTCTTGCCGCTGAAGCTGTTCGAGCTGCGCCTTGGCGACGACCAGTGCCGCCCGCGACCGGTCGACATCGGATGGCGTGCTGATGCGATTATTCAGCAGCGCCAGCTTGCGGTCGTAGTCGGACTGAGCCGCGTCCAAGGCTTGTCGCGACAGCTCGATCTGCTTGCCAAGACTGGCGTAGTTGCTCTTGAGGTTTTCGAAGTCGGTCTTGACCCGAGCCAATTTCGCCTGCGCCTCTTGGGCGGCCAAGCGATAGGGAACGGGATCGATGGCGAACAGTTCATCGCCCCGCTTGAGGAGCTGGCCTTCCTGCACCGCGATGTTTACCACCTTGCCGGATACTTCGGGGGTGATCAGCACCTTTTGCGCACCGATGTAGGCATTGTCGGTGGTCACGTAGCGGCCGCTGAAGAGATAGAAGGCGAGCGCGAGGCAAGCCAGCAAGGCCGGGATGATCAGCAATAGCGTGGCGCGCAACGTCGGCAGGCGATCGGAGCCGCGCATGCGGGCAAGCAGACTAGCGGGCATGACGCACCTCGCCGCCGCTGGCCAGAGCACTGCGACGCGCCGCGGCTCTGCGAATGTTGCGCTTGAGCGACACCAATCGGCCCAAAAGCTCCACCACGTCATTCTCGCTAAAACTGGCAAGCACATTGCCCGAGATTTCGCGCGCCAACGGCACCATCTCGATCAGCCTGGCCCGGCCCGGCTCGGTGAGGTAGAGGCAATTGGCGCGACGATCGGTCGGGTGCGGGCGACGCTCGACCAGCCCTTGCTCGCATAGCCGGTCTACCAGCCGTACCAGCGAAATTGGCTGGATCTCCAGGGCGTCGGCCATTTCGGTTTGCATCATGCCCTCGTCGCGCTCCAGCCTGGCGAGCACAGCCCACTGGGCGCGCGTCATACCATGCGCACGCGCGCGCTGATCGACGTAGGTGCGAAGCGCGCGCGCCACGTCGAGGAGCTCGAATAGGATTTCGCGCCGGGGGTTCAACGTCCGTTTCATATGCTTATTATAAGCATGCTTATAATCTACAGGAGAACGCTTTTGGCATCCCTGCTATGCCCGGCGGGGTGGCTTTGGCGCAAAATCGGGGCGCGGCCGGCAATGTTGCCAAGCCCGATCGCCACACTTGTAAGGATCGGCGGCACGCCTATCTCACAGGGAAATACCCACATTGGGCGCCGGGGGTGAGAATTTTTTTTCGTGAAACAGGCGCGCGCTCGGCCATTGCCGGGCGGGCGCGCCCCAATCGGTTGGCAGCCGGCGGAGATCGGGGCCCCACGCTCCGCTCTGCCTCGCGCGGGCCTCAATTTGGCCCGCAGGGAACCTGCGCGGCGCTTGCGGGACTTCGGGAAACAGCATGACCAGGCGTTTGATCATCACGGGCATCGTCGTTGCCGCCCTTTTGGCCGCGCTTAGCGCTTGGCAGTTCGCGGTCAAGCCGATGCTGGTCAAATCTTTTCTCGCGCAAATGGTCCCGCCCGCGGCCACGGTGACCGCCGAAAAGGCGACGCAGGACCAATGGGTGGAGCAGCTGACCTCGATCGGTACCTTGATCGCTTCCCAAGGCGTCGACATTGCCTCCCAGGTTGCCGGCGTCGTCACGGAGATTCCGGTTGAGAGCAGCATGGACGTTGAGCAGGGCGCCAAGCTGGTGCAGCTCGACATCGCCGTTGAGCTCGCAGACCTGGCCAGCGCCAAAGCCACCCTCGATGAGGCCGACGTCGCCCACGCGCGTCAGGTCGACCTGATGCAGAAAAAGGTCACGTCCGAGGCAAATCTCGACACCGCGCGTGCCAAGCGCGACACGGCGGCCGCTTCGGTCAAACGCATCGAGGCGGTCATAGCCCAAAAGGCCATTGCGGCGCCGTTCACGGGGCGCGTCGGTATCCGCAAGGTCGAGAAGGGCCAATACGTGGCACCGGGCATGGCACTGATTTCTCTACAGGCGCTCGATCCCATTCGCGTCGATTTCCCGATGCCCGAGCAGACGATCGGCAAGTTGCGGGTTGGCCAGACCATTCAGCTCACCGTCGACGCCTACCCCGGCCAAGTGTTCCAGGGCAAGATCCAGTTTTTGGATGCCCGGGTGGCCCAGGAGACACGCACGCTGCTGGTACGCGGGTTGCTGCCCAACCAGGCGAGCAAGCTGTTGCCCGGCATGTTCGCGAATGTGACCGTGCTCGCTGGAGAGGCGCGCGATGTCGTGACCGTCCCGCGCACGGCGGTAACCTTCTCGCTCTACGGCGACAGCATCTACGTCGCAACGCCGGCGCCGACGAAAGCGGGCGAGGCACAAGCGGCCGCCACAGCCGATGCCTCCCAGCCCCTCATAGCGGAGCGGCGTTTCGTAAAGACCGGCGAAATGCGCGAGGATCGCGTCGCCATTGCATCCGGCGTGGCCGCCGGCGAAATGGTGGTGACGACGGGTCAGCTCAAGCTCAATCCCGGCGCAAGTATCCACATTGACAACTCGCAGCCGCTGGTGCGGCCAGAGCCGCGCCCCAAGCAATAAGGGCTGGAGACGATGTCATTCACGGATATTTTTATACGCCGACCCGTCCTTGCCAGCGTCGTGAGCCTGCTGATCCTCCTCGTAGGCCTGGCCTCGGCCTTCAATTTGCCCGTGCGGCAGTTCCCCAAAATCACCAACACCACCATCACCATCACCACGGTCTACCCGGGCGCGAACGCGGACCTGATCAAAGGCTTCATAACCACGCCCATTCAGCAGGCGGTTGCCAGCGCCGAGGGCATCGACACCATGACGTCCTCCTCGCAACAAAACGTCAGTTTGGTCACGCTGAATTTGCGCCTCGACGCCGATCCCGATCGCGCCGTGGCCGACGTACTCTCCAAAATTCAGCAGATTAAGACCGTGCTACCCCGCGAGTCGCAGGATCCAGTCGTCGTCAAGCAAACGGGCGAGACGACGGCATTGATGTACATGTCCTTCAACAGCAAGGACCTAAGCGGCTCGCAGATTACCGACTACCTCACGCGCGTCGTGCAACCGCGACTACAGACCATCAATGGCGTTGCCAATGCCCAAATCCTTGGCGGACAGGTGTTCGCCATGCGGATCTGGCTCAATCCGGACAAAATGGCCGCGCTCGGGGTAACGCCGATCGATATTCGCAACGCGCTTGCCAATAACAACTTCACGACCGCTGCTGGCCAGGTAAAGGGTGACTTCGTCCAGAGCAGCATCAACGCGGAGACCTCGCTCGACAATGCCGCGGCCTTCGGCAAGTTGGTCGTGACCACGCGCGGCGACGCCCTCGTCCGCCTCGACGATGTTGCGACCATCGAACTCGGTGCCGAAAGCGCCGACTCCTCCTCCGTGTTCGATGGACTGAAAGCCGTCTTCATCGGCATTTTCGCGACGCCCACATCCAATCCGCTGACCGTCATCAGCGACGTACGCAAGGCCTTTCCGGACATCCAGAAACAGCTGCCCGCCGGCATTGAGGCAGCCATTGCCTATGACGCTACCAAGTTCATCAATGCGTCGATTTCGGAGGTGCAAAAGACCCTGCTGGAGGCGGCGGCGATCGTTATTTTGGTAATCTTCCTGTTTCTCGGCAACCTGCGCTCCACCCTGATTCCGATTGTCACGATCCCATTGTCGCTGGTCGGCGTGATGTTTGCCCTGCTGGCGCTCGGCTATTCCATCAATCTGTTGACCCTGCTGGCGTTGGTGCTGGCGATTGGGCTCGTGGTCGACGATGCCATCGTCGTCGTCGAGAACATCTACCGGCATATCGAGGAGGGTATGCAGCCGAAGGAGGCGGCGCTGGCGGGTGCGCGCGAAATCGCCGTGCCCGTCATTTCCATGACCATCACGCTGGCGGCGGTCTATGCGCCGATCGGATTTGTTTCAGGCCTCACGGGCGCGCTGTTTCGCGAATTCGCCTTTACGCTCGCCGGCGCCGTTGTCGTCTCAGGGATCATCGCGCTGACGCTGTCGCCGATGATGGCCTCCAAATTGCTGAAGGGTGGTCACAGCGGCGGCGGCGGGCGCTTCGTGCGATTTCTCGACCGCACCTTCGACCGCATCCGCGAACGCTACCGGCAGCGCCTGCATCTCACGCTCAACTATCGACCCGTCACGCTCTTGATCCTGGCTGGGGTAATGGCAGCCACCGGCATCATGTATATGAGTAGCCAGAGCGAGCTGGCACCCGAAGAGGACCAGGGCATTCTCTTCAATATCGTCAAGACGCCGCAGACAGCCAATCTCGATTACCTCGAGCAGGCGACCAGCGAACTCAACAAGATTTTTGCCACCGTGCCCGAGAAGGAACACGTCTTCATCATTAACGGCATGGGCAACAACGTGCACCAGGCGATCGCTGGTATCCTCTTCAAGTCGTGGGAGGAGCGCGAGCGCAGTCAAAAAGAGATTCTGCAGAGCCTGCAGCCAAAGGTAGCCGGCGTGGCCGGCGCCCAAGCGATCTCGTTTGCGCTGCCCTCCCTGCCCGGCTCAGCCGGAGGCGGTCCCCCGGTGCAATTCGTAATCACGACGACGGCAGACTACCAGCAATTGGCGCAAGTGTTGGCCAATCTGCAGGCCGAAGCGCAAAAGAGCGGACTGTTCATATTCACCGACTCCGATCTGAAGTTCGAGACACCCCAGGTCGAACTGAAGATCGACCACGACAAGGCCAACCGGCTCGGCATTACCATGTCGGATATCGGTGGTTCGCTCGCCACCCTGCTCGGCGGCAACTTCGTCAACCGTTTCAATCTTTATGGCCGAAGCTATCAGGTTATTCCCCAGGTTCCACGCCAGTATCGGCTGACCGATGCGTGGCTCAAGCGCTATCAGGTGCGCACATCAACCGGGACGCTGGTGCCGTTGTCGAGCGTGGTTTCTATTGGTCAGTCGGTGCAGCCCAACGCACTGACGAGCTTCCAGCAGCTGAATTCGGCAACGCTGTCGGGCGTGCCGTTCCCCGGCCGCACCGTTGGCGAGGCGATCAGCTTTCTCAGGTCGAGCGCACAAGAAAAGTTGCCCGAAGGCTTCTCCTACGATTTCCAAGGCGAGAGTCGACAATACGTGCAGGAGGGCAGCACGCTAGTCATCACCTTCGTCTTTGCCCTCATCATCATCTACTTGGTGCTGGCCGCACAGTACGAGAGCTTCCGTGATCCTCTCATCATTCTGATCGCCTTACCCACGGCCATGTTCGGCGCGATGATTCCGCTCAACCTCGGGCTCGCGACCATCAACATCTACACGCAGGTGGGTCTGGTTACGCTGATCGGCTTGATCTCCAAGCACGGCATCTTGATGGTCGACTACGCCAACCAACTGCAGGAGAGCAAAGGCTACGATCGCCGCCGCGCCATTGAGGCGGCGGCTGCCATTCGCTTGCGGCCGATCCTGATGACGACCGCTGCGATGGTGGTTGGCATGCTGCCTCTGTTGATCGCGAGCGGCGCGGGGGCGGCCAGCCGCTACTCGATCGGCCTGGTGATCGCAGCGGGCATGTCGGTCGGCACCCTGTTTACACTGTTCGTCACGCCTGCGGTCTACACCTACGTCGCGCGTGACCATCAGCGCGAGAAGGCGCGCACGTCAACCGCTGCCGAGCGGCATGCCGGCCGGCGTCCGATGGAGGATGCTGCAGAGTAGCCGCACGGCGTTTTTTTGAGCGGCTGGTGCGGACGGAGGGACTCGAACCCTCACGGGGTTGCCCCCTCAGGATTTTAAGTCCTGTGTGTCTACCGGTTCCACCACGTCCGCTTTCTGACATTGGAATATTTGGATAATACCGATGTTAGAGAGCATGTTTGTTGTCGCGAGCGACGGAATGAATGCAGCGCGTTCCCAAGCATTTCAACGAACTCCAACCAGATCCGACTGCTTCGCGCAACCCAGAATGCAACAAGGCACCCCTGCGCCTCAAGGTCCCGCTGGAGCGGCGGTGACGCTGCAAGATCGCCCCTGTTCGGCAGCTTGCCTGGCTTCCGGATGACCGCCCACCCACGCATTGCATCCGCGACCAGGGATAAAGATGCTGCGATTTTTTTATCGCACCGATGCGCCGTCGAGCACGTCCGGCGACCCTGGTGGTGACAGCCCGACGGGCAGCGAAAATCCAATGCCTGCACAGCTACGTGACCGACGCTAAGAAAAACATTGGCTCCTCCGCCCCGGTTAAGGTGTCATTGCCGCTCGCCCTGCTCACGTTCGCTGTTGGGCCGCGACGTGCTGGTTGGCGGTACCGGCATAGACAGCGTCGCCGGCTTTGCGTTCATCGGCACGGCTCGCTTCGGCGCACGGGTCAGGTTCGCTATCGGCAGGCGGGTGGCGAGACCGTGATTGAGGCCAACACCAACAGCAACCGGCATAATTGAGTTCAAGCGACGTTTTGTCCGAAACTCAAACCCTAACCGCCGGCGATTTCATGCTCTGATCGCAAGGCGCACCAGAGGCGCCAGGCAGTGACCGTCGACCGTGGTCAGGGGAAGACACACGACGCTGAGCCGAGCCTGCAACGTCGATGGAAGCTACCCGACCCCTTTGCTAGAGGCATAGAGGTATCTTTCGGGCACAGGCGGCTACCCGTACGACGCCGGCGGCACCCGAGACGGGGCGCACGAACGGCCCCAAGCTCCGCGCGGTCGCACATCACGCGCGTGAGATTGCGCCGAAGGAGCGCGCCACCCGGTGGATGGTCCGATCAGAAATCGGGCAGCGACTGCCCGCGGGGCTGGTATGGTCGCCTCAACCGACGCTTGGGCGCTAGCCGGCAGAGTGGCCATAAAACTCAGGGCAAAGGCAAGCAACACCCCAAACAGGATGCCGCTCACCCATTCGATCGCCGCGAGAGCTAAGCGGCGGGAGCACGCGCTGACACGTTGGTTCACCTTCTGCCGTCGTCAAGGCCGAAGGTGACGCGTCCGTCGCTGTTCTGACATCTCCGCTTTCGGGGAAGTCGAGCGTTCAACGTCGCCGGCGACCGGACGGTTTGCTCGCTGACCCCGCATGGTCGCGGCGCAATACGCCGCCCATGAGCAGACAGGAGGAGATTATTGGCTCACCCGCCAAATTAACCGGGGGTATCTGCCGCTCGCCCAACGCCCCTGCCGATCGGACGGCCGCGCCGCAATGGGCCTCAGCTTGCCGCCGAACGGGCGGCGCTGCGGAGATCACTGCTGATCCGAGACAAGCTCCTCGGCCGCCGTGTGCCGTGGCTCGAGCCCTGCTGCGCCGCCGGCGGTGGGGTACCCATAGTCGACGCGCACCAAATAGAGACCTTGCGCCGGCGCCACCGGACCGCACGCCGATCGGTTGCGAGCGCTGAGGGCTGTGGCCAGGTCGGCCGGCGTCCACTTGCCCTCACCGACCAACTTGAGTGAGCCAACCATTGAGCGCACCTGGTTGTGCAGGAACGAGCGGGCGGAGGCCTCGATATGGATCTCTTCTCCCACCCGGCGCAGCTCGAGGCGATCAAGGGTCTTGACGGCAGACTTGGCTTGGCATCCGGCGGCACGAAAGGTTGTGAAGTCGTGACGGCCGACCAGCGCCGGGGCGGCCGCCGCCATGCGTTCCACCTGCAACCCCCGCGGCACCCACCAGACCCGGCTGCGATCGAGGATGGGCGGCGCGGTGCGCACGAGAATCCGGTAGCGGTAGTGGCGCGCAAGCGCACTGCGCCGCGCATCGAAGCCGTCGGCGGCAAGGCTGCAGTCGAGTATCGCGACGGGCTCGGGCTTGAGGTGAAAATTGACCGCCGCACGCACGGTCGCGGCCGGCCAGGCCCTTGCCAGATCGAAATGGGCGACCTGTCCCAGCGCGTGGACGCCAGCGTCGGTGCGCCCAGCGCCGTACACCGCAACGCGCTCACCCGTCAGGCGATAGATCGCCTCGGCCAGGCGCCCTTGCACCGATACGCCAACCGCCTGCACCTGCCAGCCCACGAAGGGGGTGCCGTCATACTCGAGGGTAACGCGGTAGCGTGGCATTCTCGCCCTGCAGCGGCCCGTCCCGGGAAATAGCAGCGCCAATACGCGTCAACTAGCCCTTCCCTCGCCAACCGACAAGTGTTCGAATTGGCCGCTGCGAAAGCCGGCCCTGCTCAGGGCTGCGGGCCGCGCAGCGAGCGAAAGCGCCCGTTGTGCCCGGCGCCATCATCACGAAAGTGCTTTCTGCCGGGGAGGAAGCCAAAGCTGCCGCCGCCGAAGTCGGGCACCGCACTGAAGCCCTCATCGTAATTGTAGTTGTAGTTGGCATTGTAGCTGTTTGACTTGTAAATCCGAGCGAAAGCAGGGTCTTGCTGCCCGGGTTGATGATGACGCGGTCATGCGGCGGAACGGGTCTGAACACGCGCACTCCCTCTTCCAGTGTCACCGTCGCACCATAGAATGGCCGCGGCTCGAGGCGCGCAGCGGCCGTTGACAGGACAATTGTTGCGCCCAGCAAAAATGCGGCGGCCGATGCGCATGGTCTTACTCCAGACTTGCGATACGTTCCGTTTTGGGACTCTAGTAGCTGGAGGCCGACTGCTCAGTGATTTCCTATGCCTTGCTTAATGGGGCGTCAGCGTTCATAGCTGCGCACCGAGGCGCAAGGGGAAGCCGCGCAAGAAAGCATCGGTCGGCATCGGCCGCTTGCCGGGCCGCTGGACTTCCAGGATTTGGATGGCGCCCCTAGCGCAGGCGACCAGGATGCCCTCCGTTAAGCCAATGACCATGCCGGGTATGCCTGTGGCATCAGCCAGACGCGCGCGCAAGACCTTGATGCGCTCGCCCTGCCGAGCAGTTTGCATCTCCAACCACGCCCCCGGCGCTGGCGACAATCCCCTGATCTGGTTGTGGACGTCCTGTGCCGGTCGCGTGAAATCGATGCGCGCTTCGCCCTTGTCGATCTTGCTTGCGTAGGTCACTCCCTCCGCCGACTGCGGCCAGCAAACCAGGCGACCCGCTTGTAAAACCGTTAGCACCTCCAGCATCAAGCCGGCACCGCGCGCCGCCAGCAGATCAGCCAATTCGCCGGCGGTCATGTCGGGGTCTATGCGCACGCGCTGCTGCAGGCAGACCGGGCCGGTATCCAATCCTGCGTCCATGCGCATAATCGCCGCCGCAGTCTCGGCGTCGCCGGCCATGATCGTGCGCTGGATCGGCGCGGCTCCGCGCCAACGCGGCAGCGCGGAGGCGTGCAGGTTGA
Source organism: uncultured Alphaproteobacteria bacterium (assembly GCA_963770295.1). GTDB lineage: Bacteria > Pseudomonadota > Alphaproteobacteria > Rhizobiales > Hyphomicrobiaceae > AWTP1-13. The sequence goes on from CAVYPA010000018.1 coordinate 219,445, forward strand.
AGCAACCGTGGCGCGGCATTTCCAGGATCGGCCTGGGCAGAAGCAGGCCATAGGCGACGACGACGGCCACGTCGACGTGCAGCGCGTCGAAGGCCTGTCGTTCTGAAGCCTGTTTCAGGTTGACGGGAGCGAACACGGGCAGGCCCGCGTCCATGGCCTGTCGATGTACGGGACTTAGCCGCTCGCGCATGCCGCGCCCGGCCGGTCGTGGCGGTTGCGTGTACACCGCGGCCACCTCGTGGCCCGCCTCCAGCACCGCGACGAGGGTTGGAACGGCAAATTCGGGAGTGCCCATGAAGGCAATGCGCATCGGCCGATCCCGCGTCAGGCACCCGCCCCGGTCTTAGCCAATTTCTTGAACCGGCGGATAATGATGTCGCGCTTGAGCCGCGACAGGTAATCGATAATGAGCTTGCCGTTCAAATGATCGATCTCATGCTGAATGACGGTCGCTAACAGGCCCTCGGCGGCCAGCTCTTGCAGCTTACCGTTGCGATCGAGATAGCGCACGGTCAAACTAGCGGGCCGCTCGATCTCGACGCGCTCGTCAGGGATCGAAAGACAGCCCTCCTCGTGGAGCCGCAAATCAGGTCCCAGCGCGACGATCTCCGGATTGATCAGGATCATGGGGGCAGGCGGATCGTCCTCCTTGGCCGCGTCGATGACGATCAGCCGGCGAGGCACTCCAACTTGGACGGCGGCAAGACCGACGCCCGGCGCGGCATACATCGTGTCCAGCATGTCGTCCGCCAGCTTGCCGAGCTCAGCGTCGATCTGCTCGACCTCTGCGCTCCGCTTGCGCAGCAGCGGGTTGGGCAAGGTGATGATTGGGAGCGTCGCCATTTTTCTCACATAGGGCGCCGCACCATCCGGGTCAATCGCAACGGCCTCAGGGGAGGAGCGCAGTTGGCATCGGCCAAAAGCGAGGCTAACTGGGCGCTGGCGTGCACCGCCAGGTCGGCTCGATCGGGCCCAAAAGGGGGTCATGCCCATGGCACGCGCCGAAGCCTGCGGGGACAAGGAGTGCCGGGGAATGCAAATCATGGTGTGGCCGAAATTGCCGCCGCTTGGGCGCGCCCAGCACCCCGCCCACATCAACGCGCGCGAAACTGGCGCACCGGCAAACTCTCAGTCCGCGACGCCGGCCGCCTTCTCAGACCTGGGGTCGACGATGGTGCACACCGCCTACAGCGGCCACGTTAGCGCGCTCGGCGTTTGCCCTGGCAAAGCCAATCTGGCAAACAGGGGCGAGGCGATGAGCTGGATTTCGTCGAATGCAATCCCCGCAAACCCCTTTTATCCTCGGCTGGGAGGAATGGGTCGCACTTCCGGAGCTTAGGCTGCCGGCGATTAAGGCTAAGGTCGATACCGGTGCGCGCACGTCGGCGCTGCATGCCTATTTCGTCGAACCGTGTGGCACCAGCCGCAAGCCCATGGTTCGCTTCGGCGTTCACCCCATCCCTCGCCGCAGCGATGTCGAGGTCGTCTGTACGGCGTCGGTGGTGGATCGACGCCACGTTGCAAGTTCCAATGGCGAGCGCGAAAACCGCTACGTCATTTCGACATTGCTCAGCATCGGCAGTCGCCAATGGCCGATCGAAGTGACCCTGACCAACCGCGATACCATGTCCTATCGTATGCTCCTTGGCCGCCAGGCGATCGCCGAGGGTATCCTCGTCGATCCGGCGTCGTCCTTCCGCCAGCCACGCCTTCGCTATGCCCTTTACACGCCGCAGGAACGGTGAGGCCCATGCCGACTGATGCTGCCGATCCGGTGCTACTCGCCCAAGCGCTGATTCGCTGCAACAGCGTAACGCCCGCGGAGGGCGGCGCCCTGACGCTACTGGAAAGCGTGCTAACGCCGGCGGGCTTCACCTGTCATCGCCTGAGAATGCGGGAGCCGGGCACAGCGGACGTGGAAAACCTCTACGCGCGATTGGGCGCGCACGGCCCGCACCTTTGTTTTGCCGGCCACACCGATGTGGTCAATGCAGGCGACGAGGCTACCTGGTCGCATCCTCCATTCGCCGGCGTCATCGCCGATGCGAGGCTCTATGGTCGCGGTGCCGTCGACATGAAAGGAGGCATCGCCTGCTTCCTGGCCGCGGCAATCGCTCACCTACAGGCGAATGGCGGGCTGCGTCGTGGTTCGCTGTCGTTGCTTATCACTGGCGACGAGGAGTCGGTCGCCATCAACGGCACGCGCAAGCTGCTGGATTGGCTGAAACAACGGCAGGAAAAAATCGACGCCTGCCTGGTAGGCGAACCGACCAGCGCCGATGTGCTGGGCGATGAAGTGAAAATTGGCCGCCGCGGCTACCTCAACGCCTCGGTGGTCGTGCACGGCAAGCAGGGTCATTCCGCCTACGGCGAGAAGGCCGAAAATCCGATTCCAAAGCTGGCTCGCATCATCGATCGTCTCGCCACCGCGGTCCTCGATAACGGTACGGAGCACTTTCAGAGGACCAGCTTGGAACCGACCATCATTTCGGTGCCAAACACGGCCACGAACGTCATACCCGGTACCGCCCGCGCAAACTTCAACATCCGCTACAACGATTTGCACACCCGGCGGAGCCTCCAAGCCTGGGTGCAGGAGCAGTGCCAGGCCGCCGCCGGCGAAGTCGGCGCCAAATTCTCGCTTTCCTTCGAAGGCAATGGCGATGTGTTCCTCACCAAGCCCGGCCCGTTCGTCGACATGATGGCGAGGGCGGTGCAAGCGATCACCGGCCACAAACCGGCCCTTCCACAATGGCGGAATCTCCGATGCGCGATTTATCAAGGACCTTTGCCCCGTGGTCGAGTTCGGATTGCGCAACGCGACGGCACATCAGATCGACGAGCACGTACCGATCGCGGATTTGCAGGCGCTGACGGCCATCTACCGGCGCTTCATCGCCCTGTTTTTTGCTTGACGGCCGGCACGCCAAGATGCGCCTTGAGGTAGTTCGGCAAGGGGCGCGTGCAGCAGCGCGGTCCATGCCTTCCCCCGCCGCCGCTTTTGGGGCAGGCGGTACAAGCGGGCCGCTTAGTTGGCTTGTGCCTGTACGCCCTCCTGCTGCGCCAAGACCTGGCCGGCCAGATACAGTGAACCGCAGATCAGGATGCGGATGGGGGTTGCTTCGGCCGCCAACAGTTCAAGGACGGCGCTTTCGACATCAGCGGCGGGGAGGGCGGCAAGGCCCATGTTTGAGGCAACCTCTGCAAGCGCCGTTGTGTCTTGCGCCGCCTCCGTCCCGGCGATGGGCACGGTGCGGACGTGGCGGACCAGGCCGGTGAACGGCGCAAGAAAGCCGGCGGCATCTTTGCTGTCCAGCATGCCAAGCACCAGGCCAACGGGCTTGGGCGCTCGCTCCTCGAGTTCCCCCAGCGTCTGGGCGATGGCCGCGCCGCCGGCAGGATTGTGTCCACCGTCGAGCCACAACTCTGAACCGTTGTCGAACCCGCTGAGCTAATGGTCCTTTCGTCAGTCGCTGCATGCGCGCGGGCCAGCGGACCTCGACCAGCCCGCGCTCGATCGCGGGCACTTCCTCGAGACCCAGAGCCTTGAGATGTTGCGCCGCAGCAATGGCTGTACCCGCATTGACGATCTGATGCTGCCCGATCAAGGCGGGCAGCGGCGAATCCAGGAGCTGCTCGGCGCTTGATAAATCAGCCGGCCCCGCTGCTCGAACGCCTCGTAATCCTGACCCCAGACCGTGAGCGGCGCGCCAATCCGATGGGCGCACGAGGCGATGGCACTCAAGGCCTCGAACGGCTGCTGCGAGATCACCGCGCGCACACCAGGCTTGAGGATACCCGCCTTTTCACGGGCGATCTGCTCAACCGTCGCACCCAACCACTCCGTGTGATCCAACGCAATCGGCGTGATGACGGAAAGCACCGGGCGCGACACGACGTTGGTGGCGTCGAGCCGTCCGCCGAGCCCTACCTCCAGGATCAGGACATCGGCCGGGCGCTCGGCAAAGGCGAGAAAAGCCGCCGCCGTCGTGATCTCGAAAAAAGTCACGACATCGCCGGCGTTCGCGTGCTCAACCCTCGTCAGGTAGTCCACAAGTGCGGCCTCAGCGATCGGTGCAGCCTGGTCGCCAGCCCCGGCGAGTTCGATCCGCTCATGGAAGCGAATGAGATGCGGGGAGGTGTAGACGTGCACGCGCCGGCCGGCCGCTTGCAACATCGCCTTCAAGTAGGCCGTCAGTGACCCCTTGCCGTTCGTACCGGCAACATGAATGACCGGTGGCAGGCACTTTTGCGGATTGCCGAGCTTTTCCAAAAGCCGCTCGATGCGGCCCAGCGATAGATCTGATGCGCCGCGGATGCAGCGCCTTTAACTTTGCCAATAGCTGATCGCTCGTGCGCATCAGGCGCCCTTATCACATACCCGTCGTGGCACATCCAGGTGTCGGCGATCGCGGTCGCCCTCCACAGGTTCAACCGTAAAGCCCGGGGTGGCGCCCGCCGACCGTCAGTTGCGGGCGCCGTCACGGGAGCCGGGACGCGGCAGCGGCTTGGCCTCTTGATCGTGCCGCGCGGTCTTGGGACGTACCTCGAAGCGCTCGTTGTCCTCGACCGGTTCTCGCTCCATGGCGTCGGACCCGCGGCGGGCGAGCGTCTCGATCGTTTGCCCGTCGACGACACTGCCGTTGAGATAGCCGCGATCCTCGTGTTTGGCGGTGACCGACCGTTTTCGCTGCGTGACGGCCTTTTCCGTCGACGTCAACAGACGGCACAACCGGGCCAAGGTTTCGCGCATTTTGTGGCGGTGCACGACCATATCGATCATACCGTGCGCCAGCAGGTACTCGGCCTTTTGAAAGCCTTCCGGGAGCCGCTCACGGATGGTCTGCTGAATGACGCGCGGACCCGCAATAGGGATCAGCGCACCGGGTTCGCGACGCCCACGTCACCCAGCATCGCGTAAGACGCCGTGACACCACCGGTAGTCGGGTCGGTCAGCACCACCAGGTAGGGCAAGCGCGTCTCGCGCAGCTTCTGCACGGCAATCGTCGTGCGCGGCATTTGCATCAGGGAAAGGGTGCCGGTCTGCATGCGCGCGCCACCCGAAGCGGCAAATAGTATGAAGGGCACGCGGGTTTCGACGGCGCGCAGCATCCCCGCGATCACCGCCGCCACGGCCGGCCATGCCGAGGCGAGCCGGCCATGAAACGAAAGTCTTGGGCGGGGCTGCCACGACCGGCGCACCCTCGAGGTTGCCCTCGCCGACCAGCACGGCGTCGTCGAGCTCGGTGTCGGCTTTCGCCGTCTTTAGGCGGTCGGTGTAGCGCCGGCCGTCGCGGATTTGAGCGGATCCTGCGCCACGCCGGCAACCGGCACCCGCTCGTACTGGCCGTCGTCGAACAGATGTTGCAATCTTTGCTGCGCCCCCATGCGCATGTGGTGCTCGGAGCCGGGGATGACGAACTGATTGGCCTCGAGGTCTTTGTAGAAGACCATCTGCCCCGTATCGGGACACTTCACCCAAAGGTTGTCTGGCAGATCCCGCTTGGTCGTGAGCAGGCTACGGATCTTGGGACGAACGACGTTATTGATCCAGTTCACGCCTCAGTGCTCCTTGGGCACTTCCCGCAGTCTGCGCCTGAGCCACCCTCCAGTCCACGGCGCCCGCGCCGGCTTGAACTGCCATTAGGCGAGGCGCAACGCCCCGGACAAGTTTCTCACCAGATTTAGGACGTCTGGGACCGTATTTCCAGTCGCTTTGCCTTCCCAATCAAGGCTATCGCGCACGGCGTTAACCAGGGCGGAGCCGACCACGACCCCGTCGGCGCCCCCCGCAATCAGGCGCGCCTGCTCAGGGGTTTTCACGCCAAAGCCCACCGCCACGGGCAAATCGGTCGATTTTTTGATTCTCGCAACCTGTGCGTGCACATCGGCCACGTCGGGCGCCGCCGTGCCCGTAATACCCGTGATCGACACGTAGTAGAGGAACCCCGAGGTGTGCGCGAGCACGACCGGTAAGCGCGCCGCGTCGGTGGTCGGCGTGGCCAGGCGGATGAAACTGAGACCGCGCTCAATCGCCGGCAGGCACAATTCGTCATCGGCCTCCGGGGGCAGGTCGACGATGATGAGCCCGTCCACGCCAACCGCCGCCGCATCATCTAAAAAACGCTCGCGCGGATAGCTGTAGATGGGGTTGTAGTAGCCCATCAGCACGATCGGCGTGTCGTTATCGTGGGCGCGAAAGGCGTGCACCAAGGCCAGCGTCTTCTGCATGGTCTGCCCGGCGCGCAGGGCGCGCAGGGACGAGGCCTGCACGGCAGGTCCGTCCGCCATCGGGTCGGAAAACGGCATCCCGAGCTCGATCACGTCGGCGCCGGCCGCCGGCAACCCGAACAGGATCTGCTTGGCGGTGTCGCCGTCGGGATCGCCGGCGGTGACGAAGGCGATGAAGGCGGCGCGCCCGTCGAGCTTCAGGGCGGCAAAGCGGCGGTCCAGTCGGGAGCGAGGGGTCATGGTGCTGAGGCTGCCTACACGACCGCGACGGCTTTGCAAATCCTATTTGCGCCACCGAGCTCGACCGCGGCCGACGAGTTGTAGCTGCGATCGGACATGCGCACGCCGCCCAGGTCGACCTCGCGCACCGGGCGAGACCGGGGGGAAGATCGGCGGCCGGTCGGTGCCGGCCGGCCTTGCGCCAGGGTGCCTTTAGCCACGCCAGCAACGTTCTTGCAAGCCTTGTCCGGCGACGGGTGAAGGCTCAGCTCCCGTCGTTGGCATCGCCGGCTCAAAGCTCCATGCTCAGATGCTCGGCGACGGCAAAAATATCCTTGTCGCCGCGCCCGCACATATTCATGACCAGAAGGTTGTCGCGCGAAAGCGTCGGTGCCAGCTTACGCACGAAGGCCAGCGCGTGCGCCGGCTCCAGGGCCGGAATGATGCCTTCGAGCTTGCTGCACTGCTGAAAGGCGTCCAGCGCTTCACTGTCGGTGGCCGAAACATAGGTGACGCGGCCCGAAATCCTTGAGCCAGGCGTGCTCGGGTCCAACGCCTGGATAGTCGAGGCCGGCGGAGATGGAATGGCCCTCAAGGATCTGCCCGTCGGCATCCTGCAGAAGATAGGTGCGATTGCCGTGCAACACGCCGGTGCGTCCGCCATTCATGGATGCCGCATGCCCGTTGGCCACTTCCAATCCATGTCCCGCCGCCTCGACGCCATAGATCGCTACGGCTTCCTCATCGAGAAATGGATGAAACAAGCCGATGGCATTGGAGCCGCCGCCAATGCACGCCACGAGCGTGTCGGGCAGGCGCCCTTCCAGCTCGCGCATCTGCTCGCGCACTTCGTTGCCGATCACGCACTGGAAGTCGCGCACCATTGCCGGATAGGGATGTGGTCCCGCCGCCGTGCCGATGATGTAGTAGGTGTCGCGGACGTTGGCGACCCAGTCGCGCAACGCTTCGTTCATGGCATCCTTGAGCGTGCGCGCGCCGGAGGTCACGGCGTTGACCTTGGCACCGAGCAGCTTCATGCGAAACACGTTGGGCTTTTGCCGTTCCACGTCGACCGCGCCCATGAAGATCTCACAGGGCAGGCCGAAGCGTGCGCACACGGTCGCCACCGCCACTCCGTGCTGGCCGGCGCCCGTCTCGGCAATGATGCGCGTCTTTCCCATGCGCCTGGCAAGCTGGATCTGGCCCAGACAATTGTTGATCTTGTGACTACCGGTGTGATTGAGCTCATCGCGCTTGAAGTAGATCTTGGCGCCGCCCGTGCCGCCCGCAGCGGCGGCGACTTCGCGCAAGTGTTGCGTTAGCCGTTCGGCGAAGTAGAGCGGGCTTGGCCGGCCGGCGTAGTGGGCATTGAGCTCCCCCAGTTGCTGTTGGAAACTCGGATCGGCCTTGGCCGCGTCATAGGCTCGCTCGAGCTCGAGGATCAGCGGCATCAGCGTCTCGGCAACGAAGCGACCACCGAACAGGCCGAAGAAGCCCCGTTCGTCGGGCCCGCCGCGATAGGTGTTGCGCTTGTCGGCCTGGGTTTGCATCTGCGCGAGAAAAAACCGCCTGCGGTTGGTGGTGGCAAGACCTATAGCACGCCGCGCTCAGGTTGGAACCGCTGGCGCGCCGCGCTCGCCCCTGCCATCAGCCCTGGTGCTACGCCTTGGCGAGACGAAGAAATTGGGAAATCAGCGCGGGATCCTTTTCCCCGGGTCGACGTTCGACACCCGAGGAGACATCGACGATACCAGCGCCGGTCGCGCGGATCGCTGCCGCAACGTTAGCGGGCGAAAGACCTCCCGAGAGCATGTAGGCAACCTTGTCCTTGACGTCGGCCAACAAGTCCCACGGGAATTGCGCACCGTTGCCGCCCGGCCGGGTTGCCCCTGCGGGCGCCTTGGCATCGAACAGAATGAGGTCGGCCGAGTCGGCGTAGCGTAGCGCCGCCGCCGCATCGCCCGGTGCAGCGACCGGGATGGCCTTCATGACCTGGCGGCCAAAGCGCCGTCTGATCTCGGCCGCACGCGCCGGCGTCTCGCCGCCGTGCAGCTGCAGGATATCCGGTTCGACGGCGTCCACGACGCTCGCCAGAAGGTCGTCGTCGGGGTCGACCAAAAGGGCAACGACCTGGACGCGGGCGCCGCGTGCCCGCGCCGCCAGCAGGGCGGCCCGATCCAGCGCCACGGCGCGGGGGCTCGGCGCGAAAAACACCAGGCCGACATAGTCCGCGCCGCCGGCAAGGGCCGCCTCCAACGCCAGCTCATGCTTGAGCCCGCAGATTTTGACCTTGGTCGTCACACTTGTCCCAGGACATGGGGGCGTTGGGCAAATTTGTCGGGCACAACCTAAGCTTCGTTGCAGGCGTTGTCCAACCGGCGGTTGCCGCTGGCAACGGGGATAGCGCAGGCGGCGGCGCGGCTTGGGCTTAGCGGCGCGCCGGGACGAGCGTGGGCGCGGCAGCGAGCGGCTTGTGCCGCTCGCGCCGCAGGCGGTCCGCCTCCGCCTGCCAGCGCACCGCCTCGGTGGCGCGACGCCGTGCCACCCGTCGCCAGCGGCCCTGGGCCATCCAGGCGGCCGTGCCGCCCAGAATGACGCCGACGATCAGCGCCCCCAACAGGTAGGCATAGAGCGGCAACACCAGCGAGATCAGGGGAGTGTCGGGACGGAACGGATCCAAAATCAGCCGCACCGGTTGGCGGTTGATCACGGCGAGGGTGATGAGCACGATCGCGGCGGGAAAGGCCACCAGCAACCAGATGACGCGACGCAGCACCGCCCTTCCTTTCCGGCTCGCTCAACACCGCCTCGTCAGAACCGCGCGCACGCCGCGGGGAGGCTTTTCGTGGCCAAGCTTTTTGCTCTCCGGGTCCCGGGCCAAGCCGCCGATGCTGCCCCGGCAGTGACCGCGCTCGCCAAACGAGCCGACCCCTGCGCCGGCGACGCCGCAGGTCAAGCCAAGCCCGTCAAGCGTTGAGGCGCTCGCGCAGGTCTTTGCCCGTCTTGAAGAAGGGCACGAACTTTTCAGCCACCGACACGGTGGCGCCGGTACGCGGATTGCGACCTTGACGGGGCGCCCGATGCTTGACCGTGAACGCCCCAAAACCCCTCAATTCGACCCGGTCACCGCGCGCCAGCGCCTCGACAATTTCGTTGAAGACAACGTTGACGATGCGCTCGATGTCGCGATGATAAAGATGGTGATTGGCCGCTGCAATTTTCTGAATGAGCTCGGACTTGATCATAGGTTTGCCTCCCCGCCTCTACTCAAAAGTCTTTGTAATTACTCATCTTTCGGAAGCCTGCCAAATGGAGATGAGTTCCGTCAAGGCGCAATCTGCCAAGCGCTCCGTCCTCGCGCATCAGACCGAGGATCCGTTCGGCCGCATCCGGACCGATCAGGCTGCGCACCGCCATTGAGGTGGCAGAACTGAGCAATCCCCAATCGCTTTCACGCTTGGGCTTCCAGTCCTGCACCTTAAGGCCCTTAGGAATATTGCGTTTCTCCTCAAGCCACTTGACGACCTCTGCCTCACCGCCGATTTGATCGACCAGCTTGTAGGAGAGCGCTTCGCGGCCGGAAAACACCCGGCCCTGCTCGAGGCCCGCGACGCTGCCCGTGTCGATGCCCCGCCGGGTCGCCACCAGACCAACGAACCAGCGTTGCGATTCTGCAACCATCTGTTCGGCAATGCGCTTGCCGGCCTCGTCCAGGGGCTGGAAGGGCGACGGGTTGGCCTTCAGCGGTCCGCTCTTGATCTCGTTCATCTTCACGCCGACCTTGTCCAGCAACTGCGAGACCTCGGCCCACTGAAAGATGACACCCACCGAACCGGTAATGCTGTTGCCGCGGGCGACGATGTGGTCGCTCGCCAGGCCCACAATGTAGGCGGCGGACGCCGCCACCGTACCGAACTGGGCGACCACCGGCTTGGTTCGCGCCAAGTCGCGGATCGCCTCGAACAGGGCCTCGCCGCCGGTGGTGGTTCCCCCCGGACTGTTGACGAACAGGATGACCGCCGCGACGTGCTTGGCCTCGGCCAGCCTCTTCAGCAGCTTGAGCTGATCGCGATCCTCCGTGATGATGCCTTCAAGGCTGATGCGCGCGATCTGGTTCCGTTCGGCAAGGCCGACGCCGTCGGCGGAAGAAAAGGCGACGAGACCAAGGGCGAAAAGCCCCACCACGATCGCCAAGCCGCGCCAAACGGACAGGCGCCGGCGGAGGCGGCGGCGATCGAGCACAGTCTCGGTTTCAAGCGCCATGCGAGCTCTGCCTGCTGAGCGGGGCCTCTCAGGGCGCCCGCGAGCGCCAGCTTAGGACGCCTGCGCCCATGGTTCAACCAATTGAGCGGCCAGTCAAAAGCCGAACGCCCACGGACTTGTGGATGCAAGCCCCGGGGCAACGCCGCGCCCGCAGCTGGCTTGGCCCGGCGTTTTCGCCAGGCACCCGCGGCGCAGCCTCGGCGAATTCGGCGTTTCCCCAGCGAAGCATCAAATTTTATCCACGCCGAAGGGCTTTCACCCTAGCCGTTGTCGTCGGGCTTCTTGTCGTCGGCACTTTCCTTCTTCTTGATCGCGGCCTTGAAAATGTCCCCGAGCGAAGCGCCGCTGTCAGAGGAGCCGTATTGCGCCACGGCCTGCTTCTCCTCGGCGATTTCCAGCGCCTTGATCGACACCGTGATGCGGCGGCTGTTCTTGTCCATATTGATGATCGCCGCATCGACCTTGTCGCCGACGTTGAAGCGCTCCGGCCGCTGCTCTGAGCGGTCTCGGGACAAGTCCGAGCGCTTGATGAAGGTCGTCATATCGCTGTCGGCGATTTTGACTTCAATGCCGCTGTCCTGGACGGCCAGCACCTCGCAGGTGACCTGGCTGCCCTTCTTCAGCTTGCCGACGCTCTCCATCGGATCGCCCCCGACCTGCTTGATGCCGAGGCTGATGCGTTCCTTCTGCGGGTCGACGTCAAGCACCACGGCTTTGACGTTGTCGCCCTTCTTGTAGTCCTTAATGGCCTCGTCGCCGGACCGGTTCCAGTCGAGATCGGAAAGGTGCACCATGCCGTCGACACCACCATCGAGCCCAACGAACAGGCCAAACTCGGTAATGTTGCGGATCGGTCCCTCGATGACGGAGCCTTTGGGATGGGCAGCAAGGAAGTTGTCCCAAGGGTTGTCCTGGGTCTGCTTGAGCCCCAAGGAGATGCGACGCTTCTGCGCGTCGACCTCGAGGACCTGCACGTCGACCTGCTGGCTGGTCGACACGATCTTGCCGGGATGGATGTTCTTTTTGGTCCAGCTCATCTCGGAAACGTGGATCAGCCCCTCCACCCCCGGTTCCAGCTCAACAAACGCTCCGTAGTCGGCAATGTTGGTGACCGTGCCCTTAAAGCGTGCGCCGACGGGATACTTGGCCTCGATGCCGGCCCAGGGATCGGCCTGCAGCTGCTTCATGCCAAGGCTGATGCGCTGGGTCTCGGGATTGATGCGCACGATCTGCACCTTGACCGTATCGCCGACGTTGACGATCTCGCTTGGATGATTGACGCGGCGCCAAGCCATATCGGTTACGTGCAATAGCCCGTCGATCCCGCCCAGGTCGATGAAGGCGCCGTAGTCGGTGATGTTCTTGACCAAGCCTTCGATCACCTGACCCTCGGCCAACTTCGAGACGATCTCGGAGCGCTGCTCGGCACGCGTGGCCTCGAGGATCTCGCGGCGAGACACGACAATGTTGCCGCGACGGCGATCCATCTTCAGGATCTTGAACGGCTGCGGTGAATGCATCAGCGGACCGATGTCGCGCACCGGCCTTACATCAACCTGGCTGCCGGGCAGAAAGGCCACGGCACCATCGAGGTCGACGGTGAACCCACCCTTGACCTTGTTGAAGATGACACCTTCGACCTGCTCTTTGTTGTTGAACCTTTCCTCCAGCCGCGTCCAGCTCTCCTCGCGGCGCGCCTTCTCACGCGATAGCACGGCCTCGCCCAGCGCGTTCTCCATGCGCTCGAGATAAACTTCGACGGTGTCGCCCACTTTCAGTTCGGCCGGCTTGCCGGGCAGGCTGAATTCGCGCAGGGGGACGCGGCCTTCCATTTTCAAGCCAACGTCGATGACGGCCAGATCCTTCTCGATGGCGGTGACCGTACCCTTCACCACGCTACCCTCGAAGGCATCCTCCTCCGAAAGGGTCTCATTCAACAGAGCCGCGAAATCCTCGCGCGTGGGGGTCAAGTCCTTCGATTCACCGATCGCCGTGCTCATTCTACTCCTGCTCCATGCCTGCGAGACCTTGTGCTCGCCCATCCGAACGCCAAATCGGCAGCGCTGCACGGAGCAGCGTTTGCCGGGTGCCCAATCATGTGAGGTGCCTTCCGCCGAAGGATCACGTGCCAACCAGATTGCAGCTCACCTTCAGGTGCGCCGGCGTTGGCCAACCTTCCTTGCAATCGCTCCGACGGCCATCTCGAATGCGGCTTCTATATCCAAATTGCTGGTATCCAGCAAGATCGCGTCGCAGGCCGGGCGCATCGGTGCCGAATCCCGCCCCGCGTCGCGTTCGTCGCGGCGGCGGATGTCGGCCAGGACGTGAGCGTACTCGACCGCCTCGCCCCGGCCCGTCATCTCCAGGTGGCGCCGCCGGGCTCGGATCTCCGGGGCGGCCGTGACGTAAAGCTTAACGGCGGCCTCGGGGCACACCACGGTCCCGATGTCCCGGCCGTCGAGGACGGCGCCCGGCTCGCGTGCGGCGAAGGCGCGCTGCACGCCAAGCAATGCGGCGCGCACCTGCGGAAACTTGGCGACAATGGAGGCCGCCTCGGCAAGCCCGGGGCCGCGCAGGGAGGGGTCATGCAAGCGCAGCGCGTCGAGCCCCCGCGCCGCCGCCGCCGCCAAGTTTGCGTCCTCGAGGCTGCCCCCGCGCCGGCGCACATCGCGTGCCACGGCACGATAAAGCAGACCCGTGTCGAGGTGGGGCAGGCCAAAATGGGCGGCAATCAGCCTCGCCAGCGTTCCCTTGCCGGACGCGGCCGGCCCATCAATGGCGATGATCATCGCCGGCTGTCCTCTGGCGCGGCAAAGCGTGCACCAAGCCCTTGCATGAGACCACGAAATTCCGGGAAGCTGGTGGCAATGATGCCCGCGTCGTCCACCGTCACCGGCCGATCGGCGGCAAGGCCTAGGGTCAGAAAGGCCATGGCGATGCGATGGTCGAGATGGGTCTCGACCGTGCCGCCGCCGGGCACGCCCCGGCCGCCTTGCACGCACAGTGTATCGCCCTCCGATCTGGCTCTCACGCCGTTCGCCTTGAGGCCGGCCACGGTTGCTGCCAACCGATCGCTCTCCTTCACCTTGAGCTCGGCAAGCCCCGCCATGTGCGTTTCGCCGGTGGCGTAGGCGGCCAGGCAGGCAAGGATCGGATACTCATCGATCATGCTGGGGGCGCGTTCGGGCGGAACGCGCACGCCGTTGAGCTTGGCGTGGCGCACGGTGATGTCGGCGACGGGCTCACCGCCTTGTTGGCGCTCGTTTTGCAAGACGAGGTCGGCCCCCATCTCTCGGAGCGTCGTGTAAAAGCCGGTGCGGGTTGGATTGACGAGCACGCCTTCGATGCGGATCTCCGACTGCGGCACCATCAGCGCGGCGGCGGCGAGGAAGGCGGCCGAGCTCGGATCGCCCGGCACCGCGACGCTGCGCCCCTCCAGCTCGGCATTTCCCCTCACCGTGATGCAGCGCTTGCCGTCGCGCGTTCCGATCGTCACCTCGCCGCCGAAGTAGCGAACCATGCGTTCCGTGTGATCGCGCGTGGCTTCCGGTTCGATCACGCTGGTTGCGCCGGGGGCGTGCAGCCCTGCCAGCAAAATGGCAGACTTGATTTGGGCCGAGGCCACCGGCAGCTGATATTCGATCGGCAACAGATCGCTGCTGCCGCGCAAAGACAGTGGCAAAGTGCGTGCGCCATCCCCCACTTCCACTCCCATGCGCACGAGCGGATCGAGCACGCGTCCCATCGGCCGGCGCGACAGCGAGGCGTCGCCGACCAGGCGCACCAGGATATCGTTGCCGGCGACCAAACCCATCATCAACCGCACGCCGGTGCCCGAATTGCCAAAATCGAGCGGTCGGTCCGGCTGGGCCAGCCCACCGACGCCCCGTCCCAGCACCTCCCATGCCCCCCCGAGCCGATGCACGGGGCAGCCCAGGGCGGCGAGCACGCGCCCCGTATTGAGCACGTCCTCCCCCTCCAATAGGCCGCTGATGCGGGTGCGTCCGTTCGCCAGGGCCCCCAGCATCAGCGCGCGATGAGAAATCGACTTGTCCCCAGGCACGCAAACGCTGCCGCTCAGGGGTCCCGAGCGCAGGGAAATTAGGGGGGAATGAGCCGTTTGCTGCATGTCGGCGGCCGCCTCGACCAGGGGCCCTCGTTGGCGCTTGAGCTTCGACCCCGAAGCCACGTCATAGAGCAGTGGGTCGCCCCCCTGTCAACAATCGGCAAAGCCCCTATATGAAGGCCAGAAAATCTTGCATTTGTCCGGCCGATTTGGTTTTGACACCCCAGCCGGCGCGTGGCAATGAACGCACAAATCCGACAGTCCAGAGGCCTTTTTCATGTCGACGAAAGCCGAGCGCGGCACCAAACGCACGTGCCAAAATCCCGAATGCGGGTCGCGGTTTTACGATCTCAATCGCGAGCCGATCGTCTGTCCGATCTGCCAGTCGGCCTATCAAATCGTGACATCCCCGGTCGCCATAGCCGCCGCTGCGCCGATGGCAGAGACCGCTCGCCGGGCGGCCAAGAAGCCTGCCTATGACGTGGCCGGCATCAAGCCCGAAGACGTCCCCGAGGCGGAAGGCGACGAGCTGGCCGTTGTCGAGGGCGAGGAGGAGCCGGCCGCAAGCGACGATGACGAGACCTTCCTCGAAGAAGAAGAGGAGGACGGCTCGGATATGTCCAACATCATCGGGGGCCCGGTCGCGGAGCCCGACGAGCCGCAATAAGGCCGGCGAAACGGCGGCGGCGCCGAAAGGATTGATCGGCGCTCCTGCCATTGCGGCCAGCACCCACTTGCACGAAAGCCCGCAGCGGAATACTTAGGCGGGCCGGCGGCCGAGGCGGTACGCCGGTTTCCCATGACACTGGGGCCGTAGCTCAGTTGGGAGAGCGCGTGAATGGCATTCACGAGGTCAGCGGTTCGATCCCGCTCGGCTCCACCATAAAACTTCCAACAAAATCAATAAATTAAGGCAAGCCTTCCAACGTCGATTTTACGTTCATATCACTATCATATCACAGAAATGCCCAAAATCCTGTCGGACAAGCATCGCAAACGCGCCGCAGCCAACGTCATGCATTGATTTCGACATTGAAGGGGACGCTGGGCCAACCCGCTCGTTGAGGCTCGACCTAACGTTGCGCCACGCCGGCGGGCTTGGCCTTCACGATCGATCATCACGCTTGTTGCGCGTCCTAAGGATTGATCAACTCCAGGCGGCAGGATTGATCGACACTAGGCGGCCCACAATTAAGAGGCCGCGCCTGCCTCTGGCAGTTTCGCGCTTAGCCGCGCCACGGGCCGCTAAACCATGAGCAACGCAAGCTTGGCTGCTTGCTCGATCCTTATTTGCGAGGATGAGCCCTCTGATCGCACTAGACATTGCAAATGCCTTCTCCGAAGCCCGCGCGCGAGTAGTGGCGGTGCAGTCCCTTGCCTGGGCATTCGCTGCCATCGCGGAAGACGCTCCTTCGGCCGTCATCCTGGATCGTGCGCTGAGCGATGGTGAGAGTTCGCAGCTCTGCGCCTACCTGAAAGAGAGGAACATCCCATACGTGCTGCATAGCGGCTACAACAACCCTCGCGCGGTTACCGATGGAGCGGCCAGCATTCCTAAGCCAGCGTCGCCTCAACTGCTCGTAACCGCGGTGGAAGGGCTACTGCGCCACCAGCAAAGTGCGTACGCGCTTACATAACGCGGTCAACTCCTAAAGTAGGATGCCGATCGCTGCGCCCAATGTTGCTCACGCACTTTCCCAGGATTACTGCACGCGCCAGCACGGATCGCCGTCTGCGCGCCTCACGACGCCGGTCTCGAACCGAGCGCCGTGCCAAGCCCCGCGCCTCAGCATCAGGTCGCCAACGCGGGCTGCTTCTTTGAGGTTGCTCCAACCTGGACAAGCGCGGGAAAGTCCTCCGGCGTAAGGGTCTCTTTCTCGAGGAGGAGCTTCGCTCCTTCGTTCAATAGCGGCCGCTTCTCGGACAGCAGCTTCTTGGCCCGCCCGTAGGCCTCATCGATCAGTTTCTTGACCGCGACGTCAATCTCACGTGCCGTCTCCTCGGAGTAATCTTTCTCGCGCAAACCGATCTTTTGATCGCCGAGATAGGTCGAGCTTTGCCGTTCGAGCACGGCCTGTCCAAGGGCCTCGGTCATTCCAAAGCGCGTTACGATCTGCCGCGCAATATCAGTGACTTTGGCGAGATCGTCTGCCGCTCCGGTGGAGATTTCGCCAATCACGATCTCTTCGGCGGCACGACCTGCTAGCAAGACGACCATGCGATCCTTTAGCTCGCGCATGGTAATGAGAAAGCGGTCGTCGGTCGGTCGCTGCATCGTGTAGCCGAGCGCACCGATCGATCTCGGAATGATCGACACCTTGTGCACCGGATCGGTGTCGGGCAGGCTGGCTGCGGCGAGCGCGTGCCCCATTTCGTGGTAGGCGACGACCTTGCGCTCGCGAGGATGCAGCAAGCGTCCCTTGCGCTCCGCCCCCGCCACGATCCGCTCGACGGCTGCAGTGAAATCGGGCATGGTGACCTCGGACGCGCCTCGGCGTGTAGCGACAATCGCCGCCTCGTTCACCAGATTGGCGAGATCGGCGCCGGTAAAGCCGGGCGTGATGGCCGCAACTTCGTCGAGGCGAACATCGGTGGCAATTTTCACATTCTTGACATGAACCGCGAGGATTGCCGCTCGTCCGTTCTTATCGGGGCGATCGAGAACGATCTGTCGGTCGAATCGCCCGGCTCGCAAGAGCGCGGGATCGAGCACCTCCGGCCGGTTAGTTGCCCCGAGCAGGACGATGCCCTCGCGCGGGTCGAAGCCATCAAGCTCGGTCAGAAGTTGGTTGAGCGTCTGCTCTTTTTCGTCGTGCCCGCCGTACGTACCGCCGCCTCTCGCCTTTCCGAGGGCGTCGAGCTCGTCAATGAAGATGATGCAGGGAGCAGCCTTGCGCGCCTGTTCGAAGAGGTCGCGCACGCGTGCCGCGCCGACGCCGACAAACATCTCGACGAACTCGGAACCTGAAATCGAGAAGAATGGCACGCCGGCCTGTCCCGCCACTGCTTTGGCAAGCAGGGTCTTACCGGTTCCAGGGGGACCAACAAGAAGCACGCCCTTGGGGACACGCGCACCCAGGCGGCCAAATTTGTCCTTGTCCTTCAGGAACGACACGATCTCCTGCAACTCAAGCTTGGCCTCGTCCGCGCCGGCCACGTCATCGAAGGTGACGCCGGTATCGCGTTCCACGAGCACACGAGCCTTGGATTTGCCCACACTGACCAGGCCGCCGAAGCCCTGCTTCTCGGCAATGCGCCGGAACACAAACATCCATATGCCGAAGAAAATGATCACCGGGACGACCCACGACAGCAGGGTGCTCAAGAAAGTATTCTCGACGGTTCCTGTGAACGTGACGCCCGACTTCCCGATCTGCTCGGCGAGTGCGGGATCAACGCGATTGGTGACGAAGAACTGCCGGCCGTTGATCGGCTCCTTGAGGCGTCCGGTGATCTGCTCCTGATGCACGGTGACGTCGACGATGCGGCCTTCGTTCAGAAATTTGACGAAGTCGCTGTAGGGGATCGGCTCGACGGTACGATAGGTCGTCCATACGCTCTGAAACAACATCAGCAGCAGGAACGCGCCAACAACGTACCAGATGTGCCATTGCTGCTGCTTATTCATGGATCGCACTCCTTGCTGGCCAAGATTGCCGCATCTTTTTCCAGACTAAGGACACCGCCACTTCGTCAGTCCGGAGCCATTCCCTTGTCCTCGAGTTCCCTAACCGCCTTCTCTTTCTTTGAGAGATGCGACAAGCCATGCCGCGCAGCACGTTCGGCGCCTTGGCGAACTGATGTTGTCACCCGACGATCTCGATCCTGTTGCCCCACTGATCGATAAAATCGAGGAAGCGGACCGGGAAGCGGGTCGATGCCTCGGCCAGTGCCGCACACACCGCCTGCCTGTTTGTCGATTACCAGCCCGAAATGCCAGGCGTCGTCTGCCGCCTGCCTGCGCCCCTTCTGTAGCGCCAGAAATTGATGGCCGAGATCGAGAAAGCCAACTCTTTCCTCTTGCCGCGCAGTTTGATGTCGAAGAGGCGGCCGTAAACGTCAGCACCTCTTCAATGTCACCGACCTTGAGGCGTTGTGGTTGAAACCGAAGGCGCGCGCTTCCTTTGCTTTCGGCTTTCGGGCTCTCCGTTTCAGCTTCATGTGGTGCCGGAACCGCGCCAGTACAATCAGCCCGTCCCACTGAGACATTGCTAATACTTGTCGGAGCCTGAAGACGCGTGGCTTACCGATGACGGTAAAATTCGCGCTCGTCCGGATATCGCTCGAACTGCTGACTGCACTCAGCTCAACCGGACCCGGCTCCATCATGAGTTCGTCGGTCAGTGCCCGTCTAGGCGAGAACGCTCATCGGCACCGCAAACGAGACAGTCTTGGGCGCGCAAGGCTCCAGGTCGACGCGGGCAAACCCGATGAGCTGCTGCGCCGGAAGCGTCACGCCGGTCACCGCGTCACTTGATTAGAGCTGGACGACTTCAGTGCCGCGCCGCTTGCCAGTGTTCGTGATGGTCAGCGACGCCCTGAGTTCTCCGCCGACGTCGATGGTGTCACGCTCCAGCTTCAGCACGCTATGGCCAAAGGTCGTGTAGCTGAGACCGTGGCCGAAAGCGAACAGCGGTGTCGACGGCGTATCGAGATAAGTTTTGTGTATGTCGTCTTTTGTCCGCCGGTATTCGCTGTGGTGGATCGGCATCTCTTTTAGCCCACCATCTTGGCCTTCAAGAAGCCGATGACCAATGTCCCCACGTGCCGGGGAATCGTGAACGGCAGTTTCCCACCGGGGATCGTGACGCCGATGCGTCCGCCATACTGGTCGGTCCAGACGCCGAGTATGAGACGGATGAGCGACCGGGTCAGAATGGGCGGGCCGGTCAGTAGCCCGAACTGGTCTCGCTGAGAGCGGGGTCTACGTAAGGGTTCTGATGCCGCTGGGCCAAGTTGCGGACTTGGTTGCGCGTCATCGCCGTAGCGTCATCGCCCAAGAAATGGCGCAGCCCGACCGGTGGCTGTCCGACGCTGACAACTTCGCGGCTGCTTCCTTGAACCAAACTTCGCTTTGCTCAGTCAAATCAATCTCATCGAGGATGCGAAAGCCCGCGGCCTGCAGCAGCAAGCGCATCTCGGCCGACGTGGCCAGATGGCTGATCGCGGGGTCTCGCGCCCAAGGGACCGGATAGTTCACCTCGCCGCCTTCGCCCTGCAGGATGTCATACACGCCAAAGAGGCGACCGGCTTTTGAGCGCTCGGTGCACGTGCGAGTTCCACGGTGCGTGGCCCGCCGCGGAGGTTGCGTAGGTTTCTCGCTGAGCGGCGGAAGTTCCCGTTTGACTGGTAGGAGGCCGAACTTCGGCTGCGGATTGGCGTCAGTGCCTACAGGCGACAGCACGCCATGTCGGCTTCGCAAGAAGTTTGCCGACCTGCGCACAATCAAGGCCTCAAGCTCGCGCCGACCGCTCCGGGTAGTCATTCAGCGGACGCCGCCTGCGCGAACGCAGCGAGAAGCGGCTGCTATCCGTTTGAGCTTGGATTGTGAGCGAGTTTGAGCGACCCGAGACATAGGTAACAGATCGTACTTCACACATGGTAACACTTTCCGCCTGCGACGACGGCAGGTGGGAGGTGCCAATGCCCAGGAAGGAGTGTTCGGTCGTGGAAGAGCGCCTGCGTTTTGTTGCCCGGCTGCTCGACGGCGAAGCTGAGGGGGAATGTCCCGCGTCGAGTCAGGCATTGGATTGGCCCGTACAAGCCGCGGCACTGCCTCGGCGGTTCAAGCTGCCGGGTCCAACTCGGAGATAGTTGTTGAATATGACAACAGCATCGACTGAGACTCTGCTGGCGGCACTCGCTCCCGCTGGAACGAACACTAGCCTCGCTGCATAACTCCTATGATCTCAAGGCAATTCCGGGAATTGTACACGAACAAGTGATGCCAATTCTGCTTCGGCGAGCGCGGCCAAGCCACGATCCAGTCGGGCTGCTACTCGACAACCAGCGTCGATCGGCCGAGGATTGCCCGTAGGCGGCTGGCCGTTGCGGATCTTGCCCGCGCCAATCTCGATACCTTGCTGCCTGACCCGGAAGTCAGGCTGGTTCGGTACCCCGGCCTATCCTGATGGAGAGGATGGCAAATGAGGACCGCACGCAACGTTGCAGTCCTCGTCGGCCATGGAGGAGATCAAGAAGGAAGCCATGTCGGTTCGATCACTCAAGCGATTGGTGGATCCCACGGGCATTGTTCCTTTGGCGGTGTTCCTTGCGTCGGATGCGGCGAGGTCGATCTCGGGTTAGATGATGCCGATTGACAGCGACATGGAGCAGGCGACCTTTCCGCTTAATCAATCGGAACCCACGACGGTGCCAGATACCCACCGATGATGCGGGAGGATGGTAGCTATGAACACGACGAAAGCGATTGCTACGGAGCCTGTCCTGAAGAATCTCGACCGGCTGATCCCCGACCTTGAAGCGCTGTACAAGGACGTGCATGCGCATCCCGAGCTGTCGATGCAGGAGACGCGAACAGCCGGCTTAGCCGCGGACCGGCTTCGCGCCGCCGGTTATGAGGTGACGACGGGGGTCGGAAAGACCGGCGTCGTCGGCCTGCTCCGCAACGGCGACGGTCCGACCGTGATGCTGCGCGCCGACATGGATGCCCTGCCCGTCGAGGAAGCGACCGGCCTTCCCTATGCCAGCAAGGTCAAGATGAAGGACCGCGAGGGGAACACGGTGCCGGTGGGGCACATGTGCGGTCACGACATGCACGTGACTTGGCTCGCAGGAGCGACCGCGCTGTTCGCGCAGGCGCGCGAGGCGTGGCGGGGAACGCTGATGGCAGTCTTCCAACCGGGCGAAGAAACAGCGGAAGGCGCGCAGGCCATGATCGACGATGGCCTCTTCAAGCGCTTCCCCAAACCGGCCGTCGTACTCGGCCAGCATGTCATGGTTGGCCCGGCCGGAGCCGTCGCCGGGCGCACCGGAGCCATCACCTCGGCTGCGGACAGTCTGCAAATCCGCTTGTTCGGCCGAGGCGCGCACGGCTCGATGCCGCAATCCAGCATCGATCCGGTGGTGATGGCGGCCGCGACGGTGATGCGGCTGCAAACCATCGTCTCCCGCGAAGTCGCCGCCGCCGAGGCGGCCGTGGTCACCGTCGGCGCGTTACAAGCAGGCACGAAGGAGAATGTCATTCCGGACGAAGCCATCATCAAGCTGAACGTTCGGACGTTCGATGAGGGCGTGCGCAAACGCGTGCTCGCTGCGATCGAGCGGATCGTGAATGCCGAGGCCGCCGCCTCAGGCGCACCTCGGCCGCCGGAGATCACGTCGCTGGACCATTATCCTCTCAACGTGAATGACGCGGAGGCGACCAAGCGCGTAGTCGACGCGTTTCGCCGGCACTTCCCCGCCGAGCGCGTCCGGCAAACCGGGCCGGCGCCGGCGAGCGAGGACTTCGGATCGTTCGGAACCGAGTGGCATGTTCCGTCCGTGTTTTGGTTCGTGGGCGGCACCGACCCCGATGTCTACGCGAAGGCCAAGAAAGCGGGTCGACTCAATGAACTCCCGGTCAACCACAGTCCGCTGTTCGCGCCGGTTATCCATCCGACGTTGCAGACGGGCGTCGAGACGCTGGTTGTCGCGGCGCAGGCCTGGTTTTCGGCACAGCGACCGCCATTGATTAGCCGGGCGGCCCGACAGAGTAGGTGCCTATTCGCCCGGTTGGGAAAAGGAGCCCGCGATGTCGCTTCTGCTCGTGCTCGATCTCGTCGGCACTTTCGTATTCGCGATCAGCGGAGCGACCGCCGGGGTGACGCGCCGGCTCGATCTGTTCGGCATTCTGGTTCTCTCGTTCGTCGCCGGAAACTTCGGCGGAATTACCCGCGACGTGCTGATCGGATCGGTTCCGCCCGCCGCGATCAGCGATTGGCGATATTTAGCGGTCTCGCTGCTTGCCGGCGTGATTACTTTCTACTGGTATTCTGCGGTCGACCGGCTGCGCAGCCCCGTACTCGTGTTCGACGCAGCGGGGCTGGCGCTCTTCGCCGTCTCAGGCGCACAGAAGGCGCTCGCGTTCGGGCTGAACCCGGTCATGGCGGCGCTGCTCGGGATGCTGACCGGCGTCGGTGGCGGCATGATGCGCGACATGCTCGTGGCCGACATTCCCACGGTCCTGCGGGCCGATCTTTACGCCGTCGCCGCGCTGGCCGGCGCAGCCGTGGTGGTGATCGGCGATCTGCTGCATCTTCCCCCGACCGCCACAACAATCGTCGGCGCGCTTCTTTGCTTTGGACTGCGTCTCATGGCCATTCACCGTGGTTGGCACCTCCCGGTCGCGTGGCCCGAACGGTCGTCCAGCAAAAAACACGCCCCAGACGACAAGACGATTGAGTGACGCGAACGTGGTGAGCACTGGTTCAACGCAGACATTTACTGCAACAGCGTCAACTCCACCTCGGCCCTTGCTTCCACGCCGCGTCCTTGAAAGACGCACCACCTCCTCTCTTGGAAATTGAGTCGCCCTCCTACGACGGTCAGCGTTGTCCGCAATACCTTGAGTGGCGTTGGGAGTTCGCGGAGTTATCGGCGATAGTTTGAGCTTCTTTCCCGGCAAGGTTGCTGGGCGGTGCGCAAAAGGTCACATGGCGAACCGCGAAGGCACCACCCCCTTGATTTGAGCTGGAGAGGTCTTAAGCTTTAATGGACGATGTTCATGTTCTCCCATTTTCACGCGGGTTGCCTGATTTTTGGCAGCTGAGCCCCGGACGCGGTTAGGTGCTGTTCGGGGAGGACACCTACACGCACAATTAGGACAGTATTAACGGGGGCCCGCGGCCGGCCTGACGGTCGCGCCAAGCGGAGGATATTGTGAACACGCGGCGCGATTTGCCACTCATCATCCAAACCATTGATGGGCGATCGTGTGCGGTTCGTGCGGAAAGCATTGGACCTTGGCAAGGGTGGGGAGGCGCCCTCGATCCGCAGTGCGGGTCGCTGCTTCTGAGCTCAGAGTCCAAACTCGAACAGGCATTGGATCGCAGGCTGGATCAAGCGCTCGAGGAAACTTTTCGCGGCAGTGATCCGATCTCTAAAATCTGCAACCGAGCAAGCAAGACCGTGAGAAACGTTATGGAATACAAATTTGAAGGTCGCCAAAAGCCGAGTATCATCGTCAGTGATACGGATCAACGCCGTCTGACCATCTTGGCGACGGACGCTTTGCAGCGGTTCCCTGAAGTTGCAGAAGAATTGCTGTCCGAGATGGAGCGCGCTGACGTGGTGACTGCGGAGGCAATTCCCCCCAAACGTTGTGCAAATGGGATCGGACGTTGTTTTCGAGTCGGACACCGGCGAGACGCGCCGCGTAAGGTTAGTCTTCCCTGGTCAGGCAGATATCGCTGCTGGCAGAATTTCGATCCTTACGCCGATCGGTGCGGCGTTGATCGGTCTTTCTGAGGGGCAATCCATCGCCTGGAAGACGCGGGACGGACGATCACGCCAACTGACTATCCTCGCGGTCGAGGGCATGGTGGCGGATCTAAGGGTACAAGCTTAGGAAAACTCAATCTAATTGGCATCGATTTCACGTCGATTGCTGCGCGCCGATAGGCTCATCGCAGGCAAGCCCCTGGCCCAAGCGGGTGTCCGGGGCTGCACCCTCAATCAATGGTGAGGTTTAAACCGAGCTTGCAAGCGACGAGGAGATCGTTAGGTCCGCCGTCTCACACTGCCACCGACAATGAAAAAATCCGTAACGGTGGAAGTGATACTGGAACGGAGCCGCGGTCGCCATGATTCAACCATTACAATGATCCGACAGAGGCTAGCGGGGAGCTAAGGTTTTCTACCGTCATGAGATCGATGCGCGCGTCGCAGAGGGATCATGAACGTAATGGAGAAAAGAGTGCAGCGGTTCATTGCACCCGTTTCCAACAGGTTGGGTATCGGGAACAGCAGGCACTCAGGGTGCTGTGGATCAAATTCCCTAAGAGCGTGGAGCTGGAGGCAAACCTGCGGGCCAAAAGTCAGGCCCCCCTGATCTGGATGGCAAGCTGGCGGGAAGCCAAATCCTGAAGACGATCTCGGATGGACGGGTCCATCTTCCAAGACGCGCCTTCAACCACCGCCGGATCAAATTGAACAAGCGCGCACGCCGACTCGACAACAAACAGAAGTACGACCTCGTGATCGAGGCTCCGAAGAAATTCTGCAAATTCGGCTCCAGCACCCAACCAAGCTTGCCGCCAAGCGCTGCCGTCAGCTCTCTTCATGCCCGGTTGCGGAATTTCGTGGCCGTTATTGCTCACTTTCGTGTCCTGCCGTCTTGTCAACAACGGTTGCTCGGTTCAAGGGTGCGACGGCGACAAATCCTAGCGTGGCCATCGCCAGAGCGAAGGCGATCCCCCACTGATAACTACCTGAATAGTCAACGACATAGCCACCCAGCAGCGGGCCTATCACGGCAGCAAGGCCTGTTGCTGTGAAAAAGACACCCAAGAGAGCGCCGAGGTTCTGCAAACCGCAGAATTCGATCAGCACGCTCGGCAGCAGGGCGATGCGGACACCATAAGCGAAACCGAGACAGATCGCGAATACAACCAGCCACCAATACCCAGGCATCAGCAGCCAAATGATGTAGCTGGCCGCCATCGCCAGGACGGCGCTTTTGAAGAGGCTGAGAGTAGCGATCCGCTTGGCAAGCATGCCGATACCGAGCCGGCCGACGACACTTACGGCGCCGAGGATCGAAAGCAGTGCAGATGCTGCAACCGGACTGGAACCATTGCTGAGGGCAAACTGGGGAAGAAACATGAATGGTACAAATAGGGCCGCGGTAGCAAGTGTCCATGAGGAATACATCATCAGGAATGGGGAGGAGCACAACACGGGGCGAAGAGGCCGCTTAGGTGCCGCATCAAGTGCGATCGGTGGCGGAGCCAGTATTAGTGCGCTCGCCGAAAGAAGCAGGGCACTTCCCATGCCTAGGACAACATTTGTGAGACGCCAGCCAAATCGATCGATCAGGCCGGCGGCAAGAGGCGGTATGATGAGCATGCCGCAACCAGTCCCTGCAGCTGCGATGCCGAAAGCTGTGTTGCGTTTCCGAATAAACCAGCCTCCGAGGTTTGCGAGCGTCGGTACGTAGGCGCATGCTGCGCCAAGTCCAACTCCGATGCCGTATGTCAGATAGCCGATCCACACGTGCTCAATGAATGCGGTCAGGACCAGACCGGTGCCCATGGAGACAGCGCCACAAACCACCATGATCCGTGGGCCGATGCGGTCGCTAAGATGCCCGGTGAGCGGACCGAGCATGTACCATACGAGGCTTGCTATCGAATAGAATGCCGATGTGGCTGCACGTCCGATAGGAAACTCTTTCGTCATCGGCTCCAAAAAAACGCCGAAGCTGTAAACGATGCCGAACACAACAAATCCGGCAACGAAGGCGGCCGCCGCCATACGCCACGCCAAGGTCGAGTCGGGAATACCAGCGTTGCCTGCGAGTTGGTGGGTTTGAGCAGTCACGATCGAACTCGCATGCGGTGTGAAAAAAGAATAAGCCCGTGTCATGGCGTGACGATGCGTCGGGCGGCAACCCGTTTCTTGCTTCT
>CAVYPA010000019.1:0-306003 GCA_963770295.1 uncultured Alphaproteobacteria bacterium
AGTCCATGGGAAGGCGATACCGAGGCTCCACTCATTCCGTCCGGTAAGAGCGAAGCTGGACGGGAGTCTCCCCGGAAGGCCGGGGCTGCAGTTCCGACTTCGACCAAGAAGGGACGTGCGAAGCAATATTGTTTCCTTACTTGGGCTCGAGATCGACGTAGCGGTGCTATGTCAAAGATGACCCGGCTCTATGGCCGCCTCCCGTCGGCGAGCGACTGGCTGCGAAGGTACCTTACGGGCATTGGAAGATCTTGCCGCTTGGTGCCGCCCTGCGCGTCGACGGTGTGGCCGCGCCTTACGTGATCGATGGCGCCATGGACGGCCCAGCCTTCCTCGCCTATGTGGAGCAGGTCCTCGTGCTCACGCTGAAGAAGCGCAACATCGTCTTTATGGACAATGTGCGCACTCACAAGGTTGCGGAGGTGCGCGAGGCGATCGAGGCCGCCCGAGCAGAGCTGCGCTATCTTCAAGCCTACTCGCCCGACCTTAACCCCATCGAGAATGTCTATGCTAAACTCAAGTCGAACCTGCGCAAGGGCGCGGCTCGCACCGTCGCCGCACTCTGGAGGCTGGTCGGACGCAGCCTCAAGGCGATTGCACCATCAGAGTGCGCCGGCTACTTCAGAAAACGCAGGCTATCGCGCCTGATCCAAATCAGGTGGAATTTCGCTCTAGTCCGCGTTGACACGTTCTCGTGCGTCGACCCGATCCGCTGGCCCCTGTCTGGGACAGTCCGATCCTCAAGATGGCACCCGGGTTGGGAGAGCTGCGGCGCCGGCATGCTGATTTAAACCCCGACGTGCGCCGCACGCTGGAGCGGCGCATGCGCGCATGGCGGGCTCTGTCAGGGCCGGAACAGGACATGATCTTCCACCAGGAGCACGAGCCCGGTCGCCTCGGGTTCTCCGACTTCACCGACTTGGGCGATCTCGGCGTGAGGATCGCTGGCGCCGCACTCGATCACCGGCTCTATCACTTCCGCCTCGCCTTCTCGGGCTTCGAGCATGCCGAGGTGGTGCTCGGGGGCGAGAGCTTCATGGCACTGGCCGAGGGCCTGCAGAATGTGCTGTGGGCGCTCGGCGGGGTACCGAAGGAGCATCGCAGCGACAGTCTATCGGCGGCCTTCCGCAATCTCGCAGCACCAGCCCAAGACGACCTGACGCAGCGCTAGGCCGCCCTTATGCGCCACTACGAGATGGAGCCCTCACGCTACAATGCCGGGCTCGCGCGGCGCCCGCGCGGCGCCTTCTTCTGCGACGGCAGGCGTGGATCTCTCACCTTGATTTTCGGCGCCCACATGAGACCGGATTGCCGTGCCGCTGCCTCTGGACGATTAGATTCCCAAGGAGTCGGGACTGCTATCGCACCGAGGTGCATTGCCGCATTGCGGAGTTCGCCAGGGTCGCAGCCGGAAGGCCAGCTTGGCCGCTACCATTTGACGTCGGGGAATTCCTGCATCGAGCGCTTGCAGGCGGCACGCCACTCGACCTTGCTCATGTGCGTGGCGGCATCCCAGAAGCCCATGCAGTCGGCAAGCGATTTGCCACCGCCACCCGGGGCGCTCGGCGCCGACTGGCTGGGGCTGCCGTTTCCGGACGAGGTGCCAGGCGAGAGGGCAAGGTTGGGCGAGCCGCCGCCACCGGTCGCGAACTGGCTGGGCAAGGGCTCGGACATGGGCGACAGGGCGGCGCGGTCGATCCGGGTTGCGCCGTCGTTGGCTCGGTGGGCGTGGTCGCTGCCGGCGCGCCCGCCGGCGGTGTCAGCCCGGCCGAAGGCGTGGGCGACAAGGATGTCGATGGCGTCGCGGGCGTGGTTGAGCCGGGGGACACATGGGGGGTGGGGGATAAGCTTGTGGTCGGTGCGGAGAGCCTACTCGGCGCGGCGACGGACGCCGGCGAGCCGCCTGCCGACGAGCGCGTTTGCGCTAATGCGGCGTCCGGAAACAGCGGCAAGAGAGCGATGGCGGCGAGGAGGAGAAGCTTGGGCGTAAGCATTGAACTCACCATGGCGGTGCCGGGCCCGGGCAGTACCCCTAGCCTAGTAACGATCGACCGCCGCTTTTTCGGCGTTCACAACTTGGCGAGCAGGTTGCCCGCTGCGGCACGGGAGTGCTGGGTGCGCTGGAAGCCCACGCTCCCGGCTCGCTATTGACGAGCTGGGGCTGGCTCGATGGGAATGACCCCTAAGATTTGGCCGGAAGAAATAGCGCAACTTCGCGACAGCTCACTCAGGCGGCACAACAACCTACTCTTGGGCATCTGGGTCGTTTCGCGACCTTGTTGGCCTTTGGCCGCTGTGGTTTAGCTCGGTGGCGCTGATATATAGCGTCTGCCGGGCATGGTTGAGGCTTTCGCCAAGCTGCCCACGTAATCAGCGATCCTCGATGGCGAGCTGTGCCTGATCGGTCCTCGGGACTCGGCTCATTTCTACCGATTGATGGCCCAGATGCGCACGAGCCATCCGGACGAAAGCCAGTTGATGCTCTTGGCTTTCGATCTACTGCACCAGGATCGCGTTGATTTGCGGGGCCTGCCGCCGTCCGAGCGCAAGCGTGATCTGGATCGGCTCTGTCGGAAATCAAAGGTCCCCTATCTCAGCCAAGTCGAGACTTGGGGCGATCTGTTCGATTACTGCAACCATTGGCTTTGAGGGCATCGTGAGCCGTGCACCTTGGCCCACTGGGTTCGGAAGAGGTTATCTTTGCAACCGGCTCGTCCGACCAGCGAGCCTTAATGGGCCTCCAAGGCTTGGCGATTCATTGCCCAGATCGCCGCCTGGGTTCGATTCCTTACTCGAATTTTGCGAAGTATCGCCTTCACATTAACCTTCACGGTCGCCTCAGTGATCTGCAGCTTATAGGCGATCACCTTGTTCGATGTACCCTGCGCTAGGAAGCTTAGGATTGCAGCCTCTCGCTTGGAGAACTGTCGCTCTGGTTCGGCCTGCTCCTGCCTGCCGGGCGGCTGCGGCTCGTCGACTGCAGGTGGTGCCGCATTTTCCCGGCTGGACAGCGCTATTGGTCCGTCCCATCCCCGAATGGGCGGCGGCTGCGGCTGACCGACTGCGCGAGGTGGCACGGCTTCCTCGCAGACTGGGACAGAGCCATGCGCCAACAGCTGCTTGAGAATGGAGACCGAGATGACGGGCTCACCCATGGCCACCAGCTCAAGTTCCTTGACCAGGCTAGACGTGGGCATGTTCTCGTCAACAAAGCTGGCCGCGCCAAACTCGAGGGCGATCAACACGCTCCCGCAATTGCTTGCGTCCCCGACGACCACGACGTGCGCGTCCGGGAAGTTGGCCTTCATCGCGCTCAGGGCGTCGGCAAGATTGTTACCTTCCCGAACTCCAATCAGGACCAGCACCTGCTCGCCGGCGTTTGAGATTGTGCTGGGCACATCCTCAGTGCTTGAGGCAATGCACGCTGGTTCGAATCCGCTCTTCGCCAAGATGCTGGTGAGACCTTCACGGAAGAGACGGCTCGGATGCACGATAACGCTTACAACGGAACGCATCTGAGTACAGCTCCGCGCGCTAGCAAACGCGAGGGTGTCGTTGCACATTCACATTGAGCGGTATCAATTTGCGCCACTTCGAATGCAAAGGGCGCGCTTTCCTCTGCTCGCAACTCGGGTGCCCGCACACCATTCGATCGCTATCCGTTTTGATCTGACTTTTAGTCTTCGTTGAGCCAACGATGACAAGGACTCGTTGTTCCTCGCGGCTCGGACCGTTCTTTTTGCTTAAGGGTTTCCATGAGCGCTTTGTAGGTAGTCTAACTCAACTGGCCGCTCGCCCAAGTGTCAGTGCGGGTGTTCTGGCCTGGGGAAGGATATGTTGCTTTAACTCACGGTGCGCTGCCGGCGATCTTCCCGCAGGCATGCGCTCATCAGCGACAATCTCTCTGGGGGCGTGGCCGAAAGACCGGAGAGGTTATAGTCCAACCTATCCGTCCGTCATAGGTCGCTTGGCCATGATACTGTTTGTCTACGAACTATTGCATTCGCGATGCATCGCACCACAACAATCGGAGACCAGATCAAAGTTTTGAATGGATGGATCGAATACCGTCCTACTGGGTTTCCAGTGCAAAGTTCTCGTGCCCGCAGGAGGGCTTCGAGATACCGCAATACTTCTTTCACGTTAAACGTGGTCAAGTGACCGTACTGGACCAGGAAGGGATCGAACTGGCAAACCCTGCTCAGGCTGAGGAAGAGGCAGCACGCCGCGCGCAGAGTGTTTGGCGGATAACACTTCTAAAGGAACGCCTGTCAGGCGCGGGATCAGTAGTGGAATGATTATCGTCGCTGACAAAAACTGGCGGTGGCTATTTGAATTGCTGTTCTAGTGCGAACAGTATGTCAAAACCAACGCTGACAGAGTGCCCGGCTTGCCAGCGGAGGGGCGACGTTCCGAGCCGCCTGCCGTTTCGTCGCAAGCCCTGCCCCGAATGCGGAGGCACCGGCCACGTGACGCCAACACTCCGCGAGTAACTCATTGAAAAACTCACGGCGAAACCTACGGGCCATCATCGGTAGCCGGCGGCTCCGAAGAGCGTCACCTAGAGCCAGATTTGTTCGGTGGCGTTGATGAGGGTATGAGGGTGCGCTCCTGGTCGATCAGTGCGGCGCAGCGCCGGGCGAAGGCGTCGTCGACATCGTATGGATGGACATCGCCTCCTTCGAAGGAGTCGTGGGCTTCACGGACTTTGAAGTCGAGCGCGTAGATAAGCGTCGAATTGTTCGAAGGGCTTCTCCCATCCGAGCTTGGATTGCGGAGGGCCTCGAAGAGGGAATACATCCCAATGGCGAGGATTGCCCTATGCAGGTTGAACATCCTAAGCGCCATCACCGCTGGGGTGGCACTACCGGTTTCGAGTTCCTTGAAGGCTTCGCGCTCGGCCTGCGAATTCTGCTCGCTTGGCAGGTGACGCCCAAAGTTTGCTGATTTCCGGGTCGGCTCGATATCGGTCGTCGTTGAGATCGAGCGAGCTTTTCGAGCAAGCGTCTATCCTCACGCTGTTCGAGCGGACCAAGCCGCAACTGAGTCAAGACGAAATACCCAGACTGGAAGCGCATCAATGTGGAGCGGAGCAAGTTGTTTGAGAATGCGCGACGATGATGCGGTGATGACGTGTGTGCCCCTGGTCTGCAGACCCTATGCGTCCAGTCCCCGCTGTCTCGTGTCCTGAAGCTCGACGGCCCTGATGCGGTTGGCCGCTTCTAACTGCGCCCATAACTCACCAAGATGAGCCAAGACCAACTCTGTCACGTCGGCGCGCATGCCCTCGTCGCTTCCAGACACCCTAACTTCGACAGTCGTGGTATCGGCTTCGGCGGCAACGGCAACCTGGATGCTGATGTCGCGGGTCATGTGCAGCTCTCTGCCGCTCGTGTCCCCCGAGCTAAGCACGAAGCCTCGATGGCCGCTCGTGCCTGTGTCCGTTAAGGTTGCTGGCGTGGTGAGCAACACGCCCCCACGGCTCGTCGATGCGATGATGCGATGTGCGTGATGACGTGGGACAAAGCGTTCACAGGTGAACGGTATGGGGGATGGGGGGTCCACCAACGAAAAAGAGGCTCAAGGCGGCGTCGGGATTTCCGCAAACCGCGCGGGCGGCATCGCGGGGTCAACGCGCTCGCGTTCGGGCATGGCGCACCATGATCCCGCGCAAACGCCTCGCTGTCGACTCGCGGCGCGGCCACTGCCATCGTGGCCGCGGGATCCCGCGCAGCACGTATGCGTTCGAGTGGCCGAGCTTTCTCGGGGGTCATTTTTTGATCCCGCGGTGCGCCACGCAGCTCCGGGCCCAGCCGAGGGCCTTCGCCGTGTTGAAAAGATCGGAGTTCCCCCAGCGGCCAATCGGCTCCGTGCCCGGCTGTTCTTCGCTTACCGGGTGCTGACCCGACCGGTTCTAGAGCCTAGTTTTACGCCCAGTATCTGGGGCGTTCCTTCTTTTTCAATGTGGTGAGCCCGGTTGGGATCGAACCAACGACCACCTGATTAAAAGTCAGATGCTCTACCGCTGAGCTACGGGCCCTGAAGGCGGGTAGATACGGGCCTTTTCGCTGGAAAACAAGGGAAACCAGGGGCGCTGAAACCGGGGCAGAGCAAGGCGGAACAAACCGAGACAATCCTCGCAAACCAGGACCCCCACGGCGCGTTGATGCCGGCCCGCATGTGGCGCGGCCGTCAAGGCGCTCGAATTGGTCCGTCGCCACAATCGCTTTTTTCCCCCAACTCCGAGGTCTTGGCCCGGATCTCCGCCAGCTCCTTGCTCATCTCTCGCTGCGAAAGATCTTGCTCAATCTGCAACGAAGTGGGATTTCGGTGCCCTGCCGTTGGCTTGTCCGATTGAGGTGACCAGCACTCCCGCGTTCGCCACTTTGCTGGCGCGCGCTCCCCGGTGCAGCACGCCCAGCACGATCGGATTGTTGCAAAGTCGTCGCCGCGAAGGCGGAGGGTTGCGGTACCTGGTATTCTGCCTGGTTGGGCCTGCCACCTGGCGCGCCGGGTGTGCGACGGTTCTCCTCTTTGTCCTGGCACGCGCGAACCCCTTTGCCGGATGCCGGCAGGATTGCGTCGCTGCCCGGCGACCTGGGCGGAAGTGCCGCACATCCGATGCCCTACCGGGGGCAAGAAATTGCCCTGCGTTTGCTTGCACATCGGGAAGGCATGCGTGTGGAACATAGCCAACCTCAATCGGCATGGATCGCCCTTCGGGGGTCGGCCCTATAAGAGATCAGCGCCCACGATTTTGCTGCTCAAGTCATCCTCCTCGCCAGATGTCCCACTCCGCTTCCGCGTCCGCGTCTGCAGGTATTGCCACGCACCCGCTCAAAGCGATCGCCCTTATGTGCGTCGCTTGGGTCTTGTTTGCTTGCCTCGATGCGACGGCGAAGTACCTCGCAGCCGTTGTGCGGGATGCCGGCAGCGCAGGCGGTGTGGATGCGATTTTTGGGTCAGTTTGTCGCCATGGTGGTGGCGCTCGGCCTATTGGCCATCCCGCGTCTGCTGCAAACCAACAAGCTCAAGATCCAGATCGTGCGCTCCTTTCTGCTGCTCTCGTCCACGGCCTTCAATTTTCTCGCGCTGCGCCACTTGCGCCTGGACCAAACGACAACCATCGGCTTTCTGACCCCGCTGACGGTCGCCGTCCTCGCCGGGCCCTTTCTGGGCGAATGGATTGGCTGGCGTCGCGCCATTGCCATCGGCATCGGCTTTGCCGGCGTTCTGGTCGCCCTGCGGCCCGGGGTGACGGCCGTGCACTATGCCTTCGGCTTCTCGCTCGCGGGCATGCTGAGCTACGCCGTCTTCAGCCTCGTCACCCGGTACCTCGCCTCCTACGACTCGGCCGAGGTGACGCTCTTCTATTCCCTCCTTGCCGGCAGCATTGTCATGGCGCCATTCGCGATCATGGAGTGGCAATGGCCCCAGGACAGATTTGTCTGGTTCCTCCTGATGTCAATGGGATTTTATGGCGGCCTTGGTCACTACCTTTTCATCGTCGCCCACCGTTACGCGCCCGCCTCGACGATTGCCCCTTTTCTCTATATCAGCTTGCTCACACACTCGACGGCTGGCTATTTCGTGTTTGGACAAGTCCCCGACCAGTGGACGCTGGTCGGTGCCACCATCGTGATCCTCACCGGCCTTTACCTGTTGCATCGTGAGCGGATCACTGCGCGCGCAGCCGCCGTGGAAATGACGGCCAAGGCCGTTCCCCAACGCTAGCCGCGCCAGCCAGCTACAAGGCTGCGGCCATGCCCCCGTCGACGGCCAGTTCCGCGCCGGTGATGTAGGAGGCATCGTCGCTCGCCAGGAACACGGCGGCCTTGGCAATCTCCTCGGGCTCACCGAAGCGCCGCAGCGCCGTGCTGCCGAGCAAGGCTTCCCGAATGCCGGGAATGCGCAAGGCCCGTCGGGTCAGCGCCGTCTCCACGAAGCCCGGGCATAGCGCGTTCACCCGGATACCGAAGGGCGCGTACTCGACCGCGAGCCCGCGGGTCAATGCCGTTACCGCGCCCTTGGTCGCCGAATAGGCCGTGAGCCCGCGCAAACCTCGGTGCGCCATGATCGAGGCAACATTCACGAGCGCGCCCCGGCCCGAGGCCTTCAGCAGGCCAAAGCCGTCGCGCGCCACTCGTACCACCCCGTCAAGGTTCACGTCCCTTATCTTCACCCAGTCCGCATCGCTCAAATGCCGAAAATCGCCGCGTACGGTCAGTCCGGCATTGTTGATCAGCACGTCGAGCCGACCATCCAGCCGCTCCACCGTCCGGAACATCGCCGTTACGTCCTGGCCGCGCGATACGTCGGCCACAATGGCGCGCGCGCCGGCCCCCAACGCCTCGAGCTCGCCCGCCACCATCTCAGCGGAACTCGCATCGACGTCGGCGACGTACACCCGGGCACCTTCCGCGGCGCAGGCATGTGCGATCGCCCGGCCGATGCCGGCGCCGCCGCCGGTGACCAGGGCAATGCGCTGTTCAAGCCGCTTCATCGGCAGTTCGTCTCTTATCGTGGCCGCTTTGGCGCCGGCGGCTCGGCGGAAAGCGACTGCCATTTCTCGCGCATGGTCACCAGCTCCTCGGCGACCGTGGGGTGCAACGCCATCGTCGCATCGAAATCCGCCTTGGTTGGCCTTCAGTCGCACGGCGATGGCCGCGACCTGCACGATCTCGGCGGCATCCGGGCCCAGCACATGGCAACCCAGCACGCGATCGCTGTCGCCATCGACGACGAGTTTTATCAGCATCCGCTCGTCGCGCCCCGAAAGCGTGTGCTTCAGAGGCTTAAACCGCGCCTTATAGATATCGAGCTTGGCGTAGCGCTGGCGCGCAATGTGCTCAGCGAGGCCAACGCTGCCGACCTCCGGCGTGGAAAAGACCGCGGTCGGCACAAGCTCATGGTCCACCAGCGTCGGCTTGTTACCGAAAACGCTGTCGGCAAAGGCGTGCCCCTCGCGTATGGCAACGGGCGTGAGGTTCACTCGGTCTGTGACGTCGCCGATCGCATAAATGTTGGCCACCGAAGAGCGTGATTGCGCGTCGACGGTGATCTGTCCGTTCGGCCCTAATTGCACGCCGGCCGTCTCAAGACCGATGCCGGTTGTGTTCGGCTTGCGACCGGTTGCATACATGATCTGCTTGCATCGATCGGTTCGGCCGTCCTTCAACGTCACGGTCAGTTCGGTCCAGCCCTTGTCGATCTTTGGCGACCTCGGTGCCGCAGACGACGTCGATGCCACGCTTGAGCAACTCCGACGTCAGTGCATCGCGTAGGCTTTCGTCGAACCCACGCAGGATCTTGGGACCTCGGTAGAGTAGCGTGGTCTCGACATCGAATGCCCGAAAAATGCAGGCAAATTCGACGGCGATGTAGCCGCCGCCAACGATGATGATCGACGCCGGGTAGGCGATCGAGGTGGAAGGCCTCATTGGAGGTGATGGCGTGACCGACACCGGCCATCTCCGGCAGCACCGGACGTCCCCCGGCGGCGATCAAAATGACGCCTGCCGTGACCTTGCGGTTGCCCGGGCTGCACAATCAAGTGTGGGCATCGACAAGCTCAGCACGACCTACCAGCGCGCTCACGCCTGCCTTATCGAGGAGGGCGCGATAGATCCCCTCCAGGCGCGCTATCTCAGCGTCTTTGTTGGCAATCAGCGTCGGCCAATCGAATTTTGCGGACGTGTTATTCCAACCGAAAGCCCACCGCATCCTCGAAATCATCGCGAAAGCGGCTGGCGTAGACCAGCAACTTCTTGGGGATACAGCCGCGAATGACACAGGTGCCACCGAAGCGATACTCCTCGGCGATGGCTACTTTGGCGCCATGGCTAGCCGCGATGCGGGCCGCGCGCACGCCCCCTGAACCAGCCCCCACCACGAAGAGGTCAAAATCGTACGTGCTCATGCCTGCACTCAGCGCTCCGAGGCCGTCCCGCAGCCGTGCCGGAGCGCCATGTGCGGGCGGACTGCAATACTCGCATCACCTTCAAGAATAGCCGTCAGCTCGCGCATCGCTAAAGCTCGATGCCGCGCTTCTTTAGTTCCTTGCGCGCCTCTTGCTCAATTTCGCGGCCGATTTGAGCACCCCACCGCTGTCCGAGTGCCATCGACTGGCGCGCAATTTGGGGTTGTACGACGAGCAGCTTGGCGCCGGCCGGCGACTTGTAGAAGGCACTGACGGCACGGAACTCCTCGACGCTGAGCTCCTGAGCATAGAGGCCTGCGACCGCGTCGATGAGCTCTCCTTTGCGGTCGATGAATTTGGCGGGAAGTTGCGCAAAT
Source organism: uncultured Alphaproteobacteria bacterium (assembly GCA_963770295.1). Lineage (GTDB taxonomy): Bacteria > Pseudomonadota > Alphaproteobacteria > Rhizobiales > Hyphomicrobiaceae > AWTP1-13. The sequence continues at coordinate 10,297 of CAVYPA010000019.1, forward strand.
ACCTGGCGGATTTCCTCTGCCTTTTCGGGCGCCACGGCCATGAAGCTTTGGCTGAGTTGCTGGACCAGCAAGGGCATGAGTTCGTCGAACTGCTTGGCGACGCCGGCGACTTCCATCATCTCGCGCGCGGCCGAGATGCGCGCCGGTTCCGGCGCCTGTGCCCAGGCTGAGCGCTGAAAATCGCCGCCAGGCAAGGCCAGCGCCAAGTGCCGCCTGTGACATGCCTCCCCCGATTGCCGACGTTCGCATCGCCTAGCCGCTCTCGTCGGTGCGTCGCGATCTAGCGTGACGATGCCGCCCGGGCCGGCGATGATGGCCGTATCGGCGATGCCCAGGAACAATCCGTTTTCCACCACCCCGGCACTAGCTTTAGCGCTTCATCCAACGCTTCTGGGTCCTCGATTTGTCCGAAGGCACAGTCGAAGATCAAATTGCCGCCGTCGGTGAGAAGTGGTTGTCTATCCTTCCCCATGCGCAGCACGATGTCGCCCTCGCAGCCGGCTTCGCGCGGCGAGTACGGCAATCATATGGCGGGTCGCGGTCAGTCCGAACGGAACCACTTCTACGGGTAGAGGAAACCGCCCGAGGGTGTCGACACGCTTGGAGGCATCGGCAATCACGACCATCCGCTCGGACGCTGTGGCGACGATCTTTTCCCGCAGCAAGGCCCCACCGCCGCCCTTGATCAGCCGCAAATCGTCGTCGAGTTCATCGGCACCATCCACGGTGAGATCGAGGTATGGTGTGTTCTCGAGCGTGCTGAGCGTCAGACCCAGGCGCTCGGCCTCGAATCGTATTGCCTCCGAGGTCGGCACGCACACAAGTCTTAGGCCGTTCCTTGACGCGCTGGCCCACCAGATTGAGGAACTTGGCAGCCGTAGAACCCGTACCAAGGCCCAGCCGCATGCCGTCCTTGACAAGGCTCAGGGCCTGCTCGGCAGCCTGCTGCTTCCAGGCATCGGACAAATCCGGCGCCGCCGTCCTCACAGGCCACCCATCAGCATGTACTTCATCTCCAAATATTCTTCGATGCCATGGTGCGATCCCTCACGCCCGAGGCCACTTTGCTTGTAGCCCCCAAACGGCGCCACCTCATTGGAGATGATGCCCTCGTTGATACCGATAATGCCGCATTCGATCGCCTCGGCAATGCGCCAAACGCGGCCAACGTCACGTGCGTAGAAGTAAGCGGCAAGGCCGAACGGCGTGTCGTTGGCCATGGCAATGACGTCGTTTTCGGTTTTAAACCTGAACAGTGGCGCCACCGGACCAAAGGTCTCCTCCCGTGCCACCAGCATATCCTGAGTGACGTCGGCGATGATGGTCGGTTCGTAAAAATTGCCGCCGCGGGCGTGCCGTTTGCCACCGACCACAATCTTGGCACCTTTGCTCAGTGCATCGCTAACGTGTTCCTCCACCTTTTCGATGGCGGCCTTATTGATGAGAGGACCGGTCGTGACGCCCTCTTCGGTGCCAGCGCCGACCCTCATCTTCTTCACCTCTGCCGCGAGCTTCTGTGCAAAGCCGTCATAGACCTTGTCTTGCACATAAATTCGGTTGGCGCAGACGCAGGTTTGCCCTGCGTTGCGATACTTCGAGGCCATGGCGCCAGCCACCGCCTTGTCGAGGTCCGCATCGTCGAAGACGATAAACGGGGCGTTCCCGCCCAGTTCGAGTCCAAGCTTTTTGATGCTCGGCGCACACTGTGCCATGAGCGTGCGGCCGATCTCGGTAGAGCCCGTAAAGGTGAGCATGCGCACGGTCGGATTCGACGGTCAGCTCTTTGCCGATGACGCTGGCCTTACCAGTAATGACGTTGAACACGCCCTTCGGAATGCCAGCCCGCTCGGCAAGCTCGGCCAGCGCCAGCGCCGTGAGCGGCGTTTCTGAGGCGGGTTTCAGCACCATCGTGCAGCCCACCGCCAAGGCGGGGCCGGCCTTGCGAGTGATCATGGCGGCGGGAAAGTTCCATGGTGTGATCGCCGCCACCACCCCCACCGGCTGCTTGATCACGACGATGCGGGCATCGGCTTTGAAGGTCGGGATCGTTTCGCCGTAGACCCGTTTTGCCTCCTCGGCGAAGAATTCGATAAAGCCGGCGGCATAGAGAATTTCGCCCTTGGCCTCAGCCAGCGGCTTGCCCTGCTCGCTGGTGAGTAAGAGCGCCAGCTCGTCGGCGTGTTCGAGCGATCAGGTTGTACCAGGCGCGGATAATCTTGGATCGGTCCTTGGCGAGCAGCTTCGACCAACCCGGCAGGCCGGTGCGCGGCTTCGATCGCGCGACGGGTTTCGCTTTCGCGAACTCCGGTACCCGGGTGATGACGTCGCCCGTCGCCTTGTTGGTGACCGGCAGCTTGCCCTCGCCGATCCATTGCCCGTCCACGAAGCACTTGCTTCGAATGAGACTGATGGTGGGCTTGTCCATGAAACGCACCTCCATTGCTCCATTGCCACCGCTCGCACCAGCCGGGGCGAGCCGCAAAGGGTTGTAGCACCATGGTGTATGCCTGCATCGGTCCCCGCGCAAGCGTGCGTTGCCGAGCGTTCGCAAGGTGACAGGCACGTCAAAAGCCCAATAGCGTCCCGGTCCCAGGGGGCTTTTCACCGCACGCGCACCACCCATGCAGCTCAACGATGCTACCATCGTGTTCGACCTCGACGGCACGCTCGTCGATACGGCGCCGGATCTGGCGGCTGCCACAAATCACGCGCTTGCCTGCGCCGGGCTCGAGCCCATGACCGTGGCGGAGCTGCGGCCCTTCATTGGTTACGGCTCTCGCGTCATGCTGGATGCCGGGCTACGCCATCATGGCCGGTCGCTGCGCGGAACCGGAGCTCAGCGGGTTGCACGAATGCTTCTTTCGCTTTCTATGCCGATCACGTCGCCGTGAGCAGTCAACCCTACGACGGCGTGCGGGAATTGCTCGAAGCGCTGCACCGAGCGGGCGCGCGCCTTGCCGTTTGCACCAATAAATACGAGCACCTGTCAAAGGCGCTTCTGCGGCAGCTCGATCTTGCGCCATGGTTTGGGACCATCGCCGGTCGCGACACCTTTGCGATGTGCAAACCCGATCCCGGACATTTGACCGGTACGATTGAGCGCGCTGGCGGCCGCGTCGATCGCGCGGTGATGGTCGGCGATAGCGAGGTCGATATCGCCACGGCAAGGGCCGCCCATGTCCCCTGCATCGCGGTCAGGTTTGGCTATACGCCGCGCCCCGTGCGCGACTTCGCGCCGGATGTGATCATCGACGACTACGCGAATTCATGACGGCACTCGCGCGCGTGCTGCCCGACGCCTAAGCCTTGCAGCGGCCCTCACAGGGTCGTCGCCGCCGCCTTTGGCCCACCAAGGCCAGCCTGGTTGGCGGCGGCCATGCCGTCCTGCAAAGCCTTGCGCAGCCCGATGGGGTCGGCGAGCACGGGCAAGCGGATGTCGTCCACGCCCGTGCCGTGCAAGCGTAGCCGGCCGCAATCGAAGATCCGCCCCAGCAGGTCCTGTTGCAGGTTCACTTCTTCGATCGCGCGCAGCTGCAGCTCGTGCGTCGCGCGCCAGATCAGCCCGCGCTTGAAGATAAATCGCTGGTTGGTCACGCCGATCTCCGTGGTCCACAGCGGCCCCATGATGGTGACGAAGAGCACGAGCCCTACCGCAACCCCACCGAGGGCCACCTCGCCGTGTCCCACCGCGTAGGCCCAGAGGGATGCCGCAACAGACCCAAGCAGCAAGGCCCAGGCGCACGCCGCATAGAACCAGGGAAACCGCGCCCGATAGAGCAGGGTCTCGCTGCGGCCGAGGCTGTGTTCGATATAGCTCATGGGTTACCTGTCAGGCGGCTCCTTGCGGGCAAGGGGATAACGCGGCAAGAGCTTGAGCGTTCGCCGTGCGAGGCTGGCTGCGGCCGATTGTTCGGCGCGCGCCTTGCCACGGGCGGCCCGGCCGCAGGAATCGGACCGGTGCCGCTGGCGTCAAGCGAGGGCTGCGGCCGCCAGATCCGCCGTAAAGCGGTCGACGGTCTTTGGCGTGGTATCCCAGGCACACATCAGGCGGCAGCCGGTCTCGCCCAGAAAGGTGTAAAAGCGCCAGCCCTTGTCGCGCAGTCGCTGCTGCACCGCCGGCGACAGTTCGACGAACACCCCGTTCGATTGCACCGGCGCCAGCAACCGGGTGCCCTTCGCCTGGGCAATTCCCTGGGCCAACCGTTGCGCCATCGCATTGGCATGGCGCGCATTCTTCAACCAGACATCGTCAGCGAGCAGCCCAACCCAGGGCGCCGTCATTAGCCGCATTTTCGAGTTGAGATGACCCGCCTGCTTGACCCGCCACTCGAACTCGCCGGCCAGCGCCTTATCGAAGAACAGCACCGCCTCACCGAAGCCAAGTCCATTCTTGACGCCGCCGAAACACAACACGTCAACCCCCGCCCGCCAGCTCAGCACCGCCGGCGCGACGGCAAGCTGTGCCAGCGCGTTGGCGAAGCGGGCCCCATCCATATGCACTTTGAGGTCACAGCTATGCGCCGCTTCGCTCAACGCGCGGACCTCATCCACTTCGTAGACGGTGCCGAGTTCGGTCGCCTCGGTCAGCGACAGAACGCGCGGCTTGACGTGGTGCACACCGCGACCGGGTTTGGCGGTGGCCCGCACGGCCGCGGGCGTCAATTTGGCGAGCGGCAGATCCAACGCCACGATCTTGGCGCCGCCGCTCAAGTATCCGGGCGCCCCGGCCTCATCCTCCTCGATGTGGCTCAGCCTATGGGCGATGATGGCATGGTAGGGCCTTGCCAGCTGCGCCAGCGCCAGCGCATTGGCCGCCGTGCCGTTGAAGACGAAAAACACCTCGCAATCCGTCTCGAACAGCTCGCGTAGTCGGTCGCAGGCCTTGGCGGTCCAGGCATCATCGCCGTATCCGGTCACGTGCCCCTCCGCGTTGGCCCTGAGCAGGGCCTCGAGGGCTTCGGGGCAGATGCCGGCATTGTTGTCCGAGGCGAATTGTTGCGCCATTGCGGCCTCCAGCTGTCGCCAAGGCTCAAACAATAGGGGGCATGACCGGCCGGGTCACGCGGGCTCTCCCGGTCTCGGGAGCCCGCCTCAGCCCGCCGGCGTCGGCCGGCGCACACGCCAGATCTTGCGCACCAACATGATCAGTCCGGGCAGGAAGACAAGATCGGCCATCAGCGAGGCCAACAGCGTGGTCCCACACACGAACCCGAAGGTACGCAGGCTGGGTAAATCCGAAAACACCGTCACGCCGAGCCCGAAGGCCAGCACGAGCGTGGTTAGAATAATGGCTGGGCCGACCAGGACGCGGGCCTTGCGGATCGCCACTTCCGGCCGCGGCTCGGCACGCTCCTCCAGGCTCAGCCGGTTGAAAAAATGGATCAACGCGTCGATGGCAAGCCCAAACACCACCAGCAGCGCCACCACGGAGGCAAATTCGAGGCCACCGCCCGTCCATTGGATAATCGCGCCCGAGGCCACCACGGGGTAAAGGCCGGGCAAGAGGCTGACCAATCCCACAAACACCGAGCGGAAGGCGAGCGCCAGCAGTACCGCCGCGAAGGCGACGCAGATGGGCAGGCTTTCGTTGAGCTGGGAGATCATGCGCGCGCTGTTGCGGGCCGCAATCGCCGGCAGGCCGGTGACGGAAAGGCGGAACTGCGGGTGCTGCGCGCGCACCTGATCCAGGGCGCGATCGATCTTCTCCACCACCGGCAGGATGCGGCTCGAATTCGACGTCCGGCAGCCGGCCGGTCACCAGGACGGCATTGCCCTCCTTGGCAATAAAGCGGCGCACGAGGTGTTCCGGCAAGTAGCCCACGTATTTCTTGATCGTTTCGGGCCTGTCGTCCCCCGCATCCTTGAGCCAACGCCGCAGGCTTTCAAGCGACCAGACATTGCCGAGGCCGGCCTGCTTCTCCAGCACCTCATGGGCGGCGGCGATCACGCTGAGCGGACCGGGGGCATAGATCAACTCCCCGGTTTGCCACTCGATCATGATGTGCACGGGGTTGGCACCCGTCAGTTTTTGGTCGATTCGCTCCGTTGCACCGAGCGCCTGCTCCCGGTCGGGGACCTGGTCGGCCAGCCGGTAGCGCGGTTCAAGTTGCAGGTAGGCATGGCCCAGCAGCAAAAACGATCCGAGCGCGACCAGCGTCGTGGTGAAAGGCCAGCTCACGACGCGGTCGACGATCCAACCCACCAGGCCACCGAGGCCATCCATCAGCCGGTCGGCGGGCGACCTGTCGCGCGCCAGCGACGCCTCGTTGCGGATGAGGAGGAGGCCGAGCAACGGCAGCACCAGGAGCACGGCAATAAAGGAAATGCAAACCGCCAAGGCGCCGGCCATGCCGAAGGTCCGGATCAGGCCGGATGGCGAAAACAAGAGCGCGATGAAGGACAAGAGCGCGGTGCCGTGCGCCAGCACGCAGGCCGGGCCGACGATGCGCACGGCGAAGCGGACGGCCTGTGCCTTGCTGTCACCCTCGCGCAGGCGGATGCGGATCGCCGACACCATTTGCATGCTGTCGGCAAAGCCCATCACCATGACGAGCGGCGTCATCACATTGAGAAACAGATTGAGCTTGAAGCCGATCCAGCCCAATAGCCCCAATGACCAAAGGACGGCCAAAACCGGCGGCAGGGCGGCCAACAGCATCAGGGAAACGCGCTTGAAGAAGATGGCGGCGATCGTGGCTCCGAACAGGAGACCCAAACCGTTGTAGAGGATCTGATCGCGCTCGACGGCGTTGCGGATCTCCAGCTGCATCACCGGCGCACCGGTGAGGTGCGACTTCAAAGCGACCGGCGAGAGCTCTTTCTTGAGCTGGTCGGCAATGCCGCCGATGATCACCTTTGCGCCTTCCTCCGCAACGGCCTTGCGGTCGAGCGCGATGACCGCCAGCGCCAGTTCACCATCGGGGGAGAGGAACTTGCCGGCAACAATCTCATTGCTCCTCAGGGCGCTGATGATGTCCCCATAGGTTTGCGCATCGTCCGGCAATTCGTCGGGCACGATCGGCGCCGCATAGCCGCTGGCATCGGGCTTGCCGCGCGCCGAGAGCATGGAGACGAGGCCATCGACGCCATCGGCCAGCTGCAAATCGATGATCGCGCGCCGAAAGGCCTCAAGTTGCGGTTTCTTGAGAAGGTCTTTGCCCTCCACGACCACGAGCACATCGTATTCGCTGGAGGGAAAGCGGCGGTCGATCTCCTCGTAGCGCCGAAACTCCTCGGTGTTGGTGCGAAACAGTTCCGAGAGCAAGTCGTCGACCTTGAGGCGCAGCAAGCCGAGCACGCCCAGCACCGAGAACAGCGACGATGCAAAGGCAGGTCAGGTAGGGCGCGTTGATGCCAAAGAAACCCACGCGTTCAAGCCCGAACGCAAAAGAGCGTCGCGGTGCATCGGCGCTGGCGTCCATGCGTCCGTCCCTAGCGAGGCGCGCGTCACAAAGGCGCGCGTTCTGCCCCTTACCCCGGCGCTGGGACAGAGAATCTCATGTTTCAGGGCATCGTGGCGTGGGCACGGCTGGCACGCAAGCCGCGGCCGCCGCATTTGCCTGTCATTGTTGCCAGTTGTCGGCTTTGCTTGATATCTGGGGCTGCACGAAACGAGAGCAAACGCCCGCCGGGAGCCCCGCATGGCCGACAAAACGTTAGATTTGAAGGGCCTTGCTTGCCCCCTGCCCAATTCTCAAGACCAGAAAAGCTCTCTCGGGGTTGCCAAAGGGCGCCACCTTGGAGGTTTTTGCCACCGATCCCGGCTCCGTTCCCGATTTCAGCGCATTCTGCGAAACGACGGGCAACCGCATGGTCGAGCAGGATGAGGCAAACGGCGTCTACCGGTTCGTGATCGAGCACCGCGTGAACGCTAGGCTGAACGCTAGGCGAACGCCAGGCTGACGCCAGTCCGGGCGCTAGCCTCAGCGCTGCCGGCCGCAGCAAGGAGAAGCAAAAGCCATGGCAAAGATGCGCTATCGCCCGTTGGGATCGAGCGGCCTTAAGGTCTCGGAAATCTCGCTGGGCACCATGATGTTCGGCGGGCCAACCAGCGATGCGGAGGCGCGGCGCATGCTCGATTTTGGGCTCGAGCAGGGCGTCAACTTCATCGACACGGCCAACGTCTACAGCCAAACCCGTGCCGAGAGCGCGATCGGCGAGGCCATCAAAGCCAAGCGCAAGGCCTGGATCCTCGCCACCAAGGTCGGCAACAAGGTCGGTTCGGGCCGCAACGACAGCGGCCTGTCGCGGCGCCACGTCATGGATGCCGTCGATGCCAGCCTCGGGCGGCTCAAGACCGATTGTATCGACCTTTACTATCTTCACCGCGTTGACGCCGATACGGCCTGGGAGAACGTCGTTCAAACCTTTGCCGACCTGATCCGCGCCGGCAAAATCCGCCACTGGGGCCTGTCCAACGTCCACGCCTGGCACATCGCCCACGTGCACCATCTTTGCCGGCAGATGGGTGCCCCAGCGCCGAGCGCGCTGCAACCCTATTACAATCTGATGAACCGCCAACCCGAGGTGGAGCTTCTGCCGGCCGCCCGCGCCTTCGGCCTGGGGGTGGTGCCCTATAGCCCGATCGCGCGCGGCATGCTGACCGGGAAAGTACAAGGTCAACCAGACCGCCGAACCCGCCAGCCGCGGCGGGCGCCAGGACCGCCGCATGATGGAGACGGAGTGGCGCCCCGAAAGCATGCTGATTGCCGAAAAGCTCAAGGCGCACGCCGACGCGGCCGGCGTGAGCCTGGTCCATTGGGCCGTCGCCTGGGTTCTCAACAACACCGCGGTGAGCTCCATCATCGCGGGACCGCGCACCTTCGAACAGTGGACGAGCTACTTCGGCGCGCTCGACTACGCTTGGACAACGCAGGACGAAGCCCTGGCCGATCGCCTGGTCGTGACCGGGCATGCCTCCACGCCCGGCTACAACGACCCGCAATATCCCGTTGTGGGCCGATTTGCGGCCGTCGCGTGAGGCGGCCCTCGCGAGGCTAGGACGCCGGAGGCTCGAGGCACGGGCGCGGTGCAAGGGCCCGGCCGCCCGCTTGACAGGGGCGCGGGCAGGCTCGCATAAGTCCCGCCACGGGCGCGTGGCACAGCGGTAGCGCACTCCCTTCACACGGGAGGGGTCACAGGTTCGATCCCTGTCGCGCCCACCATTTTCGGCCTCTGCCATGCCCGCCGGGGTCTTGTCGCGCCCCTTCCGAAGCGCCTTAGGCTCGACGAAGGGCGGATCGGGCGACGGTCGTTGGGGAGCGGCGGGGTGGCAAACTGGCAACTGTGGCTGCCACCGGCGCTGAGCAAGCCGCGCTTCAGGTTGTACGTCGCGGGTCACTCGGTTTCGGTCATCGGTGGCTGGATCCAGCAGGTCGCGATCGCCTGGCTGGTGTTCCGCCTCACCAACTCGGCGGTCCTGCTTGGCCTCGCCGGTTTCCTGCTCAATATTTTCTACCTGCTCTTGGGTCCCCTGGCAGGGCTCGCCGCCGATCGCTTGCCGCGGCTCAAGACCCTGATCGTCATCGACATTGTTTTGGCGGTGCTCTCGACCCTTCTCGTGGCCATGGCGGCGGCCGGTGTGGAGGCGGTCGCGGCCTACCTGGCGATTGCGGCCTTGATCGGCGCGGCCAACGCCTTCGAAATGCCGGTTCGGCAGACCCTGATCCGTATCATCGTCGAGGAGCGGGCGCTGGTGACGAGCGCGCTCGGGATGAGCGCCATGGTGTTCAATGTCGGGCGCATGGTGGGGCCGGCCATCGCCGGCATCGTCCTGGCCTATCTGTCCGAGGCCTGGTGCTTTGCGCTCAATGCGCTCAGCTATGCGGCCATCATCGCCGCGCTCTTGGCCATGCGCCTGCCCCCCGAACCCGCCCGGGCGGCGGCATCGGCTGGGGCCGCGCAAACCTTCGGCGAAAGCCTGCAGGTCCTGTTCGCTTTTCCAGCTGTGCGCTACTTGCTGCCCGTTTGCGTGGCGCTGGGACTGCTGGCGACACCCTACGTTCCGCTGATGCCCTCGATTGTCAGCCACTTTTTCGACGGCCAATCCTCCACCCTCGGCCTGCTCATGAGCTCGGCGGGCATCGGCGCCTTGGCGTCTGCGACCTATCTGTCCTTGCAGCCGGGCTACGGCCGCCAAATCCGCCTCATGACCATCGCTCCCCTCGCGGTCGGGGCGGCGCTCGCCTTGTTTGCCTGGTCGCGCAGCCTGCCGCTCTCGTTGCTGTTGCTCGCCATTCTCGGCGGCGCGGCGCTCTTGGGTGTCAACGCCACCAATGCCATGCTGCAACAGTCGGTGCCGGATGCCTGGCGCGGGCGCGTCATCGGCCTTTACAGCATGTCGTTTGCCGGTACCGCCCCCATCGGCGGCCTGATCGCCGGCTACGGCGCCGAGCGCATCGGACTTACGACCACGCTGACGATCAACGGCATTCTCATTATCGCGGCGGGTTTTGCCTCGCGCTGGCGGCTGCACAATCACCCCGAAGCGCTACGCGGGCTGATGCGCAGCCTCACGCGCTAGGAGGCAGGCCCGAACTATCGCCGCGCCAGGGCATAGCTCAGCAGCTTGTAGGCGAGCGCAGCGGCGGTGTAATCGAACGCGTGTAGCCCCGCAATCGGTGCAAACTCGACGAGATCGGCGCCCACGACGGTGCCGGCCTCACAAGCGCCCCTAAGAATGGCCAGCGCCTGCCAGTAGCCGAGGCCACCGGGGGTAGGCGTGCCCGTGGCCGGCATCACGGCCGCATCCAGGGCGTCGATATCGAAGGTGATATAGACGGGACGACCCTTGAGCCGCCGCAGCATGCCCGCCAGATCCCAGCTCGCCTGGTCCTTGGCCCAGTAAACGCTGACCCGATCCGGGTGTTCTTCCAGATACGCCGCCTCGGCCGCCGAAACGGCGCGGATGCCGAGTTGGATCAGGGACACGCCCGTGTGGTCCAACACCCGGCGCATGGCGGCGGCGTGCGAATAGCGCGCGCCAAGATAGCCGTCGCGCAAGTCCGCATGCGCGTCAAACTGCACGACCACGAGGTCACGATGACGTGCCAGCAAGGGACGGATGGCACCCGCCGTGAGCGAATGCTCCCCGCCCAGCACGAAAGGGAATTTGCCGGCCGCGAGCACGTCCTCGACAAGGCGCTCGAGCTGATCGAGGGCGGCTTCGATCGGCCGGGCGATCGGCGGTTCGCGCACGGCCGCCACCCCGTAGTCGAGATAAGCCTCCCGTCCCAACTCCTCGTCGTAGAGCTCGAGCTGTTGGCTGGCCTTCAGGATGGCGGCGGGTCCTGCCGCCGTCCCCGCCCCGTAGCTGACCGACGCCTCCAGGCCAAACGGCACGATCACGGCACGGGCCGATGCAGGCGCAGCAGCGTCGGCGCGCACGGGATCGAGAAAGCTTTGCTCGGCCGGCAGGTAGTCGAGCCTTGCGCTCACGCCTGAACCTGTTGGGCGGCGCTCTCGACGGTTGGCTCCCCGTACATCGTCAGCATGGGCTCGTCGAGCAGGATGGCCTCATCATAGGCGCCGTAGCCGTTGAAGCGCCCGCCCAGAGCACGACCATAGGCTCCCGTGTTGCCGATCTCGATGTAGTCGCCTTCCTTGATCCTGGCGGGAAGCAGGAACGGCCCGGGCATGAAGTCGATCGTGTCGCAGGTTGGCCCCCAAAAGGCAAAGGGAGCCAGCATCTCGCCCGCCTCCAGCCCTCGGCCGATCAGGCGCGCCGGGAAGGCAAAGCCCATGTGTGCCGCGTCGAACAACGTGCCGTAGCTGCCGTCGTTGATGAACAGCTCGTTGCCCCGCCGGGCGTCGACGCGCACGATCAAAGATTTCGGCCTCCGCCACCAGGGCGCGACCTGGCTCGCACATCAACCGGCAGTGTTCGCCGACCGGCATCCGTTCGACGCCATCGGCAATGGCGCGCACGAAGGCAGACAGGGGGGCCGGCGCATCGTCCGAGTAGACGGACGGAAAGCCGCCACCAACGTCGAGACGGTCCAGCACCACGCCCGCCTTGACGATCAACTTGCCAACCTCGCCCAGCGCTTGCACGAAAGCATCCGGCGTCGCCGTCTGCGAGCCGACGTGGAAGGTAACGCCCAAGGTCTTGGCCGCCTGGCGGGCCCTGCTGAGCAAGCGCACGGCCTTGGTGCCGGCGACGCCATACTTGCGCTCGAGCGGGATCTTGCTGTTCTTGGCCGCAACGGCGATCCGCACCCACAAGGTCAGGTCACGGCAGCCGCCCGTCTCCTCGGCGATCTTCTTGAGTTCCTCCTCGCTGTCGAGCGCAAAGCTGCGCACCCCGAACTCGGCAAAGGCGCGCCGAATTGCCGTGCGCGACTTGACCGGGTGCATAAAGTGCATGTTTGCCTCGGGGATGGTCCTGGCATCCTCGATTTCGGTCAGCGAGGCGACGTCGAAATGGCGCACGCCGGCGCCGTAAAGCGCGCCCAGCAGGAACACCGAGCTGTTCGCCTTGTAGGCGTAGGCGACATCACCGGGGAAATTCTGCAAGAACCAACGTGCCGCGCGTCCCGCAGCATGGGGACGCAGGCCGATCACCGGACGATCCGGTGTGTGTGCGCCAATCAGGGCAGCAGCAGAAGCGTATCTTTGCATCTCATGGGACCCCCACCAGTCGGTTGGACCAGGCGCTGCTCGAACCAGCAGAAGCCGCCGCGAAACTTGGGCGAAGGGGACATAGGGTCTGGCGGGGGGTGTGTAAAGGTTTTTTTGCCAGCCTGCGGTCAAAAAAGCTCCCTCGCGGTGAGCGCCGCATTGCCGCACGCGGGCTTCGGGCGCGCGCCGGCACGGCCCCGTGCGCCGGCGATCGCAGGGTAAGCCGGCGGGCTAGGCTGTAACGCTGGCGGGGCTGATTTCCTGTAGCCGGCCGCCGTCGAGCACCAGGACGCGGTGCATGCGCTTGGCGAGCGCTAGGTTGTGCGTGGCGATTAATGCCGCCACGCCGCTGTGCCGGATCAGCTCGATCAATTCGTGAAAGACGTGAGCGGAGGTGTGCGGATCAAGATTTCCGGTCGGCTCGTCGGCGAACAGGAGCCTGGGGGCATTGGCAAGGGCACGCGCGATCGCCGCGCGCTGCTGTTCCCCGCCGGAGAGCTGGGCGGGACGGTGCTCGAGGCGATGGCCGAGGCCCAGCATGTCGAGCAGCTCTTTGGCCCGCGCCTCGCCCTGCCGGCGACCGGTGCCGGCGATCAGCTGCGGCATTAGCACGTTCTCGAGCGCGGTAAACTCCGGCAGGAGTTGATGGAATTGGTAAACGAAGCCCATTTCGCGCCGGCGCACGCGCGTGCGCTCACCATCACTGAGCCTGGCGCAGTCCACCCCATTGACCAGGACGCGTCCGCCGTCGGGCGTTTCCAACAGGCCGGCGATATGGAGCAGCGTCGACTTGCCCGCCCCCGACGGGCCCACCAGGGCGATCGCCTGGCCGGGATAAAGCTCGGCCTCGGCACCGGTCAGTACGGGAATCTCGCGATCGCCCTGCTTGAAGGTGCGCCGCACCTCGCGCAGCTCAAGGACGGGGCGTGAAGTTGCGTCCTGCACCGGTTTCACTCGTAGCGAAGCGCTTCGACGGGATCCAGACGCGAGGCCCGCCAGGACGGGTAGAGCGTGGCGAGCACGGACAGGACGAGGGCCATGGCGATAATGACCGCCGTGGTTTGCGGATTAATGTCGGCCGGCAGCCGCGTCAGATAGTAGATCTCGGGATCAAACAGGCGCGTGTTGGTCAGCCAGGCGACGAATTGGCGAATTTCGTCGATTTTCCAGCAAAAGATGATGCCGAGAAGGGCACCGGCGAGCGTGCCGACAACACCGATGCTGGCACCGGTGATCAAAAACACCCGCATGATGGCGCCCTTGCTGGCGCCCATGGTGCGCAGAATGCCGATGTCGCGTCCCTTGTCCTTCACCAGCATGATCAAGCCAGAGATGATATTGAAGGCGGCAACGATGACGATCAGCGACAGGATGATGAACATCATATTGCGCTCGACCTCGAGCACCGTGAAAAAGCTCTCATTGCGTTGACGCCAGTCGGACAAACTGAGGTTGCGGATCCCCATTTGCTTCATGTCGGCAAGCACGGGAGCCACGTTCTCGGGATCATCGACGATCACTTCCAGCACGTCGACCGTGTCGCCCCGATTGAAATAGCGCTGCGCCTCTCCCAGCGGCATGAAGATCATGGTGCGGTCGTATTCCGACATCCCCATCTCGAACACCGCCGCCACCCGATAGGGCTTGATGCGCGGCGCCGTGCCGAAGGGCGTCGTGGCTCCGCGCGGCGACACTAGGGTGACCGTGTCGCCGGCGGTCACGCGCAGCGAATTGGCGAGCCGCGAGCCGATGGCAATCCCATCCTGGCCGTCGAAGCCATCGAGCGTGCCCGCCCGGACGTTGCCGGCAATCAGCGGCAGCGCCTTGATGCCTCCTTCGGTCAACCCGCGCACGACGCCCGCCAGCGCCTGCGCCGGCGTCGATATCATGGCCTGACCCTCGATCAGTGGCATAGCGTGCCTGACGCCGGCAATCGCTGCCATCTTTTGGGCGGCTTCGGCATAGTCGTCGAAGCCAACCCCGATCTTGCTGACGATCACATGACCGTTGAGGCCGAGGATCTTATTGAAGAGCTCCTTGCGGAAGCCGTTCATCACCGACATGACAATGATCAGCGTCGCCACCCCGAGCAGGATGCCGAGGAAGGAAAAGCCGGCGATGACGGAAATGAACCCCTCTTTGCGCCGGGCGCGCAGGTAGCGCAGCGCCAGCAGCCACTCGAAGGCGGCAAACGGTTTGGTATCGGCCACCGACTCGCGCATCTCCACACCAAGCCTCGCCCGTTGTTGCCGCCGACCCGGTTGTTTCAGGCCAACACGCGCCGCGCGCTGATGAGTTCGACCAGACGCTTGACCGCGGCGTCGGGTGCCAGATTGACCCGCTCGCCCGTCCGGCGCTCCTTGACCTCGACTTCGCCGCCTCGGACGCCCTTCGGGCCGACGATCAGCTGAAATGGCATGCCGATGAGGTCCATGGTTGCGAATTTTGCCCCGGCGCGCTCGTCGGTGTCCTCGTAGAGGACCGAGATGCCGGCGCGCTCAAGCTTGGCGTAGAGATCTTCGCAGGCCCGGTCGGTCTCTTTGTCTGCAACCTTGAGGTTGACCAGGGCGACCTCGAATGGCGCCACGGGGACCGGCCAGACGATGCCGGCGCCATCGTGGCTCGCCTCGATGATGGCCCCGACCAGGCGGGAGACGCCGATGCCATAGGAGCCCATCTCCACCGCAATCATGCTGCCGTCCGGTCCCTGTACGCGACACCCCATCGGTTCGGAATACTTGGTGCCGAAGAAGAAAATGTGACCGACCTCGATGCCGCGCGCCGACACGCGCTTGGCAGGGGGAACCTCCGCCTCGAAGCGGGCGGCGTCATGCTTCTCATCGGTGGCCGCGTAGGGCTTGGTCCACTGCCCGATCAGCGGCGCCAGGTCGCCGCCGAAATCGATATCGGCGGGCGGCACGCGCATCTCCAAAAGGTCGGCGTGGCAATAGACCCGGCTCTCACCGGTTTCCGCCAGGATGATGAACTCGTGGCTAAGATCGCCGCCAATGGGCCCGGTTTCGGCCGCCATCGGCACCGACTTCAAGCCCATGCGCGCAAACGTGCGCAAATAGGCGACGAACATGCGGTGGTAGGCCTGGCGGGCGGCGGCGGCGCTGACGTCAAACGAATAGGCGTCCTTCATCAGGAACTCGCGCCCGCGCATGACGCCGAAGCGCGGCCGCACCTCGTCGCGAAACTTCCATTGGATGTGATAGAGGGCGCGGGGCAGGTCGCGGTAGGAGCGCACCGCGTCGCGGAATATCTGGGTGATCAGCTCTTCATTGGTCGGCCCATAGAGCATCTCGCGCTCGTGCCGGTCGCGAAAGCGCAGCATCTCCGGTCCGTAGGCATCATAGCGACCGCTCTCGCGCCACAGCTCGGCCTGCTGCAGGGTAGGCATCAGCATTTCGATGGCACCGGACCGGTTCTGTTCCTCGCGGACGAGCTCTTGAATGCGCTGTAAGACCCGCAGGCCCAGGGGCAGCCAGGAATAGATGCCGGCGCTCGCCTGGCGCACCATGCCGGCCCGAAGCATCAGCTGATGCGAAACGATTTCCGCTTCCTTTGGCGTCTCGCGCAGGACCGGCAAAAAAAAGCGTGAAAGGCGCATGGCGGGTTGGTTGGTCGCTTTCTAGGCAATCACCGTCGCTGCCGCAGAACTATGCAGGAACAAGGGCAGGAGCGCGGCACGCACGGCAATGGCCTCATATCTTGTTCTGAACGGGGGTGCAACTTGGGCGCATACGGCCCACGCCGCCGAGCGCAAGCCCGGCCTTGCCCAGGTTCGGGGGGCCCCGTGCCATCCTTTACCATTGGGAAAAATTCATTGTGGCGGTGCGCTCGAGGGGTGACACAAGGCCGCGCCTTGACTACTGTGTGCGCAATCACGACGGGCGCAAGCCCGCTTGCTGTGCAAAGGGCGCCTAGCCCAAGTCTCGGGAAGGATGTGTGACTGCGTACCGCGTCGGCCCGGCCGACGCCAAAGGACAACGAAAACAATGCTTGAGCAAGGCGGCCTGCCTTGCTCTTTTCATTTTAGGGCGGCTGATGCCCGGTTCACGGTGGGCTGCCGCCGCCCAGCCAATAGCCGAAGTCGATCAGGCCGAACCTGACGGCCGCCCAAAACGCACCGAACACCAGGGACGCCAGCAGCGTCGTCAGCAGCACGATGCGCAGGAAGCGAGGCGCGGTCGGCGCGCTTTCCGGCGTCCCCGGAACGACCGTCCCGTCTTCGCCTTGCGTGCGCACGCCGAGCGGCAGCACGGCAAAGAGCACGACCCACCAGATCAACACATAGATGGCGATGGCGAACGCGGGGCTCATGGGCGTCAGGCTTGCTCGATCTCGATCAGCGTACCATTGAAATCCTTGGGGTGCAGGAACAGCACGGGTTTGCCGTGCGCGCCGATCTTGGGCGCCCCATCGCCCAGCACGCGCGCGCCCGCGGCGGTGAGCTTCGCGCGTGCGCTGGCGATATCGGCGACCTCATAGCAGAGGTGGTGGATGCCCCCGCCGGGATTGCGCTCCAGAAAGGCCGCGATCGGCGAGCCGGCGCCGAGCGGCTCCAAAAGCTCGATCTTGGTATTGGGCAGCGTCACGAAGACCACGCTGACGCCATGCTCGGGGTGAGGCACCGGCTCGGACACTTGCGCGCCGAGCGCCTTGCTATAGATGGCCGCCGCCTCGGCAAGCTTTGGCACGGCGATGGCCACGTGGTTGAGACGACCGATCATATCTGCCTCCGTCCCGCACATGTGGGTTGCTAGCCTCGCGCCTTGAGCTGCGTCAGGAGCACCTTGGTGATAGGGCGCTTGCCCCATAGGTCCTCGACGCGCGCCCGCACCGCCCGCCGCACGGCTTCACGCACGGTCTCCCCCTCCCTGCGTCGGGACGCCGGAATGCTTTTCAGCGTGTCATCGACGACGTCGAGCAAATGCTCGAGCATGCTCGCGCCGCTGCCATCCAGCGCCGGCACGCCGTCGAGCATGATCAAAGGGTCGGCCAAAAGCTCCCCGCGCAGCGACAGGGTGAGCGAGACGATGACGATGCCGGCGAATGCCAAGGCGCGACGTTGCCGCAACGGGCCTTCTTCGGCAGCAAGCAGCAGCCGTCCATCCCGATACAGGCGGCCGACCGGCGCTTGATCGATGACTTCGGCCGGCCCCGGGCCCAAGCGCACGACGTCGCCGTTGCGCACGGCCACCACCTCGTTGACGCCCGCGGCCCGCGCCAGCTTGGCGTGCTCGGCAAGATGGCGGGCCTCGCCGTGCATGGGGATCGCCACCTGGGGCCTCACCCAGCCATACATCTCCTTTAACTCCTCGCGGCGCGGGTGCCCGGTGACGTGCACCAGGGCATCGGCGTCGGTCAGGAGTTCGCAGCCGAGATCGATGAGCTGGTTGTGGATGCGGCCGACGGCGCGCTCGTTGCCCGGAATGGTGCGCGAGGAGAAGATGACCAGGTCGCCTCTACCAAGGCTGATGTGGGGATGCTGGTCCTCGGCGATGCGGGCCATCGCCGCCCGCGGCTCCCCTTGGCTCCCCGTGCACAGCACCACCGTCTCGTCGCGCTCAAGATACTGATAGTGCTCCTGGTCGTGGTACTTGAAATCGCTGGGCAGGTAACCCGTGTCCATGGCGGCCGCGATAATGCGGTGCATGGCCCTGCCGGCGACCACCAGCTGCCGCCCGGCGCTGCGGGCGGCGTCGGCAACGGCGCGAATGCGGGAAACGTTCGAGGCGAAGATCGTGACCGCAACCCGCCCCTTGGCGGCGCGAATGAGCCCAGATAACGTGCGGGCGACGTCGCGCTCGGAGGGCGAGCGGCCCTCGCGCAAGGCATTGGTGGAATCGCACACGATGGCCCTCACCCCGTCGTCCCCGAGTTGAACCAGACGCGACAGGTCGGCAGGGGCGCCAATCAGGGGTGCGGCATCGAGCTTCCAATCGCCCGTGTGCAGAACCGAGCCCAGCGGCGTGCGCAGGACGAGCGCGTTGGACTCCGGTATGGAGTGCGCCAGCGAGATGAGCTCGATATCGAAGCGACCGACGGCGAAGCGGCTGTCCAGCGCCACGACCCTGACCTCGGGCCGTTCGCGGCCGCCGAACTCGTTGAGCTTGGCCGCCAGCAGAGCCGCCGCGAACGGCGTGGCGTAAATGGGGGCCCTGAGCCGCCACCAAAGCTCCGCCACGGCGCCGAAATGATCCTCATGGGCGTGCGTCAGCACGATGCCGGCAAGGGAGGCGCGCTCCTCCTCGATGAAGCGCAGGTCCGGCAGGATGACGTCGATGCCGGGGTCATTCTCGCCCTCCGGAAAGGTGATGCCAAGATCGACCATCAACCATTGGCGGGCATCGGCCGGTCCCAGGCCATAGAGATAGCAGTTCATGCCGATCTCGCCGATCCCGCCCAGCGCCAGGAACACAAGCTCGTCGCCCGGCGAGGGGCCTGGCGCTGTCGGCGATTGCTCGGTCACGCTATCCTCTTTCGCCCGGCCGCCGGATCGTGACCTCCCCGTAGGTCACCCTGCGTTCCCGGCCACTGCCATCCAACATGATGAGCGCGCCATCCTCGGCAAGATCGAGGAATTGGCCACTGAGTTTTTCCCTGCCGGTATCGACGGTCAGTGTTTCTCCGGTCGGCCCGCCGCGCTCGCGCCACGCCGTGCGGATTGCCGCAAAACCGATACCCCAATCCCAGATGCCAAGCCAGCGTTCCATGGCGCCGGCAAGATGGGCCAGCATTGCCTCCGGTGCCAGCGCCGCGCCGTGTGCGGCAAGATGCGTGGCCGCGCGCCCCAAGTCCTCGGGATGCCAGGCCAAATTGATGCCAATGCCGATCACCGCCAACAAGCTTGTCGCATTGGCGCCCGTGTGGCTTTCGGGGAGGATGCCGGCGCACTTTGCGCCGCCGATCAAGACGTCATTGGGCCATTTCAGGCGCAGGTCGGGAAGGGCGGTGCCGGCGGCGGCCGCGCCGATGGCATCGATCACGGCCACGCCGGCCAGGAGCGACAGTTGCTGGACCGCGGTGGGCGGGCAGGCCAGGCCCAAGAGCAGGCTGGCGTGCAGATTGCCGGCTTCGGAGGCCCATTTGCGCCCGGACCGGCCGCGGCCCGCCGTTTGCCGGTGCGCCATGACCCACAGCGGCCCGCTTTCGCCGGCCTTTGCCAGGGCAAATGCCTCGGCATTGGTCGAGCCGACCTGATCAAGGACGATGCTGCGGAATGGCTGCGGCACTGGACCCGCTGGGCGCCTCGTTGCCTAGAACAGGCTCTTGGCTGCCGCATCTGCCGAGCTGACCAGCGGCGCTGGCCAAACGACATAGAGCAGCACGAACAGACCCGCTAGCGCCATCACGAGGCCGGCCTTGGCGGGGACCGCCAAGAACCTCTCCCTCGGCGCATCGAAGAACATGATCTTGACGATCCTTACGTAGTAGTAGGCACCCACGACGCTGGCAAGCACGCCGAAGATGGCAAGCGGCCATAACCCCTCTTTCACGGCCGCAACGAAGACGTAGAACTTGGCAAAGAAGCCGGCGAGCGGCGGCACTCCCGCCAACGAAAACATCAACAGGCCGAACACGGTAGCCATGGCGAGATTGCTCTGGGCCAGGCCCGCCAGCTCGTCGATCTCCTCCACCATGCCGTCGCTGCGCCGCATCGACAGCACGCAGGCAAAAGCACCAAGCGTCATGGCCACATAGACCACGAGGTAGATGATCATGCCGCGCGCCCCCTCGGGCGAGGCGGCGGCAAGCCCGATCAGCATGTAGCCGACGTTGCCGATGGCCGAGTAGGCCAGCAGCCGCTTGATGTTGCGCTGGCCGATGGCGGCAAAAGCGCCAAGGCCCATGGAGGCGATGGCGAGCGCGCTCATCACCTGCTGCCATTGCGGCGCCACCCCGGCAAAGGCACTCAAGCTAACGCGCATGAAAAGCGCCACCGCCGCCACCTTGGGCGCCGAGGCCAGGAAATTGGTGACCGGCGTCGGCGCACCCTCGTAGACGTCCGGCGTCCACATGTGGAAGGGCACGGCCGAGATCTTGAAGGCGATGCCGACGAGGAGAAAGACCAAACCGATGATGAGGCCGATGTTCTGTGCGGCGCCGACCGCCTTGCTGGCCTGGGCGATGGCCGCGAAGCTGGTCGAACCCGTGAAGCCGTAGATCAGCGAGGCGCCGTAGAGCAGCATGCCGGAGGACAGCGCACCGAGCACGAAGTACTTGAGACCGGCCTCGCTCGAGCGCACGTCATCGCGCCGGATGGCGGCAACCACGTAAAGTGCCAGGCTCTGCAGCTCGAGCCCCAGGTAGAGGGCGATCAGATCGTTGGCCGAAATCATCATCATCATGCCGGCGCTGGCCAACAGCACGAGCACGGGATATTCGAACGTCAACGACCGGGTCTCGCGCATGTAGTCAAAGGACAAGAACAAGGCGCCGGCCGTGCCGACCAAAGTCAAAATCTTCATAAAGCGCGCAAAGTCATCGACCACGAAGGCACCGTCGAACACCCGCTGCGTCCCCGGCAGTTGCGCCAACAGCCGCCAAAGCGCCACGCCAACGACGGCGAGGGCCAGCCAGCAGATACGCTCCGCCTCCCGCTCGGTCTCCGGCCGGGCCACGCCGAGGAGCAAGAGCGCCAAGGCCCCGACGACGAGCACGATCTCCGGGATCAGCGGTTGAAAGGCGAGGGCGAGTTCGCTCATGATCTACTTCTCTGACGCTCCCTGCGGCCGTCCGCTGCAGCCAAGGCCTTTTTAGCGTCCATTGTCGGCCTGTTGCGCCTTTAGCGACGCCTCATAGTTGGAGACGAGCTTTTTGACCGACACCGCCGTGACGTCGAGGAGCGGCGCCGGGTAGAAGCCGAACAGGACGACCAACAAGACCAAGGGGGCGAACACGACGATCTCGCGGGTGTTCATGTCGGCAATCGCCCGCAGGCTGCGCTTCTCCAGGGGGCCAAACATCATGCGCCGATAAAGATAAAGCGCGTAGGCCGCCGACAGGATCACGCCACTGGTGGCGAGGAAAGCAACCCAGGAGTTGGCCTTGAAGGCCCCGACCAGGGTCAAGAATTCGCCGATAAAACCCGACGTCCCGGGCAGACCGACATTGGCCAACGTGAACAGCATGAACACGAAGGCGTAGATCGGCATCCGATTGACGAGGCCGCCATAGGCGTCGATTTCTCGGGTGTGCATGCGGTCGTAGACCACCCCCACGCACAGGAACAAGGCGGCCGAGACCAGCCCGTGCGAAAGCATCTGGAAGATGGCGCCGTCGACGCCCTGAACGGTGAAGGAAAAGACGCCCATGGTCACGAAGCCCATGTGGGCCACCGAGGAGTAGGCAATGAGCTTTTTGACATCCTCCTGCGCCAGCGCCACCAGCGATGTGTAGATGATCGCCACCACCGAAAGCGCAAATACCAGCGGTGCAAAGTCCTGGCTTGCCAGGGGAAACATCGGCAGCGAAAAGCGCAGGAAGCCGTAACCGCCCATTTTCAGCAGAATGCCGGCCAGAATCACCGAACCGGCGGTCGGTGCCTCCACATGGGCGTCGGGAAGCCAGGTGTGCACCGGCCACATCGGCATTTTCACGGCAAAGGAGGCAAAGAACGCCAGCCACAGCCAGGTTTGCATTTCGCGGGGAAACTTGTGGGTGAGCAGGATCGCAATATCGGTGGTACCGGCCTGCCAGTACATCGCCATCATGGCCAGCAGCATCAACAACGAGCCCAGCAGCGTGTAGAGGAAGAATTTGAAGCTGGCATACACGCGCCGCTTGCCGCCCCAGACGCCGATGATCAAGAACATCGGGATCAGGCCGCCCTCGAAGAACAGATAAAACAGGATGAGATCGAGGGCGCAGAACACGCCGAGCATGAGCGTCTCGAGCAGCAGGAAGGCGATCATGTACTCCTTGACGCGGTCTTCGATCGCTTCCCAGCTCGCCAAAATGCAAAGCGGCATCAAGAAGGCGGTCAAAACAATGAACAGCAGCGAGATGCCGTCGACGCCCATCTTGTAGCGAATGGAGGCGCCGAGCCACTCCATCTCCTCCACGAACTGGAAGCCCGGGTTGGCATAGTCGAAGTTCGCCCACAGATAGAGCGATGCGCCGAGGGTGAAGAGCGTCGTGTAAAGTGCGATCCAGCGGGCATTGCCCTTGGCCACCGAATTTTGCGTGGCGATCAAAAGCGCCCCGGCCAGCGGGAAGAAGGTAATCAGCGAGAGGATATTGAAGCCGGTTGCGTTCATCGCCCCACCCCGCCGTAGAACATGAACCAGGTGACCAGCAACGCCACCCCGATCAGCATGGCGAAGGCGTAGTGATAGACGTAGCCGGTCTGCAGCCTCACAACGCGCCCTGTGGTCCAAAGCACGCGCGACGCGATCCCGTCAGGCCCCAAACCATCGATGATGACGCCATCGCCCCCTTTCCAGAGGATGCGGCCGAGCCGCAGGGCAGGCCGCACGAACAGCCAGTCGTAAAGTTCGTCGAAGTACCACTTGTTGAGCAGGAACAGATAGAGCGGGCGGAAGGCCCTCGCCGTGATCGCCGGCAGCGCCGGCGCGGCGATGTAGTAGACGTAGGCGAGCCCCAGGCCGGCGAGCATGGCAAGCGTCGGTGACCAGGTCACCCACGCGGGCACCTCGTGCATAGCGTGCAAGATGTGGTTGTCCTTGCCCTGGAACAGGGAGGCGCGCCAGAAGGCTTGGGTGTCGTGGCCAACAAAGAGCTGCTGGAAGGCAAAACCCGCCGCGACCGCGCCGAGCGCCAGGATGATGAGCGGCACCAACATTACCCACGGGCTCTCATGGGCATGCTCATAGGTCTCCCGATCGGCGCGCGTCGGCCCATGGAAGGTCAAAAACATCAAGCGCCAAGCGTAAAAGGCCGTCATGAATGCCGCCACGACCAACAGCCAGTAGGCGTAGTTGTTGGGGGTGTGTCCGGCGTAAGCGGCCTCGATGATGGCATCCTTGGAGTAGAAACCGGCAAAGCCCAGGGCGTGCGGGATGCCGGCGCCCGTCAGCGACAAGGTGCCGATCAGCATCATGAGCCAGGTCAGTCGCAGCTTTTGCGCCAGTCCCCCCATTTTGCGCATGTCCTGCTCGTGATGCATGGCGTGGATGACGGAGCCCGCGCCCAAAAACAACAGCGCCTTGAAACTGGCGTGCGTAAACAGGTGGAAGATGCCGGCGGCATAGGCGCCGACGCCGCAGGCAACGAACATGTAGCCGAGCTGTGAGCAGGTCGAATAGGCGACCACGCGCTTGATGTCGTTTTGCACCAGCCCGACGCTGGC
This sequence comes from uncultured Alphaproteobacteria bacterium, assembly GCA_963770295.1. GTDB lineage: Bacteria > Pseudomonadota > Alphaproteobacteria > Rhizobiales > Hyphomicrobiaceae > AWTP1-13. Next base: position 34,235 of record CAVYPA010000019.1, read on the forward strand.
GGCGAAAAACGCCGTGACGGCGCCGACCAGCGTCACGACCTCAAGCGCCACGGGCGCCAGTTCGAACATCGGCGAGAGGCGCGCCACCATGAACACGCCCGCGGTCACCATGGTGGCGGCGTGGATCAACGCCGAGACCGGGGTCGGGCCCTCCATGGCGTCGGGCAGCCAGGTATGCAGCAAGAATTGCGCCGACTTGCCCATGGCGCCCATAAACAGCAGGAGGCAGAGCACGGTGAGCGTGTCCCACTGGTGGCCGAGGAACTCCATCGGCTTGCCGGCCATGGCGGGGGCGGCGCGGAAGACGGCCTCAAAGCCGATCGTGCCGAACACCGCGAAGGTGCCGAAGATGCCGAGCGCGAAGCCGAAATCGCCGACGCGATTGACGATGAAGGCCTTGATGGCGGCCGCGTTGGCCTCGGGCTTCAGATACCAAAAGCCGATCAACAGGTAGGAGGCAAGTCCGACACCCTCCCAGCCGAAGAAGAGCTGGAGGAAATTGTCGCTCGTCACCAACGCCAACATGGCGAAGGTGAACATCGACAGGTAGGCGAAGAAGCGGGGTCGGCTGGGGTCCTCGTGCATATAGCCGATCGAATAAAGATGCACGAGGAACGAGACGGTGTTGACCACCACCAGCATCACGGCGGTCAAGGTGTCGACGCGCAGGGCCCAGGCGACCTCGAGCTCGCCGGAGGTGACCCAGCGCAGGATCGGAATGCGCACGAGCTGGCCGTCGATCCCCACTTGCCAGAAGGCAACCCAGGACAAGGCTGCCGCCAGTCCCAAGAGCGAGGTGGTGATGAGCTCGGAGGGGCGCGCGCCCAGCGCGCGGCCGAAGAACCCGGCGATCAGCGCGCCCAACGCGGGCAGGAAGACGATGGCCTCGTAAATCATCGGCTTCCTCTGGCTGCATTGCCCTTAAGGCCGTTGCCGGAGCATCGCCAGCAATGGCGGGCGGGATCGGCCCACGCCTTGTGGATCTTGCCCATCTCAGCCCTTCATCATGTTGATGTCTTCCACCGCAATCGAGCCGCGATTGCGGAAGTAGACGACCACGATGGCAAGACCAATGGCCGCCTCCCCTGCCGCCACGGTCAAAACAAACAACGCGAACACCTGGCCGACGAGGTCGCCCATGAAGGCGGAAAAAGCCACCAGGTTGATGTTGACGGCGAGCAGCATCAGCTCAATCGACATCAGGATAACAATGACGTTCTTGCGGTTGAGGAAGATGCCGAAGATGCCCAGCGTGAAGAGGATCGCGGCAACCGTCAGGTAGTGCCCAAGATGAATGGCCATCGCGCTATGCCTCAGCCGCGCTCATCGACAATGGCCACCTCGGGGATGACGGCATCCCCGGGTTTGACCTTGACGATCTCCATCGCCGTCGCCTTCCGGCGTGCCACTTGCCGGGCGATCGACTGGCGTTTCACGCCCTGCTTGTGGCGCAGCGTCAGCACGATGGCGCCGATCATGGCGACCAACAGGATCAGCCCCGCCCCCTGAAAATAGTAGACGTATTTGGTGTAGAGCACGCGCCCGATCGCCTCGGTGTTGGTGATGCCCGAGCCGGCCGTGGGAATTGGCGCGGCCGGGGCGGCCAGCGCGCCCGGGTCGATGATGTGGACGCCGAGCACCAAGATCAGCTCGGCCAACAGAACCAGACCGATCATGGCCCCGAGCGGCGCATTCTTGATGAAGCCGGCCCTTAGTTCGGCGAAGTCGACGTCGAGCATCATCACAACGAAGAGGAACAGCACCGCCACCGCACCGACGTAGACCACCACCAGGATCATGGCCAAAAATTCGGCCCCGAGCAGCACGAACAGCCCGGCGGCGTTGAAGAACGCCAGGATCAAGAACAGCACGGCGTGCACGGGGTTGCGCGCCACGATCACCATGGCGCCCGACGCCACGGTCATGGCCGCAAACAAATAAAAGAAGGCCGCCGCTAGCATTGCCACCTCATCGGAAGGGCGCGTCGAGTTCGATGGCTTTGGCGATCTCGCGCTCCCAGCGGTCGCCGTTGGCGAGCAGGCGCTCCTTGTCGTAGTAGAGCTCCTCGCGCGTCTCGGTGGCGTACTCGAAGTTCGGCCCCTCGACGATGGCATCGACCGGGCAGGCCTCCTGGCACAGGCCGCAGTAGATGCATTTGACCATGTCGATGTCGTAACGCGTGGTGCGCCGGGTGCCATCGTTGCGGCGTGGTCCCGCCTCGATGGTGATCGCCTGCGCCGGGCAAATCGCCTCGCATAGTTTGCAGGCAATGCAGCGCTCCTCGCCGTTGGGATAGCGGCGCAGCGCATGCTCGCCCCGAAAGCGCGGCGACAACGGGCCTTTCTCGAAGGGATAGTTGAGCGTGGCTTTCGGCTTGAAGAAGTAGCGCAGCGACAGCCACAAGGCCGAGGCGAACTCCTTCAAGAACAGCGAGTTGACGGCTTGTCCAACACCAGCCATGGGGCTTTCTCTCACGGCGCAAGTTCGAAGTACTGGAGCACGGCGGCGACCGCAACCACCATGAACAGTGACAGCGGCAGGAACACTTTCCAGCCCAAGCGCATGAGCTGGTCGTAGCGGTAGCGCGGCACAAACGCCTTCACCATGGCAAACATGAAGAAGACGAACACGACCTTGAGCAGGAACCAAATCAGTCCCGATACCCAATTGAGCGGGGCCACATCAAGCGGCGGTAACCAGCCGCCGAGGAACATGATGGTGGTCAGCGCGCACATGGTGACGATGGCGACGTACTCGCCAAGCATGAAGAGCAGGTAAGGCGTGGAGGAATACTCGACGGCAAACCCCGCCACCAGCTCCGATTCGGCTTCGGGCAGATCAAAGGGCGGGCGGTTGGTTTCCGCCAGCGCCGAGATGAAGAAGACGATGAACATCGGAAACAGCGGCAGCCAGTTCCAGTCGAGCAGCGAGTTCACCAATCCGAGCCGGGTGCCGATCCCGACCTTCTGCGCATTGACGATCTCGGTCAGATTGAGCGAGCCCACGACCAAGAGCACCGTGATGATCACAAAGCCGATCGAGACCTCGTAGGACACCATTTGCGCGGCGGATCGGAGCGCGCCGAGAAAGGGATATTTTGAGTTCGACGCCCAGCCGCCCATGATGATGCCATAGACGCCGAGGGAGGATATGGCGAACAGATAGAGCACCCCGACGTTGATGTCCGAGATGACCCAGCGACCCCAGCTGTTCTCGTTGAGGGGGATGACCGCCCAGGCCGCCAAGGCCAGCACGGAGCCCACCAGCGGTGCCAACAAGAACACGCCCTTGTCGGCGCCTGCCGGAATCAAAGGTTCCTTCAGCACAAACTTCAACAGGTCGGCGAACGACTGCAGCAGGCCGAAAGGACCCACCACGTTGGGGCCACGACGCAGCTGTACGGCCGCCCAGACCTTGCGGTCCATCAGCAGCAGAAAGGCGATGGTGACGAGCAGCGCCACCAGCAGCACTACGCTTTCCAGCACCATGCGCAGCAGCGGCCACAGATAGGCCTGCCACAGATCGCTCCAGAGCCAGCCGCTAGCCATGCGTCCCCGTGGTGTCTTTATCCCAACTCTTCTTCAAGGCGCTGAGCTCGGCCATGATGCTGGAGGCCCGCGCGATCGGGTTGGTGAGATAAAAGTCGCGCGTGGTGCCGACGAAAGGATCGGCCGCGAGCGGGCCGCCACGCGCCGCCAAGGCGGCGACGCCGGCCAAGTCGGCGCCGACCAGGCCTTCCAAGCGCATGAGCGGCGGTGCCACCTTCGCCATGGCCGCGCGCAGGGCCTGCGGCCGATCGTAGGGCAGCGTGTGGCCGGCGTGGGCCGACAGGGCGCGAATGATCGCCCAATCCTCCTTGGCCTCGCCGGGTGCGAAGGCGGCCCGGTTCGTCATCTGGGCCCGGCCTTCGAGATTGACGTAGGTGGCAGCCTTTTCCGTGTAGGCCGCGCCCGGCAGCACGACGTCGGCGCGGTGGGCGCCGGCGTCACCGTGACTGCCCTGATAGACGACGAAGGCCTTATCGCCGATTGCCGCCATATCGATCTCGTCGGCGCCCAAGAGGTAGAGGACGTCGAGCGCTCCGCCGGCGGCGGCCAGTAGCATGCCGGCAACATCCAGGCCGCCGTCGCCGGGGACGAAGCCGAGATCGAGGCCCGCCACGCGTGAGGCCGCCCTATGCAGAACGTTAAAGGCGTTCCAGCCGGGCTCCTTGCCTGCCGCCGCGCGCAAGGCGATTGCCGCTGCCGCCGATAAGACGCCAACCCCGTCGGAGCGTGCCGCCGCGCCGGCCCCGACGATGATCATCGGCTGCTTCGCCTCGGCCAGCAGGCCGGCAAAGCTGTGCTTGCCGTCGGCGACGTCCTTGAGGGTCTGCGGCCCGGCGCCGAGGTAGTCGTAAGGGTAGGTCAGGTCCGCCGCTTCGCCGATCACGGCGACGGCGAGGTTGCCCTGCCGCCAGCGCTTGCGGATGCGCGAGTTGAGCACGGCGGCCTCGAGCCGTGGGTTGGCGCCGATCATGAGGATGGCGTCGGCCCGCTCGATGCCCTCGATGCTCGAATTGAACAGATAGCTGGCGCGACCGAGACCGGGATCGAGTTTGGCGCCGTCCTGGCGACAATCCAGGTTTCGGCAGCGCAAGCGAGCGAGCAGGTCTTTCAGGGCAAACATCTCCTCGGCGCCCGCCAGATCGCCGGCGATGGCGCCGATGCGCTCTGCTGTCGTGCCCGCAAGCTTGCCGGCAACCAGCGCCAGCACCTCGTCCCAGCCTGCCGGCCGCAGGGCGCCGTCCTGACGAAGATAGGGCTGGTCGAGGCGTTGCATGCGCAAGCCGTCGGCCACGTGCCGGGTCTTGTCGGAAATCCACTCCTCGTTCACCGCATCGTTGTTGCGCGGCAGGATGCGCACGACCTCGCGGCCGCGGCAGTCCACCCGGATCGCCGAGCCTACCGCGTCCATGACGTCGACGCTTTCGGTTTTGCGCAGTTCCCAGGGCCGTGCCACGAAGGCCCACGGCCGATGCGTGAGCGCGCCGACCGGACATAGATCGACGACGTTGGCCGACAGCTCCGACATCATGCCGCGTTCGAGGTAGGTGGTGATCTCCATGTCCTCGCCACGGCCAATCGCACCCAATTCTTCCACACCGGCCACTTCGGTCATGTAACGCACGCAGCGCGTGCACTGAATGCAGCGCGTCATGAACGTCTTGATCAGGGGCCCCAAGTACTTCTCATCGACCGCGCGCTTGTTCTCGACGTAGCGCGAGCCTCCCATGCCGTAGGCCATCGCCTGGTCCTGCAGGTCACACTCGCCGCCCTGGTCGCAGATCGGACAGTCGAGCGGATGATTGATGAGCAGGAACTCCATGACGCCTTCGCGCGCTTTCTTCACCATCGGCGTTTTGGTGTTGATGAGCTTCGGACTGCCGTCCTTGTTCGGCGGCAGATCGTTGACCCCCATGGCGCAGGACGCCGCCGGTTTCGGCATGCCCTGCACCTCGACCAGGCACATGCGGCAGTTGCCGGCGATCGACAGGCGCTCGTGATAGCAGAAGCGGGGAATTTCCACGCCGGCCTGCTCACAGGCCTGGATCAAGGTGATGCCGTCTTCGACCTCGATCGGGGTGCCGTCGATGATGAGTTGCTTCGGCATTGCTCACTCCGCTGCCTGCTTCAGCGCGGCCTGGTGCCGGTCGATGCGCTCCTCGATCACGCCGCGGAAGTGGCGCAGCAGCCCCTGCACCGGCCAGGCGGCACCGTCCCCGAGTGCGCAGATGGTGTGGCCCTCGATCTTGGTGGTCATGTCCTGCAGCAGATCGATCTCGCTCTTGCCGGCCTCGCCGAGCTCCATGCGGCGCAGCATGCGCCACATCCAGCCGCAGCCCTCCCGACAGGGCGTGCACTGACCGCAGCTCTCGTGCTTGTAGAAGTAGGCGATGCGGCGGATGGCGGCGATGATGTCGGTCGACTTATCCATCACGATCACGGCCGCCGTGCCCATGCCCGACTTGAGCTTGGACAGGGTGTCGAAATCGAGCGTCAGGTCCTGGCAGAGGTTGGCTGGCAGGCACGGCATCGACGAGCCGCCGGGGATGACGGCCAACAGGTTGTCCCAACCGCCACGCACGCCGCCGGCGTGGCGCTCGAGCAATTCGCGCAGGCCGATGCCCATCTCTTCTTCTACTACGCACGGGTGCTCGACGTGGCCCGAGATCTGAAACAGCTTGGTGCCGGTGTTGTTGGGCTTGCCGAAGCCGGCAAACCAGGTGGCGCCGCGGCGCAGGATATCGGGCACCACCGCGATCGATTCGACGTTGTTGACGGTGGTGGGGGCGCCGTAGAGGCCGGTGTTGGCCGGGAACGGCGGCTTCAGGCGCGGCTGGCCCTTCTTGCCCTCGAGGCTTTCCAGTAGCGCGGTTTCCTCGCCGCAGATATAGGCACCGGCGCCGTGGTGCACGATAAAATCGAAGTCCCAGCCGTGGACATTGTCCTTGCCGATCAGCTTGGCCTCGTAGGCCTCCGCTACGGCCGCCTCCAGACGCTCGCGCTCGCGCACGAACTCGCCGCGCACGTAGGTATAACAGCTGTGCGCCCGCATCGCGAACGACGCCAGCAAGGCGCCCTCGATCAACAGGTGCGGATCGTGGCGCATGATCTCGCGATCCTTGCAGGAGCCGGGCTCCGACTCGTCGGCATTGATCACGAGGTAGCTGGGACGGGGATCGTTCTTGGGCATGAAGGACCACTTGAGGCCGGTCGGAAATCCCGCCCCGCCGCGGCCGCGCAAGCCCGAATTCTTGATTTCGGCGATGATGGCGTCGTGGCCTTTTTCGATCAGTGCTTTGCTGCCGTCCCAGGCCCCGCGGGCCTTAGCGCCGGCCAGCCTCCAGTCCTGGAAGCCGTAAAGATTGCGGAAAATCCGGTCCTTGTCCTGTAGAGCCACGACGCTAACGCTCCCTACTTTCGGCCTTGGCCAAGTCTTTGAGCGTCGTTGGCCCGCCCGCCGGACACGACGCCTGCCGGCCAATTTGTGAGCCAGCTTTGGGAGGTGTGCCGCTGGCAAATCCGTCCAACACCTTTGCAAACAGGTCCGGTGTCAGATCCTCATAGGTATCCTTCCAAATCTGCACCATGGGCGCATTGGCGCAGGCACCGAGGCACTCGACCTCCTCCCAGGAGAAATCCCCGTCGGGGGAGAGGTGGTGCGGATCGGCATGAATGCGCCGCCGGCAGACCTCAACCAGTGCTTCGGCGCCCCGCAGCATGCACGGCGTGGTGCCGCACACTTGCACGTGCGCCTTCTTTCCCACCGGGGAAAGCTGGAACATGGTGTAGAAGGTTGCCACCTCTAGGGCGCGAATGTGGGCCATGCCGAGCATGTCGGCGACCAGGCGAATGGCCGGCTCGGGCAGCCAGCCCGCATGCTGCTCCTGCGCCCGCCAGAGCAGTGGGATGACGGCCGAGGCCTGCTTGCCCGGTGGATACTTGGCGATCATGCCCGTGGCCCACGCCGCGTTCTCGGGCGTGAAGGCGAAGCTGGCGGGCTGATGAGGGTCAAGTCTGCGGACAGACATTGGGGCTCAGCGGGCTCCGAGCGGCGGAGGCGGAATTGTGGCGGCCCCCTTATAAGGGCTGATTTGGCGCTTGTCGCCCGTCTTTAGACGATGCCAAGGCGGATCGAGCGCGGCAAAGTTGCGCTCGGCTTAGCGCCCCTTGCTGGCACGACGCCAGACGAGGGTGGCCAGCAGGGCACAGCCGAGGCCACAGACCAGGTGGAAGGCCACCTGCGGCACCTTTGCCGTGGAATTGGCGGCGATCAGCGCGTCGGCAAAGCACACGAGGGTGGCGGTGGCGAACCAAAGGGCCAAGCCATGCCACTGGCGTAGCGCTGCCAGGCCAATCGCGAGCGCAGCCAGCCACAGGTTGCGCAGGCCGATGACGTAGTAGAGCTCATGCCCCGCCGGCCGGCCCGGCACCCCGAAGGTGCGCGCCGCCGACTTAGGGATAAGGAGATAACGCAGGCCGATGACGCCGAGGAGGGTGCCGGCAAGGACGGCCGCCGCGACCAGGCGGAGGCTGGCTTTTTGTGACTTTGCCGCGCTCACGTAAAGCGCTCCGGTACGGCTGCAGCGGGCCAGCGGCCCGCAGGTTTAGCGGTCGATCTCGCCGAAGACGATATCGAGGGAGCCAAGAATGGCCGACACATCGGCCAGCATGTGCCCCCGGTTCATAAAGTCCATGGCTTGCAGGTGAGGAAAGCCCGGCGCGCGGATCTTGCAACGGTAGGGCCGGTTGCTGCCGTCCGAGACCAGATAGACGCCGAACTCCCCCTTTGGCGCCTCGACGGCGGCATAGACCTCGCCGGGAGGGACGTGAAAGCCCTCGGTGTAAAGCTTGAAGTGATGGATCAGCGCTTCCATGGAGCGCTTCATCTCGCCGCGTTTGGGTGGCGTCACTTTCTTGTCGTCGCTCGCGTGCGGACCGGCAGCTTCGGCCGACATCAGCTTTTCACAGCATTGCTGCATGATCCGCACGGCTTGGCGCATCTCCTCCACCCGGATGCAATAGCGATCGTAGTTGTCGCCATTCTTGCCGATCGGAATATCGAAATCGAGTTCCGAGTAGCACTCGTAGGGCTGCGCCCTGCGCAGATCCCAGGCGGCACCCGAGCCGCGCAGCATCACGCCCGAGAACCCCCAGCGCAGGCAGTCCGCGAGTTTGACGACGCCGATGTCGACGTTGCGCTGCTTGAAGATGCGGTTGTCGGTGAGCAGGTCCTCGATGTCGTCGAGAACCTTGGGATGCGTCTGGCAAAACTTGGCAATGTCCTCGATCAGGCGGGGCGGCAGATCCTGGTGCACGCCGCCAAAGCGAAAGTACTTGGCGTGCATCCGGCTGCCCGAGGCACGCTCGTAGAACACCATCAGCTTCTCGCGCTCTTCGAAACCCCATAGCGGTGGGGTCAGAGCGCCGACGTCCATGGCCTGCGTGGTCACATTGAGGAGGTGCGACAGCAGTCGGCCGATTTCGGAATATAGCACGCGAATGAGCTGCGCCCGCCGCGGTACCGTGATCTCGAGCAGCCTTTCGCCGGCGAGGCAGAAGGCGTGCTCTTGGTTCATCGGCGCCACATAGTCGAGGCGATCGAAATAGCCGATCGCCTGCAGGTACGTCTTATGCTCGATCAGCTTTTCGGTGCCGCGGTGCAACAGGCCGATGTGCGGATCGACGCGGGTCACCACCTCCCCGTCGAGCTCGAGCACCAGGCGCAGCACGCCGTGGGCGGCCGGGTGTTGTGGACCAAAATTGATATTGAACTGACGGATGTCGGTCTCGGGCATTGCTACTGCTTTGCCTTTTCGTCACCGGGGAGGAGGTACTGGGTCCCCTCCCAGGGGCTCAGGAAGTCGAACGAGCGGAACTCCTGGGTCAGCCGGACCGGCTCGTAGACGACGCGCTTTTGCGCATCGTCGTAGCGCACCTCGACATAGCCAGTAAGCGGGAAATCCTTGCGCAGCGGGAAACCCTGGAAACCGTAGTCGGTCAGAAGGCGACGCAGGTCCGGGTGTCCGGAAAACAGGATGCCGTACATGTCGTAGGCCTCCCGCTCGTACCAATTGGCGACGGGATAGAGCTCGACCACGCTCGGCACGGGCGTCGCATCGTCGACCTCGCATTTGATGCGAAGGCGCTGGTTCTTGCGCGGCGAGAGCAGGTGATAGACGACATCAAAGCGCTTCTCCCGCTCCGGGTAGTCGACGCCGCAGATGTCGATGAGTTGCTCAAACTGGCAGCCCGCGTCGTCCCGCAAGGCGCGCAGCACCGAGAGCACGGCGGCGACGGGCACGACCAGCGTGAGCTCGCCGAATTGAAGCCGCTGGCTGAGGCAGTTGGGACCTAAGAGGGCCGCGACGTGCTGGGCGAGTTGGTCGAGCATGAGGGTGCCTGTCCAGGGCTTTGGGCCGGGCGGCTAGCGTTCGATCGTCCCGGTTCGCCGGATCTTGCGTTGTAATAGCAGCACGCCGTAGACCAGCGCCTCCGCCGTCGGCGGGCAGCCCGGCACATAGACATCAACGGGCACGATGCGGTCGCAGCCGCGCACCACCGAATACGAGTAGTGGTAGTAGCCCCCACCGTTGGCACAGCTTCCCATCGAAATGACGTAGCGCGGCTCGGGCATCTGGTCGTAGACCTTGCGCAGTGCAGGAGCCATCTTGTTGCACAACGTTCCCGCCACGATCATCACGTCGGACTGACGCGGTGAGGCGCGGGGCGCAAAGCCGAAGCGCTCGAGATCCCAGCGCGGCATCGAGGCCTGCATCATCTCGACGGCGCAGCAGGCAAGGCCGAAGGTCATCCACATCAGCGAGCCCGTCCGCGCCCAGTTGATGAGGTCGTCCGTGGTGGTCACCAGGAAGCCCTTGTCGGCAAGCTGGGCGGAGACGTCGCTGAAGGACCCCGCAGCCGGGGCAACGAGCCCGCTCGGGCGCTGTGCAAGCGATGTCGAGGTTTGGCTCACCATCAATCCCACTCCAGCGCACCCTTGCGCCACTCGTAGATAAAGCCGATGGTCAGCACGGCCAAAAACACCATCATCGACCAGAAGCCGAAAGCCCCGACCTGCTTGAAGGCGACCGCCCACGGGAACAGGAAGGCGACCTCCAGGTCGAAAATGATGAATAGGATCGAGACCAGATAGAAGCGCACGTCAAATTTCATGCGCGCGTCGTCGAAGGCGTTAAAGCCGCACTCGTAGGCCGATACCTTCTCCGGATCGGGGTTGCGCACGGCCACCAGAAACGGCGCCACCATCAGCGCCCCGCCGATGAGGAGGGCGACGCCGAGAAAGACGGCGAGCGGCAGGTAATCCAGCAGGAGTTGGTTCATCGCCGCCTGGCTCCGCTTGCGCCCGTCCGGTGACGGGTGCGCATGCTCTTGGGGGGTGTTAGCGCAGGGCAACCGGTGACGCAACCGGCGCCTTCGTCGCAACATTGGCCGCCCATACGCAAGCGAGGGGCACAACGAGGGGCAACGCCGGGGGGGCGCCCTCACCCCGGGGATCGGATACCGTCGCCACCGCGCGCCTCAATTGCCAAGGTTCTGGCGGCGCAGCTTGTCGTCGATGCTTTCCAGCAGGTTCCGGCTCTTGCTGCGCTCCAAACGATCCTCGTCCGGGGGGGCAATCGGCGGTCCCGCACCGCGGGGACCGGTCGCAAGCCCGCGCGCCGTGGGCCCCTGCGCCGGGGGCACGAGAGTGAGCTTGAGCGTCTGGGTATCACTGTTCGAGCCCGCCAATTTGAGCCCGCCGCCCAGCGATTTGGCGTTGCCGAGCGGCACGACGATAAAACGTGGCTCCAATCCGGCGTTGCTCTTGATGATGAAATCAAGGTTGTAGTCGAGTTGTGTCAGGCCCGTCAGGTTGGCGACCTTGCGCGTGCGCCCCGCCCGCTCGAAGAGATCGGCGATGCCCAGCCGGCCGCCGAGGCGACCATACTGTTCCGTGTCCCGGCCCTCGCAGCGCAAGCTCGGATCCCGGTGCAGGGCCGCCAGGCTTTCGTTGAAGCTAATGCGCTCGGTGCGGGTCGCCTGGCCGCTGAACCCGCCGGTCAGATTGGGGATGATCGTGCCCGTCTGCCGCACGGGAAAGACCACGGCGGTGTCGGCCCCGACCTCGCCGTTGTGGAAGACCTCGAGGCTGAGCACGAGGGCGGCATTCCAGGTGTGCAGCCAGTCGTTGCTGGGACTGGCCCAGGCAGCTTCGCGCAGTTCGCATTTGATGTGGCGCGCAATTTCCGCGGTGCTGACGGCATCGTCCCGATAGGCGGGAACCGTGGCGCAGCCGGCGAGCATAGACAATGCCACGCACCCCGCTCGCGCGCGAAAGCTACGCATCCTGCCCCCAACGCAGCACCAAAGAGGGCACTGTGACGGGTGGGTAGTGGCCTCACAAGCTTGATGAGTTGCGGTGAGGCCGAGGCGAGTTCTAGCTGTTGTTTTTGCACAACGGCGATCCCTGGACCCGCTCAGATCCCCGCGCCCTCAGGGTCGGGGAGATGTCATTGTGCGCCCACTAGTTATAGCGTTGCCGGCGCAAGCGATCATCGATGCTGTGCAGGACGTTCCGGCTCATGGCGCGCGCTAGGTTCTCCCGATCGGCCCGCGAGAGGTTGCTGCCGCAGCGCTCCGCGCTACCACACCCGCTGCGCTTTTCCCTGTCGCTTACGCGGCCTTCGGCCAGCGAGGACTGCGTCACACTCACGACCAGCAGGGCAGTCAGCGTCGCTAAGGCGAGAGTGTGTTTCATGGCACCGCTCCAGGCTCGTAGAGAGATGGCAAAGGAACTGGGCTTTTCCAAGGTTCCAAGGCCGCAAATTGTCGTCTGCAGCACGACCCTCCAGCTGCGAGGTCACGGCCATGAGGGCGCAACCATTTGGCTGGCATGGGGGTTTAGAGCTTTAGGAAGATCATCCAAGGAGCTACCCCATGCGTCGGCTTGCTCTGACTGCGGTACCCCTCTTTGCCTTGACCGCGCCCTTCACGCCATCCTTGGCCGCCGATCTCGATGGCCCGGTCTATCGCGAACGCGACGTCGTGATCGAGCGCCCCGCGCCGCCCGTCGTGCGTGAGCGCATCATTGAGCGCAACTACTACTACGAGGCGGAGCCGGCTCCCCCCGTCCGTGCCTATGCGCCGACCTACTACTCCTATGCCCCCGCCTATTATGGCTACGCGCCGAGGGTCTACGGCTACGACGACGGCTACCGCTGGCCTCATCGGCGCGCCTTCTTTGTCGACCGGGCCTACCGTTGGCACCACCATCATTGGCGCTATTGAGCAGGCCAAGGGCTCGCGAGGCCGCGACCCCCGGACCTGCCGACCCTGAAGCGCTGACAGGCGGGCGCGGCCCTTCTCAGAGGCGCGGCTCGCCTCCCCGGGGGCCTCTATGCGCTCTGCGCCCCCACGCTGGGCCGAACGAAACGCTGATGCCCCCACGGGCCAGTGAGGCTCGCGGCGTCTGCGGGCTGCTTGCAACATGCGATGGGAACGGGGGGCCGACCCTGGCGGGGCCAGGGGCAGCGACCCTGGGCCGGTAGAGGGTAAGGCTCGCTCGCCCGCCTCAGTGGGGGAGCGGAAGCTTGGGGGCGGAAGCTTGGAAGGGATCGCCTCGAGCCACCTTCGAACCTCAGGCGAACGCCCGACGGCAGGCTTGACCAGCCCTGCGTTTCGATCGCACCTCCCCGTGGCGGGTTGCGCCGCTCGAGTACGGGCTCGATTTCGATGGCCTTGAGGGCGTTGGCGGTGCCGGGTTGAGGCCCTCGCCCCATGGTAAACTGGAAAAAAACCCGAGCTTTCCCGCATCAATGGCCCTTTTCAGATAAATGGGCCTTTCAAGGGGTGCGCACGAAGCGCCTTTGGTTTGATTTACCCTGTGGGCCGTCACCGACCAAAGCCAATTGACCGAAAAAGGGGCGTCTGCAAGTCTTATCCCCAGCCTCATGGGATAACGAACAGAATATTTCCGGTTCTGCGAGGCTGCGTGCGGGATTTTGCAAAATGAAAATACCGATTGCCACGCTGGCATACTGTTGCGGCGTAATTGGCTGGGCGCAGGTCGCGGACGCGCAGGCGCCGGTTGCCATTGTCGAACAGATTGTCAGCAAAACTGCCGGAATTGAATTCATGGATTATCTAAGACTGGGGCAATCAATTCGATTGGGCGAAAGCGATAGATTGGTCATCGGCTATTTCAACTCGTGTTGGCGCGAGGTCATTATCGGCGGGACCGTACTGATCGGCAAAGAGGACAGTGAGGTTACCGGCGGGACCGTCGAGCGGCGCAAGGTGCGTTGCGATACGGGGAAGAGGGGCGGGACAACCAAAGAAACGGCCGGCAGCGGCGCCATGGTTTTCCGCAAAATTCCCAGCCCCGCGGCGTCAACCCCCACGGTCTATGCTTTATCGCCGGTTTTTGTAGGGTCAGGCGCAGGCAGTCTCGCCATCGAGCGCCTCGACAGCCCAGAAGCTCACATCACCATACCGGTCCCACAAGCAAACGCATCGTGTGGAGGCTTTGTCGATCTTGCCAACAGCAACGTCGTTTTGAGCGCCGGGGGCGTTTATCGCGCCAGCGTGGGTCACCGCGAAATCACATTCAAAGTTGATCCTTCGGCGGAGGCCGGCTCGCTCTCGATCCTCAGTCGGCTTTTGCGGCTGTCTCCTCCTTAAATCAGGCGCAGGTGGACGTGCCCCGGTTGCATCGTCGCCAAATCTTGGCCCTTCTGCTGATCGCCTCGCTTGCAAGCGGGGTGGTGGCCCTTCCACCTGCCCAATGGCTCAACGGCCTTTCGATCGATATGTTGACTTGGCTCCGGTGGGCGACCCTGGGACCGCGTCGGCATCCGGCACCGGCGCCGGTTGCGATCGTCGTGTTCGACGAGGACACCTATCGAAGCAAGCCGTTTGCGGGGACGCCGAGCGTCGCTTGGACGCGGGAAATTGGCGGCGTCATCACGGCGATCGTCGAGGGTGGCGCGCGCGTGATCGGCCTCGATGTCGTCTTTCCAAGCACGATCGAGCAATCCGAAATCCCGTTTGGTGCGGAGACGCTGGGGGCCCGACTGCGGGGCTTCGACCGTGATTTTCTGAGGGCGATGGCAAGCGCGGCGGCACAAGGCAAGCTGGTGTTGGGAGAAGTCCAGGCCCAAGAGCGGCCATTAGGGCCGTCCGACGCACAGCGGTTGGCCGTTGCAAATCGCGAGAATATCCGCCCGCTGAACCTTTACACGGACCCCGACGGCATCGTGCGCCGCATACCGTTGACACTGCCGATCGACGGCGTCGCCGTTCCCTCCATGGACGTCGAACTCGCCGCGCGAATGCAGGGTGTTGCGGTAACGTCTGAGCACGGTCTTCAGATTGGCACCTATCGCGTGCCAGAGATCGTGCCGAACACCCTGACCTTGAACTTCGACGGTGGCAGCCAGGACCTGCCCACCTATGCCTTCGTAGATTTGTGGCGATGTTGGGAAAACGGGGATACTGCGTATTTTCAACGCCACTTCGCCGGTCGCGTCGTCTTGCTTGGGGTATGGCTTGATCTCGAAGATCGGGTCCTCACGTCTAAGCGCTTTGCCACGGGCAGCGAACAGGTCGCGGGCGAACGCTGCGCGGGGGCTCCGCCACCCGCGCAGCCGAGATTTATCAGACCCTCGATCCCCGGCGTCTACGTCCACGCGACGGCGGTCAGCAACTTATTGCAGCGCACGGGGTTGCGCGACCTCGGCACGCTTGCAAATTGGGCGGTTGGCCTTTTCCTGTCCGCCTTCGTTGTCGCCGCCGTTTTTATCTTCAACTTTCCCGTGGCGGTTCTTGTGGTGGGGCTGGGCTTGCTCGTCGGGCTAGCAATCGCCGTCATGCTGTTTGCTAAGGCCTTGGTCTTGCCGATCGTCACCCTCGAGACCTCGGCGGTCTTGGCCCTCATGGCAGCCGTGGCCTACAGGTTCATGGTGACCGACAAGGACAAACGCCTCCTACGCCGCAATTTCGCATTCTATCTTGCTCCCGCGCTCATTGAGAAAATGATGCGTTCGGAGACTATGCCGACGCTGGGCGGTGAAATCCGTATCGTCAGTCTATATCGATCGGACCTCGCCGGCTTTTCCGGCCTATCCGAACACGCGGGCCCTGCTGAACTCGTCGCACTCATGAACGAATATCTCTCGGCCATGACCGACATTATTGGCGAGTACGGTGGTTTTGTAGACAAATACGTAGGCGACGGCATTGATGGGGTGTTCGGCGCTCCGGTGGAGGATGCCGATCATGCCCTGAACGCGGTCAAGGCAGCGCTCGCCGGGCAAGCGCGACTACACGCACTGAATTGCGCCAGGCCGGCGCGGTTCCAGGGCCACCACTTGCAGCAACGGATCGGCTTGCACACGGGCTCGGCACTGGTTGGCAATATCGGTTCACGCCGGCGCTTCAACTATACCGTGATGGGTGATGCCGCCAATCTTGCCTCGCGGCTGGAAGGCGCCAACAAATTCTACGGCACCTCGATCATCGCTTCGGCCGAGACGGTGAAAACGGCGGGATCAACCATCGTTTGGCGCGAACTCGACACCATCCGCGTTGTGGGCCGGCAGGAACCGGTCGTGATCTTCGAGCCGTTGGCCCGCCGCGATCAGGAAACAACCTGGCAGCGGGAATGCGCCGCGCGCTATGCTTTGGGCTTGATGCGCTGGCGTTCCGCCGACTTTGCGGGCGCGGTCGAGGCGTTTGCACCTTTTGCACGCGAAGATCCGCCGACTGCGCGCTTTTACGAGCGTGCGCAACACCATCTGCAATCGGGTGACGCCCGCAACTGGACGCCCGTGCACACTCTCTCCAGCAAGTAACGGAGTGCATAAATTCATCCAACGTCCGCCGTCTACCCGCTGGATAAGGGTTGCTTCCGTCCGGTCGGTCTAAGGGACCCGTTCGCTCGCTGCGCGGGGAAGCGTTCGGTTAAAAGCCAGTTTCGTTTCAAGAAGGCGATGATGTCGTCGGTTGCCTGCCGCTTGATCTGGAGCGTGCCGCCGCAACAATGCCCACCACGGGACAGGCAGGATCGTTGCGCCCAGGCATGCCAGCTGCCGGGCGGGATCACCTTGCCGTCGAGGAAACGCACCCGGTTGGCTGGGCGCGGCACAAATAAGCTTGGAGCACGACATCGCGCCTCGAGGCGTCTGGCAAAGTGAGTTCTCGGGTCCTGTCCAGGATTTCGGCTCCTCGCAATGGAGGGGCAAACGCAGGGCGATCGGCGGCGAGATCGCCCAGCCGCTGCTTAACGGTATGGTTACCTCACAGTGATTGCTTGGAGATCTCAACGTGGCGCAGTAATCTTTTGTTATAAAACGCCTTTCTTGTGCGGGAGGATTGGGCGTGTACGACGCGAGCGACGACAGCAACGGCGTGCTGGGCATCCTTTGTGCTGGGTTGTTGCTGATGGGAGGTACACCCGAGGCAGTCGCCCAGCGCGTGCAATTTGTAGCACCACCGCGCACAATCGCGGACATCACGGCAATTCTTGATCAGGAAAAGCCGGATCCCGCGACGCGGGCAAAGGGCGAGGCCTTTGCGGGCGCCGAGCCACCGGCGCATGCCGACGCTCAAAAGCTCAAGGACTTCTACTTCCGACGGGCGCAAGCTCGCGCGTCGGTCGGGCGTTTGAAGGACGCGATCGCCGATAGCGAGAAGGCCGTCGCAAAGACCGCCGACTACGCGGGCGAGGGAAGCCGCATCGAGCTCTTTCAAGAATCCCAAATGCGACTGAACGGGGACCACAAGGAAGCCATCGCACTGCTCGAAAGAATGGCGCAAAAATTGAATGTCACTCAGCCGCCCAATAAGGGCCGAGCATTTGGCATCTATTCGCGCACCGCCAACAATCTTCTTCAGCTTGGCCAGATCAACAAGGCCGAGAGTTACGTCAAACGCAACGTGGCGCTCCTGGCGGAAGCGCGCGCGTGGCCAAATGCCCAGCCTTATCTGTCGAGCTTCGAAGCAGCCACGGAGGATGGCAGAGGCCGCTTGTTTCTCGCACGTGGCCAATACATGGAGGCTGAGGCCGCCTACACCAAGGCCGAAGCAAGGTATCGGGATGCCCTGGTGAAATCTCGATCCTGGCCCAATGCCGTGCCGGCTGCGACGTTCGAGAGCGCAATTGATTACGCGACGCTCTTCGCCGGGCGAGCCAAGGCAATGCAGGGCAGGCATGCCGAGGCCGAAATTGATGTGCGTCGAGCGCTGCTCAGTCGGTTGAGTTCGGTTGGCAAATATCACGCTGACACCGCCAATATGCTGACCTTCCTGTCCGAGTTGCTGTTCGAACAGGCGCGCCTGGCGGACTTCGAGGCGCTGGCGCGTGCCTCCATCGAAGTCCTCGAAGCGATCGGCTATGGGCGGGATAGCGGCGCCTACGTCAATGCGCTCGGAAAACTTGCTACGGCTGTCTTTTCTCAGCGGCGGTATGATGAGGCCAAGGAAATTTTCGTCGTCATTGATGCGTCGACAAAAGCCTGGCCCGCGGAGCGCAGCGCCTTTGCCCGCTCGAGTTGGACCCGGATTTACGCGCACTACTTCACGGGTGAGGTGGACAAGGGTCTCGAGTATGCACGCCAGGCCCTCGACCGCCACAAGGCCGTGAAGGGAGAGAAGCATTACGACACGGCCTTGACCCGGGCCATCCTCGCGACAGGTCTGACGTTTGCCAGGCGTGACGCCGAGGCGATGCGGGAATTCACCCTGGCGATTCCTGTGCTTTTGGGCACGACCAACGAGACGGATGACGAAGATGCGACGGTGACGGTGTCGGCGGACCGCCGCCTCCAGACCGTGTTCGAGGCCTATATCACGTTGCTTGCCCGCTCGAATCTTCCAACCCGGGCCGAGGAGGGGTTGCGTTTGTCGGAGGCCATTCGCGGCCGCTCGGTGCAGAACGCGCTTGCGTCGTCCGCGGCCCGCGCCGCTGCCCGTACCCCGCAAATGGCCGAGATCGTGCGCAAGGAGCAGGATCTGCACAAGCAGGCGGTGGCACAGGCAGCCCTCCTTAGCAATGTTCTCGCCGAGCCTCCTGAGGACCGGGACCCCAAGGCAGTCAAGGATCTGCAAGAGGAACTAGCGAGGCTTCGAAAGGACAGGCAGGCGGCAAAACGCGAAATTCAACGCCGCTTCCCCGAATACGCCAGCCTCATTCGGCCTGCCCCCACAACCCTCGAGGATATCCGCGCCTCCCTGCGCGCCGATGAAGCCCTGCTGTCGTTCTATTTCGGCAGGCGGGAAAGCTTCGTGTGGGCCATACCTAAGGACGGGCCAATCGCCTTTGCGCCACTGGCGTTGAATGCCACGCAGCTGCAGAGCAAGGTGACGGCGTTACGGGCCGCGCTTGATCCCCCAGTTTTGCAGTCGGTTAGCGACATCCCGAACTTCGATGTTGCGGCTGCGCATGAGTTGTACAGGCTCTTGCTGGAACCCGTCGCGCAAGGTTGGCAAGATGCCAAGACCCTGATCGTGGTGACCAACGGTGCCCTCGGCTTGCTTCCCTTGAGCCTGCTTCCCACCAAACCCGCCAAGGTCGCAGTAAAGATCGAAGGAGAGCCCTACTTTGCCGACTATCGCAACGTGCAGTGGCTGGCGCGAACCCACGCCGTGGTGGCAATGCCCTCGGCAGCGGCCCTGCGCACTTTGCGCACTGTCGCGGTCCCCTCAATGCAGCGTGAGCAAATCGTCGGTTTCGGCGATCCATACTTCAGCGCCGAGCAAGCGACGGAGGCCAGAGCTCCTGACCTCATGCCGACCGGGGCAGATGCTATGCGAGGTGCCAGGATCAAACGCCGCGCTACGATTGGCGCCGCGCAGCTACGCAGCGCCACCCTCGGCGCTCTGCCCCGTCTTGAGGACACAGGCGATGAATTGAAAGCCATCGCCTCGGCATTGCACGCCGACCCGAGCAAAGTGCTCTATCTCGGCAAAGACGCGAACGAAAAGATTGTGAAGGGCATCGATCTTACGCGTTACCGAGTCGTCGTGTTTGCCACCCACGGCCTGGTCCCCGGCGACCTCGATGGCTTGACGCAACCCGCGCTTGCTCTCACCGCACCCGAAGTCGCCGATATCGACGGAGACGGGTTGCTCACCGTCGATGAGATCCTGGCGCTCAGGCTCAATGCCGAATGGGTGGTGCTGTCGGCCTGCAATACGGCGGCGGGTGCAGGTCAAGGCGCGGAGGCGCTCTCGGGCCTCGGTCGAGCCTTCTTCTACGCCGGCAGCCGGGCGCTGCTCGTCACCAACTGGCCCGTGGACTCGGCAACGGCCCGAGAGCTAGTCACCGGGGTGTTTCGTCGCCAAGCAGACAATCCGCGGCTTAGCCGCGCCGAAGTGCTGCGCCAATCGATGATGGCCGTGCTGGAGAGCTCGGAGCGCAAGAACGAAACGGGCGAAACAATCTATACACACGCGCATCCGCTTTTTTGGGCGCCCTATACGATCATGGGGGACGGAAGTTGAGGCTGCGTGGGCCAGGAACACGCCGCAACGAGGCGTGGCTAACGAGGTGCGCGCCGCCGCTCCCATGCGCGCGAAAGAGCGCACCTTGCTGCTGATCGCTCGATCAATGTGAGCTGAAACCCAGGGCTAGCTCGCGACTGGCGCCCGCGAGACCAAACCGCACCGACCGCCTGTGCCTTGCAAGGCATGCGGCCGTGCGCCCGGGCCGCAAAACTTTCCTCGCCTTGTTCCCTCCGTAACAGCGCCCCCAACGGCCTTGTGAGAGAACAGTCTCGCCCGCCCTGCAGCGGGTCGATGAACGGAGAGATGGCCATGAAGACGATCACGTCCGCCCTTGTTGCCCTGTTGCTCATCGCCGGCGTTGCCGGCACGGCTCAGGCTTTCGATACCAAGACCTTCTATGAGCAGGTCGATCGCAACCACAACTGACAAACCTTCCCTGCGCTTGGCACCACCCCTTCCTTGCCCGCGCAGCGAAATGTCACCGCAAGCATCAGGAGAAGCAGCATGAAGATGCTCATTTCAGCCTTCTTGGCCCTGTCGGTCCTGTCCGGCTACGCCGCCTCGGCCATGGCCGATAAAGTCCCGCCATCGATCTGGGAGCAGCTCGACCGTGATGGTCGAGGTGGTCATCCGACCTGAGCCGAAAACTTGCATGCCAGGAAACCCGCAAGGTGCTTGCGGGTCTCCTGGCTTTTTTCAATGGCATACGCCGACCAGCGGTCCGGTGAGAGCTGGCGTTCGCCACCTACTGCAAGCACCTTTGCAACCTTTTGTTCGCAGCACTTGATGCGATAGCCAGGGCACAGTCTCGGCATATCCGTTCAGCTCGAGGCCGGTCGACGAGCCCGAGCCCCACGAGGAGGCCCAGGACGTCGACGACAGAGATCCCCGTTCATTGCGGCGGGACCACTTGCTGCTGTTTGGTCAGACGGTAGCGCCAGTAGGCGATGCCCAGCACGACCAATCCCGCCAGGCCGAAGAACCAGCCGGCCGGCCGGTCGCTGCCAAGGCGGATCTCAAGGTAGCCCTGGAGCAAAAGCACGGCGGCCACAACCGCCAGCCACAGCTCAATCCGCTTCCACCACTGCATGTCAGTCTCTCCTCCGCCGCCCCCGTCGGAGCCCCCGCAGCTGCCGGCGTCACCACTGCTGGAGCTACTCGAACTCGAATCAGCGTTGCAGGCGCTAAGCTTGCTGGTAGCGAGCTTCACCTTGCGCAGCAACGCACTCATTGAAGGGGTTGTCGACGCTTATATCTGCTCGACAAGTGTCGCTATAGTCGCGCCCCATACTCCTATTGACAGCGTGCGGCGATTTGCTGGACGGAACAACACACGACCACTGTCGCGAGACGTGCGCGCCGATCTTTGTCGGGACGGCGGGGCCGACTGATGCCCCAGTGGACCCAAAGGACAGCGCTGGCGTAATTCGGACTAGCCAGGTTGCTGCCGCTTCGCCTCGTCCTAAGCATCTTCCGCGACAACCGGCGGTGGACCAAGTCGAGAAGCTAGTGAAGAGCGGCAAGCTCAGAGGTGTTCTTAGCAAATGGACGCAGCCATTAGCGCACTGATGTCGGTGGTACCCCAACAAGCGGCCACGACGACTGGCGCGCAGGTGCGGTCCTTGGTGCCATCTCGGGCCCTCGCAGTTCTATCGCTTCGCGTCCGCGCGCATGATCTCAGTCGCCTCATCTTCCGTCAGTCTGCTTTGCAAGAGCTGATCAACGGACCAACCCTTCTTTTCGATGAAAAACGTGACGAGCAGTCGGTAGCGCGGATAGCTGCCGTACCTAATCATCATTGGGATATCGACAGGGCGATCCCCGAGCGCGTCCCGCAACTGCTCGAATGACTGCCTGTTCTCGATCCCAACGTAGTCGGGAAGGCCTTCCCATACCCACCTAGGTACGAAAAAGCGGCTCAGACCGATATGTTCTGCGATCACGATATGAGTGAGTTCGTGCGCGCAAAAATAGGCGAGTGTTCGAGGCGGTGTAGCGACATATCCCCAATGGACGAGCCGGCCGGTATCGAAGTTGGCACCACTCAAAAACGCGTGACCGCCGAGCGGAAAGGAATACGCAAGGCCCAACGCATTCGGAGCGGGCAAGAAGTACAGGCGCTGTCGCCAGTCCTCGTTGGTGACATAGACCCGGTACTGGCGCGCTTTAGCTGTGAGCGGCGATCGCTCCAACAATCCCTCGCAGTCACGCAGAAAACGTTCTCCGCCAGCGGGCGGAATGGGACGGTCAGAGGCGACGCTGATCTTCCCAGTGCCAAGCGAGAACGCAAAGAGCCGATCCGGCCAAACGATCAGGGCGCCAAACAACAGTGCAGCGGCAGCCAAGGGTGTGCCCGCCCACAGCAGCGTTCGTTTGATCATCTGCAGCATCATGGCCTCAATTTCAGCGACACATGTACTTCAGCCAACCAGACCCGCCGTTGGCGTCACATTGGAGCTGCCGGGGAACACGGTGCTTCCCAGCGCCGCCTCCTCGACCCGCAGGTGGTCGCGGAGCAGACCCTTGAGGACCGCGCGAAGATCAATGGTGGCCTTGAGATCGCGACCCTCGTGGAGGTCGGCAACTCGCAGGCCCGGCCAATCGGCGACGACGCGTCCGCCTCGGAGAGCGCCGCCGGCCAGCAGCGCCACCGTGCCAGTGCCGTGATCGGTGCCGTCGGTGCCGTTGATGCGGGCGGTGCGTCCGAACTCGGTGATGACGGCAACCACCGTCTCGCGCCAGCTGTCGCCCATGTTGGTCTCGATCGCCGCGAGCGCGCCGTCGAGCGCGCCGAGCAGGTTGGCGAGCTGACCCGACGCAGCACCCTCGTTGATGTGGGTGTCCCAACCGACGAAGCCCATGGCGCCGACACGGGGGCCGTCCGCACGTGCGAGATAGCGGGCCGCGGTGCCGGCGGCCTCCGCAAAGTAGGCGCGCACGCGCGCGATGCCGGGCGGCGGCAACTGGGCCACGTTGGGAGGGACGCTGTCCATGCCGCCGGCACGACCGAGCGCCACCAGCCGGATGCGACTTTCGAGCGCGCTGGCAAGCCTCGGGTCCGTGTGATGATAGAGATCGAGTAAGCGGGCCTGCGTGTCGTCGCTGGCGGGCAGGATCTGCGGGGGAGCCCACGACATCACCGGCGCTTGCCCGCGCACCACGAGCGGCGTCACCGGCCCGACCGCCACGGCACGACCGCCACGCGGATCGACGCGGCCGCCCGAGGCCATAGCCAGCAGCGCGCGGTTGAGCCAGCCGGTGTCGACCGATCCCGGCTGCGGGAGCCCGCTCTCCAGGACGTCCTGGCCGTCGAAGTGGGAGCGCTCGCGATAGGGCGTGGCGGTGGCGTGCACGATGGTGGCCTGCTGTGCCTTGTAGAGGCGATGAAGGTTGGGCATCGCCGCGTTGAGGGCGAAGTAGGAATCGAGGGGCAGAGCCGGCGTGGGGCCGTCCAGCACCAGAGCTCGGTCGCCACGAAGGCCAATCCAGTGCGGGTCTCCAACGGGAGCCACGGCACCGAGGCCGTCGAGTGCGCCGCGGAGCACGATCACAAGCATGCGCGGATCGCGGCCTTCGGCGCGCGCGAGCTTGGGAAACTGGGTCCACGCAAACAGGGCGCCGGAGCCGATCAGTGCCTCGCGGCGGCTCGGCAGGTGCGGGCAGGCAGCCATTGTCACCTCCTCTGGAACTCGGCCGACATGAACAGCAGCGCCAGCGCCTGCTGGCGCGTCTCCGCGCGGGCCACGGCTTGATGGGTTTCGGGCGTGATAGTCGATGCCAACACCGTCTCGATGATAAGACGCGGATCGATGCTGCCGGCAATGCGCTCGGCGAAGATGTTGGCGATGTCGAGGCGCTGGCCCACGCCGTCGATCCAGGTGGCCTCATCGTCGGCGTAACCCCGCGGCGACGGCGGCCGCCACAAGGGCTCGCCGAGGGTCGCCTGGCCGGCGGTGAAGCGGGCGGGGTCTGCCGTCGTGCCGGCGGCTCTCACCATGGAAATCACCCACTCGCTCGGGCGCTTGAGTTTGCGCGCGGCAAAGGTCCAGGCCTCAGGCGCGGACACAAGGGCCTTGGTGACCTCCTTGAGGTCACCGCTCGTGTCGCGGAAGGTGGCCGCCAGCTTGTCGACCAGTGCCGGCGGGGGCTCGTCGGCCACAAAGTAGCGGACGAGCTTGGCGGCGATGTGTTTGGCGGTAGCCTCGTGCGCCGCCAGGTCGCGCAGCACGGCGCGGCCCTGCTCAACGCCGATGTCCTCATATACCTTGCCGACGACCGTCTGCGGTCCGGGCTCGTGCAGACGGCGGTTGAACGAGAACTCACCACCATGCTCGGGATTGTCGCCGGCGGGCAGAAAGGTCCAGCCGGTGAGCACCTTGGCGAAGCTAATGATGTCGTCCTGGGTGTAGACGGTGCGCACACCCAGCGTATGCAGCTCGAGGATCTCGCGCGCGAGGTTCTCGTTGAGCCCGCGGGTGCGATTGATCCCCGCGATCGAGTTGGGGCCCATCGACGCCGCCTGATCGAGATAGAAGAGCATGCACGGGTGGCTCTCGGCGGCCTGTAACAGGTCGGCGAAGCGGCCTAGGATGTGGGGGCGTATGGCCTCACGCTCGTATGCGCCCGACATACTCTGGATTTTGTCGGCCGAGACGCAGAAGTGGTTCGACCAGAACCACACCAGCCGCTCGGCAAAGCCGCTCTCAGCGGCGAGCGCCGCATCGATGCGCACGCGCGCCTCGTTGAGATAGATCTGGCGCCCGGGGTCGGGAACAGTTTCGGCCGCCGCTCGGGCCGCCATGTCGTTATCGGCTTGCGGTTGCTGATTGCCCTCGGCGGCCATGACCGCCTCCTTCTGGGCCTTCGCGGCGACGATGCGCTTGGCCTGGCGCTCGGCGTTGGCATCGGCGACGGTGCGGAAGGCCAGCGCGCTGCCAGGAAGCCCCGGCGCCGCAACCTGCCCTATGCCGGGCTTGTCGAGTTCGGCGAGGAGGGCGCCACGGGGATCCGACGCGACGGCGGCGATTGATCCCGTCCGCGGCCCCATTCCGAAGCGATGCAGCGCAAGCGCCGCTACTGCTTTCGTGGTTTCAGCCATGGCACATGTCCCAACAGATTCGAAGCAACAAGCTCGGTGCTGGTAATCGCCAAAGAGGCCGTGACTGGCCACATTCTATTCTGCGCCAGCACTGACCTTTCCTTAGGGTCGCCCAAATTCTCCGGCCGATTTGACTGCCGGCTCCAATCCAACTACCACGTGTAACGCTACGACGCGTAGCATATAGAAATGGAGCACGCAAGCGGTGTGTCCACCTTTGAAACACTTAAATGAGCGAACGTTAGTTGATGACGCTAGTACTGCGGACCGAGCGCTATACGGCCGATCTTGCCGTCCTTGACCAGGCCGATCCGCCACTCCGCGGAGCCGTTGGCGAAGTAGGCGATGTAAACATCGCTGCCGAGCGCCGAGACGCCGCGAAAGGAAACGGAGCGCAGCGCGCCGAGCCTGGCCACGATCGCCTGGTTCATCGGCAGCTGCTGGCGCGTCTCCGCCGCCACCTCGGGTGTCATCAAGTGGTAGTTGGGCTCGCCGCGGCCTAGCGCCTCGATGTACTGGCGCAAACTGTCTTCGCTACCAGCCATCGGCGTCGAGCGCGACGACACCGACCGCTGCGCCGGGCTGCCAGTGCGCGGCGCTTCGAGGGTGAGATAGCGTGTGCGCTGTCCGGGGAGCACGATCTCGAGACACTGCCCCGAGGCGTCGGCGACGACCCAGGGGTTGCCGACGTAGGTCAGGATCGGAGAGGACGCATCATTGCCGATGGCGCCGTGGGATAGCGCCCGCTTGCCGTCGCGGTCCAATCCGAACAGCTGAATGTCACTGCCGCTGGCGTTGTAGATAAGTAGCCGGATCGGTGCCGCGCCGGCCGAGGATTTCAACGCCGGCTCTTCGGAGCATGCCACTACCCCGCCCGGCGTGTCGTCGCCATCCGGTCGGAAGATGACGTCATGGGCCTTGCCATCGTCGCCCAAAAGGAGCCGAACCTCCGCAAAGCCGCTGACGAACTTGACACCATAAATGTCATAGCCGCCGGGGCCGACGCCGCGGAAATAAATCAACTCCACGGCGCCAAGAGCCGTCAACATGGCCTGCACCTGCGGACCCTGGCGCCGGGTCTTAGCAGCCAACTGCGAGCTCATGCGCTCATAGTTGGGAGCGCCGCGCTGCATGTCCTCGATGCCGCGAAGGATTGCGGCCTTGCCACCCGGGGCAGGGGTCTGATCCTTGAACCGGTCGGGAACTTCGGCAATGCGCCGGGCGAACGCGTCTTCGATGGTCTTGGCCCGGTCGAGATCGACACGGATCGCGCGCCGCGCTCCCGGCGCCGGCTCGTGCAGCAGGAGTTCGGTGACCTTCGACTGGCCGTCGCGCAGGAAAATCACCAGCGCGTCACCGCCGAAAAAGTGATCCTGTTCGCCGTGGGCTACCACTTCGACTTTCGGCCGGCCGGTCTCCTGCACGAACAAGCGGTCGCTCTGGCGGACTACGGCAAGCGCGCGGCTGGAGTTTAGTTCGTACCAGCCGACGTAGGCGTCGAAGCGGGCCGGATCGATCCTCCCTGACTGATCTTTTTGCGAAGCGGCAGCGATCCGTGGCACCGGCAAGTCGCGGCCGTTCTGGTGGGAGACCAGCTCGGCGGCGCGCCGATCGCCATCAACGGCAAAGGCGAAAGCGATCCGGCCGGCGGCGGCCGCGTAGGAAAACTTGCCGTCGCTGTCCGGGAAGATCTGCAGTCTGCGCTGCCCCGTCAGTTGCCCGAACAGGCTGTTGCCCTCCCGGCTGACGGCGAAGATCAGCCCCGGATTGACCTGATAGAAACCGGTGTAGAGCTCAAAGAGCCTGGCATCGGCGGCAGCTGGGGCCGGGACGATGGCGGCCGAAGCCTTAAGCTCCGACACCGAGCTGGTTGCCGCCGTTCGCGATGCCGTGCCGTAGGCAATGGTCATCGCAGACAGCGCGATCAAGGGCGCGATGGTTGCCGCGGTCCAGAGCCGCTTGCGCCATCCGATCCTCGCATGGGGCGCGGTTGCAGCCAGAATGCGTTCGACCCGCCGGCGTACCGTGCAGGCCCGGGCCATGGGGAGGCCCGCCGGCGCGGGTTGCACGTTGCCCGCCAGCTCGAGCAGGATCTCCGCGTAGGACAACCTGTTGTGAAGACCTTCAAGCGCGGCATCGTCGCTGGTGATTTCCGCGAGCTCAGCTAGCCGCACCAGTTGCCACCACGCAAACGGGCTGAACCAGAACACGGCGCGATTGAGCGACGCCAGGAGCAGGATATAGAAGTCGCCATTGGCGACGTGCGCGCCCTCATGAGACAGAACGGCCTGGCGCATGCGCCTATCCCAGTCCGCGCATTCGGGCGGGAGGAGAATGGTCGAACCAAAGGCGACTGGCATGCCGACGATGTCGCTCACGCGTACGTCCAGGCCGGCCGCCCAGTGTTCGCCAACGGGCTGCGCGGAGCGGAACAGCCGCCAGGTCAGATACAGGCCGGTCGCCAGCCTCAGCAGCAGCACGCCGGCAACGGCCCCATAGAACGCCGTTGCCAAGGCCCACCAGTTGATGGCCCTGGACGCTGCTTTGACGACGATGCCGCCCGGCTCCAACGCCTGCGTGGCTTCCACAGAGTAGAGCGGCTCCGGCGATAGGCTGGCGGATGACCAGACCATCTCAGGCGTCTGCACGGGCAGGGGGCTCGCCGAAATCGTCATAGTAATCGAGTGCATCAGCACCGGCATGGACAGGGATGCCAGCAGCACGATGGTCCACGACGCCATGTGCACGTGCGGATTTTTGACCCGCAGAAGCTTCAAACCGATCCACACGACGCCGCCAAGAAGCAGGGAACGCAGCGCCAATTCTCCCAGAAGGGCTAACATCACTTCTTCCCTCCCTTCGCCTTGGCTACTTTGTCTGCCAGCATTCGCAATTGCCGCTGATCTAGCATCGCGGTGTCGACCATGCCGACCAGGACCTCCTCGACAGAGCCGTTGCAGAACCAGTCCACGATGCGTTGGACGGCTTTGGCCGCAACCCGTCCGCGCGGTTCGGCCGCCTGGTAGACGTACGTGCGGCCGTCCACTGTGTGGGTGGTGTAGCCCTTATCCTCCAGTCGGCGCAGCACAGTGCGCACCGTGGATTCCTTAAGCGGGCGCTTTAAGTGCCCGCGCACCGCCTCGGCCGTCACGGAGCCATGCGCCCAAACGAGCTGCATCACTTCCCGCTCGAGGTCACCCAGTTCGGGCAGGCTCTCATCCATTGTGTGCTCTTTCGACGTATGACGTGGCGTAACGCTACAGACCGTCGCATACATGGTCGCGTCCCGCAACTGCCACCGGCTCGGGGAGCCGCCGTGACCTGAGGGGACCTCAGCGCAATTGACTGCATCAAGGGTTGCGGCGTGGGACGCGACCACCTCGACGTCGAGTTGTCGAAGCCGATCGATGGCGCAAGGAGATCGAAGTCGAGCCGAGCGCGCAGTCTGCCAAGCGGGCCACTCGATCCCGGCTGCACAAGACCTATGCGCCCGCACAGGTCGCGGTCCTGCGAAATGCCGCCGCCGCGCAAAAGCTAGGTCTGCGCAAGCTGAGAGAACAAAAACCGGACAAAAGTATGTGGGCGTCGGCCCAAAGTACCCGCCGAGGCGGAGGGAGGTGCTAACTGATTGAAATAATGGCGCGAGCGACGGGACTTGAACCCGCGGCCTCCGGCGTGACAGGCCGGCGCTCTAACCAACTGAGCTACGCCCGCAAAGCGTCAGGGGACGCCCCCAGCTCTGCTTCGCTAGGGGCTACGATCACCTTGGGCACGATGTACGTGAGGCTTTCTCCTCCGTCAAGGCATCCTCCCACGCCCCAGCGTGCGCTCTCCAGATCTGAGCGTGCGTTCTAGCGTGTCGCGAAGGGGGCCTGGTAGGGTCGCCCATACGGAACGCCAGCCAGCACTACGCCGGCGGGTTTGATGTGCACCTTGCCTTGGCGCTTGTTGTTGCGGGTGTCCACGAATTCGACGGGGCCTTCAACCACCTCGAGTAGCGACAGGTCCGCCGGCGCGCCCACCTGCAACGTGCCGTGCTTGGGCAGGCGATTGATGATCTTGGCCGGCGCCGTCGTTGCCATGGTGACGACCTGTTCGAGGGACAGACCCATATTCAGGAACTTGCTCATCACCCAAGTCAGATAGGGCATCCCCGGCGTATTGCCGGAGAACACATGGATGTCCGAGGAAATCGTGTCCGGGCCCGCACCGGCGGCCATGGCCACTTCGGCCACCGTGTAATCGAAGCTGCCGCCGCCGTGGCCCACGTCGAAAAGGACGCCGCGCTGCTTGGCCGCCGTGGCCGCCGGCAGCAACTTGCCCTCCTGCACGATATTGGTGAACTTGCCGGCGAGGTTGGGGGCGCCGGAAAAGGCATGCGTCAGCACATCGCCGGGTCGCAGCGTGTCGAGGATCTGGCTCATCAGCTCGGGCGTCTCCACCCCGCCGATGTGACACATGACCTTGCCACCGGTACCCGCAAGTTCGCACGCCTGGATCGCTCGCTTGAGCGGCTCCAAGCCGTTCTTGGCGATCACGTTCTCACTCATGCGCACCTTGATGCCGATCACGAGGTCGCCATTCTCTGCCACCGCCTTTGCCGCGGCCTCGGTCTGTGCGTAGTCGATGTTGTAAAGCTCGGGCACCGGGAAGCCGGCAAGCCCGATGTTGGCAATATGAACGAAGGCGAACAGTCGTGCGCGTGCCTGCGGTACAATGGCGCGCCGAAATGCGGCAATGTTGTTGGCCCCGGCGTCGCCGGCGGAAACCAAGGTGGTCGTTGCCTGGTAGGGGATGAGCTCGTCGGCGGGAATGCCGATCGCAGAACCATAGGGAAAGACGTGGGCATGCAAATCGATGAGGCCTGGCGTGATGATCTTGCCCGCGGCAGCCAGCACCCGCTGTGCCTTGTCCGGCGCGATCTCGCTCTCCAGGGCCTCGATGACCCCGAAGCGGATACCGATGTCGCGCTTGGCCCGCAGGTTCTGGCTGGGGTCGAGCACCTCGGCACCTTTGACGAGGAGATCGAATTTGTCGTTGGGACCCATCGCCGCCCAAGCCGGCGTGCTCGCCGCGGTCGCAGCCGCTACGGAGGCTGAACCGGCAAGAGCAAGCAACGTGCGTCGCGAGACGGCAGGCATGGCGTTCCTCCACAGGCTTTCTTGTTTGCGCGGCTGCAATAGTACGTGCACACGGCTTGCGCTGAGGTCAAGGTTGCTGGGCGCAACGGTGCGACCTCGCTGCGGCCGCGGGCCTGAAGACGGATATGAGTCGCGCCGGAGGCAGCGCGCCTGTAATAGACTACATGCGTTGTGAAGCTTTGGAGCCGATCGTGCAAAAGAAAGCCAAGAAACGTCCTGTGGCGGCGACGCGGGCCGTTGCCGAGCCTATGTCCTATGCCAGCGTTTATGCTGCCAAACTTGCCAAGCAAGTGGCCGAGTTTGCGCCGCGTCAACCGAGAACGGGTGGTGGCAAGGTGAGCCGCAAGAGGGGTCGTCGGTAGGTCTTTGCCGGCGCGACGAGGGCCCTCCGGGCCGGGAATAGGCCGCGCAGCCTTGTTGGCCGCGGGGCGTTCCTCGCGTCGGGGCCTGGCACTGGCGGCCGATCACGGCGCTCGGCCGCTTTGCGCCGACCCAGGGTGATGCAGCCCGGCAACTAGCTGGGGCGATCGCGCGCGGGCGTGCCCCAGGCTCCCTATACCTCGGCGACACAGGCGCCCATGATCCCCCGCGGGGAAGACGGGGGACATGTCTGTGGGACAAAGCCGGCCGCCTGATACGCCGTTCGCCAGGATCAGCAATCAGCCCTTGCTCGCCTGGGCGCTCAGCCAGGGTCTCATCGAAGTCAACGCCGACGGGAGCTGGCATCTGACCGAGGTGGCCCTGGAATGGCTCCGCCATCAGCCCTCAAAGGGGAGCCATGCGGTTGCACCGCGTCTAGGCGACCTGCCGTGTCTGGACTGGTATGACGCCTAGCCAGCGGCTCGGCTGCTTTGGTCGCCCGCAAAGATGCCTGGTGGGCGGTGAGAGGATCGCTTGCGCCAGGCCGCCCAAATGAGCTGCGCCGCCTCGTTGCGCGTCAGCCATCGTTCGCGTGCCGCCGGGGGATCTGGCAACACGGGGCGAAACAGCATCTGCACGCCGCCGACGATGTCCTTGACGTGCCAATTGATCGCCGCCCCAAGGTCTCAAGCTCTCGTCGCGCTGCGCTCGGTGACCCGCGCTGCTTGGCCTAGGCGCGTTGCAATGGTCCGGTGAGTTCACCGATGATCCACTCGCCAAAAAAGTTCCCGAGGTTCAGGACCATCGTGATCAGCGCCTTCGGGTTGGCGATGGGCTTTTCAGCGTCCGGCCTTGTCCGCTCGTCCAGGTAGACGTTGAGCGCGTCGGCGACTTTGATGGCATTCGGATCTCCACCGCTGCGGCTTGCTCTGGGGTCGTGCTTTTGCGCGATGTAGGCGGCAGGTTTGCGCTCTGTTGCTTCACGGTCGCCTCCAACGCATCCAGTGCCAAGGATTCTTTGGCCGTCGCGGATGCTCCAGAGCCGTTGCCGGTCCTTGGCTTTCTGGAGCTTGAGCCGAGGCGATGACGTTGGCGCCGCGGTCCCCACAATCGTGGCCTTCTCGAACTCCTCAATCGCCTAGTTGATGGCTTCGGGTCGTTTGGTTTGGACTAAGCGGTGATGATGATGCGATGTGATTGCCGGGTGCGCGCCCCGCAAACGCCGGAAGACGTCGATGCCGCTCGCCTTCCTGATCGCCCTCGATGCCTACCGCTCCCGACGCTTGCTGCTGGTCGTATCGCTGTGATGGTCCGGTGGCTGAAGCTCGACGGCTCTAATGCGGTTGGCCGCAGCCAGCTTCGCCCATAGCTCACCAAGATGAGCCAAGACCAACTCTGTCACGTCGGCTCGCATGCCCTTGTCCCCGCCAGACGCCTTGACTTCGATGGTCGTGCTATCGGGTTCGGTCGAAACTGAAACCACAACGTTGATGTCGCGGGTCATGCATCACCTCGTGGCACTCTCCCGCACGAGATGAGCTAAGCACGAGGCGACGTTGGCCGCCTGTGTCCGTTGGCGGAATGGTTGATAGCTCGTGACAGTTCGATGACGTGCGCGACGTTAATGCAAGCGCAGCAACCAGAGGGTCGGTCGGTAGGGTGGCGGGTATAGCTTGGCTCCCTCCGACCAGGTGGGGAGTGCCGGGAACGCGGGACGGCGGCAATCTCGCATAATTCATTCCAAGCAATCGCCTCTTTACTTTCGGAAGTTGCTTCGATCCGGCATTTTTCGCGTCGTATTAGAAAATCATTCCCTGCTAATCGGTAACTGACGCAACATGCACTAATCCGGCGCGGGTCGGTCCTGTCCGACGGAGGGCGCGGCGATGGATCTGGATGTTTCACCTGCGTGGGCCGTGTTACCCGCTCCGCACCAAGATGTATCGGGCGATTGCGACCGAGATCGCCAACACCGGAACCGACTGTGCGCCCGTTGGGCGCCGACAATCAAGGTGAGAGACGTGTCAATCAAGGTGAGAACGGGCTGGTGGTGTCGGGACGAAGGGAGGGCGTAACCCGAATCACCGGATCCATCACTTCCGCCTCGCCTTCTCGGGCTTCGAGCATGCCGAGGTGGCGGCTCGGGGGCGAGAGCTTCATGGCACTGGCCGAGGGCCTGCAGAATGTGCTGTGGGCGCTCGGCGGGGTACCTCTCGGCCAGGTAGTAGAGTGGCGACGTCCGGGTGGTTAGCGCCGCGCGCCTTCTCGCGGATGGCCAGGATGCGCTCGGAGAACGGTACTGCCTCGGCGACGCGGCCTTGCACCCGGTACAGCAAGGCAACGCTGATGAGCGCAGTTGCTATGTCCGGGTGGTCGGGTCCCAGTGCCTTCTCGCGGACGGCGAGCGACCGTTTGGCGATTTCGGTCGCCTCGGCGTACAGGTTCGCCCGATACAGTCTGATCACCTCGGCGTCGAGCGCGACTACATCATCGCTCTTTTGCGAACGTGCCGCGCTTGCCGACACGATCAGGCACACCAGCCCCGCTGCCACTACCATCGCCAGACGCGGTGCTGTCCGCCCGCCCGTCATGCCCCGCCCCTCCCGCACTCACGTCCCCGAATGTCGTCCACTGTGGACTGAGGGCTCCACGGCGGCAAGATCGCGAGAGCACCAGATCAAGCAGCTTAGCGCGAGCGGGGGAGCTAGCGAAGTGCCGCATGCTGCACTTTGCAACTCACGGTGTTCTTGCGGGGCAGCGCGATGGCGCCCACGAGCCGGGGCTGTCCTAACGTCGGCCGACAAAGCAACTGAGGACGACGACGGCACCTGTCGGCCTCTGGGATCGCCGCCCTCAAGCTCGACGCGGACTGGGTGATCTTGTCGGCGTGCAATACAGCAGCAGGGGCGGCAACGAGTGCTGAGGCGCTCTCAGAGTTGGCGCGGGCCTTCATCTACGCACAAGCCAGGGCCTTGCTTGGGAAGTCTACTCGGATGCAACGGTCAAGCTCATCACGACGGCCGTTCGCAAGATGGCCCGCGATCCGAAGGTCGGCCGTGCCGAGGCCCTGCGCCGCTCGATGTGCTGGCGCTCATCGACAAGGGCGAACCGCACGAGGCACATCCTCCCTACTGGGCACCCTTTGTTGTGATAGTTGAAGGCGGCACCGATGCAGCGGTGACGACGGGTGCTACGACAGTCACAAACGTGAAAAAGGTGCCAACCGCTGCAAAAAATCACAAGCCCGCGCCGCGTCCACTGGAAGATTGGCGAGTTGAGGTTCTTAGGTGAGGGCCGTTCGGCATCTGGAATTGGGCGAAAGCTGGCGCCGTCCAGAGTTTATCATCAGGCAGTGCCTTAGAGTTCGGCTACCGTTCGCGTCATTCCCCCGCACAAGGCATGACCCGTAACATATAACGGTCACCAAATGACACAGCGCAAATACACGATTGCGGAGCTGGAGCAGATGCGGAAGGCCGTGGCAGAGATGCTCCATTTTAATAGTCTAATTGGGACAAATGAAGCCCAGTTGAGCCTGCTCGTGGAGACCCACCTGCACACCCACATCCTCAACGGGACTGATCCAGACGAGCTGACGGAGGCAGCGCGGGCCTCACAAGATCGAGAGGCGGATCGGGTTTGGGAAGATCCATCAGACCCGCTCTAGCTCCACGATTTCCCGCTCAAGGATGGCAGCTTGCTTCCTAAGCTCACGCGCCATGCCCTGGCTCAGCCCTGGCGCTGACAGACGTTCGAGCACGCGGGCAAGCTCCTGGCGCTTCTTGGCGAGTGCCTTCTGCGCCTCGGTCAGCTTGCGCGGTGCCTCGAACAGCGTGTGCCGCGCGGCATTGATGCGCTCCCAATCGGGACCGGCGGGCGCCTCGAACACCAATCTGAGCGCTTCGGGTCGAGCCGTGAGGACTGCGCAGAATACGTGGGCTGCTGAACCAATCCACAAAAACTCGGGATATCACCCGATTGCCCGTCGGACCTTCGGGGATCAGTTCGCACGGAAACGCGCCCCTTTTCATGTGGAGGTAACCATGTACCGTGCTGTTACAATCGCGCTCGCAAGTGCGCTCCTGATCCTGGTTCCAACCGAACTTTTTGCCCGAGGTGGCGGCGGCGGCCATGGAGGAGGCGGCGGCCATGGCGGCGGCGGCGGCCATGGCGGCGGGGGCCATGCAGGAGGATTTGGCGGAGGCCACGCCCAATTTTCAGGCGGCCATGCCGGGGCCGCTCCGGCCGGTTCCGTTGGCTTCCGTGCAATGCCTGGTTCTCGGCACGGTGCAGGTCTCAACCGTCATCGTGGCAAGGTCTTCTTCTTTGGCGGCGGCGACGGTGGCTATTACTACGGCTGTTACCCGGTTTGGAATGGCTACGCTTGGGTGAACTCCTGCGGCTACAACTACTGATGTCGCTAATTCACAGTCTGAGATTACGCCAATTTGTGGGTGCGGCCGACCCGCGGAGTGTCACCGATCTCAAGCGGGAGGTCGCACGGATGGGATTGAGCGGGTCCTTGAGTGGGCAGGGAGCCGACGCAAATGAGAGGGTGTCGCGGGCGCGGCGTTGGCTCTCGGGCGACCGGGAATGCTTGTCGGATTGGCTGCCACCCGCATGATGTGTTGTGCAGTGCGATCTGACCAACCGAAGTTCTGATCTAGCCAGGCCATCCAATTGCCGGGACCGGCGAGCTTCTTTGCTAGAAACAGGTGCGTGCCAATCGCGACGATGTTCTCGAACGTCCGCCCCTGATTTTTGCGGATCTGGGCTCCGCCAGTCTTTCGGCATAACACGGGATCTCCCCACCTACTTTGAATTGGGCGCGACCCGCGCTGGTAACGTGGGCCGCATCCGCTACTGCCTGATTGGGTGCCATGCGATCACACCCCGCGTCGCTCGGCACCGATGCGGGGCATTGCGCGTTCAGGGCGGCGGCGCGGATCTGGATGTCGGGTGAGGCGAAGACAGTTGGCGCGTCAGTGCGCGCGATCCATAGGGGGAGCTTGGTGGGTCCGCTGGTGGGCGATGCAGGGATCGAACCTGCGACCTTCCCGGTGTAAACGGGGCGCTCTACCGCTGAGCTAATCGCCCTTGCCGTAACTGGTACGGTTGCTGGTACGCTGGCCGAAAACCCTGCAATTACGGGGTGATCTGCGCCAAACGCCTCTGGTGCAAACGAAGCGCTCTACCGCTGAGCTAACCGCCCCAGTCCGCGCTGCCTCTCTAGCGCCCGCCCGCTGCGCGTGTAAAGGACCGGCTCCAAAGTCGGGTTGCTGCGAGCGCGCAAAATGTGCGCGCCCGGCGATGCGAGGAACCAGAAAGGACTAGTTGAGCATGTCCTTGAGGGCCTTGGAGGCCTGAAACTTCGGCACCACGGACGCCTTGAGCATCATTTCCATGCCCGTCTGCGGATTGCGCGCCTTGCGAGCGGCCCGTTGGGCAACCTTGAAGGTGCCAAATCCCGGAATTCGGACCTCCTCGCCCTTCTTCATCACCGCCTCAATGTGATTGATGATCGCATCAACCGCCACGCCGGCTTTGTCCTTGCTGAGCTCGGTTGCCGCGGCCACGGCATCGATCAAATCCTTCTTGCTCATTTGCACCGTCCTTCGCGTCTGCAGAACAGGGGAATAGGTTCGATTGCAGCCGAACTCGGGGGGCGGCGGCCAATTTGGGCCGCTCAAGCTCAGCAGCGAGCGCGAAACAACGCCCAATCCCCCCCTGCGTCAAGGGGAAAATCCCAAGAAAAGCGCCGGTTTTCAGGGGAATTTGAAGGCGGCACAAGCCAAAGTTGCATGAACGGCAAGGTTAACGCGGGCCTCAGAAAGGCCCGCATTCCCATAGGTCGGGGGCGGCTGCCCCCGCCCCTTAATGCGCGGTGATGCGCGAGCCTTCCCCGTCGTCGGCCCCCACCGTTGTCGCCGCCTCTTCCTCCCCGACAATCGGGGTCGGCATGCGCTGGAGGGCGATTTTCAAAACGTCATCCATCCGCGAAGCCGGCAGGATTTCGAGATGGGCTTTCACCTCATCGCCGATTTCCGCCAAGTCCTTGACGTTCTCTTCGGGGATCACGACGGTCTTGATGCCGGCACGCAAGGCGGCAAGCAGCTTCTCCTTCAGGCCGCCGATCGGCAACACCCGACCACGCAACGTAATTTCGCCCGTCATGGCCACGTCCTTCCTGACGGGTATGCTCGACATGATGGAGATGATGGCGGTCACCATGGCGACGCCGGCCGACGGTCCATCCTTTGGCGTTGCGCCCTCCGGCACGTGAACGTGAATGTCCTTCCTTTCGAAATGCGTCGATGGGATTCCCATGGCATGCGACCGGGAACGGACGTAGGCATTGGCGGCCTGGATCGATTCCTTCATCACGTCGCGGAGGTTGCCGGTGACCGACATCTTGCCCTTGCCGGGCATCATGACGCCTTCCACCGTCAAGATCTCGCCGCCGACTTCCGTCCAGGCCAGGCCCGTCACGACGCCCACTTGATCCTCAGCCTCGGCTTCGCCGTAGCGGTACTTGGGCACGCCAAGGTAGTGCTCAAGGTTCGCGGGCGTCGCCCGCACGGCCTTGGTGGTCCCGAGGAGGATTTCCTTCACGGCCTTGCGCGCCAGCTTGGCAATCTCGCGCTCGAGGCTGCGCACTCCCGCTTCCCGCGTGTAGCGGCGGATGAGGGTTTTCAAGGCCTCGTCGTCGATCTCCCACTCCGCAAGTTCCAGGCCATGGTTCTGGCGCTGGTTGGGAATGAGATGCCGCTTGGCAATCTCGATCTTTTCGTCCTCCGTGTAACCGGCAAGACGAATGATCTCCATGCGGTCCAGCAGGGCCGGAGGAATGTTCATCGTGTTCGCGGTGGTCACGAACATCACGTTCGAAAGGTCGTAGTCGACCTCCAGATAGTGGTCGTTGAAGGTGTGGTTCTGCTCAGGGTCGAGCACCTCGAGCAAGGCCGCCGCCGGATCACCGCGGAAGTCCGAGCCCATCTTGTCGATTTCGTCCAAGAGGAAAAGCGGGTTGGTCCGCTTCGCCTTCTTCATGGACTGAATGACCTTGCCCGGCATCGAGCCGATGTAGGTGCGTCGATGCCCTCTGATCTCGGCCTCGTCCCGCACACCGCCCAGGGACATGCGCACGAACTCGCGGCCGGTGGCATTGGCCATCGACATGCCGAGCGAGGTCTTGCCGACGCCCGGAGGGCCGACCAGACACAGGATCGGTCCCTTCAGCTTGTTGGTACGCGACTGGACCGCGAGGTACTCGATGATGCGCTCTTTGACCTTCCCAAGGCCATAGTGCTCCTTGTCCAGGATCTCCTGCGCCTCGACCAGGTCCTTCTTGACCTTGCCCTTGATGCCCCAGGGGATCGATAGCAGCCAGTCAAGGTAATTGCGCACCACCGTGGCTTCGGCCGACATCGGGCTCATCTGCTTGAGCTTTTTCAGCTCGGCCAAGGCCTTGTCGCGCGCTTCCTTGGAAAGTTTGGTGTTCTCGATTTTCTCCTCGAACTCGGAGATATCGTCGCGCTCGTCGCCGTCGCCCAGCTCCTTCTGAATGGCCTTCATTTGCTCATTCA
The DNA here is from genome assembly GCA_963770295.1 of uncultured Alphaproteobacteria bacterium. Lineage (GTDB taxonomy): Bacteria > Pseudomonadota > Alphaproteobacteria > Rhizobiales > Hyphomicrobiaceae > AWTP1-13. The sequence continues at coordinate 72,468 of CAVYPA010000019.1, forward strand.
GATAGTACTCGCGCTGCGTCTTCTCCATCTGACGCTTGACCCGGCTGCGGATCTTCTTTTCCACCTGCAGGACGGAGATCTCGCTCTCCATCAGCGTGTAGACGCGCTCGAGCCGGCTCGAGACCGCGGTGATCTCGAGAATGTCCTGCTTGTCGGCGATCTTGATCGCCAGGTGCGAGGCGATGGTGTCGGCGAGTTTCGAGTAGTCCTCGATCTGGGTGATGGTGCCCAAGACCTCGGGTGAGATCTTCTTGTTCAGCTTGACGTAGCTCTCAAACTGGGACACAGCCGAGCGCGCCAGCGCCTCGATCTCGTCCTTGGTGCCCAAGGTCTCGACAATGCGTTCGACCTCAGCCTCGAAGTAATTCGGATTGTCCGAGTAGCGCACGACCTTGGCCCGCGCCGTGCCCTCTACCAGCACCTTCACCGTGCCGTCGGGCAGCTTTAAGAGTTGCAACACCGACGCCAAGGTGCCCATTTGGTAGATGGCATCGGGTGCGGGGTCGTCATCGCCGGCGTTTTTCTGTGCCGCCAGCAGGATTTGCTTGTCCGACCGCATGACCTCTTCGAGGGCATTGATCGACTTCTCCCGCCCCACGAACAGCGGAACGATCATGTAAGGAAAGACGACAATGTCGCGCAACGGCAATACGGGATAGATTTCCTTGCCGCCGCTTTTCTCTTTGCCTTGTTTCGTTTCGCTCATGGTCTTTCTCTTTCGCCGCTCACTAGGGCTTACGCCACGCCCCCGATTTCGCCAAGGTCCTTGCGATGCATTAGCAACCGCTCGTCGCGTTCACGCCACAACCCGTGTCAGCAAGGGCTGCCGACACTAGCCTTTGTCACGTGCCTTCGTCACAGTGGCTGCCCGACCGCCTCCGCTAGCAAAAATGGTCACCGTAGGGTCACCAATCAAGTGCCCGGTGTCGCCCATAGGCACCACTGAGGCCAATTGAGCGCGAGCTTGCCGTCAGCTAAGCCGTAGATCCCTTCTCGCCGGCCCGCTCCGAGTAGAATTCTGAGCGGCCGCGCACCCCCATCGACCACTTCCGGGCCGATCACGACCTCTTCCACGCCTTTCAGCCCCGGAAGTTCGAACATGGTGTCGAGCAGGATGGCTTCCATAATGGAGCGCAGCCCGCGGGCGCCGGTTTTGCGTTCGATGGCCTTGCGCGCGATGGCCTTCAGCGACTCTTGGGAGATCGTCAGGCGCACGTCCTCCATCTCGAAGAGCCGCTGGTACTGCTTGACCAGAGCGTTCTTGGGGATGGTGAGGATCTGGATCAGCGCGCTTTCGTCGAGATCCTCTAGCGTGGCGATCACGGGGAGGCGACCGATGAATTCCGGGATGAGGCCGAATTTCAGGAGATCCTCAGGCTCGACGCCTTTGAGAATGTCACCGGTGCGCCGTTCATCGGGCCCGGTCACCTTGGCGCCGAAGCCGATCGATGAGCCGCGACCGCGGCGGGAAATGATCTTCTCCAGCCCTGCGAATGCGCCGCCGCAGATAAAGAGAATATTGGAGGTATCGACCTGGAGGAATTCTTGCTGCGGGTGCTTGCGGCCACCCTGCGGCGGCACCGAGGCGATGGTGCCTTCCATGATCTTGAGCAGCGCCTGCTGCACGCCCTCGCCGGAGACGTCCCGGGTGATGGAAGGGTTGTCGGACTTGCGCGAAATCTTGTCGATTTCGTCGATGTAAACGATGCCGCGCTGCGCCCGCTCGACGTTGTAGTCGGCGTTTTGCAGCAGTTTCAAAATGATGTTCTCGACGTCCTCGCCGACGTAGCCCGCCTCCGTCAACGTGGTTGCATCGGCCATCGTGAATGGCACGTCGAGGATCCGCGCCAGCGTCTGGGCAAGCAGGGTCTTGCCGCAACCCGTCGGACCCACCAGCAGGATGTTGGATTTGGCCAGTTCGACGTCGTTGTTTTTGGCCGCGTGGTTGAGCCGCTTGTAATGATTGTGCACCGCCACCGAGAGGACGCGCTTGGCGTGGTCCTGTCCGATCACGTAACTGTCCAGCACGGAACAGATCTCGGTGGGGCTCGGCACACCGTCGCGCGACTTGACCAGGGTGTTCTTGTTCTCTTCGCGGATGATGTCCATGCAAAGCTCGACGCATTCATCGCAGATGAACACCGTCGGCCCCGCAATTAGCTTGCGAACCTCGTGCTGGCTCTTCCCGCAGAAGGAGCAGTAAAGCGTATTTTTTTCTTGAGCCATCCCGTTCCTTCCACCCCTTCGGGCAACCAACGCGTCAATTCCGACCGAGCCCATCGGCTCGAGGCGCCAACCACCGTGAGCGCTTGCCGGCGCCCGGCAGGAATCTTAGGCCCAATCTGAGCATGCTAGCGGCGCCCAGATCAAGATTGGATTAACAACTCCGCCCAACGTTCCCATGCGGCTACCCGCTAAGCCACAGCGAGCACCAAGCTGGGACAGTGCGGCACAGAGCAAACAAGATGCCAGTTCGACAGCGCCCAGCTAGCCCGGGATCGGCTTCGTGGTCGCAAGCATACCATCGGCCTCATCACGATCTTTAATCACCTTGTCGATCAGGCCGAATTCTTTTGCCTGCTCAGCTGTCATAAAGTAGTCACGATCCAAGGTCTTTTCAATGACCTCGTAGTGTTTCTTGGTATGCTTGACATATACCTCATTCAGGCGCCGTTTCATCTTGATGATATCTTCGGCGTGGCGTTCGATATCGCTGGCTTGGCCGGAAAAGCCGCCGGAGGGCTGATGCACCATGATGCGCGCATTGGGCAAGGCGTAGCGCATGCCGTGCGTTCCGGCACACAACAGCAGCGATGCCATCGATGCGGCCTGCCCGATGCAGAGGGTGGCGATGGGCGGGCGGATGAACTGCATGGTGTCGTAAATCGCCATGCCGGCGGTGACCACCCCGCCGGGCGAGTTAATGTACATGGAGATTTCTTTTTTGGGGTTCTCGGACTCGCAGTAGAGCAGTTGCATGCAGATCGAGGACGCCATGTGGTCCTCCACCGGCCCCGTCACGAAAATAATGCGCTCTTTCAGCAGCCGGGAGGGCAAATCATACCCGCGCTCGCCCCGGTTCGTCTGCTCAACGACCATGGGCCAGAACGTACCCGTGTAACTCGAGATTGGATCGGACATGCTGGCCTCTATCGCTCGCGTGCTTGCTCTATGCCATCGCCATGAAAGTGTGGGGTAGCTGCCCCGACTTCAAGCGGGCTCATTTCTGCTTCTGACCCTGATCATGCGCGGGATCGTGTGCGTGATCGTGTGCGTGATCGTGCGCATGATCATGGTCGTGATGGTGGTGGTCTTGCCCGTGGTCATGATCATGCTGGTGACCATGATGGTGTTCGCCATGCTCATGATCATGCTCGTGGGCATGGTCGTGCACCGGATGCTGCAGCAGGCCGTCCGCCTCCTCGGGTTTGAGCAACTCCGCCACCGACACCTTCTTCTCGGCGGGCTTGGCCTGCGACACGATCAGGTCGACGACCTTGTCTTCGAAGATCGGCGCGCGAAGCTCGACAAGAGCGTTCGGATTTTTCTGGTAGTAGTCGTAGACAACCCGCTCCTGACCCGGATAACGACGGGCCTGCTCCATCAGCGCGGTGCGCATTTCGTCCTGGGTCACATGCAGCTTGTTGGTCTCTCCGATTTCGCCGATCACCAAGCCCAAGCGCACGCGCCGCTCGGCGATCTTGCGGTATTGGCTGCGCATTTCCTCTTCAGAGCTTCCCTCGTCGGCAAACGTGCGCTTGGCCGCTTCGAGGTTACGCGTGAGCTGCCTCCAAATGATGTCGAACTCCCCGTTGACAAGCGATTCCGGCAACACGAATTCGTGCGCCTTTTCAAGTTGGTCGAGGATCTGACGCTTGAGGCGCGCGCGGGTGTGGGCCGCATATTCCGCGCCGATCCTGGCCGAAACCAGCTCGCGCAGGTGGGCCACGTCGCTGGCACCCAATGTCTTGGCAAAGTCATCGTCGAGCGCCGGCCTGATGGGTTTGGCAACTTCCTTCACCGTGACGGCGAAAGCAGCATCTTTTCCGGCCAGCGAAGGCTCAGGGTATTGCTCGGGAAACTTGGCGTTGACGGTGCGCTCCTCGCCGGCCTTGGCGCCGGCGATGCCCTCGACGAAACCCGGGATGAAGTTGGCTTGGCCGATTACCAGCTCCACGCCCTCCCCTTTGCCGCCCTCGAACTCCTGCCCGTCGATACGACCGACGAAATCGATAGTGACGCGATCGCCCTCCCCGGCGCTGCGGTCCGGCTCCGCCTCGTAGCGGACCGCCCGCTCGACCAACTCCTCGAGCGCCTTGTTGATGGCCTCATCGGCGACGTCGGCCACCTCGCGCTCGAGCTTGAGCGCGCTCAAGTCGGTGATCGCGAACTTGGGGAGCGTCTCGTAGGACATGGTGAAAGCCAGATCGCTCTGGCCCGACAGCACGCGCTCGATCTCGTCCTTGTCCTCGGAGAGGTTGATGTTGGGTTGCTGGGCGGGGCGCTCGTTCCGCTCGGAGATGGCCTTACGGCTCGTCTCGTCGATCATGGTTTGCAGGACTTCGGCCATGACCGAGCGACCATAAAGCTTCTTGAGGTGCGCGGTGGGCACCTTGCCCTTGCGGAAGCCCTTGAGCTGAACGGTGTCCTTGACTTCCCCCAGTCGTGCGGCAAACCGCTCGTCCAGCTCACCCTGGCCAATCACCACCTTGAGCTCGCGCTTCAAACCGTCGGCAAGCGTTTCGGTCACCTGCATGTCTTCCCTGGCCTCAATCCTGGCCGACTTGGGGCTTGGGCGCCCCACCACGGCCAACTCACTCGTCCCTTTGCGGCGAAATGACCTGGTGCGGACGGAGGGACTCGAACCCCCACGACTTGCGTCACTGGAACCTAAATCCAGCGCGTCTACCAATTCCGCCACGCCCGCCTGCCACGTTCCGCCCGTCGGTCATGGCCGACAGCCTGAGCCACCGGAAAACCGCTAAATTGTCCGGCAAACCCCGCCTCCCGTGCGCCCACGGCGCCTTAGGTCGAGCGTTGGGGGCACATATATCGGTGGCGGTCCGGTCAAATCAAGGCGAATTGGGCCCTCAACAGAGGAGTGCGGCCCGGCACACGCCGGGCCGGGCCGCCTGTCCGGGGCTAAAAAGAGCGCAAGGCCAAGCGCGGGGCTCAGCCGCCGAAATGAAAGCGCAGGCCGACCTTGAATTCGGGGGCGTAAGGTCGTCCACCCCCAGGGGCGTTGTTTGTGGAGCCCGACGTATCGGCCGTATCGGACTCGGCTTTGCCCATATCAATGAAGCGGTAACCCAGATCCAGGATCACCCGCTCGCTCTGTTGAAACCCGGCGCCGGCCATCACCGACCAGGCCAACAACCAGTTGGTATCACCGGACTGGGTGTTGGGTGAGGTCGAGAAGGTGACGCCATCCATCGCGTTGCGGGCGACGTTGACGCCAGCGCCGACGTAGGGAACGAAGCTCCCCCGATGACCGAAGTCGGTCGTACGCGTCGAACATCATGGGTGGAGCTTTGGATGCTCGTACTCAGCGACCCTCCCAACGGTGCCACCCGCACGCCCGTCACATCGCGGTCGGCACGCCAGTCAAACATACTTTGCCGCGGATACCGCGCGGCCCGGAGCCACAGCCAAAGCCGGCGCCGGCGAGCCAACTATTATCGATGTCGCTGGCGACGGCGTTGGTGATGAAAACGCCACCAAGGTCGGTTGGCGTAAACGTGCTGTGTGGATCGCTGGACCAGGGGTAGCCAACGTCGCTGCGAAAGTAGCACGGAGCGGCGGCGCGCCGGAGACGGGCTGATCCTTCAGCGAGATCGGACCGTTAAGATTGGCGGCGAAGGCGGGCGCCGCAATCCAGGTCGAGGCAAGCGGGGCGACAGCCAAAACCAGACGGTTCATGCTCACATCAGGTCCCTTTGTGGAATTTTCGTGCGCACCGAGGTCAAGCGGCTTGAGCCAATCTCGGCCATCATGCGGCCCGATCGGTTAAGGGGGATTAAGGGGTGTGCGCATCCGGGGCGCGGTGTGTGGATCGGCCAATCACCAGCGTTCCCGTGCGCGAGGTCTTGGGGCGCGCGCGGGTGCGGCTCGATCGCGGGTGGGATCGCGGATCATTCGCGTGAAGGCGACCCGCGTGGGACCTCCTTGTCGCCACGCCTTTGATGCTGGGGGAAAGGCGCCGGCAATGGCCGTGCGGCTCGCCCTTGCGGGGTCGAGTACCCATCTTTAGGGTGGCGCTTATCCATTCCAGGACTGCAAGCAGGAGGTCGGGCCCTTGCAATTCTCCGATGGCGTGGCCGCTGCGGTTGGCCGTACGCCGCTCATAAAGCTGAGGCGAGCCTCTGAGGAGACAGGGTGTACGATCCTGGGCAAGGCCGAGTTCATGAACCCCGGCCAGTCCGTAAAAGACCGCGCGGCACTTTTTATCGTCCAAGACGCCATTGCCCGCGGAACCCTGCGGCCGGGCGGTACGGTCGTTGAGGGTACCGCCGGCAATACCGGCATCGGGCTGACCGTGGTCGGCAATGCGCTGGGTTTTCGCACCGTTATCGTAATTCCCGAGACCCAGAGTCGGGAGAAAAAGGACGCTTTGCGCCTCTTGGGGGCCCAGCTCGTGGAGGTACCGGCTCGACCTTACAAAGATGAGAACAACTACGTGCACTATTCTGAGCGGCTCGCGCTTGCGCTCGCCAAGAGCGAACCGAATGGCGCCATCTGGGCCAACCAATGGGATAACACGGCCAACCGGCGCGCTCACATCGAAACCACGGCCCAGGAAATCTGGACCGATACCGGTGGCAAGGTCGACGGCTTTGTGTCCGCCGTGGGTTCGGGCGGCACGCTGGGAGGTGTTTCCGACGGGCTCAAGGCCAAGCGTAAGGGAATTCAAATTGCGCTTGCCGACGTGCCGGGGGCAGCGCTGTACAGCTACTACAAGACCGGCGAGCTGAAAGCCGAGGGCTCTTCGATCACCGAGGGTATTGGCCAGGGCCGGATTACCAAAAACATGGAAGGTGCCGTTGTCGATCATGCCTTTCTCATCCCCGACGAGGAGTTGGTGCCGATCTGCTTCCAACTGCTGGAGGAAGAAGGGCTGTGCATGGGTGGATCGACGGGTGTCAACGTCGCCGGCGCCATCCGCCTTGCCAAGGAGCTGGGTCCCGGGCACACCATCGTGACCCTGTTGTGCGATTACGGCACCCGCTACCAGTCGAAGCTGTTCGACCCGGCATTCCTCAAGTCGAAAAACCTCCCCGTGCCCCATTGGTTAGTTTCCGCGCCAGCAGCCCTTCCTAAGATGTTTGCAGCGTCCGATAAGGCCTGAAGCCATGCGGTGCATGCGGGGAAGGCTGCCTTTCGGTCGGCGTACGGGGACTGCCAGCGCGCACCCCTCTTGTCCGTTGCCGGCAGGCGATCAGGTGCCCAGCGTCCTCAGATCGCCCTGGGCGCGGTGTTGACATTTCCTGGTTGAGGATGCTGACCGCGTCCATAAGGATCGGATTTGGGCCATGACCGAGCAAGTTTATCGAAGCGACGCCTACGCCCGCGACTGTGCCGCGCAGGTGCTCGCCATCAATGATCGCGGGGGCATCGTGCTGGATCGCACAGTCTTCTACGCTGCCGCCGGGGGTCAGCCGGGCGATCGCGGCAGCATCGAGCTCGAGGGTGGGACCTCCTGTCCCATCACCACGACCGTCTGGGACGCCGACAAACTGACGATTGTGCATGTGCCCTCGGATGGGGCCCAGCGCCCGGCGGTCGGTCAGACCGTCCGCGCCGTACTTGACTGGGACACCCGCGCAAAACTCATGCGCATGCACACCTGCCTGCATCTGCTGTGCGCGCTGGTGAAGTATCCGGTGACCGGCGGCCAAGTCGGCGCCGAGGAAGGCCGGCTCGATTTCGACATCGAGGATGCCTCCTCTGTGGACAAGGACGCCTTGACCGCCAACCTGAACGAGCTTATCGCCGCCAACCATCCGGTAACGGAACGCTGGATCAGCGACGCCGAGCTCGAGGCCAACCCCGGCCTCGTGCGCACCATGTCCGTAAAGCCACCCATGGGGAGCGGCAAGGTCCGCCTCGTCGTGATCGGGGAAAATGGCTCGATCGATCTGCAGCCGTGCGGTGGCACGCACGTGCGAACCACCGGCGAGATTGGCCGCGTCGGTATCAGTAAGATGGAAAAGAAGGGTAAATTGAACCGGCGCATCCGCGTCGCCTTCGCATGACAGGTACGGCGCTGCGATCAGGAGCGATGCTCGGACGCCCCGTCTTGTGGCGGGTAAGAAGCAAGGTCGACCAGTCGCGACCGGTGGCGATGATCCCGGCCAGGATCCGCGCGCCGTCAGGTGAAGATCGCGAGCAGGAAGGAAACGGGCATGGCCAATGCTGAACACAAATGGCTGGTCGAGGCGGACTGGCTAGCGTCGCACCTCGAGGCACCCGATCTCGTCATCCTCGATGGTTCGATGCACTTGCCAACCACCAAGCGCAACGCCAAAGCCGAGTTTCTCGAAGCCCACATCCCCGGCGCCCTGTTCTTTGACATCGACGACATCGCCGACGAAACCTCGTCGCTGCCCCACATGTTGCCTTCCCCCACCAAGTTCGCCAGTCGCATGAAGAAGATGGGCGTCGGCGACGGCATGCACATCGTTGCCTATGACAGCGAGGGACTCTACTCGGCGGCGCGCGTGTGGTGGATGTTTCGGACCATGGGTCATGAGGAGGTGCGCGTCTTGAATGGCGGCCTCAAGAAATGGAAGGCCGAAGGCCGCCCGCTGGAGGATGGTCCGCCGCGCCAGCGCACGCCGCGCCACTTTTCCCCGGTCTTCAATGCCTCGTTGGTACGCGACGCCGCCGAAGTAAAAGGCCTCATCGACAGTCCCGTGGCGCAGATCGTCGATGCCCGAGCCGCAGGGCGGTTCGAAGGCACCATCCCGGAGCCGCGCGCCGGCTTGCGCTCGGGTCATATTCCGAGCGCCCGCAACCTGCCGTTTGCGAGCCTCATCAATGCGGACGGGACCTTAAAACCGGCATCCCAGCTCAGGCAAATTTTTGCCGCCGCCAAGATCGATACGGACCGGCCAGTCGTTGCCTCCTGCGGCTCGGGTGTTACGGCCGGTGTCATCGCGCTGGCGCTTGCGGTCCTTGGTAGGCCCGACGCCGCCGTCTATGACGGCTCCTGGAGTGAATGGGGTGCCGACCCGTCCCTCCCGATTGGGACCGGTCCGGCCAGATAGCGCCGGTTGGCAGGCTCGGTGAAGAGGCACGCCCGCGGCTTTGCCCGAGGCGGCAACCTCGTTGCGTTCTTCCCTGCGGCGGCGGCCCGTTCTTCACTCCGGTAGCGGGATAAATTCCTTCTCGTCGCCCCGCACCAGCGCAAAGCGTTTCGCGCGCCAATCGGCCTTGGCCTGCTCGATGCGATCTTTGGACGAGGACACGAAGTTCCACCAGATGTGACGGGGGCCATCCATCGGATCTCCGCCCAAGAGCACCAAGCGAGATTGCGCCAGGGCCAGGATGGAGATGCGGTCTCCGGGTCTGAAGATCAGCAAGCGCCCCTCGGCGAAACGGCTACCTGCGATATCGATTTCACCGGAGGCAACATAGACCGCCCGCTCGTCGTGATCAGGATCGAGCGGAAGCACAGCCCCTGGCGCCAGCACGGCTTCGGCAAACAGCGATTCGTGGGGAAACTCGACCGGTGACCGCCCGCCATACGCCGAACCCAGCACCAATCGCACCGTCTTTCCTTCACCGGTGATGCGGGGCAACTCGGCCGTGCCGTGATGGGCGAAGGCGGGTGGGCCTTCTTCATGGCTCTTCGGCAGGGCCGCCCAGGCCTGAATGCCGAACAGGCGACGGGTAGCCGCCTCGGTAGCCTCACCCTTGACGTGCGCCAGGCCATGGCCTCCCGTGACCAGGTTGGTCTCGCTGGTCTCGCGCTCGGAATGCACGATACCGCGCCCGGCCCGCATCAGATTGACTTCGCCAGGACGGATGGCGAGCGATGAACCCAAGCTGTCGCGATGGTGCACTTCGCCCTCGAATAAATACGTAACCGTGGCGAGGCCGATGTGAGGATGCGGCCGCACATCGATGCCCTTGCCGATCAGGAACTCGGCCGGCCCCATTTGATCGAAGAAGATGAAGGGGCCCACCATCTGCTTCTGCGCCGCCGGCAATGCGCGGCGCACCTCGAAGCCCCCAAGATCACGCGCCCGCGGTACGATGACATGCTCGATGGCGTCACATGACAAGGGATCCCCAGGCTTGGGGTCCTGGGAGGGTAACCAGCTCATGCGCTTTCCTTTCTAGGCCATGACGTTGGGCCAGGCGCCCCGGACCGATGTCGCCGTCAGTCTCTTTTTGCCACATCGGGGGCCGGCTTTTTTGCCAGCAACTCGATCGCATCCGCCAAATGCTCGTCGGCGATGTTGTAGGCTCCGCGCGCGAGGCGGATATTATGCGCCTCGCGCAGGACGTCGGCGTGGGTTTTCCCGGCCGGTGGTTCGAACTTGTAGCAGGCCAACTCCAGGAGTTGCCCGAGCGGCTCGCGAAAGTAGATCGAATACATGAACCCTCGATCGACCTCGCCGGAGTTGGCAAAGCCGCGCTCCTGCAGCCGCACTGCGGCCTGGGTATAGGTCGCGCGCGAGACCATGAAGGCAATGTGATGGACGTTGCCGATACCGGTCGGATTGGGGCGGGTGTCGGGTTGCCAAATTCGCTGGTGAACACGGTGATCAGCCGCCCGTCACCTGGGTCGAAATAGAGATGATTCTGTTCGGGATCGTCGAGGTTTGGCTGCTCGAATACGAACGGCATGCCGAGCACGCCTTCCCAGAAGTCGATCGAGGTTTGCCGGTTGGCGCCGACAAAGGTGATATGATGCACGCCTTGCGCTTGCAATCTGCTCATCGCGGTCTCTCCGCCGAAATACGGCTCAACCTCGCCGCGCCGACTGTCTGCGACTTAGGAAGGGCGGCAGAGTTTTGCAAATCGCAAAACTGCGGCGTGCCGTGGGCGGCGCGGTTCCCACTTGCCGGAGCGAGGGCTCGGCGGCCGGTTGTCGATTATCGCTCCCGGGTCGGCCGGCTCAGCGCCTGACCCATTCTGCGACCGGGCTGGTTGCGTGGCAGGCCGGGTAAGGCTTCCCGGCTAGCTCCGGCAGGAAACGTTATTGAACTCTTCCATCCATTCCAAAGCGACCCATCGCGCGCCACCAAGGGTTGGAGCCGAAAAACGGACCATATCCTGTGACGCTATCCGGATCGGGGCCATATCCATAACCACCATATCCACGCGGGACAACGCCAAAGGAGTTGCGGGCATAGGCGCCAAAACCATCGCTGTAGGGAAAGGGGGAAAATCCGCTGCTATAGGTGCTATAGGCAAACCAAGGTCGCGGGCCGTTAGGGGGACCGTAGGCGATGGGGGCATTGGCATAGGGGGCGGGGGCAACGGGGACATAGCCATAGGGGGCATAGCCATAGGGCTGCTTGCGCTTAGCCGCAGCCGGGGCCGAAACGCCAGCGATGCCCGACACTAGGACCGATGCGGCCAGCAGGGTGGTGACGGTGGCTTTCATGTTAGATCCATCGTTACGACAAAAGTTCTTCGGTCTACTTGCTACCGCTGGCGTCGATCCGACACACTCCGTATTCACCGCATTTTCCAGGATGCAATCCTTTAGGCTTTGGGGCGACAGAATAGGTCCAGCGAAAGCTAGTCCCCGATGTCGCAGGCGGCGGTGCGGATAAGGATCAGGGGCGCGGCTCAGGCGCGCTGAGTTCTAGCATCCGAGACAAGGAAGGGCCGCCAGCGAAGGAGAGGTTCTGCCTCACATTGGTTCTTCCGCTCCCAGATCGATAGGTGAGACTGGCCAGCTGACCTAGGTCACCCCTGGTGAGATGACAAAGGACAAAAGTCCGATGTGCTCGTTATACAGAAGATCATACTACAGATTGACGCCGTTTTGCCTTTGTCTTGGAGTTTGGGTCCATGAAGATCATTCTCGCATTGGCGGCCGCCGCCCTTGTGTTCACAACTGTTGTTTCTGGCTTAACACCGGTGGCACCGTCTGCCTCGGTCTATGCGAAGAAGTGCAGCAAGTCGGCATGCCGGGAGCGCTGCACGGGCAGATGCATTCAGTCGATTTGCGATACGTGCGAAAAGCCATAGCACTTTGATGCGCTTGGCCAGTCCAAGGCTGGGCTGCGTCTCAAGCTGCCAACAACGGTCCAAGGGGGCCGCATAACTTTTCACTGCCTGTAAACTGGCATCGCCGTGCTGCGCCCAACACAGGCGCAAGATGCTCGCGATGCGGCTGGCGCCGCGACTTGGAAAGCCCGATGAGAAGACCGCCTGTTTAGGCAATCAGACCGGATCGCCAATTCGGCCCAATCGGTCGGCGCGTTGTTGGCAAGACACCTGGTTTTCTTCGATCTGCCGCGCGTATCGTTCCACGCCCAGCGGCACACTGGACCCGGCTTTGATTGCCGCCGGCGTCGACATCGTTGCCACTAGCCGACACTTGGGCCGCGCCAATCCACTGTGAGCTTGAACGTCCACGAGCATCACTCCAAGAAGGGCGGCGACTGACGTTGAGATCGGCGTGCCCATGCTATGACCGTTTCCGGCGGCAATTTTGGGCTTTCGTCGAATGTTTGAGTTGTTAAGTGCCTGATCCTTCGCGTCGGATGGATGGCCGAGTGGTTTAAGGCACCGGTCTTGAAAGCCGCTTGGGCCCGTCCTGGACCGGGCCCACTGGGATCATCCAGTCCCGTATTTTCGTGGCTATTTCCCGCGCCCCGCCGTCCCCCGCGTTACCGCCCCAATCCTTTGCTGTCCGGTGCCTAGCCAAGTTTCGGGGCAGACACGTTCGCCAAAGTCGCCGGTGAGCCCTGGACCAGTCAGTTTAGTTTGCGGCTGCCAAAGTCTCCCCCCAAAAGAGGGATATACACAATAGTCCTGTGATCTGATCTTTATAGGCGCAAAAGTGTGGCGCATCGGTACTCCGCCGTTGACGCTTTATCGAGGCTGAAGGGCCGAAGTCGAGCGTACAGTCGGACGGGTCCGCGAAAAGCTCGTTCCCTTCGGGCGACGTTACCTAGTCGGCCTCATTCGGGATGGCAATTTGATCCACTTTTCGTTGCTAGCAGTCTATTTCGGACTGGCGCTTTACGCTGCAACCAGCAGCGTCGCCATCCTTGCGGCAGAGGCCGAGCTGCCTTGGTTCTGGTGGGGCACGCTCCTTCCGCTCGCAGTCACGCATGCCGCCTCGGGCTTCTTGGCGATCTGGCACTCGACGAGGGGGCATCTAGCCCCCATGATTTGCGGAGCAATCAGCGCGATAACGACGATCTTGACAATCGTCGTTGCGGTCTGGGCGGCCTACGGGGCCGGCATTTGGATGCCGAGACATGTCGCTGTGATGATCCTCGTCGGCGCGTCGCTTGCGGGTCTGATCGGCTTAGCGTTCGCCAGCAGGCTGTCGCGCGACCGCTTGCACAACTAGCCACTCTACCTGGCCCGCCGGCATCCGCACACTCGCCGGGCTTCCACTTGGGTGGCTCAATCGCTGGCGGCCTGCCCCGCAATCTCGCGCTTTCGTCGGTGCACGGTGCCGACGCCTAGGCCAACGCTCCCCCCATTCGCCGATGCCGATCCTAGTATTGGCCTGAGGCGTTGGCGCAGCGACCGTTTCAGAGCCCGACACCTCATCCGCGCGGTCGTTTTAGCGAATGATCAAAATGACCACGCGCGTGTATCGCGTCCCCCCGTACCGGTATCGCAATTTCGACGAGCCCCATTGCCTTCCGCGCAGCTGACTTAGATATGACATGGGTGACCTTTCGGGCAGCTGCGACAAGACCTGCAGCAACGACTACGCCGACCAACGAGAAGAACAACCACCTCCAGGGGGAAAGCATTCACGGTGATAGCCTGGCAGATTGCGATGCGCTGTAGGTGAAAGCCCTGAAGGTTTCCCTAGGCGGGCGGTGTCGGGTCGTCCGGGCAGACGTCGGTTGTTCCTCCGAGTTTGGCGCAAGCAGGGACTACCGCAAGCTCTCGTTGCAGTCGGTTTGGCTCCAGGCCTGCGCTGCGTTGTTGGCGCTATCGTGGTCCAACCTGATATTCGCAGCGCAACGCCCCGTGTGGATCGCCCGCGCGAGCAGACCAAACTAGTCTCCGGTTCAAGGGCGCCAAGATCGAACACGGTCGACGAAGCATCTCTTTACCGCCCCGTGTAGGACGAGTTCAGCGCGAACGCCGGCGGCAACAAACTTGAGTTGCGCTTACAGCGGGGTCTCGGCAAAACTGAGCCCGATGCTCTGGTGTTCTGTAAAGCCAACGGCACGCCGATGTCGCCGAACGACCTGCGGCGATGCCGGCGGGCGCATGCGTTGCGCTGGGGCTACCGCAGTGAACCGTGCACTGCGCCACATGGTCGTGATCTCGGTCGTCGGGTACCAATTGTGGGTTTTCGCCGACTGACTGATTTGGTAAGTGCCTGATCCTGCTAAACGGATGGGTGGCCGAGTGGTTTAAGGCACCGGTCTTGAAAACCGGCGTGGGTTCACGCCCACCGGGGGTTCGAATCCCTCCCCATCCGCCAGATCGACGTCTGTCCGACCCGGACACATGGGTAACAGAACGTACTTAAGACATGGGTGACAACCTGGGCCCAAAGGGGTTGTCGAGGGGTTGCAAGGTTCTCTGCTCCAGATCGATATAGCCCAAATCATAGTCGATGAAGCTGACGAGCCAAATTCCCTCGTCGACCTCCCTGATGCCGAGCCGCTGTCCGGCCAGGACGGTTGAGACGTTGATTTTCTTTCGGTGCCGGCAGATGCGGCCGCAGGCGGTGACGAGGACGTCGCGGTCGTGGAAGGGGTATTCGAGGTCGGGAGGGCCCGATAGGGGCGCCTCAAGGGGGTGTAGACCTCGGCGGGGCACTTCATGGCGATGGCCTCGTGTGGCCGTTCGGCGTTGAACTCGTGCACGAAGTCGTCGAAGCGGGCCTGCTGCTGCAGGCTGTTCATGCCCGGCGGCCGGGTTGCCTCCTTTTTGCGGGGAGGTGCATGCGCTCGTGGCGGCCATTCTGTTGGGGTATGGCCCGGTTTGATGCGCTCGATGGCAATGCCCAGCCTCAGCCACCAACGGCGAGTTTTGACAGATTGAAGAGGGCATGAGGACTGGCGAAGGGGACCCCATTGTCGGAACGAATGGCTTGAGGCAGCCCGCGGTCGGCAAAGAGAGATGGTGTCAAGGGCTTCGCACATGAGCAGGAAGCGTGAGGCTTGGTCTGCGACCGTGACGGGATAGCAGTAGCGGCCATTGCCGAGCTTGAACTCGCCCTTGATCGGCGCACACAGATCGTTGGGGGCGAGGGCCTTTGACAGGGGCGTGCCCGTTGCGCGGGGAAGGCGCGGGTGGCCGCGAAGTCATGAACAAGAAATCCAAGCAGGAACAGGATCGGGAAGGCATCTTTGTGTCACCGAGCCAATGGGGCCGTGGCAGGATCCCGCCGCCGGCAGGGGATGAGGGCAGGGCACGTACGTCGCCCCCCAGCCGCATAAACCGAAAATCCATCACGCCTGGCAGGATGAGGTTGCGCTCAAGGAGCTCCGCGCGATCTCCGGCAGGACGGGGATCAGCCAGCAGGCGCTGATCGCCGAGCGGCTACCTATGTGGTGACGAAATACCGCGAGCGTGCTTGGCGAGGTAAATCTTTCCGTCGGTACAGGCCACATCCATCATCCTAGAACCCACCATGCGAGTTTTTGAGCTCGCTTTGAGCCCACGCCGGCTCAACGGCGGGTGCCTTGCCAGAGACAGCGACACCCGCTTGGGGTTGATCATTCGATTTGTGAGGTGCCGCCTTTCCGGCTGTTTGTAGTGCCTCCTGCTTGGGAGCAACCGGCCCGGGTTTGGTCACTTTTGATTTGTGCGGTGCTGCCATACCGGCTGGTGGCACTAGCTCCGGCTTGGGAGTACTCAGCCCGTACTTGGCCGTTTGTCCTTCTTTTGATTTGTGAGCCGCCTTCACCCCTGCTGACGACGGCTGCGGCTTGGGAACCGGTTTGTGAGTGAGTTCGCCCGCCCTAGTCACATCGTCGACGGCGCGCACGTAATCGCCTTTGCTAACGTAGGCGCGGCCACGGCTATTATAGGCTGGCACGTAGCTCGGATCTAACACGATGGCTTTGGTGTAGTCCGAGATCGCGCGATCGCTATCCCCTTTGAGGCCGTACGCTTCACCGCGGTTGTGATAGGCGACGACGTCCTTAGGATTGTGCTCGATCATCGCCGAACAGGCTTTGATGCGGAGATCGTAATCCTTGCTGTCCAGGCAATCGCCCTTATGATCTGCGAGTACGGCCCATGACACGAGCACCAAGCTCGTGGCCGCAACAATGCGCAACATGATGTCCTCCCCCAGTCCGCATCTGCAATGTCGATAATATGGCGATGGAGACGGTCAGAATTGTGTAGCTTGGTGCGCGTCGCGCAAAAAATCTGCGCTCATCTCGTCTCTAATCGCCGAGGGCTTGAACTACGTGTTGGTCAAGTTGAGCAAGCGCACGGTCGCGACCTGATTAAGCTAACGCCCCCACTGGCATGGGCAAGACTAGGGGCAGACTTCAATTGCCGTAAAAAATCCCAATCATTTCAATGGGAATTGTCGGACTCCCCATCCGCCAGGTATGCGATTTTATTAGAGTGTTTTGGCGATTGGTGATCTACCTCTTCTACGAGCGAGGGCGACGGCTTAAACACCGAAACTGCAATGCCGGTTGCCGCAGACCCCTTCCACGGCTCCGCCTCAATGGTCAAAGCCGCTCGGCTACGTCCCACCCGAGCGGCCAGCATCGGCGCACCCACCGTCGATCAACGTGTTCTGGATGGCTTGCGTAGCTACTCCAGAAGGGCGCCGTCCACGACCCCCATGCCGCAACGGGAGGCGCCCTTCCTGGACCTCGCGCTTGGGTGCGGGCTTAAGCGCGCCAGTCCGCTCTAACCCTATCAACAATACGTAGGTGCGACGGTCACGTAGACGACGCCGCGCGCCTCACGCCGCGAGCGCGGTGTGGCCTAGCCCCCAAGCGAACGCCCCGAGCCGAGGGGGACGGCTCAGGGCGCTCTCACGACAGATGTGGGCGCGGCCGGACAGGAGAGGCACGGCCGCGGCGGCTGTTGGGAGGCAGCAGCAAACACAAGCCTACCAGGGTCAAGCGGAGTACGAATTGCTCTGGATCAATGATCTAGATAACCCGGTCCCGCCAGGGGGTTGGGTTTTTTGGGGGGAGCGCGAAGTCCTGGGCGGCAGCACCAGCGTCGGGGAACGCCTGCCTGGCGGAAGCTTTCGGCGCGCAGCACACACGAATGGCACCCTGCCGCAGGGCGGAACTCACCGGCATAGCAAGTGTGCGAAACGGGAAGAGGAATTCTTGGCACCGCGATTCCTCGGTGAAAAAAAAGCAATGGCTCCGGGTGCAGGACGCCAATCAGAACCTGACCTTAACGTCACCTACACCGTTAGCGTCGCGGCCGGCGTGATCGTGCATGGGTTCCAAGGACCGTGCCGTTGCGTCAAATGCCTACCGGATCGCCCGCGAGCTTGCGCAAGTCTATCTGCGAATTCTATAGCGTGCTGACGCCCATCGGTGTGTGATGGGGTGCTAGCACGGAGGAGCGGGCAGGCCATGGTGGTTGGTCACCTGCAGACCGAGCCGATGGCCGGTCCGCATCGATCGTGTAGTCGGATACACCATCCTTCAACGTCTGTATGAATGGAGTGTGCCGGTTTTGCCGTGAGCACCTGCAAAAGGATGCACTTACAAAGTGCCGGGCCGACACTGCTTGCGGAACTGTTGAATGACTGTCGGCGAGAGGCTGCGGTCGGTTCCGAGCGACGGCCGCGAACTGCCGCCGGCAAGCACCCCAAGCCCGTGGCAGCGACAGTGGCAATCGTGCGACCAGGGCTGCGGTGGCGTTTCACAAGGAGAAAGTCATGTCATACGAACTCGACCACGCGGGGTGGCTCGGCACCGATGCTTGGCGTGCTGCGCCCGCAGATTTATCGCTTTAAGCTTGGCAGCTTCGAGGTCACCCAGATCCTCGACGGGTTCCGGGTAGGTCCAGGGCCACATCCCACCTTTGGGCAAGATCAATCAGAAGAAACCGTGCGCAACCTCTTGAAGGTGAATGGCCTGCCGGCAACAAATTTCGATCACCATTTCGTTCCCACGCTTGTGAACACCGGCAAGGCGTTGGTCTTGTTCGATACGGGTAACGGAACGGGGCGCATGGCCTCTGCAGGCCACCTTCGGGACCTTGTGGTGACTGCAGGATATACGCCTCAACAAGTGGACGTGGTCGTCATCACCCACGGCCACCCCGACCATATCGGCGGCCTGATGCATGATGGTGAGCCAGCTTATCCGAACGCACGTGTCGCCTTCGGCGAGGTGGAATTCGACTTCTGGAAAAAGGGCCAAGTGCGCGAGGCTCGCAAACAGAACCTCCTGCTGTTTCAGGAGATCGCCATACCGTTCGAGAAAAAGGCGACGTTCCTCAAGCCCGAAAGTGAGGTTGTTCCCGGTATTCGCGCCGTCAATGCCTACGGCCACTCACCGGGCATGCTCGCCTTCCACGTGGAAAGCGACAACCAGCGTCTGCTCATTTGGGGCGATGTCGCCAACCACTATGTCGTATCGATCCAACAGCCCGAATGGGCGACGGTCTTCGATGACGTGAAGGACCTGGCGATCACGAGCCGCAAACGTATTCTCGACATGGTGGCGAACGACAAGATCGCGGTGGCAGGTTTCCACATGCCGTTCCCCTCGGTCGGCTACGTGGAGAAGTCGGCCACCAGCTACCGCTGGGTGCCGGCCAGCTATCAGTTCAACCTGTAGCGGACCCCACGATTGGTGGATCTGGCGGGATTTTTGTTTATCAAGGACTTCCCGACCAGGTGGTCTTTGGCCAGCGGGTCCAGCCCTCCCGATGCAGTCTCCTTCGACTATTGTGTTTGGAGATCAGCCCAGACCAATCCCCGCGAAATGAGGCCTCCCATGATTGGCAATCGTACGTGCACCATCATCCTATCGGCCGCTTCCGCAATCACCTGTTCGGCGCTGCCGGCAAGTGCGGCTAAGTTCGACGGAAACTGGAGCCTGGTCGCCGCCACTACCCGCGGCCATTGCGGAACCATCGAGATTGGCCTCGGAATAGACCGCGGCCGCATCTTTTCTACCGGCGGATCTTTCGCGTTTTACCCAATCAGGTTGGGCGGCCGCGTTTCGGCCTCGGGGCGAGCCCAGTTGAACGCCGTGGCGGGGCCCCGCACCGCCCATGGGAGCGGACGGTTCGGCCCACTTCGGGGCGGCGGAACCTGGGCCGGTCGCGGGCCCTCCGGTCTCTGCTCGGGCGTTTGGAGCGCCGTTCGCTCCTAACGCGCAACGTTCTGAGCCACGGCCCGGCATCGTTTCATGAGGTTGCTCATCCCCGCTTGCGGCTTGGCCCTAAAACGGGGTCATGGCCAGTTGCGGCGGCAGCAGTGCCAGCTTCGCTTGCGGATCAGGTTAGGCTGAGTAAGGGCCGGAGCGGCATCCGGTGCGGCCTACCCTTGCCTGCTGCGTCCGTTCGCGGGCATAAAAGCCCTTCCGATCGGAATTGTGCTTCGGCCACCGCCGATCGCTGACGGAACGCCCCGCGCCGTTGCAAGGAGCCCTCTGTGACGAAATCGAACATCGTGCTGATCGACCGCCATCCGGGACGCTCCGCCCAGAGCATCGGCATCGCGCGTGAACTTGGCACCGATCCGAGCCTCATCCATGAGCCCTCGGTCGGTGTGGTGGGCACCAAGGGTGACAGCCAATGCTACCTCGGGGTTATGGCCAAGGTTGAGGCGGTACATGCGGCCCTGAAAAGCCGTGTCGGCAAGGCGCCGCATCAGCTCAAGGTGCGCCTCGTGCAGCCGGAGTACACGATCGCAACGTCCGACGGCATCCGCAACGGTACGCGCGAGATGCGCTATTCACTGATCGGGCGCGAGTTGACCCACGATGCCCTTTGCGAGCACCTGAGCGCAACAGGCCTTGCGGGCACCATCGCCGTCGTTGCCTGCGACAAGCCGCCGGTCGGCACGCTCGCGGCATTGCTCGAACACAACCATCCAGCGATCATGATGTCGGACGGCTCGATCCATCCCGGCACCGATCCGAAGTCGGGTGAGAAGATTGACATTGTGAGCGCCTACCAGGTTGCAGGTCATCCCGATCCGGAACACCGCTACCAAATCGCCTGCCACGCCTGCCCCGGCATCGGCAGCTGCGGCGGTATGTTCACCTATAACACCATGCAGACCTTTATCGGCGTCGTCGGCATGCAGCCATTGCACATGGTGGCACCATCCTCAGACGACCCGCGCAGGCTGCGCGATTTCCCCGCCGAACTGGTCGATCACCTGGCCCGTTTGATCGAAAAGGATCTGAAGCCCCGCGATATCGTCGGGCGCGATTCCATTCGCAACGCGGTTATCGTCGCCATGACCATCGGCGGCTCGACCAACGTAACGCTGCATGCCCCGGAGATTGCGCGCGCTGCGGGCTTCGCCGATTTCTGGAACGATATCATGACGCCGGGCGAGTTCAATCACCTCTCGCAACATGTGGTGCCCGTGCTGACCGACGCACGACCCTACGGCAAATACTCCATGGTCGACATCGACAAGGCGGGCGGCGTGCAGGTCATCGTGCGCGAGCTTCTCGAGGCCGGCCTGCTCAACGGCGAAGCGCTGACCTGCACAGGTGAAACCCTTGCCAACCAGGTCGATCGTCTCGGTAGCAAGCGTGCCGACGGCAAGGTGATTTATTCGGTCGAGAAGCCTTACAAGCCGACCGGAGGTCTGCGCGTGCTCAGCGGCAACCTATCACCGGACTTCTCCGCGATTCTCAAACTCGCCGGTGTCGAGGTGGGTCTTGAGAACAATGTCTTCCGCGGCAAAGCGCGCGTGTTCGAAGGTGAGCAGAGCTTGCTCGACGCTCTCGACCAAACGCCCGAGCGGTTCGAGAACAATGACATGATCATTGTGCGCTACGAGGGTCCGAGCGGCGCCCCGGGAATGCCGGAGATGCTCGATCCGACCTCGCGTATCACCACGCTCTGCCGACAGCGAGGCATTGTCGTGGCGCTGATGACCGATGCGCGCTTCTCCGGCGGTTCGGTCGGGCTCGTCATCGGTCACGTCGGGCCGGAAGCGGCCCTCGGCGGCCCGATCGCGTTCGTCGAGAATGGCGATGAGATCGTGGTCGACCTGAACACGAACGAGGTCAATTGCACAGCGCTTGCTGATGCTGCCATCTACAAGGCGCGCAAGGCCGCCTGGGAAAAGGTGGTCGCCGGCAACGGCGGTATCCACCCCAACTGCGGTGAGGCCGACACCCGGTTGCTCCACCGGGCCCGCCACACGGCGGTCCCGGCGACCAGGGGCGGTGGTCTGCATCCGAACCGTGAGATTTGGGTGCGCGACCCGCGCCCAACGGAACGATCTGATTTCGTGCCCAGGAATAAACATCGCCCGGGCGCCAACTGGGCGGTCTAGAGGAGCAGGTGGTCGCGACCAATCGCGGGCCTCGCTACCGCATTGTCCGACCCAAACGAACGCCAGCGGCGCCGGGGTTGTGGCTTGGGCGCCGAAACCGTCGCAGCAGGCCAGCAGCTACCCACAGTGCTTGCGCCGCTAATCTTTGGGGTGGAGGCGAAGCCTGCAAGCGATCTCCTCCCAAACCGGCTCGCTCGAGGTGTCGCGGCGTCGCAGGCTCGACAGCCGCGACCACGTTAGCGTTGGCTTCGAGGCCTTCTGTTCGTGGAATATCCGTCGAGCCAAGAGCAGGCGAGCTTCTCGATCGATCAAATTGCCCGCGACGTTGAAGCCGAGATCAAGGAGAACGCGCGAAAAGGTGCCGGCAGTAGGGCCTTCAATAGGAAATGGGACTTGGCCCCGACATGGCTCGCGTCCTGAGCCGCCACAAAAGGCCGGGAGGCCGGCGATGTGCCCGCCGGCCTCCCGGTGCGCTTCCCTACACGCATCCGCAGTAACGTCGCTGTAGCAGCCTGGCTATCCTCGCTTGCCTTTGCGAGCGCGGCGCCGTGAGCTTGACCGGCGCAGATCCGACACCGAAGGCTTTGGCTGCCGCTCTACCACGACCAGACCGATCAGAAGGCCCGCGCTGGAGAGGGTAAAGCTCGCCATGATGACGAGGATCAGAAAGCTGAAGAGGTCCATTCGGGCGCTCCGAACATTGCCGCAAGAACCTCGAAATGGGGTTGGCGCGGCTGCAGCGGATCACCGGAAAGGGTGAGACCGATCTCGCCCGGCACGGCCGCCAAGCCAAGGCGTCGGCGTTTGCCCGCAACAGCCCTGGTAGGTCGTCCCAGTCCCAGATGCCCCTGCGGGAAATTGTCAGCCCACGTTGGCTTCTCGCGCCCTGCCCTGCGGCCGCCTGGATGCTTTGCATGCCAAGGGACGAAGCCTCGCGGTCAGCAATGCGGACCGCAGCGAGACGCACGCCAACTCGCAGGCGCCTACCGCCTGCCGGCTTTGGTGCGCCGGCCCGGGCCCTTTTCTGCCGGCCCGACGCGCAACGGCCTGGTGGGGCATGAAGATTGGATGGTCACGCTTCTCACGGCTGCCGGCATGCCGGTATCACGGAGCGGCTGATGCTCGGCGACACCTTCGGTAGGAGAAAATATCGTGTCCATGCGGATGGCTACACTCTACTCGACCACCTGAGTGGCCAAGACGAAGGCTCTAAGGGGGCTTTCTGGTGTAGCGTCTGGTCGGTTCGGGTCTATCGCTCCAGGATATCGCGCCCACGCCGACGAACCGATAGCGCACGCCGGCGCGTTCGGCTTCGGCGTCGAAGCAGGAGGGACAGATCGTCCGCCAACGGTTCAACACGACCGTGCGCCAGGCGTCCTTGGGCTCGACCTGGAAACTGACCACATTGCGTCGCCGGCACTTATCGCAAATGGGCGTGACCATCCCCCCGGTCTAAAGCGCCAGCGGCGGACCCCACAAACACATCCCGCAGCTTGCCTTAACGCCGAAGCATCGCGAGAGCGGCCCAGCGCACGAGATCGCCACGGGAGAGGCCAGCAGGCGGGGCGAGCGGCCAATGTCATCGCTATGACGGGTCTATGACGGGCAGGCGCTCGGCGGCGCTTGGCCGGCCACTTCGGCGGGGGAGCTAGGGCTGCGAGACGTGAGGTTCCTTAACGACGATGTCGGCTCAGGCTTTTGCTCACTTAGCCCGAGCCGACAGTCGCCACAACGCAGTCCTAAGGGACGCTACTCACGTTTGCAGTTACGCACACAACACCGGGAGCCTACAAACGCATCGAGGAAAGATTTTGACGGAGCTGTGACCGTGCCCAGGCGGTTCGGTCACCCGTGGGTAGGTCTGGGCACGTCGCTGTGAGGCGAGCGGGTTAAAAAGGCCGCGCCTGACGCCTTACCAGGAATGCAGGCTGAGCGCGCGAGCGGGCGGTCCGAATCTGCGACAGTCAGGCACGCACCAATCCGCCTGCTCTCCCACAAACGGGGGATGGCACGGGCCATCTTTTCCCGCTTTTGACGCGCTTACCATGGATCCTCAAAGCTTTATCGTCGGCCTGATGGCAGGCATTACCCTGTTTGGCGGCGCCATCCTGACCGCCATGATCCTACTTGAGCGGCCACGCTGCGGGCCGCGGCGCCGTTCGAGGTTCTTGGCCATGTCGGCCAGGCGGTTGCGCGATTGGCTCGAGCCCAAGTGGTCTCGGCGGAAAATTACCGAGGAATGGCTGCAAGCCGAAGAAGACCACGCGAAATGGCGCGAGACGTCATCCCAGCAGCTGGAAAACAGCAGGAGCGCGGCACGGCCAGAGGGTGATGCGCCAGGTCGCATCGGGAAAAAGGAACCCCCACACAAGCCCTAACACACGGGGTCAACGACACCGGGTCCAAGACCCCGGGGCCAAGACCCCGGGGCTAAGACACGGGGCTAAGACAGGGGAAGCCTAAGCCCCAGGGCCTCAGGCTGCGGCCGCTAAACTCTTGGGTACCCTGCGAAGTCTCGCCCGGGCCATTCCAGGGTTTTCACCCATTCCATGCCGGACCTTGGACCGTTAACGCTCAGGGGTATCGGCAGCATGGGGACTGCAAATGGGCACGCTTGGGGGACACTCGATCCTTGTCGTGGATGACGAGCCGCTGATCGCCTTGGGCGTCACGGACGCCTTGAGCGATGCGGGAGCCGACGTCGTCACCGCCCACGACCTCAAGGCGGCTTTGCAGGCTGCGGTCAACGGTGGCGTTTCCGCGGCCATTCTCGACGTGCAAATTGGCGCCTCGGACTGCGCGCCGATCTGTGCCGCCCTCCAATCGCAGCAAGTTCCCTTCATGTTCTTCACAGGGTCCGACAATCACGACCTATTGCGCGAGTGGGCGACCGTTCCCACGCTGGCCAAACCAACCGGCGAGGCGGAGTTGATTGCCAACGTTGCTGCCTTGTTGGCGACAAACGGCGCCGAGTAAGCGACCTTAGGGGCCCGGCCCGAGAGTCCCGTGAAAAGCCTGGCAGATGTCATGCACGCGGAATGGCGCCCCCCACCCTGCCCTTCAATGCAAAGGTCCCGGCAGGGCCTGCTCGGCGATGTCGATCAATCGACGCTCGTAACGGTTGATCAGATAGCCTGCCCCAAAAAAGATCACGAGGGCGACAAGGAACATGACGGTCGCCAGGACCGCATGTAGTTCGAAGAGAAGCTTGCCGAAGTAATAGGCGCCGATCCCGAACACGCTCGCCCACAACACCGCCCCCGCGGCGTTGGCGATTAAAAAGTCACGCCAAGGCATGCGGTTCACTCCGGCGAGGAAGGCCGCCAAAATCCGCAACAGGGCGACAAAGCGGCCGAAGAAGACCACTTTTCCGCCGTGCTTGCGGAACAGATACTGGCCGACCTTGATGCGCGGTTCCGATAAACCTAGGTGGCGGCCGTAACGTAAAACGGCGGCATAGGCATAACGATGGCCGATCCAATAGCC
The DNA here is from genome assembly GCA_963770295.1 of uncultured Alphaproteobacteria bacterium. GTDB lineage: Bacteria > Pseudomonadota > Alphaproteobacteria > Rhizobiales > Hyphomicrobiaceae > AWTP1-13. The sequence goes on from CAVYPA010000019.1 coordinate 97,597, forward strand.
GGCATTGTCCCCGACAATCGAGCCGAAGGTCGCCGCAAGGATTACTAAGAAAATATTTAGGCTTGGATCGCTAGCCGCGTAGATCGCCGCCAACACCAACACCGTTTCCCCAGGGAGCGGAATGCCCATGCTCTCCAGGCCGACGACGAGCGCCACAGTCCAATAGCCGTGCGTCGCGATCAGATGTTGCAGCATCTCCTTTGACAGCCCGGCCACCTGCGCAAGTCTCCTACGAACTCATTACACGCCCAACGAGCCCGCGAATGATCCTTGCCATCGCTAGCCGTCAGACAGCGGTCTAACGCCCAAGTAGCGCGATGGCTCCTGGGCGTGGCGGCCGCCGTCGCGAACGCACGCATCATCTCACAGCTGCGGCTAACATCAATGTCCATGTCGGGCGGCAGCTCTCCCGGATCAAGACGAGCAATCAGGACAGCGATTTTCTGGGCGCGCAATCGGAACCACCGGCGCGCTTTCTTCGTTGCAGCAGGACGAGAGGGTCCGACACAACTAGACAATTCTTTAGACGGTTCATAGGAAGAACGTCCGTCGTGCTGCATAAGCTTGCATTGATCGGCGTCATTGTCGCCGCCGGAGTCGTCTTTATGCCGCAGATGGGCTCGGCTGCCGGCGTGACCTCGCCTGGGTCACAGATCACGCATGCATCCCTGGTCGAGCCTACCGGCATTGCCGTGGCTGGTATCGCGACTGTCGGGAGCGCTGGGGCGGCGGTTGGCGCTTCCGGCGCTGCCTGGCTCGGCATGGCTGCTAAGGTGTGCGCCAAAGGCCTGCGCCTGGCGCTGACGGCCGCGCAGGCTCTCTAGCCAAGGGGCCAATTCAGCCTTCGACGCGCCCTGGCGCCGGCTGCCCGAGCCGTATCGCTCTTGCCCCGGGGTCCTGGGCACTCCTGGAGCAGGCTTTCCGCTCGGTTCAGGCCGCGGCCACCTGGCGAGAGCCTTCGCCCTCAATTCCCTTGGCAAGGAATAGCGGCTCCAGTTCGTGCGCCGGCACCGGTTTGCTCTAGAGGAAGCCCTAAATCTCGGTACAGCCCCCCGACCGGATGAGATCGAACTGTTCGCACGTCTCGACGCCTTCCGCCGTCGCAGCAACACCGAGATCGCTGGCCAGTGCGGCGACGGCGCGCACGATGTTGAGCGAGCTGACGTCGGCGGTTTCGCTGAGCCAGTAGTCACGATAAGCGACGCGCGCGCGCACGCGTGCAAAACGTGAGGAGAGCGGCGCTGCAGCAGCCTCACGCCAAGTGACCTTGCGCCAGGCGCTCGCGGGCAGCTTGAGCGCTAGCTCCTTGACCGACCTCGGCTGATGCTCGGCGTCGCGGCGCATCAGTTTCGTCGGTCGTCCGCGCCCCGACCATCGCTTTGGTGGCAACGGCTCTTCGCCCGATCTCCACACCGTGGTGGTGGACAGAATGCCGGCAACATACGTCAATCCCAACGCCGTAATGCTCGAGCGCAGCTCGGTGCTGGCGCCGTAACCAGCATCCATCATCACCGCACCGCGCGGCACACCGGCCTCACACGCCCAGTGCACTTGCTCCAAAGCTATTTCTGTCTTGGGTTTGAAAGTGACCTCATCAGGCACGCCGGCCTTGCGCCGACGTTTTTCATCTTCCGCCCACTGCCTTTGGCAAATACAGGTGATAAGCTACGGGCAGGCTCGCATGGTGATTGGCCAACGACAGCGTCACCGCGACCTGGCAATTGTCCTGCTTGCCGACTGGCCGCAATATTGGCGTGCCCCGACTGAGTGCTTTCCCGCTGTTTCGGGAAGCCCGTATCATCGATGATCCATGCCTCGATCGGTCCGTGCCGCCCATCTCGGCACCACGATCTCGCGAACCTGCCCAAGATCTTCTCGTCCGACCAGCCTCCTTGGCGGCAAATCGGTTTCACCCATCTTCCAATCCGCGACCCATCTCAGCCCCCGATCAGTAAGGCTACCAAGCGTGCGCGGCGTCCGAAGCTGTCCGTCGGCCGAGCGTACCGTGCGGTCAGCGCGAGCAGCAAGCACAGCTCATGCAGCACCGCGTGCGCTCGTGCGTCAGGCCGAGCTCGGCATCGTCGCGGCGCAAGGCTACGACGGTCTGAAGATGCTGCTTGCGATCACCGCCGACGGCAGCGATGGGCGCCTACCCGAGAATGCGCCTGCCAGCCTATCTGCACTCAGCCATACTAAACGGTTGTTGCAATGCCCGGTATTCGTCTCAAGTTACGGCAATTCGTGGCTAACAATGGGTAAAGGTCGAGGCCCGTTGGCTCGAGAACAAAGGCGGCCTCGCCCGCGCAATTTGTTAAGATGAGGCGACCGCAGCGGACGAAGGAGGGGGTTATGCGCTCACTAACGCGACGCGGGGCAATCGTCGGAGCGGCCGCGGCCGCGAGCGGCCTGGGACCGGTGTGGGCGCGGCGGACCTTTGCCGCTACCCCGGAGCCGCAGAAGATCACGGACGCATTGATCGCAGCCGCAAAAAAGGAAGGCAAGCTTGCCTTCTACACGTCCGTGGAGTTGCCCGTTGCCGAGAGGGTGGCCAAGGCGTTCGAGGCAAGGTTTCCCGGCGTTTCCGTGCGCGTCGAGCGTTCCGGTGCGGAGCGCAACTTCCAGCGCATCCAGCAAGAGTACGCCAGCCGGATCTTCGCCTGCGATGTGATCCAGAGCTCGGACGCGGCGCATTTCATCGCCTGGAAGCGCGAGGGCCTGCTTGCCTCTTACCTACCCGAAGAGGTAGCGGCGCACTATCCGGCGCAGCACCGGGATGCCGAGGCCATGTTCGCGTCGTGGCGCATCTACCTCTCCGTCATCGCCTACAATACCAAGCTGGTGAGTTCACAGGAGGCGCCGCGTAGTTTCGCTGACCTGCTCGACCCCAGATGGATTGGCAAATTGGTCAAGGCTCATCCGGGCTACTCGGGAACGATCATGACGGCGACGCAGCAGATGGTGGCCACGCTTGGCTGGGGCTTTTTCGAAAAGCTCGCTAAGCAGAAGGTGATGCAGCTACAGTCGGCCGCCGATCCACCGAAGAAGGTGGCGGCAGGCGAGCGCGCGGTCCAAGTCGACGGCGCCGACTACACGATCCTCGGGTTACAGGAGAAGGGTGAGCCCGTGGCGATCGTCCATGCAAATGAAGGCAGTCCACTCATCACCGGACCCGCGGCCATCATGACGGCGGCGCCCAACCCCAACGCGGCACGACTATTCTATAGCTGGGCAATGGGTATCGAGTGTCAACAGCTCAATGTGAGCACGGCTGGGCTGCGGTCGGCGCACGCCCTGGTCCAGGAGCGTCCCGACCGCAAGCCGCTCGATCAGATCAAAGTGATGCGCGAGGACCCGGGCGCCGTCGAAGCCCAAGGCGACGCCATCAAGGCAAGGTATAGCGCCCTCTTCGGAGTGTAGGCCTCGGCACACCTGGGAGGATCACGTCATGGCAGAGCAAGCCGGGCGCCAAGGTGCAGGCCGCAACGGTAGCGACCCCGGCGGCGAGCCGATCGCCGCGGGCGGCAAAAGCGTTAAAGCAACTCCCGGTTGGCTGCTGGGGCCGGACTTCGGGCGCGCGATACCCTTCCAAACAGCCCCGACTTGCGGCAACTCTAGGGCCTTGGGCCTTCCAGTCGCAGGGCTGGAGCAGGGTTTTTGCGCACACGATCGCCCGCACATCGTCGTGGTGGAGGACGAGGCCGCACAACGGCATCTGCTGGTCGATTATGTGGCCAGGCAGAATTTCCGGGTAAGCGGCGTCGAAGGCGGGGGCGCTCCGGCATCTGATCGACCGCGAATTGCCGCAGCTCGTTCTGCTCGACGTCGGTCTGCCGGACGAGGATGGCTTCACGCTTGCGCGCTGGCTGCAATACGGTCGACCGCGTGGTCGGCCTGGAGACCGGTGCCGACGACTACATCCCCAAACCTTTCGAGTCGCGGCAGTTGCTGGCGCGGGTGAAGAGTGTTTTGCGCCGCGTCCGCAGCGAGGCGCCGCCGTCGGTCGGCGAGGTGCGCTACGTTCTCAGCACGGATGACGCTGGCAGCGCTGAATTTGCCCTTGCGGTGACCCCTGACTGGCAAGGATTAGGTCTTGCGCGCGCCCCTTTGGCGCGCTTGAGTGGCCATGCGGCGGCAACTGGCGTCCGCCGCCTCGTGGCTGACACCTTGGCCGGCAACGCGGCGATGCTGGAGCTTGTCAGAGCCGCCGGCTTCACGGTGAGCGGGAATGGCGTGGACCGACGGCTGCTGCGCCTAGTCAAAGAGCTGAGCCCAAGGGCGCAACGCCGGCCATTGCAGCGTTTCGCTCTGCCGGCACAGGCAGAACTCCATTGCTCTCAAGGAGGATAGACGATGTCGACCTGGAAGCCCGATCCGAGCTTTTACCCCTCGCCCCGCATGGCCATGAAAGCGGCACCGGAAAGCCTCGCTTACGTGGCGGCCTTCGATCCGGAGCGCAAGGTCCCCGATGCGATCGCCGTGGTCGATGTCGACCCCAATTCCCAGTCCTACTCGCGCATCATTGGTTCGACATCGATGCCCAATGCCGGTGACGAGCTGCACCATTTTGGCTGGAACGCCTGCTCCTCCTGCCTGTGCCCCAATGCCCCGCACGCCCACGTCGAGCGGCGCTATCTCGTGGTGCCGGGATTGCGCTCTTCGCGCATTCACATCCTCGACACCAAGCCCGATCCGAAGAACCCCAAAATCGTCAAGGTGATCGAGCCAGCCACGATTGCCGAACGTGCCGGCTACACACGGCCGCATACGGTGCATTGCGGACCTGAGGGTATCTATGTCGCTGCCCTCGGCAACCGCGAGGGCAAGGGGCCCGGCGGCCTCTTTCTCATGGACCACGAGACCTTCGAGGTGCGCGGCCAGTGGGAGATGGATCGCGGGCCGCAGTACCTTGCCTATGACGCCTGGTGGCACCTCGGTCACGACACGCTCGTCACCAGTGAATGGGGCACGCCCGATACCTTCGAAAACGGGCTCATTCCAGAGGTCCTGTTGGGCGCCCAGTACGGACGGCGCCTGCATTTCTGGGACCTGCACAAGCGAAAGCACCTGCAAACCATCGACTTCGGCGACAAGTATCAATTGGTGTTCGAATTGCGACCGGCGCACGACCCCACCAAGGCCTACGGCTTCGTCAACTGCGTGGTCAGTCTCGAGAACCTCTCCTCCTCGATCTGGACCTGGTACAAGGACGGCGACAAGTGGGCGGTAAAGAAAGTGATCGAGATCCCGGCCGAGCCCGCCAACGAAGCTGATCTGCCGCCGCTGCTTAAGGGTTTCAAAGCCGTTCCGCCGCTGGTGACCGATATCGACTTGTCGATGGACGATCGGTTCCTCTACGTGGCGTGCTGGGGTACCGGGGATCTGCAGCAGTACGACGTCTCCGATCCCTTCAACCCCAAGCTCACGGGTAAGGTGCGCATCGGCGGCATCGTCAGCAAGGCCACCCACCCCGGCGCCAAGAACGGGGCCTTGAGCGGTGGGCCGCAGATGGTCGAGATCAGTCGCGACGGCAAACGCGTCTACTTCACCAATTCCTTGTACGGGGCCATCGATCCGCAGTTCTATCCGGACGGCATCGAGGGCTGGATGGTGAAACTCGACACCGGCGCCGATGGCGGCATCGCCTTTGATCCCAAGTTCTTCGTTGATTGGCCGGCCCCGCATCGCCCACACCAGGTGCGGCTCGAAGGTGGCGACTGCTCCTCGGACTCTTACTGCTATCCCTGAGGCCATGGCGCGCGAGGAGCATTTGCGAGCTTCACAGCCGGGGTCGCGACGGAGCGTCTGGCCATGACCGAGACTTGGCCATGGTTCGCGGTCGCGGGTTTGGGGGCCCTGCACGGGCTTAATCCCGGGATGGGCTGGCTGTTCGCCGTGGCCCTCGGTCTCAACCGGCAGCGCAGGAGCGTGGTCTACGTCTCACTCTTGCCGATTGCGGCCGGCCACGCCATGTCGATCGTGGCCGTCGCCGGATTGCTGGCGGCCACCGACTACCTCGTTACCCCCCGGCTGGCCGGCATCGGCACCGGCCTGTTGCTGATCGGCTGGGCGCTATACCACTGGGCTTTCGGCCATCGCCACCGCGTCCGTTTCGGGTTGCAGGTCGGATTGTTCGGCCTCGCAGCGTGGTCGTTCCTGATGGCGACGGCGCACGGCGCCGGGCTGATGCTTTGGCCGGCGCTGGTCCCCCTTTGTGGGTCGCAATCGATCACCACCATGGGCGTCGATGGGTCTTGGGCGAGGGCCCTGACCGGTGTCGGCCTGCACAGTGCGGCGATGCTGGTGACAATCGCCGTTGTCGCCGCCCTTATCTACGAGTGGTTCGGTCTCGCCGTGCTACGGAGCGCCTGGGTCAACGTCGATTTGGTCTGGACGTTGGCCCTTGCAGCAACCGGCACGGCGCTGCTCGTCGCCTCTGGAACGTGACCCGACGGACGCAAGCCCCGCGCCCGTGAACTCTTGCGGGTGTCCCCCGTGGCTTGAGGTTGGGCGAATGGCGGCAGTTCCAGCCTCGGCAACGGGCAACCGAGCGCCGACGCGACGGGGGAGCGTGCCGGTTTCGCTGGCGGTCAGATCAGGCTCGCGCCGATGTTGATGGCAAGGGCAAGAACCGTCGTGTTGAAAAAGAACGAGATGACGGCGTGCAAGGTGACGAGCCGGCGCAGCGGCCTGGCCCTGATCGCGACATCGGAGGTCTGCGACGCCGCCCCGATCGAGGTCGCGAAGTAGAAGAAATCCCAGTAGTCGGGTTGCTTCTCATCGGGGAAGACCAGCCCGCCCGCAAGCGCACCGGCACTGTCGGGCCGATAGAATTCGTGGGCGTAGTGAAATGTGAAAATCACCTGCGTTACCAACCAGGACAGCAGAATGGTGACGGCCGCGAGCAAGATTTCCCAGCCCTTGGCCCCCCCCGTTGCCTCCTTGGCATCCCTAAGCACGCCAAAGATCGTGCTGAACCCCAAGGCAATGGCGATCAGGATCAAGACCAGGATGACGATGGCACTGTCATCCTGGCGGGCCGCGCGCCGCTTCAAGGTGTCGCCGCCATACCTCACCATGAGCTGCAGCGCCAGGGCGAGATAGACGAACGCGCCGATGTCGCCCGCCAGGGCGGTGCGAACGTTTGTGGAGACCTCCTGGGGGAGCAAGAACGCCACCACGGCAGCCGCCAGCGCTGCGCAGTAAACCTTGGGCCGAATGGCGATCGAGCGCACGATTGATCGTGGCTGGTACCATGGCGGGCGTCGCTGGTTGATGCTTGGTGCCGGCTTCACATCGTTGACCCGCAGGCTCGTATCGCATTGTAGGCGCACTATACCGGCGATGCCGGACCTGTCGACCGGCTCGCAGGCCGAAAAAATTGCCTCGCGCGCGGCCCTGGCGACAACGGGACCAAAAACGCCCTTCTCCGCACCGCCCCACGACGGGCCAGACCCTCAAGCCGAGGGACGGTATCGGTTCTGCCGCACGCGGGTTGATCACTCCCGCAAGTTGTAGTGCGAAGCCGGACGCCGGCACGCCCGGAGGCGCCGGTAGTGGCTCTCGGGGGTTTTCCGGATTGGTCGCGGGACCGCCTGAGCGCATCCTTTGCGTTGCGAATGCCTGGTCGTCACTGAGGGTGTCCCATGCGTGCCTTGCCGAGCCTTTGTGCGCTCATCTTGGGCCTTGCCTGCCATGGGGCTCACGCCCAATCAGCCGCGCAGGGCGAAAGCGCTCCGTCCCTGCTGCCGAAACCGGCCCCGGCTCTCACAGAGCCGGTCAAAGACATCCGCGGTCTGACCAACGCCTGGTTTAAGGATTGCAAACAGGGTTGGGACGCCGGCACGCATATGAGCCGACGCGACTACGAACGCACCTGCCTGCGGATGGCGCAAGAGCGCGTCAAATTCATGCGGGACTGGGAAAAGCCGTCGGCCGATCGCGCCAAAACCAAATAAGGTCGCGGGCGAGGCGGCGACGGCAAACCGTCCCCGCATCCTTGTGTGCTCCCCTACAAACGGCAGCACGCATGCGCGCCAAACCCTTTACGATTGGGCGTGCCACTTGTCTGCTGCAAGCGCCGCGACGCGCCTCGAAGCCAGGCGTGAGCTTGGGCGATGCATTTAGATCACAGGCATCAACATACGCGATCCCGAGCGACCAGATCGCGACAACAGCGCGCGGCTCCAACACACAGAAGGCACTACGGTCAGCTAGAGCCCCTGATTCTTTGGGAACCGATTGGTGGTGACGAACAATGGGCAAATTCAGCCTCGCACTCCTTGTCGTTGCGTGCTGCGGCCTGTGCCAACCCGCGCTCGGGCAATCGGCGAAAGCGCCGGTGCAGCCGGCCCTCGACATCGATGCCGGCGCCTATCCCGAATCGGGCCCAGACCCACTCACACCGCCCCCGGTTAATGCGCCGCCTCTGTTGGCGCCCGGCGCGGCGGCGCCCTTGCCCGAGGCGGCGCCAGCGCGCGACGCCGATCCCATCGTGCTGGCGGTGCGGCAGCGGCTCGCCAATGGACCCGCGGCTCGCGACAGCGGCGAGCAAGCCGACTACGCCGCACTCAAGGCCTTTTATGCGCAGTGGACAGACCCGCTTTGGCTGGCCAACGGGGGGCTCACGCCGCGCGCCGAGCAAGCCATTCTGGAAATTCATCAGGCCGACAGCTGGGGCTTGAGGGCCTCGGCTTTCGAGCTACCCCAGCTCGGCGCGCCCCCAACCGATGTCGAGGCGCTGGCCGCAGCCGAAATCAAGCTGAGCTTCGCCATCCTCAAGTATGCAAGGGCGGCCCGCGGCGGCCGCTTGGATCCCGCCGCGGTTAGCCGAAAGTTCGACCAGAAACCCCCCGTCTATGACCCGGGCTCGCTCTTGCTCGCCGTTGCCGAACATGCCGACATCGCCACCTATCTGCGCCAACTCCACCCACGCCACGAGCAGTTCGCGCGCCTGCGCCAGGCGCTGCTGGCGGCCCGCGCCGGCCCGCCCGACGCCGGCACGGCCAATACCGTTCGGCGCCTGATCGTCAACTTGGAGCGTTGGCGCTGGATGCCCGATGATCTCGGCGAGTTTTACGTCTGGGACAGCGTGCCCGAGCAGGTGACGAGGGTCGTCGATCGGGGAGAGGTCAAGCTGTCCGAAAAGATGGTGGTCGGCAAACCCAGCACGCCGACGCCGATTTTTTCCGCCAACATGCAATTCGTCATCTTTCATCCCTCCTGGGGCGTGCCCGCGGGCATGAAGGTGCAGGAGCTGTGGCCGCAACTGCGCAATACGGGGGGCGGCTGGTTTTCCAGCTATCCGCTGGCCTCGACGGTTCTGGCGGGCCACGGTCTCTTCGTCAGTCGTGGTGGGCACCCGATCAACCCCGACTCGGTCGACTGGTCGAAGGTCGACATCCGCGAATTCGAGTTCGTGCAGCCGCCGGGACCCAAGAATGTCCTGGGTATGGTCAAATTCCGCTTCCCCAACAAACACGATGTGTACATGCACGATACCCCGGAGCGGCACCTGTTCGGCGGCAGTGTGCGCGCCTTCAGTCACGGCTGCATGCGCGTGCAAAATCCGGTGCGCCTGGCGGAGGTCGTGCTCGCGCACGACAAGGGCTGGACGGCAAGCGACGTGGAAGGCTATGTCAGACGCGGCGGTGAGATCGCCCTGAAGCAACAAATTCCAGTGCACGTCACCTACTTCACGGCGGTCGTCGATGATGCCGGCAAGGTGCAATACTTTCCCGATGTCTACGGCCTCGATGAGCGGCTGGCCTCCGCGCTCGAAGGTGCCCGCGTAAGCCTCGCCACCAGCCCCGAGCCGGGTGCGCGCCAAGGCGGGCGGACGCCGACTCGCGTCGGCTCGCGCGCCCCGCAAAAGAAGGCCCCCTCGAACGGCAACCCACTGACGGCCATCTTTTGGAATTAAGGGACGATTGCGGCCAAGCAGGGCGGGCGCCCTCGCCTGCGGCAGGCATGTTTTGTTTTCGCATATGAATTTTGGAGGCGATCATGGACCAACGGCGCAGACTATTTCTCAAGACCGCAGGGCTTGCCGGCGGCGCGGCGCTCGCCGGCATCAGCTTGGAGGCTCCCCGCTCACCCGTTGCGGCACAGGCGGCGGCGACCGGGGGCGGCGCGCAGGAGCTCCCCACGGGCATGACCTTTTGCACGCTTGAGCGCGGCGCCGGCACCGGCCTCGGACTCAAGACCGACCGGGGCATCCTCGATGTGGCCGCCGCCGAGGAGGCCTTGAAGGAAAACGCGCCGACCACGATCAGCGCCGTCCTTGCCGGCGCCGGCGACCTAGCCGGATTGAAACGCCTCCGCGATCGGGCGGCCGCGTCCCATTTCGTTGCCGAGGACAAGGCCAAATTCGGGCCGTGCGTGACCAACCCCGAGAAGATCGTGTGCATCGGCCTCAATTATCGCAAGCACGCCGCCGAAACCGGCCAGCCCGTGCCGGCGCAGCCAATCTTGTTCAACAAGTACAACACCGCGCTCAATTGCTGCGGCGGCGTGATCGCCGTGTCCAAGGAGAAGGCGGAGAAATTCGACTACGAGGCCGAGCTGGTGATCGTCATCGGCCGCAGCGCGCGCAATGTCGCCGAGGCCGAGGCGCTGAAGTATATTTTCGGTTACTGCACCGGCAACGACTTCACCGCGCGCGACCTGCAGTCGCGCTCGAGCCAATGGATGCTCGGCAAAACGCTTGACGGCTCGGGACCAATTGGCCCCTGGCTGGTGACGGCCGATCAGGTCAACGGCGACAACTTGAAAATCGAATGCCGTGTCAACGGCGAGCTGCGCCAGTCCTCCAATACCAGCGATATGGTGTTCAACTGCAAACAGCTCGTCAGCTACATTTCCCACCACATGACCCTGAAACCCGGTGACCTCATCTTCACCGGCACGCCGGAGGGTGTGATATCGGGCTATGCAAAGGACAAGCAGGTGTGGCTGAAACCCGGCGACAAGCTTTCGACCGCGATCGAAAAACTGGGTGAGCTCACGTTTACGCTGACCTGAGGCACCGCTCGGGCGCCCCACACCTGCCGTAACCCGGCCACTGCCGGGCGCCGCGCTGGGCGAGGCTGCCCGCCCGGGCTTTCACTTTTGCGCGAGCCCACAGCTGAGGCCCGGCGGGGCACCGCCTGCGCCGCCAATCCGACACGAACGCTGCCGAAGAGTTGTGCTTTTGCCGCCCGCCTTTTTTTCACGATTTTGAGGGAAAAATCATGCGTGATCTTCTGCGTCTCGGTTTGTTGCTATTGGTAGTGTCTACCTCCCTGTGGCCGACGGCGAGCTCGGCCAGGGATATCTCGATTTCGCACCAGTGGGCCGCCACGGTCGACGCGCGCGATCGGGCCGCGCGCGTCTTTGTGCAAGAGGTTGAGGCGCGGCTGCCCGAGATGCGCTTTCAAATTCACCCGCAGCTGGCGCTCAAGATCAAAGCCGAGGAGCAGTTTGACGCGCTGCAATCGGGCACGCTCGCCATGAGCGTCTACCCGCTCCCCTATGCCGCCAAAAAGATTCCGGAGTTCTCGTTGGCGGTCCTGCCGGGGCTGTTCCGCAGTGTCGAGGCCGCCCGCGCCCTCAAGAACTCCAAGGTCTCCGATCAGCTGCAAGACATCGCCAACGCCAACGGCGTGCATATTCTAGCCTGGTGGTGGGTGGCCGGAGGGTTTGTCAGCCGCAGCCGGGAAATCGCGGGACCCGAAACGGTCAAGGGCTTGAGGTTGCGCAGTGGCGATACCCTGTTCGATCTGATGCTCAGCCGGGCCGGCGCCATTTCCGTCGATCTCAAGTCGAATGAGCTTTATGCGGCCATGCAGGCGGACAAGCTCGATGGCGCTTTGACCTCCTATGAGACCTTCGTTTCGGAAAAGCTCTATGAGCACGCCAAGCACTTCACCGCGGGCAGTCCCGGCATCTGGATGTTTGCCAATCCCTTGCTGATCTCCAAAGCCCTATGGGACAGCTTGTCGGAGACGGAAAAGGAGGTCTTCGAGGCGGCCGCCGAGATCTCGGAGACCTATTTTGTCGCGACCCAAAATGACGCCGAGAAGAGGTTCATCAAAACGTTTACGGGCGCAGGCGCCAAATATCATAGGTTCACCCAGGAGGAGTATCTGGCCTGGTTGCACTTTGCCCAGCAGACGGCGTGGAAGGAATACTTCGCTTTGAGCCCAACGACCGAGAGCATGCTACTCGAAGTCGTACAGACGATGATGGACGCGGCCAGCACAAAGTGAGCGCCCGCCGCAGGGCTTCACGCTGACCCGCGGCGCTCGGCGCCGGGCAAGACCCTGGCGCCCCTTCCGTCACGGATCAAAGGCGCGTTTGTGCCAATCCTCGCTCGCCGAGGTCACCGCTTTGCCCGCGCGCGCTTTGCCCGGCGCGCCCGCCACCGTTGCCGGCGCCGCCGGCTGCAGCTCGGCCCCGGCCCCGACCACGGTAAAGGGCGCCCAGATCGACGGGTGCGCCGCCCAAGGCCGCTTGTCGTCGCTGCTCAGGGCCAGCATCGCCCGGCGAAAGGCCTCGGCTCGGCCGAGCCCACGAAATTTGCGCATGGCCGCGAAGGTGCGGCTCGTCAGCATCGTGGCCGCGTAGGAATCGACCGGCCAGTGCGAAACCAAGAGGGCGCGGGCGCCGGCATAAAAGAACGCCCGGGCCAGCCCCGACAGCGCTTCCGCGCCCGCCTCCCCTCCGCTGGCGGTATTGCAAGCCGATAGCACCACCCAATCGGCATCAAGCTTCAGAGCCGCGACCTCCGAGGCCGTGAGCAGGCCGTCGTCTGCCTCCGTCGCCTGCTCGGGTGGCGACAGCACGAGCGCCGGCTCGGCGCGGCCCTTGCCCAGCTGGGCCACCTCACCGGCAATGAGACCATGCGTGGCAAAATGCAAGACGCGATAGCGGTTGAGAGCGGCGGTCTTGACCGCCGTTTCCGTCATGTCCTTGCCAAGCACCACCGCGCCGGGCTGGGCGCCGAGGCTGCGCGCCACGCACTTGAGCTCGTGCGCGGTGTCCGGCAGCGGACAGAGCTTGCGAACCTCCGCGACGTTGGCTTGACCCTCACGGAAGTAGCTGGCGATGGTGGTGGGGCCCTTTCCGCTCCGGCTGGCGACATGGCTCGTGCCGGCGATGCGGATGGCTTCGTCGGGGCAGGCGTCGGGCACGGCAATTTTCGGGCAGTCCGGTTCGCCCGCCAGCAACGGGTCACCGTAGCCAAGGAATGGATCGGGAGCCGTCGAGCGCTTTGCATGCCGGCGCAAGGCTGCCAGCGAGGCGACCGAGGGCAGCATGCTGATCGGTTGCCGGATGCCGAGCCAGGCGGCCTGGCGATAGGCGGCAAGCCCCGCCGCGGCCTGAGGTTTGGGTGGCTCGGTGACGAGCACATTGAAGGGCAGGCTGAGCAACGCCCCGGAGGGCACGATGATGAGCTGCTTGCCCTTGATCACCCCTTCAAGAGGACCGAGCAAGGCCTGGTAGAGGCCGTGGGCGCGCTTAAGATCGAAGGGCAGAAGTCGCGACCCTTGACCGTCGCCTTCGATCTCCTCGCGCGGCTTTTGCAGCCAAGCAAGGCACGGCTCGGCGCTGGCGGCGTCATTCCAGACGGCCTCGTCGAGACCACAGCGTAGCGCCTGCACGCTGTCCGCCAGCGCACGCGTCCCCATCGGGGTCCGGTGCCAGGTTACCGTTTTGCGGGTCAGTGCCCAGACCAGGGTCTGCTCCGGCAGCCCGGCGAGCTGTTTGACGTCGAGGAATAACAGCAGCGCCTCATCGGCGTTGAGCAGCGTTTGCACCTCGGCAATGCTCAGCGGCTTGGGCGTGGCGAAGGTGGCGTAATCGGGGAATTTGTCTTTCAGCTCGGCATCGATTGCCGCAAGATCTGTCTCGAGGTTGGCGATCGAGGCCCGCAGCGCCTGCACGGCTCCGGCGTCGGCTTGGCCGACGGCGGCGAGCAGGCGTTTGTCCTCCGTGTGCCGCCTGGCCATCAGATCCTGGCGCTTGCGCACCAGGTCCACCAGCGGGCCCTCGCCCTTGGCGAGGCGCGCCGACATCTGTGCCAAGGCCTCGGCCGCCTCGGACTGCAGAGCCCATTGCGCAACCTCAAAAGCCTTGGCGCGCTTGGCCGCATTGTCCGCCTCCGCGTGGTTGAGCGTCGAGGCATGGAAGCGCAGCGCATCGGAGTGCTCGCGCAGCATTCCCTTCGCCAGGTCGTCGCGGTCAAGATCCGTGCGGCCACCGCTGCGTGCGATCCATATGGGTGTGGCCCGCGCCAGCAGCTGCTCAGCCCCAACCCAATCCCCGGCCTGGGCCCGCAACACCGCTAAATTGTGCAGGTCTCTGGCCACATGGGGATGTTGCAAACCGTAGCTTTCCTCGTCGATCGCCAAGGCACGACGCACCAGCGGTTCGGCTGCCTCCACGCCGCGCGTGTCCTTGAGCAAGCCCGCCAAACTGTTGAGGTCGCCGGCGATCCTGGGATGTTGGGCGCCGTAGCTGGCCTCGTCGATGGCAAGCGCCCGGCGCAGGAGCGGCTCCGCCTCTGCCCGCCGTTCCGTGGCGAGGAGTAACTCGGCGAGGTTGCCGAGGCGCAGGGCCACTTTGGGATGATCGGGTCCGAGGCTCTTCTCACCGATGGCGAGTGCGCGACGAAACAGCGGCTCGGCCTCCTCGGAGCGCTTGCTCCGCTGCAGCAGCGTGGCCAGGTTGTTGAGCTGGGTGGCAACGCCGGGATGCTCCGAACCAAAGGTCTGCTCCTCGATGGCCAGCGCTCGACGATAGAGCGCCTCGGCCTCCGCCAGCCGGCTGCTCTCCTGCAGCAGCCCGGCGAGGTTGTTGAGCGCAGTGGCGATATGGGGGCCGTAACCAAAGCTCTCGGCGAGCTGCAGCGCACGGCGAAAGAGGGCCTCGGCCTCGGCCGGGCGGTTGGTCTCGGCGAGGAGAGCGCCCAGGCTGTTGAGCGCTTTGGCCTGCTCATAGTTGGGCCCGTAGCTTTCGGCGAGCCCGAGGGCCCGTCGCAGCAGCGGCTCGGCCTCCGCCAGCCGGTTCAGATCGTGCAACACCCAGCCGAGGTTGACGAGGTCTTGGAAGGCGTGTTGCTCGTCGAGCTTCTCATCGTCGGCAAGCGCGCGACGGAACAACGCCTCCGCCTCGGTGGGCCGGTTCGTCTCCCTGAGCAGGCGGCCCAATTGATTGCGGGCGTTATGCAGCCCCATCTTGCCGACCACATTGTTAGGATCGGCGGTGGCCTTGCGCTCGGCGGCAGCAAGTTCGGCGCGCAGCAGCGGCTCGGCTTCACCGTAGCGTGCCTGCGCGTTGTAGACGTCGATGAGCTCAGCGCGTGCGGAGCTTGCGGCGGCGTTGTCGCGTCCACCCTGGGCTTTTTCGGCCAGCGCCAAGGCGCGCCGATAGAGCGGCTCGGCCTCGCGATAGCGGCCCTCGCGCTTGTAGAGAAAGGCCAAGCTGGTCAGCGAGGTCCCAAGCAAGGGATCGTCGTGGCCGTAGGCCTTTTCCGCGATGGCGAGCGCGCGTTGACGCAGCGGCGCGGCTTCCCCCCACCGACGTTGCGCCTCGTAGACATAGGCGAGCTTGCCGAGCGGCTCGCGCAGGTCCCGATGCTCGGGACCCAGGGCCAGTTCCAGGATCGCAAGCGTTCGCCGGTAGAGCGGCACGGCGTCGGCGTAGCGCCGTTGCATCTCGTAGTTCCATGCCAGGCTGTCGAGCGGGCGCCGCAAGTCGGCATGGCTCTCCCCGCGCGCCTTTTCCATGAGGAGGAGGGCGCGCTTGAGAATTGGCTCAGCCTCCGCATAACGCTGCTGCATATGATAGGCGCGCGCGAGCTTGTCGAGCCAAGGATCGAGATCGATGGTGTCGAGGCCGAGCCCTCCTTCCGTGATGGCGATCGCCCGCTGGTAGAGCCGCTCGGCCTCTCCGTAGCGGCGCTGGTGCTCATAGTTGGCGGCGAGACGCTGGAGCCAGGGACGCAGATCCAGGTGCTCGACACCGCGCGCCGTTTCCATGATGGCAAGCGCGCGCCCCCAGAGCGGCTCGGCGTCGACGTCGCGACCTAACACCTCATAGAGCCCCGCAAGCCTCTCCAAGGCCCCGGCCAAATCCGGGTGATTGGGACCCGCCACCGTCTCCGTGACGGCAAGGCCACGTTGATAAAGCGGCAGCGCCTCCGTCAAGCGCCCCTGTTGGCGATAAAGGTTGGCATAGCCGTTGACGGCAGCCAGCAGAGGCCCCGGCTCGGGCCCCGCCGCCTGCTCCAAGACGGTGATGGCGCGTTGATAAAGCGGCTCGGCCTCGGCAAAGCGCTTTTGGCGCGCATAAAGCCCGGCGAGGTCTTTCAAGGTTTTGCCGACCGCGGCATCTGCGGGACCTAGGGCGGTTTCCTCAATCGCCAGGGCGCGCCGGTAGAACGGTTCGGCCTCCGCATACTGCTTGAGCATCTCGTGCAGCAGGGCGACATTGTTGAGCAATTTGGCAAGGCGCGCGTCCTGTGGGGCAAAACGCTGCTCGGCAAGCGCCAGCGCCGCTCGGGCCGGCAGCATGGCCTCCCCGTAATTGCGGGCCTGGTAGAGTTGCGCCGCCTTCAGATTGAGGGCGTCGATCTCCGCCGCGTCTTGCGCGCGCACAAAGCGCGCCCCGAGCCCGGTGCTAACGGCAAGAACCAAAAGGTAAATCACTAAAGCAATAACCGTGGCGCGCATCTTGACATCCCTCTTGGCTGCGAGCCGCACCGCCCAGGTATGGCGCCTCGACGTGGCGGGGCAATGACATGCGCGCCAGGCCCGCTCCAACGTGCCGCGCCTTGGCCGAAGCGGCGGCCGATGGCGAGGCAGCCGTTGCTGGGAAGCCCTTGGCACGGCCAAGGCTCCCGCAAGAGGCGAGGACGGGGCGGCGCCCACAGGAGGGAGGTTTCTAGCGCTTGCGCCAGACCTGCAGCTTGGCAAAGACGTGCTGCTCCAGGACAAGGTGGAGGAGCTTCACGGCGAGGGCTGTGGCCACGATCAGCGTCGCCATCGCCGCCGCGGCGGCCGTGGCCCCGGCTTCGTCCATGTGCACGATGGAGATCGATGCCAGCTTGCTGGAGGCACCATAGAGGAATACCACCGCCGACACCGTCGTCAGCGCGTTGACGAACAGGTAGATGGCAATGTCCAAAATAGCCGGCAGGCAGATCGGCACCGTTACGCGGGTGAAGGTTCGATAAAAGGGCACCTTCAGCGAAGCCGAGACGGCCTCGAACTCGCCATCGAGCTGCTTGAGCGCGGTCATCGCGGTGACGTGGGCGGTCGTATAGAAGTGGGCGATGGTGTTGATGGCGAGCAGGAGGATGCTGCCATAGAGCACACCCAACGGGTTCCAGCGGGCATTGATGAAAAACACGTAGCCCAATCCTAGCACCAAGCCGGGCACCGCCATCGGCAGCATGGCGGTAAGGTGCGCCAGCGTGCGCAGGGCGCGCAAGCCACGGCCTTTTTCGATCAGATAGGCGCCGCCAAAGATGACCGCTGTGCCGGCCACGGCGGCCAGCGCCGCCATCTCAAGGGACGCGAAGTAGGGCCCTGCCGCGTTGGGTTCGAAGGTCTCGAAATCATAGTTCTTGAGCGTGAGGGACAGATTGTAGGGCCAGTAGGTCACGAACGATCCCCAGACGGCGACGGCCAACACCGCGGCGATCAAGCCTCCCACCACCAGGCAGTAAAGCATCATTGCCAAATCCCTGCCGGCATTGCGCGTGGGCGCTAAGGGCACGGCGCGGGCCGACAGCAGAGCCACCTGGCGACGCTGCACGTATCGATCGAGCGCAAAGGCGATCACGGCCGGCGCCAACAGCAGAAAGCCAACGACGGCGCCCATTTCGAAGTTTTGCTGTCCGACCACCTGCTTATAGGCATCGGTTGCCAGCACGTTGAACTGTCCCCCGATCACCTTGGCGATGCCGAAGTCCGTGATCACTAGCGTGAAGACGACGAACAGCGCCGAGATCAGGCCATAGCGCACGCCCGGCAATGTGACTGTCCAAAACACGCGTCGGCGCGGTGTGCCCATCGCCGCCGCCGCTTCGTAGAGCCGCCCATCGGCAAGGGAAAAGGCCGTGATTAGGATCATCAGGGCATGTGGGAAGCAATAGAAGATTTGCGCCATGACGATGCCCAAGGGGCCATAGATGCTGCCGCCGGCCAGCCAGCTTTTCAAGAAGCCCTGGTTGCCGAAGATGTAAATGAGCGAGATGGCCGGCAGCAGCGAGGGTGCGAACAGCGGCAACAGCGCGAGCGCGGCAAACAAGCGTTTGCCCGGCAGAACGGTGCGCGTCAGTCCATAGGCGTAAAGAGACGCCAGCGGCACGACGACGGCCGTCGACAACAGCGCCACGCCCAGGCTGTTCCACACCGAGGCCACCAGCGTCGGCGTCGAAAAGTAGCGCCCGTAGTTGGCGAGGCCGACGAAGCGTCCCATCCCGTCCTGGAAGCTTTTCAACAGCAAGGTTGCGAGCGGCACGGCAATGAAGACTAAGAGCAGAGCCGCGAGGGCGACGATGCCGGCGCGCATGAGAATGTCCTCGCCAGCAAGGCGACGCGGCGGCGCCCCTGGCGCTGCCACGACCGTCATGTCCGCGCCCTGTCGAACACGCGCAAGGCGTCGGCCGGCAGGGCGATCCTCAGATGCTGGCCGACGCGAATATCGAGGTCGCGCATGGCGTTGATGGAGAAATCGGAGCGCAGCAGCACGTGCTGGCCCTGCTCGAGCCGCAGCGTTGCCCGCCAGAAGGCACCGAGAAAGTCGAGCACCGTCACCGTGACGGCAAGCGTGTTGGGGGCACCGGGGTCAAGGCCACGGATGCGCACCTCCTCGGGTCTGAGCCCCAGCCGGACCTGCGTGCCCACGCTGCGCTTGCCAATGTGGGCCGAAGTCAGCGTGAGGCCCCCGACGGCCAGGCGATCCGGCGCCACGATGGTGGCATCGAACATATTCATCTCGCCGACGAAGTCGGCGACGAAGGCCGTGGCCGGACGGCCGTAGATCTCCGTCGGGGCGCCGATTTGCTCGACACGGCCGCGGTTCATCACCACGATGCTATCGGCCATCGCCAGGGCTTCTTCCTGGTCGTGTGTGACCATGATCGTGGTCACGCCCAGGCTCTGCTGCAGCGTCTTGATCTCCTCGCGCAGCCGCACGCGGACCCGCGCATCGAGCGCGGACAGCGGTTCGTCGAGGAGCAGCAGGGTCGGTGAGGATGCCAGCGCTCGGGCAAGCGCCACGCGCTGCTGCTGCCCGCCCGAAAGTTGTATAGGGTATTTTGTGCCGTGCTCGGTCAGCCCGACGAGCGTCAGCATCTCCGCCACGCGCGCCTTGACCTCGGCGCGTCGCTTGCGCCGATTGACCAGCCCGTAGCCGACGTTCTCGGCAACGGTCAGGTTGGGAAACAAGGCATAGGACTGAAAGACGATGCCGAAGTCGCGCTGCGCCGGCGGCAGACGGCTCACGTCGCGGCCGCCGATCTCAACGCGGCCGGCATCCTGCACCTCGAGGCCCGCAATGACGCGCAACAGCGTGGTCTTGCCGCAGCCCGACGGGCCGAGGAAGCAGATGAGGCGTCCAGCCTCCACGGCAAGCGAAACGTCCTCCAGCGCACTAAAGGCGCCAAAGCGTTTGCTAATGCCGTCAAGGAAGAGGTGCGGCGGGCGGGCCTCGCCGCCCGCTGCTCTTCCTGGCAACGCCACGGCAGCGGTTCGGTTGACGCTATGCATCATGGGCACCACCCGCCGTCGTGGCGGCACCTTTAGTTTTTCGGCGCTGCCTTGGCTTCGTAGCGCTTCGACCACTCCGCCAGCACGCGCTCGCGGTCATCGGCCATTTTTTGGAAGTCGATCTTTGCCATGCGCGCCTCGGCGTCGGCGGGATAGTTCTTGGGTAGGTTCTTCACCTCGGGGTGCGCGACGATGGCGTAGTACTTGGAGTAAAGCTCATTGGCCGCCTTGCTCGCCGCCCAATCGGCGACCTGCTTGGCGAGATCGAGCTTTTTGCTGCCCTTGACGATGGCGTAGGCTTCCATGTCCCAGCCGACACCCTCGATCGGCGCAATCACAGCCAAAGGTGCGCCCGCGGTTTTTTCGCGCGCTCCGCGCATATCTAGCGCGATGCCGGCCACGCGTTCGCCCTTTGCCGCCTGCACGCAGGGCGCGCTGCCCGAATGGGTGTAAACGGCCATGTTCTGGTGCAGGGCATCCATAAAGGCCCAGGCCTCGGCCTCGCCCATCAGCTGCAGCCACGCCGCAACCGTCAGGTACCCCGTTCCAGAGGAGGCCGGATGCGGCATCACCAGCCTGTCCTTGTATTTGGCGTCGGTCAGATCCTTCCAGGATTTGGGCGCTTCCAGGCCGACCTTCTGCGCCTCTGCCGTATTGAAGCAGATGATGCCCACGTAGGCATCTTGCGCGGTCCAGGTGCCGTCCGGCGAGCGGAAGCCTTGGCGCAGCGCCTCGGCACCCTTGGGCTGGTAGGCTTCAAGCAGGCCGGCCTTTTTGAAGGCCAGTAGGCTGGAGGCGGCAAGCCCCATGACCATGTCGGCCTTTGGATTGTCCTTTTCGGCCAGGAAGCGGGCGGTAATGACGCCGGTGGAGTCGCGCACCCATTCGACCTCGACGCTCGGCACCGCCTTTTCGATTTCCGCCTTGAACGGGGTGAGCTGATCATTCTCGAGCGCCGTGTACACGGTGAGCTTGGTTTTCTGCGCCAGCGCCGGCGCGGCTAGCATGCCTGTGGCCAGCGCGCAGGCAGCCGCCACCCGAAACAGTTTCGCGAACATGAAACGGTACTCCCCCAGTGTGAATGCTGCCGATGCCACGCTTATGTCGGCCAGGGCAGCGAATAAGTCTTGACGTTGGTGTAGCTTTTCATGGCCTCCCAAACGCCTTCCTTGTAACCAAGGCCCGAAATCTTTGATGCCACCGAACGGACTCATCTCGATGCGATAGCCCGGGACTTCCCAGACATTGACGGTGCCCACCTCCAACTCGTTGATAAAACGCGTGATGTAGTCGAGCCGGTTCGTGCAGACCGCCGATGACAGGCCATAGGGGGTGTCGTTGGCAACCGCGATCACGGCCGCAATGTCGTTGGGGCAGCGGATGATCGGGATGACCGGCCCGAAGGTCTCCTCGTGGACGAGCGCGCAGCGATAGGGAACGTGGTCGACCACGGTGGCAGGATACAGCGCTCCTTTGCGCTCGTTGCCCAGCAGCAGCCGGGCGCCCTTGGCTACCGCCTCAGTGACGCGCTCTTCGAAGTGGCGGGCCGCGCGCTCGTGGATGACGGTGCCGATATCCGTGTTGGGATCCAGGGGATCGCCGCATTTCAGTTTGCGCGCCTTGGCCAGCACCAGCTCGACGAAGTGGTCGGCGATCGCCTCCACCACCAGGATGCGTTTGACCGCCGTGCAGCGCTGCCCGGAATTTTTGGTCGCCCCCTGCACCGCCAATTCGGCCGCCGCGTCGAGATCGGCGTCTTCCATCACGATCAAGGGATCGTTGCCGCCCAACTCCAGAACCAGGCGCTTGTAGCCTGCCTTGTCGGCGATGTACTTGCCGACCTTGACGCTGCCCGTGAAGGTGACGATGTCGGCGCGTGGATCGGCAATCATGGCATCGCCCATGCTGCCGGGGTTGCCGGTGACGATCGATAGCATCTCGACCGGCAGGCCCGCTTCATAAAGCACGTCTGCCAGCAACAGCGCCGTCAGCGGGGTGAGTTCCGTCGGCTTGGCCACCACGCGGTTGTTGGTCGCGATCGCTGGGGCGATCTTGTGGCTGATCATGTTGAGTGGGTGATTGAAGGGGGTAATCGCGGAAATGCAGCCGCGCACCGGCGCGCGCGAGGTATAGATGCGCCGCGCCTTGCCATGCGGAGTGATATCGCAGGCATAGACCTCGCTATCGTCGCGGATCGCCAGCTGTCCGGCCAGCATGTAGACGTCGCAGGCGCGGCCGACCTCGTAGAGGGAGTCCTTGAGGCAAAGACCCGATTCAGACGTGATCAAGTGGGCGATCTCCTGGCGTCGACCCGCCAGGATCTCGGCCGTGCGCAGGAGAATTTTTTGCCGCTCATAGCGCGTGAGCTTGGGCTTATAGGCGTCGCCGAGCCTGAAGGCCTCCGCCACCTGCGCCGGGCTGGCGGCCGGCACGGTGGCCACGATGTCGCCCGTGTAGGGATTGCGGACCTCGATGCGCTCCTCCGCATCGACGCGTTTGCCGGCGATCCGCATCTGTTCGTGCGCTTTGATCGGCAGCTTCAAGGTGGCAACGCGATCCTGCATGTGGGCTCCTAGCGCTCCTCTTCAGCGCAGCAATTCAGAGCCAGGTCGAAGGCGTCAAAATTGCGCAGGCTGCGACCCGGCGCGACCGCAAGGCGCCGGTTGCAGAGCATGGGCACACGCTGCTCGGTCAGTCCGCCGTGCGAGCGCAGGGGCTCGTTCAGGCCTGACAGGTCGTGCAGCTCAGGCGCGGTACCAAGCGCTTTGTGGCGGCTGGAGACGACGACGATGTCGCCCATGCGATCGGGCGGCAGCTCAAAGCGCCGACAGGCCTCCTCGCGGCTCAGCGCGAGGTCGATGCCGTCGATGGCTTCGAGCTTGGCGATGAGCTGATCCCGGTCGGCGCCGGCTGGCACATGCACGGTCGCAAACGAGCCGAGCGCACCGTGATGCACGACGTAGGGATCGGTGATCGGCAGGATGACGCGCGCTCGGTCCTGCCCGAGCCAGTCGTCGAATAAGGTTTTGAGGTAGATCACGTCGGGCGCCCCGTCGGGCCGGTGCTTGTCGTTCATGCCATGGTCGGCGGTAGCCAGGATGATGGCCCCCTGCCGGTCGAGCGCCGCCAAATAGCCGTCGATCATGGCATAAAAATCGTTGGCGAGCGCCGTGCCAGGGCCGGCCTTGTGCTGAACATAGTCCGTGGTGGAAAGATACATGAGGTCGGGGCGCTCTGCCGCCATCAGCCGGACGCCCGCCGCAAACACGAACTCCGACAAGCCCGCCGAGTAGACGTCCGGCAGCGGTAGCCCGACGAAGCCCACGGCGTCCTCGATGCCATTGAGCCGCCGGGTCGCCTGGTCGGCCCGCTCGGCGGAAAAGGCAATGGCACGGCCTCCGCTATACTGAAGCCCGTGCGACAACAATCCGCGCAGCTTATCCTTGGCGGTCACCATCGCCACCCTGGCACCGGCGTCCTGAAAGGCCTTGAGGATGGTGGGAGCACGCAGGAATTCGGGGTCGTTCATCATCACTTCTTTACCCGCCGCCGGGTCATAGAAGAAATTGCCGGCGATGCCGTGCACGGCGGGAGGCCGGCCGGTGATGATGGAAAGATTGTTGGGGTTGGTGAAGCTCGGGATGACGCTTTGCGCCTCTAGATTGGCACCTTCGGCCATGAAACGCGCGAAGGTCGGTGCCCGCCCGGCGGCAATCGTCGCTTCGATATAGCCGGGCTCGGAGCCGTCGAGACAGACGACGACCGTGGGCGCGGTCGGCATGCCATAGACACGGCCGTTGCAGCTCACTTGGGCTTGGGGTTGGCGCGCGGTCATAGGCTTGCCTCACCGTTCGCCGACGCCAAGCCCGGTAACGCCCAACTCGGCGAGCACCTGGCCGATGGCGGTGAGCGCACCGCGCATGTGCTCGGCGTTGAGCCTGCCGATGCAGCCGATGCGAAAACTGTCGGCCACGGTGAGCTTACCCGGATAGATCACGTAACCGCGCTCCTTGAGCTTGTCATAAAAGCTCTGGAAGATGAACTTGGCATGCCTCGGCATATGGAATGTGACAATGATCGGCGCCTGCAGGCGGTCGCTGAGCAAGGTGCGAAAGCCCATGGCGCGCATCCCTTCGATCAGGATGCGACAATTGTCGACATAGCGCGCCCCACGTCCGGGCTGGCCGCCCTCGGCGTAAAATTCCTGCAGGGCTTGATGGAAGGCCACAATCACGTGGATCGGCGGCGTGAAGCGGTATTGCCCGCTCTTCGCCAACCCCTGCCACTGGTCGTATAGGTCCAGGACCAAAGTCGTCGCATTGCCCTTGGTCTCGGCGAGCGCCGGCTCGCGGCAGATGACAAAGCCGAGGCCAGGTACGCCTTCGATGCACTTGTTGGAGGAGGCAGCCACGGCATCAAAACGGCTGCGCCTTGCATCAAGCGGTAGCGCCCCGAACGCGCTCATGGCATCGAGCAGCAGGCGCCGGCCATGTCGCTCGGCAAGCTGGGCGATCTCGGCAATAGGGTTCAAGATCCCGCTCGTGGTCTCGCACTGCACGGCGAACACGTGCGTGATGCCCGTGTCGGCTCGCAGCATGCGATCGATCACCTCGAGGTCGGGCGGCGTATCTTCGGCCGTCTCGTGGAGGCTATAAGCGCGCCCGGCGATCTCGCAGATCCGGCGCGCGCGCTGGCCGTAGGCCCCATTGCTAAGGATGAGGACCTTACCGGTGCGGGGCAGGAAGCTGGTCAGCATCGCCTCCACGGCAAAGGTACCGGAACCCTGCACGGGCACGGTGACGTGCGTGCCGACGGCATTGATGACCTCGGGCAAGCGTTCGAGCACTTGGGCATTGAGGGTGACAAAGTTGGCATCGCGTGAGCCCCAGTCGTGCAGCATCGCCGCCTTGACGCTGCGCGAGGTCGTGAGCGGCCCGGGGGTCAGCAGGAGCGGATCGCCGGTCTCGGACGCGCCGCGAACAAAGCCTTCCGCCATGCGCTGGTCCCTTGCTTCGCGCGGTTGCCCCACTCGATGGCGGCAGGCTAGACGTCCGCGGCAGCATAGGCAAATCCGGGCTTTGGCGGCGGGCGACCTCCTCTCAGGCCGGACCTGCCTCAGGTCAGGCGCCAACGTCCTTGCACGCAAGCCGCCTAAGGCGTTCGCCGCCGCTGGACCCCACACCGGTGGCGCCCGAGCGCGGCCCATGCGTCGCCAGTGCCGGCCTGAGCGCCGCACCGCCACGCGCCAGGGCCTCGGAGAGGCCCCGGGAGGATGGCCTCGGAGAGGCCCCGGGAGGATGGCCTCGGAGAGGCCCCGGGAGATGGCCCCGGAGATAGCCCGGAGAGGGCCGCGGAGGTGGTCCCGGCGTTAGCCGAAGCGATGAGGCCCTAGGCCTTGGACCGGGCGATCGCGGCTCTAATGAAAAAACCGTGCTTTTTGCGCTCAAGGCGGGCGTTCCGCGCCGGCCGCCGAGAACTTGTGTTCGAAGGAGAGATAGAAGAAGGCCCCGACGTCGGCCGCGGCGCCATTGCTGAACTGGATCGGCACGCCCGCCCCGACCACCAACTGGGCGTCATCGGCAAAATTGAAGTCCTGCCGGAACCCCGGCAGCAGCGTGAATTCGAAGTCGCGTTCCAACCTGTTCTGCGGATTGACGCTTTCGACCCAGTCGGCGACCGCCTCGACGAGCAGGTTGAAGTCGCGCCTCACCGCATAGGTGGCGCTGCCGCCCAGCCGGTAGGTGGTCGGCTGGTGGCCGGCAACGGCGAAGAAGGAGCGCAGCCCCGCATTGCCATTGAGCGTCACCCGGTCGGAGACGATCTTGCTGACGGGGAGCAACAGTTCATAGCCGTAGGATTTCTCCCGGGGCTCAAGCGGGCCGCTGGCCTCGATCTGATCGGCCGACGGCAGCACCAAGCCGACGCGCGGCGCGATCGCCGGACGTGTGTCGGTCTCGGTCTAGGCTTGGTAGCGATAGTTGAGGGTGTCGTCGCCCACGCCCCGGCTGCTGCCGAAGTTGTATGGCACGTTGTAGGAGAATGGGTGGGTTTGACTAAAGATTGGCCATTCCTGGCTGAAGCTGAATTGCCACTGGCCGTCCTGACGCCGTAAATTGAGGATGTGCTGCACGTGGCCGGCTTCTTGGTTGTAGGCCTCTTCGATCAGGAACGAGTTGTCTTGAATGCCCTTGGCCAGAGGTTTCCGCGGCGGCCGGCGCCGCCGATAACACGACAGCCCATAACCCAAACAAAAGCGCCTGCATTGGCCCTTTACACCTATCAGGGAGGTCGATTAGGCCTCATGGTTCACAACCGGCTTGCCGGCGCACTCGGGCGAGTGGCCTGCCCGCGAAATCGCCGGCGCCAGTGAAACGGGAATGCCACACTCGGCGCCGACCCAGCCCCGCCGACGCTCGGCGACGAACGGCCCGACGAACGGCCAGTAGGGCCGTTTCGGCCGCGCGCCTGAGCTTGACGCTAAACTTGGGCCTAAGGTACGGTCTCCTATACAAATGAGATCCGAGCCGCAGCCTTGGTGGACGCCGGCGAAGGCTCACGGGCGCGTGCCGCGCCCCTTGTGGCTGCGTCCGAAGCCCGCCGAGCGCGAAGCAGGAGCATTCAAGATGGGAATGGACCGGTTTGGTAACCAGCATGCGCCCGATTTGTCCTATGCACGGGGCGCCATGCTGGCGAGTACCGCCGACGATTTTCGCAAGCTGCAACACGCCTGGGGGCTGATCCGCGAGCGCGGACCGGAACAGGTTTTCATCTTTACGGGGCTCGAGCACACGCTCCCCATGCAGCAGGAGGACCTGTTGTTTGCCGACGACGAGGTCGGTCCCGCACTCCACTTTGATCGTCTCAAGGAGCTGGCGCTCGAGCACGTCGGCGGTTCGGCCGACAAGCACGACGTCGCCCCCTTCAACCGACTGACCGGGGCGACCATGGCAACCCACCTGACCCTCGTCAAACCCGGCGACGTGGTGATCGGCGTCTCGGCCAGCCACAGCCATCCCTCGGTGGTCCGCGCCGCCAATCACGTGGGTTCACGTTTCACCGACACCGCCGGCCTCGCCGCCTTCAAGGAGGTGCTGCAGCGCGAGCCAAAGGTCACCCTGGTGGTGTTGACCCGGCTTGCCGTCACCTACGAGTTGTTGCCCATCGACGCCATCGACGCCATCGTGCGGTTGGCGCACGAGAAGGGCGCGCTCGTTTATGTCGACGACGCCGGCGGCGCGCGCGTCGGTCCCGCCGCCTTCAATCAGCCGCGCATGCTGGAGTTGGGCGTCGACGTTGGCGCCACCGGCCTCGACAAGTACGGCACCATAGGACCGCGCTTTGGTCTGCTCGCCGGACGCAAAGACCTGGTCGAACGCATCAGAGCGAAGGGCTTCGAGTTCGGCCTCGAATGCCGACAGATGCTCTATCCAGCCGTGGTGCGCACGCTGGAGCACTACAGCCCGCAACGTGTGCGTGAACTCATCGCTGCAACCAAGCAGGTGAGCGCGGAGCTGAAGCCCCTGATCGGCAACCGCATGCGCGAGACGCCAACGACCGCGCAGATCAGTGCCGACGACATTCTCGAGATCGCCATGGAGCGCGGCGAGGTGAAGCAGGCGCCGATCGTGCCCTACGAGGCGACCGCGGCCCTGTGCATGCTGCTCTTGCGCGATTACAGCATGCTGACGGTGCACTTCGTTGGCGTGCCCCCGGGAGGTGCCGACCTGCTCATCAAGTTCCTGCCGCCCGAAACGCTTGCCCGCTTTGGCGGGCCGAAGAAGTTCGCGCAGGCCCTCGATGCGTCCCTGACGAAGCTCGGCAGGATGCTGCGCACGCCGGAACGGGTGCGGGAGCTCTTGTTCGGCAGCAACGCCGAGAGCGTGCTGCCCCAGTAGGGTCCTGTCTCAAAGGGAGGCTGTCATGAAACAGGTTTGGCAGAAGGTCTTTGCTCGCGCCCCGACAACGCCCGCCCCCCTCGCCGCACTCTTGGTTTTGCTGCTTTCGCTCGCTGCCGCCCAGGCCCAGGAGCGATCGCGCCTCGATGAGGTTCTGCAGCGGGGCAGCCTGATCGTCGTAACGCTGGGGACCGTGCCACCCTTTGCCTTCAAGGACGACAAGGGCGAGTTGGTCGGTTTCGATATCGACGTGGCGCGGCTGGCCGCCAACGCGCTGTTCCGTGACCCCAACAAGCTCGAGTTCGTGGTCGTCACCAGCGACGGCCGTTGGCCCGCAATCGAGAGCGGCCGGGCGGATATGGGTATTGGCGGCACCACGGTTTATCCGGACCGGGCAATCCGCGTCGCCTTCACCCGAGCCGTCATCAACTCCGGGATTTCGATCATGGTGGCCAAGTCATCCGGCATCAAATCCCTCGAGGATCTGAACCAGGAGAAACACACCGTCGCCAACCTCAATAACCCGCAGATGGCCGATCGAGCCCAACTGTTTTTTCCCAAGTCCAAGATCATTACCTTCGATACGCCTTCCGGCGAATTCTTGGCGGTGAAAAGCGGGCGCGCTCAGGCGCTGCAAATCGACACGCCGACCGCCGACTATTTCGCCGCCACCAGCGCCTCCGATTTCGAGGTCTTGCCGACGCTGCTCACCGCCTCACAGAACAACGCCATCTATCTGAAGCCCGGCGACTTCAAATGGTGGCTGTGGCTCGACACCTTCGTGTCCGAGCTGCGCACGGGTTCGCTTTATCCCAAGTACGCGGAAATCTACCAGAAGTGGTTCAAGAAGGACCCGCCGCCACAAAAGTTCTACCTGCCGCCAGCGCGCTAGTGGTCGGGCTGCATGGGCCAATACCGGGCCTGGTTGGAAGCCTACGGCGCAGCCTTTCTCGACGCGGCGGCCTGGACGCTCGGCGTCGCGGTCGCCTCTTTCGTCTGCGCCCTGCTTTGGGGCGGCATCCTGTTTTTCCTGCGCCTCAACGGGGGGACCTGGGGGGTGCGCGCCGTCGACGCCTACGTGCAGCTTTTGCGCAATACGCCGGTGCTGCTGCCGATCTATCTCATTTATTTCGGCTTTCCCCTGGTCGGCTTGCTGTGGCCGGCGTCGATCTGCGGCGGCTTGGCCTTGGTGCTGCAGAATGGCGCCTACATTTGTGAGATTTTTCGCGGTGCCTACAAGGCCATTGATCGGGTGCAGCACGATGCCGCCAAGAGCCTTGGCCTGATGCCGTGGACCGCGTTTCGCAAGGTGACGTTGCCGCAGCTCTTGGTCCACTCCGTCCCGGCACTCGGCAACCAGGCCGTGCTGCTGCTCAAGGACACCTCCCTGTTATCGGCGATATCGGTGGTCGAGCTGACGATGCAAGCAAAGGTCCTGACCGAGCGCACCGGCGCTGCCTACGCACCCTTTTTGGTCGCCGCGGTGTTTTATCTCTTGATGGTCTGGGCCATCGAAGTTGTGACCCGGTTGGCTTTGCGGGGCGTGCGGTGGAGATGACCCCGTCCGATCTGTGGGTGCTGGCGCAGGCGGCCGCAATTTCCCTGCTCATGGCGCTGGCGTCGATCGCCTTTGGCACGCTGTTGGCAGGGCTATTGACGCCGCTCGCCTTTGCCCCGTGGCGGCTTCTGCGCGCCATCTACCGGCTCTATATCTTTGTCGTGCGCGGCACGCCCGTTCTCCTGCTCGCCCTTTTGGTGTTTTACGCGCTCGCCTCCTTTTGGGGCCGGATCAGTCCCTACGCGGCCGGTGTCGTGGTTTTGAGCTTCTATCTCGCCGCCCTCATTGCCGAGGTGTTTCGCGGAGGCGTGCTCGCCATTCCGCGTCCGCTGTGGGATTGCTGCAAGAGTCTCGGCTTGCCGCGGCTGTCGATCTTGCGGCGGGTGGTCAGCCCGCTGGTGGCGCGCTATGCACTGCCCCCCTACCTCAATGTTTGCGTGATGGCGGTCAAGGCCTCCTCGGTCCTGTCGATCATCAGCGTTTGGGAACTGACGTTGGCCTCGCGCGAGATCATCGAACGCACGCTCGACGTCTATCGGGTCCTCGCCGTCGCCGCGCTCTTTTACTTTATAATGTGCTTTGCTATCGACCGGCTTGGCCGCCACCTGGAGAGCCGGCTGGCGGCTAGAGGTTTTGCGGGGGAGCGGCTGTGATCGAAATTCGCGGCATTCGCAAGTCCTTTGCCGGCATTGAGGTTCTGCGCGGCATCGATCTCAGCATCGGCGCCGGCGAGATTGTGGCCTTGATCGGCCGCAGCGGCTGCGGCAAGACGACGCTGCTGCGCTGTATCAATTTTCTCGAAGACTATGACGCCGGCGAGATCAAGCTCGACGGAGAGGTTCTCTGGTACCGGCCGCCTGAGGTAGGCGCGCGACGGCGCTATCCGGAAAAGGAGTTGGCCCGCCAGCGCCAGCGCCTGGGCATCGTTTTTCAGCAGTATAATTTGTTCCCGCACATGACGGCGCTGGAAAACGTCTGCCTCGGTCCCCGCTTCGGGCAGAAGCTGGCCGCCGAGGCCGCCGAGCTGCGGGCGCGCGAGCTGCTCACCCGTGTCGGCCTGGCCGCGCGGCTCAATAGCTATCCCGCGCAACTGTCCGGCGGCCAGCAGCAGCGCGTTGCCATCGCGCGGGCCTTGGCGATGAAGCCACAGGTGCTGCTGTTGGATGAGATTACCTCGGCCCTCGACCCAGAGCTGGTGGCCGAGGTCGAAGACGTCATCCGCGCCCTAACCCAAGAAGGCATTGCCATGGTCCTGGTCACCCACGCCATGTCCTTTGCCCGTGAGATTGCGCACCGCATCGCCTATCTTGCCGACGGTCAAATTGCCGAGATTGGACCGCCCCAGCAGGTCCTGGACCAACCCCGCGACCAGGGTTTGCGGGACTTCTTGCGCCGGATCCGCTAACGGCCTGGCCACGAGCACCCTATCGCTTGCGCTGCCCGCGCCGCGGGCGCTCCAATTTCAGCGTGTAGTAATAGCGATCGGGGCGCAGGTGCGACCAGAAGACGACGACGCTCTTGTCCTTCTGGTCACAAAAATGCCGGACCATGAACAGGAGCGGGGCGCCGACGGCGACGGTCAGCAGGCGCGCAACGTAAGGGTCCGCTGCGACCGCCTCGAGCTGCTGCTGGTCCTCCCAGATCTTGAGTTTCAGGCGATCACGCAACTCATGCAAAATGGCCGTGTTGCGCAAATCGAGCTTGGCGACTTTCCTACCAATGTCGAGGGGTAAAAACGCTTCTTCGTAGGAGAACGGCGCCTGTTCGAAATGCCGCAGCCGGCCGATGTGGAAGGCCTCCGCGTTGGGAGCCAATCCCATCATCGCCACCACGCTTGCCGGTGGCGACGTCGGCTTGGCGTTCAACACGGTCGCTGCCGTGTCGAACTTCAAGGCGGAAAAATCCTCAATCATCCCGGTCAGACGTCGCGCGCGGCCGAGCTCGGGCCGCTTGGCGACGAAGGTCCCATTGCGGCGGCGGCGCACGATGAGGCCGTCCTGCTCGAGGCCGCGCAAGGCCTCGCGCACGGTTTCGCGGGCCACGCCGAACTCTCCGCTCAAGGCGTTCTCGGTCGGAAGCCGATCGCCAGGTAGGAGATCGCGCGCCAGTCGGCGCATGAGCAGCTCGCGGATCTGCAGGTATTTAGGATAAGGTGTAAAAAATGAATGGCTCACGGTGGCCCCAGTGTGGGCGGCGCCTGAGGCCCACGGTGCGACCGAACGCGACAGCCGTCAACCCTACCCTCGCCCAGAAAAACCGGACCCGGCAAAACCCGGCCCAAGAAAACCAGGCCCAAGAAAACCGGGCCCAAGAAAAACGGCCCAAGAAAACGGCCCAAGAAAACCGGCCCAGGAAAATCCGGACCAAGAGAACTCTGCCCACGCACGCCTCGCCCAACACGCCTCGGCAGCCGGCCCGTGCAAGCCGGCCCCAGGTACGCCTGACTCAAGCAAGCCTGACCCAAGCAAGCAAGCCTGACCCAAGCAATCCTGGCGGCCCAGGGGGCTCCGCGCCGGTTGGCGCGCTTCTCCTGCCCTCGCAAATGCAAGCCCGCCGCGGCGCTAACCCTTGTTGGCATTGGGAAAGAACAATTGCTGTCCGTCGATTTTGTAAGCGCGGATCGCTTCCTGCCCTTCGCCGGAGATGAGCCAGTCAATGAAGGCCTGGCCCAGATCCTTCTTGACGTTTGGATGCTTGGTAGGATTAACCAGGATGACGCCGTACTGATTGAAGAGGCGCTGGTCACCCTCCACCACGATCTCCAGATCGGCCTTGTTCTTGAACGAAATCCAGGTACCCCGGTCGGACAGCACGTAGGCGCCCATGGCCCCGGCCGTGTTCAGCGCCGCGCCCATGCCTTGGCCGATCTCGCGATACCACGCCGGCTTGCTGCTGGCCGGATCCAAATTTGCCTGCTTCCAGAGGGCGAGCTCGGCGGCGTGCGTGCCCGACCTGTCCCCGCGCGACACAAACGGGCTCTCGCTTTTACTGATCGCCTGCAGCGCGGCGACCACATCGTTGCCACCCTTGATCTTGGCTGGATCCGACTTCGGCCCAATCAGCACGAAGTCATTGTACATCACCGCGAACCGCTGCACGCCGAAGCCGTCGGCCACGAATTTTTCTTCCTGCGGTTTTGCGTGCACGAACACCACATCGGCATCACCGCGTCGGCCGGTATCGAGCGCCTGGCCGGTGCCCTGCGCGATCACTCGCACGTCGATGCCGGTCTTGGCCTTGAACATCGGCAGAATGAAATTGAAGAGCCCCGAATCCTGCGTCGAGGTCGTCGAGGCGACGACGATCGCCTTGTCCTCAGCGCTGGCGGGCAAGACCAGGGCGAGCTGAGAAAGAAGCAAAAGAACGATCAGCCGACGCAGCTGCATTGCCATGGCTGTTTCCTCGTTAGCTCGCGTTAAAGAATGAGTTCGCCGGCCAAAAAGCGCTTGGCCGTCGCCGTGGCCGGCGCCCGGAAAAACACCGTCGCCGCGGCGTGCTCGACGATGCGGCCGTTGGCCAACAGCACCACCTCGCCGGCGAGCCGGCGGGCCTGGCCGAGGTCATGGGTGGCCATGACGATCTTGACGCCGCGCTCGGCGGTGCGCGCGATAATATCTTCCACGCTTTTGGTGGCGGCGGGATCGAGGCTGGCGGTGGGTTCATCGAGGAACAGCACGTCGGGATCGCGCGCCAGCGCCCGGGCGAGCGCCAAGCGTTGCTGTTCGCCACCGGAGAGCCGCCGCGCCGGCCGTTCCGCCACGCCGCCGAGCCCGACCGCCTGCAGCAGGCCCGCGATGGTGGCCGCCTCCGGCGCGCGGGCCGCCGCCTTCAAAGCGAAGGCGACATTGCGCGCCGCCGAGCGTCGCAACATCACGGGCTTCTGAAACACGATGGCGCACCGGCGGCGCGCCACCTCGGCACCCGAGGCATAAAGGATGCGCCCCGCCACCGGCGTCAACAGGCCGATGGCTAGTTTCAGGAAGGTGGTCTTGCCCGAGCCGTTGGGCCCCAACAGAAGCGTTGGCGGCCCCGCCGAAATGACAAGGCTGATGGCGCTGAGAATGGACGTACTCCCGGCCGCGTAGGCGACATCCTGAAATTCGATCGGCAGGCTGTTGGAACGGTCACGCATCGGGCTAGCCAGCATGTCGTTCGGACCAGCCGCGCGCGGCCCACGCCAGGGCGTTGACGATCAGGATCACGGCGATCAAGACGAAGCCGAGACCAATGGCGAGCGGCAGGTTGCCTTTGGAGGTCTCGAGCGCAATAGTGGTCGTCATGACGCGCGTGAAGCCGTCGATGTTGCCGCCCACGATCATCACGGCACCCACCTCCGCCGCGGCCCGGCCAAAGCCCGCGAGCAGGGTGGTGATCAGCGAAAAGCGCGCATCCCATAGCAAGGTCGCGACGCGCCGAGCCCCGGCGACATGCATGGCCGTCAGCTCGTCCTTGTATTCGGCCCACAGATCCTCGATGACCTGACGCGTCAGTGCGGCGATGATTGGGGAAATGAGGATCGCCTGGGCGATGATCATCGCTTGCGGCGTGAACAGAATACCAAGCTCGCCCAGGGGTCCTGAGCGCGACAGCAGCAAGAAGACCACGAGCCCGACCACCACCGGTGGCAGGCCCATCGCGCCGTTGACGAGCACGATCAGAGCGTGGCGCCCGGGGAAACGCGACAGCGCCAGCAGGGCGCCCAGCGGCATGCCGGCGGTGGCGGCCAGAAGCGTCGCCGAGAGCGTCACGAACAGCGACAGGCCCACGATTTGAAAGAGCCTCGCGTCTCCCGACCCGATCAATTGCAGTGCCGTCATACCGTCCAAGACCACCACTCCGGTCTCTCTTGCCGTCGTAAACTTCTTGTGTTTTCTTCCTGCTAAGTCAAACACCAGAATTGGCGCAGTCGCATGCAGCTTGGCGCAGGCCTGGAGCTTTTGACCACCACGGAGGCCGCCGACTACTTGCGACTGCGGGAACGCAAGCTCTACGAGTTGGTCGCCAACCGGCAGATCCCCTGCACCAAGGTCACGGGCCGTTGGCTATTTTCGCGCGCCGACCTCGACTGCTGGCTGCTCTCCGCCATGGCGCGCCCAGCGGGAATGGCGCCGCCCGAGCCGCCGCCGATTGTCGGCGGCAGCCACGATCCGCTTTTGCAGTGGGCGTTGGCCGAGAGCCGGGCCGGATTGGCGATCCTGCCCGAGGGCACTCAGGCCGGCTACGAGCGCTTTCGCAAGGGCGAGGTGGTTGCCGCGGCCATCCATTTTCACGATCTCGAGGCCGGCGACGGCGACGCCAACGTCGCCATCGTGCGCCAAGAGGCCTCCCTTTATGATGCGGTCTTGCTCGGCTTTGCGGCGCGCGAGCAGGGCCTGCTGGTGCCGCTTGGCAATCCGCTGGGGCTGACGGGGCTGGCGCAGGCCAACGACCAGAAGCTGCGCCTGGTCGTGCGACCCGACGGCGCCGGCGCCCAACAACTGTTGCAGAGCCTGCTCAAGCGGGCCGGGCTTGTCCTCTCTCAGTTCCCCCATACGGTCATGGCCAGCACCGGCCCCGACGTCGCCCAGGCCATCCGCGCCGACCGTGCCGATTTGGGCATCGCCACACGCGCCGTGGCCAGCGCCGCCGGCGTCGGCTTTGTGCCCCTGTGCTTCGAGCGCTTTGATCTGTTGATGCGCCAGCGTGACTATTTCCGCCCTCCCATGCAGCGCCTCATCGCCTTACTGAGAGATCCGCGCTTTGCCGCGCAGGCAGGCGAGCTCGGGGGTTTCGATGTGTCCGCCGCCGGGCAGGTGCGCTGGTCGCCGTGACCGGCAACCGGGCCCGCCTTGCCGGCGTTCCCTTGGACGGCCTAGCTTGCCAACCGTCGGCAACGAACCAGCGACCCGCCCCCATCGGCCATGCTCGAAAGACCCCTTGCCCTTTTCTGTTTGTTCCTCGCCGTCACCGAAACGCCGGCCGAGGCGCAGCTGCGCGGACACGGTGGGCCGGTGCGCGCCTTGGCTTTGTCCCGCGACGGCACCGAGCTGGTCTCGGGCAGCTTCGACTCCACGGCCATTCGCTGGTCGCTCGGCACCGGCACGGCTGCGACGGTCTTGCGGTTTCACGAGGGCGCGCTCAATGCCGTGGCCTTCTTGGGCGATGGACGGATTGCCACGAGCGGCGAGGACGGGCGCATCGCCATCTGGCAGAAGGGCCAAGACACCCCGGCAGACCTCCTCATCGGCCATGGCGCGCCAGTGGTGCAGCTGGTCATCTCACCCGACGGAAAGACCCTGGCCTCGGCCAGTTGGGACGGCACGGCGCGCCTGTGGCCGTTGGCGGGTGGAGCCCCACGCGTCCTGGAAGGGCATCGCCAGAACGTCAACGGCGTGGCCTTCACGGGTGACGGCCGCGCCCTCGTCAGCGTCGGCTACGACGGCACGCTGCGGATTTGGCCGCTCGCCGCCGCCGGCAACCCGCGCATCCTCACGCTTCCCTCGCCGCTCAATGCCGTGGCCGTGGCGCAAAGCGGCGAGATCATTGCCGCCGGCGCCAGCGGTAAGGTCTTCTTCCTGTCGCCTGCCGGCGACGCGACAGGCGAGGTCGAGGCCGCGGCCGCGCCGCTGATTGCGCTGGCCATCTCCGGCAACGACAAGCGCATCGCCGCCTCGAGCATCAAAGGCGCCGTCGCCATCATCGATCGCGACAGCCGCAGCATCGCGCGCACCCTGGTCGGGCCGGGCCTGCCGGCGTGGGCCGTGCTGTTTCTTCCGGACAATCGTGGTTTGCTGACGGGTGGCGGCGATCGTGTCATCCGTCGCTGGGACAGCGAGAGCGGTGCACAAATGGGCGAAGTGGCGATCGGCGGAGCGGTGGATCCGCTGGCCGGCTTCGAGAGCGAGCCGGGCGCCCAGGTCTTTCGCGCCTGCGTGGCCTGCCACACCCTGAAGTCACAAGACGGGCCGCGGGCAGGTCCGACACTGGCCGGCGTGTTTGGGCGGAAAATTGCATCCCTGCCCGGATACGATTTTTCCCCGGCCCTGAAAACCCTCGACATCGTCTGGACGCCGCAGACCCTTTCCAAACTGTTTGAGCTCGGACCGGCCGCCTACACCCCCGGCAGCAAGATGCCCGAGCAGAAGGTCGGCGCCGAGGACCGCGCAGAGCTCATCAGATTTCTGGAGAAGGCGACCAAGGACTAGCCCGCGAGCGGTGTCGAAGCGGCCCCGCGCCGGCTCCCGAGCCGAGGACCCGGCCTCAGCTCTCCTCGCGCTCGTCGAGGTAGTCTTGGGTCGTGCGCACCGGCTGGCGCGGCGGGGCGCCGTAAGGATCGAAGTCCTGTTCCGAGATCACGGCGATACGGCAGTCATCACACATTTTGAGCACGTCGAGCCGCTTGGGGGCATCCGTATACATCCAGTGCTTGCCGGCAAGTTTGGCCGCGACGCGCTCGATCGTGCTCTTGACCCCAAACGGCTTGCCGCAGCGGATGCAGGCGAAGGGAGGCTCCTGTTTGAGCACGCGGGAAGCCGCCGTGGCGGCGCCAAAATCGATCTGCGGCTTGAGCGAGATGACTTTTTCGGGACAGGTGGCCTGGCACAGGCCGCACTGCACGCAAGCATCCTCGGCAAAGCGCAACATCGGCTGCTCGGGATCGTCGCTGAGCGCCCCGGTCGGGCAGGCCGAGACGCAGGCAAGGCACAGCGTGCAGCCCGCCACATCGAGCAGAACCGTGCCGAGCGGCGCCCCCGCCGGCAGCGCCAGCACGGCGACGGGCGCGGGCGCCAGGCGCTGCAGTTCGCGTAGCGTCTGGCGCAATAGGCTGCGTTTGCCCCCGACCGGCAGGAAGTTGGCGACCCTCGCCGGCGCGGCGCGAAGCGGCGCGACGCCGAGCGCGGTAGCCAGCGCTTGCGGATCGTCGGTCTCGATCGTCGCCACGGCATCGGCGCCATAGCCGAGCCCCGTCAGGATGACCTGCGCCAGCTCGATCGTTTGCCGCAAACCCGCCACCGCGTGGGCCGGCCGCGCAGGCAACAAGAAGCGCACGGACAAGGCGCCGTAGGCGAAGGCCGCGGCGATCGCCTCTAAGCCGACCTGGGTCACCGCATTGACCGCGAGCGGCAGCACGTGGGCGGGAAGTCCCTCGCCAAAGTGG
Source organism: uncultured Alphaproteobacteria bacterium (assembly GCA_963770295.1). GTDB lineage: Bacteria > Pseudomonadota > Alphaproteobacteria > Rhizobiales > Hyphomicrobiaceae > AWTP1-13. The sequence continues at coordinate 134,944 of CAVYPA010000019.1, forward strand.
GCAAGCGCGCGGATCAGGGGCTCCCCGTGCTCCGCGTCGTGCAGCAGCAGGTGAGCGCCGGTGCCGCCCGCCTCCCGGTAGCTGGCGAGCAAGGTTCGCAGCTTGCGCAGGAAGGCATCCGGCGGGGGTAATGCGTAGGACGCCGCCCCCGTCGGACAGGCCGCCGCGCATTCCCCGCAGCCCGCACACAACACGGCATCGATGGCGACGTGGTTTGCCGCGGGCACGATTGCCCCGGTTGGACAGAGGTTGAGGCAGCGGCTGCAGCCGACAATGCGCGAGCGCGCGTGGGCACAGAGGTCGGCGCTGAAATCGATGTAACGCGGCTTTTCGAAGGTACCGGATAGGTCCCGGGCCCGCAGCACCGCCTTCAGCATGGCGACGGGGTCGTTGGCATCGGCGCGCAGGTAGCCATCGGTGAGATCGGCGGCCGCAAACAGGGAAGCGCCACCGCTAAGGTCAAGCACAAGGTCACACTTTGAGTGCGTGCCGTCGCGCGATGGTCCAAAGGAGAGGGTGCCGCGCGAGGAGGGCGCGGGTTCGGCAAACGCGTCGACGGTGATCTCGAACGCCCCGAAGTGGCCGCGCGCGGCGCGGATGCGGCCGCACAGCACGGGGAATTCGGTGTTCTGGCCGGCCGGGATCTGCGCCGGCGGCTTGATCAGCACGGTGACGTCGAGGTGGTCCTTTAACAGGTTGCCGGCCTCGACGGCGCGCTCGTCGCAGCCATAGATCAAAATGACACCCTCGCTCTCCAGCTCGAGCATAGGCACGGGCGGCATGGGTTCGGCGGCTGCGGCAAGGAGCGCGGCTATTTTTGGCCCGGCCGCGGCGGCCTCGCCCGACCAGCCCGCCGTTTCGCGCACGTTGACGTAGGTAATGGCCTCGCCGCGTCCGGCGGCGGTGGCCATTTCCTCAAACACCGCGACTTCCTGCGTGCAGCCGACGGTCAGGGGCCCTGCTTGGGCCGCCAAAGCCCGGAAGCGGGTGAGCTCTGCCCGACACAATTGACGCGCCGTTGTCAGGTTGGCCCCGCGACAGCCGCGGCTTACGGCGCCCACATCGAGCGGCATCGTGTCTTCGCAAGAGCACATGACGATGCGACCCGCCTCGCGACGCGGGTCTGGCGCCCCTGCGCTGAAGTCGGGTTCAGAATTGGGCCCAGAATTGGGCGAAGGGTGGGGCCCAGGATGTGACCGTTGAGACTTTGCCATGTGGTGCGCAGGCCTTGGGGTAAGGCTGTTGGCCGAGGCCGTGGAGGATTATACTCGCGGATAAAAGAATGCGCTAATCCGAGCCCAGGCGATCGATCGCAATGCGCAGCCCAAGCCGCACACCACTTGCCCCCAGGGGCGTCGACCTGCCGCCGCCGTTCCAGCTCGTGCGGTTGCGGGAGGTGGGTGACGCCTTCGCTCACGCCAAGGCCATCGCCGCGGAGGCGGGCGCAGGCACGCTCACCTACGTCGGGCGCTTCGACCTGGCCGAGTTTGCCATCGTGCTCGAACCGGAAGACCCCCTGGGATCGGCGCGGCGGGCCTTCTATGCCGGCATGGTGGCGCTGCGCGACGCCTTGCTGGGGCAAGCCCCGCCAGAGCGCGCGATCACCTTCAGCTGGCCCGACGCCATCTGCGTTGATGGTGGACAGATTGGCGGCGGCCGCCTGGGGTGGCCGGATGGCGCCGAGGAGGGCGCGGTGCCGGATTGGCTGGTGTTCGGCGCCTCGATCCGCACCCTCGGCCTTGGCGAACACCAGACGGGCCTCACGTCGTTGGCGACGGCGCTGAGCGAGGAAGGTTTCGAGGACGCCGGGTCGGATCGCCTGCTTGAGAGCTTTGCGCGCCACCTGATGGTGGCGATCGACGCCTGGCGCGCCAACGAGTTCGCCACGGTGACACGCAACTATCTGGAGCATTTAACGGTGGCGAAGGGCGCCTTGCCGGCCTTGGCCAACAACGGCGACTTGCTCCTCCGCTGGCGGGGACAGAAAGATCCGGACCGGCACACGCTGGCGGCGGCCCTTGCCGCCCCGTCGTGGTTCGATCCCGCAACCGGAGGCCCGCGCACGTGAAGCTTTTGCGCACCATTCGGCTCGACGCCTCCGACGCCTTCGTGTTCGAGCGGGCAGCAACGCCGGGGCAATGGGCGGTCTCTGGCGCGTTTGCCTTCACCCACCTCAACGTGACCGAGCTCGCGGGCAAGGCGCGCGCCGCCTTTCGCTCGGGCTTTCTCGGCATCGAGACGCTTGGATGGTCGACGCTGGTGGAGGTGGTGGAAGCCAGCGCGGCCGAGCGTGAGGCCGCCATCGAGCGGCTGGCCCAGCAGCTCGTCGAGCGCTTTGGCGCCCCGGATCTTGCTTGCGCGCGACCAGCCGCGGCCGAGGAAATCGATTTTTCCGCCGCGCTCAGCGATCACCCCAAGGGCATGCTGGTGGCGGTTTCGCGCCGGTGGGAGGACGGCGCCATTCGCGAAGCCTTTCGCACCCTGACGCCCAGCATCGGGCCCAAGCCGCTGCGCGCCTATGCCTTCCTCGAGGTCGTTGGCGAGGACGCGGACGAGGAGGTGGATCTGGGAACGATCGGCCAGACGGTCGGCAAAGGAGATCGCACTTGAGCGCCGACTTCTGGCTCGCCTGCGGCCACCACCTCGTCGATCGCGAGGCCGGCGGCGGCTTGCACATCACCGATGAATTTCTCAAGGCCTATCTGGCCCGCCCGGAACTGGCGCCGCCTGCCGATGCCAGCCCGGCCGAGCGCGCGCTGCATGCCGCCGTGCTCGCCGAGCCCCGCCGCGCGATCACGCCGGCGCAAATCGCCGCCATCGCCGATCAAGACGCGCGCGAGAACTGGCAAGTCATGCTGGCCTTTCGCGCCCAACTCCTAGAGCATCCGACCCTGGAGGCCGCCTATCTCGACATCGTACGGCGCAACCGCAAGCTGCCGCACATCTTCCTCAACCAGATCGTGCAGCTCATTCTGCGCAACATCCTTGACGGCCACGATGATGCGTTCGTGCTGCGTGCCGCGGAGCTGTTCTTTCGCCCGCAGCAGTTGGCGCTACACCAAAGCGCCCTCATTGCCGCCGACGAAGAAACGCTGGCCGGGTTCGGCGGGCGGCCGCCGTCGCCCCTGATTTCGATGCTGGGCCTACCGGCCGCCGCCGAGATCGACGTTCTCAACGAGGACAACGCGGCGGACTATTGGCGGCGAAGTGATGCTTTCGATCTGGCCCTCGACCTCACCGCCGGCCGCCGCGGCCACGACGCGCTGGCCGAGGTCGTCAAGCGCTGGATTGCGCATTTGCTTGGGCTCGAGGTCACGGTCGAGCCGCTGCAGGCGTTGCAGGATGCCGCCTTCAGCTGGTATGTGGGTCTCGATGCCGAAGGCACGCGCCTGTGTGATGCCCTCTGGCAGGGCAAGGATCTTCAGGACGCGGCGCAGGCCAGCGTGGTCGGGCTCTACCGGCTGATGTTCGCCGATCCTTTGGTCATGCTAGAAAAGGTCCGAGGCGAACCGGTCTACCTGATGGCGGCGATGACGACCGACAAGGCCTTGCGCCTAAAGCCGCAAAACCTCATCACCGGGCTTCCGCTCCGGCAGCTAGAGGCGGTGACTTGAACGCGACGGCATTGCTCAGCTTTCCCGTAGGCGTGGTGGTCGAACGCCACAAGGCGACCAGCCCATGGCTCGACTTCGTCTGGCGGCCGGTCTCGATTCTGAGTGGTCTGCCCACAGCGGCGCCCTGGACCTTGCTCGGCACGGACGCCGACACGCAAACCTTCTACGCGGGCACGGCCAGCATCGAGCTCTATCGCACGGAGACGGCAAACTATCTCAACAATCTCACCTCCGGCGCGCCGGCGCTGTGGGTGGTGTTGCGGCCAAGGGAGGCCGACCCGCCCTATGAGGTGCTGGCGGTGACGGCGGATCCCGCCGAAGGCGAAGCGTTTGCCGAGGCCGGCAACGACCTGATCGAAACCGTGCCGATGCCGCCCGACATTGTCGAGGCGCTCGAGGCCTTTATCGCCGAACACCACGTCGCGCGCCCGACCTTCAAGCGCCAGCGTCAAGGCTGGTCGGGCCCTGCACGCCGGGGCGGCGGGGAGGAAGATAAGTGAAGCGGCCGGAGCCATTCTTGGCCCGCTGGTCGCGGCTCAAGCACAAGCAGACCGATGCCGCCGAGGCGCCCGCGGCGGATCCCAGCCCCGCATCGCCGGAACGGGCCGGGGCGCCGGTCCCGGGGCAGCCGGGGCCGGCGGCCGAGCCGCCCTGCGGCGATGATCCGGTCGATCTTGCCGCCCTGCCCTCCATCGAACTCGATCACGGCGGGCAGCGACATTCGCGCCTTTCTGCGCTCTGGCGTGCCGGCGGAACTGAGCAAGGCAGCGCTACGGCGGGCCTGGACGAGCGACCCCGCCATTCGCGATTTCATTGGCATCGCCGAGAACCAGTGGGATTTTACCGACCCGGGCGCAATTCCGGGGTTTGGGCCGCTCGAGGCCCGCGAGGAGGTGGCCGGGCTCCTGCGCCAAGCCCTGGGGCAGGGTCTGCCCCCGCCGGCCGCGGCCGAACCGGGAGCGCGCGGCGACGGTCCAGGCCCATCTTCAGCGCAAGTGCATGGTATACCAGACAGAAACGAGGGCGATGGCGGTGACACCCGTGCAGTAGAAGGGCAACAAAATGTTTCCTTTGCTGCAGCGCAGCATCCGGCTCCCCCAGCAGACCCGCTCCCTTCATCCAGTCGACGGACCCACGGCAGCGCACGGCCCAAGTAAAACGACACACCGTAGTCTTGGGGTATGTTTTCCACCCATAGTCTCGACCTTGGGGCCACTTATCCATAGCCCAAAGCTATTGACGTTAGCGTTGCAGAAGCATTAGGCTCCTTAACTGTTCCCAATTCCGAGGCGCCACGCGCCTAACTCTTAGGCACATGCGGGACCACGGTTTACAGGAAGCGATTCGCGCCGTGGGCGGCATTGGCGAACTCGCGCGCCGGCTCGGCATCTCTCAGCCTTCGGTTTCAAATTGGGATCGTGTTCCCGCAGAGCGCGTGGTGTCGGTCGAACAGGCAACCGGCATTGCGCGCGCGCGGTTGCGGCCCGACCTTTTTACAGGCGAAGGGCGGCAGACCCTGGATGAGGTCGATTCTGCCCGCGCCCGGGAGTACGCGTTGCTGGCAACCCTTTTGGGGCGCAGTCCCGATGCGCTGCTATTGAGACGGCTGGCCCAACTGCGGGGCGATGCGACGCCGCTGGGGCTCGTCCACGCCGCACTGGGCGAGGCGGCCCACCGCGCCGAGGAGGACCGCGTCGGGCGGGAATATTTCAACCTCTTTATCGGCCTGGGGCGCGGCGAGCTCCTGCCTTACGCATCCTACTATCTGACGGGGTTCTTGTACGAGCGTCCCCTGGCGCGCCTGCGCGCCGACCTCAAGCGGCTCGGCATCGAGGCGGCACCCGGCCAGGCCGAGCCGGAAGATCATGCCGCCATTCTGTGCGAGATCATGGCCGCACTGGTGGGCAAGGAGACCTTGGCCCCGGCCGGGGCCGACAAGGACATTTTTGCAAAGCACTTGGCGCCTTGGGTCGGTCGCTTCTTCACCGATCTGGAGCGCTCGGCAACGGCCGATTTTTACGCCCGCGTCGGCGCGCTGGGCCGAACCTTTATGGACATCGAAACCGCAGCCTTTGGGCTTCCGGCCTGAAGCACGGTTCGTCGGAGGAGGAGGCATTCATGAAAACGGACAAAGCCAAGCTCGGGCGCCGTGACTTCCTGCGTGCCCTCGGCGGCGGCGCGGGACTGGCGGCGGCAAGCGGTTCGCTGGCGACGAGTGCGCAGGCCGACAGCGAGAGCAACGAGGAAAAACGCAAGGCCCGCTACCGCGAAACCGAGCACGTCAAGACCTTTTACCGCGTCAACCGATATCCAACCAAGCGTTAGGGAGGCTGGCCGTGCTTATCAAGAAAAGCGAACGCCAAGCGCGTCGCGGCGGGCTGGTGGCGGCCCTTGCCGGTCAGTCCGGCGGCGGCATGGATCGCCGCGCCTTTCTGCGCCGCTCCGGCCTGACGGCGGGCAGCCTTGCCGCCCTTGGCGCCCTGCCGCTCGGCGGCATCCGCAAGGCCCAGGCCGCCGGCCCGGCGCCGGCCAAAGGCATCATCCGGCAGAACATGTGCACCCACTGTTCGGTCGGCTGTACCGTGATGGCCGAAGTGGAGAACGGCGTCTGGGTCGGGCAGGAGCCCGGCTGGAACAGTCCCATCAATCGCGGCTCGCACTGTGCCAAGGGCGCCGCCACCCGCGAGATTGCCCATGGCGATCGGCGTCTGCGCTACCCGATGAAGATGGTCGGTGGCCAGTGGCAACGCATTTCCTGGGATACGGCCATCAACGAGATCGGCGACAAGTTGCTGGCGATCCGCGAGAAGTCGGGCCCCGATTCCGTCTACTGGTTGGGCTCGGCCAAATTCACCAATGAGTTCCTCCTATCTCAATCGCAAGTTTGCCGCCTTCTGGGGCACCAACAACTCCGATCATCAAGCGCGTATCTGTCATTCGACCACGGTCGCCGGCGTCGCCAACACCTGGGGCTACGGCGCCATGACCAACAGCTACAACGACATCCGCAACGCCAAGACCATGATCATCATGGGCGGCAACCCGGCGGAAGCCCACCCCGTATCGCTCCAGCACTTGCTCGAAGGCAAGGAACTCAACCGCGCCAACATGGTCGTCATCGATCCGCGCCTGACGCGAACGGCGGCGCATGCCACCGAGTACGTACGCATCCGCTCGGGTACGGATATTCCGGTCATCTATGGCTTGCTCTGGCACGTCTTCAAGAATGGCTGGGAGGACAAGGAATTCATCAAGCAGCGCGTCTACGGCATGGACGATGTCCGCAAGGAGATCGAGAAGTGGACGCCCGACGAGGTCGAGCGCGTATCGGGTGTGCCCGGCGCCCAGCTCGAGCGCGTCGCCAAGATGTTCGCGACCGAGAAGCCGGCGACCCTCATCTGGTGCATGGGCGCCACCCAGCACACCGTCGGCACCGCCAACGTGCGCGCCTTCTGTATCGCGCTGTTGGCCACCGGCAACGTCGGCAAGTTTGGCACCGGTGCCAATATCTTCCGTGGCCACACCAACGTGCAGGGCGCCACCGACCTTGGCCTCGATATCGTGACGCTGCCGCTCTACTACGGCCTGGCCGAGGGGGCCTGGAAGCACTGGTGCCGTGTTTGGGAGGTGGACTTTGCCTGGATCGAGCAGCGCTTCGACACCATCAACGGCGCCGACGGCAAGCCCGTCAAAATGATGAATACCCCAGGCATCCCCTCGACGCGCTGGTTTGATGCCACGCTGTTGCCCAAGGATCAGGTGTCGCAAAAGGACAACCTGAAGGCCATGGTCATCATGGGTCACGGCGGCAACACGGTGACGCGCATCCCCGAGGCTTCCGCCGGGGTCGACAAGCTCGAGCTGTTGGTGGTCGCCGACCCGGTGCCCACGACTTGGGCCATCATGGGCAACCGCACGGAGAACACCTACCTCCTACCGGCCGCCACCAGCTACGAAGTCGCGGGCTCGCGCACCGCCTCGAACCGCTCCCTGCAGTGGGGTGAGCAGATCGTCAAGCCGGTGTTCGAATCCAAGGACGATAACGAGATCATGTACCGGTTGGCGAGCAAGCTCGGCTTCGCCGACAAGATGTTCAAGAACATCAAGGTCGAAAACAACGTTCCGGTTGCCGAGGACATCCTGCGCGAGATCAACCGCGGCGGTTGGTCGACGGGCTACTGCGGGCAGTCGCCGGAGCGCCTCAAGCTGCACATGGCCAACCAGAAGGATTTCGATCTGGTCACGCTGCGGGCGAGCGATGGCCCTTGCAAGGGCGACTACTACGGCTTGCCCTGGCCATGCTGGGGCACGCCCGAACTCAAGCATCCCGGCACCCACACCCTCTACAATACCAATCTGCACGTGATGGATGGCGGCGGCACATTCCGCGCGCGCTTCGGGGTGGAGCGGGTCGTCAAAACCAAGGCCGTCGTCGACGGCAAGGAAGTGGAGCAGGAGACGCGTCACAACCTCTTGGCCGAAGGCTCCTACTCGCTGGGCTCGGAAATCCAGGACGGTTATCCCGAGTTCACTTACGGCGTGCTGAAGAAGCTCGGCTGGGAAGGCGACCTGTCCGAGGCTGAGCGGGCCACGATCGAGCGCATCGGTGGCGCCAATCCCGATACGGTCTCCTGGGCGATCGATCTGTCCGGCGGCATCCAGCGCGTCGCCATGAAGCATGGCTGCATGCACTACGGCAATGGCAAGGCGCGCGCCAATGCCTTCGGTCTGCCCGATGCCATTCCCGTGCACCGCGAGCCGATCTACACGCCGCGCCCGGAGCTAGTGGCGAAATACCCGACCTTGCCCAACGCCCGCCAATTCCGCATGCCGAACGTCGGTTTCGACGTGCAGAAGGCCGCGGTCGAGAAGGGCATTGCCAAAGAGTTCCCGCTCATCCTCACCTCGGGGCGGCTGGTGGAATACGAAGGCGGCGGCGAGGAGACGCGCTCCAACAAGTGGCTGGCCGAGCTGCAGCAGGACATGTTCATCGAGATCAACCCTGCGGATGCGGCCGAGCGTGGCATCACGGATGGCGCCTGGGTATGGGTGTACGGCGCGGCCGATACCAAGCCGCGCGCCCGCGTCAAGGCGCTCGTCACGGAACGCGTCGGCAAGGGCGTGACCTGGTGCCCGTTCCACTTCGGGGGCTGGTACCAGGGCGAGGATCTGCGCGCCAAGTATCCGAAGGGCGCAGACCCCGTCGTGCTCGGCGAGAGCGTCAACACGCTCACGACCTATGGCTTCGATCCGGTGACAGGCATGCAAGAACCCAAAGCGACTCTCTGCCAAGTCAGGGCGGCGTAAGGAGGAACGACCATGGCGCGAATGAAGTTTCTCTGCGACGCCGATCGTTGCATCGAGTGCAACGCCTGCGTCACCGCCTGCAAGAACGAGCACGATGTACCCTGGGGCATCAACCGGCGGCGCGTTGTCACCATTAATGACGGCAAACCCGGCGAGCGCTCGGTCTCGATGGCCTGCATGCACTGCACCGATGCACCGTGCGCCGCCGTCTGCCCGGTCAACTGCTTCTACACGACCGCCGATGGTATCGTGCTGCATTCGAAGGATCTGTGCATCGGCTGCGGCTACTGCTTCTACGCCTGCCCATTTGGCGCGCCGCAATACCCCAAGGTCGGCAACTTCGGCTCGCGCGGTAAGATGGACAAGTGTACCTACTGCGCCGGCGGTCCCGAGACCGACTTGAGCGCGGCCGAATACGGCAGCCGCGAGAACGGTCAGTTCACCGGCTATGGCTCGAACCGTCTGGCCGAAGGCAAGCTGCCCCTGTGCGCCGAGATGTGCTCGACCAAGTCGCTGCTGGCCGGCGACGGCGAAATCATCGCCCAGATCTACAAGGAGCGCGTCGTCCGGCGTGGCTATACGTCGGGAGCCTGGGGTTGGCAAACCGCCTACCGCGAGACCATCGCCTCTTGAGGAACGGTTGCTTGGTTGGCGTGCAGGCGACCGAGACAAAAGGATACAGACAAACTAAAGGGAGTGCTTGGGAATGGCGCGCATGGGCCTCGTTTTGCGATCCTTGATCGCCGCGCTCTGCTTGTGGCTTGCCGCCGCAGCAACGCCCCCAGCCGCGGCGCAGCAGCCGACCTCGGTCAATCCGACGGCGCAGTCGGTCAAAGAACAGGAACTGCTGAAGGAGCTGCAAAGGATTCAGGGCCGCAGTTCCCTGCCCGATGCCAGGACGCGGGTGCTCGAGCAGCCCGCCGGGCGCGAATGGCGACAGTTCCAGCAGGTGACGCTGCGCTGGATCGGGGCGATCGTGATCCTCGGCATGCTCGCCTTGCTGCTGTTGTTTTACCTGATCCGCGGCATGGTGCGGATCGAGGCAGGCCGATCGGGACGCACCGTCGTGCGCTTCAACGCCTTCGAACGCTTCGTGCACTGGATGACCGCAACCTGCTTTATCGTGTTGGCGCTATCCGGGCTCAACGTGACCTTCGGCAAGGAGCTGCTGACCCCACTGTTAGGACCCGAAGCCTTTGCCGGCTGGGCGCAGTGGGCAAAGTACGCCCACAACTACCTGAGCTTTCCCTTCAGCATCGGCGTGGTCTTGATGTTCCTGATGTGGATTGCTTGGAACTTTCCATCCAACACGGACGTGCGCTGGATCAAGGAAGGTGGTGGCATCGTCGGCAAGGCTCATCCCCCCGCGCGGCGCTTCAACGCCGGCCAGAAGATGATCTATTGGGTGGTGGTGCTGGGTGGCGGCGCCGCCGCCATCACCGGCTACTTGTTGATGTTCCCCTTCTATGCCACCGACGTCACCGGTATGCAGACGGCGCAGATGGTGCACGGCATTGTTGGCATGCTGTTCATCGCCATCATGCTGGCGCATATTTACATTGGCACGGTCGGCATGCAGGGTGCCTTTGAAGCCATGGGTAAGGGCGAGGTCGACGTCAACTGGGCCCGCCAGCACCACAGCCTCTGGCTCGACAACGAAATCCGCAAAGGTCGTGTCAGCGGCGGCTCGGTGGCACCCGCGGAATAGCAAACGCATCGGCGCGGACGCTACGAGCCCGCAAAGCCTTTTTGGACGAGATGGCGCTCGCCGTGCAACGGTTTCGGCGCGCCTGTGGGCGATGCCTGGCGGCAAAGCGCCGAGATCACGGCCAACCTCATCGTCGCCGATCTGAATGACCGGTTCGCCCGGGGCTACCGTCGTCGGCAAGCCCTGCTGCGCTCAAGCCGAAGACGGCTTGGCTGGCCGGCGGGAACATTCAAGCCGCGCGCCACGTTTTCCTGGCGCGAACGCTTGCGCCAACGCTCGCGTCGACCCGGAGCCCAGGCCAAGAGCGCAGAATACGCACCTTCGTGAGGGTGCTGGCCTCAAAGGTCCTTGAAAGGTCCTTGAAGGTGATTGTCATGCAAAACCTCGTTCCCGTTTTGGCCTTCGCGCTGACGATCCTGGCGGGCGCCGCCAGCGCCGGCGCCGCCATGGCCCAAGCCCCCACGGACCAGAAGACGGAAGAGGTCAAGAAGCAGGATCCCGTGCCGCCGGCCACCGAACCCAAGCTCACGGAACAGGCCGGTACGACCGAACCAAGTGCCAAGGTGCAGGCGACCAATGCCGATCCCAATGCCGTGTTCGTCAAAGGTGTCCTGGCCGTTCCCGGAGCCAGCACGGACGTGGACACCGCCCCCGCTAAGCACTGGGCACGGACGGACGCAGACGATCAGCTTCCCATCGCCGGATATCGGTTCAAGAAACTCGACGCGCAGCAAAAACAGCTGATCGCCCAGGAGCTCAACGCGCAACGGGATGCCCCCACGGCGTCCGAGCCCGGGGGCAGTTACGCCGTCATCGGCGCAGAGGTGCCAGCCGGGGTGGCGCTCACCAGCCTGAGGCCGGTGCCGCAGGCCTTGGCGGATAAGTTCACGGAGCTGCGCGGGACGACCTTCATGCGCTCGGCCGGCAAGATCGTCATCGTCGATCCCAAAAACAACCTCGTGGTTGGCCTGCTCGAGGGCTAACCCATTGACGCCGTCGCCGCTTCCGGAAGGTCTGGGCTTCATGCTAAAATGAAGCACAAAGTCTGGGAGGAGATCATGCGCACTTTCCTGGTGGCCGTGCTCGCCGCGGTGCTGCTTGCGAGCGCCGCCGCCGTCGTGCTGAACACCTACGTGCCGGATAGCTCGGCGGAAGCCTTTTCCACACAGAGCGTGCGGATCTGAGTCGGTCGACAATCCACGGCTAGGCCGACACTTCGGTCAGCGTCGCGGGGCCCTCCCCGCGCATCCCCTCGAGGCGTTCTCGGCCGATGATCTAAGGGCAGACCCCTCCGTTCGCGCGGCAAGGCGCGTGCGCAGAAAAAACCCTCAGGCCCAACCCGCGCATGAGGCTGCCGCCGGATGCCCGTCCGGTCCGCTCGCTGGTGCACCTGTGCCATGGAGCACAGCGCGGCCTCGCGTTTCCCGGAATAGTGCGCGCACAGCTTCGAGGATGCTGGTGAAGCCACATCCCGCCCCAGAGGAGAGTCCGATGCGCGAAATTTCGCTCATGGCCGCTACCGCGGTCATCACCGCCCTCATCACGGCTTGGAGCATGCACACTGTCGGCACCGGTATGCCGGCCAACACCACGGCAGCATCGACCTCGATGAGCATCATGCAAATGATGCGGGATGCCAAAAACCTCCCCGAGCAAAGCTACGACGCGCACTAGGCGACACGAGCGGGGCCCCGCCCAGGTCCCCCCTGTGGCGCGGTCCCGCAGCGCACGAAGACCAACTCGTGCACCGCGCTGACCGCGCGGTGGTCAGGAAAGCCAGGAAAGAACGGGAAAACCTCGACAAGCTTCGATGATCGGCGCGAAAAAGCTCGGCGCCTAGGATCCCTCCATCCGCTCCCGCATCGTGAGCGGCCATCGACGGAGGTAAGATCATGAAGGTCCCGACACTGGCCTTGCTTTTGATCCTGGCAAGCCTTCCTGGGTTCGCTCATGCAACATCAGCCTGGGCTGGTAGCTGCGGGCACTGCGTGTTCGACGACGAACCGCCGGCCCAACCCACGCCCAAGCGCGCGAACCTCGGTTAAACCGAGCGGCCCGCGGCGCGGGGTTTGTGCGATATTCAGCTTCTTGACGGCGAACCTACGACATTGGCCCGGGCGTGGCCGCGGCGGCTACGCCTGGCCAAGCAAAATAGGCAAATGGCAGGCCCGGGCGCCGGGCGTGCCCCCACGGCGCGGCTGCCGCTGCGCTCGGCCTAGCTAGCTCAGATCGAGGGCCGAGATCCGCACGACCAAGACATTGACTTCGAGATCGAACTGGCCTTCGTCATACTTGGCCGAGGCAATCTGCGCAAAGCGCGAGCGATACCGCAGCAAGCGCTTGGCATATTGGGCCTTTGTCGTCGGCGCGGGCTCCTCGAGGCTCGCCAGCAAGCGTTGACAGACGTCGACGCGCACCGTCCTGTCGTTGTCCGTCATAAAAAATGAAGCGGTACCGAACGCGACGCTGACACTGCACACTTTGAGAGTGAGCACGGCGCACTGCCTCGTTCGTTGCGAACCCCGAATGGCCGAAGCGACAAGCCTCCCGTCGCCCCGGCAGGCTGCCTCAGCTCTGGGGCCGTGGCTGTGCCGTGGAGCACAGCGAGCCCTTTTCCACAGCACCGTAGCGCGCGGCACCCAGGGCGAGGGCTGGCGGGGTCATGTAGATGACCGAACGCGGTCCCGGCCTGCGCTACACCGGCGCCAAGGGAAGCCGGGACGCACTGGCCATGGCAGAGACGCTCGAACAGCAAACCGCCAAGTGCAAGAAAAGGATCGCGATCATAGAAATGCTAATTGAGGAACAGCGTGCCGCTGGGCTCAGCACTCAGGAAGCCGAACGCGTCCTCAGCCTCGAAAGGAGCTTTCTCAAAATCTTGGAGGATATGACGAAGGCGGGCCAAAACCCTTAATCGCCGAGGGCCGGCCGGCGTCCGCCCCCGCCGCGCCTTACCTCAGCCTGCGCCGTTTTTTCCAGGCGCAATGCCGAGCGCCGAACGCAACCATCACCAAGCAGGCGCGGGGGCGCGCCGGCGGCAACGGCCGGCAAAGCTTTCGGCGGGTCGAGACTAATCTTCGTACTTGAACGAGAGCTTTAGTCGAACGCGGTAGGCCTCGACCTTGCCATCGTTGATCACCACGTCCTGCGCCGACACTTCCGCGATGCGCAAGTCGCGCAAGGTATGCGCGGCACGCTCCACCGCGGCGCTTGCCGCTTTTTCCCAGGACGTTGGGCTGGTACCAACGATTTCGATGATTTTGTAGACGCTTTCTGCCATGACGTCCTCCTAAGCGATGCACATTGGAAGGACCGACGGAGGTGGGCTCAAAAGCCCACCCGACTTTAGGTGGCCTTCGCCCTGTTTGGCAATTGCTTTGGCTAATGCGGCAGCCGAGCTTGGTTCTGTCCGGGCAGAACGGCAAACGCAGCCCACATCCCCGCGCGTCAACGAAAACAGGATCAACTTCGCAAAATTAGGCACGCCGCTAAAGTCGGGCTAGTGCGATGGCACGGCTAACGCGAGGCGCTGAGCACCCAGTAGATCGCCCCAATGATGGCGCCGCTCACAACGATGGCCGCACCATAGGGTCCGGCCAAATCGTCGATCCCATTATAGATCATCCACACCGTGTCCATCGTGCGGCTCCCAAAGCAAAGCCGTTGGCGCGCGAACGTTGGCATGCTCCTGGCTTGTGCAGGAAGATTTAAAGACGTGATGAACGCTGCCTAGGGTTGCCAAAGCCGCCCTGCGGTCGCGCCGCTGCTCAAAGGTTTTCGGGTTTGAACTTCGCGCGCAGGCTCACATTGCGTCCTGAGAGCATGAATTCACCATCGCCCCGATAGTGCATGGTTCGGGGGAATTTCGGCGACGTTGCCGCGCGCGCCTTGACCACTTCGAACATGAAAAAGTTGTAGGTGGTCACCAGCTTGGCGTCTACGAGTTTGCATTCCAGGTTGGCGTAGCATTCCTTGATCAGCGGCGCCTTGACGGTGAGGGCCGCGTCCGCCGTCAGCTTGAAGGCTTTAAACTTGTCGACCGTTGCACCGGAACAGTTGCCGATGCCGACCACCTCGGCGGCGAGATCGTAGGTCGGCACGTTGATCACACACTCCCGGCTGCTCTTGATCATGCCATGGCTATGGTTGCCGTCGGCGATGATGCAGCCGACCAGGGAGGGTGTAAATTCCATGACGGTATGCCAGCCCATGGTCATGATATTGGTGGAGCCGCGCCAGGCCGAGCTCAGCAACACGATCGGACCGGGCTCGAGCAGGCGGCGGATGTTGGCGACGGGAAAGTCTCGCTTGGCGTAGGATCGCATCGGCTTGCTCCCGCGCGCAGATCGCTCGGCTGCCGCCTCTAGAAGAACACTGCGGGTGGCTGCCCAAGCAGGATTTGCCCAACCGCCTCGAAATGCGCGCCACGCGATTGGATTTGCTGTGACAGGGTGTGGATGTCGCGGAAGCGGCGCTCGTAAGGGCTGCCCGCGAAAATCGCATCGACGCCGGCCGCCCGGTAGGTGAAGTAAGCGACCTCGACGGCAGCGTGAATGGCATTGACGCAGGCGAGCCGTACCCGTGCCCGCTCCGCCAGCGCGATCGGTTCGATTTCGTCTGCCTGCGCATAGATCGAGCCCAGCGTCTCCAGCAGATAGGCGCGGGCGGCTTCGAGCTTCGCCTCCGCCCGCCCGACATCCCCCTGCACCACTGCGCTGTCGGCAAGACGCTGCAGCCCCCGCGGTGATTTGCGTGCCGCCAAATCGACGAACGCATCGAGCATGGCCCGCGCGGTGCCGAGCGCGACCGCCGCCACGCCGGTGGCATAGAGGCCCTGCATGGTGAAGGCGTAAAGCGGCCCGCGCTCGCGCCGCAGGGTCGGATCCTCCCTGGTCGTGGTAAACGTCTCGGGCACGAACAGGTCGGCAACGCGATAGGAATCGGAGCCGGTGCCGCGCAGACCGATGACGTTCCAGGTGTCGACCACCGTTGCCCGCGCCGCTGGAAACAACAACGTGCGGATGGTCGGGTGACCTTGGCGGTTAAGTCGCAGCGAGCCATCGGCTTCGCTGACGTGGCAGTGCGCCCCCATCCAATTGGCGTGCCGGCAGCCGCTGGCGAAATCCCAGGTACCGCTCAGCCGATAGCCACCGTCGACCGCGTGCGCGCGCGTGGTGTTGGGCGGTCCCCAGGCCACAACCGTGCGCGGATCGGCAAAAATCGTGCGCGCGACCTCTTCATCCAGGAAGGCTGCGATCAAGGCGGCGCTATTGGCGACGAACACGATCCAGGCCACGGACGCGTCGTGGCGGGCGATCTCCGCGACGGCCCGGCAATAGGCAACGGGCTCGATCTGATCGCCACCCACCGAGCGCGGCAGCAACATCCGCAACAACCGGGAGCGGTGCAGCTGCTCTTGCACGGGCTCGGGAAGGCGCTGCTGGCGTTCAATGCTGGCGGCGGCCACCGCCAGCGCGGGTCCTAGATCGCGAGCTCTTGCGACCGGATCGAGAGGCTCCAGACTATCCACGCACAACCCCGTTCGCTGACAGGAAGGCCATTGCGGCCGAGCCGGCGGGCCCTGTCAACCCGCGATCGGCACGGGGAGGCGGGGAAGGTGGCCCCGAGGGCCGCTCTCGCCCGAGCGGCCCTGCGGCGGTCGGCGGCGCGGCGCGCCTAGCCTGGCGCGGCGCCCTGGGTGGCGGTGTAGACGGCATAAAGCGACTGGCTTGCCGCCATGAACAGGCGGTTGCGCTTCGGTCCACCGAAGCAGACGTTGCCGCAAATCTCCGGGATGCGAATTCGGCCCAACAGCTTGCCGTCCGGGTTCCACACGGTGACACCGCTATAGCCAACCGAGCGGCCGGCATTGCTCGAGCACCACAGGTTGCCATTGACATCGGCGCGGACACCATCGGGGCCGCATTTGACGCCATCGATCATGAAATCGCTGAACAACTTGCGATTGGAGAGCTTGTTGTCGCTGCCAACGTCGAACACGTACATCTCGCCCTTGCCGCCGGGGCCGGTGTCCCCCGGTCCCTTGCCCGTGCTGACGACGTAGAGCTTTTTGTAATCGTGAGAGAAGCACAGGCCGTTGGGATCGGGCACCTGGTCTTCGGGAACCACGAGGTCAATGCGACCGCTGGGATCGATCCGGTAGCAGTTGGTGGGCAATTCCCGTTTGGCCTCGCCGATCTCGGCCGCCTGGCCCAGGCGATTCTTGAGCCGCCCCTGCGCGTTGCTTGGACCTCCGGCGGCGTCCGGCGCCCCTTCGTACAGTTGCCCGCCATAGGGAGGATCGGTGAACCAATAGCTGCCGTCGGGGTGGGGGACGACATCGTTGGGAGAATTGAGGCGCTTGCCATCGAAGCGGTCGGCCAAAACCGTCACCGAGCCGTCGAGTTCATAGCGCACGACCCGGCGCGTGAGGTGCTCGCAGGAGAGCTGCCGTCCTTGGAAATCGAAGGTGTTGCCGTTGCTGTTGTTGGATGGCGCGCGCATGACCGTGACGCGGCCGTCATCCTCGAGCCAGCGCAGCTGCCGGTTGTTGGGAATGTCGCTCCAAACGAGATAGCGCCCTTGCCCATTCCAGGCCGGACCCTCCGACCACAGCGCGCCGGTCCACAGGCGCTGTATCGGTGCATTGGGCTGGGCTAAGCCGTTGAAACTCGGATCGACGGCAAGGACGTCGGGGTCCCAGAAATAGGTATTGGGGGCGCCGTTGGGCCCAAAATCACGGGGCGGAGACGTAATCGTGCTCGGCGGTGCGACCGGTCCGGCGGGCGTTTGGGCGGCGGCCGCAGAGGCACCCAGCGCCAAGGCCCCGGCCCCGGCGCCGAGGGTCCTTACGAGCTCGCGCCGGGTCAAACCCGCGCCGGGAGTGACAGCAACATCCTGAGGCCGAGACATGGGCAAATGCTCCCTATCAAAGGTTATCGACAACACCTTTTTGCGAGGCGCATCACGCGCTCCGAATATGTCGGAAACGTGCCGGAACCTGCCTTGCAGCGATCTCGTCCGTGAGCTGTGTTTTTCGCAACGCGCCAACGCGCGCGCAGGTCCGCTCGGCGCCCGCGGGTTCCCGTTCAAGTTGGCGAATTAAGCAGGAAATTGGCGGCGGCACGAGGAACTGGGCGAGCTTGAGGACGTTCATTTCGCACAAAGGCCAACCGTGGAGATGATCATGAGACTTGTCCTCAAGGCGACCGCCGCGAGCGTGCTTCTGGCATTGGGAGCAACGCTCGCCGTCGCGCAGACCCAGACCCCCAGCAAGTCCGAACCCGGCGCCCCGGAGCAGGGCCCGAGCAAGCAGGTTCCCTCGCCCAGCATGGGGACGGGATCCCGGCCGATCGGCCCGCCGTCCACCCAGGAGATCGCCCCAGGTAAGAATCCGACGGGCGAGAGCGTCGAGAAGAAGAAGAGCGATGCCAACGACAAGGAAATGGGCAACCCGCCCGCTAAGAAGTAAGCGCTGATTGACGCCATGGCGTGGCGCGAGCCCGGCCCCTTCGGCCGGGCTTTCGCGTTTTAGCCTGGCGAGTTGTTAGCCGTGAAAAAAACGCGCGGGGATTGCCGCCGCTAGCCGCCGCGGGCGTGAGCCGGCGATGGCTTGGCCGGTGTTTGCCCCAACCGTTCCGCCAGCAGCCCCAGCCACGTGCGCACCTCCTGCACACCGCCGAAATCGGCCTCGTCCCGAGTGAAGTGCTCGCCGGCAACTTTGAGGCCCATGCCGCTGAGCGCGTCGGCGGCTTTGAGCGCGGACTCATCGCCCACGTCGTCGCCGATCATCAGCGGACGACGCCCCTTGAAGGGGGGCCGGCGCATCAGATCCATCAACGCCTGACCCTTTGAGAAGCCGCGCGGCACGGCCTCCAAAACTTTGCGACCGCGCCGCAGCACGAGGTCGTAGGAGGAAAGGCCGATGATGCGCGCGACCTCCGACTCGATGGCGCGTTGAGCTGCCGGCGCGTTGCGGTAGTGGACCGCGGCGCCGGAGCCTTTCTGCTCAACCAGAATGCCGTCGGCGATCCGGCTGACGCTCGTCATCATTTCCATCACGTCGGCGGGCACGGGCTCGGCCAGCATTGTGACGGGCCCGTGCGGGTCCTCGCGCAGCTCGGTGCCGTGCACGCCGGAGGCCACGAGCTTGACCGGTGCCAACAGCCGGTCGGCTTCGGCCACCCGCCGGCCCGTGACAATGGCAAGCGCGCCATCAAGGCCGTCCGCCAGCGCGGCCAGCAGCGGGGGAAGCTCGGCCGGAACCGAGACCGCGTCGGGGGTCGGGGCCATGCGCAAAAGTGTGCCGTCGATATCGAGAAACAGCGCCCAATCCCGCGGGTTGGCCAAAACCGCCCCCGCCCGATCCCGAATGTCCCCAGCCAAGTCCTGCATAGCAATGCTAGCTCGCATCAAAAAAGCGGTGCATTTTCGACCGTCCCTATCCGTGCGACCATGTGCGCACGCCAAGCGTGTTCCTAGCCGCCGCGACGCGCTCGTCAATGGCTTCGCGGCGGAGTAGGCCTGTTTGTGTGTCGATGTGGCCGACCACGGCGGCCGCATTAAGGGCCGCGGCTCGCAGCGCATCCTCCGCCGGCCGCCCCGATGCAATGTAAGCGGTAAACGTGGCGTTAAAGGCATCGCCCGCGCCGGCGGTCCCCGCCACCTGGGTTTCCAGCCCCGGGCAGTAGAGGATGGCATCGGCGGTGCCGAGGTAGGCGCCATCGCGCCCATCGGTCACCACCACATAGCGCGGGCCGAGTTGCCGTAAGGCGGCAAAGAAGGCGCTCAGGCTGACGTCGAGCCCGCCGCTCGTGAAGCCGCGCGCGACAAGCCGCGGCGGTATTTCGCCCGCTTTCAACGGCAAGGCCTTGCCGCCCTCGCCGAAGCGGGCCACCAGGGCGGGGACCAGGACGTCCGCCTCCGAGCGATTGACGGTCAGAATATCGATATGGGCCAGGCTCTCGATAAAGGCGTTGCCGCGCGAGGACAGCTGGCGCACGCGCGGATTGGTGGCCACCAAGGCGCGCTGCGCCTTGGCTTGCTTGACGATGGCGGGAAAGGCGTCGGCCGATTTATTGCTGAGCGAGGAGACGTAGACGAGGTCGACGGCAAAGGCTTCGGCGCGCAGCTCGCCCGCATCGAGCAGCGTGTTGGCGCCGCGGAAGGTGAAAATGCCGGCGTTGCGCTCGTGCGAAGACAGGAGCACCGAGGCCCCGGTCGGGGCGCGGCCATCGCGCATCGCCCAGCGGGTCGAGACGCCCTCCTGCAAGAGATGATTGAGCACCGTCTCGGCGCGGGCATCCTTGCCGAGCTTGACGAGGGCGGCAACGTCGAGCCCGAGCCGGGCCATGGCAACAGCGGCGTTGACCGCGCCGCCGCCAACGTGGGTGGAAACTTCCAGCGCTTCGGTCTTACGCCCCTCCTCCAGCAGCAAAAACGAGCTGTCGGCGTTGCGCATGCTCATGCGCTCGATGCGATCAGAGGCAATAATGGCGATCGTATCGATCATGGCTCCGCCGACCGTCAGTGCTTTCATTGCCCCCTCTGGTATCGGCTTGCATCCGCCATCGGCACGCCCGCGAACAGATCGTCGAGCACCGGTTCCCACAATCTGACGCCGCCGGTGATGCCCGCGGCATTGCTGACTATTCTGACCTGCGGGGGCGGCTCGAAGGCAATTTTGCGGGCATTGCCACCGCCGATGTAGAGCCGTATTGCAGTTGGTAAGTTCCAGCACCGACCTGATCACCTTGCGCACGCGGCGGTTCCACACCGCCGGGCCCTTTAGCGCCAAGGCCGCCTGGCCGGCGTATTGGTCATAGCTCTTGCCCTTGCGGGCGCGGTGCTGGCCGAGTTCGAGTTGCACCAGCCACCGCCGATCGCGGAAGATCGCGCACCCCACGCCGGTGCCAAGGGTCACGACGCATTCCAGGCCCGGGCCCTCGACCACGCCCAGGCCCTGCACCACGGCATCGTTGAGCATGCGCACGGGGACGCCGAAGCGCTCCGCGAGCGCGGCGATCATGGCAAAGCCCGCCCAAAACGGCGTGCCGAGGTTGGGGGCGGTAATGACCTCACCACCCCGGACGACGCCCGGAAAACCCACGGAGATGCGATCGAAGCTGGGCTGAGGCGGCGACCAGCCTGGTGATGCTGGCCAGCACGGCCTCGGGGGTCCCCGGCTTCGGGGTTGGGGCCCGCACCTGTTCGGCGAGCAACCTGCCGGTCGCATCCACCGCCGCCGCCTTGATGTTGCTGCCGCCGATATCGATGCCGAGCGTGACGGGCGGGACGGCTGCCGGCCGGCCAGTGTGCTCCTCGTTCTCGGGCCCGGCTGAGGTCGTCGCTGCCATCCGCTGCTGCGCCATTACTTCTCATGTGGCCTGCAGTTTTGCCAAGGCGGCGCGGATGGGTTCGGGCGCACGCCAGCTTGCTGGGTCATTGCTGCGCACGCGCTCCAGCTGGGCGATGAACGATCGGCACCAGGCCACGACGTTGTTCTTCTCCACGGTCTCAATCAGGGCCGCGTGCCGCTTCTGACGTTCCGCGAGGCCCATTTCGAAGGCCATGCGGATGACATCGGCGGTCTCGGCGATGTTGTAGGGATTGACGATGAGGGCCTGGCTCATTTCTTCCGCCGCGCCCGCAAACTGCGAAAGCACGAGCACGCCGGGATCGGATCCGTCCTGTGCCGCCACGTACTCCTTGGCAACGAGGTTCATACCATCGCGTAAGGGGGTAACAAGCCCGATGCGCGAGGAGCGGTAGATGCCGGCGAGGCGCCGCCGCGCGGTGGAGCGATGAATGTAGTGGATCGGCACCCAATCGAGCTCGCCGAAGCGGCCATTGATGGAGCCGGCGAGCGATCTCGAGCTGCTGGCGAATGTCGTTGTAGGCCTCCACGCTGCCGCGCGTGGGCGGTGCGATTTGCGTCAGCACGACCTGCCCGCGATAGCCTGGGTTGCTCTCCAGGAACTGGCCGAAGGCCTTGAACTTTTGCGGCAGGCCTTTGGTGTAGTCCAGCCGATCGACGCCGATGATGCGATGCACGGGCGCGCGTGCCTGCACCAGTCCGCTGTCGCGCTTGGCATGCGCGAAATCGGCGACATCGATGCCGATTGGGAAGCTGCCGACGGTTAGGAGCCGATCGAGCAGGCGGATACGGCCGTCTGGCACGATCCGCCCGTAGACGCCATTTTCCAGGTAGGTGACCAGGTTGGCGACATCGGCCTTGGTTTGCAGGCCGATCAGGTCATAGGCGGCGAGCGCGCGCGCGAGCTGCTGATGCTCGGGGATGGCCATGAAGGTCTGCCAAGGCGGAAACGGAATGTGCAGGAAAAAACCGATGGGGTTCTGGGCGCCGAGGCGCCGCAGCTCGGTGGCGAAGGGAAGCAGGTGGTAATCGTGCACCCAGATCAGGTCGTCGGGGCGCAGGAGCGGCCGCAGCTGTTCCGCCAGGCGGCGGTTGACGCCGACATAGCGTTCAAAAAAGCCCGCCTCGAATTGTGCCAGATCCAAGCGATTGTGAAAAACCGGCCACAAGACCGAGTTGCTGTAGCCCAGGTAGTAAGCCTGGTGATCGGCCTCGGAGAGGGGGACAGTGGCGATGCGTCCCTCGCGCTCGAGGCTTGCCGTGGCGTGCTCCGGGGCAATCTCGCCGTTCCAGCCGAACCATAGCGCCGGCCGCGTGCGCACAATATCGGCCAGGGCAACCGCCACGCCGCCGGCTTGCGGGGCTTTGCGGATGTCGGTGACCCGGTTGGATACCAGGACGATGCGGCTCATGCGAGCCTGATCCGGTTTTTCCGCCAACATACGCCTCTTCGCGACCCTCGCCTGCGGCAACGCACGGCTGCGGCAAAGGTTCCCGGCGCGTTTTGAAAATTGCACGGCGCGACCTTAGCTAGGTTTGGCTATGACCTTGAACCAGCTTTGCTGGCGAGGCCAAGCATAATGGGCCGCCGCTATGGCTGCGCCCAGGCCTGTTGCCAGCTGCGCGACAGCAGGCGCGCGGTATTGACGATCCCCGCCATGGAGTAAGTCTGGGGCAGGTTGCCCCACAGCACGCCCGTCACGGGGTGAATGTCCTCCGACAGGAGGCCGAAGCTGTTGCGCCGGGCCAGCAAGTCGGTGAAAAGCCGGCGCGCCTCGTCCTTGCGGTTGAGCGCGGCGAGCGCGTCGATATACCAGAACTGGCAGACGAGGAACGCCGTCTCCGGCATGCCGAAGTCGTCCTCGGCCGTGTAGCGCATAATAAAGCCGTTGCGGTTGAGCTCGCGGCCGATGGTGTCACAGGTCTTAACAAAGCGGGGATCGGTGGCGGGCAGCAGACCGAGATCGGGTAGGAGCAGCACGCTGGCGTCGAGTTCGCCGTGCTCGAAGCGCCCCCAGCAGGGCGCCGCGGCGGCCATCCCAGGCGCGGGCCAGGATTTTTTCCCGGATCTCGTCGGCCTTGCCCCGCCAATGCTGCGCCCGGTCGGCAAGCCCGAGACGCTCGGCGATGCGCGCCAGCCGGTCGCAGGCCACCCAGCACATGGTGGCCGAATGCGTGTGCACGCGTTGGCGTCCGCGATATTCCCACGGGCCCGCGTCGGGCTCCATGACAAAGCGGCAGGCTTGCTTGCCGAGCGGCTCCAAGCGACGGAACAGGTCAACATCCCCCATCCGCGGCAAGCGCTCGTCGATAAACATCTGCGAGGCGGCGAGGATCACGCTGCCGTAGGCGTCGTGCTGAAATTGCTCGGCCGCCTGGTTGCCAACCCGCACCGGGCCAACGCCGGCAAAGCCGGCAAGGTCGGTGGCGACCCATTCGTCCAGCGGATCGGCCGGAACGATGCCGTACACGGGCCGCAGCGGGCGTTCGCCGTCGACGGCGATGTTGGTGATGTAGTGGATGTATTCTTCCATCGTCTGCGTGGCGCCGAGCCGGTTCAGCGCCTTGATGACGAAGAAGGCGTCCCGGAGCCAGCAGTAGCGATAGTCCCAATTGCGCTGCGTCCCCGGGGCCTCGGGGATCGAGGTCGTGTGGGCGGCGATGATGGCGCCCGTCTCTTCGTAGTTGCACAGCTTCAGCGTGATGGCGGCGCGGATGACGTCGGACTGAAACTCCAACGGGATGGCGAGGGACCGCACCCAGTCCAGCCAATAGTCACGCGTGCGCTCCAGGAATTCGCGGGCGGTGGTGTCGACGGCGGCCTCGAACGGTTCGTCCGGTCCCAAGATCAGCGTGACCGGCTTGATCAGAGCAAACGGCGTTTCGTTGGCGATGTAGGACAGGGCGCCGTCGCTGGTCAGGCGCAGGGCGTCGGCACCGCCGGAGTAACGGATGTGATTGGAGCCGAGCGAGCGCGCCGTCGGCAGGCCGCCGTAGTTGAAGGTCGGGCGCACGCGGATTGAAATGCGCGGCAAGCCGGCGATCGGCTCGATGCGCCGGAAGATTTGCGGCGGGTTGAACACGCGCTCGAAGCGGCGGAAGCGCGGGGAATAGTCGGTGATGCGCAGGGCGTTGCCCTGCGCATCCTTGAGGATGGTCTCGACAATGGCCGTATTGCGCACATAGGAGGCGGTCGCCGACACCACGCCTTCGAGCGCGACCTCGCAAAAGCCCTTTTCTTCCTTGCCCGCCAACAGGCGCGAGAACACCGGATCGGCGTCGAAGCGTGGGAAACACCACCACAGAATGCGGCCCGCCGTGTTGAGAAGGGCCGCCGTGCGGCAATTGCCAATGATGCCCAGATCGAGCCCGGCAACCTCAGAAACGTCCTTGATCATGGCTTGGCCAGATCCACCTTGGCTCACGCGTTGAGGGCTCAGACATTCCCGTCGGAACGCCGGCAGGCGGGTTTGGTTCTCGCGCCCCGGCCCGGGCTAGCGCCTAATCGTTGCCGTTCCCGTCAGACCGTCGTTGCGGGTCCATTGCACGGCCCGGCCCTGTTGTTGCAGCGTGAAGCAATAGGGCTTGCCGTCCAACCATCTCTGCCAGCGCTGACAGAGCTTGTTGGCTGCGATCCACCATATGCCACTATCCTGCGTCGAGCCGGTATAGGCGGCAAGGTTTTCCGCCTTACCCCGCATCGTCCCATCGATGCGATAGCTGATGGGTAGTCCACCCAGGGGCGTATTCAGTTCAATCGTCCGTCCCGATACAATCTTGCGTAGGCTATGGCCTTCCGTATCGAGCTCAGCGGCCACAACGCCTTGCGCCGCACACACCACAAACGCAGCTGCAATCATCCCCACACGCATCATTCCCCCTTGAACTTATTGGAACTTCAATGCTTGCGGTTCGCCTTCTCAAACCGCAAGGTGTCAGCTTTGTGGCACCGCAATATCAATCAAGCCAAGGGTTAACGCGCCCGACGCGCCTTGGCCCATTGTCGCAGCGGGCTGTCAGCGCGCAAGGCTGCGAAAGAGCACGAGCCCAAACATATAAACAGCGGCAAAGATCAAGACACCCTGGAGCGCGGGCGTTGCCGGAAAACCGTTCCAGACCGTAAGCGCAGCCGCGCCGAACCAGGCCGCCAGCACCAGCAGCGTGACCGGCCGCAACAGGGGGGTGCGCGTCGGATGCGCCCATTTCCAGGGCACGAAGGTGAGGACGATCAAGCCGATCACCACGAGGGCGGCGAGCCAGGGCGGCAGCCCCAACGCAAAGGCATAAAAAGCCACCACATTCCACAGGGCGGGAAAGCCAACGAAACAATAGTCCGGCGTCTTACTTTCCGTATCGGAAAAATGAAACAGGGAGGACAACAAGATCAGCGCGACGAGCAGCACCCCGAAGCTGCCATCGAGGAAACCGCCGAACAAAAGGGCAAGCGCCGGCACGAACACATAGGTCAAATAGTCGATGATGAGATCGAGGCGTTCGCCCGAGAAGCGCGGCAACACCGCGCCGATCTTGGTCAGGCGCGCCAAGGTGCCATCGAGGCCGTCGATGATGAGCGCAATCCCCAGCCACACAAAGAGCTCCTGCCAATCCTCGGCAAGAGCCGCGCGCAGGGCCATGAGCGCACACACCACGCCCAGCGCGGTGAAACAATGCACCGCGGCGGCGGGCAGAAGGGTGCGCAGTTTCGGGTGTTCGGCCTCAGCCAAGGGCCCTCTTTCCCATGCAGTGCGCAGTGTACGCAAAGGAGCGCCGCGGCGCTCCTTGGGATGCCATCGCTTCGGCTCGAGTCGCCTTAGAAGCGGTGCTTGATCGTACCACGGATCTGCAGATCATTCTGCTCCGGGTGGCCCCGATCCTCGGGTGCAAGCCCTTTTTGCTCGGCGGCCCCGTAGAGCAGCTCTAAGCCGAAATCGAGTTTCGGGAGGACGCCGACGGTACCGATGCCGGGGATCCGGACCTCGGTCCCCGTATTCTTGCCGGCCGACATGTCCGGCAGGTTCAAATTGAGGGTGCCTGCGCCCGGCGGCGGTGCCGCCTTGGGTTCTGCCGGCGCGGATTGACCCGCCGCCGGCTTTTCGCTGCCGCCAACCGTTGTTTCCTGGAATCCCAGCACGGGCTGCACCAGCAGCCCCAACGCGCCCGCCACAACGACCAAAGGCACCAGCCTCATCGCCACAACCCCGCCGATTCGATATCTGGTCCGCATGGTGTGCCTATACTCGAAAATGATTGTGTTTCCACTGCGCCTAATACCATTTTCGCGCATTCCGCTGTGCACCTGTGCCCTTAAGGCCATATTGCTGCGGTGCAACATCGGGGTTTGCTCGCCATGGCGTCGCCCCTCAAGACGCGAAGAGCCGCCCGTGTGCGGGGCGGCTCTCCTTGCGTTGTCGATCTATCGTCGTTGGTGATCAGAACTTCACGCGAGCACCACCGATGACGGCATCGAAGCTGTCGGTTCCCAGATTCTTGCTGGGGCCGCCCGCTGCACCGGCACACGCGCCAACTGCGGTCGACGCGCCCGTACAGGTGATCTCGGGGTCGAAGTGCCGCCAGCCCAAGTACAGTTCGGTTGCGGCCGCATCGAGGTTCTGGGTCACGCCAAGGCCCCATACGTTCATGTTGGTGTCGGTCACGCCATTCACAGTCACCGCGCCAGGGATGGCTGCGGCGCTGAAATTACGTCCAGCTCCGATACCGGCGCCCCAGTCGTTGTTGCGGGAGTACTCAGCGTAAAGGGCCGTATTACCAAACCCGAACCAGTTCTTGGTAATGCCGGCCTGGATCAGCCATTGCATGGAGTCCTTGTGTCCCAAGACTTGCCCCCAATAGGTGGTCGTCTGGGTCAGGGGTGCCCGCGGGTCATCGTAGTTCGCCACCATGTAGTGCCCCTGGGCAAACAAGCCAGACGGCACGTGTAAGAGCGACAGGCCGGCGCCCCAGGCCGTGACTTCGCCGTTGTCAACCAGGTTCGCCGGACCAGCGCCGGGGGGATTGACGCAGGCCGCCGACTGCCCAGGCCCGGGGGCGGGGGCAAAGGCAATGTTGGCAATGGGAACGCAGGAGTTCGCGGTAAACCTATCGGTTGCGTCTTCGTAACCGATACCGGCAGCCACCCGCACGCCATTAAACTCATTGGCGTAACGCAGCATCACACCCCAGTAGTCACCGGCTTCGCCGATCGACGCCGACAGGATGAAACCCTGCCAGGTCGGACTATCCCAGCGAATCAACTCTGTTCGACCTTGGTTGGCGGCCGGATCGCCGAGATTGCCGAACGTGGTGGCCAAGTATTGTCCCTGGGGACCCCGAATCAAGAAACCGCCATTGACCAGGATGACCGACGCACTGGCGCCCGCGCCGATACCGGCGAGGTCGATGGTGGTGATCGCACCAGCGCTTTCATACCGACCAACCGTCAAGCGGCCGAGCCTGGTGTCTTCGATCCACCATGCCGCACGTCGGGCATCGCCGAAGTAAGCGTCGACGTTGGAGGCGTTGAAGGAGGCGCCAAAACCACCGTTGATTTGGCCACCGAGTTTGCCGTCTTCGTCGAACTGGCTCAGCTTCGATGAGGTGCCGCCGGCCTCGATTTCGATCGTGATATCGAAGCCCATCGAGACGGTCGGCGTCACCTTGGCAGTCCCGGTGAAGCTGAAGCGCGAGGATGAGTTCGTGTTGTCGATGCCGTAGTAGGTGTCGTTGCTATGACCGTCATCCCACCACAGAACCATGCGATGGACCTGACCGGTGATCGTTAGGGACATCTTACGATTGCCCTTGCGGGCAGTCGTTGCTTCGAGATCGGCGATACGTTCCTCCAAGTCTGCACAACAATTGCCGCCAAGATCGGCTGCTTGGGCGGAGTTCATGCCCAAGACAAGTCCAAAAGCGGCGGCGATGGTGAAGCGACTGGCCGCTTTCATCAATGCCCCGTTCATATCTGTCTCCACGTTATTGCGTTGAAGCAGGAAGCAGCACGCGCGCGCCCGGCGTCTGCTCCGTGTCCGGGCCGCGACGCACGCACGCGCGAGTGCGCAGGCGCCGAGAACCGGACGCGATACACCTGACGCAACGCTGACTAGGGTGACCTACGCGAGAACCAGTGCGGCTTCCAAAGGAAGGCGCCGGGCTTGCTCCCTGCTGCCAGCCCCCTCAACCTCGGCAAAACACCAACCGGGTTGCATGAGACCGGCCATCGACCTGAAGAAAGGCCCTGCCGCACGACTCGTGACAAGTGGACCAGAGTTAGTCGAGTAAATCGTTAACTGCAAACAATCCGGCGGTGATGACGGGGCAATTAGCCCTGGATTGTGGCGCATCTGCCACGAAAATATGCACGGTTAACACCACTTATTGTACATTCCTGTTGAAGAAATTGTCCGACCAGGGTCCATAGTACAGTTCGGCAACCCGCGCCACACTCCACACGTCGACATCCGCGTCGAGCAAACGAAGGACAGACCGCTGGCCACAAAACGATCATCAAACCCTGCGAGTCTCACTTGCTCAGAGATGCCGGGGAACTTGGACTTGAGCAACGCGTTTTAAGGGCGCTCGCGCAGGTGGGAGTGCTCAGCTCAATTTGGTTTTGTTGCGTTGGACGTGGAATGGGTTTGGACGCGTAACAGGCTCTTTAGTTGTAGTGCGTACCGGAGCTGGTCATGGGTAAGGCGAGTGGCGTCCTATTGGTCTTGGCAGGCCTGGGTGTTGCAGCCTACGTCGCGTTGCCCATCAGCAAGCCGCCCGTCTCGGGCAACGATGATTTTGATTTTCGGCTGACCCAGCCAGCCCTTAGCAAAGCCGAGCCCACCGCCGACCGATCCTCCCGTGCCCCGGTTTCGTCCGCACCCGCAGGCCTGCCCTTTACGCCCGCAGCCCCTGCCACCGAGGGCAGCCAAACCAGCCTGTCCGCACCCGCTGTGGTCACCGTCTCCCCGTCCAACCGTCCCAACCTTCGGCTCGCGGTTGCCCCGGCGCCCAAGGCCGGCGCGCTCGCAACCGATCGTACCCAGCTCGCCCGAGAGTTGCAGAAGGAGCTGCGCCGCGTGGGGTGTTATGATGGGGAAATCCATGGCACTTGGACGACCTCAACCAAGCGGGCGATGAAGACGTTCACGGAACGGGTGAACGCGAGCTTGCCGGTCGAAGAACCCGATCAGGTGCTGCTGAGCCTTCTGCATGGTCAACCCGACAAGGCGTGCGGACGCCCGTGTCCCGCCGGCGAGTCTTCCGCAGAGGGCGGCCGCTGCGTTCCAAGCGCCGTGGCCGCGAGCCCGCGCAAGCCACCCCAGACCATCCCTGGGCCGTCCCGCGACGTCACGACACCGGCCATCGGTTTGTCCGCTACGGCCGCCACACCGGCGTCCTCCCAACCCCTCCAGGGCCGTACGGGCCTCTCGGTCCCCGATGACGAGGACCAGCAGCCAGCTGGTCTCGGTGGGCCGCCGGTGGCCCCTGCTGCCCTGCCGCGTCCGTCCACCGGCTATAGCGCCCCGATGGCCGAGGCTCGTAATGCCACGCCGGTCGCCCCGTCCCGACGCTTCGACGCCCAGTCCTTTTTCAGGCGTATAGACAAGCAGTCGGCGAACTGACGTGCCTCGATCCGTCGCTTAGGTTGCCGCTACCGAAAAGTCGGCAGGGGGTTCCCCCGCCCGCTGGCGCCGATGCATTTCCAGGTACGCCGCTTCGATGTTGCGCCGGAAGCGATCCGTGTCGAAGAGCGCGTGTGTGGCACAATTGGCGGCCAGCGTGTTGCGCAGGCACGCCAGCTCGGCTGGGTTTTCGGCGAGCCTGGCGGCTAGGGCCTCGTATTCGTCGAGCGCGTGCGTGACGAGCTCCGGCAGCCCGACGGCCTGGAGCAGGCTCGCTGCCACGCGGCCAGCGAAGCTCGACCCGAGCGCAGGTCACCAGCGGCACCCCTGCACGCAGCGCGTCGCTGGCGGTGGTATGCGCATTGTAGGGGAGCGTGTCCAAGACTAAACCGGCGAGCTTGTGTCGCGCCAGATGCTCACGGCCGCCGACGCGCGGCGCAAAGATCAATCGCTCCGGTGCCACGCCGCATTTTGTGGCCTCCCGCCTCAGATTATCGCTGCCCTCCTCGCTATCGCGTAACAGCCACAGGACACTGTCGGGAATTCGGCACAGAAGCCGCATCCAGACCTCGAAGACCTGTGGCCGTATTTTGTAGCTTTGATTGAAGCAGCAAAAGACGAAGCCGCGCGCGGGCAAGTCCAGCATCCTGCCGCGAGGGCGGCAAGTCGGTATCGGCCTTGTCGCCATTCACCTGGTATGTGTCCGGCAGATAGACAATCTTCTCTGAATAGTGAGGCCTACTCGCGCCGGGAATGACCCACGGATCAGCGATGAGATAATCGATGAATGGCGTGCCCCCGTAGTGCCGGGATAGCCAAGGTAGCTCGCCTGCACGGGTGCTGGCCGCGTCGCCAAGATGCCAGTACGCGCGAACTCAGTGTAGCCGGCCAGATCCACGGCAATGTCGACACCTTCGGCGCGTAGCATCTGCACCGGCTACCTGGTCTGAAACGCTACCCACATCGAGGAAAGCATCGAACGCGCCGGAAATTCGGCGGCGCATGGCATCGTCCGCCTTCGGGCCGAACGACATTCCAAGGATGCGAAATTGCCGGCGATCGTGCAGCTCGATCAGCCGCGCAAGGAGGTACGAGTGGCATGATTGCGAAAGTCCGGTGACAGATAGGCGACCCGGACGAGACCGTCGCGTTTTACTCGTCGGGCCGGGGTACTTCGGCACCACGGCTATGTGTTCGTCACCCAACGTTTGGCGCAGGTGAGCTGATCGCTTTCATTGTCCGCGAGCGACAACAAACGAAAGGGTTCGCACACCGGCTCTCCGGGCGCACCGGTCAATCAAGGCCGCCTCGCGTCGGGCCGGGACCAATCGCAAGCTTGCGCCCTGACATGGGCAATATAGCCATCAAGGTAGGGGGTGCTCGGATGTTCGCGCTTGGCCGCCGCGTAGTCGGCGAGCGCCTTTTTGTAAAGTTTTAGGTGCCGGGCCGCGTTGGCGCGATTGATCAGCGCCTCCACGTATCTCGGTCGGATCGCAAGGGCAGTGCTGTAGCACCGCATGGCCTCGCCATAGCGCCCGCGATCCTGCTCGGCATTGCCCAGGTTGTAGTGGCCTTCCGGGTTACGGGGAGCCCGGATGATCGCCTGCTCGAAGGCGCCCACGGCGTCGTCGAGACGGCCCATGGCGTTGAAGAGGTTGCCTTTGTTGTTGTGGGCCTGCCAGGAATTAGGATCGATACTGAGCGCCCGGTCGTAGCTTTTCAGCGCCTCCTCGTAGCGGCCGAGATCGCGTAATGCGGTGCCGCGATTGTTGATGGCGCCGAGGTGTTGCGGGCGCCACGGCGAGCGCCGCGTCATAGCTGCGCGACAGCCTCCTCAAAGCGCTCCAGTTCCCGCAGGAGGTTGCCGCGGTTGAAGTGAAGTTCCGGGTCTCGAGGCGCACGCGCGATCGCCTGATCGTAGCTGGCGAGCGCTTCTGGACCCCGCTTCAGGGCGCTCAAGGCGGCCGCGCGCAGGGCGTGCCCGCGCGCGTCCTCACCACTCAAACTGAGGCGCGATCGCACTGGGCAAGCGCCTCCTCGGCGCGGCCAAGTTCGCACAGCGCGATGCTGTGGTTGAGGAGGGCCTGCTGCGAGTTGGGATTGAGCGCGAGCACGGCGCGGAAGCGCCGGTCGGCCTCGGCAAAGGCATTGGTCTCAAGCGCGAGGATGGCGAGCAGGTGTAGCGCATCGGTTTGCTTTGGGTGGCTTTTCAGCACCAGGCGGCAGAGCTTGGCCGCTTTGTCAAAGGCGCCCAACTCGCGCGCCTGACCGGCCTGCTGCAGCAATTCCAAGACTGATCTTGCAGATCCGACCATTGCGCCTGCCTCGCTCGCCCTCTTTCTACCGCGCTCTGCGACGACCGAAAACGAAAGAGCCGCCCGGAGGCGGCTCTTCCTGACGTCGTATGATCAGGTTTGGCTTAGAACTTCACGCGGGCTCCGCCGATGATCGCATCGAAGTCTTCGGTCGGAACCGACAGGGTTCCACCATTAGCCTTGATGTCGGCCGAGAAGTGCCGCCAGTTGAGGTAGAGCTCGGTGGCCGCCGCATCGATGTTCTGCGTGATGCCAAGGCCCCAGACAGTCAAGTCGGTATCGGTCACGCCATGTCACGGCTGACTGCACCACCGACGCCGCGCTGAAGTTGCGACCACCAAATTTGCCAGCGCCCCAGTCGTTGTTCTTGCTATACTCGCCGAACAACGCTGTGTTGCCGGGGCCGAACCAGTTCTTGGTGATACCGGCTTGAACCAGCCACTGATTGGCGTCTTTACGACAATCCGTGGTCTGGCCCCAGTAAGCGCTCTGGGCACCATTGGGAGCGCCGAACGCCGCGGCATTGGGATTGCCCGTCAGGCAGCTGAACTCGGCCGCCATGTAGTGCCCCTGCGCGAACAGACCGGATGGGACATGCAGGACCGACAGACCGGCCCCCCACGCCTTCACCTCTGGATCGCCAGCCAAATCGTTGGGACCTGCTGTACCGGCGCGCTGGTGAACTTGTCTGTCACGTTCTCGTAGCCGATGCCTGCTGCGACACGGAAGCCCGAGAACTCACCGGCGTAGCGCAGCATCACGCCCCAGTAGTCGCCGGCTTCGCCGATCGATGCTGAGAGCACGAAGCCTGCAAGGGTCGGGCTGTCATAGCGCAGCAGTTCGGTGCGACCCTGGTTGGCAGCCGGGATCGCCAAAGGTGGCCCACGTGGTTGCCAAGTAATCGTTACCACTGCGGACCAAGAAGCCGCCGTTGACAAGAACCACGGACGCGCTGGCGCCGGCACTGATGCCGCCGAGGTCGATCGTGGTGATCGCACCAGCGCTCTCATAACGGCCGACCGTCAAGCGGCCGAGGTTCTTGTCCTCGATCCAGAAGGCTGCGCGCCGCGCGTCGCCGAAGTAGGAGTCGACGTTGCTGGCGTTGAACGAGGCCGCCAGCGTACCGTTGATCTGGGTGCCGACCTTGCCGTCCTCATCGAACTGGCTGACCTTCGACGACGTGCCGCCAGCCTCGATTTCAATCGTGATATCGAAGCCCATCGACACGTTCGGCGTCACTTTGGCTGCGCCGAGTGAAGCTGAAGCGCGACGATGAGTTCGTGTTGTCGAGACCGTAGTAGATATCGCTGTCCTTGCCGTCATTCCAGCCCAGGATCATGCGATGCACCTGACCCGTGATGGTCAGCGACATCTTACGGTTGCCTTTGCGGGCTGTCGTGGCTTCAAGTTCTGCCACGCGCTCTTCAAGGTCAGCGCAGCAGTCGCCACCAAGGTCAGCTGCCTTGGCGGACGGCATCGCGACGCCACCCACAATGACGCCAGCCGCAGCGACGAGCGCCCACCGGCTAGCTGATTTCAACAGTCCCCCGATCATACAATGTCTCCGTTGGACTAACGCTACCGGAACCCAATCTTACGACTGAATTTACCGTCTCCCACACGGGCCGGATGGTGATGGGTTGCGATTGCCGTCAAGGGCCGCCCGTCCGTGTCCTGCAAGGCTTATCGCACTCGTTAACAACCGGTAAACAAGCAATGCACGACAAACCGAGGTTTCCACCTAGCACGTGGCGCAAAAGCCACGATGACAATCGAGTCGGGTCTTGAATTGTTACGCATTTCTGGCGCGATGATTCGGTTGTCAACGACTTTGTGTGTCAGGTGCTTGCCGTCGATGTGAGTATAAGGGCACGTAGAAGAGCCGAGGTCGCGTCAGCCCAGAAATGAGGCAAAGCATGGGGGCAGCTGAGGACGGCGAAACTGAGGCACAGATCACCGTCGTTGGCGCGGGATTGACGGGTCTTGCCGCCGCCGCCGCGCTGAGCCAAGAGGGCTTCGATGTGGTCCTCGCCGCCCCCGCCTTCGATGCGGCCGCCGCGGCGGCCGATACCCGCTCCTCCGCCCTGCTGCCGCCGAGCGTCCAACTCCTTGAAAACTTGGATGTCTGGTCGGCCTGTGCTCCCCATAGCGCCCCGCTTCTGGGCGCGCGCCTGATCGACGACCGCGGCGGGCTCGTGCGCGCCCCCGAAGTCCTATTCGAGGCGCGCGAGATCGGCCGGCCAAACCTCGGCGCCAACGTCCCCAACGCCCGCCTCAGCACGGCCTTGCACGCCAAACTGATCGCGGCGCCCCACCTGCGCTGGCGCGCGACCGCGGGGGTTAGGGCGGTGGAGCCCGAGGCCACGCAAGTCCGCCTTGGCCTGGCCGAGGGCGGGCGGATCCGGACGGGGCTCGTGGTGGCCGCCGATGGGCGCCATTCCCTCGCGCGCACCGCCGCCGCAATTTCCGTGCGGACCTGGGATTATCCACAGGCGGCGATCGCCAGCAGTTTTTGCCACACCCGCCCGCACGCCGGCATTACGACCGAGTTGCATCGACGCGCCGGGCCGCTCACGACCGTGCCCTTGCCGGGCCTCGCCTCGAGTTTGGTCTGGGTCGAAGACCCCGGCGAGGCGGCCCGACTGGCCAAGCTTTCCGACGCCGAATTCAAGGCGTTACTCGAGGACCGGCTGCAGGGCTTTCTGGGCGCGATCGAGGCCATCGGCCCGCGCGCGCTCTTTCCGCTCCGGGGCCTCAGCGCCGCCCCCATGGCCGCCCGCCGGATCGCACTCGTCGGGGAGGCCGCCCACGTTATTCCCCCGATTGGGGCCCAAGGCCTCAATCTCGGCTTGCGCGACGTTGCCGCCCTGAGCGACTGCGTGGCGGACGCGCGGGCCGCAGGGCGCGATATCGGCGGCCCCGAAACCCTTCGCGCCTACGCCGAAGCCCGCGCCGTGGACGTGGCGACCCGCACGGCCCTGGTTGACCTTCTCAACCGCTCCCTGCTGACGGACTTTCTCCCCGCCCAGGCCCTGCGGGGCGTCGGATTGCAGCTGCTGGCGCGGTCGGGCACGCTCAGACGATGGGCGATCGGCGGCGGGGCCAACGCGCCCGGACCGCTGCCCCGCTTGATGCGCGCGCCGTCGCCCCGCGACAATGACGCGCCGCCTCCCCCGGCATAAGCGCTGCGGCAAGGCCTTGACGGCCCGGCCTTGCGCGGGCAAGTGCGGGCGCCGCCCCGCATAAGCAAGCGCCAGATGCCATGCCAAACCTGCTGAAAGATTTCCGCTACCGCATCGAATACTTGGGATTGAGGCTCATCGTGGCACTGGTGCGGGCCGCCCCGATGGATGTCTCCGTCGCCGTTTCCGGCAAAATCTGGCGGCTCATTGCCCCCTACGATCGCCGCCACAAGCGCGCCCTTGACAATCTGGCCATCGCCTTTCCGCACATGCCCGTGCCCGAGCGCGAAGCCATCGCGCGGGCCATGTGGGAAAACCTCGGCCGCGTCATGGCCGAGACGATGCAGATCGATCGCATTCTTGCCGATCCGACGCGCATCGAAATCGCCGACGAGAGGATGTATCGGCGCTACAAGGACAAGCTCGGCTCCGCCATCGGCGTGACCTTGCATATGGGCAACTGGGAGCTCGCCGTCTGGCCCTTCACCATGGCCGGCAACAATCCCGCCGCCGTCTACCGCACGGTGAAAAACCCCTACGTTGATCGCTACATCAGGAACATCCGCCGGCATCTCTACCCCGGCGGGCTTTTGGGCCGCGGACGCACGCGGGAGGAAGGTCAAACAACGGCCCGGCTGATCATGGACTTCGTGCGCCAGGGTGGTCGGCTGGGACTGGTGTGCGATCTGCACGACCGCACCGGCATTCCCGTGCCCTTCTTCGGTCGGCCGGCGCGGTCCGTCGCCATCCCCGCCATGATCGCGCGCCGCGTGGGCGCCCGCATTTGGATGGCGCGCTGCCTGCGCCTCGGCACGGAAAGCCGGTTTCGCATCGAGCTCAAGGAGCTGAGGGTTCCGCGCACCGCCAACGCGGCCGACGACGTGCGCTGGATCACCGCGGAAATGCAAAAGCAGTTCGAGACCTGGGTGCGCCAGAACCCCGAGCAGTGGATGTGGAGCAATCGCCGCTGGAGTTAGGCCCGATCGCCCGATCCTCGCGTGTGGCGCAAGACGCGAACAACGCCCGGCATGCTTGCGTTTTATGCGGCAAGGCCCGAACTTAGAGTGCTCCACCGCAGCGCAACGAAAGCCAGCCCATGTCCGTGACGCGCACGCCAGCGAAACACTTCATGGCCCTTGCCGTGGGCGCCCCCGAACCCTACCGCCAGTTGCCCGTGCGCCTTGAGCGCATGATCCATTTTGTCCCCCCGCACAATGAAAAGATCCGCACTCGGCTCGGCGATTTGATCCCCCAGGTCGACGTGGTGCTGGGCAACCTCGAGGACGCGATCCCCGCCGATGCCAAGGTCGCAGCGCGCCGCGGCTTCATCGAAATGGCCAACGCCTTTGATTACGGCGCCACCGGCCTGTGGACGCGCATCAACGCCCTCAATTCCCCCTGGGCGCTCGATGACATCCTGGAGATCGTGCCTGCCGCCGGCGCCAAGCTCGACGTCCTCATGCTGCCGAAGGTGGAGGGGCCCTGGGACATCCACTATCTCGATCAACTTCTGGCCCAGCTCGAAGCCAAGCACGGGCTCAAGAAGCCGATTTTGATCCACGCCATTCTGGAGACGGCCGAAGGCGTCAATAACGTTGCGGCCATTGCCGGCGCCAGCCCGCGCCTGCACGGCATGAGCCTGGGCCCGGCCGACCTCGCCGCCTCGCGCGGGATGAAGACCACGCGCGTGGGCGGCGGGCACCCGGCCTACGGCGTTTTGGCCGATGCCAGCGCCGGGGCCGGCGAGCGCGCCTTCTTCCAGCAGGATTTATGGCACTACACGCTGGCGCGCATGGTCGATGCCTGCATGGCCCATGGCATCAAGCCGTTCTATGGCCCCTTCGGCGACTTCGCCGATCCCGCGGCGTGCGAGGCCCAGTTCCGCAATGCCTTCCTGCACGGCTGCGTCGGGGCCTGGAGCCTGCACCCCAACCAAATCGAGATCGCCAAGCGCGTCTTCAGCCTCGACCCGGAGGAAGTCCACTTCGCCAAGCGCATTCTGGCGGCGATGCCGGACGGCACCGGCGCCGCCATGATCGACGGCAAGATGCAGGACGACGCCACCTGGAAGCAGGCCAAGGTCATCCTCGACCTTGCCACCCTGGTCGCCAGCCGTGATCCCGAACGCAAGACCCTCTACGGTCTGTAAAAAGCGAGAAGAACCGGCTGGACCGCGCTGTTCAGGCACCACCGGGGCGCTTGACGCATTGACGCGGCCCCCCGGATGGGGTTAAGCGCCAACCATGGCGGACCTGCACGTGGGTGAAGCACATGGGCCATGTCCGGCGCGCGAAGTTCCAGGTGGGCCAGGTGGTGCGGCACCGGCTCTATCCTTTTCGCGGCATCATTTTTGACATCGATCCGATTTTTGCAAACACCGAGGAGTGGTGGCAGGCGATCCCCGAGGAGGCGCGCCCGCGCAAGGACCAGCCCTTCTATCATCTCCTCGCGGAGAATTCCGAAACCGAGTACATCGCCTACGTTTCCGAACAGAACCTGCTGCCCGACAGCTCGGGGACCCCGCTGCGCCACCCGCAGGTGCGCGAGATGTTCGCGCTAAGAGAAGACGGCACCTACCGGCCCCTGTTCCTGCAACACCCGCACTGAGGAGGGGCGACGTCTGCAGCAACGGAAAACGGCTGCCCTTGCGAGCAGCCGTTCGAGACCGGTATGCGCTCAGCGCGGGCTGTTATTTCTTTGCCGGCGGGGCTGCTGCCGGCGGAGCTGCTGCCGGCGGCACTGAACCGGTGGCACCACCGTCCTTGGCGGCTTGCTGCTTCTTGTACTCTTCCATCATCTCGTGCTGGCGTTGGGCGATTTGCTGCATCAGCGAGCGCCGCGCCTCGCTATACTTCTGCGAATCGACCGGCGGCCCGGAATAGGACTGTTCGAAGCCAACCAGCGGAACCGGGAAGGCGGCGGGCGCGCCGGACGCATTGATGGCAAAGATCATCAGTCCACCGCCCTTTTTCAGATCATTCAAGAGGTCCGCCGTTGCCTCCGTCTCGGCCGTGCATCCTGCCGGATGGCAGAGCGTATAGGCGAGGCTCAAAGGTTTCAGCTTCGCTTCGTCGATCTTCTCGTTCTTTTGCGCCTTGTCCCACATGTCCTTGGGATAGAGCGTGGCGCGCATGCCCGGCTGCAGCATCATGCCGAGCGGCACCATGACCATGAAGGCCTGCTTGTCCTGACCCTCGACCTGCCGCACGGCGGCCGACACCAGCACCATGCCCGAATTGCCGTCGAGGCGCTCGTGATGGGTGAGACAGATGTTGAGATCTTTCTTCTCGTCCTTGCCGTCTTTGGTCTTTTGCGTGGCCGTTGCCTTTTCACACAGCTTGACCCAGGCGCTCTGCGGCGTCCCCGCAGGCGGTGTGGCAGCCGCGGTCGCCGGTGCTTTTCCCGGGGCGGCCGCAGCCGGTGCCTTCGGCGCGGGGGCCGCGGGCGGCGCCGGCGCCTTGTCCTTTTTCGCCGGCGGCGGCGCCTGAGCCCCCGCAGGTGCCAACAGCACGGTGATTCCCAACATCAGGGCTCCCAGCAGCGCCCCCGCAGCGCGCACGTGGCCCAATGTCATCGTGAGTGTCATCGATGGAAAAATGGACTGCCTCATATCGCTTTTGACCTCTCCCTGCACCGCCGGCCTCTGCCGGCTGGCTTGGCCCCACCCTCTCACTCCTCGCGCCTAATCCGCGCCCAGGTGGCAGTAAGGTTCGGATTACGGCAATCCCGTGACCGCGACCCCAGGCTTTGCGCTCCAGCTTGGGCCTTGCCGGGGGAAACGTGGCGAGGCGGCCACGCTCGACCCCCCGCGCGCGTAAACCCTTGCCGCGTCGAGCTTGTGCTAGAATGCCGCTCCCACCGGCGCGGCCCTGGTGCGGGCCCCGTCACCCCCCATTTCACGCCAAATGACGCACGCCAAGATCCTCCTGTCCCTCCTGTTGCTGATCACCTGGCCGTTGAGCCCGAGTGCGGCCGCGCCCGTGCATGCCATTGCCATGCATGGCACCCCCAAGCACGGTCCGGGCTTCACGCATTTTCCCTACGTCAACCCCGACGCCCCTAAAGGCGGTCGCCTGGTGCTCGGCACGCTCGGCACCTTCGATAGCCTGACCCCCTTTATCATCAAGGGCGTGTCACCGTCGACCATGCGCGAATACGTCTATGCGAGCCTTCTGACGCGCAGCGGCGATGAGGCTTTCTCCCTTTACGGACTAATTGCCGAGAGCGTCGAGCTGCCCGAGGACCGATCGCAAATAACCTTTCACCTGCGCCCCGAGGCGCGCTTTTCCGAT
This sequence comes from uncultured Alphaproteobacteria bacterium, assembly GCA_963770295.1. GTDB lineage: Bacteria > Pseudomonadota > Alphaproteobacteria > Rhizobiales > Hyphomicrobiaceae > AWTP1-13. The sequence continues at coordinate 174,349 of CAVYPA010000019.1, forward strand.
GGCGCTCCGATCACGCCGGAGGACGTTTTGTTCAGCCATGAAGTTCTAAAGCAAAAGGGTTGGCCCTATCACCGCTCCCACTATGCCAAGGTCGCGCGTGCCGAGAAGATCTCAGAGCGCGCCGTGCGCTTTACCTTTGATGCCGCCGGCGATCGCGAAATCCCCATGATCCTCGGCTTGATGCCGATCCTGCCCAAGCACAAAACCAACCTCGACAGCTTTGAGCAAACGACGCTGGAGGCGCCGATCGGCAACGGCGCCTATACGGTGGCGCGCATCGACGCCGGACGCTCCATCACCTACAAGCGCAATCCCGATTGGTGGGGGGCCAACCTCCCCGTCGCGCGGGGACGCTTTAACTTCGATGAAATCCGTGTCGAATACTTCCGGGACGCCGCCTCGCTGTTTGAAGCGTTCAAGGCCGGCGAAATCGACATGCGAGTGGAGGAGGATCCGGGACGCTGGCTCGAAGGCTACCGGTTTCCAGCGGTCACGGAAGGGCGCGTCGTCAAGCGCGAGTTTGAAACGGGCTTGCCGGCCGGCATGTCGGCGCTGGTGTTCAATACGCGGCGGCCCGTATTCCGCGATGACCGGGTGCGCCGCGCCTTTATCCTTTTGTTCGACGCCGAGTGGATCAACCGCAACCTCTTCAACGGGCTTTACCAGCGCACGCAAAGTTTTTTTGAACGCTCCGAGCTGTCCTCGAGCGGCCGGCCGGCCGACGCGCGCGAGCGCGCGCTGTTGGCGCCATTCGCACAAGACGTGAAAGCCGACATACTGGCCGGCAGCTACCGCTTCCCGAGCAACGACGGCAGCGGCGATAACCGCGCCAACATGCAGGCCGCCTTCAAGCTTCTGACCGAGGCCGGCTACCGCTTGGAGAACAATACCCTGGTGAAAGACGGCAGCCCGCTGAGCTTCGAATTTCTCGCCCAAACGCGCCAGCAGGAGCGCCTGATGCTGAGTTATGCGCGCACGCTGGAACGGCTCGGCATTGCCGTGCGCATCCGACAGGTCGACACCTCGCAATACTGGGCCCGCCTCAAAAATTACGACTTTGACATGATTCAATGGACCTGGGGCACCTCCCTGTCGCCGGGCAACGAGCAGATCAACCGCTGGAGCAGCAAGGCCGCCGGCATCGAGGGAACGCTCAACTATCCGGGGGTGGAAAATGCCGCCGTCGATGCGATGATCAATGCTCTACTGCAGGCGGAAGCGGCGGACGATTTCGTGGCTGCCGTACGCGCGCTCGACCGCGCCCTGCTGTCGGGCGACTACGTCATTCCCCTATACTACCTGCCGCGGGTCTGGGTGGCCTACTGGAGCCATCTGCGCTTTCCCAGCGTCGAGCCTCTGGCCGGGGTCGATGTCGACACCTGGTGGACGGAACGGACAAACTTCTCGTCGCCCGGTTAGCTGGCAGGCAATGAGAGGTCGAGATCGGCCGACGTATTTGCGAAAGCAGCAAGGACGAACCTTGCGCACCGGGGAGGAGGCAACCTGATGGCGATGACGCCCAACATGTCGAGGCCGCGCTTGCGCCTCTTGCTGGCGGCGCTGCTTGCGCTCATGACGCTCGCCGCCCATCCCGCCGCGGCGCAGGAGCGGGCGGTCGATATCGATCTTTTTTACGAGCAGCTTGAACCTTATGGGCAGTGGTTCGAACACCCGGTCTGGGGCACCGTCTGGCGCCCCAGGGTCGATCAGGACTGGCGCCCCTACGCCCAGGGCATGTGGCTCTACACCGACGAATTCGGCTGGTACTGGGAGGCAGAAGAACCTTGGGGCTGGGCCGCTTTTCACTACGGCCGCTGGCTGCTCGATGAGGACGGCACCTGGATTTGGATACCGGATACCGAATGGGGTCCGGCCTGGGTGGCCTGGCGCAGCAGCGATGACTACGTGGGCTGGGCGCCCTTGCCACCAGACGCGCACTGGGGTCCGGGCGGCGAACTCTTGTTCGATGCCGCCTTTTACAGCGCACCGCGCTACCACTCGGTTTGGTGCTTCGTGCGCTCGCATCAGCTGATTTTGCCGGGGCTGCACCGCTACCTGGTTCCGCGCCGCCACGCCGAAGTGGTGTTTCTCAGTTCGCGTCCATTCCGCGCGCACCATAAGTTCGACGGCCGCTTCGTCAATGCGGGCTTCGATGTCCGACGCTTTGAGCGCATGACCGGGCGCCCGGTGGTGCGCCTGCGCATCAAAGCGGTCGATAGTCCGCAGGCGTCGCGCCTGCCCCGGGTGCGCGCCCAGGGCGGGGAAATTTCTGCCTACAAGCCCAGCTTTGTCGAACGGCCCGAGGGGGCCGCGCGCATTCACCGCCCCGCGGCCGTCGGGCGCGATGGTGGCACGGTGTCGGGCCGGCCGAGTGGACGCGAGAGCCCCGATCGCGGGCTCCCTGGCGATCGATCCCCGCCCTGGCGCGCCCAGACCCCCGACCAGAACGCAGCACCAAACCTCGCCCGTCCCGGCGGACCGCCACCCCCGGGCCCCGCCGCCGGCGTCGACCCGGGCCCGCCGTCAGGTCGTCCACCGGCGAGCGAGCCACGCGAGCGTCGGCCCGACGCAGTTCCCGGCGATGAGGTCAATCGTGGCCGCCCGCGGCCGCCGTCGGCCGCGGCGGGGGAAGCCGATCGTGGCAGAGGGCCACCGCCCGACCTCCATCAACGCCCCTACGGCGGTCCGCCCGCGGGCCCGCCGAGGGTCTACCCCTCGCCAGCGCCCGCAGTGCGCCCAACAGCGCCGGCGGCGGGAGGGCCCACAAACTTGCGCGCGCCCCCACCGGGCCAGGCGCCCGCGGTGCGCCCGCCCGGAACCGATCAGCAGCATCGCGCACCGCCGCGCAAAGACGACAACAAGGGACCAGGATAGGGGGACCTTGCGGGCGGCGCCGCGCCCGGAAGGGCGCCGACCACATTGCGGCGACGGTCGCGGCCCGCTATCAGGGCGAAGCATGCCGCCCAAGACGAAAGCCTCCAAAGCTCCCAAAACCACGTCCGCCGCCCTTGCCGCCCTCGTTGGGCGCATGCGGGACGGCGACCGACGCGCCACCTCGCGCGTCGTGACCGAACTCGAACGCCTCTCGCCCGACCTGCCAGCCCTAATGAGGGAGCTGACGCCGCACCTGGGTCACGCTGAGGTCGTGGGGTTCACGGGACCGCCGGGCGCTGGCAAGTCGACCCTCGTCAACGCCTATACGTCGCACCTGCGCCAAAGCGGCAAGAGCGTTGGCATCATCGCCGTCGATCCCTCGAGCCCCGTATCGGGCGGCGCCATCCTCGGCGATCGGATCCGTATGCCGGCGACCCTTGATGACGATGGCGTGTTTATGCGTTCGCTGGCGAGCCGCGGCCACCTCGGCGGCTTGTGCCCGGCGGCGGTGCGCGTCATCGATGGGCTCGACGCGGCCGGCAAGGATGCCATCCTGCTCGAGACGGTCGGCACCGGCCAGAGCGAAATCGACGTGGCCGAGGTCGCCGACGTGCGCGTGGTGGTGATGGCGCCCGGTCTCGGCGACGACATCCAGGCGATGAAAGCCGGGCTTTTCGAGATCGCCGACATCATGGTGGTCAACAAGGCCGACCGCGAGGGCGCCGAACGCACCCTCCATCAACTGACCGGGGCGGCCTCCCTGCGCGCGGGAACGCGCGCCAAAGCAACCGTGCTGAAAACCACCGCCACCACCGGCGACGGCATCGCCGCGCTCGCCGAAGCCATCGCCGCGGCAGCGGCGCGACGAAGTGAGGTCGATCGCAGGGAACGCCGGCGACGGCGGGCACGCTATTTGATTGCCCGTGCCGCCGCCGATCTCATCGGCGAGCGCATCCGGGCCGGGCAGGATCGCGGCCTGGACGCGCTCGCCGACAAGGTGCTGACGGGACAGCTGCTGCCGGCGGAGGCCGCCAGGAGGCTCTTGGACAAATAGGGCTTCAATTTTTTTGCGGTGTGCGGCAGCCCCGGCCGGCCTTGCGGCGGCGGAGAAATCAAATGCGCTCAAGCCCGGCCAATATCGAGGCCAGCAGCGGCACCACCGGCTTGGAGCGGGCGCCCGCCCGGCTCTTGCGCTTCGCTCCTGCCACAATATCGTGGTGGACTGGTCGCAACCGCGGCCGCATCGAGGAGGGAAGATGCGCATGTGCCAGATCCGCTACGCCATGGCGATGATGCTTACCGTCTCCAGTCTTGCTGTCGTTGCCAGCGCTCCGGCCGACGCCCGCATTCTCTGCGACGGCAACTACCAGATCATCAACGGTCAGCCGCACGCGACCCCCTATTGCCAGGATGAAAACCTGGCCAGCGTCGCCCGCACCTACGGCCTGCGCGTGTCGGGCAGCACCATGCGCAACAGCCCGAGCGAAAAGCAGCGCGTGTGCGCATTTCTCGGCAGCGATATCCGCGTGCGCGAAGCCTGCCATGGCGATGGGCAGGATGGTCGTGGCGGCGCGATCCGGCGTTTCTAAACGCGCGCACAAGCCGCGGCGGCACCGGCCTTGAAGAGCTTGTAGGTGATCGAGTCGGTCAGCGCTTCGAAGCTGGCATCGACAATGTTGGATGACACGCCGACCGTGAACCAGCGCGCGCCCGTGCCCTTGTCCCGGCTCTCCACCAGCACGCGCGTGACCGCTTCGGTGCCACCGGTGAGGATGCGGACCTTGTAGTCGACGAGCTCGACGTCCTTGATGATGTTCTGGTAGCGCCCGAGGTCCTTGCGCAGCGCCTGATCCAGCGCGTGCACGGGGCCATTGCCTTCAGCGACCGACCACAGCGGCTCCTCGCCGCCGTCGACGAACACCCTGACCGTGGCCTCCGACACGGTCACCAGCCGCCCCAAGGCGTTGTGGCGCTTTTCCACCATCACGCGAAAGCTGTCGACCGTGAAGAACTGCGGCACCTCGCCCAGCAGCCGCCGCGCCAACAGCTCGAAGGAGGCTTCCGCCGCCTCGTAGGCATAGCCCAGGGCCTCGCGCGACTTTAGCTCTTCCAACAGTCTGCCGACCCGGTCATCGCTCTTGCCAAGGGGAATACCGAGCCGTTCCAGCTCGAAAATCAAGTTCGACTTGCCGGCTTGATCGGACACCAGCACGCGCCGGCGATTGCCGGTACTCTCCGGCGGCACGTGCTCGTAGGTCGCCGGCTCCTTCAGGATCGCCGAGGCGTGGATACCGGCCTTGGTAGCAAAGGCGGCCTCGCCCACGTAGGGCGCGTGCCGATTGGGAGCCCGGTTCAAGATCTCATCGAGCACCCGGCTCGCATGCGTCAGCCGACGCAAGCGTTCCGGCGTAACACCGATCTCGAACGGCTCGGCGAACTCGCTTTTCAAAAGCAAGGTCGGGATCAGCGAGGTCAGATTGGCATTGCCGCAACGCTCACCCAGGCCGTTGAGCGCACCCTGAATCTGGCGCGCGCCAGCGCGCACGGCCGCCAGCGAATTGGCCACCGCGTTCTCGGTGTCGTTGTGGGTGTGAATGCCGATGTGCGTGCCGGGGATGCGGGCGGCGACCTCGGCTACGATCTGAGCAATCTCGTGCGGCAATGTCCCACCGTTGGTGTCGCACAACACGACCCAGCGCGCTCCCGCACGATAGGCGGTCTCGGCCACCGCCAAAGCATAGGCGCGATTACCCTTGTAGCCATCGAAGAAATGTTCGCAGTCGATCATGGCCTGCCGCTCGTGCGCGCCTTGCCGCACGGCCTCAACCGATTGCGCGATGCCCTCCAGGTTCTCCTCGTTGCTGATGCCGAGCGCCACCCGCACGTGATAATCCCAGGCCTTGGCGACGAGGCAAATCGCCCCGGCCTTGGCCTGTAGGGTGGCTTGGAAGCCCGGATCGTTGGACACCGAACGGCCCGCCCGCTTGGTCATACCGAAGGCCGTAAAGGTCGCACAGGCGAGGTTCGGCTCGCTGCTGAAAAGCTGCGTGTCCGTGGGATTGGCGCCGGGATAGCCGCCCTCGATGTAGTCCAGTCCCAGCTCATCGAGCACGCGGATGATCAGCCGCTTGTCCTCGAGCGAGAAGTCGACGCCCGTAGTCTGTGCGCCGTCGCGCAGCGTTGTATCGAACAGATAAAGCCGCTGTTTGGACATGGTCGGCCTACCACACACCAATAACCTTGAGCGCCATCAGCACGCCCGCGATGAGGACGACGATCTTGAGCGCCAGGTAGTAATAGCGATGCCGCCAAAAGGGTGGCCGCACGCTGGGATCGCCCATGTCCTTCCGATCCGCCATGGCTTAACCTCGCGCCCCCCGCGTGCCTATGGGCCGCGCTTTACGGTTTGCCGCAAGCCCGGCGCGGCAGCTGCCCGATCGCGCGTCATCGCTCGACCTCGGCCGCCTCCGGGATGCTCAGCTCCCAGGTGGTGTGGATTTCGCCGGTGCCAGGGTCCTTCGCGTCCTTAAGTTGCACGCCCAACCCCAAGAGCTGTTCGCGGATGCCGTCGGCCTTGCGGAAGTCCTTGGCCTTGCGTGCAGCGTTGCGCGCCTCGATCAGGGTTCTGACCGCCTGCTCGTCGACCGGCGCGCGCCCGGCCACCCTGGCCAACATCCTGTGGGCGTCGAAGTCCGCCAGATTGTCGAGCCCGAGCAGGGCAAGCGCGTTGGCAAAGCGCGCGCGTGCCGTCGCCAAGGCCGCCTCGTCCAGCGGGCCGCCCGCGCCAGCGGCGCCGAGCGTGGCGCGCGCCAGCCGATGCAGTTCCGCGATCGCGCTGGGCGTATTCAGGTCGTCGGCAAGGGCCTCGAGAAACTCGCGCCCGTGCTCGGCGGGGGAGTGCTGCGGGGCCCAATGCTGGCGCAGGCTGTGGAGCTCGAGCGCCGCTTCCACCATGCCCTTGCGCGTCCAGTTTATGGGCTGGCGATAGTGCGTCTTTAACATGGCGAAATACAAAACTCGGCCGTCCCATCCCGCCTGCAAGAGGTCCCTGATGGTCACGAAATTCCCGAGCGATTTCGACATCTTCTCGCCCTCGACCTGCAGGAAGCCGTTGTGCATCCACACCTTGGCCATCTGGGCGATGCCGTGCCCGGCGCGTGACTGGGCGATCTCATTTTCATGATGCGGAAAGACGAGGTCGATGCCGCCACCATGGATGTCGAAGACGTGCGGCTCGGCCAGGCCTTTGCCGGTCAGCGTGCCCTTGGCCAAAACCCATAAGAACTTGTCGGCCATCGCCGAGCACTCGATGTGCCAGCCCGGCCGACCGTTCGTGGCAATGCCGCAGGGGGACTCCCAGCCCGGCACCCCAGGCCCAGAGGGCTTCCAGAGCACGAAGTCCATGGGACCCTTCTTGTAGGGGGCCACATCGACGCGCGCGCCCGCCTCCATTTCCTGCAGCGACCGGTTGGCGAAACGGCCGTAGTCCGGCAGCGTCGCCACGTCGAAGAGCACGTGCTCCTGCGCCACATAGGCATGACCGCGTGCGACGAGGGCCTCGATCAGGGCGCGCATTTCCGGGATGGTGTCGGTCGCGCGCGGCTCCGCGCTGGCGGGCAAGACGCCAAGCGCCGCGATATCCTGGTGAAACTGCGCCGTCGTCTCGCTGGTCAGCTTGCGGATTGCCTCGATCGGCGGCAGCTCGCGGTAAAGCTCCGTTGCCCGCGCGTTGATCTTGTCATCAATGTCGGTGATGTTGCGGGCATAGGTGACGTGGCGGGTCCCATAAAGGTGGCGCAGCAGCCGAAAGAGCACGTCGAAGACGATGATCGGCCGCGCGTTGCCGATATGAGCAAAGTCGTAGACCGTGGGCCCGCACACGTACAGGCGCACGTTGCTGGGATCGATCGGTTCAAATCGCTCCTTGGTCCGCGTCGCTGTGTTGTAGAGCGTGAGCATCCTCTCACCTTGCCGCCGGGCGGGGCGTTTTCTCTGTCACTGATGGGCAAAGAAGCGGCCGCGCGCCAGCCTGTGGCTAGCTCGTTGCAATAATGCCGCACAGAATATTGACGGCCGGTATCAAAGGCGTCGGCATGGGCCGCTTATCCCTCGCTTTCCCGGCCAGCGTCAAGGCCAAGTCGAACGCCCAATTTGCGCTGCATTGACCCGCTAGGGCAACACTCCCATAATCCCAGAAAGGGAAGTTTCGCAAGAATTCAAGGCCGCTTGCAGAACCGGCGCTCCTTGTAGAACCGTGCCGCCTGGGGGACCTTCGGAATTTTCCAATGCTGAACGGGAAGACGAGATCGCGCGGCCTGCGCCTCATCCTGGTCGCCGTGGCCGTCCTTGCTGCCCTGGGCGTTGGGCTTGCCGACGCCATGGCTCAGGGCTGGAACTGGTGGCCTTTCGGCGGCCAGTCCGAGCCGCGTCCGATCCCGCGTGAGCCGCTCTACCGGGGCCCGCCGGGACAGCCGCCGCCGGGACAGCCGCCGCCGGGCTATCCTCCAGGAGCTCCAGGCCAGCCGATGCCGCCACCGGGACAACCCTATTGGGGCCAGCGCGGGGCCAACAACATCTGCTTGCAGCTCGAGCAGCGGCTCGTCACGGAGACCCAAGGCAGCGGACAGAACCGGGAGCTGCTGCCCAAGCTCGAGGCCGACCTGCGCCAGACCGAGCGCAGCCTGAATACGGCGCAGATCCAACTCGACCGCGCCGATTGCTGGGATCAGTTTTTATTCTCCAAGACGCTGCGCCGAACCCCGCGCTGCGTGCAGCTCAACGGCGATGTCGAAAGCATGCGGCGACGCTTGGCCGAGCTCGATGGTCAGCGCCGACAGATCCTGGGCACGCGCGATAAATCCTATCAGGACGATATCATCCGCGAGCTGGCGCGGAACGGCTGCGGCCAGCAGTATACGCAGGAAGCTCGGCGGCGGGATACGGCCAGCAACCCCTTCTCCGGGCTCTGGTCTGATGAGGGCGATGCCCCGCGCGGGCCCGGCAACCAGTTCGGCAACCTGCCCTTCGCCACTTACCGCACCTTGTGCGTGCGGCTGTGCGATGGCTACTACTTCCCGGTCAGCTTCTCCACGCTGCCCAATCACTTCCAGCGCGATGCCGAAATCTGCCAGTCCCGCTGTGCGGCCCCGGCCGAGCTTTACTACCACCAAAACCCCGGCGGCGCCGTCGAGCAGGCAATCTCGGTCGCCACCCAACAGCCCTACACCAGCTTGAAATCGGCCTGGCGTTATCGCAAAGAGTTCGTGCAGGGCTGCTCCTGCAAGGAAGCCGAATACCTGCCCGCCCAGGGTGCTGGCGATAAGAAGGCCGATGCCGTACCGGCAAACCCGCCGCCGCGGTCGGAGGCGCGCCTCAGCACCCCGCGCTAAAGCGGGCCCTTCGGCGTCCGCCTACAAGGGTGCTGCCGGTTCCGATGCCGCTTAAGAGTTCATGCGTATAATGCCGGGCATTGACCGCCGTCCCACCGGCACCTTGCCCGCCGGCATCGAAATCAGGCAGCTCGGGATCGACGATTTCCCGGCGGTGCGCTACCTGCACGGCACCGTGCTGCGCGCCCAGACCGCCGACGCCCTCACCGAAGCCGAGATCGCCGCCTTCGCCAGCCTCGTCCATTCACCGGTCTATTCGGATCTCTTGCGGGAAGAAAACGAGATATTCTCGGCCTGGCTCGCCGGCGAGTTGCTGGGGACCGCCGCCTGGCGCATCAACGCCGACGACGGCACCCAGGCTCGCATCGGCTTCGTCTTTGCTCGCCACTCCGGCTTCGGCATCGGCAGCCGCCTACTGGCCGAGGCCGAGGCGCGGGCGTTGGCCTGGGGCTTTGACCGTCTGACCTCGTTCACGACCTTGAATGCGGTGCCCTTTTTCCAGAAGAGCGGCTACGCCGTGGTCTCCCGCGGGGTAAAGGTCTTCTCCCCCGAATGCGCGCTCCCCGTTGCCTTTTTGGCCAAGCGCCTGGCACGGCACCGCGCCGGTTCACCGGCCCGCACACACTAGGGGAGCTCCCGCACAAAACTAGGGTCGCTAATCTGCCGGCGGGCCGGGCGTCGACCGGCGGGCACCGCAGCGCAGTACCGCTAGCCTCCGCCGCAGGCGCAGGCCGCCGCGGCGCGCTGGCCTTGCGCCTCGACCGGCGCCAAGCCCAGGGCCTGGCAAATGGCCGCGAGATGGCGATGGTCGGTGCCACAGCATCCGCCCAGGACGTTGATCTGCGGGTGCCGCGCCAGCAGGGCGCGGTATTGCCCGCCGAATTCGGCGGGGTCGCCGGCGTCGAGGTCGCGGGCCTCATTGAGCTCCGCGTGGCTCAACCGCGAGGCATTGGCGCGCAGCCCGCGGATGCGCTTCACCCAGGTTTGATCGCTCGCCCGGTCGCTGGCCCGATCGCTGGCCTGGTCGCTGGCCCGGTCGCTGGCCTGGTCGCTGGCCCGATCGCTGGAAAGGACACCGTCAAAGTGCGTGGGGTGGGCACAGTTGATCATGTAGTAGCAGGGGCCGTGCCCGGTCGCCTGATCGACCGCCTCGATCGCCTCGGCCAGGCCCTGCCCGGTGGGCAGCCGACCGTCGGTCTCCAGCGTAAAGGAGACGGCGACGGGCAGGCCGGCGGCTTCGGCCGCGCGTGCGACCCCCACGGCCTCGTTGGCGTTGGTCATGGTGATGGCCGTCACCATGTCGGCGCCCGCTTGCGCAAAGGCCGCGATCTGCGCGCGGTGATAATCGCCGGCTTCGTCGGCTCCCATCACCGAGCCCGGGTCATAGCCGTCGCCCCTTGGCCCGACGCAGCCGCTGATCACCATGGCGCTGCCCGCGCCGGCAAAGGCCTCGCGCAGCCGGGCCATCAGGGCGATGGCCTTGCCGTTGGCCGCGGCCAGCGCCGCGGCGCTGTAGCCGAGCTTGTCGCCCCAGTCGCTGCTCGCCCGCCAGGTCGGGCTTTCCAACACAAACCCCAGCCCGCAGGCGCTGGCCATGGCCGCATAGCGCTCATAGTAGGCGTAGAGCGCGGCCGTCCCTGTCGCGCTCTGGAGGAGGTCAAAGGCGGCAAAGTAAGGCAGCGCCCATCCCTCGTGGAAAATTAAGGTGGTTTCGATGCCACCGTCGGTCAGGAACAGGCCGCCCCCCAGTTGCGGCAGTGGGGATGGATCAAGGCTCATGGGTCGCTCCGGATGCGTGACGTTTTTGGCTCTGGATGTCGCGCATGCTGCCCGCACGGGCGCCGGCGTCCCAGCCTACCGACGGTGCAGTCCCGGTCACGATTGCTTTATGAATGCAATCAAAAGCTTAGAGGCCGGCCGTCGGCCAACGTTCGCGTGTTCTCGCGCCTTGCTGGCGCGCAACTATACCGCTAGTACAGTGGGCCATGGCCGACCTCGCATCCCGTCGCGTAAGTGACACGCGCGAGCGCATTTTGGCGCTCGCCGAGGCCGCCGTGCTCGATAAGGGATTTGCCGCCACCTCGATCGAGGAGCTGATCGCCGGCGCCGGCATCACCAAGAGCGGCTTCTTCTATCATTTCAGGGACAAGCGCGAGCTCGCCCGCGCCCTGATGCTGCGCTACATCGCCCACAACGACGCGGTGCTCGACGACATCTTTTTGCGCGCCGACGAACTCAACGAGGATCCCTTGCACGGCTTCCTCGTGGCCTTGAAACTGTTTGCCGAAATGATGGCCGATCTACCCGCGACGCATCCGGGCTGCCTCGTAGCCTCCTTTTGCTATCAGGACCGGCTGTTTGACCGCGAGGTCCAGGAATTGACCCAGGCGGGTGTGCGGGGCTGGCGGAAATTGTTTCTCGATCGCCTGGAAAAGATCGCCGAACGCTATCCCCCCAAGGTCAACCTGTCGCTTGCGGACCTCGCCGACATGGCCAACACGCTGGTCGACGGCGGCATCATCATGTCGCGCGTGCTTGTGGATAAAACCATATTGCCACGACAGATCCTGCTCTACCGGGAATTCATCCGCTCGGTGTTCCTGGACACCGTAGCTGGGCGGGTGGCGCAAGACACGGGCGCCGCAGGGACGAAATCGTAAAAGCGCTGCAAATTTTTTCGCGCCTTCTGGGAATATGGTTACCCCTCATACGTTTTGAAGACGATCCGCACCCCCGCACCGCGGATCAAAATTAGGGCGTCCCGAAATCCCCGCACCTCGGGACGCCCTGATCTCTTCTTGCGTCTACACCTTGGCCGCGCTCCTCGTGTCTGCGACACGAGTGCCGCACCTTATGCGACGCGCGCCCTTCCTCTTCTGGGCATCAGGTTGTCGCGACGGGCTCCCGAAACCTATTCGTGATGGGATAACGCCGGTCGCGGCCAAAATTCCGCGCGGAGATTTTCACGCCCGGAGCCGCCTGCCGGCGTTTATACTCAGCCAAATATAAAAGGCGTTCGACCTTTTGCACGATTGGAAGCGGGTGCCCACGCGCCACGATGTCGGCAAGCGACATCTCCTGCTCGACGAGACAGCCCAAAATGTCGTCGAGCACATCGTAAGGTGGCAGGCTGTCCTGATCCTTCTGATTCTCGCGCAGCTCCGCGGTCGGCGCCTTCTGCAAAATGTTGTCCGGAATGACGAGGCCGCCTGGACCCCGGCCGTCCTTCGGACGCTGCTGATTGCGCCAGCGGCTCAGGCGGTAGACCTCGGTCTTGTAGAGGTCTTTGATCGGATTGAAGCCGCCGTTCATGTCGCCATAGAGCGTGGCATAGCCGACCGACATCTCGCTCTTGTTGCCCGTGGTCAGCACCAGGGAGCCAAACTTGTTGGAGACCGCCATCAAGGTCGTGCCGCGCACCCGGCTTTGCACATTTTCCTCGGTGATGTCCTTGGCGCGTCCGGCAAACTGCGCCTCCAGCATCGCCCCGAAGCCCTCCACCGCCGGCGCGATCGGAATGATGTCGTAGCGCACGCCGAGCGCCTCGGCGCAGGCCGCGGCATCCGCCAGGCTTTCGTTGGACGTATAGCGGTAGGGCAGCATGAGGCAGTGCACGCGCTCGGGGCCCAGCGCATCGACCGCCAAGGCCGCGACCAGCGCCGAATCCACCCCGCCCGACAGCCCCATCACCACGCCCGGAAAACGGTTCTTGTCGACATAGTCGCGCAGGCCCAAAACGCAGGCATGATAGGCTGCCGCTTCGTGCTCCTCGAGCACGCTCAAGGCTTGCTTCTGGCAGTCCCAGCCGCCCGCGGCGCGCTTGAGCTCGACCAGCCTTATGCACGTCTCCCAGGCGGGCAATTGCACGGCGAGGCTGCGGTCGCGATTGAGAACGAACGAGGCCCCATCGAACACGAGTTCGTCCTGACCGCCGACCTGGTTGAGGTAAATCAGCGGCAGGGCATTTTCGGTGACGCGCGCCACCGCCACGTTCATGCGCAAGTCAGGCTTGAGCCAATCAAAGGGCGAGCCGTTGGGTGAAATCAGCACCTCCGCGCCCGTCTCCTGCAGGCATTCACACACCTCCTCCTGCCAGATGTCCTCGCAGATGGGCACGCCGAGCCGAACGCCGCGGAAGCTGATCGGGCCCGGCATTGGGCCCACGTCAAACACCCGCTTTTCGTCGAACACGCCGTAGTTGGGCAGGTCCACCTTGAAGCGCACACCCGCCACCTTGCCGTCATCAAGCAGGGCCGCCGCGTTGTAGAGCTTATCGTCCTGCGGCCAGACGCTGCCAACGAGAATGCCGGGCCCGGCATCGGCGGTCTCGACCGCCAAGCGCTCGATCAACGCGCGCGCCGCGCGCGCAAAGGCCGGCTTGCGCACCAGGTCCTCGGGCGGGTAGCCGGTGATGAAGAGCTCGGAAAAAACCATGAGGTCCGCGCCCATGCCGGCGGCCTCCTGACGCGCGCGCAAGAGCTTGGCGGCGTTTCCCTCGAGGTCACCGACCACGGGATTGAGCTGGGCCAAGGCGATCTTCAAGCTATCGTGGGACTTGGACATGGTTCAGATGTAGGCCGGGCCCTCCGGCGATGCAATGCGGCCCTGGCGCGGCGCCCAGCTGCGGGGCGGGCCTTAGCAGGGCTGGCGCGCAAGGCCGCTTTCGGGGCAAGTTGCCGGCAATCGAAACAAGCCCCGCACCCCCACCTCGATGCGCTCTTCCACCTCCGCCACGCTGTTGGGCTCCGGCGCCATTGTGCTGTGGAGTTCGCTTGCCAGCCTCACCGTCCTCAAGGGCGCGGTGCCGCCCTTGCAAACGACGGCCATCGCCTTTGCGGTCGGCGGCATCGTTTTGATCGCCGCAGCCGCCGTGCGTGGGCGGCTTTCTTACCTGTGGCCGACCCGCGCCTCGCTTGCCCTCGGCATCTACGGGCTCTTTTGCTACCACGCCCTCTATTTTGCCGCGCTCAGCCTGGCGCCGGCGGCCGAAGCCAGCCTCATCAGCTCGCTTTGGGCCCTATTCACGGTGGTCTTCTCGGGTCTGCTGCCGGGTCAGCCACTGCGCCTGCGGCACCTGTTGGCGGCACTGATCGGGCTCGCTGCCGCCACGCTGCTGGTTTGGAACAGTCTGGGCGTTAGCGCCGGCGGCCATCGCCCCCTGGGGTTCATGCTGGCCTTCGGCTGCGCCTTGATCTGGTCGAGCTACTCGGTGGCCTCGCGGCTGTTTGCGGCCGTCCCCAGCGATAGCATCGCCGCGCCCTGCCTGATCACGGCGGGGCTGGCGGCGATTTTGAGTTTGGCGTTCGAGACCTGGGTGGCGCCGGGCGGCCTTGCCTGGTTGGCGTTGATCGGTCTCGGCATCGGCCCGGTCGGCGCCGCCTTTCTGCTCTGGGACGTCGGCATGAAAGGAGGCGACGTGTCGCTCCTGGGCGTGTTGTCCTATGCCGCACCCGTCCTTTCCACCGGCCTCTTGGTGCTGTTGCGTCTGGCCCAACCCAGCCTCGAGCTGGGGCTGGCCTGCGCGCTCATGGTGATCGCCACGGCGATCGCCGCGCGCGCCTGAGCTCGCCCGCCGAGCGCAGCTGGCAGCCCGTGCCCGCCCGAACTCGCGCGGGCCGCCGGCGGCAGGGGCGCCGATGCCCGATCCTATTCGGCGGCCCGTGCCGCCCGCCGCTCGGATGCCCGTGCCTTTTGCGCCTGCAGGCGCTCGGCCAACCGGAACGCCAGCTCCAGCGACTGGCCGGCATTGAGGCGCGGATCGCAGCCGGTATCGTACTGGCGCGCCAAATCGGCCTCGGTGATCTTGGAAACGCCGCCGGTGCACTCGGTGACGTTCTGTCCGGTCATTTCGATGTGCACGCCGCCGGCGTGCGTTCCCTCGGCGCGGTGGATGTCGAAGAAGCTCGTCACCTCCTCGAGGATGCGGTCGAACTGGCGCGTCTTGTAGCCGTTGGTCGCCGTGATGGTGTTGCCGTGCATGGGATCACAGGACCACACCACCTTGCGCCCGGCCTCTTTGACCGCGCGCACCAGGCGCGGCAGATGCTTTTCGATCTTGTCGGCGCCGAACCGGCAGATCAGGGTGAGCTTGCCCGCCTCTTCCTTCGGGTTGAGGATCTCGATCAGCCGCAGCAGCTGATCGGGTTCGAGCGACGGCCCGCACTTGATGCCGATCGGATTGACGATGCCGCGACAATACTCGACGTGGGCGCCATCGGGCTGGCGCGTGCGGTCGCCGATCCACAGCAGGTGGCCGGAGGTGGCCACGTAGTCGCCCGTGCCCATGGCCTCGTCGCGCCGGGTCAGCGCCTGCTCGTAACTCAACAGCAGCGCCTCGTGGCTGGTGTAGAAGCTGGTGGTGCGCAAGGCCAAGCTGTTCTCGGCGGTCATGCCGAGCAGCTCGTTCACCTCCACGGTGCGTTTGATCTCGTCGGCCAGTTCATCGTATCGCCGCTCGACCGCGGTACCCTCCATGAACTTGAGTTCCCAGCGATGCACGTTGTCGAGGGAGGCGTAGCCGCCGTCGAGCAGGGCTCGCAAAAAATTCAAGGTCGCCGCCGACTGCCGGTAGGCTTCCAACTGCCGGCGCGGATCGGGGATGCGGTCTGCAGCGGTGAAGTCGGGACCGTTGATGATGTCACCGCGATAGCTTGGCAGCTCGTGACCGTCCTTTTTCTCCGTCGGGGAGGAGCGCGGCTTGGCGAACTGGCCGGCGACGCGACCAATCTTGACAACCTGGCTGCTGCCGGCGAACGTCAAAATCAGCGCCATCTGCAGAAACAGCTGGAAATAGTCGCGGATATAGTCGGTCTTGTGCTCCTTGAAGCTTTCCGCGCAATCGCCGCCCTGCAGCAGGAAGGCCTTGCCGTCGGCGACGCCGGCGAGCTTCTCCTTGAGGTCGCGCACCTCCTTGACAAAGACCAGCGGTGGGAAGTTGTGCAAATTGCGCTCGACCTCGGCCAAGGCGGCCGCGTCGGGGTACTCGGGGACCTGGACGATCGGTTTTGATCTCCAGCTATCGGGCTTCCACGCCGCCAACATTTGCGCATTCTCCGGACAAATCATAAAGGCTCCGGGGCAATCTCCCTGGGCCATCAAGACAATAGTGGGTCTTGGCCGGCGTTATAGTCGAAAGCCTCTAGCGCCACCAGGGCCTGTGGCATTGCCTTGAGGTGAGACGCCGGCCCATGCTGCGCCGAAAGAGAAGGATGCTAGCAGGGCACGATGACGCTTGAGGACGACGACGGCGCCGTGACGGCGCGCCCCTTCACCCTTGCCGCCGACGATGGTTACGCGCTGGCCGCAACCGAATTTTTAGCCCCGACGACCGCCGCGGGCGCCGCCCTGACAGTGATCGCCCCGGCCGCCGCCGTTCCCGCCCGCTACTATGCCAGGTTTGCCAGCTATCTGGCGTTGCGCGGCGGGCCGGTCGTCACCTTCGACTACCGCGGCATCGGCGCCTCCGCCCCCAACACCTTGCGCGGCTTTCCCGCCCGCATGCGCGACTGGTGCAACCTCGATGTCGCCGGCGCGATCGGTTGGGCGCGGCAAGCCCATCCGGCGCGTCCCCTCCACTGGCTGGGCCACAGCATGGGAGGCTTCGCGACCGGCCTTGCTCACAACAATGGTGCGATTGTCCGCCAGCTCAACATCGCCACTCTCAGCGGCTATTGGGGCCGGATGCGGAGCCCCGAACGCTACCGGGTGCGCTTTTTGATGGGCTCGGTGGCGCCGCCCCTCGTGCGCCTATTGGGCTATTTCCCGGGCGTGCTGATGGGCGGAGAGAATATGCCGGGACCCGCCTTTCTCGAATGGGCCCGCTGGTGCATGACGCCGGAGTTTATTTTTGGCGACCCGACGCTGAGCGAGGTCTGCCACTTCGCCACGCTCAAGGCCCCGGTCCGGTTTGCCCAGATCGAGGACGACGCGTGGGGCACGCCCGCCGCCGTTGGCCATATGGCAAGCCATTTCACGGCCAACAGCGAGCGCAGCATTTGGCGGGTGAGCCTGGCCGAGGCCAAGGCGAAGCGGATCGGCCACCTCGGTTTCTTTCGCTCGGCATTCCGTGCCACCCTGTGGCCGCCGGCCGCCGCCTGGCTCGAGGGCAGCGCCCGGGACTAGTCGGGAGACCCCTCATCATGTTTTGCTCCCGACGCACCCGCGGGAGGACCGCGTCATCCCCAACATCCCCCGCCGCTGTGGCGGGCCGTCATTTGAAGGGCGGCCAATTCGTGCCAACATTTCCCCATGGCAATCAAGGATCCTTCCTTCAGTGTCGGCATCGAGGAGGAATACCTCCTGGTCGATGGCACCACGCGCGACCTCGTGCGCGAGATGCCACAGGCGCTGTTCGATGCGGCCCAGCAGGCGCTGCAGGGCCAGGTGGCGCGCGAGTTCCTCAAGTCCCAAATCGAAGTCGGCACCAGCGTGCACAAAACCCCGCGCCAGGCGGGCGCCGAGCTCGCGCACTTGCGCCGCACGGTGGCCGATCTCGCCGCTGAGCACGGCTTGGCGCCGATCGCGGCGTCGACCCACCCCTTTGCGCGCTGGAGCACGCAGGAGCCCACCGAGCGGGCACGCTATCAGTCGATTGCCAAGGATCTTGCCGGCGTCGGTCGCCGTCTTGTGATCTGCGGCATGCACGTGCACGTCGGCATCGAAGACGACGAGTTGCGCATCGATCTCTTCAATCAGGCCCGCTATTTCTTGCCGCATCTGTTGGTGCTGTCGACGTCCTCGCCGTTCGCGGAGGGTGAAGACACCGGCCTCAAGTCCTATCGGCTGGCGGCCTACCAGGAGTTGCCGCGCACGGGCATGCCGGGTCGGTTCGAAGGTTGGTATGAATATCTGCAGACGGTCGATCTGCTCGTCCGCAACGGCATCATCGAGGACGCCAGCAAGATCTGGTGGGACATCCGGCCGTCCTCGCGCTTTCCCACCCTGGAGATGCGCGTCACAGACGTCTGCCCCCTGATCGAGGATGCCGTGTGCGTGGCCGCCTTCTATCTCTGCATCCTGCGCATGTTGTATCGGCTGCGGCGCGCCAACCAGACCTGGCGCACCTATCCCTTGTTCCTCCTCGCCGAGAACCGCTGGCGCGCCCAGCGCTACGGCGTGGAGGGAACCTTGTTCGACTTCGGTAAGGGCGAACTCGTGCCGTTCCGCGATCTCGTCGATGAACTGCTGGTGATGCTGCGCGAGGACGCCGAGGCGCTGGGCTGCCTCGCCGAGCTCGAGCATGCCCGCATCATCCTGGCGCGCGGCACCAGTGCAGACCGGCAAGTCGCCCATTTCCGAGCGCAACTCAGCGCCGGCGCCAGACGCGAGGACGCGCTCTTAAGCGTCGTCGATCACCTGATTAAGGAAACGGTGGCCTGAGGCCCGCGTTGTCGCCCATCACTCCGGGTGCGGCTCGCCCGTCCGCGCCTCGGCATTGAGGGCCAGTTGCTCGTAGGCCTGCGCAATCGCGAGCAGGGTCTTCTGGGCGACCGGGTCCGCCAACCCCGCGGCATGCCGGCGCGCCTCCTCGGCGCGGCGACGCCAGTGGGCAGGATCATGCAATTCCCCGTCCTGGTCCCCGTCCCGGTCCCCGTCCTGGCGCGTTCCTGCCCCGACCATCACCGCGCTCCGCATTCCCCGTGCCCGCTCCGCCCGCTCCCCCTCTGTAGGGATGCCACCCACGTTTTGCCTCAATCGCACGCCCCATCCTCCCGGCGATTTTTCCGGACATTGGCGCGCTCCGCAAGACTTTCGTAGGCTGCGGCAATCTCCTGCATGATCCGCCGCGCCCGCGGCTCGGCCATCTCGGCGGCACAAGCGCGGGCCTCGGCGGCAAGCGCTCGCCACTTGGCTTGACCCCCATCGTTTTCCGCTGGCGTGTCCGTCGGCATGCGCGCTGTCCCCTCTGCCACGCAATCGCTGTCAACGCGGCCGGCGAGCAACGGGTTCCTGTCGCATGCGGCCTCGAATGTGGCGCGACTGCGCCTGGCGCGCGCGTGCCTGAGCGCTTGGCCCTACGGCTCGGCTTTGAGACTGCGCACTCGGCAAAAGAAAGAGAGCCACCTAACTCAGCGCGACCTTGGTGGCGGCGGCCCAGGCCGCAAAGCGGCCTTCGGCGATGGCCTTGCGCATGGCGGCCATCAGCTCTTGATAGAAGGCGATATTGGCCCATGACAGCAGCATGGCGGCCAGATACTCCTCGGCCTTGACCAGGTGATGCAGGTAGGCGCGGGAATAGTCGCGCGCGGCAGGACATTGGCTTTGCCGGTCGAGCGGCGCTGGATCCTCGCTGTGCGCGGCATTGCGCATGTTGAGCTTGCCAGCCCAGGTGAAGGCCTGGCCGTGGCGGCCCGAGCGCGTCGGCAGCACGCAATCGAACATGTCGATCCCGCGGGCGACGCTTTCGATGAGATCGGTCGGGGTGCCGACGCCCATCAGGTAGCGCGGCTGCTCCACCGGCAAGCGCGGCAGCGTGCCTTCGAGCGTTTCCAGCATCGCCCGCTGTGGTTCGCCGACCGCCAGGCCACCCACCGCATAACCTTGAAAATCAAGATCGAGCAGGCCGTCGGCGGAGCGCGCGCGCAGGTCCCGATTGGTGCCGCCTTGCACGATGCCAAACAGCGCCTGGCCGAGGCTAGCCGCCCCCTTAGCGCGCTGGCTCGCAAAGGCGCGCTTGGCGCGCGCCGCCCATGCCAGCGAGCGTTCGACCGCGCCCGCCACGGCCTCTTCCGAGGCCGGCAGGCTCACGCATTCGTCGAGCTGCATTTGGATGTCGGCGCCAAGCAGGCACTGGATCTCGACGGCGCGTTCGGGCGTCAGCATGTAGCGGGCGCCGTCGATGTGGGACTGGAAGGCGACGCCTTCGTCCGTGATCGTGCGCAGCTTCGACAGGCTCATGACCTGGAAACCCCCGAAGTCCGTCAAGATCGGTTTGTCCCACCCCATGAAGGTGTGTAGCCCGCCGAGGCGGGCGATACGCTCCGCGCCCGGGCGCAGCATCAGGTGATAGGTGTTGGCGAGCACGATGTCGACGCCCGCCGCCTTGAGCTGGTCGGCGTAAACGGCCTTCACCGTGCCGGCGGTGCCGACCGGCATGAACGCCGGCGTCGCGATCTTGCCACGCGCGGTGGCAATTTCGCCGAGGCGGGCGCCGGCATCGCTCTTGTGCAGGGTGAAGGCGAAGGGCGTCGTCATCGGTTGCTGCGGCAGGATAGAGCAGGCAGGCATCACCATAGGAATAGAAGCGATAGCCGGCGTCGATGGCCTGCCGATAGGCGTGTTGCATCCTCGCAAGCCCCGAAAAGGCCGCCACCAGCATGAACAGGGTCGAGCGCGGCAGGTGGAAGTTCGTCAGCATCAGATCGACGGCCTTGAAGCGGTAGCCAGGCGTGATGAACAGCTCGGTGTCGCCGGCGAACGGCGCCAGCTTGCCATCCGTCGCCGGCGGCGGTCTCCAGCAAACGCAGCGCCGTGCTGCCGACGGCGACGACGCGCCCGCCCGCGGCGCGTAGCCGATTGAGCGCCTGCGCCGTCGTCTCGCGATTTCACCCCATTCGGCGTGCATGCGATGGCCAGCCGTATCGTCCGCCGTCACCGGCAGGAAGGTGCCGGCACCGACGTGCAGGGTGAGCGAAGTGCCGGGCAATGCCGCGTGCCTCGAGGCGGCAAACAGCGCGTGCGTGAAATGCAGGCCCGCGGTCGGTGCCGCCACCGCCCCGGCGTGGCGCGCATAGACGGTCTGATAGTCGCTCCGCGTCTTCGGCACCTGCTCGCGCCGGTTGCGATGTAGGGCGGCAGCGGCGATCACCGAGCGCCTCGATCGCTTCGTCGAGATAGGGGCCGTGCAGACTGAAGGAAAGTTCAACCTCGCCGCCCGCGCCCAAGGCGGCGATGGTTGCCTCGAGCTGACCGAACAGACAGACGCGACCGTCGTGGCCGAAGCGGAGGCGATCGCCGGGCTTGAGGCGTTTCGCCGGCCGCGCGAAGGCCAGCGAACGGCTCTCGTCCAGGCGCTTGTGCAAATTGAAGGAGACCGCCGCACGCTGTTCCCCGCGCAGGCGCTCCCCCGTCAGGGCGGCGCGGATCACGCGGGTGTCGTTGAAAACCAAGGCGTCGCCCGGCCGCAGCAATGCGGGCAGGCGGTGCATGCTGCTGTCGGTGAAGCGCGTGCTCGCTTCCCCATCCAACGGGGCCGCCGCGTCCGGGCGCACGACCAGCAGCCGGGCGGCGTCACGCGGCTGCGCCGGCTCCAGGGCAATGCGGTCCTCGGGCAGCTTGAAATCGAAGAGGTCGGCCTTCATCGCCTCCATTATAGCCCATTGTCGCCCAAGGGCGCCGCCCGATACCCAAGACAGCGTTGCCAAGAAAGATCGACCAGGCAAGATTTGCCAAGTCAGCGTTGCCAACAAAGCTTGGGCCTGGTCACCCCTGTTTGGCGCGCGATCGCCCTGGCCAGCCGCGCGGCGCCTGGCTTAGCGCGGCGAACCGGCGGCGGTGGCCACGACGTCGCGCAGGAGCCCCGCCAGCGGCTCCGGCTGCTGGCCGGTCTCGCGACGGGCGAGTTGCCTCAGCCGCGGGTCGCTGGCAGCGCGCAGGACCAGCGCGGCCTTGGCCTTGTGACCGGTGCTCGAGGCGACCGGATCGCTCTCATCGAGGCTGCCGGCGAGCGCGGCGAGGAGCCGCAGCGCGGCCGCCTCGCGGCCGGTTGCCATGAAGTGCGCCACGACCATGTCCAAGACCACGCCGGCCTCGTCGAAGGGAAACGACAGGGTGGCCCGCGCGTCGGGCGCGGCCAATAGCGTTTCGATCTCCAGCGCGCGCGCCGGGACCAAACGCTTGAGGAGCGTCAGCTGCCGGCGCCATTGGGGCAGGCCCGACAGCACAATAGCCTGAGCCAGGAGGCGTTGTTTGGCCGGCGCCGCCTCGGCGATGCTGTCGCTGAAAAGCGTGGCCAGGCTTTCGTCCTCGCCAATCAGCGCCGCCAAGAAGGCGGCAGCCGGCTGCAACCGCGCCTCCGCGTCGAGAGCTCTCCAAGCGCCACCAGCGCGTCGATGGCCTGGGCAATGCGGGCAATGCGCTCCGGCTCGGGTTTGAGATGGTAGTGCGCCATCCAGGAATTCGACGGCGGCCAGATCGGCGAAGGCCGCGGGCGAGCTAACACCGCGCCAGCCGCTCCCCAGCCAGAGGCCGGCGGCCAGCGCGAAGCCGAGCCAAAAGCTCATCAGATAGCGCACGCGAGCACCCCCTCGCGCGCCCTGCCCGCAAGGACGCAGCCGCACATCCCGCCAAACGTGGGCCGAAGCAGACGGAGCAAAACAAGGTTGACGAAGGCTAAAAGCCCGGCCAGGCGGCGGCGCCAGCGTTAAGGTCTCTCAGGGGTCCGGCTCAGGCGCCAGCGTCGGCTGCCACCTTCAGTGAACGGATCTTATCGGGCTTTGCCACCGGTTCGCCGCGCTCGAGTTTGTCGATGTTCTCCATGCCCTCGAGAACCTTGCCCCAGACCGTGTATTTGTTGTCGAGGAAGCTGGCGTCGTCGAAGCAGATGAAGAACTGGCTATTGGCGCTGTCGGGTCGGGTCGAGCGCGCCATCGAACACACCCCGCGCAGGTGTTTCTCGGCATTGAACTCGGCCTTGAGGTCGGGATAATTCGACCCGCCCATGCCCGAGCCCTCGGGGCAGCCGGTCTGCGCCATGAAGCCGTCGATCACACGGTGAAAGACAACCCCGTCATAAAAACCTTCGCGCGCCAACTTCTTGATACGTTCAACGTGCTTGGGCGCCAGATCCGGCCTAAGCCCGATCACAACCTTGCCCTTGCTGGTTTCCATGATCAACGTGTTCTCAGGATCTTTGATGCTGGTCATGCGTAACTCCAGGTTGCTTGCCGATGCCATGGCGCGGCGGCGCGATGGGGCGTCACTTCTTGTCCGCCAGCAGGTAGACTTTCTGCATTTTGTCGGGTTGTGGCGGCGGCTCGCCGCGCGCAATTTTTTCGACATTGTCCATGCCGTCGATCACCTCGCCCCACAGCGTATATTGACCCGTGAGCTGCCGGCAGCCGTCGCCGAAGCAGATGAAGAACTGGCTGTTGGCGCTATTGGGATTGCTCGTGCGCGCGGCACCAACGCTGCCGCGTTTGAAGGGCTCGCTGCTGAACTCGGCCGGCAGGTTCGGCAGTTTCGAGCCGCCCGAGCCGGTCCCCGTCGGGTCGCCCGTCTGCGCCATGAAGCCTGCAATCACGCGATGGAAGAGGATGCCATCGTAAAAGCCCTGCTTGGCGAGCTGCTTGATCTGCGCCACATGCTTCGGCGCCAAGTCGGGCCTGAGCTTGATACGAATGGGACCCTTGGTGGTCTCGATCACCAGCGTATTCTGCGGATCGGTCCCCTGCGCGTCCACGAGCGAAACCGAAGCGAAGAGGATAAGGGCAAAGCCCAGCAACGAGCGGATCACGGAAAGGCTCCCGTTAGCGTTGGAAAAGAGATCGGGTCGTGGTGCTAGTTGAGGGTGCACCGAAGACGGGGCGAATGATCCCGCCCTTGTGGCCCTTCTAGGCCAGGATGGCGGGCAAGGAAACCTCTTTGCGCGCCCTGCCACGCTACGGCTTAAGCCCGCCGAAACCGCAAGCGGCCATCCGGGCCACCTCGGCGTTTAAGGCTTTTGCCTTTGCGCCACCTTGGCCTTGAGTTTGCGCGCCACGGCCGGGGCCACGAACTTGGAGACGTCGCCGCCCATTAGCCCGATCTGCCGCACCAGGGTTCCCGTAATGTGCCGCACCGGGGGGCTCGCGGGGAGAAACACCGTCTGAATAGCGGGTGCCATGGCACCGTTCATCCCGGCCATCTGCATTTCATAGTCGAAGTCGCTGCCATCGCGCAGACCGCGAAAGATCAGGCTGGCGCCGGCCGCGGCGGCGGCTGCCACCGTGAGGTTGTCGAAGGTGACGATCTCGATTTTGCAACCCGTGGCCTTGGCGATCGGCGCCGTTTCCGCCTTGAGGAGCTCGATCTTCTCGGCAACGGCGAACAGCGGCGTCTTGCCGGGGTGCACCCCAACCCCGACCACGAGCGTGTCGACCATGCGGGCGGCCCGCTCGATCACGTCGCGGTGTCCGTTGGTCACCGGATCGAATGAGCCCGAGGTAAAGCCGATCCGCTTCATTGCCCAGGCCCCCGCCGATGCGTCTGCCAGTGTCCCCGCCAATTGCCTCCTCGCACGCTCGGGCTCCTTTCGATTGTCGTGGCCGCAACGTACCCGGTCATGGCCGCCGCATGGTCGCCAGGATGGCGCCCCCGAGCAACAGGAGGACGCCGGCGGCCCCATCGAGGAAGCGCAGCCGCGCCAGACTAAAGCGCGTGCGGGCGCGGGCAAGCGCTAGGGTGTAGCCCACATCCACCGCCGCCAGCACGAGCACGAACAAGGTGGCCAGCACGGTGAGTTGCCCGACTGCGTCACCTTTCGGATCGATGAACTGGGGCAGGAACGCGCCAAGGAACAACATCACCTTCGGGTTCGACATGCTGACGAGGAGCCCCTGCAGGAAGCAATTGCCGCGCGAGACCGACGGCGCGCTGTGCGCGCGCTCGGCTTTCCAGAATTGCCACAGTTGGCGCGCCCCGAGCCAGACCAGGTAAAGCGCGCCCGCAAAGCGCACGACGTCAAACCATTCGGACAGGAAGACCATGACCGAGCTCATGCCCATGACGGCGGCAGCGACCAGCAAGGCCAACCCTGTGGTGGTGCCGGCCAAGGTGAAAAGGCCCGCTGCAAGGCCGGTGCTGAGCGTATTGGCGACGATCAAGGACATGTTGGGCCCGGGCGTCAGGCCGAGCAGCAGGCAGGCGGCGATGAAGGCAATCAGCACTTCCACGGTCATAGCGGACGGGCTTTCCTCAAGCACTTTCCAGATTATGCAAGCAACGGCAAAGCCCTAGCGCCAAGCCGCGCTCGCGGCAAGCGCGGCGCACCGGCACCACTCACGTAAATTTCATGCAGGAGGATGCTCGGGCGATGATCCGAAGCCTCGCGCAGCCCGTATGCTGTAGGCGGAACGATTATCGAGGGGAGGAAACACCATGAAAACGTTGCCAATCGTTGCCACGCTCAGCTTGGCCGCCGTGGCGCTGACCGTCGGCGTCCGCGCTGGTGGCGAAAAGATCGCTTTTCCCGAGAACTACGCCAAGGGCGTGCTCTACACCACCGTTGATCGCCCGGACAACAAGCAGTATCGGGAGCTCTATGCGACGCCGGAAGCCATCGCCGCCGTGAAGGCGGGGCAACCGATCCCGAGCGGCAGCGTCCTCACGCTGGTGCAGCACAAGGCCAAACTCGACGCCGACGGCAATCCGGAACGAGACGCCAACGGCCGCTTCATCAAGGGCGAGCTCGTCGGCTACACGGTCATGGAGAAGCGAGCCGGTTGGGGCAGCGAGTATCCCGAGGAGATTCGCAACGGCGAGTGGGAGTACCAGGCCTTCAAGGCCGACAAAACCGTGAACGACAAGGCCAACCTGAAGAACTGCTTCACCTGCCACAAGCCGCTCGACAAGCAGGATTTCGTGTTTTCCTTCCAGGCCATGAAGAACGCCAAGTGAGCCGCGCTCGCGCGCGGCGCACTGCCGGCAGGCGCCAACGCGGGGCCTCTCTTTTGGGCCCCGCGCGCAAGCCTTGGCCGGCCCCGGCTTAGACGTTGGGCTCGGTCTCGGCGGTGCCGTTGCCGCCGTTGGCCTCGCCATTGCCGTCTTCGGGGATGCGCTCCACGGAGACCACTTTTTCGTCCTCGTCGGTGCGGAAGATGCGCACCCCCTGGACGTTGCGCCCGGCGATGCGCACATCATCGACCGGGCACCGGATCAGCTTGCCGCCGTCCGTGACCAGCATGATTTGGTCGCTTTCCTCCACCGGGAAGGAGGCCACCAGACGCCCGTTACGCTCATTGGCGATCATGGCCGTGATGCCTTTGCCGCCACGGCCGGAAATGCGGTACTCATAGGACGATGAGCGCTTGCCGAAGCCCCGTTCCGAGACGGTCAGCACGAACTGCTCACGCGCACCAAGCTCGGCGTACCGCTCCGGGCTCAAGTCCACGGCTTCCTCGGTTTCTTCGGCCTCCACCTCGGCGGTGGGTTCGATCCCCACATCGGCCTCGGCGCCCTGCGCACGGCGCACGGCAAGGGCTTGCTTGATGTAGGCGGCCCGCTCGCCCGGGGTCGCTTCGACGTGACGCAGGATCGCCATCGAGATCACCTCATCACCCTCATCGAGGCGAATGCCGCGGACACCCGTTGAGTCGCGGCCCTTGAACAGGCGCACGTCCTCGACGGGAAAGCGAATGCAGCGCCCGCCGGCTGTCGTCAGCAACACGTTGTCTGACGGGGCGCAGATCGCCACGCGCACGATGCGATCGCCCTCCTCGAGCTTCATGGCGATCTTACCGTTACGATTGATGTTTTCGAAATCGGCGAGGCTGTTGCGACGCACGCTGCCGCTGCGGGTCGCAAACATCAGCTCCAGACTGCCCCAGGTCTTCTCCCCTTCCGGTAACGGCAAAATCGAGGTGATGCTCTCGCCTTCGGTGAGCGGCAGCAGATTGACGAGCGCCTTGCCCAGCGATTGCGGCGTTGCCGCCGGCAGCCGCCACACCTTCATGCGGTAGACCATACCGCGCGAGGAAAAGAACAACACCGGCGTGTGTGTCGAGGCGATAAAGATCTGCGTGACCACATCCTCTTCGCGCGTGGACATGCCGGACCGGCCCTTGCCGCCGCGACGCTGGGCGCGATAGGTGGAGAGCGGCACACGCTTGATGTAGCCGCGGTGGCTGACCGTCACCACGACATCCTCGCGCTGAATTAGATCCTCGTCCTCGAGCTCGCCCTCCATTTCGACGATTTCGGTGAGGCGCGGGGTGGCAAACTCCGCCTTGATGGCTCCCAGTTCCTGCTTGATCAGGTCGACGATCCGGGCGCGCGAGGCGAGGATCGCCAGGTACTCTTTAATTTCTTCGCCGAGCTTCTTCAGCTCATCGCCGATTTCATCACGGCCGAGCGCGGTCAGGCGTTGCAGGCGCAGGTCGAGAATGGCGCGCGCCTGCTCGTCGCTGAGCTTGATGGTTCCCGCGGCCGTCAGCTTGTGGCGTGGGTCGGCGATCAAATCGACCAGCGGCCCGATGTCCCGCGCCGGCCAATCGCGGGCCATCATCTGCTCGCGCGCTGCGGCGGGACTAGGGGCCGAGCGGATCAGTCGGATCATCTCATCGATGTTGGCAACGGCAACCGCAAGGCCCACCAAGACGTGGGCGCGGTCGCGCGACCTGCCGAGCAGATACTTGGTGCGGCGGGAGACCACCTCCTCACGGAAGCTCGTGAAGGACGCAATCATGTCCTTGAGATTGAGCTGCTCGGGTCGACCGCCGTTGATGGCCAGCATGTTGGCACCAAAGGTGGTCTGCAGATCGGAAAAGCGCCACAGCTGATTCAGAACCACGTCGGCCACGGCATCTCGCTTGAGCTCGATGACGATGCGCATGCCCTCGCGGCTCGAACTCGTCCCAGAGATCGGAAATGCCTTCAATGCGTTTCTCGCGCACCTGCTCGGCGATCTTCTCGATCAGGACGCGCTTGTTCACCTGGTAGGGAATGGCCGTGACGATCAGCGCCTCGCGGTCCTTGCGAATCTCCTCCACGTGCACCTTGGCGCGCATGAGGATCGAGCCGCGGCCCTTATGGTAGGCCCCCAAGATGCCGACCCGACCGAGGATGAGCCCGCCGGTGGGAAAATCCGGACCCGGGATGAGCTGGCATAGCTCCTCGAGCGTGATCTCGGGATTGTCGAGGTGCGCGATGCAGGCATCGACGACTTCGCCCAGATTGTGCGGGGGAATGTTGGTCGCCATGCCGACGGCAATGCCACCCGAACCGTTGATGAGCAGGTTCGGAAACTTGGCCGGCAGCACCACTGGCTCCTTGAGCGAGCCGTCATAGTTCTCGCGGAAATCGACCGTGTCCTTGTCGAGATCGTCGAGCAGACTGCCGGCAACCTTGGTAAGCCGGCACTCCGTGTAGCGCTCGGCCGCGGGAGGGTCGCCGTCGACCGAGCCGAAGTTGCCCTGCCCATCCACCAAGGTAAGGCGCATGGAGAAATTCTGCGCCATGCGCACGAGGGCGTCGTAGATCGGGGCGTTGCCGTGCGGGTGATACTTACCCATGACCTCGCCCACGACGCGGGCGCTCTTGACGTACTTCTTGTTCCACTCGAGGCCAAGCTCGTGCATGCCGAACAGGATGCGCCGATGTACCGGCTTGAGCCCGTCACGCACGTCGGGCAACGCCCGGCTGATGATCACGCTCATGGCGTAATCGAGGTAGGAGCGCTTCATTTCGTCCGTGATCGAGACCGGCCGGATGTCGGGCGGGCCTTTGTCACCGGGCGCGGCTTTGTCGTGGTCCGCCACGGGGAACTGCCTCTTGCTGGTGCTGAAAAAAAGGCGCGAGAACGAGAAGGATGAGGCTGCCGGCACCACCGCCGCTGGCGGCGCAACGCGGCTCTGCAAGGGGCCTTGATAGCCCAGCCCGGGGGCCGGAGCAACAGGCCTCACCGCCGCCGTACGCGGGAGATTTATTTGCATAAAATCAATATGTTAAGAGCGGCTCTGAGCGTCGCTTCGCCGGCCCTTGCCGCCGCCGGACAGCCCCCGCCGCGAAAGCTCGATCGGGTGCTGCTGGCCTCCCCGCCGACAAGGCCCTATCAATCGCTTTCTCACCTCACCCGGAGCGCCGCCTTGGGCCTCGTCTGGATCGCCTACCTAATAGGAGCGCTGTCCCTGCTTGCCGGCGCCATCGCCTGCGAGGGCGCGCAATCGCGCCGCTTTACGGCGCAAGCCATCGAAGCCCTGACGGGCGACCGCACGCCGCTCACGGAAACGCGCTGGCTCGTCCTGCTCGTCGGCCTTCTGCTCTTCGCCGGCGGCCTGGCGCTGTGCGCGCTCAGCCGCTGGGCCGCCCCGATCTTTATCCTCGGCACACTTCTGGCCACGGGATATCTGCTCTACGCCTCACGCGTGCTGCCCCCCACCGATGCGGCGCAGGCGCAGGGACGTCGGCGCACCATCACGGCGATATATCTTTACGCGGCCGCCACCGCCCTGGTGCTGTGGTTGGAAAGCCAGGGTGTGCTGAGCTGAACTCTGAGCTCATCAGGCGCCGGCTTCAGCCTTGCGGGGGCCGCCCCGCATCGGCCCCCCTCTGCACCGACCCCGCCCCCAGGCCAGGATCGCGCAGAAGGACGCGCGGGATGGCCTCACCGACGAGACGGTTCGCCAGGACGTTCCAATGCCAGCCGTAGGCAAACTCGAAGCGTTGCTGATTGCGGGCGTCGTGGTCGGCGAAGGTCGCGTGCAAATCGAGGAGGGGATATCGAGTTCGCTGGCGACCTCGCCGAAGAGGCGATCGCGCCACGCGGCGGTTGTTGACGTGCTCGGTGATTTTGCGCCCATCCACGGCCGAGAGATGACTCCGGCGCATACTCCTCCTCCCCGCCCCACCCATAGCGGCTGACGAAACGTTTGAGCCTCAGGTAGGCGTTGGTCTTGTCGTAAAGCTAACAAAACGTGTTGAAGGCGCGCAGACGGTCGGCCATGCCCGGCGTGAAGTCGGTGGGCTCAATCTCGAAGGGCTGCCCCGCCTGATCGAAGCCGATTTTGAGAAAACTCGAGGCCTAGCGCGTCTTGAGAAAGCGGTAGCTTTCGTCGAAGTCATTGTGGATGAGTTGGACCAGCACCACGTCGAGTTTGAAGGCAGGCACGTCCCGGCGCAACACGTGCGGATACTGGCTGAGCGGGGCGCCATCCATGCCGAAGCGCAGGACCTCAGCTGTAACCCCGGCTCGGGTGAGTTCGCGTTCGATCACTTCGGGGAAGCCCTCCTCGACATTACGAAGCCGCCGTGCACATAGGAATCACCGATGACGGCGATGCGAACGACCCCGGCCCGTCGTGCCAAGGCATAGTCCGGCTTGGTCGAATTCCAGCCTTGGGCGTTGCTGGTGACCCGACTTTCACGCCCGTCAGGACGACGGAAGGTCGCCCGTGTGTTGGGCTGATAACGCACCATGGCGCGAGACGTTGGCCAGCACGTCGTCGGGCTTGAGGAAGATCCCAAAAACCACAACCTCAAGGATCAGGAGGCAGGCCACCAGCGAGCCCGACAAGCAGCACCAAATTGGCCGCCAAGTGTCGCAATTTGGCGCGCATCGTTGTCCTCTCCGCTGGCGGTCGACCCGCCGGTCCAGCCCGCGAGCGGAGAACGCAACGGCGTGCCAGCGCCAAATCCCCGTGCGCGGCCTGGGCGCGGCCTGGGGCGCGGCCCACCGGGGATGATCAGCCCCCAAACATCATTCGTCCGAGAATGCGACTGGGCAGAAGGGTAAAGGCGCCGGCAATGACAAGCGCGCCAAAGAACAAGCCAAGCATGGTCTTGCGGTGCCCGACCACGTTGTGCTGGCGTGCAAAGTAGATCCCGACCGGCAGCATGGCCAAGGTGAAGACCGACAGCAGGTGGATCAGGCTGAAGCTTCCCCATTGCCGCAGCTCGTGAATAAGCAACGAGCTGAGCGCCACCAACAACATCAAGCCGACCCAGGTGTAGCCGAGGGCCCGATGCGAGCGCGTGCCTTTGACGCGCGCCAGTTGAGCAACGCCCAGGAGAAAGGCGCCAAGCGCGGCAAAGGCGTGGATCTGAATGGCGAGCGGCGCCTCGAGCAGGGGGCGGAGCGAAATGGGTCAGCCCTCCACAATGGCGGCGCGAACGCGATTTGCCGCCGCTGCGCCGCTCTTCCCCGCAGGCGTCAGCTCAGAAGGGGATCTCGTCGTCGATCGGCTTGTCGAAATTGGCCTTGCCGCCGCCGCCGCCCCGTCGTGCGCCTCCCGCGTTGCCGTTGCTTGGGGCGCCATAGTCTGCGTGGTCATCGTCCGGCAGGCCCGGGCTGGCACCACCCCCGCGGCTGTCGAGCATGGTCAGCGTGCTGTTGAAGCCCTGCAGGACGACCTCGGTGGAATAGCGGTCTTGGCCATCCTGACCCTGCCACTTGCGGGTCTGCAGCTGGCCTTCGAGGTAAACTTTGGCGCCCTTTTTGAGGTACTGCTCGGCCACGCGGCAGAGCCCCTCATTGAAGATCACCACGGAGTGCCACTCGGTCTTCTCGCGACGCTCGCCGCTCGCCTTGTCGCGCCAGCTCTCGGTGGTGGCAACGCGCAGGTTGGCGATCGGTCGGCCGTCCTGCGTACGACGGATCTCGGGATCCTTGCCGAGATTGCCGATCAGGATGACTTTGTTGACGGAACCGGCCATGAGACGCTCCTTTTGCGACCTTTCACTCTGTCTGCCGCTCTTGTGTTTGCCGCTCTTGTCGTGTTCGCCGCTCTAATGTCTGCCGCACTCGATGCGGCGCCTTTCGACGCGCTGTCCTCTGTATGCCGCTGGGCGAGCCCGCTTGCGGCACAATTCGTGACCGCACGATAGCCGCTCTCGGCGATCCCCGGACGTTCCCCAAGTTGCTTGTCCACGCTATTCGTCAAGGCACCACACTATCCTCAGCACTCCGGCCCAGGGAGTTTGGCCTGCCGCACACCTCGGCTCTGACGAAGCCAAGGGTTGCCGACCCTACGGCTGGGGAACGACGGGGTTCAAACTTGGTCCCCAGTCACGCCTTTGACGAACCGGGCCGCTTCGTTCTCTTTCTGTTCCCTATGTAGTGGAGTTTTACGCCCGCTGCAAGGCCACACGTGGGAGGGGGCTCCCATTTGTCGCCCTCCGAGCCGGCGGTCGCCCGGTGCCCTTGGCTCCTCCAGCCATCTCGCGGGCGCGTCCTTGTGGCGTTTGGCGGCCCGGCTTTGCCTCCTTGCGGGCACCGTGGCAGGCCGATCGCACAGGGTTCCGTCTCCTCTGCCGGCGGCATCGGGCGTCTTTGCCACGAATCGCAACAGTGATAGCTCGTTCGCACGAGGCCGCCCTCAGCGGTCCAATGCGATGGCGGCGCTGACGGACAATGAGGCAGCTGGCACAGCTGAAGGGGATCGTCTGCTTGGCGGCGGCTGCCGGCATTTCGGCGTTGCTGCTCGGTTGTACGCACGAACGGCTCGGTCCCGTCAGCCAGCATTATATTGACTTCCACACGGAAGCCCCCCGCAACAACACCGTTTATGTCTGCCACGCCTACGGCTGCCGGATGCAGACGGCGTTCCGCTTTACCGATGCCGACATCGCGCAACTCAAAGCTTTGATGACCAAGACCCGCAAGGCCGACACACCGCACGAGGAACGCCGGGCGGTCGCCTACGCCATCGGCTGGATGGAAACGCGCACCGGCGACGTGATTGGCACCAGTGCCGACCGACCGGGCATGGATTTTTCCGCCAGCGGCGACCCGACCCAACAGGACTGCGTCGATGAGGCGACCAATACTACAAGCTACCTGCTGATCTTAGAGCGCAACGGCCTCCTCAAACACCACACCGTCGGTACGCCGTTTTCCAAGGAGAATCTGCTGCGCGGGGTCGCTGGCTGGCCACACTGGACCGCCGTTCTCAAGGAAAACGCTAACGGCCAGAAGTGGGCGGTCGATAGCTGGATCTACGCCAACGGCGAGAACCCGGCCATCGTCGAGGCGGAAAAGTGGTACATTTCAAGCCTCAGCCAGCTGCCGAAGTCGACGCACTAGGCTGGTGCCAGCGGCTTGACAGGCCCGACCGCACGCCCATCCTTGGGCTAACCCCCGGGGGGATGGGAGGCGGAAAAAGAGTTCATGTCCTGGTATCGCTCCAAGCTCGAGCGCGATCTCAAGCGCTGGCAGGCCGCCGGTTGGGTCACCTCCGACGGCGCCGGCGCCATCCGCAGGGATCTCGATCAGACCAAGTCAGCCTTCGCCGCCGCGCCCGTCTTAGCGGTGCTGGGCGCGGTGCTCTTTGGCTTTGCCGTCATGAGCTTTGTGGCCGCACACTGGACGGGGATGTCCAAGCTCGCGCGCCTCGCCTTGCTGATCGGCGCCCTGTGGGCCTGTTACGGCGGTGCCGCCCTCCTGTTCCAGCGCCACCTCGCGGCCTTCGCGCACGCCGCGGTATTGGGAGGCATTGCCGTCTACGGCGCCAGCATCATGCTGATCGCGCAGATGTACCACATGGAGGGCAATCCGGCCGATGCGATCTTGCTGTGGGCGCTCGGTGCCTTGCTGGGGGCGGTGCTGGCAAGCTCGCCCGCGGCCCTGGCTGCCACCTTTGTTCTCTTGACCGTTTGGTGCGCATGGGAACGCATCGCCAGTGAAAGCGCGCTCTATAGTTTTCTTCTGCCCTGGGCCGGTGCCGCACTGACGGCGGCGTGGCTGCGCTGGCGCCCGGGAGCTCACCTGGCGGCCCTGAGCCTGGCCCTGTGGCTCGTGCCACTGGGATTTCTGGTCTGGGGGCACCACGCACATTGGTTGGTCGTCCTGATCGGTGGCGCGGTGGCGGCGGCGGCGGCCGTTTGGGGACGCGCCATCGACCGGCATTTGCCCCTAGCGGCCGTGCTCTTCACCTATGGCCTTGCCGTGACCTATGCGGGGCTTTTCATTCTACAGTTCCTGGATGATGGTCGCTGGTTCCTCGGCGGCAGCGACAGCGCCCCCGTCCTCAGGCTTCTTCTGCTCGCCATTCTTTCCCTCGTGCTGTTGCTGGGCGCCATGGTGTGGGCCCTCAATGGCGACAACCGCCCCGCCCTGTGGCTCGCCTACACGGCCTTCGCGCTCGAAATTTTCACGCTCTACGTGCGCACCTTTGGATCCTTGCTCAATACCTCCTTGTTCTTCCTGGTCGCCGCCTTGATCGTGAGCGCGCTCGCTTGGCTCGCCTATCGACTGCACCGGTCGAAAACCGCAACGGAGGCCGCCGCGTGAGCTTACCGGCAAACCGCACGGCGTGGGCACTGGCGCTCCTCGCCCTGATTCAGACGGGCGTCCTTGCCGTGATGGTGTTCGAGCGCGTGCAGCTCCTGACCACGGGGCGCGAAATCACCTTGCCCATCATCCCCGTCGACCCCAGAGACCTGTTTCGCGGCGAATACGTGGAACTCGGCTACGCTGTGGGACGGGTTCCCGCGCGCCTGCTGGAAGGGCCGCCACCGTCGCCCAACACGCCCTTTTACGTCACCCTGGAGAAGGCGCAGGATGGCAGCTGGGCGCCCATCAAACTCAGCCGTGACAAGCCGCAAGAGAGTGGCCCCGACCGGATGGTGCTCAAGGGGCGCAGCCGATTTAGCCGGCTCGCACTTGATGCCAGCGATGCCGACGCCGTCAATAGCGTGCGCTATGGCATCGAACAGTATTTTGTGCCCCCTGGCGAGGGGCCGCGGCTCGAAGCGCTGGCGCGCGACAAAAAACTCGCCGCCCTGATCGCCGTCGATGGCAGCGGCAATGCCGCCATCAAAGGTATCCTGATCGACGGGCACCTGCAGTACGAAGAGCCGCTTTTGTGAGTTGGCGCCCGCGACGGGGCGCGTGCTAAGACTTGCCGCCTAACAAGCCAGCACGGAGTACGCCATGACCATCAAGCGCCACGAGCCGTCCAAGATCTATTCCAAGGTGGTCGAAGCCAATGGCTTTGTGTTCACGGCCGGCATTGTCGCCGACGACGTCAAGCAGGATGCCAAGGGCCAGACCCAGCAGATCTTGAAGGAGATCGATCGGCTCCTGAAACTCGGTGGCACGGACAAGTCCAAGCTTGTGTCGGCCACCATCTGGGTCACCGATATCCGCAACCGGGACGCCATGAACGAGGCGTGGAACGCCTGGACCGGCGGCGAGAACCTGCCGGGTCGCGCCTGCATCGAGGCGGCGCTCGCCGACCCGCGCATGTTGGTCGAGATCGCCGTGGTCGCCGCCAAATAGCGCTGCGCCCGTCGCACCCCCTAATTCCTGACTGAAAGCGGAAACTTTTCGCCAGCCGCCCCGCCCCACGTGTGACGCAAATGCAGCGCCGCCGGCGCAAAGTTGCGCCGGCTTCCCTTCGGCCGAAGCGGAATTGCTCAACGTTCGTTAAGGCTTAGCCGAAACGCGTCATGATCAAAGGGGCGGGAGCCATGAAAGGAGTTTTTGTAGCAAGTGTCGCGGGCGTGCTGGCGCTGGGGCTCGCGCCCCTCGGCGCGGCGGCCCAGGACGGCATGGGTCTGGCGGGCATTCACGACTGGGTAAAGGTTGCCGGCAGGACCTGTATGGCCGACCATTTCCAT
The DNA here is from genome assembly GCA_963770295.1 of uncultured Alphaproteobacteria bacterium. Classification (GTDB taxonomy): domain Bacteria; phylum Pseudomonadota; class Alphaproteobacteria; order Rhizobiales; family Hyphomicrobiaceae; genus AWTP1-13. The sequence continues at coordinate 209,862 of CAVYPA010000019.1, forward strand.
GATGGGCAAGGCACCGGCCCGACCAAGGCGCAAGCGCAGGCCGCCGCCATCCGCGCCTGGACGGATTTCACGGCTTGGGAGTACGGGCGGCGCTGGGCGAAATGGCAAAACTCGGTGTCCAAGTCGGGCAACTGCTCGGGCACGCGCGGCAACATCAGCTGCAACGTCACCTCACGACCCTGCACCTATTGAAGGGGCGGTCGGGATCAGAACGGATTCCAGGTCGCCTTTGGCGTGAAGCGGATATAGCCGATGTTGGCCCCAAGCCTCAGGCCCATGCCGGAGCGGATCGGTGCCATGATGACGCTGCCATTGGTGACGAGGGTTGCGCCCACGCCGCCCACCAGATAGGCCGAACCGTCAATGCCGGTAAAGCTGGCAAACATCTGCTCCGGCGATCCTAGCCGATAAATGAGAAAGAGCGTCTTGGAGCCCTCGGCGCCGACGTCGGTGCCGAGCGATGGTCCGTGCCAATAGATCGTTTGGCTGCCGCCCGAACGCAGATAGAGCGTTCCCGACCCGTAGCGCACACCGGCGAGCAACGCACCGCCCCCCTCCGTCCCCAGCACATAACCCGTCGGCCGGCCGCTGTTCTGAAACAGATATTCGATGACGGCGCCGAGGTTGGCCGACACCTTGCCAAAAAAGCCGGCGCTCGCCGCCATGATCTCATCGATGGAATAGCCGTCTTCATCGGTCGCAAGATTGCCGGGCGGCAGGGGCGAGAGCGGGGCCTGCGGCGGCGGCGCAAGAATAGCCACCTCGCGCGAACCATCGCTCTTGGTCTGCGCCGACCAGGCGCTCGTCTCAGGCTGTTTGCCGGGGCCCGGCCTTGCCGCTACGGCGGGCGGCGGCGCCGGCGGCGGCTTTGCCGCCTCGGGGCGGGGCTTGGGCGCCTCGGCTGCCTTTGGCTTGGGCTCCGGGGCGGGCGGGGGCGGCGTCGGCGCCAACATTTGGTCGAGCTTTGACAACGTGTAGGCGGCCTTGGCCTTGATGGTGGCCTGCAGTTCCAAGCCGGCCGCCCCCAGCTCCTGCAGCTTGGTGCAGTCGGCTTCGCTGGTGGGCTCGATGTTGCCTAAGGCATCGAGCTTGGCCAGGAGATCGTTGGCCTGGGCGTTGTAGGCCTCGATCCGCTCGTCTTGCACGGCCGCCAAGGCCTTTTCCTCGAAATCCGCATCGGACCAGGCCTTGTGGTCCTTGAGCTCGCGCATCTTCGCGCGCAGGCGCGGGGCGTTGTCGGCATTGAGCTTGCGCAAGGCGGCACCGGCCTGATCGACGGCCTTGCCGAAATCCTCCTTGCTGCACAAAGCGGCGGCGGTCCCGGACATGGCGCCGAGGCTCACCAGCATCGTCAAAACCATCACGTGCCACATGGCCGCGTCCCACTGCTCTATAGGCCATTTCTCGTGCAGACTTGGGCGAACCGAGGCCCGCCAGCGTTGCTTGGCAACTGTGGCCTCGTTATCGCTCAGGCACCAATTAAAAATGCCTCATGCCCCCGCTACGGTTCCGCTTACGCTGGGGGCATGGCAAGCTACGTCATGTCGAAATCCCTGACCATCCCAAGGCTTTCGCTCCCAGCCGCGCTCGCGCTCTGTGCCGCGATCATGCTGCTGAGCGCGGCGATTTTGGCTTGGATGGGCCACGGTCTCATTTGCAAGTGTGGCTATGTCAAACTCTGGCATGCCAGCCGCACCAATTCTGAAACCTCCCAACACCTCACCGATTGGTACACCTACAGTCACGTGCTGCACGGCATCATCCTTTATTGGCTGACCGGCCTGCTGACGCAGGGACGCCTATCCGTTGCCGCCCGCCTGGTGATTGCCACCTCGATCGAAGTGGGCTGGGAAATTTTTGAAAACACCCCCTTCATCATCAACCGCTACCGCACCGTCACCATTTCCAGGGACTACTTCGGCGACAGCATCGTCAATTCGATGGCCGATACTACCGCCATGATCCTGGGTTTCCTGGTGGCGGCGCGCTTGCCGGCCTGGCTCACGGTGGCGCTGCTGATCGGCGTCGAGATGACCCTCCTCGTCCTCATTCGCGACAATCTCACGCTCAACATCATCATGCTCATCCATCCAACCGAATGGCTGAGAGCCTGGCAAGCCGGTGGCTGAGACAAGGTGCGCGGTTAGATGTCAACCACCTCCAGAACCCCTGGCAGCGTGGCAATGGCGCCTTTCTGAGCCGGCGAGACATCGAACCGGCGCTGCGGGAACGTAAAGCTCACCTCGCGTCCCTGCACGAAGAAGGACAGGGAAATTTCGCCCTTGCCCCCGCCCTTCAGCCTTTCCCCCAGCACGGCGAGATCGCGGTTGCCGTTCTTGCTGAGCGCATCGGCGTCCAACAGGACCTTCCAGCCCTTCTGGATACTGCTCGCGGCCGCATCGAGCGACTGCACCGCCTGCGCGCGTAACTTCAAGGCTTCTCCGTCGCGCTCACCCTCGACGGTGAGCAGAACCGCCATGCCCGGCTCCAACAAGGCGCGCGCCGCGGCCAGCGTTTCGGAGAAGATCACGGCTTCGAATTGCCCGGTCGGCTCGGAAAATATCGCAAAAGCGAACTTGTTGCCTTTCTGCGAGCGCCGTTCGCGTATCGACACGACGATGCCGGCGAGGCGCCCGGCGGCCGAGCCGCGCTCGCAGCGCGCTTCGAATTCCGCATAGGTCGACACCCCCAGTTTGGAGAGCGCGCTGGCGTAGGCATCGAGCGGGTGGCCAGACAGGAAGAAGCCGATGGCCTCGAACTCCTGTTGCAGGCGTTCCATCGGGGTCCACGCCTGCACGGGCCGCATATCGATAGCAGCCTCGCCGGCGGTGCTGCCGCCGAAGAGGTCGCCGGTGCCCTGTGCCTCGTTCTCGGCCAAGCGATTGGCAAAGGCCAAGAGCTGCTCGACATTGCCGTAGACGCGCGCCCGGTTGGCCTCGAGCGCGTCGAAGGCGCCGGCGGCGCTCAGCGTTTCCAAGGCGCGCTTGTTGAGCGCCTTGGTGTTGCAGCGTTGGGCAAAGTCGGACAGATCACGAAAGTCGCCATTGATGCGGCGCTCGGCGACGATGCTTTCGACGGCCTGCGCACCGATGTTCTTGAGGGCGGCCAGCGAGTAGCGGATCGAGCCTTCGCCGGCGAGGAAATCCACCTCGGACGCATTGATGCAGGGCGGCAGGATGCGGATCTTGGCCCGGGTTGCCTCGGCCGTGTACATCGCCAGCTTGTCGGTATTGTTCATGTCGAGCGTCATGGACGCGGCCAGGAATTCCTCGCGGAAGTTGGCCTTCATATAGGCGGTCTGGTAGCTGACGAGCGCGTAGGCCGCGGCGTGGCTCTTGTTGAAGCCGTACCCGGCAAACTTGTCGACCAACTCGAATATGTACTCCGCGTCGGCGCGCTTGACGCCGCCCTTGAGCGCGCCCTCGACGAAGCGGCTCTTCTGCTGCGCCATTTCGCGCTTGTCTTTCTTGCCCATGGCGCGCCGCAACAGATCGGCTTCGCCAAGCGAGAAGCCGGCTAGCACCTGGGCGATCTGCATCACCTGTTCCTGGTAGATGATGACGCCATAGGTCTCTTTGAGAATGCCCTCCAGCCGCGCATGCAGGAGCTCGACCGGCTCCTCGCCATGCTTGCGATTGATGTAGGTGGGGATGTTGTCCATCGGGCCCGGCCGATAGAGCGCCACCATGGCGATGATGTCCTCGAAACGGTCGGGCTTCAGCCGCTTGAGGCTGTCGCGCATGCCCGTACCTTCGAGTTGGAACACGCCGACCGTATCGGCCCTGGCCAAGAGCTCGTAGCTCGCCGCGTCATCGAGGGGTAGCCCTGCCAGGTCGATATCGATGCCGCGCCCGCGCTTGACCAAGTCGACGGCCTTGCGCAGCACCGTCAAGGTCTTGAGCCCCAGAAAGTCGAACTTCACGAGGCCCGCGGCCTCGACCAGCTTCCAGTTGAACTGGGTGATCGGAAAGCTGGACTTGGGGTCGCGATAGAGCGGCACCAACTCTTCGAGCGGACGGTCGCCGATCACCATGCCCGCGGCATGTGTCGAGGCGTGGCGATAAAGGCCTTCCAGCTTTTGCGCGATTTCGAGCAGCCGGGCGGTGACCGGCTCGCGGTCGCGCTCTTCCTGCAATTTGGGTTCGATCGCGATGGCCTGTGCCAAGCTTACGGGATTGGCAGGATTGTTGGGGACGAGCTTGCACAGCCGGTCGACCTGCCCGTAGGGCATCTGCAGCACGCGCCCCACGTCGCGCAACACCGCCCGCGCCTGCAACTTGCCGTGGGTGATGATCTGGGCCACGCGGTCGGCGCCGTACTTGCCTTGCACATAGCGGATCACCTCGTCGCGGCGATCTTGGCAAAAGTCGATGTCGAAGTCCGGCATCGACACGCGTTCGGGGTTGAGGAAGCGCTCGAACAACAAGCCGAAGCGCAAGGGATCAAGATCGGTGATGGTGAGCGCCCAGGCGACGACCGAGCCCGCACCCGAGCCGCGGCCGGGACCGACGGGAATGCCGTTGGCCTTGGCCCATTTGATGAAGTCGGCAACGATCAAGAAGTAGCCGGGATACTTCATCCTCGAAATCACATCGACCTCGAAGGCCAGCCGCTGCTGGTAGTCCGCGGCCGTGAAGCCCGGCGCCACCGGCGTGGTGGCGAGGCGCTCACTTAGACCGGCCTCGGCCTGCGCCCTGAGCTCGTTTGCCTCCAGCGCCAGCTGCTCGCTTTCGGAAGCCCCCTTCGCCGCCACGACGAACTTCGGCAAAATCGGCTTGCGGCCGAGCGGCCGATAGGCGCAGCGCTTGGCGATCTCGATCGTGTTGGCTAGCGCTTCGGGTAGGTCGGCGAACAGGCGCGCCATCTCTTGCGCACTCTTAAAGCAGTGTTCGCGTGAGAGCCGGCGGCGATTGTCCTCGGTGACATAACTGCCATCGGCGATGCACATGAGCGCATCGTGCGCTTCATAGTCGTCGGGGCTTGCGAAATAGACCTCGTTGCTGGCGACGATCGGCAGCCGCTGCGCATAGGCCAGCGCCAGGAGATCGGGCTCGGCCTTGATCTCGTGGGGCAAGCCATGGCGCTGCAGCTCGACGTAAAGCCGGTCGCCATAGATGGCGCTGAGTGCTTGCAAGCGCTCGGCCGCCAGCTCTTTTTGCTCCTCGGCGAGCGCCCTGTTGATCGGGCCGTCCGGTCCGCCCGTCAGGGCAATGAGGCCGTCCGCCCGCGCACCTTCGAGCTGGCTCAGCTTGACGTGGGGTGGCTCGCCTTCGACGGGATCGAGAAAAGCCCGCGAGGAGAGCTGCATCAGGTTTTGATAGCCGCGCTCATTGGCGGCGAACAGCGCGATGGAGCCGGCACAGGCAAGGCGCGGCTGCGCCCCGAACGGCCGGCTGGAACTGGTCCGGTCCGGCTCGGCGAAGTCCACCTGCAGCGTCAAGCCCATGATCGGTTGCACGCCGACGGCCGCCATCTTGTCGGAAAACTCAAGCGCCCCAAAGAGATTGCCGGTATCCGTCAGGCCGAGGGCCGGAAAAGACTGGCTCACCGCCAGCTTGGCGAGCTTGGCAATGGTGATGGCACCTTCCAATAGCGAGTAGGCCGAGTGCACCTTAAGATGCACGAAGGCCGGCGCCCGGGCCCCGGTCATCTTTGCCTCGTCGCTGCGAATCGCCGCGGTCATGGCCCGGAATGCACAATCTTTCCAGCCAACTTGCAATCGAAGAACGGTGCGTTGGTCCCACCCTAACTCTGCTCGTGGCCCTGCTTGTGGATTGCAAGGATTGGGTCCATGGGATTGAGGTTGCGGCGATTTTCGCGCGCTCCCGGCGGCATTTTGACGGCAAGCACGCCACCGGCGAACCCGCGGCCCAGCGCCGGCTGGCGCCAGAGGAGATGCAAGGAGCCCCATGGCAGTTATTCGCGAGGCGTTGACGGGCAACGCGCCGCTCTCATTGGCGCTCGGCGGCCTGCTCATCGGCGGCCTCTTCGGCGCCGTCGTCTTCAGGACCAACTACTGCGCCATGGGCTCGCTCTCGGACATCTACAATTTCGGCGACTATCGCCGTTTTCGCGCCTGGCTGTTGGCGGCCGCCACGGCGCTCTTGGGCGCACAACTTCTTGCGCGCGGCGACATCGTTGCCCTCGACAAATCGATGTACTTGGCCCCCACGCTCAATTGGGTTGGCAATGCGATGGGCGGCGTCGTCTTCGGCATCGGTATGGTCTTTGCCGGCGGCTGCCCCAGCCGCAATCTGGCGCGGGCCGGTGCGGGCGATCTGCGCTCGCTGATCACGCTATTGGTGCTCGGCCTCACCGCCTACATGGCCATCGGGGGCTTGCTCGGGCCGGTGCGGGCGCGCATGGAGGCGGCCACGGCCATTTCTCTCGGCCTCGAAAGCCAAGGCCTCGATCACCTCCTGAGCGCAATTCTGCGGGCACCCGTCGGCGTGGCGAACCTCTTGGCGACGCTGGTCTTGGCGGGAGGCGTGCTCGTCTATTGCGCCGCGGACAAGAAATTTCGTGCCTCACCGGTCCACATCTTGTCGGGGTTGGCCGTGGGGGGCTGCGTTGTTGCGGGTTGGGCATTGACCGGCCTTGCCGTCGACGAGTTCGCGGCTCGACCGATGCAACCGGCGTCGCTGACCTATATCCGTCCGACCGGCGATGCGCTGGAATGGCTGCAGCGCTTCACGGCCGAGCCGGTCCCGAGCTTCGGTGTCAGCAGTGTCTTTGGCGCTCTCTTCGGCGCCGGCGCCGCGGCCGTGACCATGGGCCGATTTCGGCTGATCGGCTTCTCCGATACGGGCGATATGATCCGCAATCTGTTTGGCGCCGCCCTGATGGGCGTCGGCGGCGTGCTGGCGCTGGGCTGTACCGTCGGACAGGCCATCACCGGAGTTTCGACGTTGGCTTTTGGCTCCCTCCTGACGTTTGCCGCCATCGTGGTTGGGGGTTTTTGGGGATTGCGCCTGTTGGAACGAACCTTGCTGGATGCGAATTAGGTGCTCATCCCGACAGCGGGGCTAAGGCTCCGCTGCCCAATTTGCAGGCACGGCCAGGCATTATTGCGCTCAGACGGGACCACATTATGAACTTGCTGACGGCATCACGATCGACCCTGTGCGGCCTCAAAGGCACACCCGTTCAGGGACGGCCCGAGAAAATCGCGTCACAATCTCTGTCATTAAAGCGTCTTAAAACACGGACGTCGGCGCCGGGCACGGCACTTGCAATAAAGCCAATCGCAATTGGGTCGTTGTCAATCGGTGCATTTGGGACGGGTCTGTTAGCCACGGATTTTAATGCAATGAGCTCGTCGCAGTGGCGCGTAGGAGCGGACCGGCGGGGCGCGCGTCGGCAAGACGACTAGGGCGGGATTTACTCGAGGAGGAGTAGGAGCGAAACCAGCGAGGCACGCTATGGCAAGAGCATGGATATGTGCAGGTCTGCTGTTGGTAGCAACGTCGGCGGCGGCCCATGATTGGTATCCCATCGAATGCTGCTCCGGCATGGATTGCGCGCCCGTTGAGAAGGTCGAGATCATATCCCTGCAGAGCGCCGGCATCATGGGAAGCGCACCGCTCCCAGGCAGCATGCGGATTACCACCAAGCACGGTAGCGTGATCGTGCCTGCGAATTTCCCGCGCCGTGAATCCAAAGACAATCAGATGCACGCCTGCATACGGCCTTCGACCGGCGGCACCCCGCGCCTCATTTGCCTGTTTTTGCCACCGTCGACCTAAGGCCCGCCCGAGACTAAGGCTGCCGCGGCGGCTCGCTTAAGTTTTGCGCGCGGCAGCCCGGCCCAACGCGTGCCTCGCAGCCGCGCCGGAGCACGATCAAAGCTCGGGTTCTCCCGAGCCCCGCGTCGGCCTTCCATTGGCTCCGATTGGGGCTAACGCCGGGGGCCCTGCCGGGCCTTGCGTGCGGCATAGCGGCGGTCGCGTTCGGCCTTGCGCTCGGCGGCCTCGGCCGCATCGCGAATGACCTTTTGAACGGCCTCGCGACGCTCGCGCGCCTCCCGCTCGGCCTTCTCAATGGCTTGCCGCTGCGCCCGCTCCTCGGCTTCCTTGCGCTTGCGCTCATCGCGTTCCTTCTGGCGGGCTTCGCGCGCTTGCGCAATCGCCTTGCGCTCGGCGGCCCGCGCCAAGACGGCGGGGTCATCCGCCGCCGGTCGCGACCGGAACTTCTCGAGGATATCCTGTTTTGCTTTGGCAGCCCGCTCGAGCCGCTCAAGACGTTTCTGATCCTTGTATTCTCTCATTGCAGTCCTTCTACATCGCCGTCGTTCTCGACGCCGTTCATTTAAAACCGTCGCGTCGAGGCGGCTATCGCTTGGGCCAAATATGCTCACAAGCGGCCGCGCTTCCCAGTGCCAGTGAGGGTTGCTGTCTCTAGCAGCTCTGCAGCTCGCGGCCAAGCGCACCGGTGCATGGCCGGGCTGCCCATTTGCCGCGCCGGCGAGGCGGCAAAAAAACGCGCGCCAGGGGCACCTTTCCTGGCCGCAATCCGTCCTTAGATAGGTGCAAAGGCCCCCAGGGCATCGGAGCCTGCAAATGCCATCGGAGACCGCAAATGCCAAAGCTCATCCTCTATCACGCCGCGCCCTCCCGCTCCTCGATCGTGCATTGGATGCTCGAAGAGCTGGGCCAGCCTTATGCGTTGCAGGTGGTCAGCTTCAAGCGGGGGGAGAACCGCCAGCCGGCCTACCTCGCCGTCAATCCCATGGGCAAGGTGCCCGCCCTCAAGCACGGGGACACGGTGATCACGGAGGCCGCCGCCATCTGCGCCTACCTTGCCGATGAGTTTCCACAAGCGGGGCTCAACATTCCCGTCGGCGATCCAAGGCGTGGGACTTACCTGAAATGGCTGTTTTTCGGACCGAGCTGTGTCGAGCCCGCCATTGCGGAGCGCGCTTTCCCGCGCAAGGAGGCGCCGGCGCGTTCCGCCCTCGGGTTCGGCGACTTCGACACAGTTGTGGACGTCTTGGCCAAGGCAGCCGCCGCGGCCTCGCCTTACCTCTTGGGCAATAAGTTTACCGCCGCCGACGTCATCATCGGCTCCGGCTTGCGCTGGGGAACCATGTTCAAGCTTCTCCCGGATCGCACCGAATTCAAACCCTATCTGGCCGCCCTGGCCGAGCGCCCCGCCTTACGGCGGGCAACCGAGAAAGATGCCGAGTTGCAAAAGGCGCAGGAGGCGGGGAGCTAGCCCTGGCGCGCGGCGAGCGCTTTGCGCTGCACGCGCTCATCGAAGCGCGCCACATTGACGACCACGCGCTCATGTTGACCATCGCCGATTGGCTCGTGCTCGTCGCGCGCCTCGACGCGGAACCGGATGCTGCGCGCCTCTACGCTGAGTACCTCGGCGGTGGCGGTGACGCGCAGGCCGACCGGCGTTGCCGCGAAGTGGCGCACGTCAAGGTGAATGCCCAGGCTCTGGTAACCGCTCGGGAGCAGGTGCTCGACGGCGGCCAAGGCCGCCGCCTCGATGACGTTGATCATCACCGGCGTGGCGAGCACCGCAATCCGACCGGAACCGACGCGGGGAGCGGTATGCTCAGGTCCGACAATGAGATGCGCCGTGCCCGTCTGACCAGGTCGGATGGCGCTGAGATCGATCATGACCGTGCTCGTCGTCTTAACTTGCCAACCCAGAGAGCGAGTTGAGGGCTCACCCCCAGGCATACCATGCCCAGGTCCCACCGCGGCAGGCGTAACGGTCGCGGTCGCCAGGCCCTGCCAAGCTGCCGTCGCAGCGGCGTCTCAGGCAGCAGCGGCGAGCGGTGCGACGCCCTAGTGCAGCCATTGGCGGGCGGGGATGGTGCCGGCCAGACGCGACCAGCGCTTTCTTCTGACCTGCGGCTTTAATTTTTTGCGCGCTCGACGTAGGACCCGTCATCGGTGGAGACGACGACCCGCGTGCCCGCCTGGATATGTGGTGGCACCATCACGCGCTGGCCATTTGCGAGCACGGCCGGCTTGTAGGATGACGAGGCCGTCTGGCCTTTGACGACGGGGTCGGCCTCGATGATTTCCAAGGTCACGCGCGGGGGCAGTTCGACGGCCACCGGCACGCCCTCGTGCAGGCTCAAGGTGACGGGCATGCTCTCCTGCAGATAGGCGGACTGTTCACCCAGCAGGTCCTTGGGAACCGCGATCTGATCGTAGGTGTCCGGATCCATGAAGGTGTAGCCGGTGTCGTCTTCGTAAAGGTAGTTGTAAGTCTTGTCCTCGAGGTAGGCACGCTCGACCTGGTCGGTGGTGCGATAGCGCTCCGTGATCTTCACACCATCGGAAATGCGTCGCATATCGAGGTGCGTCACCGGGGTGCCCTTGCCCGGGTGGATATTCTCCGCCTTCATGACGACGCACAGTTTGCCGTCCACCTCCAGCACGTTGCCTTTGCGCACCGAGCTTGCGATAACCTTCACCACCGTCGATCTCTCCCGATTTGCAGGCTTGGCCGCGGGCGCCCGGAGCGACGGCAGGCTCGCCATGAGTCCCAGAGCTGGCGCTTTCTAGCGGCCTTTTCGAACCGCGCCAAGGAGCAAACGCCTGCCGCCTCCGCAGCCAAGTCCCTGGTGGAACCCACAGAACCACGCCGACCGGCGTGGATTCCTGCTGGCGCGTGGGCGGATCTTGGCGGCAATCCGCCGCTGGTTCGAGGCGCAGGGCTTCGTGGAGGTCGACACCAGCATCCTGCAGATCTCGCCGGGCAACGAGACGCATCTGCACGCCTTTAGCACCACGCTCATCGATCCGGACGGCAGCCGGCACCCGCTTTATCTCCACACCTCGCCCGAGTTCGCCTGCAAGAAGCTGCTGGCGGCCGGCGAGGAGCGCATCTTCACGGTCGCGCCCGTATTCCGCAATCGCGAACGGGGCGCACTCCACCATCCCGCCTTCACCGATGCTCGAGTGGTATCGTGCGCACACACCCTACGAAGAGTTGATGGGCGATTGCGCCGCGCTCTTGCGCCTCGCGGCTGAGGCGGCCGGCACGAGCCGTTTTAATCACGGGGCGCGTAGCGCCGATCCCTTTGCTTGCCCCGATCGCCTCAGCGTGGCCGAGGCCTTTCGCCGCCACGCGGGCATCGACCTGTTGGCGACGCTCGCTGGTGGCAGCCCGAATGCGGCCGCACTCGCCGCGGCGGCCACCGCCGTCGGCGTGCGCGTGGCCGAGGATGATACCTGGGAGGACACGTTCAGCCGCATCCTCTTGACCAAGGTCGAACCCTGTCTTGGCAACGGTCGCGCCACCCTCCTCGATCGGTACCCGGCCCAGCTGGCGGCCCTGGCACGGCCCAACGCCGGCGATGAGCGCGTCGCGGATCGGTTCGAGCTTTACGCCTGCGGCGTGGAATTGGCCAATGCCTTCGGCGAGCTGACGGACGCCGCCGAGCAGCGGCGGCGCCTCGAGGCCGAGATGCATGAAAAGCAGCGTCGGTACGGCGAACGCTATCCGATCGATCACGACTTCATCGCCGCCCTCGAGCAGATGCCGCCGGCCGCCGGCGCCGCAATGGGCTTGGATCGCCTCGTGATGCTTGCGACCGGCGCCACGCGCATCGAGCAGGTGCTGTGGGCGCCAATCCCCGAGCCCGACCGCTGACGTCAATGCGTCGCGACGGGATCCTCCTTGAGAAAGCGACCCGCCACCCAGCCCTGCTTGCCTTGAAACTCGATCCGGCACCACTTCGTGTTGGCGGCGCGGCGCTGCGGCTCGCGCATGCGCGCCCACTGATCGAAGGGAAGCTCACCACGACGGCAACCGAAATTCTTCAGTCCGCGCGCGTTGAACGGAATGCCCGCCAGGCTCTTGCTGTCGGCGGAGGGCACATCGCGCAAGTTGAGGACATCGCCGGGAGCAACGCCGGTAACCGCCCAGAAGCTGGGACTTGCACGCACATCCTCCTCCTCCTGGGCAGCGGCGATCAGGTCGCTGCCGCAGCACAGCGCAGCAGCAACGGCGATGAGGCATAGTTGACGCATTGCGGCTCCCCCCGAAACCTTGATGGCCGCCAGCAGGGCGCAGGAATGTGCCGGCCCAATGGCAAACCGGCGACCGCGACCAGCGGCCGCGCCGACGCCCCGCAGGCAAATAGGTCTTGCCGGCCAACGGCATCCGGGCCTAATGGCTCCCCAACAAAAGCCGAAGGGTCACCCCGCGTGGTCGGCGCCACCACTACACTGCGCAGCGTCGGCGAGTTGGAAGCGGAGGGTCTGCTCCCGGTCGGGGCGGCGCCCGCGCTTCAGGCCGTGGCGGACCGCTATGCCATCGCCGTCACCCCGGAGATGGTTCAGCTCATCGATCGCGGCGACCCCGATGATCCCATCGCGCGCCAGTTCCTCCCCGATCGCAACGAACTTGCCGCATTGCCGGGCGAGGCCGCCGATCCCTTCGATGAGGCCCGCCTCTCACCGGTGCCCGGCGTCGTGCACCGCTATGGCGACCGGGCACTCCTCAAACTCACCCATGTCTGCCCGGTCTACTGCCGCTTTTGTTTTCGCCGCGAGGTTGTGGGCCCGGGCGGGCCTGCTCCGCTGGTTGCTGAAGCCCTCGATCGGGCCATCGCCTACATCGCCGGCGCGCCCGAGATCTGGGAGGTCGTTCTCACCGGCGGCGATCCCTTCATGCTCTCCCCACGCCGTCTGGCCGAGGTGAGCCAACGCCTGGCGGCCATTGCCCACGTCAAGGTGCTGCGCTGGCACACGCGGGTGCCCGCCGTCGATCCGGCGCGGATCAGCCCGGAGCTGGTCACCGCCCTGGCGGTCCCGGGCAAAGCCGTCATGGTGGTGCTGCATGCCAATCACGCGCGCGAGTTGACGGCGGCGGCGCGGGCCGCGTGTGCGCGCCTGATCGATGCCGGTATTCCCATGCTGAGCCAGACCGTGCTCCTCAAGGGCATCAATGACACGCCCGACACCTTGGCGGACCTGCTGCGGGCCTTGGTCGAGACGCGGATCAAACCCTACTACCTGCACCAGCTCGATCCCGCCCCGGGCACCAGCCACTTTCGCGTTTCGATTGGGCAAGGACAGGCCTTGATGCGGGACCTGCGCGGCCGCCTCTCAGGCCTCGCGCAACCGACCTACGTGCTCGATATCCCCGGCGGACACGGCAAGGTGCCGATTGGGCCTCAATACCTGAGCGGGGATGCCACGACCGTGATCGACCCGCGGGGGGTCGAGCACCGGCTCGGCGCCCGCGGCTGATTGCGGCGCCCCGACCCCGTGCGCACCACCCCAACCGGTCAGCAAAGCGGTCAGCCAAGGTCGCCGCCCCCGCGAATCACTCGGCCGGCAGCGCCTTGCCGGTCACCAGCACGGTCTCGTGCCCCGGGGCTGGATGGCGCGGGACCAGGAAGGAGCAGGTCAACGATACGCTCGCCACGCACGCCCCTAGCCAGAAGATGATGGCGGGATCGATCATGCCCAGCGCCCCGAACGCCACCGGCACCACCACCGCCGCCACGTGATTGATGGTAAAGGCCACCGAGGTGGTGGCCGCCATGTCGGCGGGATCGGCAATCTTCTGGAAATAGGTGCGCTGCGCCAGCGTGAGGGTAAAGAACACGCCATCGATGACGAACAGGAGGCCGGCCAGCGTCGCGCTGGTGGCGGTGGCATAGCCGGCGAACACCAGGATCAAAACCACGTTCTCGAGCGTGATGGTGTGGCGTTCGCCGACCCGCATCACCAGGCGGCCAAGGCGCGGGGCCAGCATCGTGTTGGCGGCGGTGGTGACCAACATCAGCATTGCCATGTCGGCAACGTCGTAGCCGAACTTCTTCACCAACAGAAACCCGCCGAAGGCAACGAACAGCTGCCGCCGCGCCCCGGTCATGAAGGTCAGCGTGTAGTAGAGCCAATAGCGCCGGCGCAGTACGATGCGCTTTCGCTGCGCGACCGGCCCCTCGAAGCGCCGAAACCAGAGCGCCGCCACGCCGGTCAATAGCATGCAGGCAACACCGACGGCCAAGAACAGCTGCGCATAGGCGCGGCCGCCCGCCCACCAGGCGATGGCAAGTCCTCCGTAGCTCGTAAACTGCGCCGCTGCCCCCGCCGCCGTGATGGTGCCGATCAAGCGCGGCGCCTCGGCCTTGGGCAGCAGCTGCAGTTGCAGGGAGACGTTCATGGTCTCGAAGTAGTGGAAGCCCACCGACATGATGAAGGTGGTCATGAGCACGCCGGCGAGCGTCGGGAATTGACCGGTCAGGGCGACGCCCAGTCCCATAATGGCAAGCGCCACGTAGGCCAGCACCTGTTCGCGGACCACCAGCAGCCAGAAAATCGCGGTAAAGGCCAGGAAGCCCGGGATTTCGCGCACGGACTGGGTGAGGCCGGTCTCGAACCACTGGAAGTTGGCGCGCTCGACCGTAAAGTTGTAGAGCAGCGCCGCCCAGCCCGCGTAACCCAAATAGTTGATGAACGCCAGCGTGCGCAGGAACACGATCGGCGTAGCGCGCAGCTTGGCTGTGGAGAGGTGGAGCACGTCGCAAAATCCAAAAGGCAATGGACTTGAGAAGACCCACCTCTGCCTTTTCGCCTGCGAGCGGTCAACCGCCCTCTCGGCGCACCAGCCCAGCAATGCGCCGGCGAGAGGCTTTTGAGCCTCGCCCAGCCACACGGCCCGCGCGAGCCGAACCAGCGCGTTGCCCGGCCAAGGAAATGCGGGGAAGCGAAATGCGGGGAAGCGACATGCCGGGAAAGGCTTAGTCCTTGTCCGTCTCTTCCTTCGGTTTTTTCGGGGGCTTCTTGGACTTTTTCTTTTTGCTGCTGTCGTCGGCGGCCGGCGCTGATTGCGGCGCACCGAACACGACGGTTGCCGCCGCGCCGGCGCCAAGCCCCAGGGCCCCCAACAGCGAGCGGCGCGTCACGCTGCGCTCGGCCGTGATATCGGCATCGGTCAATGTGACCGTTGCTTGCTCGGATACGGCGGGTGTCTTGCGTGCCACGACGATCTCCTTTTGTGGAAACTCATTTTCAACAATCGGCTAGGGCCAAACTCAAGTCAAGCCTCAGCTATAAAGGGCAGCCATGAAGCAGACGCGGGGGAAATAACGTGGCCGATTGCGCGGCGTGCGCGCCACGACCTGCATCGGCGGCAGGCCACCTCAATCCGATCGCAGCAACACGCCCTCGCGCAGCAGGCGCCGCGCCAGCACGAGCTTGCCAGCCTCGTCGAGACGACCCGGCAAATCATTGAGGCGAAAGGGCGCGCCGGCGAGCGCGAAGCGCAGCGGCTCGGCGGCGGCCGCCGGCAAAGTGAGGCGCGAGGCGCCAAACAGCAGCGTGACCTGGTTGCCGTCCTCGTTGAGGCGATAGCTAAGGTGCGGACGGGCCACGAGACGGGTGTCGCGCGCCACCGGTGTTCCCTGGTCGATTTCTTGCAACACGCCCGCCAGATCGGGGCGGCGCGAGGTCACGAAGTCCTCGGCCAGCTTTTGCAGAATGGGATCGAGGTCGGCCGCTTGCGCAAAGCTGTCCACGAGCGCGCGAAAGGTGGCCCTGGCCGCGCCGACATCGAAGTTGGGATCGGCAAAGCCCGCCGGCAAATTGCGACGAAAGGCCGGCGCGGCGAGGCAGGCGGCCGCGACCGCTTCCAGCATCACGTCCGCCCAGGTCTTGCCGATCAGGCCCAACGTGATGTGGAGCGAAGTCTCCTCGGTCGAGCGGGCGGAGTGGAAGAGGCCGCGCGGGCAATAGAACAGATCGCCGGCGCGAATGGTGATTTCCCGGCTCGGCGGGCCGGGCTGATGCTTGCTCTTGTCGAAGGCCTGGCCGTGCAGCGGCAGCTCGATCAGCGTGTCGTAAAGCGTCCACACCTTCGATCCGGCCACTTGCAGCACGAACACGTCGTGGCTGTCGAAGTGCGTGGGAAAGCCCTGCGCCGCGGGCGGCGATAGGTAGATATTGCTCTGAAAATGCGCGCTGAACACCTTTTCGACCGTCCGACACAGCGCGCCAAGCTCGGGCCGGCTTTCGTGCAGGCGCCGCACCGAGATGGTGGCGCCGGTGCGGAAAAGCTCATAGGCGCGCGGCAGGTCGAGCTGGCCGGCGCCGTCCGGGTCGGCAAGCGTATAGTCCTCGGCGCTGAGCTTGCGTGCCGCATCCACCAAAAACACCTCCGGGTGGCACGGCGAGGTGGTGGCAAGGAAGCGATCGATGGCGCTGAGACTTAAGAGCGGCTCAAAGCGTCGGGGCTCGCCGCGCGCGATCAACAGCGGCTGGCGCTCGTAGTACTCGGCGAAGAAAACCTGCGGCGTGATGGGCTCGAGCAACCACTCAAAGGACAACGTCATGGCTCACTCACCAAGCACGGGGCCTCAAACGGCCCTTGGCATGACCCGCCAGCGGCGGGCCCGATCGGTACGTACTGATCGGCACCTACTTAGAGGACAGCCGGCGCGCTGGCTATCGCGGCGAGGCCACGCCTTTGTGGCGCCTATTTGATAAGGCCCATCAGCCGCGGCAGTCCCAGGGTCAGTTCGGGAAAGAGCGTGATTGCGACCAAGGAGGCCAACAGCGGGATCAGCCACGGCAGGATCGCCATGGTGGTCCGCTCGATTGACAATTTGGCGATGCGGGCCAACACGAACAGCACCATACCGAGCGGCGGGTGCAGCAAGCCGATCATCAGATTGAGCGTCATCATGACGCCGAAGTGCACCGGGTCGATGCCGACCTTGGTAATGATGGGCATCAGCACCGGCACCAGGATGCTGATCGAGGCGATTGGCTCCAAAAAGCAGCCCACCACCAAGAGCAGAACGTTGATGAGCAGCAGGATCAGGTACCGGTTGCTCGTGAAGGACAACAGCGCGTCGGCGGCATACTCCGTCAGCCGCGTGGTCGTCAGCACCCAGCCGAACAGGGAGGCCGCGGCGACGATCAGCAACACCGCCGCCGTGGTCTCGATGGTGTCGAGCGTGACCTTGTAGAACTGCTTGAAGGTCAGCGATCGGTAGAGAAAGAGCCCGAGCATGATGGCCCAGGCACAGGCGGCGATCGCCGCTTCGGTGGGCGTGAACCAGCCAAAGGTCATGCCGCCGATGATGATCAGCGGCGTCAGCAGCGCCGGCAGGGCGGCGATGAAGGTGGCGCCGAGAATGCGCCATGAAAACGCCTGATCGCGGCCCATGCCGTACTTGCGCGCGCAGTAGGTGACATAGGCCATCATGAAGATGGTCATGACCGCGCCCGGAACCACGCCGCCCAGAAACAGGGCGCCGATCGAGACATTGGCCATCATGCCGTAGATCACGAACGGCAGCGAGGGCGGGATGATCGGCCCCAACGTCGATGAGGCCGCGGTCACGCCGACCGAGAATTCGGTCGAGTAGCCGTGATCCTTCATGGCCTTGATCTCGATGGTGCCAAGACCGGCAGCATCGGCGATGGCCGTGCCCGACATACCGGCAAAAATCACCGAGCCCACGATGTTGACGTGGGCCAGGCCGCCGCGGGTCCACCCCGCGATCGCCACCGCAAAGTCGTAGATGCGGTTGGTGATCCCGGCGGAATTCATCAGGTTACCAGCGAGGATGAAGAAGGGCACGGCCAGCAGCGGGAAGCTGTCCACGCCGCCTGCCATGCGGTGCAAAATCACGAAGTCGGGAATGCCGGCGATGGCGTGGGTATAGATCAGGGAGGAGGCGGCAAGCGCGATGAAGACCGGCAGGCCGGCAAGCAGCGCCAGCAGAAAGATGAAGATGACGAGGGTCATGGGGAAGCGTTCGCCGTCTCTGTCGGGGCCGCGATCAGGCTATAGGCCGAGCGCCAGCCGTCACGGGCGTTGCGCCACACCTTGAGCGCCTGGCGGCCGAACATCAGGAAGCAGCCGACGGCGACCGCGCCATAGACGACGCTCATTGGCAAATCGATCACGGTCATGCGCTGATATTGCATGCGCTCGAGAATGAGCACGGAAAAGTAGGCGAGCAGGCCGAGAAAGCCGAGCGTGACAAGGTCGACGGCGGCGAGCAGCGCCCGGCCGTAGGCCGTCGGCAGCAGGTTGGGCAACAGGGCCACGGCGATGTGGTTGTTGCGCCGGGTGACCACCGCACCACCGAGAAAGGTGAGTGCCATCAGCCCATAGCGGGCGATCTCCTCGGTCCAGGCCAGGCTATCGTTAAGCACGTAGCGGGTGAAGAACTGCAAAAAGACGATGCCGGCCAGGGCCCAGAATACGGCAAAGGCCAGCCAGTCCTCGAAGTGGTGCTCGATGACGATGTCCTCGTCGGCGACCTCGATCAGGCGCTTGGGCTCGGCCGCCGTCGTCTTGGACGTTGGATCGTGCATGCTCGCTCCTCACCTTGACGGCCGGGCCCCCTGGCCTCGTTGCGCACGTGGGGGCGCCGGCTACCAGCTCAGCACAGTTTGCGATTGCGACTGCAGAGAGAAGCGCTACTTCAGGGCTTGCAGGGCGTCGTATTCGGTCTTGCTCCAGCCGCCGCTGCCGTCATTGTGCAACGGCAAGGCCGCGGTGCGGAAGGCCTCGCGATCGACTTCGACGACGGTCTTGCCGAGCTTGCGGAATTCGTCGGCCAACTTCTGTTCCGAGAGACGGATCTGGTCGGTGGCTTTCGCCGCCGCCGCAACCAGCACCTCGTTGAACACCTTCTTGTCTTCCTCGGAGAGTTTCGACCACACGTGATTGCCGACGATCACCAGCAGCGATTCGGTGATGTGACCGGACAGCATGATGTGGCTTTGCACCTCATAGAACTTCTTGGCCATGATGGTCGGCAATGGATTCTCCTGGCCGTCGACCGTGCCTTGTTGCAGGGCGAGGTAGACCTCGGCGAAGGCGATCGGCGTGGCGTTGGCACCGACCGATTTGGTGAACATGAGAAAGAGCGGCGCCGGCGGCACCCGCAGCTTCATGCCCTTCATGTCCTCGGGCTTCTTGATCTCCTTGTTGGCGGTCACCATGCGCTGGCCGTAATAGGTGAGCGACATCACCTTGTGCTTGGTCTTGTCCTCGTAGCCCTTGGCAATCTCGCGGAACAGCGCGGAGTCGCGATAGAGCTTCCAGTGCCCGAAATCGCGCAACACGTAAGGCGCGTTGGTGATGGCGATCGGCTTGTGGATGGAGCCGGCAAAGGCGACGCCGGTATAGATCATATCGACGGTGGCGAGCCCCAAGCCTTCGTTGATCTGGTTCTCGTTGCCGAGCTGGGAGGCGGCAAAGACGTCGATCTGGTATCTGCCGTTGGTGCGCTTTTTGATTTCTTCGGCGGCCCACACCGCCTCGGTGTGATAAGGCTCGGCCGTCTCGTAGACGTGGGCCCATTTGAGTTTGGTTTGGGCGCTTGTCGCCGGCGCGCCGAGAAAACTCAGCAGCGCCGCGAGCAGCAGATACTTGGCAAATCGCATGTCGTTCTCCTCCGTCCCGCAAAGCTCAATGCCCCACGGAATGCTCAAGGGAAGTTATCGTATAAGCCGACGAATTGGGGTGCTAGGCGATTTTTGGCCTAACTTCAACCGCCGATCTTAAAGGGATTGAAGTCGGTGTCGCGGTCGAAATGGTCGATGCCCTCGGCGCGCTTGAGATAGCCCACGGCCGCGTAGGTGACCGGGGTAAAGATCACCTCCACCAAGGTTTTGAGGGCGAACTGGGCCAGCATCACCGCGGGCAAGGCGGCATCGGGAATGATGCCGGTGCCGTAAAAAGCCAAAGGATAAAAGAGCGCGCTGTCGACGGCCTCCCCGCCGATCGTGGAACCGATGGTGCGCGTCCACAGGGCCCGGCCGCCGGTCCAAACTTTCATTTTTGCCAGCACGTAGGCGTTGACGAATTCGCCGCAGAAGTAGGCGATGATGGAGGCAGCGACGATGCGCCAGGTGTTGCCGAAGGCGACCTCGAAAGCCTGCTGGTGCGGCCAGAAGGGCGCGGGCGGCAGGGCCACGACAATGGCGGCCATCAGGGACGCAAACAACAGGGCGCCAAAGCCCGCCCAGATCACCTTGCGTGCCTCGGCATACCCATAGACCTCGGTCAGGATGTCGCCGAACACGTAGGAAATGGGAAAGAAGACGGCGGCCGCCCCAAACACAAAGGGGCCCCACAGCGGCAACGCGACGACGGCAATCTTGGCGGGGCCGATCAGGTTGGAGCACACCAACACCACCACAAAGCCAACCATCAGGGTGTCGAAGTGGCGGTAGCGGCGGTTGGCGGGCATCGGCAAGCGTCCATGGCTGCAGCGCGGGAAGCCTGCTTAGCAAAGGGAAGCCGATTGTCTAAGCAGAATTGTCGGTCTAGTCTCAAGTCTAGTAATACAATACGACTGCTTTTCCCGTCCTGCGCGGATTGAGGCGCCATGACCGCCAGCCTTCGCCCGGAGCTCGCACCCTTGGGCAAACGCATCCAGCAGGCGCGCCGGGGCGCGGGTCTGACCCAACCCCAGGTGGGTCGCGCCTTGGGGGTGAGCAAGCAGCAAGTCAGCCATTGGGAGACGGGGCGCTCCGACATCACACGCGAACACCTCCTGCACCTGGCCAAACTGTTTGACGTCGAAATGGATTGGCTGGCGCGCGGCACCCTAATCGAGGTCGCCAACGCCGCGGGCGGCGGCGCGCCGGCGGTCGATGGCGCCGGCCTGGCCGCCCTTGGACAGAAGGCGCCGACGCCGCTTTCACCGGCAACGGCGCTGTTGGAGCGCGTCGCCAATCCGCACCCCGACACCAGCTATCTGGCGCGTTTTACGGCGCCGGAGTTCACCTCGCTCTGTCCGGTGACCGGCCAACCCGACTTCGCGCATCTCGTCATCGACTACGCGCCCAACCGCTGGCTGGTGGAATCGAAATCTTTGAAGCTCTACCTCGCCTCCTTCCGCAACCACGGTGCCTTCCATGAGGACTGCACGGTGGCGATCGGCAAACGCCTGGTGGCCCTGCTCGAGCCCCACTACTTCCGCATCGGCGGCTATTGGTATCCGCGCGGCGGCATACCGATCGACGTGTTCTGGCAGACCGGCGCGCTGCCGGCGAACCTGTGGTTGCCGGAGCAGGGGGTGGCGCCCTACCGCGGCCGCGGCTGAGCCACGCCTCAGTCTTGCTTCTGCGCCGCGGTCACCGATCCCCCCGTGGCGGTGCGGCCGCCGTCGACGACGTACTGCGCACCGGTGATGTTGCCCGCCAGATCTGAGCACAGAAAGAGCACGACGTTGGCCACCTCTTCCGCGGTGCCGTAGCGGCCGATGGGCAGGCTTGCCCGGTAGCGGTCGCCCACGCTTGAGGGATTGCCGGGATTGAGCTGGGTCTCGAGCGAATGGATCATGCGCGTGTCGATGGGACCGGGACAAACCGCGTTGACGCGCACGCCCGAGCGCGCCACCTCACCGGCGGCGGCCTTGGTCAAGCCCAGCACGGCGTGTTTGGAGGCGACGTAGGCCGACATGCCGGGCGTGGCGACGAGGCCCGCTACCGAGGCCGTGTTCACGACCGCGCCGGCCTTCTGCTTGAGAAGGACCGGCAGCACGTGGCGCAGGCCTAAGAAGACGCCCTTGACGTTGACGCTGATCACCTGGTCGAACACGGCTTCGTCGTATTCGGCGGTGGGGGCGACCTTGCCTTCGATGCCCGCGTTGTTGAAAAAGCAATCGATCCGACCGTGAGCCTCGAGCGTGGCCTTCACGTAGGCCTGGACGTCGGCCGATTTGGTCACGTCCGCGGCAAGCGCACGCGCGCTGCCGCCCTGCTGCGTGATGGTAGCGACAGTGCGCTCGGCCGCCGCCGCATCGAGGTCGACGGCGACCACCGCTGCATCACGCGCCGCAAAGAGGAGGGCTGCGGCCCGGCCAATGCCATTGCCGGCACCCGTGATGAGTGCGACCTTGCCCTTGAACTCCATGGCTGCTCCTCCAAGCGGTCTCGTGACGTGCAAAAAAGGATAGCATGCGCGCTCCTGTTGGCTAGCCTGCAATCCCCGAGCCTTGCCAGCGGCCGGCAAGGCTGGAAAGCTCGCCAGCCCACGGCCATCGCCAACACAGCACCGAAGCCATGCACGATCTGACCCCTGCCGCAAAAATCGGCCATTGGCTCGCCCAATTCGAGCGTGCCCTGGCGGCGGGCGAGGCGGAGCAAACGCTGGCGCTGTTCCAGACGCGCTGCTTCTGGCGCGACATGGTGGCCTTCACCTGGAACATCAAAACCATGGAGGGGCAGGCGGAGATCGCGCCCTTTTTGTCGGCGACGCTGGCGCCTACGCGTGCACTGAACTTCCGGATCGAGGGCGAAGCGCGCGAAACCGACGAGGGTACCGAGGCGCGCTTCACGTTCGAGACCAACCTCTGCAAAGGGCGCGGCCACCTGCGCCTGCAACAGGGCAAATGCTTTACGCTGCTGACCACCGCCACTGCGCTCAAGGGCCACGAGGAAAAGGCTGGCCGGCTGCGCGCCAACGGCGTCGCCCATGGCATCCATCCCAAGCGCAAAAGCTGGCTCGAGCTCAAGCGCCAAGAGCAGGCCGAACTCGGCTCTTCTCGCCAGCCCTACTGCGTGATCGTCGGCGGCGGCCAGGGCGGCATTGCCTTGGCCGCGCGCCTCACCCGCTTGGCAGGTGCCGACCATCGTGCTTGAGCAGAATGCGCGCGCCGGCGACAGCTGGCGCCAGCGCTACAAGTCGCTGTGCCTGCACGATCCGGTCTGGTACGACCACCTGCCCTACCTGCCCTTCCCCGATCACTGGCCGGTGTTCACCCCCAAGGACAAGTTGGGCGACTGGCTGGAGATGTACGTCACGGTGATGGAGCTCAACTATTGGACCTCGAGCGCCTGCCGCAAGGCCAGCTACGACGAAGCCAGCAAGGAGTGGAGCGTGCTCGTCGAGCGGGACGGCGAGCTCCTCACGCTGCGACCCAAACAGCTGGTGTTGGCGACGGGCATGTCCGGGTTTCCGGAGGTACCGAACTTTCCGGGCCGCGAGAGCTTCAGCGGCGAGCAGCACCATTCCAGCTGCCATACCTCGGGCGAGGCCTATGCGGGAAAACGCTGCGTGGTGATTGGCTCGAACAATTCCGCGCACGATATTGCCGCCGATTTGTGGGAGCACGGCGCCGACGTGACGATGGTGCAGCGCTCGCCGACCGTGGTCGTGCGCTCGGAAACGTTAATCGAAAAGGCCCACGGCCCGCTTTATTCGGAGGCCGCATTGGAAAAGGGCATCGGCACGGACGTCGCCGACCTGACGCTCGCCTCGATCCCCCACCGATTGGTCCCCGAACGCGCCAAAGTGCTCTACCAAGAGATCCGCAAGCGCGATCAGGACCTCTATGACCGCCTGGAGGCGGCAGGCTTCTGGTTCGACTTCGGCGTGGACGGCAGCGGCATCCACGCCATCTATGCGCGGCGCGGCTCGGGCTACTACATCGATGTCGGCGCCAGCGAGCTGATCGCCGACGGCCGCATCAAGCTCAAAAGCCGCGTCGCGGTCGAGCGCCTCACGCCGACCTCGGTATCCTTGAGCGACGGCAGCGCGCTCCCCGCCGACCTCATCGTCTATGCCACCGGCTATGGCTCCATGAACGAATGGGCCGCGCACCTGATCAGCCGGCAAGTCGCCGACAAGGTCGGCAAATGCTGGGGCCTTGGCTCCGATACCCCCAAGGACCCCGGCCCTTGGGAAGGCGAGCTCAGGAACATGTGGCGGCCGACGCAGCAGGAGGCGCTCTGGTTTCATGGCGGCAACTTGCAGCAGTCGCGGTTTTACTCGCTCCAACTTGCCCTGCAGATCAAGGCGCGGGCAGCGGGGATCGCCACGCCCGTCTACGGCCTGCAGCCGGTTTATCATCGGCGCTGATGTGCTAAACGCCTCGCACCAGCCTCCCCGTTTGACCGCTCCAATTGCCCACCCCGATTGCCCCCCGATTGCTTGAGCGCGGCGCCAATGCCATGCTTGCCCTCGACCCACGCCCGAAGGAGGAGACACCCCATGAGCACGGCCGATCCCAACAAGGTGATCCTGACCGGCGAGAACCCGTTCATCCGGTTGAGCCCCGTTGACAGCGACGACTACACCACCAATGCCAGCTATTGGCGCATCATCTTTTCGCCGGCGGGACCGGGGCACGTGCTCTACGTCAAGAGCGAGCTCACGGAAAAGCGCTGGCGCATCTATACGGACAACATCGCCATGGCGCGCTGGCTGCAGACGACGGTGCAGGGCATGCTCAATGCCGAGCTCCTCGACACCTCGATTCCCGTGGTCGATGCCGAATTCAGCAAGTTGGGCGATCCGCGCTATTTCTGGACCGAGAAGATCGCCGCCCGCGGCGAAGAGCTTAACCTGACCTGGTTCGACCTCGGCGATCCCCTGTTGATCCACACCCAGCCCAAGG
Organism: uncultured Alphaproteobacteria bacterium; assembly: GCA_963770295.1. Classification (GTDB taxonomy): domain Bacteria; phylum Pseudomonadota; class Alphaproteobacteria; order Rhizobiales; family Hyphomicrobiaceae; genus AWTP1-13. Next base: position 234,211 of record CAVYPA010000019.1, read on the forward strand.
CGCTGCCCAACCGCCCCTACGGCGTGTGCACGGTGCTGGTGCCGGCGCTCGGCAGCCGCCTTGCCCGCAACGGGGTCGAGGCCGCGGGCCGGTCCTGGCAGCGGGAGCGCGAGGGGCGGCCGTTCAGCACTTCCGCGCTCGCTTTTTCGGAAAGCTGGACCGACCTGCGCTAGGGTGTCCTCGTCAAGCCCAAGCAATTGTGGCTTGCACGCCAAACCGTTGGCGGCTAGCCCCAGGTGCGCAATTGCTGTTTGGTTCTGACCTCGGGATCGCGATGACCGAAGCCCTGCCCTTCAAGACGACGATGACCTTTGCCTACGGCGAGCCGCGCCAGCTCGCCCCGGGGGTCGTGCGGATCGTTGCCAACAACCCCAACCACTTCACCTTCAAGGGCACCAACACCTATCTCATCGGCACCGATCCCGTCGCCCTGATCGACCCGGGTCCCGACGATCCGGCCCATCTCGCGGCAATTCTGCGGGCGCTGGACGGACGGCGCCTATCCCACATCCTCGTCACCCACACCCACCACGATCACGTCGACGGCCTGCCGGCGCTGAGGGCGGCCACGGCCGCGAAAACGGTGGGCTATGGCCGCAAGGCTAAAAACCGCGGCGCCAAGCGCACCAGCGCCGCGGGCGGCGAGTACGTGGAAGAGGATTTTGTGCCCGACCTTGCCATGACGGGGGGCGATCGGCTGGATGGCGAGGGTTGGTCGTTCGAGGCCCTCTTTACGCCCGGGCATGCGCCGGACCATCTGTGCTTTGCGCTGATGGGAACCGAGATCTTGTTTTCCGGTGACCACGTGATGGGATGGAACACATCCGTGGTGGCGCCTCCTGAAGGCAATATGGGGGCCTACATCCGCTCGCTCGAGTTGCTGACGGAGCGCTCCGATCGCACCTACTTTCCCGGCCACGGCGGCCAAGTCGAGGAGCCGCAGCGCCTGGTCAAGGCCTACCTCCTGCATCGTCGCATGCGCGAGCACGCCATTCGCGACTGCATTCGTCAGGGCCACAACACGGCACAGGCGATCGTGCCGGTCGTCTACCGCGGCCTCGACCCCAAGCTCCTCAACGCTGCGACCCTGTCGGTCCTCGCTCACGTTGAGCACTTGAAGGAGCGCGGTCTCGTGGCGTACGAGGCGCCACTTTCGGAGTCTCGCGTTCTTTCAGCCGTTTCATGATCGCCGCGCCGCGAGTGGTGCGCAGCCGCCGTCTTCCGGCCACCGTCGTCGGCAACGTGGCATCGATCTGCGCCTGCACTTCCCCATAGAAGCGACGGATGCGCATCGCGTTCTGGCCGAAGTCGAAATCGCCGTAGCGCGAGGCGGAGCGAATGTCGATGCGCGAGCGCACGTTGGTGCCGATGACACGAATGGCGATGTCGTCGGGAAAGCCCAACAGCAGCGTTTGATCCGTGGCCTCGATGATGCCGGGGCGCGCGGTTTTGGGGGTCGGCGCCTCGGAGGCAGCGACCTTCCACTTGAGCTTGCGCACGGCCTCTTCGACGAGCTCGAAGGTTTCTTCCGCCGAGCGGTCGAGCGTGATACCGCGCAGGTCCGGATAGGCGGCCTGCTGTAAAAGGGCGACCGGCTCACCCGGGTAGGCGGTGGGTTTGGCGCCGGCGGCGCGCTGCGGCGCCAAGGCCTCGAAGCGCGGCGGCGTTGACAAATCGGTGCTGACGTCATTGATCCGCGGCAGCTTGAACAGCGCCGGCAGGTAGGTTAACGGCCAAGCGAGAAAGACAAGCGCCAGGAACATCCCCAGAAAAGCCGTGCCGGCGCCGGCGTAGCCCTTGCGCCAGATCCCGATCAGCGACAACAGGCCAACGAGGGCGGCGACCGCCAGCCCCAGCGCACCAACGGCAAACAGATTGATCGCCACTGGCGTCGGAAACGACGTCAGCCGGTGCAGCGCCACGCCCGTGACGGTCAGCCCGGCCGAGAACAGCGCCACGCGGCCCGACCAGCGTGCGAGACGTGAATGGATCTTATGCCCGTGGTCGATCATAGCGCCGCCATCTGCTAGCCTCGGCTCATAGCAATGTTGGGGCAAGACTGCCAGGGCTCGCCCACCCCCGGCCGCCCCTGGCCGCCCCCTGGCCGCCCCCTGGCCGCAATGGCGGGCCTCAGCTAGGTTCCGGAAAGGCCCCGAGAAAGGTCCATGAGCAGCCCCCCACCAAACCCTCCCGCCGGCGAGGACAACGAGACCGCCGCCTTCGGCTTCCGAAAGGTTGCAGCCGAAACGCGGCAGGGCCTTGTCAACGAGGTCTTTTCCACGGTTGCGGCCCGTTACGACCTCATGAACGACCTCATGTCCGCGGGCCTGCACCGGCTCTGGAAGGACGATCTCATCACCTGGCTGAACCCGCCCCGGTCGCAACGACCCTTCGAGCTGATCGACGCGGCCGCCGGCACCGGCGACGTTGCGCTGAAGGCGCTCCGCGGCGGCGGCCCGGGGTGCCGGGCGACCCTGTGCGACATCAATCCGGCCATGCTCGAGGTGGGCAGGGACCGCCTGCGCCAGGCCGGTTTGGCCGCCCGGGCCAGCTTCGCCATCGGCAATGCCGAGGCGCTCCCCTTTGCCGACCAGCGGTTTGATGCCTTTACCATCGCCTTTGGCATCCGCAACGTCACGCGGATCGACCAGGCACTGGCCGAAGCGCGCCGGGTGCTCAAGCGGGGAGGGCGCTTTTTGTGCCTGGAATTTTCCTGCTGCGATGTGCCCGTGCTCGACCGGCTCTACGATTTTCATTCCTTCGAGGTCATCCCGCGGCTCGGCGCCTTGGCCGCCGGCGCGGCCGAACCCTATCGCTACCTGGTCGAAAGCATTCGCGCCTTCCCCGACCAGCGCCGCTTTGCTGGCATGATCGGCAAGGCCGGCTTTCAGCGCGTCACCTTTCGCAATTTGACGGGCGGCATCGCCGCCATCCACTCGGGCTGGCGGCTCTAGGCGCCCCCTTGCCCAGCAGTGGGCCAGGGATGAGCCCAGTAGCGCGGCGGCGCAAACTATAGGCCCCCTTGCCGCTTGACCTGGGGCCCGCCTGGGGCAATGTCGCCCGATCCTTGCGTCGGTTTCCACCAGGTTCGCCCCGTCACGATGGCCACGGCACTCGGCAACATCTTCCGGCTCGGCCGCGCCGGCGCGGTGCTGGCCCAGCACGGGGTGCGCTTCGTGCCGCCAGGCACGCGTGTACCCTTCCTGTTGCGGCTGGCCCGCGCAGCCACGCTGCCAATCCGCATTTTGGCTTGGCCGCTCACGCGCTCTGAGCCGGAAGAAACGCGGGTGACCGACGCCCTGACGAGCCTGGGGCCCAGTTACATCAAGCTCGGGCAATTCTTGGCGACGCGCGCCGATTTGATCGGTCCCGAGCTCGCCCAGGATTTGCGCCACCTGCAGGACAAGCTGCCGCCCTTTGCCATGAGCCAGGCGCGCGCCGCCGTGGCGGAAGCGCTGGGCGGCAGGATAGAGGATCATTTTGCCGAGTTCGGCCCGCCCGTTGCGGCAGCCTCGATCGCCCAGGTGCACAAGGCGGTGGTGCTCGATGGCGAGGGCCGTCACAACGTCGCCGTCAAGATCCTGCGGCCCGGCATTGAAAAGCGCTTCCGCCGCGACCTCGACAGCTACCGCTTCGCCGCCCGGCAGATCGAACGCTTCCATCCGCCCTCACGCCGGCTGCGGCCGGTCGCCGTCGTCGACACCTTGGCGCACTCCGTCGAAATCGAAATGGACCTGCGGCTCGAGGCCGCCGCCATGTCCGAGATGGCGGACAACATCAAAGGCGATCAAGTGCTCGCCGATGGGAGCTTCCGCGTGCCCGCCGTCGACTGGCGCCGCACCTCCAAACGCGTGCTCTCGACGGAGTGGGTGGACGGGATCCCGATCGCCGATCATGCCGCGCTGCGCGCGGCGGGATTGGACCTCGGGCGCTTGGGCCTCACGCTCTTGCGCTCGTTTCTGCGCCACGCCATGCGCGACGGCTTTTTCCACGCCGACCTGCATCAGGGCAATCTCTTGGTCGATGCGGCCGGCCAAATCGTCGCCGTCGATTTCGGCATCATGGGGCGTTTGGGGCCCAAGGAACGCCGGTTCCTGGCCGAGATCCTGCACGGCCTCATCACGCGCGACTATCGCCGCACCGCGCTTGTCCACTTTGAGGCGGGCTATGTGCCACCACACCAGCCCGTGGAGCTCTTCGCCCAGGCCATGCGGGCCATCGGCGAGCCGATCCATGGTCGCGCCGCCTCGGAGATTTCGATCGCCGACCTGTTGGGCCAGCTGTTCGCCTACACGGAAGTGTTCGACATGCGCACCCGCCCGGAGCTCCTGCTGCTGCAGAAGACCATGGTGGTGGTGGAAGGGGTCGCCCGCTCGCTCGATCCCGAACTCAACATCTGGAACGCGGCCGAACCGATTGCCAAGGCGTGGGTGGAAGCCAACTACGGCATGGCCGGCCGCTTGAAGGAGGCGGGCGAAGGCGCCGAACTGATGGGCAAAATCGTGGCGGAGGTCCCGCGCCTTCTGGAGCAAGGGGAGCGGGTCGCGCAGGCGCTGGCCGAGACGGCGCGGGCGGGCCTCAGGCTCGACGAGGAGACGATCGAGCGGCTGGCGGCGGCGCAGGCGCGCCACGACCGCTGGAGCCGTCGCGCCCTATGGGCGGCAGCGGCGGCGTTGTTGGCGATCGCGGCCTGGCTGTTGACCCCGCTCGGTTGAATACTTGCTAAGCCGAGACCCACTGCGGTTCGGCAATCGGCGTCGCCCAAGCATTGTAGCCATAAACCCAGCTCGGGTCGCCGGCCTGCTTGCCCCAGGTGTTTTGCCGCGACGTGAGCTGGATGCGCGCCGTGCGCTCAAGCCGAGTTGCTTCGTAGCGCTTAAAGGCAATCGCCGGGTCGGCGGCCTCAAGGCAGCGCGACAACACCGCGGCGTCTTCGAGCGCGTTGGCGGCCCCCTGCGCCATGTAAGGCGTCATCGGGTGACAGGCGTCCCCAAGCAGCACGATGGCGCCAGAACTCCAACGCGGCAAGGGATCGCGCTCGAACAGCGCCCATTTGTGGACTTGCGGACAGGCCGCCAGCAGGCGCTGCACGTCCGAGTGGAAGCCGGCGAGCGCCTCTATCACTTCGGCCATCTCGCCGCGCTGGGACCAGGACTCCACATCCCAGTGGGGATCCGGCACGCTGGTGACGAAGTAGATTTCGTCGCGCCGTGGGTTGACCGGATAGACGACGATATGCCGGTCCGGGCCCCACCACTTGGTGCAGGTATCGACAGCAAAGTCGCCGAGTAGGGCGGCGGGGAAGACCGTGCGGTGGGCGACGCGGCCCGTGAAGATCGGGCGCTCGGGCCCGAGCAGGATTTCGCGCACGCGCGAGTGTACGCCATCGGCGCCGACCACGCCGTCGGCCGTAACCCGGCTGCCGTCAGCAAAGACGAGTTCGACGCCGCACGCGCGCGGGACGATGTCGAGGAGCTTTTTATTGAAGCGGATCACGCTCGCAGGCACGGCGGAGAGAATGGCGGCATGCAGGTCACCGCGGTGCAGCAAGAGATAGGGCGCGCCGTAGCGCGCCTCGGCCTCGGCGCCGAAGGTGAGATCGGCGAGGTGTTCGCCCGTGTCCCAAACGCGATGGGTCCAGGCGGGAGGTTGAAAGGCCATTTGCCGCAACAGCGGCTCTAACCCCAACGCGCGCAGCACGTGCATGGCGTTGGGGCTCATTTGAATGCCCGCGCCAAGGCGCTCGAACGCCGGCGCCTGCTCGTAGACCGTCACTTTGGCGCCGCGCCGCGCCAGCAGGCCAGCCAGCGCCAGCCCACCGATCCCCGCACCAATGATGGCAATGTCAGGCCGGCTTTGCATCTGTCGATCCCTCGTTGCCCTCACCAAACGATGGGCACTTGGCCAAGCCACGTCAAGCCGAGCGCAGTCGTGTGCTCGTTTCCAGAAATTGTGCCTCGTTTCCTGACGGACGTCGGGCGTCCCGCGCTTGGCGCCAGCCAAGGACCGAGTGGACGGCCCGTCGCCCCGAGATCCGGGCAACGCCACGCGCGGCGGCAGTACTCCCGGTGCGGAATCACCACCGCCTTAGATGCGGGAACAGCCGGATGGAACCGGGGCAACCATCGAGGGTTAGATGCTTAAGCTCTGTCGCTGTTAATAGGCCTCCCGAGCACAATCGCCCCTGTGGGTCGCGGAGGCGCTTTTTTTGAGGGACACGTCCGAGGGACAACCATGAGCGCGCGAAAATTGGCTCCCGCCAAACCTTATCGAGGCGGGAATGGGCAGGACGCCGCCGCGAGGCAAGGTGAGCGCATCCAGGCCCAGATCGACGCCCAGGATCGAAAGAAGGATCGAAAGAAGGACCGCAAGAGCGCCCCGAAGAAGGCGGGCTCCATGCAAGCGGGCACGCGTGCCTATCCCAATACTTTTCCGGCCCAGCACCTGAAAAAGCCCGGCCTAGAAGCCGACCTCAAACTGGCGCCGATGTACCAGGCCCCAGGCTATAAGGGCTCGGGCAAGCTTAAGGACATGGCCGCCATCGTCACGGGAGGCGACTCCGGCATCGGGCGCGCGGTGGCCGTACTCTACGCTCGTGAAGGGGCGGATGTTGCCATTGTCTATCTCAACGAGCACGAGGATGCGGAAGAGACCAGGCGCGCCGTCGAAGCGGAGGGCCGGCGCTGCATTCTGATCCCGGGAGACGTGGCGGAACCAAGCTTTTGCGCCGGAGCGGTAAAGAAGACCGTGGCGGCCTTCGGCAAGGTCGACATCCTCGTTAACAATGCGGCCTTCCAGGAACACGCCAGCGACATCCTTGACATCAGCGATGAGCATTTCGATCGCACGCTCAAAACCAACCTGTTCGGCTATTTCTACATGGCCCGCGCCGTCGTGCCGCACATGCGCCCCGGCAGCTCCATTGTGATGACGGGCTCGGTCACCGGGCTCCTCGGCAGCGGACAGCTCATCGACTATGCCATGACCAAGGGCGGCATTCATGCCTTCACGCGATCGCTGGCCTCCAACCTGGTCGACAGGGGCATCAGGGTCAATGCGATCGCACCGGGCCCGGTCTGGACGCCGCTCAATCCCGCCGACCGTCCCGCCAACAAGGTAAAGAATTTTGGCGCCGACACGCCCATGAAGCGGGCCGCCCAGCCCGAGGAGATCGCGCCCGCCTTTGTGTTCATGGCTGCCCCGAGCTGCTCGAGCTACATCACCGGCGAAATTCTGCCGATCATTGGCGGCTACAGCGGCGGCTGAAGCCACAAGGCATTGGGAAAGCAAGCGGAGAAACGACGATGATGCAACAAGGGCACACCTTACGTGACAGGGCGATGACGCGGGGTGGCCCATATTTTCGCAGGGGTCGCCGTCCTTGCGGCGCATTCCCAGGGGATGGTCGTCGGCGCTAACCACGCCGAGGTGGAACCCGGCGACGCTCAAGGCTCTTTAAATTAAGTTTGCTAGCAAATTGGCGTGCGGGACGTGTCAAGTTTTCTAAGCTCGATCGGCAAGACCAGATGAAACAGAACGGTAAAAGAGTAGGCGTCACTGCCGCGCTGCTGGCGCTCACGATGTTGGCCAGCGCACCGGCACTAGCGAAAAACCGCGAGGGGCGCGAGGCGGAAGAAATGTCCCGCCCTGCTAGGCGGCCCCCCGGTGCTGGCGGTCGTGGCGCTCAGCGAGCAGCACGTCACCATCTACGACGCGGACGGCAAGATCCTGCGCGCACCCGTCTCGACCGGGCAAAGCGGCTACGAAACGCCGGCCGGCATCTACAGCATTCTTGAGAAAAACCGCGAGCACTATTCCAACCTCTACGATGATGCCTCGATGCCCTTCATGCAGCGCATCACCTGGTCGGGGATTGCGCTGCACGCGGGACAATTGCCGGGCCATCCAGCCTCGCACGGCTGCATCCGGCTGCCGACCGGCTTTGCCGAGCGCTTGTTCGAAAGCACCAAGGTGGGCATGCGCGTCGTCATCGTGCGCGACGACATGCGCCCCATTTCGTTCGCCCACCCTGCGCTGTTCAAGCCGGGTCCCATCGTCTCGGACGTAGCGCCACGCCGGCGTGAGACCTCCTCGATCACGCCCGAGCCGATCGCCATGCATTTGGGTGCGGCGGCGGCCGATGGCACCGCGGCCAAGCCGCGAACGTGGCGATCGATCGCCGCCGCCAAAAAGGCCGAGGCCGACGCCGCCGCCAAAACGGCGGAAGACGCGCGCCGCACCGTCGTCAGCGCCAACGCGGAGGTGGCAAAATCGCCAAGGCCTTGCGCATGGCCGAAGTGGCAAAGCGCAAGGCCGAAGACCAGCTGCAAGATATCGAAAGCGCGCTCAGCCAGCGATCCGGAGCGCCTCTCCGACGAGCGCAAGGCGAAGTTAGACGAGGCCAAGGAGAAGGCGCAGGCCAAGCTGCAAGAGGCGCAAGCCCGTCTTGAAACGGCGCAGGTGGACGGCAACGCCAAGATGCTGGCCGCGAACACGGCCAAAGACGCGGTCAAGGCGGCGCTAGACGCCAAGGACGCGGCCGCCAAGGAGGCGCGTTTGGCCCAAAACAAGATGGCGCCGGTGTCGGTGTTCATTTCCCGCAAGACCCAGCGGCTCTATGTGCGCCAGGGCCTCCAGCCCATGTTCGACAGCGAGGTGACGATCCGCGATCCACAGGCGGCGATCGGCACCTTCGTGTTCAGCGCGCTCGACTATACCAGCGATGATGGAACCGACCTGCGCTGGACGGCACTGGCGATGTATCCGAATCCGACCGACCCTGGGACCCCGCCAAGCCGTCACGGCGGCCGCCGCGGTGGCGAGCCCAGGGCGACGGACGCCAGGGCGGCCAAAATCGCGCTGGAGCGCATCTCCATTCCGCAGGACACCATCGACCGCATTCGGGAAGTGGCCTCGCCGGGCTCGGCGGTGATCGTCTCTGACGAAGCCTTGAGCAACGAGACGGGCAAGAGCACCGATTTCGTGGTGCTGATGAGCGGGGAGCTGCAGGGCGGCATCAAGATCCGCAAGCGCAACAACGACGCGCCGTCGGCCTGGCGCCGGGATCGAGATCCCTACGGCGACTACGGCTATCGCCGACCCTACTACCAGCGCTCCTCCCCCTACTATTCCGGTGGCAGCGGGCCATTCGGCTGGTGGTGAAACCGACCGTCTAACGGTCACCAAAACCATAAAGTTCTTGCTGCGAAGTCGCTCTCAGGTGCGGCTTCGCTCGTTTTCTGACCCTCGACAGCAGCGGTTTCGACCGCGGTTGCGCCGCCCCTCGCCCCACACAGTTTTGAGTCGGCGCCACGGTCAGCACGATGTGCCTTTGAGGGTCGTCTGCCCTTTCAGCGCTCCCCTTACTATGGGCTCAGCCCGTTCGGCTGGCGATTGGCCCACGGAACGTCCCGCGATCCGAAGCGAGAGGTTCTGGCCCAACCGCTTTTCGCTTAGTCATTCGAAAACTCAATAAAATAAGGCCTATCCGAAGGTTTGGTCTTTGGCCACTTGGACACAGACCCTTGTCCCTAGGTCGTGTCCCATCGTCAGTGATGCCAAGGCTTCAGTCCGTCTAGCTGTTTCGAGGCCGTTCCCTCAGCATTCATCGCAATCGAATTTGCGCGTGCGGATGGGAGAGCTACATGGTCACGTTCAATCTTGCTGATCTCGAGTTCATTCTGGACCAAATCGAAATTGCGGAACGGAATGCGGCGGGTGAGGCGCTTATCGACATTCTGCCGAACGTGCAGGTGCCCTTGGGCCTCAGGACCGTCAGCGGCGAATTCAACAATCTTGTCACGAGCCGGGACCAGTTCGGCTCCGCGGACGATCTCTTCCCGCGACTTCTCTCGCCGGAATGGCGGGTAGTAGGGGGCGTCTCGTACAATTCCGACGGAACGGTTGTCGACAGCCAGCCGCGTACGATCTCGAACCTGATCGTTGACCAGACGGCAAACAACCCAGCGGCGGTTGCAGCGGCCGGAGGTACCGATGGCGCCCAGATCGTCATCAGCCCCGGCTTGGATGGCGAATTTGGTACTGCCGATGACACGGACGTCTTTTTCATTCCGAATGTTAAGCCCGACGCGGGCCTTTCAGCCCCATTCAACGCCTGGATGACGTTCTTCGGTCAGTTCTTCGACCACGGCCTCGATCTCGTGACGAAGGGCGGCAACGAGAACATCATAATTCCGCTGCAACCGGACGACCCGCTCTTTGTCGAGGGGGCGCCGAACTTCCTTATCCTCACACGCGCGACGCAAACGATCACGCCCGGCCCGGATGGCATCCTGACCGACGACCCATCGACGGTCGTCGACGAGAGCGCCGATAACGGACGCGAGAGCACCAATACTACGACTCCGTTTGTCGATCAGAACCAAACGTACACTTCGCATCCCGCCCACCAATTCTTCCTGCGCGAATATAAGTCGAAAACTGTCACCGACCCAGTGACTGGGATCTCGCACCTCGAACCCTTTGCGACCGGCAATTTGATCGAGGGCAGCGCCGGAGGCATGGCGACGTGGGCAGATGTCAAGCAACAGGCGCGTGAAGTGCTCGGCATCAACCTCACCGATGCCAATGTATTCGACGTGCCGCTTGTGCTGACCGACGCGTATGGCAACTTCATTCGCGGTGCACACGGCATGCCGCAGGTCATCGTTAAGACGGCGGGTGCCGACGGGAACTTCGGCACAGCGGATGATGGGATGGCCACCGTCGAAGGCAACATTGCGTCTCCCATCGACGTCAGCCACGCGGTTGGTACGGGCCACCAGTTTCTCATCGACATCGCGGCCACCGCAGCGCCCGTCTTTGATGCGGATGGTAATCTCGCCCCGGACGCCGACACTGACGCGGGCAATGTACTCATACCGGACGCCCAAGGTCACTTCCTTGAATACGACAACGAACTGCTCGACGCGCACTTCATCGCCGGCGATGGCCGAGTAAACGAGAACATCGGCCTTACCGCGGTGCATGAAATCTTTCACGCTGAGCACAACCGCCTCGTCGAGCACACGAAGAGTGTCGTGCTCGCGACGGGCGACATTGCTTTCATCAATCAATGGCTGTTGCAGCCGATTGAGACAGTTCCTAGTGACCTAACCACTCTAGTGTGGAACGGCGAACGCCTATTCCAAACTGCGAAGTTCGGCACCGAGATGCAATACCAGCATCTCGTGTTCGAAGAGTTTGCGCGCACCGTGCAGCCGCTGGTCGACGAGTTCCTGGCCCCGCTCGGCTACGATACCACCATAGACGCCTCGATCGTGGCTGAGTTCGCGCACACCGTCTACCGGTTCGGCCATTCCATGCTGACCGAAACGGTCGATCGATTCGATCCGGACTTTAACGTGATCGGTGACCCGAATTCCCCCGATCCGGATCAGCAGCTCGGTCTCATCGCCGCATTCCTCAACCCTCTTGCATTCGCCGACAGCGGCGTAACGTCCGCCGAGGCGGCTGGCGCCATTATTCGCGGCGTCACGCGCCAAGTAGGCAACGAGCTCGATGAGTTTATCACCGAGGCGCTGCGCAATAACCTGCTGGGACTACCACTGGATCTTGCGACGCTCAATTTGGCCCGTGGCCGTGAGACGGGCGTGCCGTCCCTGAACCACGCACGCGCGCAGTTCTATACAATGACGGGTGATGAGCAGCTCAAGCCATATATTTCTTGGGCTGACCTTGCGATGCACCTGAAACACCCGGAATCGCTGGTCAACTTCATCGCGGCCTACGGAACCCATGATACGATCACCAGTGCGACCACAATGGATGCGAAGCGCGCGGCGGCCGTGCTGCTCGTGCTCGGTGGTGACGGAGCGCCCGCTGACCGGCTTGATTTCCTCAACGCGACGGGCGCCTACGCCGGTGGTTCGCTCGGCGGCTTGAATGAGATCGACTTCTGGGTCGGCGGCCTTGCCGAGGAGCAACAGCCGTTTGGTGGACTGCTCGGTTCGACCTTCAATTTCGTCTTCGAGACGCAGCTCGAAAACCTGCAGAACGGCGATCGGTTCTATTATCTAGCGCGCACGGCGGGCCTGCACTTTGGGGCTGAGCTTGAGCAGAATTCCTTCGCCAAGCTGGTGATGGCCAACACGGATGCGACGCACCTGTCGGATGCCATCTTTGCCACGCCGACCTGGATCCTCGAGGTCGACCCGACGAAGCAGCTCACTGGCTTGGGCCTTTCGGGCCGCGACGACCCCACGGGCGGCATCGAGATCAACGGTGTCGAAATCATGCCACTCGTGATCCGCGACAATCCAGCAACGGTGGGCCAAGAACTCAAATTATCTGCAATATACTGGTGAGGACCACGTCGTGCTCGGCGGCACGGCTGGCAACGACATTATCATCTCTGGCGATGGCGACGACACGCTCTACGGCGACGCCGGCAACGACCGTCTCGAAGGCGGCTATGGCAACGACATTCTGCTAGGTGGTGACGGTGACGACATCATCCAAGATCAGGGCGGCGACGACAACCTTCAGGGCGGCGCGGGCAATGACGTCATCCAGGCCGGCAACATGTCGACCTTGGCGATCGGTAATCTGATCCTCGGTGGCGACGGCCAAGACTTCGTTATCACCACAGAAGACGTCTCGACGACCTTCGGCGGGCAGGGTAACGACTTTATCCTCGGGGCCAAGACCAACCTTCCGCCCACGGGCAACGAGGGCGATGACTGGATCGAGTTCGGGACCCAGGACGGCGCGCCGGGGGACAACTTCGCACCGTTGCTGGCCGACGACGTTATCGGTCACGACATCTTCATCGGCGGTGGCGGCTTCGACGAGATGATCGGCGAAGGTGGCGACGACATCTTCGTCGGCAGCGATGGTCCGGACAAGATGGACGGCATGTCCGGCTACGACTGGATGTCCTACAAGAATGACGTTTATGGTGTCACGGCCGACTTGGCGCTCGCCATTTTTGGCGGTGTCGGCGAGTTCGGCGACCACATTGCCCCGCCGTTCGCGGCATCGCCCTCGTCAATCCTTGACCGCTTCGCCGAAGTGGAAGGTCTATCAGGAACCGCGTTCACCGACATCCTGCGCGGCGATAACGTCGATGCCACCACCATCGTCAATCATGGTGGTGCAACCGGAGGTGCGCTCACCAATCTCGCTTTGATCAGCGGACTAGCGGAGCTGCTCAGCAGCGTCGGCATTACCACTCCAACGGGTGACGCCGGCTTCGTGGCGGGCAACATCATCCTTGGCGGCGACGGTGGCGACATTATTGAAGGCCGCGGCGGCGATGACGTCATCGACGGTGATGCCTGGCTCAATGTGCGCATCAGCGTGCGGCAGAATCCTGACGGCACTGGCACAGAGGTCGCCAGTTTCGACAGCATGACTGAAATGATCAAGCTGATGATCGACGGGGTCTACAATCCCGGTCAGCTCGTTGCCGTACGCGAAATCAAGTTTGCGCCAACTGCTGGCTTCGATACGGCGGTGTTCTCGGGGGTTTCAGGCGACTACATCATCAGCCAGAACGGCGACGGTTCCGTTACCGTGACCGACAACGTCGCCGACCGCGATGGCGTCGACCGCCTGATTCATATCGAGCGCCTGCAGTTTGCTGACGGGAACGTTGTTCTGGCGCCTGGACTCAACGCCGAGCCGGTCGGCACGCTCACAATTAGCGACACAACCCCGACCGAAGGCGATTTGCTAACGGTCTCGATCGCTGGCGTGACGGACGCGGACAATGCCGGTGCGGGTAATCTGACAGGTGCGATCACCGGAACCGTCAGCTACGTTTGGCAGTTCGAGCCCAACCCCGGTTCCGGCATATTCGAGGACATCATCACCGCGCCCGTTGGGGATCTCGCGTTCCAGAGTGCTAATGGGACCTCTTTCCGGGTCACCCCCGATCTCGCCGGTCTCGCACTGCGCGTAAAAGCGATCTACGTCGACGCTCATGGCGTTGCGGAGACCGTGTTCTCGGCGACAACCGATCCGGTGATCGATGTAGCCAATGCGCCACCAACGCCGCCCGCCGCCCTGACGGAAGGGAACGCCGGCGGTGAGGGGATTCACCTCGCAGCCTCGGACCTCAAATTCATTCTCGACCAGATCAAGGTTGCGGAACACCATGCCGCCGGCGAGGACCTACTCTCGCTAGTGCCAAACGTGCGCGCTCCGGTCGGACTGCGCACCGTCGATGGCTCGTTCAACAACCTGGTCAATTTCGGCGGGCATGATCAGACCGAGTTCGGTGCCGCAGACAATCTCTTCCCGCGCGTTACCGATCCGATCTTCCGGTCGGCCGAGCCTATCGCTTTCGATCCGGATGGGCCTGGCGGACAGACCGTAGGTACCCCCACGTCGTACAACCAAACCAGCGGCGACGTCTTCGACTCGCAGGTCCGGACCATCTCGAACCTAGTTGTCGATCAGACGGCGAACAATCCCGCGGCCTATGCCACCGCCTATGATCCGGGCGTGGACGGCGTACTGAATTTTGGGGCGCCGGGCAACGATGACGTGCTGAAGGACGGCGTACACATCGTCACAAGTCCAGGTCTGGACGGTCAGTTCGGAACGGCCGACGACAGAGACGTTTTCTTCTTCGAAAACGTAGCTCCCGACGCTGGGCTTTCCGCACCGTTCAACGCCTGGATGACCTTCTTCGGCCAGTTCTTCGATCACGGCCTCGACCTCGTGACCAAGGGCGGCAACGGCACGATCTTCATGCCGCTCAAGGACGACGATCCCCTGGTTGCGGGGGCGGACGGGCTCTTCAACACCAGCGATGATCTGCTACCGCAATTGCGCTTCATGGTGCTGACACGGGCGACACAGTTCGATGGCCCGGGAGCCGATGGAATCTTGGGCACGGCCGATGACACCCACCACGAGGGCCAGAACACCACCTCACCCTTCGTCGACCAGAACCAGACCTACTCATCGCACCCCTCGCACCAGGTGTTCCTACGCGCCTACGCGATGGGAACAGATGGAAAGCCGCATGCGACAGGCAAACTGATCACCAATCGTGATCTCGGCCCAGACGGTAAGTTTGGCACCGCCGACGACGATGAAATTGGTGGCATGGCCACCTGGAAGGTCGTCAAGGCGCAGGCACGCGATTTGCTCGGTATCGACCTCAGGGATTCAGATTTCAACAATGTTCCGCTCCTGAAGACCGATGCCTACGGCAATTTCATCCCTGGTGCGAATGGCTTCGCCCAAGTCGTGATCGGTTTGGGGCCGGATGGTCTCCCCGGAACGTCGGACGACGCCACCATCGAGGGCAATCCACTTGCTCCTATCAATCTCAACGCGGTTGGCGCTTTCCGGACCGGCCACGCCTTCCTGAACGACATCGCGCATTCGGCCGTGCCGCTCAATGATTTCGGCCAACCGCTGACCGCCGATCTTGACAACGTCATCAACACGGGTCCACAGCCGGCCGGCACCTACGACAATGAACTGCTCGACGCGCACTACATTGCCGGCGACGGGCGCGTGAACGAGAACATCGGCCTCACCGCGGTCCACGCCATCTTCCACTCCGAGCACAACCGGCTGGTCGATCAGACCAAGGAAACCATCCTCGCAACAGGCGATCTCGCGTTCCTCAATGAATGGCTGCTGACGCCCGAGGCGGTGTTCCCGGCCAATCCCTCAACGCTCAACTGGGACGGTGAACGGCTATTTCAAGCCGCGAAGTTCGGCACCGAGATGCAATACCAGCACCTCGTATTCGAAGAGTTCGCGCGCACCATTCAACCCAACGTTGATGCCTTCTTCGCGCCGACGCAGGTCTACGACGTCAACCTCGATGCTTCGATCGTGGCCGAGTTCGCGCACACGGTCTATCGCTTCGGCCACTCGATGCTGACGGAGACGGTCGATCGCTTCGACCCCGACTTCAACGTTGTGGGCGACCCGAATTCGCCAAATCCGGATCAGCAGCTCGGACTGATTGCAGCCTTCCTCAACCCGCTTGCCTACGCGGCTAGCGGTCCGACACCGGAAGAGGCTACCGGCGCCATCGTGCGCGGCGTGACGCGTACGACCGGCAACGAGATCGACGAGTTCGTCACGGAAGCCTTGCGCAACAACCTGCTCGGCCTGCCGCTCGACCTGCCATCGATCAACCTTGCGCGTGGTCGCGACGCGGGCATTCCGACGCTGAACGCGGTGCGCGCGGAGATCTATAGCCAGTTCGCCGATAGCCAGCTTAAGCCTTACACGAGCTGGGCCGATTTGGTGCAGTATTTGAAGCATCCCGAAGTCACTGATCAATTTCATTGCCGCCTACGGCACGCATGACACAATCACGAGTGCGACCACGCTTGTGGCGAAGCGCGCGGCGGCAATGGCGATTGTCCTCGGAGGACCCGATGCCCCGCTAGATCGGTTCGAATTCCTGAATAGCACGGGAACCTGGGCAAACGGCGCCGCGGGTCACATCACGGATCTTGACGGCGTCACCAACACGGGTCTGGGCAATATCGACCTGTGGATTGGCGGTCTCGCCGAGGAAACGATGCCGTTCGGCGGCATGCTGGGCTCGACCTTCAACTTCATCTTCGAGAATCAACTCGAAAAGCTGCAGGACGGCGACCGCTTCTACTATCTGGAGCGCACCGCTGGCCTTGCCTTCAATGCCGAGCTCGAGGGCAACTCGTTCGCCAAGTTGATTATGGCGAATACGGACGCCACGCATCTCCCCGGGCTCGTCTTCTCAACGCCGGCCTTTACGCTCGAGGTCGATCCTACCAAGCAGTTCACTGGCGAAGGTGTTAACGGCCGTGCCGATCCATCCAACGGCGATCCTCTCCTGCCGCTGGTGATTCGTGACGACCCGACCACGGTCGGTCCCGACACGAACTATCTGCGCTACACCGGCGAGGACCACATTGTGCTCGGCGGCACCGAACTCGCCGACACCATGATCTCCAGCGAGGGCGACGACACCCTGTGGGGCGACGGTGGCAACGATAGACTGGACGGTGGCTACGGCAACGACCAGATCCGCGGTGGTGCCGGCGACGACATCATCACCGACCTCGGCGGTGACGACAACATCCAAGGTGGCGACGGCAACGACGTCATCCACGGCGGCAATGGCATCAATCTGATCATCGGTGGCTTCGGTCAGGATTTCATCGTCACCGGTGAGGATGCCAACGAGTCGTTCGGCGGCCAGGGCAACGACTTCATCTTCGGCACCAAGGCCGATGAACAGAACATGGGCAACGAGGGTGACGACTGGATCGAGCACGGCACGTCCGATGGCTCCCCGGGCGACAACTTCGATCCACTCGGCAACGACCCGATCGCCGGCAACGATGTCTACATCGGCAGCGGCGAGATGGATAAGTTCAACGCCGAGGGTGGCGACGACATCATGGTCGGCAGCGTCGGCATGGGCGATCGTTATATCGGCTCCTCGGGCTTCGATTGGGCCACCTTTAAGAACGATACGCTCGGCGTCACCATTGACCTGACAAACCGCTTCTTCGATCAGCCGCTCGTACCCGGCTCGGGTGCCTCTGTTCTCACCCGCTTCGATTTCGTCGAGGGCTTGTCGGGATCGGCGCATGATGACGTGCTGCAGGGCGATGATGCCGACGCCGCCGCTCTTGCCGCGGCAGGGGCCAACGGCAGCGTGCTCACCAACTTCGACCTCATCACGGGTCTGAGGACACTGCTCGGAGACACCATCCAAACAACCGACGACGGCGTCGATTTCTTCGACGGTGGCAACATTATCCTTGGTGGTGATGGCAGCGACATCCTCGAAGGGCGCGGTGGCGATGATGTGATTGACGGCGATGCCTGGCTCAACGTGCGCATCAGCGTGAGGGGTATCGATCCCGTAACGGGCCTCCCGACGGAGATCGCCAGCTTCGACAGCATGGAGCCGCTCATCCCATTCATGCTCAATGGCACCTACAATCCCGGGCAGCTGCAGGTCGTACGCGAGATCCTCTACGCCACGGAAGTTCCGCCGGCCGACGGGCCGAACTTCGACACCGCGAAGTTCTCCGGTGCGCTCTTCCTTGATGACGGCACGGGAACCTTGGTCCAGCAGTACGAGATCCGGATCAATGGTGTCCTGCAAACGCTCGATCCCGATGGTCCCAACAGCTTCGACATCGCGGCAACCGACATCGTCACGGTCACCGACCTGGTGGGTGGCGACGGCGTCGATACACTGAAGCACATCGAGCGCCTGTCGTTTGCCGATCAGACCATCGTGCTGGTGCCGGATGCCAACCACGAGCCGGTCGGCGGACCGACGATCGTCGGCACACCGACCGAGGATCAGCCGCTCACGGTCTCGATCGCGGGCGTGACGGATGCGGACGGGATCACGGCACCTGTCGCCTACTTCTGGCAGGTCGAGACCGCGCCGGATAGCGGCTCCTTTGAGGACATTCTTGTCGAGCCGACGGCGGGCGAAGCGGCGCGCGCCGGCGGCCCGACCTTCACACCAGGCGATGCCGAGGTCGGCTTGAGGCTGCGCGTGCGCGCCGTCTACAAGGACGGCAACGGCGTGCTCGAGGAGGTGTTCTCGGCGCCGACCGCGCCCGTTGGCAACGTCAACGATGCCCCGACGGCTGGACCGACCCTCAGCGACACGACCCCGACGGAAGGGCAAGCCCTGACGGTCAACCTGCTGACCATCGTCGATCCGGACGGCACCACGGGTCTTGTGGACGGGACGGTCATACCGACCTTCCAGTGGGAGCAGTCGGCAGACGGGGTGACCTGGACACCCATCGGGGGTGCCACGAACCAGCTGTTCGTGCCCACCCAAGCGCAAGTCGGCCTCCTGCTGCGCGTAGCCGTGACGTTCGTCGATGACAACGGCACCACGGAGACCGTGAGGTCGGCGGCGAGTGATGTTGTGGGCGATCTGATCACCGGCACCAATGGTGGCAACAACCTGGTTGGCACGGCGGGCGAGGATCACATCTTCGGCCATGGCGGCAACGATACGATCAACGGCGCCGGCGGCAACGACATCCTCGATGGCGGCGCCGGCAACGACAGCCTGATCGGCGGCGCCGGCAACGACGAGATGAGCGGCGGGATCGGCAACGACACCTATTTCGCCGATGATCTCGGCGATGTGGTGATCGAGAACCCGGGCGAGGGCACGGACGCCGTGCAGACCATCCTCAATGCCTACACACTCTCTGCCAACGTCGAGAACCTCACCTTCACGGGTGCGGGTGCCTTCACGGGCACCGGCAACGCTGGCAACAACACCATCAATGGTGGTGCCGAGCAACGATGTGCTCAGCGGTCTTGCGGCGACGACACCCTCAACGGCAATGCCGGCAACGATACGCTCGAACGGCGACGCCGGCAATGACAACCTGAATGGCGGTGCCGATAACGACACGCTCACTGGCGGGATCTGGCAATGACGCGCTCAACGGCGGTGCCGCCGACGATGTCCTCAACGGTGGCTTGGGTGCTGATGCGCTGACTGGCGGGGCCGGCATCGACACGGCCTCCTATGCCGACGAGGTCTGACGCCATGTTCGTCGACCTGACCGCCGGCACGGCCCGGCGCGGCTCGGCTGGGGCAGCCATCGAGGATACGCTCAACGGCATTGAAAACGTCACGGGTGGATCCGGTGCCGACGGCCTCACCGGCAGCAACGCGGCCAACATCCTCAACGGCGGGGCGGGCAATGACGTCCTGTTGGGTGGCGGCGGCGCCGACACCATCTTGGGTGATGCCGGCGACGACGCGATCACGGGAGGCGCTGGCAACGACACCCTTGTCGGCGGAGACGGCGACGACACCTTCACGTACAACTTCGGCGATGGTGCCGACAGCGTGGACGGCGGGGCCGGCCTCGATACCCTCAACATCGTCGGCACCGCGACTGCCAACACGCTCGACGTCATCTGGAACGGCACCTCCCTCACCAACTTCGAGGGCGGGACGCTGACCAGCGTCGAGGCGGTGGTCAATCTGGGCGGTGGCACGGACACGCTAACCTACGCCGGCTCGGCTTCCGCGGTGTCGGTGAACCTAGCGGCCGGAACGGCCACGGGCTTCAGTTCCATCGCCGGGGTCGAGAGCGTCACCGGCGGGGCCGGCAACGACACGCTGATCGGCAATGGCGCCGCCAATACCCTCAGCGGCGGGGCCGGCAACGACACCCTGACCGGCACGGGCAACGACGCGCTGATCGGCGGCGCCGGCGACGATACCTACAATGCGGTCGCGGGCGATGCCATCACCGAGGCGGCGGGCGCAGGTATCGACACGGTATTCACCTCGAGCGCCGCGTTCACGCTCGCCAACAACGTCGACAACCTTACCTTCACGGGTGCGGGCGGCTTCACCGGTACCGGCAATGGGCAGGATAATGTCATCACCGGTGGCGCCGGCAGCGACATCCTCAGCGGTGCTGGCGGCAACGACCAGCTGTTCGGTGGGGCAAGCGTCGACAACCTGAGCGGTGGGGCCGGCAACGACCAGCTGACCGGCGGCGCCGGCAACGATATCATGGATGGCGGTGCCGGCACCGATACCTTTGTCTTCGCCCGGGCTTCGGTGCCGACGTCATCAATGGCTTCGACGCCAAGTCGCGGCACGGCGCGGTCAGGATCTCCTGGACATCTCGATCCTCGGCATCACGGCGGCAATTTTGCAGCCAGCGTGACCATCGCCGATCTCGGCAGCGACATGCAGGTCACCATTGGCGGCAACACCATCACGCTCATCGGCGTCAACGGGGTCGGGGCCAATACCATCACGATCCAAGACTTCCTGCTGGCCTATCTGACAAGGGTGGGCGGCCCCAACAAAAAGGGGGCCGCCCGGCTCCCCAAGCTAGGCCACGCTAGCCCCCCTCACAGGCGCCACGAACGGGTTGGCTATCGAAACCCGCCTGCGCCCGGACAGTGCTTTTAGCGTGTACTTTCGGGCAGAGTTATTGGACTTAGGGACGATTTTCGAATCCTTTCTGTTGGCCTAATCTGGCCATTATGATGGCTATCAATCTTGCCCGCTGGTGCCGCTCCCCTGTCCGGCAGTCCACGTTGCAGTGGGCCGGCGTTGATTTCATGTACAAGCTTGCGGCGGCGGCGTCGGTCCTCCTGCTCTGTGCAACGGGGTTCGTCGCGGCACTGGTCAGCACCAGCATCGGGAAAGCGATCGTCGATCGGTATGGGGCGGAGGCCGCCCTCTTCACCGACAGCTTCGTCGCCCCTCGGATCCAAGAACTTGCCGAACGATCGACGCTTCTGGAAAACAAGAAAATAGAGTTGGACGGCCTATTCACGCCAACCGTCGTTGGCCGTCCAATCCTCGCCTTCCGGATCTGGAAAGACGATCAGGTCATCTATAGCAACAATCGGGAGATGATCGGTCGACGCTTTCCAATGTCCCCCGCCAGAGCTCGCGCCTGGGAGGGAGGGGTATCGACCGAACTGAACCAGCTGGACGGTGACGACGAAGTCCAGATCCGCGCACTCGGGGTGCACATCCTGGAAGTCTATGCACCGCTGCGTCAGGCCGGGACGGGTCGAATTATTGCGCTCGCAGAGACCTACGAGATTGGCACCGACCTCTACTACGAGGTACGCGCGGCTCAAGCGCTGGTATGGCTGGTTTTCTTCGGTAGTGCGGCCGGATTGATTTCGTTGCTGTTCATCCTGGCTGGGCGAGGCGCAAGTGAGGTCTGGCGCGTCAATCAAGAAAAGAACGCCTTCCGCCTCCGGATGGGGAATGCCAACCGCCGCATCTCGGAAATGGACGAACTGCATATGCGCCGGGTGGGCACCGAACTTTTCAGCGGGCCCGTGCAGCTCGTAGGCGTGGCCCTGCTGAAGCTCGACTCCTTGCGCGCCTTACTCAGCAAAGTCGTACCGACGCAGTCGCAACATGATGACGTCGAGGCGATCAGGAGTGCACTGAATGAGGCGCTGACCGACATCAGGAACTTGTCGGAAAGTCTGGTTCCCTCCAAACTCTACGAGCTGTCGCTGGCGGATACGATCACCACGGCGGTGCGCCGACACGAGCGACAAACTGGCGCCTCTGTAACCCGCGAAATGACACCCCTGCCGTCCCACGTCCCCTTTTCGCTGAAGGCCAGCCTCTACCGGTTCGTTCGCGAGGCGCTCGACAAGGGAACGGGTCCCCATTGCGTGCGCGCCGGATGCGATGACGATCTGCTGTTTGTCGAAGTGCGACGCACGAGCGACACATCTCAACCACGGCCGTGCGATGACCCGCCGTGGTTGCGCGCTTTTCAAGACAGGGTCGAGTCGATCGGGGGTCAACTTCTGATCAACGCCCGACCCAACGCCGTCTCGTATACGGCGCAATTCAAAATAGAAGAGTTGGAGGTCCGACTTGGCTGAACGCATACGTGTGGCGCTGCTGGACAATCATCCACTTGTTCCGGCGCGGCATCCATGACGCCTCGGCCGGCACCAAACTGACGATCGTCGCCGAAGGCGAAGCAACGGAGGATGCTTGCCCAGGCCGCCCTCAAGAAGAAGCCGGAGATCGTCCTGATGGATATCGACGGCGAGGGCGAAGGCATCAGGCTCGCCGAGCGCATCCTTCTCAACCCGTCGAGCGCCAAGGTCGTGATCCTGACGGCGTCCAGCGACGAGGAGGATATCGCCGAGGCGCTGCGCATCGGCGTGCATGGCTACATCCTCAAGGGCGTCGGCGCCGTCGAGCTCGTGACCGCGCTCGAGGGCATCTATGAGGGCCAGCCCTACATCACACCAGCTTTGGCCACCCGCCTGCTGTTGCGCGACAAGGGGCAATCCTTGCGACCCGAGCAAGGACAAGGAACTGGTGTTCACGTCGCGCGACAAGCAGGTCTTCGGCCACCTCGCCGAAGGTCTCACCAACGAGGAGATCGCCGAGCGCCTCGGCCTCAACACGCGGACCATCAAGCACTACTTGACCGGGGTGTTTCGCAAGATGCGGGTGCGCAATCGGGTCGAGGCCGTGGTGCGCGCCAAAGCCATGGGCATTTGTAACTAAGGCGACTTTGCCGGTTCGCAATCTCGCACCCCGTTTGCCAGGCCGACGCTTGCCGTCCAGCTCGCGTTTGCAGCCAAGGTATAGCGGCGGGCATGTCGGCAGGATACGCCGCCGTTGCTTGACCCTACCCCGCCTCACGCTGCAACCTATGCCGGGGTCGGCAACGCCCGTCCCCCGATGAACGTGAACGGCATGACGCCGGGAGGAAACGCTTAAATGATCAAGTTGCAGTGCGCCGCGTTCGTCGCGGCGCTGATGCTGGCTGGGGTCGGTGCGGCTCAGGCGCAAGACATTCTCAAGATTGGCGGCGTCGGCCCGCTTTCAGGTGGCGGCACCGCCTGGGGTCTTGCCGCCCAGCGCGGCATGGAGATTGCCATTGAAGAGATCAATGCGGCGGGCGGCGTCAAGGCCGACGGCAAGACCTACAAGCTGCAGCTCGTCATGTACGACGACCAGTACACCGGCGCCGGTGGCAAGGCCGCGGCCGAACGGCTCGTCAATCAGGATAAGGTCAAGTTCATTATCGGGCCGGTCGGCTCTCCGCCCGCGCTCGGCGTCATCAGTGTCACCAACCCGGCCAAGGTGATCGCGCTGACCAACGGCTATGCCCCGCAGATCCTGAAGAACGACAACAAGGATCCCTATAACTTCCGCATCTATCCGACCAATATCGAGTTCGGGCCACCGCTCATCAAGTGGTTAAAGGAGAATGCGCCCGAGGTGAAGAAGGTGGCCATGCTGGCACCCAACGACGCGGTCGGCCAGTCGGTCGCCGGCGCGCTGGCCGAGGACTACCGCAAACAGGGCTTCGAGGTCAGCGCTCGAGCTGTTCGAACGCGGCATCAAGGAGTTCACGCCGCTGATCCTGCGCATGATGGCGCAGAAGGTGGACGCCTTTGAATTCGACGGCAATTCGCCTGGCGATGCCGGCCTGATGCTCAAGCAGATCCGCCAGGCCGGCTTCAAGGGTAAGGTGATCCAGATCGGTGGCCCGGGTTCTGACGAGATCATCGAAATCGCCGGAGCCGCCGCCGAGGGCTTCCTCTCCTACGGCGTCTTCGATTGGGATACGCCGGCCGGCAAGAAGCTGCGCCCAATCTACGAGCAAAAGTACGGCAAGGGCATCATCAATCAGTTCATGCCGGCCTTCTATCACACCGTGTTCCTGCTGGTGGACGCGATCAAGCGTGCCGATTCCACCGACACCGACAAGGTGCGTGACGCGCTCGATGCCATGAACGGCTTCGATGCCGGCGTCTACGGCCCCGTAAAATGGGCGGGCAAGGACAGCTACGGCGTGAACCGACAATTGATGTTCACCTACTACCTTTCCGAAGTGAAAGACGGCAAGCTCGTGACCAAGGCGAAGTTTGTGCCATAACGCTCAACGACCCCGCGCTCCCCGTGGCCAGGCGCGAAAAGATAAGGCTCACTCTTGTTCAACACCACCATCCTCGGGCAGGTGTTCGTCAACGGCGTCGGGCTGAGCGCGATCTATATCCTGGTCGCCCTCGGCTTCACGCTGCTCTTCGGCATCATGCGGGTCGTCAATTTCGCGCACGGTGAGTTCGCGATGCTCGGCGCCTTTGCGCTTTTCCATCTGATCAAGGATTGGCATTGGCCCTGGCTCGTCGCCCTACCGGTCGGCGTGCTGAGCGTCGCCTTCGCCTCGCTGCTGCTGGAGTGGCTGGTGTTCCGCTGGTTCTACCAGCGCATGTTCGAGAGCATGATCGGGCTGCTCGGCCTCAATATGATGATGATGTTCGGGGCGATCCTGTTGTGGGACGTGCACGAGCGCAACATCCCGCCGGTGTCGAGCGACGTTTTGCTGTTGGGCGACATCATCGTGCCGGTCGATCGGCTGATCGTCGTGGTGATCGCGCTCGCCGCGCTCGCGGGCTTTTATGCTTTTATCCGCGGCACGCGGGCAGGTCTTGCCATGCGCGCCGCGGCCCAGGACCTGGAGATTGCCGAGACCCAGGGCGTCAACACCCGCCGCATCTACAAAATCGCCTTCTTTGTGGCGATCCTGCTGGCGGCGCTGGCCGGGGCTTTGTGGGGCCAGATCTACGCCGTCTCACCGCTGCTCGGCGAACGTCCCCTGCTGATGGCCTTTATCGTGGTGATCCTGGGCGGCATGGGCTCGATTCCCGGGGCCGCGCTGGGCGGCCTGCTGCTCGGCTTCACCGAGAGCTTCGTCGGCACCTTCTACGGCGCCGCCGCCTCCGCCTTCCTGTCGTTTGGGGTGGTGATCTTGCTCTTGATTGTGCGCCCGTGGGGCATCCTCGGCACTCCGGAAGCCTGACATGACGCAGCCCAACAAAGCTTGGCACCGCCTCGTACTGGATCGCTGCTGCCGGCATCCTGATCGGCTGGCCGTGGCTGACGGAGGACAAATTCCTGCACCACGTCGGCGTGCTGATTTTGATCACGTCCATTGCCGCCGCCTCGCTGCACCTCATCATTCGCACCGGCCACGTCAGCCTGTGTCACACGGCATTCATGGGCTTCGGGGCCTACGGTTCCACCATCATGGTCATGACCTTCGGCATGCCATGGCCGATCGGGCTTCTGGTCGGCACCCTTCTTGCCGCCGCCGTCGCCGCCGTCATCGGCCCGATCGTTTTGCGCCTGACCGGCAAGTACTTCGTTCTCATCACCTTCCTTCTCGGTGAGGTGGTGCGCATGGCCATCGTCGAGAATGCCGCGCATTACCGGCGGCTCCAATGGCATCTTTTCTATTCCGCCGCCGTATCCGTTTTTGCTTTCCAACCGGGCCTACTACTATTTCGCCCTTGCCTTTGCCGTGTTCGGCGTCGGGCTGTGCGCGCGGCTGCTCAATTCCGAATTCGGTCGGGCAATGGACGCGGTGCGCGAGGCCGAGCGCTTGGCGGAATGCTCCGGCGTGCCGGTGATCCGGCTGAAGGTCAGCGTTTTCATCATCGCCTGCGCGCTCGCCGGCATGGCCGGATCGCTGCAGGCGGGCTACATCAGGTTCGTCGGCCCTGAGGCCTACTCCGGCTTCCAGTCCCTGAACCTGGTGGTCATGAACGTGATCGGCGGCATGTCGAGCCTCTACGGCGCCATGCTCGGCACGGTCTTCATGGTGACGTTGCCCGAACTGCTGCGCGGTTACGTCAACCTGCAGCAAATCATGTTCGGCGCGATTTTATTCGCAACCATGGCCTTCCTCCCTGGTGGGCTTATCGAGGCCGGCCGCCGCCTGCGAGCCTTTCTGCTGCAACGCCGGCCGAGTGCCGCCGCATGAGCGAGCTCCTCGCCGTCGCCCACCTGTGCAAGCGTTTCGGTGGGCTCGAGGCCGTCTCGGATCTGAGCTTTGCCGTCGGCGAGGGCGAAATTCTCGGCATCATCGGGCCGAATGGCGCCGGCAAAACCACGGCCGTCAACCTCATCTCCGGCGTCATCAAGCCCAGCAGCGGGCGTGTCCTGCTGGGTGGCAGGGATGCAACGGGCCTGGCGCCGCATGCGCTGGTCGAGCGCGGCCTGGTGCGCACCTTCCAGGCCACCACGGTCTACAGCAACCGCAGCGTGCGCGAGAACCTTCTGCGCGGTGCCTTCCGCGAGCTCTATCCTGGTTTCTTTGCCACCCTTTGTAACACCGCCAAGGCCCGCGACGCCACGCAGCGCAGCAACCAGCACGTCGATGAAGTCATGCAATGGCTCGATCTCAAGCGCGTCGAAGATCAGGTCGCGAGCAATCTGCCCTACGGCTTCCAGAAGGTGCTGGGCATGGGCATCGGCCTTGCCGCACGGCCGCGTCTGATCCTGCTCGATGAGCCTGCGGCAGGGCTTTCTGCCGAGGAGACCGACCATGTTCGCGACACCATCCGGCTGGTGCGCGAACGTGGAATTTCGGTGGTCGTCATCGACCACAACATGCGCTTTATCTCCGACCTTTGCGACCGCGTGCTGGTGATGGCGCAAGGCCGGGAATTGGCGCGAGGCAGCCCGCACCAGGTGCTGCGCCATCCGGCAGTCGTGGAAGCCTACCTCGGCAAGCGCTATGTCCAAGCTGGTCATTGAAGATCTCAAGGTCACCTACGGCCCGATCGTCGGCACCGATGGCGTCAGCTTTCGGCTCGGTCAGGGAGAAACGCTAGCGCTGATCGGCGCCAATGGTGCCGGCAAGTCGAGCACGCTCAAGGCCATTATGGGCATGGCACACTACGTGCGCGGGCGTATTTTGCTTGACGGCTCCGAACTCAAGGACCTCAAACCCTCGCTGGTGGTGCGTCGCGGCGTGGGCTACTCACCCGAGGGTCGGCGCGTTTTTCCGCAGCTTTCCGTGCGCGACAACCTCAAGGTGGGTGGCATTTCCCGCCCGACTGGCGAATTGGCAGCCCGCGTCGAGCAGATCTACGGCTATTTCCCACGCCTGGCCGAGCGCGCCAAACAGCGCGCCGGTAGCCTCTCGGGCGGCGAACAGCAGATGCTGGCGATCGGTCGCGCGCTGATGTCGAAGCCGAGGCTGCTGATGTTGGATGAGCCCTCGCTCGGCCTCGCGCCCGTGCTGGTCGAACGCATCGGCGAGATTCTCGGCGAGATCCAGAAGGCGGAAGGCCTGGCCGTGCTGCTGGCGGAACAAAATGCGACCTGGGCGTTGTCGCTCGCCGATCGCGGCGTGATTTTGGATCTCGGCCGCATGCGCATGTCGGGCAACGCGGCCGAGCTCCTCAACAATGAGGACGTGCGCAAGGCCTATCTCGGCGTCTAGGGCGCGCCCTATGGCGAACGGCGGCGCCAGGACTTGACCTACGGCGTCCACAGCTTTCGGCGGATGCCACGTAGCGCCCCATGGAAAGGCGAGCACGCGCCCTGCTATCAGGGGTCGCCGATTCTCGGACGCCGACAGGCGCGTGGGCCCGTGGATGGAGCGATGCTGGCTTTCGGACCTGTAGACATAGCGCGCAGCATCGAGCCCGCCACCCTTGCCCGTGGCCGCATCGTGCATGCCCGCGGGAAGATCATCGACGTCGACGTCAACGACGGGGGCACCGTTATCGTCGGACGCGTGCGTGGCAGCGAGCCCCGACCCTACCAGCTGATGATCACGCTGCGGCCGAGTAACAACGGCGTCATCATCCACGGCACCTGCAGCTGCCCGGTCCGCTCCAACTGCAAGCACGTCGCCGCCGTGCTGATCGAAGCCGAGCTGCGCTCGCCGCCGCCTAGCGTGGCGACGGCCCCGCCGTCGTTGCCCGCCGCCAGCCCACACTCGGGAGGCCCTGCGCGGAGCCTATCGCCGCAATTGCAGCTCTGGCTCGGCGACCTCGACCAAGCCGGCGCGAACCCCGCGGCCAACGCCTATCCGCCGGAGATCAAACAGCGGCTCCTTTACGTGCTGGATGTCGAGCCGGGCCGCAACGGCTATCCCTCGCGCGCCAGCCTCACGCCGATGGTGGCCAGTCTGCTGCAGAGTGGCAAATTCGGCAGCAGCAAAATCTATAGCCCCGGCAATATCTACAACTACCAACCGGCCAAGCATTTGCGCCCCGTCGACCACGAGATCCTGGGTGACCTGGACTGGTTGCTGCGGCGCACCCCTGGCACGGGGCTGGGCAGCCTGCTTCTCACCGCCAACCCGATGGTCGCGCGGGTGCTGTCCATCATCCTGAGCACGGGGCGCTGCCGGTGGCGCGAGGTCAACGGCCCCCAGTTGAGCGCCGGCCCCGTGCGCCGCGCTGTGCCCCGCTGGCAGCTTGACACCGGCGCCCGCCAGCGCCTGGCGATCGAACTCGAGCCGGAGACGGCTGATGGCCCTGCCCAGCCTCCCGACGCGGTGCTGGGGCTGGCGCCGCCGTACTACGTCGACGTCACCGCCGGCCTGACCGGCCCGCTCGACCTCGGCTTACCCGATGCGATTGCCGCGCGGCTTGCGGCGGCGCCCTCGGTGAACGCGGCCGAGGCCGCCGCTCTTGCCGTTGCACTCGAGCACCGGGTGAAGGCGATAGGGCTTGCCGATCGCGTGCCGCTGCCGAAACCGGCGCTGAAAACCGAGTTGCGCGCCACCGCGCCTATACCGCGACTCGAGCTGCTGCTCGGGCCAGTGCGGATCAAGCCCCAATACTCCTGGTACGCGCGCGAGGCGCGGCTTCACGGCTCGTTCCAACTGCCGCTTGCACGCCTCGCCTTCGACTACGCAGGCGAGGTCGTCCCCGCGCACGCCGCCACACAGATGCTGGAGCGCCTGGAAGGCGAGCTGCTGGTCTTAACCCCTCGCGATGGCAAGGTCGAGCGCGCGGCCTTCGAGCGGTTGGGCACACTCGGCCTCAAAGGCATCAAGGACAGCCTGCTCGAGACCGGCCGCGAGCATGTCAACGACATGCTTATCGCACCTGGCGGTGAGCAAAGCCCTTACGAAGCGCTCGCAGGCCTCGACGACCCCTCCCGCTTCATCGCCTTCTCGGCGGAAGCTGTTCCGCTGTTGCGCTCCGAGGGTTGGCAGATCGTCTATTCCCACGACTACCCCTATCGGGTGGCCGAGGGCGAGGTCGCCTGGTGGGCCGACATCGGCGAGGGCTCGGGCATCGACTGGTTCTCCTTTGAGCTCGGCATCGAGTTCGAGGGCCAGCGCCTCAGCCTCGCCCCGCAACTCGCCAGCATGCTGTCGCGGCTGCCGGCCGAGGTCAGCCGGCTCGCGCTCTCTTCGGACCCCAAGGCCGCGCGGGAGCTGATCAAACGCTGCAATAAGCTGAAGCTCTACCACACCCTGCCCGATGGCCGCCTGCTGCCACTTCCGGGGGACAGGATGGCCCCGATCCTCAAGGGGCTGATCGAGCTGATCGGTCCGCGCAGCGATGCCATCGACAACGGCCGGGTCAAGCTACACCGCGCCGAAGCGGTCGCGCTCGCGGCCTTGGCCGGCGAGCTGGGCTCGGGCGTGGCATGGGGGGCCAGCACCGAGCGGCTGATCGCGCTCGGCCAGGAACTGAAGCGAGGGCGCGGCTTGAAAGAGGTCACGCCGCCGCCATCGTTCAGGGCGGAGCTGCGGCCCTATCAGGCCCTGGGGCTTGCCTGGCTCGACTTTCTGCGGGAGACGGGCTTCGGCGGTGTGCTGGCCGACGACATGGGTCTCGGCAAGACCGTGCAGGCGCTGGCCTTCCTGGCGCGGGAGAAGGTTGAAGGTCGGCTCGACCGCCCCGCGCTCATCGTCGCCCCCACCAGCGTACTGCCGAACTGGCAAGCCGAGGCCGAGCGCTTCGTGCCGACGCTCGACGTGCTGGCGCTGCGGGGGCTGGAGCGCAAGCACCTGTTCGGCGACATCCTCCACCACGATCTGGTGCTGACCACGTATCCGCTGCTGATGCGCGACCACGCCGTGCTGCTCGACCACGAATTCCACGTCGCCATCCTGGACGAGGCGCAGGCCATCAAGAACCCGCGCGCCACCGTGTCAGCGCTCGCCCATCGCATCAACGCCCGCCATCGCTTTGCACTCACCGGCACGCCGCTGGAGAATAACCTCGGCGAGGTGTGGAGCTTGTTTGAATTCCTATCCCCCGGCCTGCTCGGCGACGAGACGACGTTCCGGCGCACCTTCCGCACGCCCATCGAGAAGCACGGGGATCCGGCGGCCCAGGCCTTCCTGACGCGGCGCCTCAAACCGTTCATGCTACGACGGACGAAGCAGGAGGTGGCCAAGGAGCTGCCCGCCAAAACAGAGATCGTCGAGCGCGTAAGGCTCGATGGCTCGCAGCGCGACCTTTATGAGACCGTGCGGGTACTTATGCACGAAAAGGTGCGCCACGCGATCGCGCGGAAGGGCCTGGCGAAGAGCCACATCGTCTTTCTCGACGCGCTCTTGAAGCTGCGCCAGATCTGCTGCGACCCGCGCCTGTTGAAAATGCCCGAGGCCCGGAAGGTCAAGCAGTCGGCTAAGCTCGAGCGGCTGCTGCAGATGATCCCCGTGATGGTCGCCGAGGGGCGGCGCATTCTTCTCTTCTCGCAGTTCACCAGTATGCTTGAGCTGATCGAGGTGGAGCTGGAGGCCCTCGATATCCCCTACGTGACACTGACCGGCGACACCGTGGACCGCGCCAAACCTGTGAAGGCCTTCCAAGCGGGCGAGACGCCGCTATTCCTGCTAAGCCTGAAGGCAGGCGGCACCGGCCTCAACCTGACCGCCGCCGATACGGTCATCCACTACGATCCATGGTGGAACCCGGCGGTGGAAAACCAGGCAACCGACCGCGCCCATCGCATCGGCCAGACCAAGCCGGTGTTTGTCTACAAGCTGATCGTCGATGAGGGCATCGAGGAGGCTATCCAGCTGCTTAAGGCTCGCAAGGCGGCGTTGGCCGAGGCGCTGTTCGAGGGCGTCTCCAAGTCGGGCCTCGATTTCACCGAGGCTGACATCTCGGCTCTCTTCGCCCCGCTCGATCGCAGAGCCAGCCGCCGCGCCGCCTGAGGCGATGCAACGCCGGGTAGCCAAGTTCGGCGCCGCGCGCCTGGCGCAGAGTTTCATTCGATCGGGCCGGCTTTCCCGCTCCTTGCCATGCAGGCAAGGGGACAGCACGCCCTAGAAATGCGGGAAAGCGGGCTGGGGCGATCTCGTAGACCGCCGCCCGTTGCTCGAGCACGATCAAACCCTGGGCGTGCTGTCTCCGTCTCGCGACCACCGGCCGCCGGGCCCCATGCTCGCATGAGCCTGATAATGGATCGGCCCGGCTTCTGAACGGTCTTGAGCCATGAAACGACAGGCCCCAGAAGGCGGAAGGGCTCGTCCTCCTGCTGGCGGAGCAAATTGCCACCTGGGCGCTGTCGCTTGTCCAACCGCGGCGTCATTTTGGACCTCGGCCGCATGCGCACGACGGGCAACGCCACCGAGCTCCTCAACAATGAGGCTGTGCGCAAGGCCTATCTCGGCGTCTAGCCCGAAGTTCCTCGCTGGGCACCGCGGGGAATGTCAGTCGCCCGCCAGGCCATGCGCTTCCGCGAAGTAAAGATCCTTCCAGCTTTCCGGCTTCGTCTTCAGGGCACCAATTCGGTGCATGAACTCGGCGAACTTGAAGGTCTTCTTCGGTACTTTGGTGAAATCGAAGCCCGGCGCCGAGATGATTGCCACCACGTCGTCTTCGCTCAGTTTCTTTTCCTTTGTCATGTCCATATAGAGCTTGGCGGCGCGGCGCTTGTCGGCATTGGTCCATTGGATCGCCTCATCGAGCGCGGCAACCACGGCGGCGTAGACATTGGGGTTGGTGGCGCGGAACTTCTCGGTCGTGACAAACACAAGATTGCTGACCTCGCCGCCCATGATCTGATAGCCACTGGTCACGGTCTTTAAGCCCGCCTTCATCTCCGCCTCGTGAAACGGCGACGTGGCAAAGTGGCGCGGTGATCTCGCTCACTGGGGTTGAGCACCGCGGCGATCGCGTCCGGATGCGCCAGGCCGACGGTCAAGTGGTCCAATTTGCCGTGCTGGCCGGGCCCCCACTCCTTCTCCGCCGCGATTTGCAAAAACAAAGCTTGCGTGGAAACCTTCACCGATGGCACCGCAATGCGGTCCTTGTCGGTAAAATCGCGGATCGATTTGATGCTTCGCATTGCGGGTATTGAGGTAGATGTCCGTGTTGGTGATGGCGCAGACGGCCTTGACGCCGACGCCGCTCCTGGTGCGATCCCACATCAGGGATAGCGAGGGAACACCCTGGGCGGAAAAATGCAGATTGCCGGATAGAATGGCATCGACCATCACCGATGGCCCGGCAAGCTTGGCCCAGCTCACCTTGAGATCGCCGATCCCCCGTGCCTGCGCCTGCTTTTCGATGAGTTGCATATTCTCCATCGCCATCAGCGGAATGAAGATGGCGCCAAATTGCTGCGCCACGGCGATTTCCGTCACCTCCTCGGCCGCCGCCGGACTGACCCTGCCGGCAAGCAGGATCACACCCATCACCAACGCAAAAACCAGCTGTCGCATTGCACTCCTCCCCCGGGGCCGCCCGTTCCCGCTCTGCGAGTATCCGACCGGCGCGACGGCAAGACCATGCCGCCTATCTGCGTGTTACCCTGCCGGCTTGGCACCGAGCTCGCCAGGCTGCAATCAGTCGCACGGGGTAAGCAAGGCACGGCGCGCTGGCGGACGATAAGGCGCAGAAAGAGCTCTTCCCCTTACGGTTTGTTGGGCGCTATCGCCGGCAAAGTTGGCAAAGTGCGCCAGCTGCGCCGGCCAGAAGTCGTGCGCCGCTCGCTTTTGTCGCTGCGCGGCGATGCCGAGCATCAGCGATCCCTATTCGGCAGCCGGAATCGCGGCGATCCCACCGAGCATGCTGTCAAGGGCATGATCAATTGGACTACAATGGCTACCGGGCATTGCTCGCGGCACTGCCGGCGTCATGCATGGGGTCGCACGCGATCGGCGGCGGCGCTATGTTACCTGAGGTCCGAGCCACCCTCGGTCTCGACAACAACCAGTGGCTATTGCACTCGGCGGGACACACCGCGAGCGGCTCGCAGCTTGATCCAGGCCTATGCCTTCGATGAGGATCAGAATCGACCGATGATGGGCGCTGAACAGTCCCTCTACTTTCACAGGAGGGCTCGGATATGAGGCCGTTGCGATGACCACACCGCAGCACCGGGAAGTAGCTGCCGCACTCATCATTGATCAACGCGGGCGATTTCTCCTGCAGCAGCGAGACAACGTTCCGGGCATCCTTTTTCCCGGTAAGATTGGCCTGTTTGGCGGTCATCGCGAAGGCGATGAGACCTTTCTGGAGTGCGTCGTTCGGGAGATACACGAAGAAATCAGCTTCTTCATAGCACCGGAGCGCTTCGAACACCTCGCAAGCTACAGAGGGACCGACCCCTATATTGCCGGCGGCACCCTTTGGCGCGAGCTCTACGTCACCAGGGATGTGCCGGTGGAGCCCTTAAGAGTAACGGAGGGCAGCCTCCTCATTGCCGAGATCCAAGACGTGCCGGCCCTGGCGCCGCGGTTGGCGCCATCTGCGCAAGATGCTATCCGAGCGTTTCTGACACGCACTGGCAGTGGACCGGCATCCCCTTAGACGGTCCTATCTTTCGCTATCTCGGAAACGGCTGCAGCTCCGCTTTGGCGCCGGCCGGGAGCGCCGTGCGTGCCACGTTCAACATCATGGCGTTGAACGTGTAATAAGCATTCGCGGCGGTCAGGTCGATGACGCCCTGCTCGCCAAACTTCTCTAAAGCCCGCTGATAGGTCGCATCGCTCACACTCTTGTTGGCGTGCAGCTCCATGGAGAAGTCGTAGACGACCTCCTCGTCCGCGCCCATGCCGATGGGGCGCCGGCCATCGGCAATCGCTTGCGCGATCTCAGGCCTAAGGCCCGCCTTCTCCGCTAACGGCCGGTGGGCCTGCCATTCGTAGTTCTGCGACCATTGGCGCGCCGTGATGATGATGGCAAGCTCGTTCAGTCGAGCGGGTATCGTCGATTTGAAGCGCACATAATCGCCCATCGCCTTTGCCCGCAACATGACCTCCGGGCTGCGCAACATAGCTGCAAACGGTCCGCGGACCGCATAGCCGCGCCCCTCGGCGAATTCGGAAGCCGCTTTCTTCTGGGCGTCGGTCATCTGGTCCGCCAGGATTTCCGGCATGCGGTCTTGCGCCATAACAGACATTCCTCCCAACGATAGCACTGCCACCAGGGCGAGGTGTTTGATCATCGGCGATCCTCCTTCTTATGTCGAGCCGCGCGCTCGGCTCGCCGAGGCAATTGTTGCAGGTGGAGCGAGACTTCTGTCGAGCGTGAGCGGGGCAAGGGGCAATGATCCCCGATGTATCGCTGTCCCAAAAATCGGCTGTCGAAGCCGCACATTGCGAGCGGCGAATGTCAACACGCTTAGACTGCGCAGGTGACCTTCTCCTGGCAAAGGACGAGCAAAGGCGACCGACGCTCCTCCTCCAGGTTTTGAACAAATGCGTCAAACCGCAGCTAGGTTTGGGGTGCACCACGCGCGGAAGTGGGAAGCCGCACGAGCCCCCACGTATTGGGATGGCGCGCAAGGTGACCTAGGCGCCGCGCCAGCCATAGAAGCCGCTGGGCCGCCGCCGCCGACACGTAGCCTTCGGCCAGTCTTGCGGCCACGGCGGGGGTCCGCGCCGCGCGCATCTCCCCAACCTGCCGCGCCGTTGAGCCGAAAGCTCACGACGTCCCCCCGTCGAAGAGCGCGCACGTCCTTTGACCCCATCGCCACGCTGTCTCGCCGCCGCGCTCCACCGTGGTTGACGGCGAGGCTGCCCGGTTTGCCCCCGCGAGCGCGAACCGGGATGCGAGTGCCGCTCGCCCAGCAAGCGTCATGACCGCGCGTCTCGGCGCTGAGTTCGACGTCCTTGCGAATGCCGCAGCCGCCGCGCCAGCGACCAGCACCGCCGCTGTCGGCAATGAGCTCGAAGCGGCGCACCAATACGGGATTAATGGTCTCGTGCACCTCGATGGGAATGTTGGCACAGTTGACGACGGGGCTCAGCGCCTCGGCCCCGTCGTGGCCGGCCCGCGCCCCGTAGCCGCCGAACATCAGATCGTACATGATGAACGGCTTACCGGTGCGGGGATCGACGCCGCCGATATTCGGATTGCTCCAATGCGAGAAGGTCGAGAACGTCTTGTCGGGCAGCGCCTCGCGCCAGCGCAGCGTTGATGACTTCGAAGATGCGGATCTGAATGATGGCGCGACCGCCGCTGGACGCGGGTTCCCGCGGATTGAAGAAGGAGCCCTCGCGCGCCTTGACGTGGATCGGACGGATCATGCCAGCGTTTTGCGGCAGCAACGCGTCGGTGAAGACCTTGATGGAAAACAGCGTATAGGCGCGCGTGTAGTTGATGTAGGAATTGAGTGCGACCGGCACCTGATCGGAGGAACGCGAGAAGTCGACGGTGATCTCGTCGCCGACCACGTCGATATCGACCGCGACCTTGATGGGGCCGCACTCCTCGCCGCAGGCGTCGAGCCAATCTTCACGCGCTGTAGCGCCCATCGGGGATGGCGCGGATCAGTTCGCGCATGCGCGCTTCCGACCGATCCAGGATTTCGTCGATGGCACGCTCGATCGAGCTCGATGCCATGCTCCTGGTAGAGCTTGGCTAGTCGCTGGGCACCCACGAAGTTGGCGTTGCGCTGCGCGGTGAGGTCGCCGCGCAGGATCTCGGGAAGCGCACATTGCCGAGGATCAGGCGCAGGATGTCGTCATCGAACTCGCCGTCACGCAGCACTCGCACGGGTAGGATGCGTAGGCCCTCCTGGAAGCGTTCGGTGATGCCTTGCACCTTCTGCGAGCCGGGTGCGGCGCCGCCGACGTCGATATGGTGCGCCGTATTGATCAGGTAGCCAATCTGGGTTTGCGCCGAGAAACACCGGGCTCACAAAAAAGAAGTCGGGATAGTGGCCCGAGCCCAGCCGAGAATCGTTGAGGAGCACACCGTCACCGGGTGCAAGCGCGCCCGGCGGGAAGATCTCCATGATCGACTTAATGACGTACGGCATCGAGCCGAGGTGGCCGGGCGTGAAGTTGCCCTGCGCCACCAGCCGACCCTGAGCGATCGAAAATCGCCGTCGAGAAATCCTGACCCTCGCGCACGGCCTCCGAAAAGGCGGTCATCTGTAAGGTCGTCCCCATTTCCTCGGCAATCGACAGGAAGCCGTTCCAGATGACGGATAGCGCGATCGGACTGATTGACGTGTTGGCCATGTCAAGTCTCCGAACCAAGCGGCGATCACGAGATGCCCGCGTTGACTGACGCGGCCATCGAACCCGGCGGCATGACCGTCGTCGCCTCAGCCTCTTCGATGATGGCGGGTCCAGCGATCACTTCGCCGTCGCCAGCGGCCCACGCTCGAAGACGGCAGTTCGACATAGCCGCCGAGTTCCGGGAAATAGGCCTGACGTTGCCGCTGACGCGCCCGCGCGGACCGCCCCCGCGCCAGCCTCGGGCGCCGTGCGCGCCCGGCGGTCCATTCGGGATCTGGCCACCAGGTACCAGTCCACGGCCTCGACCGCGGCCCCGGCTTGCCGATAGCCGTACTTGGCGAGGTAGGCCGCTTCGAACCGTGCCACTAGTTCGGCAACGTAATTTCGCCGACGGGAAAAGCGCCGGCAAATCGACGCGGATCTCGTGACCTTGACCAGGTAGCGCAGGAAGGCAAACCGCGTCAGGTTGGGCGGCAGCGCGGCTGCCGCAGACGCTTAAGGTCGGCGTGCAATGCGCGCCGCCAGCGCTTGGTAGATCTCGGTGATCTCGACTTCGGCGCCGTCGCGCAGCGCGAGAAGACGCGTCAGCGACTGATCGAGCTTGGTGTTGGCTTGCGAGCAGACCAATGGCCGAGCCGACGCCGGCGCCCCACGGCACGATCATCTTGGGGATACCGAGCGCGCGGGCAAGCCGCGCCGCGTGCAGCGGTCCGGCGCCGCCGAAGGCGACCAGCCCGTAGCGGCGCGGATCGCGGCCGCGTTCGACCGACACGATGCGCATGGCGCGTTCCATGTTGGCGTTGGCCATGGTGTAGATGCCCCAGGCCGCCTCCCCGGCGCTGAGCTCGAGGGGAGCGCCAAGCTCGCGGCTGATCGCCTCGGCGGCGGCGTGCGCGTCGAGCCGAATGGCGCCACCATTGAAATTGTCGGGATTGATGTAGCCCAGGACGACGTTGGCGTCGGTGACCGTCGGCTTGCCATTCCACCGCGTCCGTAGCAGGCAGGTCCCGGATCGGCGCCAGCGCTCTCCGGTCCAACCTTGATCAGGCCCATCTCCGTGCGCGCGATACTGCCGCCGCCGGCTCCGATCTCCAGCAGTTCGAGTGCCGGCACGTTGATCGGCAAGCCGCTACCCTTGCGATAGCGCACCTGATCGACCTCGAAGGTGGGTGCAGATGGCGGGCTCGCCGCCGTCGATGGCACCGAGCTTGGCGGTCGTGCCGCCCATGTCGAAGGTGAGTACACGGCGAGACCCTCCTTCGGCCGATGACGCCGCACAGCAAGACGCCGGCAGCGGGCCCGAATTCGACGATGCGGATCGGCATCTCGCAGGCGAGCTCCGGCGGCACCAGGCCGCCGTTCGACTGCATGATGAAGAGGTCGCAGCCGATGCCCTTTTCGCCAAGGCGCCGCGTCAGTCGGCGACGTAGCCATTGACGATCGGCTTGACGTAGGCATTGGCCACCACGGTGCTGGCGCGCTCGTATTCGCGGAATTTGGGCGAGATCTCCGAGGAAAGCGAAATCGCGCGCCCGGGTTGCGCGCGGCCAGGCGCTCGCCGATGAGCCGTTCGTGCTCGGCCCTGGCGTAGGCATGCAGCAGACAGACGGCGACGGACGCGTAGTTTTGCGCCTCGAGCCGATCGAGCACCCGCTCGAGGTCAGCAAGATCGAGCGGCGGCCTCGACGCTGCCGTCGGCCAGGGTGCGTTCGGCGACCTCGTAGATGTCGCGCCGACGCAGCAGCGGCACGGGCTTGGCCAGATACATGTCGTAGGTGTCGTAGCGCTTCTGGCGGCCAATGATCAGAATATCGCGGAAGCCCGCGGTGGTTATGAGGGCCATCTTCGGTCCCTTGCGCTCCAGGATCGCATTGGTGGCGACGGTGGTGGCGTGCAGGATGCCGCCGAGCTCGGCCGGCGCGAGTTTGGCGTCTTTACAGAGCGGTGCCAGGCCAGCGAGCACCGCCGCCGCCGGATCGGCGGGCGTGGTTGGCAGTTTGTGGAACTTGAGCTGACCGGCACGCGACATCCTCCAGGACGAAGTCGGTGAACGTCCCGCCAATATCGAAGGCGACGCGCGTCATCGTGTGCGGCTGTCCTCAGTTTGCGCGTGCCGGAGCCAAGAAGGCTAACCCGACCAGGGCCACATTCAATATCGCTTCGCTGCCGCACCGGCAAATTCCCGGAGCGGCGATCTCGACCCTTTCGCCTCGCCGACAGTTGGTGCAAAGTTTCGGGGCTCAGCGCCGGCTA
Source organism: uncultured Alphaproteobacteria bacterium (assembly GCA_963770295.1). Taxonomy (GTDB): domain Bacteria; phylum Pseudomonadota; class Alphaproteobacteria; order Rhizobiales; family Hyphomicrobiaceae; genus AWTP1-13. The sequence goes on from CAVYPA010000019.1 coordinate 273,171, forward strand.
GGGGAGGAAGCCGCATGAGTAAGACCGACCACGTCGTAGGCATGGCGACGGCGGCCGGCCTACCGCGGCTCAGCGATAAGCACCTGGAGCAGTTGCAAAGGGCCGGGCGTCGGCCCGCGAGCTTGCGCCAAACTGCCAAAGGACCTCGCCTGGTCCGACGAGCTCGCCTCTCCTTTCGGCTGCCCCAGCCCGCGGCCGACAAGCCAAAGTCATGACCGACCTTGCCTTGCTGCCATCACGGCCGCCGCCCAGCGCTTGCGCGGCGGGCACACTTTCGCCCGTCGCCTATACGGAGCCCTGCTCGATCGGATCGACAATTGGATCGCGCGCTTTCACGCCTTCATCCGGATCACGCCGGATCTCGCGCTGGCCTCCGCGCGCCAGGCCGAGCGCGAAATTGCGGCCGGCGACTGGCGCGGACCCCTGCATGGGATTCCCTTTGCGCTCAAGGACATCATCGACTGGTCCGGCTTGCCGACCACGGCCCATTCGAAACTCTAGCTCGACAACATCGCGGCCAAGCGACGCCGTCGTTAGTCAACGGCTCAAGTACGCCGGCGCCATCATGATGGGCAAGCTTGCAACCCATGAGTTCGCCATCGGCGGACCGTCCTTCGACCTGCCTTGGCCGCCGGCCGTCAACCCATGGGGCGGCAATCACTTTCCCGGCGGCTCCTCGAGCGGCTCGGGCGTGGCACTGGCTGCGGGCATGGTGCCCGCCGCGCTCGGCACCGACACCGGCGGCTCGGTGCGCAATCCCGCATCGATGTGCGCAATCGTGGGCATGAAACCGACCTATGGCCTCATCAGCCGCCGAGGCGTTCTTCCCCTCGCAAATTCGCTCGATCACGTCGGCCCGATGACGCGCAACGTCCGCGACAACGCGCTCCTGTTGCAGGTGATCGCCGGCCATGACGGCGATGATCCCGGCAGCGCCAATGTCCCAGCGCCAGGACTACGCGGCCGGGCTCGAGGCCGGCGTCAAAGGCTTGCGCATCGGCCTCGTCCGTCACTTCTATGCGCAGGACTGTGACGCCCATCCCGAGCAGATCGCGGCACTCGATCGGGCGGCGGAGGTTTTGCGCCACTCGGCGCCGTGTGCGGACATGCGGCTTGCGCCGCTTGAGCAGTATGCCACCGCAACGCGCATCATCATTCGCTGCGAGGCGTTTGCCATCCACCGCCGTGGCTGCCGCGCGACCCGACGACTACGGCGACCTGGCGCGCCAGCGCATTCTCGATGGGGCCATGGTAAGCGCGGCCGACTACATCGACGCCCTGCGCCTGCGCGCTCGCCTGACGCGCCAGACGCTGGCGGCCTTTGCCGACATCGACGTGGCCTTGACCGCCTCGAACATGGATCCGACCTGCCCGATCGACGATGCCGAGGCCTGCGCCAGCCTGTATCCGCGCCAGGCGCGCCAGCCCTTCAACGTCACGGGACAGCCGGCACTCGCCATGCCCGCGGGCTTTACGCAGCGACGGGCTGCCGCTTTCCCTGCAGCTCATCGGCCATCCCTTCCAGGAGGCCATGGTCTACCGGGTGGCAGAGGCCTACGAGCGCGCCACGGCGTGGACCGAGCGCCACCCGCCAGGGTTGTGAGCGGGCTGTGAACGGGTCCGTGTGAAGGGGATCGGGGCAATACTTTGGCCCCGAAAAAAGGGAGTGCCGTCATGCGCAGCAGGCTACGCGGTCTCGCCCTCGCCACACTTGCGCTTCTCATCGGCGCCGATCCCCGGCGGCGGCCGAGGTCAAGGTTTTGACGGCCGGGGCCATGCGCGGCGTGCTCGAGGCGTTGCTGCCCGAGTTCGAAAAGACGACCGGTCACAAGGTCAGCCTCGATAATGCCACCGCTGGGACGCTCGCCAAGCGTATCGCCGGCGGCGAGGCGTTCGATCTTGCCATCATCACCCCGCGGTCATCGACGAGGCCGCCAAAGCGGGCAAGATCAGCCGGCCCCCGCGTCGATCTCGCCAAGGTCGGCATCGGCGTGGCGGTCAAGGAGGGCGCCCCGGCGCCCGACATCAGCACCGTGGAGGCCTTCAAGCAGGCGCTGCTGGCCGCAAAGTCGGTGGCCTACATCGATCCCAAGGCCGGCGGCTCGAGCGGCATCTACTTTGATGGCCTGATCGATCGCTTGGGCATCGGCGCGGAGGTCCGCGCCAAGGCCCGGCTCAAGCCGGGTGGCGCTGTGGCCGACCTGGTCGCGTCAGGTGAAGCGGAACTGGCCGTGCACCAAATCAGCGAGATCCTGCCCGTCACGGGCGCCCGCCTGGTCGGACCACTGCCGGCGCCGGTGCAAAACGCAACGGTTTATTCGGCGGGCCTCAGCGCCACCGCCAGGGATCCCGCGGCCGCCAAGGCGTTGCTCGATCATTTGGCCGGCCCGTCGGCGGGCGCCGTCTTGAACGCCAAAGGCATGGAGAAACCCTAACGCGGCACCGACCGCACGCTGCCCCAGAGCTGGTATGGGGTTCGGTCGGCGGTCGGCCCCTCCAGCCTGCATCACTGGGGCTCCCAGGTCGGGCTCACTTGTCGAGCCACACGTCTTCCAGGCGCCAATTGTTGTAGATGCTGTTCTGGTGCAGCACCACGCCCTTGACGTGCGGGTGCCAGCAGGTTGCCGCCGTGTTGTGAAAGATGATGGGCCTTGCCACGTCCTCGGCGAGCTTGCGTTCGATCTCCCACACCAGCTGCTGGCGCTTGGCCCGGTCGGCCTCCTTCGACTGTCGGAAAATGAGCTCATCCACCGCCCTGTTGCAGTATTGCGTGTAGTTGCGCTCGGATTGGCAGGTGTAGTTCTCAACCAAATTGACATCCGGATCGTCGACCGACACGCCCGTGAGGTTGAGCGAGACTGCGTAGTCCTTGCGTTGCACCTTGGCGTACCACACCGTGGTGTCGATCGGCTCCAGCTCGCCATCGATATAGATCTTCTTCAACTGGTCGATCAGGATGACCGCCGGGTCCCGGTAAATGGCGATATTTCTGACGGAGACCTTGACCTTCAGGGGCTTGCCCGGCCCGTAGCCGAGCTCGGTCATGATCCTGCGGGCTTCCTCCTGGTTTTTTTGCACGTCGTTGCCATAGCCCGGCAGCTTGGCAAGCTCCTCGGGGGGCATGGCCCACTGTCCCTGGGGGCCCGGCAGCATGGCGGCCCCTTTGGACGCCTTGCCCTCGGTCAAAATGTCGATAAAGGCAGCCCGGTCGAGCGCCAGGGCCATGGCTTTGCGGATTTTCGCATTGTCGAAGGGCGGGGCGGCCGCATTCACCGCCAGATTGGTGCTGACGTTGGTCGGCCCGAGTTCACAAATGGCCCTGGGCGCCTGCGCCTGCACGTCCTTCAGCAGCGGCACGGAAACGTCGCGATCGAAGGTCATGTCGAATTCGCCGGCGACGAAGCCCAAGATCCGCGTCGAGCGGCTTTCGATAATGCGCATCTCGATGGCATCGACATAGGGTTTGCCGGGCTTCCAGTACTCGCGATTGCGTTGAAACTTGATGGCGACGTTGCGCTGCAGCTCGACGAACTTGAAGGGTCCCGTCCCCACCGGCCGGGTCCGCATCTCGCGCTGCGAGACGTGGCAGGGGTAGACCGGGGAAAAGCCGGAGGCGAGCAGCATCAGGAATGAGGGTTGCGGCTCCTTCAGGTGGAAGGTGGCTTCATAGGCGCCGTTGGTCGTCACCTCGTTCAAGTTGTAGTACCAGACTTTGCGTGGGTTGCGATTGAACTCCTCCTGCCCATCCCTGCCGATCACGGCGTGCCAGGTGCACTGCACGTCCTTGGCGGTGAAGGGCTTGCCGTCGTGCCATTTGACGCCCTCGCGCAGCTTGAAGGTGAGTTTGGTCTTGCTCGGATCCCAGCTCCAGCTGGCGCCAAGCTCGGGCACAATGGTCTCGAGACTGTTGAGCGGTTTGGTTTGGTCAAACAGCACAAGGTTATTGAAGAGCGCCATAAAGGGCTGGGTGACGGAAACGGTCGACTCCTCGTGCAGCGAGGCGCTCGGCGGGTTGTCGCGATGGTAGATGCGCAAGGTCCCGCCCTGCTTTTGTGCGTTGGCGGGATCAAGGCATAGGAGTTGGCACGACAGCACGAACGCTGCGACGCCAAGGCGGCGAACGGACATGGGCTCCTCCCGACGGATCTTGTGTGCCCGCAAAAAAGCGGGGGCACTTTTTGGGGGGAGACTAGCACACAAAATTTAGCGAGCAGCCAGGGGCACGCAGGCGCGGCGCGCCCAGGACAAATCACCGGCAAATCACGGGCAAAATCTTGGCGAACACCGGCGATTTGGCCGATCAAGCCTCGCGGATCGGCGGATAGGTCAGGAAGGCGTTGACGGCGTGCCAGAGACGGTGGCGGTTGATGCCGAGCCCGCCCGAGTGCACGATGCCCGCCAACATCACGAACTGCTTATCCTTGTTCGGCAGCGCCGCGTAGAAGCGCAGCAATTCCTCTTCGCTGGCATTGCCATCGTGCTCGGCGCGCAGCATGGCGACCGGACAGGTCACACGCAACGGGTCGACCATCGGCAGATTGACGGCCATATCGAGGTAGGTGCCGCTCGGGACCTCGTTGCCGAACTTGAGTTCGAATTCGGCGAGCGCCTTTGGCACCTCGGGCTCGGAGGTGCCGGGCTTGTCGCGGTCAAAAATGCGCTGGATGGTGGCAAGGCTGATGGGACGGCGCGGATTGGCACGCAACTGATCGGCGACCTTGCGGCGACGCTCGATTTCGGGCGCATTCTCCCCCGTGTAGGTGAAGGCGTCGAGCACCAGGCGTTCGACGCGCTGCGGCGAGGCCATGGCAAAGGCGGCGGCGCGGATGGCGCCGGAGGATTGTCCGTGCATGAAGACGTTGGCCTTGCCCGTGGTTTTTTCCACCACGGGCAGGGCCGCCTGCAGGTCCTCGACGCCCACCATGATGCCGGCGTGACCGCCGGTGCGCGAGGAAAAGCCATAGCCCTCGTGGTCCATCGTCCACACGTCGAAGCCGCGCTCGGCGAAATAGTCCATCATCGAGTAGTTGCTCCGACCGGGAACCTGAAGGTCGTAGCTGCCGCGGCTAGAAAAGGTCGAGCCGTGCACCAAGAACAACACCGGCTTGGCCGCGTCCTCGCCGGGCCCGAGCAGGCGCTTGCGATAAAGATAAAGATCGACCGCACCCTTCTTGGCCCAATGCTCCTCCGCCACAATTTTGCTGCCCTGGGCAGCCGCCGGCGCGCCAAGGCCGCCCGTGGCGCCGATGACAGCGGCGGCGCTCGAGGCCTGCAAAAACTCGCGGCGGCGAAGCGGCTTAAGTGGCGAGCTGCGGAACGACGCTGGCATGGCGGTTCTTCCCTCCAGGGGTTGATCTTTCGAGGCAGACCTGGGCCCAGCTTTGCGAGAGCGGCCTTGAGCATAGCACAGGACTTTGGCGTTGGCCGCTTCGGGGCACGCCAGCGACTCGCCAGAAAGACTTGGCCAGCAAAACTTGGCCAGCAAAACTCGGCCAGCAAAACTTGGCCGGCGAAACGTGGACCTGGCGTGGGCAACGGTTTAGTCTTTGCCTCGGTGCTGGAACAATATTTTTAAAGCCAAGCGGATTTTCAGCAGGGAGGCCACGATGAGTTTCCTAACCAAGGACGAGCTCGACGCCTTGATGCCGGCGGAGATGCTGCCCCACACCACGCCGATCCCGACCCAAATCATCTCCAGCGACGAATACATCCCCGCCCCACAAAGTGATCGAGCAGCGGCAAGTGGAGGCGCGGCTGCTCGACATGGGCGACGAGCTCGGCAAAAAGCAGGGCTTAAGCCGCCGCGCATTCTTTCAAAGCGCGGCCGGCATGGCCGCCGCCTTCGTGGCGATGAACGACACCTTCGGCCACATCTTCGATGTCAGCAAAGCCGAAGCCGCCACCCCCGCCATGGCCCAGGAGCGCGCCAATGCGCTCAAGGACCAGTTCATCATGGACATGCACACGCATTTCCTGCGCGATGATACGCGCATCCAAACCTTTGTGCGGCAGCGCGAGGCGGTGGGCAAGGCCGGCTGGAACCCGGAATTGATCGGCAAGCCGCAAACCATCGAGGACTTGAAGTGGAACAACTACTTCAAGGAAGTCTTCCTCGACAGCGACACCAAGATTGCCCTGATTTCCAGCGCGCCCTCGGATATCCCGCAGGATTGGTTCCTGACCAATGAAATGACGATTGCCGCGCGCGAGCGCGTCAACAAGGAAGCGGGCTCCAAGCGCATGATGGCGCACGCCATCTTCACGCCAGGCCAGCCGGGCTGGCTGGAGAACCTCGAGCACGCGCTCGGCATGAAGCCCGACTCGATCAAGGGCTACACCATCGGCGACAACACCAATAAGGACAAGAGCGCCTATCCCTGGCGCATGGATGATGAGAAAGTGACCTACAAGGGCTACGAGCTGGCCCTCAAGCACGGCATCAAGAACATCTGCGTGCACAAGGGGCTGTTCCCCTCCTCCGTCGAGGAGCGCTTCCCGCACCTTTTGAGCTACTGCGACGTGCGCGACGTGGGACAGGCCGCTAAGGATTGGCCGCAACTCAATTTCATCATCTATCATTCCGCCTATCGCTATCCCGGCGGCGGCACTGCCGAGCAAGGCTGGCAGGAGTTCGAGACGACCGGACGCGTGTCCTGGACCAGCGACCTCGCCGACATCCCGGCGAAGTATGGGGTCAGCAACGTCTACGGCGACGTCGGGCAGCTGTTTGCGCAAAGCGTGGTGGCCGAGCCGCGGCTCGGCGCGGCGCTGATGGGCGTGCTGGTCAAGGGTCTCGGCGCCGACCACATCTGCTGGGGCACGGATGCGATCTGGACCGGATCCCCGCAGTGGCAGATCGAGGCGCTGCGGCGGCTCGAGATCCCCGAGGACATGCAGAAGAAATACGGCTTCGCCCCGCTGGGCGGGCCGACGGATGCCGTCAAGACCGCGGTCTTTTCCGGCAACAATATGCGGCTCTACGGTCTCGCCAAACGCAGCGATCTGGGCGATCGCTTCGCCGCCATGAAAGAAGAGTATCTCGAGAACGGGGCCGCCCGCAGCAACCTGCGCTACGGCTACGTGCGCAAACCTGGCCCCGGCGCGGCCTGAGCAGCTTCGCGGCGCAAAATCACCCGTGGGTCAGGCGCCAGCCGCGGCGGCGGTCGACGGCCTAGCATGGTGACGACAGGCAAGGGGACGGGAGGCAAGGGGAACGGTAGGCAAGGGGAACGGTAGGCAAGGGACTTGAGCCCTGCTCCCTGCGTAACCCTAGCCTTGCCCCGCCCCGGGCCGGATCAGGGCAAGACCGCTCTCGGGATCCTTGACCTTGCGCAGGTGCGCCGGGCTTTCGGTGACGATCACCTCCAGCGTCGGGCGGACGTGAGCCTCACCCAAGTGGCCGGCCATGGCCATCCCGTCATGCTTGCCGATCACGAGATGAACGTGGAGCGCCGGCCCGCCTGCCGGCGCCTGGGCAATGTCGCCGTTGAGGGAGGCTACCTCCACCTGCTCGCGCACGGGCACGTTTTGATAGGCCTTCTGTATCCCAATTGAAATACTGGAGCACCACGTCGCTAAAGGCGCCAATGGCCGTGAGCTGCGCCGTGTGGATATTGTGCTGACCGGCAAAGGCCTTAAGCGAGGTCAAGACCTCCTCACCCGTTTCCAGTACGACGACCCACGTGCGCTGGCCATTGCTCTCGTGCAAAAGTTTGTGCTGCATAGGGATTTAGATCCGATTGACGGTGGCGCCCTGGCAACGGCCGGCCCTGCCGCTTTGTTCCCTGGCTCGGCGGCCCGGCCTGCCCCCATCGACGGCGAACAGAGCGGCATCCTCCGGCGCGGCGGGGGTCGGCCGCAACCGCGGCCCCCATCGAGAGCCTCATTGTCACCTGTCTTTACAATTTCACCTGGTCTTACAATGGCCCGGGCGAGGTGCGATGGCCGCCGGCCGCGCCCAACCAAGGCGATGCGGCCGAAGTCGGATCTTGGCGCCAACCCGGCTCGGTCAAAAAAGCGCTGACGAGACTTGCGGTTAACTCTGCCCGTTAACCGCGGCGGTCGGACCCCTTCGGACTTTCGTCCTGCTCGTGTGCTAGCTGAGGGTCCCTATCTCGTCCCTTTTTCGCCACCTACACTAGCCTCGGCCGTGCTGTCATTAGCTTCACTCAATTGCCCGCTCCCGCGTGGCGTTTTGAAGGGGGAACGGAGGGTGCAATACTTAGAGAAATTCGCTGAGGCGCTGGGTGCTCTCAAGCAGGAAGGTCGATATCGGGTCTTTGCCGACATCGGCCGCGTGCGCGGAAATTTCCCGTCGGCGCAGCATTTCCATGACGATGGTGTCGTCAGCGACATCACCGTGTGGTGCTCCAACGATTACCTCGGCATGGGCCAGCATCCAAAGGTGCTGCAAGCCATGCACGAGGCGATCGATCGGGTCGGGGCGGGTGCCGGGGGCACGCGCAATATTTCCGGGACCACCCACTACCACGTCGAGCTCGAGGCGGAGCTCGCCAGCCTGCACGGCAAAGAAGCCGCCCTCCTCTTTACCTCGGGCTACGTGGCCAACCACGCCACCCTGTCGACCCTGGTGCGTTTGTTGGGAGACGCCACGGTCTTTTCCGATGCCAAAAACCACGCCTCGATGATCGAGGGCATCCGCCACGGCGGCGGCCCCAAGCGGATCTGGCGGCACAACGATCTGGCTGACCTCGAGCGCCAGCTGAAATCGCTGCCCCGGGAGGCGTCGAAGATCGTGGCCTTCGAATTGGTCTACTCGATGGATGGCGACATCGCACCGATCGGCGAGATCTGCGACCTGGCGCATCGCTACAACGCCATCACCTATCTCGATGAAGTGCACGCCGTGGGGCTTTATGGGCCGAGCGGGGGCGGCGTCGCCGAACGCGACGGCGTCGCGCACAAGGTCGACATCATCGAGGGCACGCTGGCCAAGGGCTTTGGCCTTATGGGCGGCTACATTGCCGCCGGCCGCGAGTGCTGCGATGCCATCCGCTCCTATGCCCCGGGGTTCATCTTCACCACCTCGCTGGCCCCCGCAATCGTGGCCGGCGCGATCGCCAGCATCCGGCACTTGAAAAAGAGCGACCTGGAGCGAGACCGCCATCAGGAGCGCGCCCGCACGCTAAAGCGCCGCCTGACGTCGGCGGGGTTCCCGCTGATGGACAATCCGAGCCACATCGTCCCGGTGCTGGTCGGCGACCCCGTTATCTGCAAGAGCCTGACGGACGCCTTGCTCAGCCGCTACGGCATCTACATCCAGCCCATCAACTATCCCACCGTCGCCCGCGGTACCGAGCGGCTGCGGCTGTGCCCCTCGCCCTTGCACAGCGATCAGGATATGGACCACCTGCTGGGCGCTCTGGCAACGCTTTGGGACGAGCTGGGGCTCACCACCCGCATCCCGGCGGTGGCCGCAGAATAGCCCGTCATGGTGAGCATCGTCATCAAGATGCTCTTCGGGGAGCGCGTCAAGGTCCTAGGACTGGTGTTCGGAGTGGCGTTCGCCACGCTGCTGGTGGCCCAGCAGGCGGGTCTCTTCGTCGGCTTGATGACCCGCTCGCAGAACGTCATTGCCGATGCCAGCGACGTCGACATCTGGGTGATGGACCCGGCGGTCGAATACGTCGATCTGATCAGGCCCATGCGTGAGGCTGAACTCTATCGGGTGCGCGGTGTCCCCGGCGTCGCCTGGGCCGTTCCCCTTTTCAAGGCCGGCACTTCCGTCAAGACCCCGGAGGGACGCACAAAAAGCGCGCTGCTGCTCGGCGTCGACGACGCCAGCCTGACGGGCGTCTCGCCGCGCGTGGTCATGGGCTCGATCCTGGATCTGCGGCGCCCCGACGCCATCGCCGTCGACCGCGTCGGCTACATGCAGTTGTGGCCGGGCGAGCCGCTGCAGCTCGGCAAGACGCTGGATCTCAATGACCGGCGTGCCGTTGTCACCGTCATCACCGACGCAGCACCGGCCTTCTCGGCCCAGGTCATCATCCACACGCGCTACAGCCAGGCGGTCTCGTTCGTGCCGACCGGCCGCAACCAACTCTCCTTTATTCTCGCCAAGGCGATGCCGGACCTCGACCCGGGCAGCGTCGCCCGCGCCATTGCCGCGCGCACGGGCCTCAACGCCTACACCGCCGAGGACTTCTCCTGGCGCACCATTCGCTACTATCTGAAAAACACCGGCATTCCCATCAGCTTTGCCACCACCATTTTGCTCGGCATCGTCGTGGGCAGCGCCATCGTCGGCCTCACCTTTAATATGTTCGTCACCGACAACCTTCCCCAGTACGCCATGCTCAAGGTGATCGGCGTGACCGGCGGACGCCTCATCGGCCTGGTGCTGTTGCAGGCCGCCATCGTCGGCTTGATCGGCTATGCCATCGGCATCGGTCTCGCCGCGCTCTTTTTCGAGTACGCCTGTACGCCGACCTCCGCTTTGCGCGGTTTCAATCTGCCGTGGTGGATCGCCTCGGGGGTGGCCGCCACCGTTGCGCTGCTGATCGTGCTTTCCACGCTGACCAGTCTGGGGCGGGTGCTGTTCGCCCAACCGGCCATGGTGTTCTGGGGCAAGCGATGAGCGAGACGAGCCAAGCGCTGCCCGGCCCGCCCGCCATCGTCTGCCGCGACGTGGTCAAATACCTCGGCCGGCGAAAATTCCGCACCGAGGTCCTGCACGGGCTCGATCTCGACGTCTATTCGGGACAAATGACCTTGCTGGTCGGGCCCTCCGGCTGCGGGAAGACGACGCTGATCTCCACCATTGCCGGCATCCTGAAGCCGGATAAGGGTTCAATTGCCCTGTTCGGCACCGCCATGGCAGACCTGGGCCGCAGGCGGATCACGCGCTTCCGCGGCCGCAACGTCGGCCTCGTGCTGCAGCAGTTCCATCTGTTTCCCGCCCTGACGGCGGCGGAAAACGTCGCCGTTCCCTTACTCGTGTTACGCCACGGTGCGCGGCACGCCCAGGCGCGGGCGGCGAGCCTGCTGGAAGGGTTGGGCCTTGCAGCGCACGTGGATAAATATCCGCGCGAGCTCTCGGTCGGCGAGCAGCAGCGCGTTGCCATTGCGCGCGCCATTGCCCATGACCCGCGCCTCATCATCTGCGATGAGCCGACCGCGGCCCTTGACGCGGCCTCCGGACGCTTGGTGATGCAGATATTGCGCGACGTGACGGTCAAAAGCGATCGCGCCGTACTGGTCGTCACCCACGATCATCGCATCTTCGGCTTCGCCGATCGCATCATTCATATGGACGACGGGCGGATCACACGCATCACGCAGAGTACCGAAAGGGAGGCCGCCTGATGGCCCGTCGTCTGCCCCTGCTGGCCTATGGCCTTGTCACCGTCGCCGCCTTCGCCGGGCTTGGCGCCGCCGTTTCCATCAGCAACAAAAGCCAGCTCCGCGCCGCCATCGAACCATGGCTGGCGGCGCCGCGGCCGGTTTCGATCGCCCCCGCTCCAAGCCCGTTGCCGCTGCCCGCGCCGCAAATCGGTGCCGTCGGGTTGGTCGAGCCATCGAGCCAAGAAATCAGCATCGGCACCGACATCTCCGGCATCGTCAGCAAGGTGTTTGCCGTGCCCGGCGTCAGGGTCAGCAAGGGTCAACCCCTATTCGTTCTCGACACCCGCATGACCGAGGCCGTGGTGGCGCAGCGGCTGAGAGACCTGGCGGCCGCCGAGGCCCGCCTGGCGCTCGCCCGCAGCCGCGTGCCGGGTTTGGAGGCGGAGGTTCAGGCCGCCATGACCGCGGTCGAGGCGGCGCGCGCCGACAAGGATGACGCCACGGACGTGGTGCGGATCGCCAGCGGTCTCAACTCCGGCGATACCATCTCCGCCCGCGAGATCACGCGACGACGCAACGCCCTGCGTACCGCCGAAGCCAAGTATGCCGAAGCCTCGGCCCGCCTGGCGTTGGCGCAGGCGAACCTGGCCCTCTACGACGAGGCCAAAGGCGGCGCCAACATCACCATCGAGCTTGCCGCCATCGACCAGGCGCGGGCGAGCCTCAAGTTGGCGCAAACCGATTTGGAGCTCAGAACCGTCAGCGCCCCGATCGACGGCGAAGTGCTACGCGTCAACATCAACCCGGGTGAGTTCGCCTTGGCCGGTGCCGTCACCCAGCCGCTGATCGTGATGGGGCGCACCGATCCCATGCACGTGCGCATCGACATCGACGAGGCCGATATCTCGCGCTACCGGCCGGGTGCGCGGGCGATCGCCTCGCTGCGGGGTGATACGGTGCGCAAGCTGCAATTGAGTTTCGTGCGCGTCGAACCGCTGGTCGTGCCGAAACGGGCCTTGTCCGGGCTGACGACGGAGCGCGTCGATACCCGGGTGATGCAGCTCATCTATGCCATCGTCGAAGATGGCATGGCGATCCTGCCCGGACAGCAAGTGGATGTGTTGATCGAGGCCGAGGACCCTGGGCCGCAGGCGGCGCAGAACAGCGCTCGCGCCGATCGGACGGCGTCGCAGTAGCGTTCGATCGCCGCCCCTTGAAGGTGACATCGCCGCCCCTTGAGGGTGACATGGGTCGAAGGGTAACTTAGCTTTCCGCCCCAATTGGCGCCTTCCGCAACCTGCCCGTAGCAGTGGGGTAAGCAGCCTGCGCATTGGCCCCCCAAACGCCCTCCAGATCCGAGCCTGAGGGTCAATCGCTTTCGGGGCGGCAGCTGTCAGGCGACAGGTCACTCGCCGTCACTTGTTGATCGCCGCGTCGCGCATATTTGGCCACGCCCGTTCATGCCAAAGCCTCAGAACCTCAGCCGCGAATAACGCGATGCCAACCATCAGTAGAACCGTCAGCTTGGTCCAGCCCGCCAGCGCCATGCCGAGCGCCACAAGTGCGGCTGCACATCGGTCGGTTGTGCCCTGCCAACGCACCAGCCCGAAAATTGCAATGCCGGTTGCGAGCACACCCAGATTGTCGTTGTTGACCATCCCCCCGACCACCGCCAGCTTCGGAAACATCACCACCATTGCCGCGTAGAGCGCGAAACCGGTGGATCCGCGAAGGTCGTGGATCGTCCAATGCGTCATGTCGGCCAACCCGGCCTTGGCGCGGGCGTCGGCAATGCCCCTGTCGAACGCCGCCTTGCTGGCGCCAAAACCGCCATAGCCACCGCCTCGGGCGACATCAGCAGCTATTTCCAACCGGGCGGTGCGTCGCGGTCTGGAGAAGTATCCTGCATCGGATCACCTCTCTAGCAAACGGCTCGATTGCTGCCCGCTCCCCCAAACACCCAAAGCTTAAGAATAATATATGTGACGAGGGGAAGGGCAATCCAATTTGCTAGCACCGCAAAAATATAGTGAAGCTCAAAATAATCACAAATACCTGCAACAACGGCAATCGAGATTACAAGCTTGCCTAGAAATGTGGCGCCAAATTTGAACGCAGATTTAGCGTATCTTCCGTCAAACCGAAAAGTAAAACTGCGTTGTACCGCGTAGGAGACAGGTGTCCACAACAGGAAGCTTACAGTGTTTGCCGTCACCGCGCTCTGCCAGTGCAACAATTCTATGAATGCAACGACCGTGATCGTGTACCCGACCGAGACGCCCACACCGGCAATGAAGTAGCGCACCAGGCGCAGGCTTTCGCTGGTGGCAAAGGTGGCCGCCCACCCGGCGAGTTTTGTGCGCCAGTCCAACGCAAAAAGCTTTGGTTTCTCCATAAAGCTTTGGTTTCTCCACAATGTTCATGCGGACCGTCTCAGTCCGTCGTGATGAGCCGTTATCATCGGCAACTTCTCCTCAGCCGAGGTCTCCGCCGCCCTCAAAAGAGTGCGCAAAGTAGGCCGCGCTGTAGATACAAAGAGTAGCTGAAAGCCGAACAGCTGGGGTCGAACACGCACGAGAAAGCGGTTAATACTCAGCAGGAATTTGGAGAGCAGCGACCTGCCAAAGACAAATGGCATCGGCACGACGACCCCCTCAATGGCCTGCGCATCAAAGCCCGCCGCCGCCATGGTCCGTTTCAATGTTTTCAGCGTGAAGAGCCGGGTGTGGGTGAGATCAAGAATGCCGCGTTTCCCGTACTCGAAACGCCCAAGCAGCAAGGAGAGGCGCATGAGGAAGAAACCGATATTTGCGGTGGTCACGATCACCTTCGCGCCCGAGGCCGCTGCCAACTCGCGCAATTGATCGAGAAAATCCTCTGGTGATTTCAAGTGCTCGATGACGTCGAGAAGAAGGATATAGTCAAAGCGCTCGTTATGCAGGCGTGGGACGCCGTCGTTAAGGTCAGCGAGGAAGAAGCGATCGAATGAGCCCGTTAATGCACCGCGCTCGACGTCGCAACCGACAACGGTACAGTGTTTATTCTCCTTGAGCTCGGCACCCACCGCGCCCATGCCCGAACCGAGATCAAGGACGCGAGACCCCTCTGGTATAAGTGCTGCGACGCGCGAATGCGAACTGTCGAATTCGAGCTTGGAGGGATAACGGCGGCCGTCGCCGATAGGCTCACAGTCGAAGCGTCGGTCATAGAATAGGTGAACTCTCTGGAAGCAAGCCTGTAGTGAGGCCTTCATTACAGCCCTGGCGTATCTCAGACCATTTACATAACAAATCTCATCGCCGTAATACGTCGGAATAGGGAGTTCCTTTATCCTCTTTCCGGCTGTCACAAGCTGAATAATGATCTCTGTATCAAAATGGAAGACGTTTGCATTCCGCTCGAAGGGTAGAGCCTTGAGCGCGTCAACGGCATATACCCGGTATCCCGAGTGGAACTCCGACAGACGGGTGCCCAGCAGCCAGTTCTGCGCAATAGTCAAGATGCGATTGCCGACGAACTTGTAGAGGGGCATGCCCCCTTTAAGGGCATCTCGCCTATTGATCATGCGCGAGCCGAACACCGCGTCTGCTTCAGCCAAGCGCAGCGGTTCGACCAGGCTTGGCAATAGCTCCGCCGCGTATTGCCCGTCGCCGTGCAGGAGCGCAACGTAGTCGAACCCCTGTTCGATAGCGTAGTGATAGCCGATCTTCTGATTTCCCCCGTACCCCTGGTTTATAGGATTGTGCAGCACCGTCACCTTGAACATCACGCTGCCACAGCTTTTTGCCGCTACGCTTTGAGCAAAGGTACCATCTGTGGACCCATCATCGATGATCAAAATCTCAACGTGATATGTCTCGAGCAGCGTTTCGGGAATCCGCCGTATGACCTTGTCTACGGTGCGTTCAGCAAAATATGCCACGATGAAGACTAACAGTTTTGGCTTTGCCGTCGGCATGGCGCTTTCTTTCTGTGGTTGTGCGTTGTTGCGCGAGCGTTGCGACCGTCACAAGCACCCTTATTTCGCCAAGGAGTTCTCACTCGCTCGCCCGCCGCGAGCGATCTGAGTGCCTCGGTCGCATTTTAGTCTGCGGCGATCTAGTCTTGGTGCGCGCTGCGCCGAACGAAGAAAAAAATGGTTCCGGGAGACCACACTTACCTTTGCGCAGGAACATGGGCGTCACCTTAGGCTATCGGTCTAGCTATCCCTCAATGGGCGATCCCGATGCATCATGGCCCGCAGCAATGATCGCATCAACCTCGGCCCGAATGGCGCGCCGTATCAAATGGGCACTCCTGCAAGCGCCAGATACGCCATCAAAATGGTTCCGCGCGCGACGCCAAGTTCGTAAACCTACTCAGAAGTCCGGCCCGCACCGGAAAGATAGGGCTTTTGAACCGATAGAATACAACCTGGGAGCGGTAAATCCCTAGTGTGCCGATTTTGTAACTCATCCGCAAAGAACTGCGTTGTTCGCAATCGGTATGCTCGAGATGAGTGGATGAGCGCTCTGATCGGCCGCGAGCATTATCCAGTTACAGTAAGGGCGCGCCCCGGGATTAGCCACTCGGGATAGGGCTTCCCTTCCTCGATCCATTCGCATTACCACAGGCGCGCAGCAAGGAGGAGCGCCGCGAACTGAACCGTGGTGGAAAGCGTGGTCACCAGAAGCAAGATCGTCGAATAACCGCGCCACCGGCCGGCTGGTAGCGCCATCACGGCGATTGCGGCCGCCAGAGCCATTCCAGGCCAGACGCCATAATAATATCGCGGTTGGGGGTGGGCCATATCACCGATCGCTTGGAATGCCTGCCAACCGAAGAAGATATGAAGCGCCAGGGTGAGCACGGTGGAGATGACGTATGCGGCGGCAATGCGATTCGCCTCTGGGTCCACCTCTATCGCCGTCGGACGTTGCGTCGTTCGGAGCAGCCGCGCCAAGACAAAGGCACCCGCCGCCAGCGTCGCAACCAACGACGGACCCTGCACCAATTGCATCGGCTCAAGCGCCGACCATTTGAGCCACATCCTGCGCAGGAAGTCGACGGCATAGAGTGCAAAGCCGATCGCCGGGCGCTCGGCGGGATCGACGAAATTGGTCGTGGGGCTGATGAAAAGCGGCCGCCCATAGGTCAACAGGTTTTGGAACGTAGGTATCGCGGCGATTGCTCCCCCGGCAACAATGATCGCCGCGTCGCGCATATTTGGCCACGCCCGTTCACGCCAAAGCCTCAGAGCCTCAGCCGCGACAAACGCGATGCCAACCATCAGTAGAACCGTCAGCTTGGTCCAGCCCGCCAGCGCCATGCCGAGCGCCACAAGTGCGGCTGCACATCGGTCGGTTGTGCTCTGCCAACGCGCCAGCCCGAAAATAGCAATGCCGGTTGCGAGCACACCCAGATTGTCGTTGTTGATCATCCCCCCGACCACCGCCAGCTTCGGAAACATCACCACCATTGCCGCGTAGAGCGCGAAACTGGTCGGCGCCAGCAGCAATCGCATACCCGCGAGCAGCATGAACGCTACGCCGATCGTGGACAGCACGGCATTGGCGATGCGCCACGCAGATATGCGCCGCTCCACTAGTGACGCCGGATCGTCGATCCAGCTCATCATATGATAGTAGGGCGACGGATGGGGGAGGTAGTTCGGGCCGTCAGTGACTTGCGACAGGGTGGGATCGACTACGAACATTTGGTCGTAGCGGGGAAACAAGGTCGGCGCTTCACTCATCTTGATAATGTACGAGACATGCTGCGCCTCATCGATGTCGGATGGAAACGGAACAGTGGCCATGATCCACGCGGCACCGCAGAGATGAAACAGCAGCGCGACGTTGATCATGAGTGCGCGCCAAGGCGTCGATCTGAGGTGGGCGGCAACCATATCGGATGTTCCGTTTGGCGGTGATCACGGGTCGACACGCGAGACAGCAGACGACCGACACTGAGGTCGGTTCTTGTTCGCAAATCTTTTTCCACTTCAAGAAGTGGAACCTTTGCCGGGGCTGGCAGCATGCTTTGTGGACCAAAGTAGACTTGATCGGACGTCATGCCGTCAAGGCTAGCGACCGCGCCAGATCATCGGCCTCGGTCCGTACAGCGCGCTCTCGGGCAAGACTTTTCTTGCGACAAGAAATCGGCCAAGTCACAGGCAGCGCCTCTAAAAAACTAAAGCCCATGAGGCGCGCACGTGCCGCGAATCTGATTTTCGAAATCGCTCCGAGGCTAAGAAGGCGACTGCCGAGAGCTCAAGAAACGATGACCGGAACCACCACCCTCTCGCACAACGACGCCCGCAGTTTTGCAAACCCTGACATGAATTCGCATGTTTTAGGAGGCTTCAAGCAAACATCAGTGGAAGCGACAGCAATGAGTTGCGTTGTTCCTCGATAACACCCGGATATCTCGCTGAGATCGTGTTGATCTAAAGGCACGCGCCCGTGTCCGCCCCTTAAGTCCCTTTGCGGGTGGGAACCCCCCTGGGCGACAGGCGTTGCCCCAACAGCGATAAGCAAAAACCCATCCCGCAAAAAATGCCAATGGAGGGTCTTATGGACGCAGCCCAGATTCAAAGTTACGCCCGCCAGCTCTTCGAAGTGCAAGGCGCCAAGGCGATTGCCGAAGCCGCGCACAAGGCGCAGACGTTCGAAAGAAACAACGACCGCGAGCAAGCCGCAACCTGGCGGCGGATCGAAGCCGCCCTCATCGAATTGCGTGGGCCGCGGCATTCCTGAGCGCCGGCCTCAGGGCCGCACGGCCGGACTTTCCATCGGCATGCCGCGCGCGCGCCACATCAGATAGGTCTCAAGCGCAATGAACTCGGGCGAGCCGAAGGCGTAGCTCTCGGCGCGCATGCCGATCATGCAGTTGCGCAGCCGGCGCTGCAGCGACCCCAGCCCCTGCCATTCGAGCCGATACAGGGGATAGCCCGTCGGGTGGCCCTGCGGCACCGGGTTGCCGGCAAGTTTTTCGCCCCAGTGGTCGTCGTGGCAGTGCGAACAAGCAAGGTCGAGCTGTCCCTGCCGACGCTGGAACAGCTGGCGACCTGCCTCGATGCTAGGCGCGAGCCGGCCGTCGGTGCTTTCGATCGGCAGCCCGCGCGATTGGCGCGCCAGGTAGGCCGTCAACGCCAAGCAGCTCCTTGGATTCGGGCCTGAGCGCTGCGGTCTCCTGTTGCTCGACGCGGCAAATATTGATGCGGCCCTCGAGATCGACCGGGGTCTGCCGCTTGGCGTCGTAGGCGGGATACCGCGCGGCGACCCCGCGCATCGATTGCGGCGCTTCGCCGTGACAGTCGGCGCAGGCGCGCCCCGCCGCCCCGGCGCTGGCCCGCCAAAGGGCCTCGCCATCAAGCACCCACAGCGTCGCGGGGTTGGCGCTATCGTCGTCCTGCATCGCCTTTGTCGCCGCACTCATGGCCTCATAGCCGGAGTGGCGCGCATTGAGCGGAATGTCGGCGGCGAGGCTGACGGACGACAGCGTGATGGCGGCCGCGGTCGCGACGAGCCGGCGGAGGGGCCCCGCCAGTCGCGGCGCCGCGCCGGCAAATGCGAACGCTGATCGCACCGGTGCCGCCCGCTTCATTCCACCGCGATCTTCACCTGCTCGCTCGCCGCGTAGCCGTTGTCACCGGTCCATCGGAACTCAAGCGTGCCGCTCTCCTTGGCGATCGTGTAGAACGTAAGGAAAGGATTGGCGGCGATCGCCGGAAACAATTGGGCGGAGAAAATCTCTTCGCCGTTGTAGGTTGCCACAAAGGTCGTGATGATGTCGCGCGGGATGGCGGCGCCCGTATTTGAGTGGCGAAAACCCGTCTCCATCTCGTGCGAAATCAGCGTCTTGATCTCGATGACCTCGCCCCGCCTCGGATTGGGTGACACTTTGATCAGGGCGCGGGCCATTAGAGCGGGTCCTCCAGACAGGCGCCGAGCGTGATGACGACGTCGACACTATCGGACCAAAACGAGCCGTCGGACATCTCGGCGATCGCCGTCACCGTCTGCGTGTCGGAGAGGCGAATGCGGGTGGCAATGGCCGCGCGCCCCGCGCGTGGCCCAAGCTTCACGCTGATCACGTTGGGCTGCGGGTTCTTTGCGTTGAAGACGTGGATGGCCTTGACGTAGTCGCTGGCGCTCATCGGGCTCTCGACCGTCACCGCGCACGCCACCGTGTTGCCATTCTCAACCAGCGGTGGGATCTCGAGCTTGACCCGGCCGGCATTGAGCTTGGCATCGCCGATCACCGCGGCGATGGCCGACTTCATGCTCGCCGGCGTGGCGGCGGCGGGGCGCACGGCGAGGCTGGGGAGTACGCCGCCCAGGGCAACGCTGCCCGCCAACTGCAACACCTCGCGCCGCGTGCTCGGTGAGGCTTGCCCGGCCCGGTGCCTGCCCGTCTCGCCCATCGCTCGGCTCACTCCTTCAAGGTCGCCAGAAATGCCACCACATCCTCGATCTGCTCCGCCGTCAATATCGGCTTGCCGCGGAAGGCGGGTGCGACACGCTCAAGACCCGCTAGCCGATAGTAGGGCGGCATGATGGTGTTAGGGTTGATGACGGCCGCATCGACAATGCGTAAGCGCAGCTCGGCCTCTGACCAACGCGATCCGGCACCCTTGAGATCCGGCGCCAGCGTGCCCTGCAGCCGCTCCTCGGGAAATGGCCCCGAATGGCAAAGCAGGCACAGCCCCACCTGACGGTTGGTGACGATGGCGCGACCGCGCGCGCTGTCCCCGGCTAGGCCCGTCAGCGAGCGCTCAATGCCACCACCGCTAACGCTGAAGCTCAAGAGCGGCGCCTGCGTCCAGGCGGCGCCAAGCGGGCAGCAGCTGCACAGCACCGCCAGCGCGCTGACCCACCCCAGCTTCGCCTTCAGCCTCTGAGGCGCGCCGCTCAACCGAAGACCTCGGCCGTGATGGTATTGAACCAACCCTCGGCAAACAACGCCTCCTGCGCGCGCTCGGCTCGCGGTGCCTCGATGGGGCTCACGCCGCCTGCGCCGGGCACGTCGGTCAAGACGCCGTTGAGCGGGCTCATAGACGCCGGCAACGCTGATGCCGTAATCGGGCGCCACCAGGCTGTAGCAGGTGTTAATCAATTTCGGCTGGACGGGCGTGCGGCCGGCCAGCAGGTCGACGACGGCGGCGGCACAGACCTTCGCTTGCGCATTGGCGGTAAAGGCCGACTTCGGCATGCCGCCGGCGATGGTGGCATCCCCAACAACGTGCACGTTGGGGCTGCGCTTGGATTCGAAGGTGACAGGATCGATCGGGCACCAGCCCGTCTGATCGACGGCGCCCGCAAGAAAAGCGGCGCCGCCCGCCTTTTGTGGCGGAATGACGTTGGCCACGGCGGCCTTGTACTCGCCGAACTCGGTGATGAAGGTCTGCGTGCCCGGGTCGATCGATGTCACCCTGCCGCCCTTGGACAGCGCCACCCACTCCAGGTGATCGGGATAGAGCTCCTTCCAAGCCTCCTGGAACAGGCGCTGCTTGGAGAAGGCATCCTTGGCATCGAGAATGAGGATCTTAGACTTGGGCTTGCGCGTCTTGAGATAGTGGGCGATCAGGCTGGCGCGTTCATAGGGACCCGGCGGGCAGCGGAAGGGGTTGGCCGGCACCGACATGACGACCACGCCACCGTCCTCGAGCGCCTCGAGCTGTCGCCGCAGCAACAGCGTTTGCTCACCGGCCTTCCAGGCATGCGGCATCTTGGCGGCGACGGCCTCGGTGTAACCGGGCAGCCCGTCCCAGCGGATGTCGATGCCGGGGGCGACGATCAACCGGTCGTAAGGGAGGCTCGTGCCGCCCTCAAGCGCGACGCGGCGTGCGGCGGCGTCGACCCCTGTAGCCGTGGCGAAGACGACGTCGATGCCGCTGGCAGCTGATCTTGTCGTAGCCAAATTGCTGGGCCGGCAACGCCCGCAGGCCGCCGATCACCAGGTTTGAGAAGGGGCAGGCCGTAAAGGTGCGGTTGCTCTCGACCAAGCTGACGCCGATGCGGGGATCGGCGCCTTTGATGGCGCGCGCGGCCGATGGCGCCGGCGAAGCCGCCACCGATCACCACCACGCGCGGGGCGGCCTGGGCGCGTGCCGGCGCGCCGAGGGGGGCCACGGCGGCGGCCCCCAGCGAGGCCAGAACTTGCCGGCGGTTCAAGCCAGGCCGTGCCATCTCCGCCTCGCTATCACTTGGCTGCCGCGTACCACTCGGCGATGGCTTGCGCCTCCGCGTCCGAAAAGCCCTTGGCGATCCGACCCATGACGGTGCTCGGTCGCTGCCCGCTTTTGAAGGCCTGCATTTGGCTTGCGAGCTCCGCGGCGCTGCGACCGTTAAGCCTGGGGACGGCGGTGACGACCTCGGGCGCTCAGCGCATGACAGCCCGAGCAGGAGCTGGCGCCCGGCGGCGGCTCGGCCCGTGCGGGCCGCACCGGGCACCAGCACAAACGCCGCGAGGACAAGGAACCGCATGCAACACTCGCTGCTCGCCGATCAAAAGCACATCGAGCAGCAACCGGCACGGGTTGCTGCTCGGACGGTTCGATCAGACCAAATTGATCTTCTCGTTCTTCATCGGCAAGGTCCGCACGCGTTTGCCCGTTGCCGCGAAATAGGCATTGAGCACCGCCGGCGCCGCCACGCAGATGGTCGGCTCGCCGACCCCTCCCCAGGGATCATTGCCACCGGTCGGCATGACGATCGATTCCACCTTCGGCATCTGGGCGATCCGCATGGAATCGTAGGTGTCGAAGTTCTCCTCGACCATGCGGCCGTCCTTCACCGTGCATTCCTGCATAAAGGCGGCCGACAGACCGTAGACGAAGGAGCCCGCGATCTGGCGCTCGACCTGCGCCGGGTTGACGACATAGCCCGGATCGGTCGCGGCCACGATGCGATGCACCTTGACGCGGTTGCCGCTGCCTTCGACCGAAATCTCGGCGGCCGCGGCCACGAAGCTGCCGAACGAGCGCATTTG
Organism: uncultured Alphaproteobacteria bacterium; assembly: GCA_963770295.1. GTDB lineage: Bacteria > Pseudomonadota > Alphaproteobacteria > Rhizobiales > Hyphomicrobiaceae > AWTP1-13. The sequence goes on from CAVYPA010000019.1 coordinate 295,452, forward strand.
CGCCAGGCCGCGATGGATGCCCTGGGGCGCCGGCTTGCCCCAGCCCACCCGTTCGGCCACGGCGTTGAGCACGCCGAGGTTTCGGGGGTGGTTGCCCAAGAACTTGCGCCGAAACTCGAGCGGATCCTGGCCGGCCGCGTGCGCTAGCTCGTCCATGAAGCACTCGAAGAACACGCAGTTCTGGTTGATGTTCACGCCCCGCCAGAAGCCCGGCAGGATGTGCGGGTTGCGCATGGAGTGGTCGATCAACAGGTTGGGTATGGTGTAGCCGAAGGAGTGCTCAGCATTGCCCGGCAGCAGGCCCTGGAAGGTGAGGGGATCCTTGCCGTTCTGCAGGTTCTGCGGGAACACGCTGGCGAGGATCGACTGTCCCGACAGGCGCATGTGGATGCCGGTCAGAGTGTTGTTGGCATCGAAGGCACCGACGAGTTTGGCCTGCATGACCGGATGGTAGCGGCCGTGCAGCATGTCCTCTTCGCGCGTCCACAACAGCTTGACGGGCGTGCCCGGCATTTGCTTGGCGATCAGCACGGCCTGGCGGACGTAGTCGTGGAAGGCGCCGCGTCGGCCAAAACCGCCGCCCAGATTGATCTTGTAGACATCAACCTTGTTGGCCGGCAGCTCGGAAGCCGCCACCGCCACGGCGAAGGCCGCCTCCCCGTTCTGGGTCGGACACCACACCTCGCACTTGTCCGGGGTGTAAAGCGCCGTGGCGTTCATGGGCTCCATCGGCGCGTGGTTTTGGAAGGGGTAGCTGTAGACCGCCTCCACTTTCTTGGCCGCCTTGGTTATCGCCGCTTTGGCATCGCCATTCTCGTTGCCGACAAAGGCTTCCGGGGCGTCGAGCCCTTCCTTGAGCCACTGGGCGATGGTCTCGCTCGAGACCTTTTTGTTGTCGCCCTCGTCCCACACGATCGGCAGGGCATCGAGCGCCGTCTTGGCTTGCCAGAAGGTATCGGCCACCACCGCCACGGCGCTGTCGCCGACCTGTACGACTTTTCTGACGCCCTTGCGCCCCGTGACCTTGGACGCATCGAAGCTCACCACCTTGCCGCCGGTGACGGGACAGTCCTTGATGGTGGCCGTCAGCATGCCCGGCAGTTTGAGATCGGCACCGTAGACCTGCTTGCCGACGACCTTGTCGGCGGTGTCGAGGCGCTTTAGCGGTTTGCCGGCAATCTTCCAGTCTTTCGGGTCCTTGAGCGGCACCTCCTTGGGCGCCTCGAGTTTGGCGGCGGCCTCCGCCACCTTGCCGTAGCTGGTTTGGCGCCCCGAGGGGGCATGCGTGATGATGCTGTTGGCGACGGTCAATTCGCCGACCGGCACCTTCCATTCGTTGGCCGCCGCCTGCAGCAGCATGGTGCGGGCGATGGCCCCGCCCTGGCGCACGTAGAGATGCGAGTTGCGGATGCCGCGGCTACCGCCGGTGGAGAAGTCGCCCCACACGCGCTTGCGCGCGACGCTCTGGCCGGGCGTGGGATATTCCGTCGTCACCTTCGACCAGTCGCACTCGAGTTCCTCGGCCACGAGCTGGGCCAGACCCGTCAAGGTCCCCTGCCCCATTTCCGAGCGGGCGATGCGAATGACGACGGTGTCATCGGGCCGGATCACCACCCAGGCGTTGACCTCGGGCGAACCGTCCTGAGCCCTGACCACCTGCGGGCCGGCCAAGGGAAACCCGACGCTGAGCGCGACGCCCCCGCCAGCGGCAGCGGCTGCGCCCACGACGAAGGAGCGGCGATTGAGTTTTGTGTTTGTCATGGCTGCCTCCCTTACGCGCTCTGAGCGGCCATGTGGATCGCCTCGCGCACCTGCTGGAAGGTGCCGCAGCGACAGATATTGGTGATGGCATTGTCGATGTCGGCGTCCGAGGGCTTGGGCTTCTCCTTCAGGAGCGCTGCCACCGCCATGATCATGCCGCACTGACAGTAGCCGCACTGGGGCACGTCGTTGTCGATCCAGGCCTTCTGCACCTTGTGCAAGGCGCCGTTGGGGGCCAGACCTTCGATGGTGGTGATGGCTTTGCCTTCCACCGCGCTGACGGGCATCGAACAGGAGCGTACCGCCTCCCCGTCGATATGCACCGTGCAGGCGCCGCACTGGGCGATGCCGCAACCATACTTGGTCCCCGTTAGGCCAACGTGGTCCCGAATTGCCCACAGCAAGGGGGTGTCGGGGTCAACATCAAGATCGTGCGTTTTGCCATTAACAGTCAGGCGCGCCATCAGGTTTCCTCCTCCTGCAAGCCGTGGCCTCACGGCCTTCGCTCGAGCTTAGCCGATGTGGCAACTAAAGTATAAGCGCCGACCTCCAACCCTCACGCGAAGGTGAGACCGCCGCGCAAGCCGATCCTCGGCACGCAACGAGAAGCGCCATAAGCCGGCCGCGAAAAACGCCGCCGCGGTGCCGTGCGAGCGAAGCGTGGCGCCTCAACACTGGAAAAGGCACCGTCGAGGTCACGCTCGCTGCAGCGCACAGGGGCGCGCGTGCAGCGCGAGAAGACCGGCCGGAGGCCGGCCGGTCGTCTCTTCTTTCATCGTGTCACAAAATGAGACGCTCCCTCGCCCCGGCCTTAGCCGGCGCGCACGTAGCCGTAGCGCAGGTTCGACGGCTCGGGCGCGCCTTGCTCGTACTCGCTGCGCAAGCTCGCCAGCCGATCGGCCGAGTAGGCGGGCAGCGGGGCGTTCTCGGCCGCCTTGAGCCTTAGGCCATAGAGGCGGGCGGCGTTGCCGCCAAAGATCATTTGCTTGACCGCGCTGTTCGGTCCCCCGAGTGCGGCAAAGCCATGTTTTTTCTGCATGTCCTCGGGGATCTCGAGGCGGCGCATGGCCTCGATCTGCCACTGCGGTGAGCCGTACCAGACCGAGTCGGTGCCCCAGAGCACATGATCGGCCCCGAAACCCTTCACCAGCGTGCCGATCAGCGCCGCCGAGAACTTCGGATGTGCCACGGCGGAATTGGCAAAGGAGGTGCCGACCTCCGCATAAACATTATTCACCCCAAACTTCTGCGGGATCTCGGCAAGGTCGGTCGCCCATTTGATGCGGCCCGTGGAGTCGAACTCTTTCCAGGCCTCCTCCGGCAATTCCAGGAACGCGCGCAGGGCCGAGTGGTAGACGACGAAGGTCATGCCCGGCCAATCCTTGGCGGCCTTGCCGACGTCCCAGGCCGTCGCATACTCCCACACGCCGGCAAACGACTTCTCATAGTCGGGCGGCAATAGCCCCTTGTGAATGCAGATAATGTTGATGCCGGCCTTCTGCGCCTTTTCGTAGAAGGGATACATCACCTTCTCATCGTCCAGCCGCCACGGGAACTTGGAGGGGCCCAGGGGGTCGCCGATGGTGTAGGATTTCCAGGAATCCGGCTTATAGACTTCGATCGCCTTGTCGACCTCTTCCATCCAGCCCGGCTGCTTCGGGGTAATGACGGTGTGCGCCAGGAGCCGCCGGGAGCCTGCGAAGTCGTTGATCACCTCACGCGCCCGCACGATCTGCTCGTTTGACAAAAGCCACCAGGAGGGATCGTCGAAGGGGGCACCCGACAGCAGCGCAATGTTGGTGTCGCTGTCGTAGTAGATCTCCTTGACGTAGTTCTGGAATTTGTAGCGGATCAAGGAATCGGTGTCGCCTTTGAGCACCGTATTCCAGTGCTGCGCCGCGAATTTGGCCAGGTCCAGCAACTCCTTGTGCTCGAAATCATCGCGCACGAAGTGCGTCTGAACATCGAAAATAAATTGGCCGCTGAGGCTCTGCGCCCGTGCCCGCGTGATTTCGGGCTCGCGCGCCTCCGCCGCATCGACCTGGAACACGCTCGAGCCGTAGATCTCGTTCATGGCGAGAAAGGCAGCGGCCATGCCGCAACCCGTCTGCATGAACTGCCGACGGCTCAGGCCCAGTCGCTTGCCGTGGTCGTCGGCAAGCTCGAGGATGCGCTTTTCGACGCGCTTTTGCGTGTCGCTTTGCGGCGGCGGCAGAAACTCGCCGTTGGAAACTATTTGCGTTGGTATCGGCGTGGCCGCCGACGCCGTCTCGGCGCCTGCCACCAAACGCTGCTCTCGGTCACTCAGCCAACTGCCCATCGTCGGTCTCCCTAATATGAAATTATCGATTAGGTAGAGCCCACTCGCCTTTGCGTTCAACAATATCAGGACGCCGCGTGGCCGCAATCAGCAGGCCCATCGCTCCTCCTAGGCGAGGAATAAGGGGAGAATATGAAGTGTAGCTCGTTTTTCCGACGCGCACCGGCCGATCGCATCGCGCCTTTGCCTCAAGCACTTGCCTGACGGAAGTGCGCTGCAGCACGGGCGTGATGACCGGACGAAAACGGCTGCCGGAATGATCGGCCGCGGGCCGGGCTAGGCGAGCGCGGCCCGCACCAGGGCGGCGCCCGCGCTCAGCGCCTTGAGCTTGGCGAACGCCAGGGCGCGGGGCAGGTATTTCATGCCGCAGTCCGGCGCCGGCACGAGCTTGTCGGGGCCCAAGAATTTGAGGCCCGCCCGGATGCGGCCCGCCACGACCTCGGCGGTCTCGGCCACGGGATCGTTGAGGTCAATCACCCCGAGCAAGACCTGCTTGCTGGCCAAATCCTTGAGCACGCCCAAATCGAGCTTTGGCTGCGCCGCCTCGATCGAGATGCCATCGGCAACGCTATCGGCAAGCTGCGGCAGGAACGAGTAGCCGACCGGTTTGGTCTCGCCCGGCACCAAGGCGGCATAACCGAAGCAGAGGTGCACGATGGTGGGCACCTTCAAGCCCTCCAGCGCCCGGTTGATGGCTTTGACCGCGATGCGCTTGGCCGCCTCGGGATCGTTGCGCAGCCAAGGCTCATCGAGCTGGATGATATCGGCCCCCGCCCTCTCCAGGTCGCGCGCCTCCGCGTTCACGGCGGCGGCGTAGTCCATCACCAACTCCTCTTCGTCCCGATAGAATTCGTTGACCGCCTGCTGGCTCATGGTGAACGGGCCCGGCAGCGTGATTTTGGCGACGCGCTCGGTATTGGCGCGCAGGAACTGCACATCGCGCACCTCGACCGCCTCCCGGCGGCGGATTTTGCCGACCACGCGCGGCACCGGCGTGGCGTGCCCGGAGCGGGCTTTGACCTCGCCCGGGTTGGCCGTATCGATGCCCTCAAGGGCGGTGGCAAAGCGATTGGAATAGCTTTCACGGCGGATCTCACCGTCGGTGATGATGTCGATCCCGGCGCGCTCCATGTCGCGGATGGCCACGAGGGTGGCGTCATCCTGGGCTTGTTCGAGCCAGGGCTCCGGCACGCGCCAGATGTCCATGCGCACGCGCGGCACCGATTTCGACAACATGTCACGCTTCACCAGCCAATCGGGCTGCGGGTAGCTGCCAACGACGGTGGTGGGCAACAGGTGCGGTGCGTTGGTCATGCGATGCTCCTTGGCAAATGCTCAAATCGCGCGCGGCGCGCCAACTTTTGAGCCCCACGCTCAGGCGGCGGCCGGCGCCGGCATGGCCGCCGTGCTCACCCCCGCGGCAGACCTTTGCTGGCGCCCCGCCGACTGCCACACCACCATGCGGGTCTCGAGCGCCCGCGCCAGCATATAGTAGGCGATCGACAGCACCAGGATCGCCAGGATGCCGGCAAAAACGCGCGGGCTATCGAGGATCGTTCGATTGAGCGTGACGAGATAGCCGATACCGGCGGATGCGGTCAGCATCTCGGAAACGACGACGCCGATGATGGTGAGCGCACCGCCCAATCTCAAGCCCGCGAACACGGTCGGGACCGAGGCCGGAATGATGACCCGCGTGATCTGCTGGGCGAGGTTGGCTCCCATGCTGCGTGCGGCGAGCAGGAACTGCGGATCAATGGTACGGATGCCCGCTGCGGTCGACAGCATCACCGGGAAAAAACCATAGACGCCGGCAAAGGCGATCTTTGAGCTCGAACCGACGCCGAACCAGGCGGTGAAGATCGGATACAGGATGACGATCGGCACCGCATAGAGGCTGGAAAAGACGGGAAGCAGCAGGTCGCGCAGCAGCGCCGTGCCACCAACCAGCGCACCGAGGAGGATGCCGAGGCCGCAGGCAATCAGCATCGAGCAGGCGACTTCGTAGAGGGTCACCAGCAGGGCCGCGAAATAGATCTGGCGATCGCTATAAAGGACGGCCAGCGTCTTCGACAAGGCCGGCAGGAACAGCTCGGGCAGCAAGCCCGTCAGGGGCACGACCTCCCACAGGATGAGGAGGAGACCCAGGAGCATCCAGCGGACCGTGGCGGGAGCCGGCCGAGACATCTTTGACCTCACGGCGCCTTGCGAATTTGTTGCCAGATGCGTTCGCGCAGCTGGCCGAATTGCTCGGTTGCCATCATTTCGTAGCTCCGCGGCCGCGGCAGCGTAACCTGGATGTGATCGATGATGCGGCCGGGCCGGGCCGACATCACCAGCACCTCGTCGGCGAGGTAGACCGCTTCGGTCAGGCTGTGGGTGATGAAAACGACCGTCTTCTGCGTGGTCGACCAGATGCGCAACAGCTCATGGCCCATGGTCATGCGGGTCTGCTCGTCGAGGGCGGCGAACGGCTCGTCCATCAGCAGCAGCGGGGGATCTTGCACCAGACCGCGGGCGATCGAGACGCGCTGCTTCATGCCTCCCGACAACTCGTGCGGGTAGCGTTCGCCGAAGCCCTCAAGACCGACCAGGCTCAGCATGGCCTGAGAGCGCCGCCGGCGCTCCGTCGCGCGGCACGCCGCGCAGGCTCAAGGGAAACTCGATGTTGTCGAGCGTGGAAAGCCAGGGAAACAGGCTGGCCTCCTGGAAGATCACGCCGACCCGTTGCGGATCGGGCTTGGGGATCGGCCGTCCGAGGCAGGAGATGGTGCCTTGCGAGGGTTGGCGCAGGCCCGCCAGCATCATCAAAAGCGAGGTCTTGCCGCAACCGCTCGGACCCACGATCACCACGAAGCGTCCCTTGCCGACCGCAAGCCTGATATCGACGAGCGCGGCGACGCCGCCGTCGGCGCCCGCGTACACGTGGCTCAGGCCATCGACCTCGATCGCGGCCTCTTGCACGCGACCGCGCAGTTCGGTCACGTTCGCCAGGTGCTGCATCGTGCCTCCAGGGCGCGCACGCCCTCGTTAAAGATGATGGCGACCGCCGAAAGCACGATCACGCCGGCAAACAGCTGCGGCATTTGGAAGTTCTCACCCCAGTTGGCAATGAGGTGTCCGATACCGGTGCGCGAGGCGTACATTTCGGCGATCATGACGCCGGTAAAGTTGAAGATCATGGAGATGCGCAAGGTTTCGAGCAAAAAGGGCAGCATACTCGGGACGTAGACGCGCCAGAGAATCTGCGTTCTGGGTGGCACCATAGGAGCGCGCCACCAGGATGTGGTCGGGGCGCACCGACTCCACGGCGGCGGTGGCACTCATGAGCACGACGAAGCCGGTGGTAAATGCGGCATAGGCGACCTTCTGTTGAAAGCCGATGCCGAACACCAGGATGAACATCGGCAGGAAAATCGACTTCGGAATGCTGAACACGTAGAACAGGATCGGCTTGAAGATTTCGCTCAAGTAGTCGCTTTCCGCGATCACGATGCCGGCCGCCGCGCCCAGGGGAACGGCAATCACGAAGGCCACGATCACTTCCAGCGCGGTGACGGCGACGGCCTCTTGCACGCTTGCGCGGCCAAGGAGGTCAGCCAGTGTCGCTAGGACCTGGGAGAGCGGCGGCAGCAGCAGGGCGTTGACCACACCCAGACGCGGCAGCAGCTCCCAGGCGCCGAGCACCAGCGACCAGCAGCAGCCAGCCTGGTGAAGATGATCTGGGCCCGTGTCATGGTGAGCGCATTCTCTAAGGCGCGCGCCGTCACGGCAACCGCGGCACGTCGCCCTGCTTAGGCCGCGGTTGGGACGGGTTTGAACTGCTCAACGAAGATATCCTGGGCCGGTGCCAGGTCCTTCATGCCGATGAGCCTTGCAAACTCAAGGGCGCGCTCCATCCATTCAAGCTTCATCTCCCCCGTCTTCGAGAGGTGCTTGATATTGCCGTCGAGCTCCCGCGCGGCAATGGCCTCCGGGATCTCGTCGATTTCGGCGACCAGCTTGACGGCAGCGGCGCGGTTGGCATCGTCAGACAGGAAGGCAAGCCCACCATAGATGGCGTTGAGCGCCTTCTGCACGAGTTGGGGCCGCTCCTTGATGATTTTGTCGCTGGCGATCCAGCTGGCGGTCGAATGCGCCGGAATGGCCTCGCCAAAATCGATGATCGGACGCGCCACCTTCTCGTCGATCATCTTGTAGGTGAGGGGCGAGTAAAGCACCGTGGCGTCGATGTTGCCGGTGAGCAGATTGGGCACCAGGCCGCCGCCGCCGAGCGGAACCCGGGTGAAGTCGAGCTTGTGTTCGGCAAGCGTCCAACGAGCGCAGATATCGCTACCGGATCCGGCCGAGGTAATACCCACTTTCTTGCCGGCCAGCTCGGACACGCTTTTGAGGGGGGAATCGGTTTTCACCACCAGGTACCAGCCATAGTAGCCGTTGGCGCCATTGGCGACGCAGCGGACGTTGACGCCCTTCAACAGCCCACCGGCGACGCTCGAAGAGGAGTTGAGAATGAGGTCGGTGGCGCCCGCCGCGATGGCTTCGAAGCCCTCGGCACCACTGCGATAAATCGTCAATTCGGCTTTGATGCCCTCCTTTTCGAACAGCTTTTGCCGCAGATGCGGTCTCGCACACGATCGTGGGCCAGTAGGTCTTGGTCGGGACGCCGATACGGATGCCGTTGCTCGCCTGCGCCAAGACGCTGCGGGGTGCCAAAACCGCGGCTGCACCGCCGGCCAACAACGAGCGCCGCAGCAGGTTCGGTTGATCGCTTGCGGAGAATTTGCCCATTGTCGTTCCTCCCATTGGCAGTCAACCTGAGCGGTGGCGTGCCGCGTCGCGCAATGTGGGGGAGCATAGATCAGCAGGGGTGGCAGACAAGGAGAAATGGGCGGCTACTTGAGGCCACGGGCAGGCTTTTGTGGGATGCTGCCCGTGACGCTACGAGCTATGAGCCTTCGTGCCCTTGTGAGGCCGCGGTTATCGCGGGAAGTGAAGTCGGTGATACCACCCCGACCGTACAGCAGTTCGTCGGATCGCCGCGGCGGGCTCCAGGCAACCCGCGATGGCTGCCATCTCCGCATCCCGCGAGCGCTGGCGGTGACAGCTGCTGATCCTCGACGCTTGGGGCCTTGAGCCCCTTGATGCGGCTGCCCAACACGATCGCCTCGAATTAGCCGAAGAACGCTCTGGGCGACGATCCACTATCATCAGCAGCCAAGTCCTGGTCGACAGACAGCCTGAATATCGGCAATGCAACCCACGCCGATGCACCGAGCATCCAAGGATTGGCCGTCCCATCAACCCAGTGGCCAAAATGATTTGCCAGGGAGGCATCAAACCCCGGGCGACGACAGCACGTCGGAACCTCGGCGAAAACAGCGCAGAATGCCCGGGCAACTTCACGGCATCCGCAACGATTGAGACATTGGCCAAGTCGCTTCGGACCAAAACAGCTCCGCCATCGTGCGGCACCCCGCCATTCGGTCGAGAGGCGACCTGTCCAAGACGTCCGCGCTTGCCATGGTCTTCAAAGCAGGTCGAGTGGTCGCACTCAGGGGCCAAAGGTGATCCTTGCAGCGAAATTTCACTGACGGGCTGGAGTTCTCCACCAAACCAACGACCAGCCGCCAGCCACAAGACCACCGCCTGGCCAGCAGGCCGTCACCATCGGCGAACCATGGCAGCGTGGCCGGCCCGTCCCCACACTTCTTGTCTGACAAATTCCCTATATATATTGTTGGCAATTTATCAGTTTTTGTCTAACCGTTGCCTGACAGCGACATCATTCCCCGCCAGATTGGTTAGACTGCAGTCCGCGTGCGGGCCCGCGCGCAGATTGGGGCCGGTGCGGTGGTTAGCCAACTTCCTAAGTTGCTGGGTGCGGGGATGCACCGGATTCACTTCTTCTTGGACTGCTACCTCCAAAACTGCAGTGGGCTTGTTACTCTCGGCCCCCCTGAATTTTCAGGCGAAATCGGCTGAACAAGCGTTTCTAACGGATATGGTGCAGGGAGTTCAGTGCTTACCGAACTTTAAATACTCGCACTGAGCACAACATTCGTCGCAGTCGCTCTCGTAGTGCAGTGTATGATGTGGGAACCAATCTAATGCTTATGGAAATTTCAGCCGTTGGCGCTGAGCACCGTCCTAGTGGTCGCTCTCGTTGTGGTATGCGCGACGTTGCCTGCCTGAGTTGAGGCCGGTCGACCTGATCAATTCCAAATATTGTTTCCATTCGAAGATTGCGGGGTCTTCAAATGCCTAGATATTTCTTTCATATCAAACGTGGTCAAATGACCATACTCGATCACGAAGGAATCGAACTCGCGAATATTGAGGAAGCAACAAACGAAGCTGCGAGACTTGGCCAAGAGATCGCGGCGAACGAAGCTCTGAAAGGTGTTCTTCCTTGCAGGGGGATGATCATTATCGATGAAGAATGGCGGACGGTCCTTGAACTACCTTTCT
>CAVYPA010000020.1:0-237130 GCA_963770295.1 uncultured Alphaproteobacteria bacterium
CCGCCAGCCCAGGAGGCTTCGCCACCGCAACCCTGCGCCCCCTAGTCGCTCAAGCTCACGGCCCGTGCCGCGGGGCAAGAACGGACGGCAAGAACCGCGGGCGCCGGGACCGCGGGCTAGCTAGCGGCGCGCCACCCGCATGCGCCAGCCCAAAGCCACGATGCCGACGACCAGGCTAGCAAAGGCGACCTCCAGCCAGCCCACCGCCTCGCCGAGCAGGACGGCGGAGGCAGCGAGCGCCACGAACGGTTGTAGGAGTTGGATTTGGCCAACCTTGGCGATCCCGCCGAGCGCCAGGCCCTTGTTCCAGGCGAAGAAACCCAGGAACATGCTGAAAACGGATAGATAGAAAAATCCGGCCCAAGCCGAAGCATGTGCGTTCCAGTTGCTCGGCCAGGCGAACAACAGGAGCGTTGGCAGGAGCGCTGGCGCGGAGAACACGAGGGCCCAGCATATGACCTCCCAACCGCCGATGCGCCTGGCCATTTCGCCACCAAGGGCGTAGGCCATGGCCGCCGAAACGGCCGAGGCCGCCAGCAAAAGGTCGGCCCACTGCAGCGCACCGGATGCGCTCCCCGTCAGGACCGAGTAGCACAGTACGCTGCCGGTCCCTGCCAGGCCGCAGGCCCAAAATCCCCCCGAGGGGCGCTCGCCGGCGATGAGGGCACCGCCCATCGCCGTCAGCAGCGGCAGCACCGCCAACACCACGGCACCGTGGCTGGCCGGCGCGTGTTGCATCGCAATCGCCATCAGCAGAGGAAAACCGATGATGGAGAACAAGGCAAAGGCGGCAAGCCGCGGCCAGTCGCGGCGCGCCGGCGGTTGCGGGCGCGCCCACAGCAGGGTGAGGCTAGCGAGGGCGGCCGCCACCAGCGAGCGGCCAAGCGTCACGAACAAAGGATCGAAATCGGCGACGGCGAGGCGCGTTGCCGGCAAGGTGAGCCCAAAGATCACGACGCCGAGCAGGCCAAGCAGGAGGGCTTGGCGCTCACGGCTCAGCGGCCGGCCGGACGCTGGCGGCTTTGGCCCAAGTTCCCCTGTCACCCGCGGTTGCCAGCCAAAAGCTTGCGCGAAATCACCACGCGCATGATCTCGTTGGTACCCTCCAGGATTTGATGCACCCTGAGATCGCGCACGAGCTTTTCGACCCCATAGTCCTTGAGATAGCCGTAGCCGCCGTGAATTTGCAGGGCCTCGTTGCACACCTGGAAGCCAATGTCCGTGGCGAGGCGCTTGGCCATCGCGGAGTACATGGAGGCTTGTGGATCGGCACGATCGAGCGCTTCGGCAGCGCGATAGGTCATCAGCCGCGCCGCCTCCAGTTCCGTCGCCATGTCGGCGATCTTAAACTGCAGCGCCTGAAAGTCGGCGAGCGGCCGCCCGAATGCGTCGCGTTCGAGCATGTAGTCGCGGGCCTTGTCCAGAGCCATCCAGGCCGCACCCACCGAGCAGGCGGCGATGTTGATGCGGCCGCCGTCGAGCCCGCCCATGGCGAAGCGAAAGCCACGTCCCGGCTCGCCGACCAGATTGGCGACCGGCACTTTACAGTTGTCGAAGATCACCTGGCGGGTAGGCTGCGCGTTCCAGCCCATTTTTTTCTCGTTGGCGCCGAAGGAAAGCCCGGGGGTGTCCTTCATCACCGCGAAGGCCGAGATGCCGCGGGCGCCCTCCTCGCTCGTGCGGGCAAAGACAAAATAAAAGTCGCTCGCACCGGCACCGGAGATGAACTGCTTGCTGCCGTTGAGCAGGTAGTGATCACCGCTAAGCCTGGCCGAGGTCTTTAGCGCGGCCGCATCGGAGCCCGCACCGGGCTCGGTCAGGCAATAGCTCGACAGCCAGTCCATCGAGGCAAGCTTGGGCATCCAGGCGGCGACCTGGGCGTCGGAGGCATAACTGGCCACCATCCAGGCCACCATATTATGAATGGAGACGTAGCCGGAGATGGCGGGACAGCCATAGGCCAGTGCCTCCATTATCAGGGCGCCATCCAGGCGCGAAAGCCCGGTGCCACCCTTCGACTCCGGCACGTAGATGGCGGCCATGCCGAGGGCGGCGACCTCACGAATGACGTCGACGGGAAAATGGCACTTTTCGTCCCACTCGGCCGCGAAGGGAGCAATGCGCTCCTGAGCGAAGGCGAGCGCCGTCTCCCGTATCGCGGCCTGCTCCTCGTTGAGGATGAAGTCCATCGGTTCAAATCCTCTCGAACTGTTGGCTGCCTTGCGGGCTCGGGGCGCGGTCACCCAGGAGCTTGAGGCAGCGTAGTAGTGAAGCCATCAGGCAAGCCGGGCAAAGCCACAACCGGGAGCTAAAAGCCGCCTCTCGAGCCCCCGGCAGGCTCAGATCGCGGCCTTTGCAGGTCATGCGCGCCAGCACCGGTGATGATCGGTCCCCTAGCCAAAAGCTGTTCAGCCTCCGCGACCATGCGTTCGAGGATCACGCCGGCCGGTTCGATGCTGCGGATCAGGCCGATAGCCTCGCCAACGATGGTGGCGGCAATCCCAGGATCGGCCGCTTTCGCCGCGGCCTGGTAGCGCTCGGCCTCGAATGCGTCGGCCTTGAGCTCTTCCTCGCGCCCAAGCCATTGGCGCACAAAGTCGTTGCGCAAAACGCGGCCCGTGTAGCGTGCGGGCCAGGCGCGTTGGCGCACGATGTCCAATAGGTGCTGGCGCACCGTATCATCGCCACCCGCGGCCAAGGCGGCCAGCTTGAGCGGCGCGGGGACCAGCGATTCCTCGCAGGCCCAAAAACGCGTGCCGACCACCACCCCGTCGGCCCCCAACATCAGTGCCGCAGCCAGTCCTCTGCCGTCGGCGATGCCGCCGGCCGCACACAGCAAGGTCCCTGGGGCACGCTTGGCGATCAGGTCGGCGATCTCGGGCACCAGCGTGAAGGTCGCGCGCGTGCCGCCGTGCCCGCCGGCCTCGGTACCCTGGGCAACGATGACGTCGGCCCCGCAATCGAGCGCGCGCTCGGCATCGGCCCGCGTTTGCAGCTGGCAAAAAAGCGCAATACCCGCCGCCCTGGCACGACTGGCGAAGGGCTCTGGGTCATCGAACGAAAGAAAGATCGCCTCGGGCTTGCGGGCGATCACGGCCTCGAAAAGCTCAGGCTTGCGGCGCAAGGCCCAAGTGATGAAGCCGCAGCCGATCCGCTGGTTGCCGGCAGCGCTGAACTCACGCTCGAACCAAGCCTCCTCGTCGCTGTAACCGCCACCCAGCAATCCGAGGCCACCGGCACGCGACACCGCCGCCGCGAGCTTGCCGCCGGCGATCCCATCCATCGGTGCACAGATGACCGGATGCCTGATCTGCAACCGCTCGCTCAGCCGGGTCGCTATGGCCACCTGCGCCTTCTCTATCTCAACGGCCTGATACGCTCGCCGGGCATAAGCTCATAGGGATTTTTCCAACCGGGAAGCGCCCGCATCCGCTCGCTCCAGAGATGGATATTCGGGTGGCTCTTGGCCCAATCGTAGCCATGTTCATCCAGAGGATAAAACACATAACCCGCGACGGAAAAGTCGGCGATGGTCGGCTTGTCGCCCAGCACAAATTTGCTGGCTGCCAAATGCTTGTCGAGGATGCCGGCGGCCGCATCAAACCGGCCCTTCAAGAACGCCAGTACGTTCGGATCGGCCGCTTGCGGCGCGAAGGCCTGCAAGAAGCGATACGTGGCGAAATAGCTGGTGAACTTGTGATTGTCGAATAGGATCCAGCGCAGCGCCTCGTTGCGCTCTGCCTCGTTTTGCGGCGCAAATTTCCCCGTCAAGCCGGCCAGATGGATGAGGATGGCACCAGACTGGCTGAGCTTGCCGGCCGCCGTCTCCAGCACCGGAGCTTCGCCCATCTCATTCACGCTCTCGCGCCACTTAGCCTCGCGCGTAGCCCCGTGCATGAAGTCGACGAAGACGGGCTCCCAATCGAGCTTGGCGCACTCAAGATAGAGGGCAACCTTGTAGGAATTGCCCGACTGGCAGAAACAATGCAGCTTGTACTGCGCCATGGCGCTCAGGGTCTCCAAACGATCGCGGCGCTTTCTTTACCATGCGGCGCGGGTCCCCGAGTAGCGGAAAGCTCATGACAGAAAAGACCAGACTGCTGCTGACGGCGCTCGGCGGCCTCGCCCTCGGCGCCGGCACGCTCAGCGCGTGGCGGGCCGTGCTGCCCAGCGAGGGCGCATCGACGTGCCGATCCGGCATGGCGCAGATGGCACGCATAGAGCTTTTGTTTGGCGGCGGGCGCAAAGGCGGTGCCGCGGTCGGCGAGGCAGACTGGCAAGCCTTCCTCGACAGCGAGGTAACGCCGCGTTTTCCCGATGGATTGACGGTGCTGACGGGTTATGGGCAGTGGCGCAACGCAGATAGCCTGCATAAGGAGGGATCCCGCCTTTTGCTCATCTGGGCGCTGCGCCCGGCCGAGAGCGACCCCAGGATCGAGGCGATCCGCAACGCCTACAAGGCGCGGTTCGCGCAGGAGAGCGTGCTGCGCGTGGATGGTCTATCGTGCGTCAGCTTCTAAGCCGCCGAGGCGGCGAAAATCTCGACAAATCGGTCGCAACCGCCTAATCGGTGGGCATGATCAAAGTCCAGCGGCCACCCGCTCGCCTGCGCGCACTGACGAGCGCGACCTTGCTCGTACTCTGGGCCAACACGGCGCTCGCGCGCTGCCCGGAGGGATCTTATCCCAGGGTCGATCGGCGCGGGATCGAGTACTGCAGGCAGGACGTGATCGGCCCGCGGGAGGCCTCGCTCGCAGACGACGGCGGCTGCCCGCCGGGGACGCGGACCTGCGGCAAGCCGAGGCGAGCCCTCGACGCCGGCGAGGCGAGCGCCGCGGGATATCTGTCGCCGGCACCGACGCGGGGTGGTCAGCGTGAGGCGCGGTGACTAACCCGAACCTGTTCGTCTACGGCACGCTGATGTCCGCGACCGGCCATCCGATGGCGGCTAGACTGGCGCGCGAGGCCACTTTGCTTGGACCCGCCTCGATCCAGGGACGCCTTTACAGGATCGCCTGGTATCCTGGCGTCGTCGACACCCCGAACGCCGAGGAGCGCGTGCATGGCGAACTCTACGTTTTGACAGATCCCGTGACGAGCTTCGCCTGGCTCGATGCCTATGAGGGCCTGGTTGCGGGCCGCCGTGATAGCGAGTATGCACGCCTCGAACGGCCGGCGCGGACGCGCGCGACGGCGGACGTGACGGCCTGGGTCTACCTCTACCAGGGCGATCCTGATCCCCTGCGGCTGATTGCCAATGGTCGCTGGACAGCCCCCGCCAAATAGCCCGTTGCATTCGCGGCATCGCTTGGCAGTATGACCGGTGGCCAGCGCGGACGGGCCAACCTTGGGCGCCGCAAGAGGAATTGCCATGCCAAGCCGATACCACGAGGTATACGCCGCCTGGGAGCGCGATCCAGCCCACTTCTGGGCCGAGGCCGCGCGCGCGATCGACTGGTACAAACCGTGGGATCGCGTGTTTGATCCCTATGCCGGGCAATACGGACGCTGGTTTACCGGAGCCGAATGCAATACGGCCTACAACTGCCTCGATCGCCACGTGGAGAACGGGCGCGCGGCGCAGAGGGCGCTGATCTACGACAGTCCCGTCACCCAGACCATTCGCGCCTACACCTATCTGGAACTCCGCGACGAGGTGGCGACGCTGGGCGGCGTGCTCATTGACCTCGGCGTCAAGCAGGGCGACCGGGTGATTATTTATATGCCGATGATCCCCGAGGCCGTCATCGCCATGCTTGCCTGCGCGCGCATCGGCGCCATTCACTCGGTGGTCTTCGGCGGCTTTGCCGCACCGGAATTGGCCGCCCGCATCGATGATGCCAAGCCGACGGCGATCCTATCTGCCTCCTGCGGCATCGAACCGGGCCGGATCGTGCACTACAAGCCCTTGCTCGACGGCGCACTGACGCTGGCGACGCACAAGCCGACGGCCATCATGATGCTGCAACGACCCATGGCAGAGGCGAGCATGCTGGCCGGTCGTGACTATGATTGGGCGGGCTTGATTGCCGATGCCAAGGCGCGCGGACGCAAGGCAGGTTGCGCTCGCCTTGCCGCCACGGATCCCCTCTACGTTCTCTATACATCCGGCACCACCGGATCGCCCAAGGGCGTCATTCGCGACAACGGCGGGCACATGGTGGCGCTGAAGTGGACTATGAAGAACCACTACGGCGTCGATCCGGGCGAGGTGTTCTGGGCCGCTTCCGATGTCGGTTGGGTCGTTGGTCATTCCTACATTTGTTATGCGCCGCTGCTGCACGGTGCCACCACCATCCTCTACGAGGGCAAGCCGGTTGGCACACCCGATGCCGGCGCCTTCTGGCGCGTGATTGCTCAACACGGCTGCGCGGCGATGTTCACCGCCCCCACGGCCTTTCGGGCGATCAAGAAGGAGGATCCCAAGGGCGAACAGATCGGGTGCCATGACCTCAGCCGTTTTCGCACCTTGTTCCTTGCCGGTGAGCGCGCCGACCCGGAAACCATCAAGTGGGCGGAGACCAATCTCAAGGTGCCGGTCTACGACCATTGGTGGCAAACGGAAACGGGCTGGCCGATTTGCGGCAATCCCGTCGGGCTCGGCGCCCTTCCGGTCAAGTACGGCTCACCCACGGTGCCGATGCCGGGCTACGCGCTTGAGGTGCTCGATGGCGCGGGCAAGACGGTCAAGCCCGGTACCACAGGCACGCTCGCCGTCAAACTACCGCTGCCGCCCTCGTGCCTGCCCACGCTGTGGGGGGACGACCAGCGTTTCCGCAATAGCTACCTCGCCGAGTTTCCGGGCTACTATACGACCTCGGACGCGGGATACATCGACGCCGACGGCTACGTCTATGTGATGGCGCGCACGGACGACGTGATCAACGTGGCCGGGCATCGCCTGTCGACCGGGCAGATGGAAGAGGTGGTGGCTCGCCACCGCGACGTCGCCGAATGTGCCGTTGTTGGGGTCGCCGACGTGATGAAGGGACAGGTCCCGGCCGGGTTCATCGTGCTCAACGCCGGTGTCAATCGGTCGCCCGAGGAGATCGAAGCCGAGGTCGTCAAGCTGGTGCGCGAGGAGATCGGTCCGGTGGCCGCGTTCAAGACGGTGATGACGGTCAAGCGGCTGCCAAAGACCCGCTCCGGCAAGATCCTGCGCGGCACCATGCGTCAGATCGCCGACGGCGAAGCCTGGAAGCTGCCGGCCACCATCGACGATCCGGCAAGCCTCGATGAAATTACGGGCGCGATGCAGGCGCGCGGCATGGCCAAGGGGCAGCCGCAGGCGGACTGACTGCAGTCGGTTTAGCGCAGCGCGGGACCTTGCTTGGCCACCAGGCGATTGATCTCGCGCTCCACCGCGGCGACCCGCCAGACGTTTTGCAAATGAAAGTGCCGTTCACCGCTCGGCACGCTGAACTGGATGTCGAGATCCCCGGTACCAAAACCCAAAAACCAGAGACCGAGCACGCGATGCACGAAGATGTCGTCGCTCTGCCGGCGCGTTTGCAAGTGGGGGGTGGCGAAAGTTTCTCCGCCCTCGCTGAAGCGCTGGCGCCTGCTGATCAGCCCTGGCGCGAACTCCCAGTAGGTGATGCGATCGCTGAAAAGTATCGTGAACAGCCAGGCCAACAGGAGAATACTGGAAAACAACACGTAGAAGGCCTGGTTCATATAGACGAGCAGCAACGGAAAATAGCTCAAGAGCCCGTCCCAACCCTGCAGGATCTGCACGCCGAAGCCGATCACGAGCAGCACCAGAAAGAGGACGAGAGATTTGACACCACGCGCACGCGCGTTGGTGAAAATGAGCACAAATAGCGCCAGCGCCACGAACGAGATGCCGAGCCAGGCGCTCGGATGGAACAGCACCTTGCGCCCGTCGTCGGAAAGAACGACCGGTCGACCCTGCAGGTAGGTGAGCAAGGCGCAGAAATAACCGTACGCCCACACCACCCACCAGTAGATGAGGTCCGAATGCTGGTAGACTTTGATCCGCTCCTTGCCCAGCGCGGCAAGCGGTGGCGTCGGGCGTACCCCTGCTGCGGCGGTCGTCATGGCCAGCTTCCCCCTGCGCTGCGTCGGCCCCAGTTAGCGGCATCGCCTCGGCGAGTTCAAGAGGCCCCCGCCAATGGCGCGGGCGTCACAGCCGGTGCACGGACGCCGCGGCGTTGAGGATGTCATACTCGCAATAGATCGTGCCCGAATACTGGCCGGCGGTCAGGAGCAAATACGGGTTGCGGTAGCGGGCGCTCCACAGGGCGTTGTCGACCTGCCACAGGTTGACGTCGAGGCCACTCTTGCCGATGACCCATTGGATGGCACCGGACTGGCCGGGCCTGCGCCGACACGGCTGGAGCCAGGCGCCGCGCCTGCCGCTGACACGCTTCGGTCGCATGTTCCCGGTAGGCACCAAGGATCGCGTCCCTGGTCGCGGTCCTGAAAAGGTGTTCCTGGTGCCCAAGCGTAGCCCCCGCCAACAGTGGCAGACATAAAACGACGGGCTTCAACACAGGAAGATCCCATTGCCCTTGCCAAACCGGTTGCCGGAACGTTTCTTGCACTCTCCACCAAATGCGGCGAAGAAAGCGTGCCGTCCCCGCACGCCGGCTGCGGCGGACGGCTCGCTGCCGGCCGGCCGCGGCGTCTGCCTAGCGACCGTTAAACGGACCCCGTGACAAGCCCTAGAAGCGAGCCAATATCCGCAGCCATGCCCCCGGTCATCTCCCTCGTCGATCTGTCGAAGACCTATGCCTCTGGGTTCCAGGCCCTGAGGCGCATCAACCTCGAAATTCGGCAGGGCGAAATCTTCGCCCTGCTCGGCCCCAATGGGGCGGGCAAGACCACTTTGATCAACATCATCTGCGGTATCGCCAACGCCAGCCAAGGCCGGGTCAGCGTCAACGGGCTCGACATCGTGCGGCACTATCGCGCCGTGCGCGCGCTGATCGGTCTGGTGCCACAGGAGCTCGCCACCGACGCCTTCGAATCGGTCTCGGCCACGGTCAGCTTCAGCCGCGGGCTGTGGGGTAGGCCCGCGGCTCCTGCCTACATCGGCAAGGTGTTGAAGGATTTGTCCTTGTGGGACAAGAAAGACAACAAGATCATGACGCTTTCCGGCGGCATGAAACGTCGGGTGATGATCGCCAAGGCGCTTGCCCACGAACCCAAGATCCTGTTCCTCGACGAACCGACCGCGGGCGTCGACGTAGAACTGCGCAAGGATATGTGGGGCGTGGTGCGCGCCCTGCGCAACTCCGGGGTCACAATCATCCTCACCACCCACTACATCGAGGAAGCCGAAATGATGGCCGACCGCATCGGCATCATCAGCAAAGGCGAACTCATCCTGGTCGAAGACAAAGTCGAGCTGATGCGCAAACTTGGCAAAAAGCAGCTGACGCTACAGCTGCTTGAGAAGCTCGATGGGATCCCGGCGGGTCTGGCCGACCGCCACCTTACTCTCGCCAACGAGGGGCGCGAATTGGTCTACACCTACGATACGCAAGCCGAGCGCACCGGGATTACCGCATTGCTTCGGAATTTGCACGAGGCCGGCATCCGCTTCCGCGACCTCAACACCACGCAAAGCTCGCTGGAGGACATCTTCGTCGATTTGGTGAGGCGCGGGCAATGAATTGGCGGGCGGTATGGGCCATCTATACCTTTGAAATGGCGCGCACCGGTCGCACGTTGCTGCAGAGCATCGTCTCACCGGTCATCTCGACGTCGCTCTATTTCGTCGTATTCGGGGCTGCCATCGGTTCGCGCATTAGCGAAATTGAAGGCGTGAGCTATGGCGCCTTCATCGTGCCTGGCCTCATCATGATGATGCTGCTGACCCAAAGTACGGCCAACGCTTCGTTCGGCATTTATTTTCCGAAGTTCGTCGGCACCATCTACGAGCTGTTGTCGGCACCGATCTCCTATCTCGAGATCGTGCTCGGCTACGTCGGCGCGGCCGCCACCAAATCCATCATTTTGGGGCTTATCATCCTCGTGACGGCCGGATTTTTCGTGCCGATACGCATCGATCACCCCCTGGCGATGATCACCTTCCTGATCCTGACGGCGGTCAGCTTCAGCCTGTTCGGTTTCATCATCGGCGTGTGGGCGGACGGCTTTGAAAAGCTGCAAGTGATCCCGCTCTTGATCATCACCCCGCTCACCTTTTTGGGCGGCAGCTTTTACTCCATCCATGTGCTGCCACCGGTGTGGCACACCATCAGCCTGTTCAATCCCATCGTCTATCTGATCAGCGGCTTTCGCTGGAGTTTTTACGGCATCGCCGACGTGAACGTAGGCCTCAGCCTGGCCGCGGCCGCCCTGTTCACGGCGCTGTGTCTGGGGCTCGTCTGGTGGATCTTCCGTACCGGCTACCGGCTGAAGAGCTAGGCCAACGAAGGCTGGCGGACGGGCGCAAAGCTGCGTAACGTCCCAATAGGCGGCGTACGGGAGGACCCCATGGCCAAAATCGGCTTCATCGGATTGGGCAACATGGGGCTGCCGATGGCGGGCAACCTCGTCAAGGCGGGCCACGCGGTGACGGGCTTCGACCTTGTGCGCGAGAATCTTGAGCGAGCCGCCGACCGCGGCGTCGCGGCTGCGCACTCGGCCGAGCGTGCCGCCAAGGACGCCGATGTGGTCGTCACCATGCTTCCGGCCGGCAAGCAGGTGCTCGACGTTTACAGCGGCGGCGTGCTGAAGGCGGCCAAGCCGGGCACGCTCTTCATCAATTCATCGACCATCGATGTGACGTCGGCCCGCGCGGCACATCGGCTAGCGAGCCAGGCGGACATGGCTTCACTGGACGCGCCGGTCTCCGGCGGCGTCAGCGGCGCAGAAGCCGCGACCTTGACCTTCATGGCAGGCGGTGCGGCCGCCGCCTTTGCCCAGGCCAAGCCGATCCTGGAAAGCATGGGCCGGCGCGTCGTCCATTGCGGAGAGGCAGGCGCCGGCCAAGCCGCCAAGATTTGCAACAACATGATGCTCGGCATCAATATGATCGGCGTCAGCGAAGCCTTTACGCTGGCCGAAAAGCTGGGCCTGTCGCCCAAAGCGCTGTTTGATGTCGCCGCCGCCTCTTCGGGCCAATCCTGGGCGCTGACCAGCTATTGCCCCGTAGCCGGCTTGGTGCCGTCGTCGCCGGCCAACAACAACTACAAACCCGGCTTTGCCAGCGCCTTGATGCTCAAGGATCTGAAGCTCGCGCAAGAGGCCGCCGCGGGCGCGGGCGCGAGCACGCCGATGGGCGCAGCGGCGGCGCAATTGTACGGCTTGCACAACGCCTGGGGTGAGGGAGGCACGGACTTCTCCGGCATCATTCACCTCATCCGCGGCAAAGCCGGACAATAGCGATGCATCGCTACGTATTCGATGCCTACGGCACGCTCTTCAATCTGCAAGCCGCCGCAGAGCGTCACCAGGCCGCGATCGGACCACAATGGCAACAGCTCTCCAACGCCTGGCGCGCCAAGCACATCGAATACAGTTGGCATCATAGCCTCACGCGCACGCCCGCGACGTTCTGGCGGCTGGCGGAGCGCAGTCTGGATTTTGCCATCGCGGCAACAGGGGTGTCGGTCGGCGGCGAAGTTCGCGCCGGTCTACTGGCAACCTACCGCGCCATGCCGCCCTATCCGGAGGTGCGGGAGGTACTGAGCTCCCTGAGGCAGAAGGGCGCCGTCGTCGCGATCCTGTCGAACGGCGACCCCGACATGCTCGCCGACGCCATAGCCGCCGCGGGCCTCCACGGCATGTTCGAGGCGGTGTTGTCGGTCGCCGCCGTCGGCTCTTTCAAGCCGGCGCGGCCGGTCTACCAACTTGCCAGCGATCACCTCGGTTGCCGGCCGCAGGAGATTTCCTTCCAATCGTCCAATCGTTGGGACATTGCCGGCGCCAAGGCCTTTGGTTTCTACTGCGTCTGGGTGAACCGGGCGGGCGCGCCCGACGAGTACCCAGAACTGGCTCCGGATCGCGTGGTTGGCGACCTGCGCGGCATCCTGGCGCCCGCGGGTTGAGCCGCCCACAGCGACGCAAAAGGCACCCTGGGTTCGGTGGCCCGCACCTTGCCGCCACGGGCGCGCGGGCAAGCCGCAAAACGCGCCGCGCAAGGCCCGACCGCGGCGGCGACATGGCGCTAGCCCGAGCTGTGCCGGCCGTTGCAGGCTCCCAATAGCGCGATGACTTCCTCGTCGCTCACTTGCGTAAAGCTGCGGTAAAACCCACCCACCGAGCCGAAGCGGCGCGGCACGCTCAGCAGCACGACTGCATCCGCTTCCCGTTGCAACATGGCGGCCGCCTCGCGCGCCGCCACCGGCGTTGCCGCCAGCAACCTGGTCGGTTGCTGGCGCCGCAGATGACGCAGCGCGGCTTGCATGGTCATTCCCGTTGCCACGCCGTCGTCGACAACAATGGCGGTCGGGTGCTCGACCCTGGTCCTCGGGAGCACGGCCTCGTATTGGGCTCGCTGGCGTTCGATCACCGCCAGCTCACGTCCCGCGCTTTGCAAAATGAATGCCTCACTCAATCCGAGGCTGGCGATGAGCCGCCTATTGAGCACGATTTCAGGGGCGTCGCTGACGCCGGCTACCGCCCCTATCGCCAGCTCCGGCTGCTGCGGCGCCCCAAGCTTGCGCGCGAAAACCACCTCGAGTGGGGCCGACAGCGAACGCGCCACCTCAGCGCCGATCGGCACGCCGCCACGCGGCAAGGCGAAGACAACGGGGTGATCGAGCCTGAGGTCTTGCAGCCGCGCCGCCAGCAAGCCGCCGGCTTCGGCACGATCGGCGAAGATCAATCGTCGGCGCATGCGAGCGGCCGAAACGTCGAGCACCAAGAACCCGCCGGGAACCTTAGCTCAATTCGCGGGGGCCGACAGCCGGCAAAGGCGCCTTCGCCTACTTCTTGGCTGTCTTCACATCCTCAGCCACCGGCACTTCCGCGGCGGCCGACTCGGCCGCAAGGCTTTGCGCCTGACCGACCCAATCGTCCTTCTCGATGCGCCCAGCGAGGGATAGCGCCTCGTCGAGATTGGCAATGTCATCGTCGGAAAAATTGGCGATTTGTTCGAACTTGACGGCGCCGAGCTGATTGAGGCGAGCCGCCAACAGCTGATCGACCCCCTTGATCCTGGTGAGGTCATCGGCTTCGCCCTTCGGCCGCTTGAAGCCCTTGAAAGCCGCGTTGAGGCGCTTGGCGCGGGCATCGGTACGCTCGAAGATGCGCGCCGATTTGCCCCTGCGACCGCGCAGGTAATAGAGTTTGGCGCGGCGCACCTTGCCGCGGCGCAGCACCTCGATCTCGGTGATGTAGGGCGAGTAGATGGGAAACACGCGCTCGACCCCCTCGCCGTAGGAAATCTTGCGCACGGTGAAACTTTCGTTAATGCCGCTGCCCGAGCGGGCGATCACGACACCCTCGTAGGCCTGCAGGCGAAACCCGGGGCCCTTAGGTTCCTCGGCCTTGGCCTTCCTTTTGTCCTTGGGGTCGACCTCCATGCCTTCGATGACCTTGACCATCACCTTGACGGTGTCCCCCGGGCCAAACTCGGGAACGGAGCGTTTGGCGACGATGGCGCTGATCTGCTCGCGCTCGAGCTCCAAAATGACGGTCATGGGATCCTCAATTGCACCGCTCCCGGTCCCGCCCATGGCGTGGGCGGCCGACGGCGGGGGCGTCGTGGGAGATCGGGCGCGTTCTAGCCCAGAACGGCTTGCCTTGTCGATGGCCCAGATCGGGCAATTTTTCGGACCGGGACGCGCGGCACCAGTCGCCCGCCCCGTGCGCCTGGCCGTTGGCAGACGGGAGGCGTGCGAATAGAGTTGGCCCCAACCGTTCGGCCACGTGGTCTAGAAGCGGTCTTGGGTTCCAGGGAGGCACTAATGCGTAAGATCTTTGTCGTTTCAGGTTTTTGTGCCGCTGCCGCGCTGGCGGCCAGCGCCGTCATGGAGGCTCGCGCCCAGCAAGCGCCGGCCGCACCGGCCGCGACACCACAGCCACTCCCGCCGGGTTCACCCCTGCTCGGTCGGCCCGACACGGAGGCCGCCAAGAAGTTGGCCCCGGTTGCTCCCCCGCCGGTGCCGACCGCCGCCGACAAACTACCGCTCGACAAGCTCAAGGTTAAGAACGGCTTCAAGATCGAACTCTATGCGGCCGGCGTCCCCAACGCTCGCTCGCTGCGGCGGGGCGCCAAGGGCACCGTGTTCGTCAGCAGCCGCCTGCAGGACAAGATCCACGCCATCGTCGAAAAGGACGGCAAGCGCGAGGTGAAAGTTATCGCCTCGGGTCTGCACCGGCCCAACGGCATCGTCGTGCACAAGGGCACGCTTTACATCGCCGAACTGTCGCAGATCTCCAAAATCGACAATATCGAAGACAATCTCGACAATCCGCCCAAACCGACCGTGATTCTGAGCGACCTGCCGAAAGACGAGGCCCACGGCTGGAAGTATCTGACCGTCGGGCCCGACGAGAAGCTCTATTTCCACATCGGCGCGCCGTGCAACATCTGCATGCCCCCCGAACGGCACGCCAAGATTTATCGGGTCGGGCTCGACGGCAAAGATCTTGAAGTCTACGCCACGGGCGTTCGCCACATCGTGGGTATGGACTGGCATCCGACCTTGCACCAACTCTACTTTTCGGAGAACGCGCGCGACTGGCTGTCGGAGGACATGCCGGAAGACAAGCTGAACCGCGTGACAAAGCCCGGTAAGGACAACTTCGGCTACCCCTATTGCCACCAGGGCAACTTGCCCGATCCCGAGTTCGGTTGGGGACGCTCCTGCAGCGAGTTCACCAAGCCGCTGGCCCTGTTGGGCGCCCACGCCGCGGCCTTGGGTCTGAAGTTCTATGCCGGCAAGGGTTTCGGCTCGGAATACCAGAATGCCATTTTCCTGGCCCGGCATGGCTCTTGGAACAAGAGCGCGAAGATCGGCGGGGATGTCGTGGCGATCAAGCTCAACAGCAACGGCACGGTAAAGTCCATTGAGCCGTTCATCACCGGCTTTATCCAGAACAACGCCTACGTCGGCCGTCCCGTGGACGTGCTGCCGATGCCGGATGGATCGATGCTGGTGTCCGACGACTTCAACGGCGCGGTCTATCGTGTGAGCCGAGGAAGCGCTCGCGTTGCCGGCAAATAGCGTTCCCGCAACGCAGGGTCGGGGGCGGTCGGCCTCCGACCCTTGTCCGCGCCACGGCAATTTGCCCGCCCGCTGCGTGCGCAGCACGCTGGCCGCGCTGGCGTGCTTTGGCGCCATGAGCTTGGCTGCGCGCGCGGAAACCTTAGAGCAGCGCCTGGCACCCTGCCTTGCCTGCCACGGCGAGCAGGGCCAATCGAGTTTGCCGGCCGTACCATCGCTGGGGGCCCAGCCCGCACCCTACCTCCTGATCCAACTTTACCTGTTCCGCGCTCGCCAGCGCCTCGTTGAGGTGATGAACGAGGCCAGCAAGGACTTATCCGATGAGGATCTGCGCACTTTTTCCGACTTCATCGCCAAGCTTCCCGCACCTCCCCCCACAGACGGCGAACCCACCGATCCGGCGCGGATCGATCGGAGCCAGGCGCTGGTGCGCCAGTACCGCTGCGACTTCTGTCACAGCCCGGACCTGGCCGGACGCGACAACATTCCGCGTTTGGCCGGGCAACGCGAGGACTACCTGATCAAAGCCATGCGCGAGTACAAATCCAACGCGCGGCCGGGTTATGACGCGTCGATGGCCGATGTGCTGGCGCGGATCAGCGATGCAGAGATTCTCGACCTTGCCTATTTCGCTGCCCGCCAGCCCTAAGCGCGAGGACGACATTGAACGCAGACGACGTCACGTGCAACGGGCTGGTGGCCGGATCCGGGGCGGCCGGATTTGCCACGGCGCTGACGGCGCACCTGGAAGGCCTCGACGTCATCATGGTCGAAAAGGCGCCTTTATTCGGCGGCACGACGGCCCTATTCGGCGGGCGTGGTGTGCATACCCATCAATTCGGCGCATTTCTACGAGCGCGGTAAGCCCGGCTACATCAGCCTCGATCGGCGTGGTCGCCGCTTCGCCAACGAGTCCAAGTCCTATCACGTCTATGTCCCCGAGCTGATCGAGGCGTGCCGCGATGATGCCACGATCGAGGCATGGATCGTGTGTGACCACCATGCCATTCGGCGCTTCGGCTTGGGCGCGCTCGGCCCGGCGCCGCCGACGCGGGCGTTTCTCACCTCGGGCTACATCAAGCGCGGCGACAGCCCGCACGCGCTGGCGCTTGCCTCGGCAGCGACACCGAGGGGCTCGACCAGATGCGGCGCGTTTTCAATGCCTCGGCGCGCCGCGGCGAAGATTTGCAGTTCCAACGCGACTCCGACGCCTACCAGCGCTTCAACGGCGCCGCCGACCAGTTTCCCAATCCGTGGCATCGCACCGCTTGAGCAGCCGTCGGCAACGATGCGGCGAGCGTGATGGGGGGCACCTGCCCCGGCGCCGGGATCACCATCGGTCCAGCGATGACCTTTGGCTAGGTCGCCGCCCGGCATCTGGCGGCCAGCCGAAAGCGGACGCTGTGCGCGCCAAGGCCGCCGCGTGCGTGGGTCAGCCCGCGAGCAGCGCATCGAGTTCACCGGTCGCATCGAGCTGATAAAGCTCGCTACAGCCGCCAACGTGGGTCTCCCCGATCCAAATCTGCGGCACGCTGCGGCGACCGTTGGCTTTGCGCGTCATCTGCTGGCGCAAGGCTAAATTGCCGCCAACGTCGATCTCTTCAAAGGCCACGCCCTTTTCCCCCAACAGCCGCTTGGCCATGGTGCAATAAGGACAAAAGCGGGTGGTGTAGAGCGTAACCCTTGCCATCGTGACCCCGTCGCTGCCGCGCCAGCGCCCCCTTGCCTAGCCCGCCGTGCGGCGGCTTGCAAAGGGGACCGACTCCGGGCTCGAGCGCAGGGGCACGCGCCCGCAACGGCGACGGGCGCCCATCGCCTGGCTTGCTCGCAGGGCGCGCGGCTTGCGCCGCCCA
Organism: uncultured Alphaproteobacteria bacterium; assembly: GCA_963770295.1. Taxonomy (GTDB): domain Bacteria; phylum Pseudomonadota; class Alphaproteobacteria; order Rhizobiales; family Hyphomicrobiaceae; genus AWTP1-13. Next base: position 17,003 of record CAVYPA010000020.1, read on the forward strand.
CGGGTCAATGGCAGCCTGCCGCGGCAACCCGTCATGGCAGTGGGGAGGCGCGTGAAGCCGCCAAAATTCAGCTATGTGCGCGCCGGCGGTCTGGCGCAGGTCTTGGAGCTGCTTGAGGAACACGGCCAAGAGGCGCAAATCCTGGCCGGCGGACAAAGCCTGATGCCGGTCCTCAACATGCGGCTGGCTCGACCCAAATTGCTCATCGATATCAACCGGATTGATGCGCTCAAGGGCATAGACCTTGAGGCGGGACAGGTGCGGATCGGCGCCCTCGCACGTCACGTGGAGGTCGCCAGTTCGCCGATCGTGCGCCAATACCTGCCATTGCTCGCGGAGGCCATGCCGCACGTGGCCCACCTCGCCGTGCGCAATCGCGGCACCTTTGGCGGCAGCATCGCCCTGGCCGATCCAGCCGCTGAGCTGCCCGCCTGCGCCTTGGCGCTCGACGCGCGCTTCGTCGTTGCCAGCAGCCAAGGCCGCCGCGAGATCGCCGCGGCAGATTTTTTCAAGGGCATACAGGCAACGGCTCGCCGCCCCAATGAGCTGCTGATCGAAACGCTGATCCCAGCGCGGCAAAACCGCATCCCGGTGTTCCTAGAGCTAGCGCGCCGCCACGGCGATTTCGCCATCGCCGGGCTGGCCTTCCAGCTGCTGCTCGAAGAGGGCATTATCGCCGATGGGCGCCTCGCCTACTTCGCCAGCGAGGATCGGCCGACCTTGGCGCTACGCACCTTGGCGGCCATCAAGGGTCAGCGCCTGGGCCCAGCGACGGCGGAAGCCGCGGTCGCCGCGCTAGCGGGGGATCTTACCCCAATCGATAACGCGCAGGCGAGCGCCAAGATGCGGCTCCATCTACAAAGCGTCCTGACGCGCCGCGCACTCGCCGAGGCGCGCGCCAGGTCAAGCGGCCAAACGAGAATAGCATGAGCGAAGAGACCATGCCGATTAGCCTCACCGTCAATGGCGAGAACGTGTCGCGCAGCGTGCCCGTGCGCCAACATCTCGTCGACTTTCTGCGCACCGAATTGGGCCTCACGGGCACACACCTTGGCTGCGAGCACGGCAGCTGCGGGGCTTGCTCGGTAAGGGTTGACGGCGTGTTGGTGCGCGGTTGCTTGATGTTGGCGGTGCAAACCGACGGCAGCGACGTTGTCACCATCGAAGGCCTTGATGCGACCGGGGAGATTGCCGATCTGCAGGCGGCCTTCGTCGAACGCAACGCGCTGCAATGCGGCTTCTGTACACCTGGCATGCTGATGGCGGCGGCCGAGCTGGTGCGCGCTGGTGCGCGCAAAACGCGCGCGGAGATCCGCACCCATCTTGCCGGCAATTTTTGCCGCTGCACCGGCTATCATGCCATCGTCGACGCCATCGCCGCGACGCTCGACAAGCGCGCCAAGGGAGGCGGCAACCATGTCTGAGCCGGCGCGACCTTCCCCGCTCACAGGCAGCAATAGCTACGTGGGGCGTACGGTGCCGCGGCTCGCTGCCAAAGCCGCCGTGGCCGGGCGCGGGCGCTACACCGACGATGTCACCTTGCCGCGCCTGCTGCACGCGGCCTTCCTGCGCAGCCCCTACGCCCATGCCAGAATACTGGGGATCGAAACGAGGGCGGCAAAGCGTGAGCCCGGTGTGGCTTTGGTCATGACCGGCGCGGAGTTAGCCAGGCTCTGCACCGGACCATGGGTCGGCACGCTCAGCTGCTTTGCGGGCATGAAGTCGGCGCCTCAGTACCCAATGGCGGTCGACCGCGCCTGCTGGGCGGGCGAGCCCATCGCCATTGTCGTCGCAAATACGCGCGCGCAGGCGGAGGACGCCGCCGAGCTGATCCGCGTCGCGTGGCAGGAGCTGCCGGCGATCGCCGACAAGAGCACCGCCCTTGAGCGCCATGCCCCCGTGCTGCACGCCGAACTCGGCGACAATCTCGCCTTTCGCAAGAGCATCGAGGCGGGCGACGTGGAGGCTGCATTTGCCGGCGCCGACCTGGTTATCGAGGAGAATTTCGAGTTCGGCCGGCATACCGCGGTCAGTTTGGAGCCACGCGCACTGCTGGCCACCTACGACAAGGCAACTGGCAAGCTCACGATCACCACGAGCAGCCAGTGCCCGCACATGATCCAGCGCGTCTTTGCACAAACGCTCGGTATCCCCGACCATAACGTGCAGATCATTGCACCGGACGTCGGCGGCTCGTTCGGCCTGAAGATCCACAGCTACGGCGATGAGGTTGCAACGGTGGCGGCGGCGATCAAACTCGGCCGTCCCGTCAAGTTCATCGCCGACCGCGTGGAATCGTTTGTGTCCGATATCCACGCGCGCGAAAATTCCGTCAAGGCGCGCATGGCGGTAAACCGTTCGGGCGAGATATTGGGCTTTGATATCGACGTGCTTTCGGGTGCCGGCGCCTATTCGCAATACCCACGCACGAGCGTGTTCGAGGCCAACCAGATCCTCACTATCACCGGCGGTCCCTACCGCCACAAACACTACCGGGCGCGGGCCACCGTGGTTTATTTGAACAAGGCGCCCAGCTCGCAATACCGGGCGGTCGGTCATCCGATCGGCAACGCGATCGGTGAACACCTGCTCGAGCAGGCGGCTTATCGGCTCGGCATCGATCCCATCGAGATGCGGCGCCGCAACGTGTTCCCGGATGACGCCTATCCCGCCGTCAGCGCCAGCGGTATCAAGCTCAAGGACCTGTCGCATCAGCGCTGCCTCGATCTAATCGTCGAGCGCATGCGCTATGAGGAGCTGCGCGGGGAGCAGGCTCGGTTGCGCCGACAGGGCGTGCAGCGGGGGATCGGCATCGCCGCCTTCATCAAGGGTACCTCGCCTGGTCCGTTGGGCTACTACGGCAGCGGTGGGGCGCCCATCTCATTGCAGGACGCCTGCGTTATCAAGCTGGAGCCGAATGGGGGCATTATCTGCGCCGTCGGCGTGACCGAGCAGGGCCAGGGCACCAACACCATCGTCGGCCAGGTCGCTGCCACCGCCTTGGGCGTGTCGATTGAGACCGTGCGCGTTATTTCCGGCGACACCGATGCCGTCCCCTACGGCGGCGGCACCTTCGGCTCACGCGCGGCAGCCATCGGGGGGGAGGCCGTCTATCAAGCCGCGCGCGCGCTCAAAAGCGAAATTCTCGCCATTGCCGGGGAGCTGCTGCAGACCGAGCCGGCGCTGCTGGACGTCAGCGATGGGATCGTCGTCGACGCTGCGGGCAGCCAACGCATGCCGCTCGCGGAGCTCGGGCGAATTTGCCACTTTCAGCTGGGCGAGCTGCCGAGCAGCCGCCAGCCGGTCTTGTCGCACACCCGGCGCTTCAGGCTGGTCGAGGACCTCTACATCTTCGCCAACGGCGTGCACGGCGCCTATGTGGAAGTCGACACCGACACGGGTTTTGTACGCCTGCTCAAGCACTGGGTGGTGGAAGATTGTGGCCGGCTGATCAATCCGCAGTTGGCCGATGAGCAGGTGAGGGGCGGATGCGTGCAAGGCATTGGCGGCGCCCTGTACGAACACCTGGTCTATGATCGCCAAGGCCAGCTCACCAATGGCACGCTGGCGGACTATCTGGTGCCGATGGCCGCGGAGATGCCGGACATAGATGTGGCGCACGTGGAGACGCCGAGCTCGGTCAGCGAGCTCGGCGCCAAGGGAGTAGGCGAATCGGGTACTGGCGCAGCCCCAGCGGCAATCATGAATGCCGTCAATGACGCGCTGCGACCGCTCGATGCGCGGGTGACGTCGCAGCCGATCACGCCGGAGACGGTGCTGAGGGCGCTGGGCAAAATTTGAGGCGGTGCCCGCCAGGCGAGGGAGCATGGGTAATCCCGTCCTTGTCGAACTCACGCGCGGGCTTTGGCGCGAGAGCGTGCACGCCGGCGCCGTCGCGGTTGCCCGCGCAAATGGCGAACTGGTGGCCGCCGTCGGTGACGTCGCGCGACCGATCTTTCCGCGTTCGGCGATCAAGCCGCTGCAGGCCCTGCCGCTAATCGAGACCGGCGCGGCCGATCGTTACGCTTTGGGAGCGCGCGAGCTGGCGATTGCCTGCGCATCACATTCCGGCACGCGCGAGCACGCCGCAACGGTCGCAAAAATGCTGCTCATGGCGGGGCTCGACGTCTCGGCACTGAGCTGTGGCACGCAAGAGCCGCTGGACAGCAGCGCCGGCCGGGAGCTTGCCCGCGCCGGCCTTGCGGCCTCGGCGCTCAACCACAACTGCTCGGGCAAACACGCGGGGATGCTGGCGACGGCCGTGCATAAGGCGGAAGCGATCGGAGGGTACTGGTTGCCTGATCACCCCGTGCAGAACCGCATTCTCAAGGCCTTGGAAGGCGTCACGGGTCGGCATCTCGACAGCGATCTGCGCGGCATCGACGGCTGCTCGGCACCGAACTGGGCCCTCCCCCTCGTCAGCCTCGCCGCCGCGTTCGCGCGTTTCGTGACGGGGGAAGGTCTCAGCCGTGAGCGCTGGCGGGCGTGTCGGCAACTGGCCGAGGCCTGCTGGGCCGAGCCGATGCTCGTCGCCGGCCCGGGCCGGCTCGACAGCATGGTCATGCAGGCCCTGCCCGGCAAGGTCCTGATCAAGTCAGGAGCCGAGGGCGTTCACTGCGGCGCTTTTCCCGCACTCGGCCTCGGCTTTGCCCTCAAAATCGACGACGGCGGCAAGCGCGCCGCCGAGCTCGTCGCAACCAGCCTGGTGCGTCGCGTCTATCCCGAGGCCGAAGCCTTGGGACCGCAAACCCTCTTGCGCAACTTCCGTGGCCTAACGGTTGGAGAAATACGACCGTCGGAGGCACTCGAGCGGCTATTGGCGTCGCTGCCCTGAGTTCGGCGCAAAGCCGCGCAAATTCGGCAAACGGGCGGCAAATGCCGGCTCGTCAAAGCCCAGGCGACACCGATGCTGGCAGTGCCGCTAGCGCGGTCCTTGCCGAGGCGCCGCAAAGCGATTGAGACACGCCGCCAGGATCTCCAGGCCACCCTCGAGCGCCTGCGCCCAGGTCAGCGGGCAGGCACTCGAGCGCCCTCGCCCGGCTGCGGCCGGCCGCGCCAGGCTTGCCGGGACGTGAATAAAGCCGACGCGGCGTCCGGGTTGGGCGCGGGCCGTGGCGAGCGAATGATAAAGCGTGGCATTGCACAGATAGCCGCCCGCGTCGCGGGAGGCGAAGGCAGGGATACCCCGCCGGCGCAGGCGGCCGACGATGTAGTTGACCGGCAGGCTGGCGCGCAGGATCTCCGGTCCGCCCGCGTACACGGCCCTCGAGACCGGAAAAGCGCCGCCCGCGTCGGGTGCGAAGAGGCATCGGTTTTGCCCGCGCTGCTCGATCTCAAAGCCGCGAGCGCGCGCTGAGACGCCAAAATGCAAAATGAGGTCGGGCCTGGCTTGCGCCAGCAGAATTTCCATCTGACGCGGCGCCGCCAGCCACTCGGTGGGGAGCACGCCGGCGATCAGCTTGGCTCCGACAAAGCAGCTCTTGGCCCTCTCGGCCAGCTGCGGGACGAGGGCCATGGTCGCGTTGACCGGCACGCCTGGAAATGCCGCAAAGCCGGTAAGCAGCACTCTCATGGCAACGTCCGCATTGAAACCTCAACCTGCAGCACTGGCTGCCTTGCGTTGGCATGAGCGAACACCCATTAGCGTGGCGAGTTGCCCGGCAGCAAGCGCCGGCGTCAGACGGCCCGCGCGCACCTCGTTCTCCAACTCCTGCACGCGGTTTTGCACCTCGGCATCGGTCCGCAACGCCCTTTCCAGTCGCTCTTGCAGCAACGTGCGCATCCAATCGACCGCCTGAGCTTCGCGCCGAGCCTCAAATTCGCCGCTCGCCCGCATGCGGCGGCGGTGTTCGACGATTTGGGCCCACAGCTCGTCTAGCCCGCGATTCTCCTGCGCGGAGGTGATGAGCACGGGCGGCGTCCAGTTCGGCGACGTCGGCGTCAGGATGGCGAGCGCCCCTTGATAGATCGATGCCGCCTTCATCGCCTGGGCGCGGTTGTCGCCGTCGGCCTTGGTGATGGCGATCATGTCGGCGATCTCGATGATGCCGCGCTTGATACCCTGAAACTCGTCGCCGCCGCCGGCAAGCAGAAGGACAAGAAAGAAATCAACCATGCTGGCGACGGCGATCTCCGATTGGCCGACGCCAACCGTCTCCACCAGCACGACATCGAAGCCGGCCGCCTCGACGAGCGCCATCGTCTCGCGCGTCTTGCGCGCCACCCCGCCGAGCGTGCCCGAGGTTGGCGAGGGGCGGATGAAGGCCGCTTGGCTTTGCGCCAGGCGCGCCATGCGCGTCTTGTCAGCCAGGATCGAGCCGCCGGAACGCGTCGACGTCGGATCGACCGCGAGCACGGCGACGCGATGGCCCTGCTCGATGAGATTGATGCCGAGCTGATCGATGGCCGTCGATTTGCCGGCGCCGGGTACGCCGGTGATACCGACCCGGATGGCATCCTTGGTCAGCGGCAGCAGACGTTGCAGTAGCTCTTCCGCCAGTACCACATGTTCGCTTTTCGAACTCTCGATCAGCGTGATGGCACGCGCCAGCATGGCGCGGTCACCATCGCGCACACCCGTGACATAGGCGTCAAGCGAGACACTCTTCTGGTACCCGGCAACTGACATGGGCGTGCGAGCTCTCCTTGCCCGACAGGATCGAGAAATTCACGGCCGCCGGCAAGAGCGCGGTTTACCTCAAGGTCAATCGTGCGCCGTCGACGGCTGTGCCAGGGCGCCGAGCACGATGGCGCCGAGCACTAGAGCGCCGCCAGCGAGCTTCCAGGCATCGACGGCCTCTCCCAGCAACAGCACCGCCGCCGCCAGCGCCGTAATCGGAACGGCGGCGGTTGTCAGACCCGCAAGCCAGGTCTCGACGTGGGGCAAGCCGCGATACCAGAGCCAAAGACAGAACACGCTGGCAGAGAGCGCATACCCGGTCGCAAGCACCCAGGTCGAGCCTGAGATCGCAGCGACGTCGAAGGGCAGTTCGAGCAATGCGAGTGGCGCGGCGCAGGCCAAGCCCACCATATTGGCGCCAAGCGCCAGTCGCAGCGGCTGATAGGGCGGCGCCAGCCGCTTGCCGAGAATAACGAAGCTGGCCTCGCAGACGACGGCGCCCACAACCAAGAGGTTGCCGAAGAGACTGGCCGTACGGTGCTCGGCCCCCGCCGCCATAAGCAGGAGCCCGGCGACGGCTAGCCCGACGGCGCCGGCCTGCGCGATGGTCAATCGCTCGCGCATGACGGCGACCCCCAACAGGGCAACCACGGCGGGCAAGGTTGCGGTGATGATTCCGGCCTCGGAGGCGGATGTGCGTTTCAAGCCTTCGAACATCAGCGCCGTAAAGCCGATCATGCCCAAGAGCGCCATGAATGTCAGGTCGCGCGTCTGGCCGGGCCGCATCTGCCTGAGCTTGGGGCCAGGCTCGCGGTGTACGAGAGCCAACAGCGCCGTGGTCGACACCAAAAAGCGAAAGAGCATGAAAAGGTAGACGGGCACCTCCGCAACAATGGCCTTGCCCAACACGACATTGGCGCCCGTTAGGACCATCGCGGCCGTGAGCGAGGCAGGAGCCGCCAGCCGGCGCCGGAGCGACAACGGTTTTGTCATGCGTTTGCCAAATCCGGCATCGGGGGTGCGCTCGGCACGATTGCGACCAAGCTGGCGTTTCCCGTAAGCTGGCTGCCACCGGGTGGACGAGGATAGGGGAGGGCCATTATGGGCGAGGTTTCGCCGGCAGCCGTCAATGTCGCCATTTTGGCTGCAGGCCTCCTTCTCTATGCCCTCATCTGGTACTTGACGAGAGGGCTGCCCTGGTTTGCCAAGGTCTTGGCGCGCCTCCTGCCGCTCGGTCTGGTCCTACCGGCAATGATCATTATGTCGGGCCACAACCTCGCGCCGAGGCGGGAGCTGGCGACCGCGCCGCCGCCGCCCGCCGCCCGCCGCGAGGTGCCGCCAACGGCCGGGGCGCCGGCGCCAGCCGAGCCGAAGTCGGCGGCGGCGCCGCCGTCGGCAGCGCTGCCGCCCCCGCCGGTATCGCAGCCGGCATCGCGCTCGCTGCCCGGCACGGACGGCTCCGCGCCGGCGCCAGCGTCACCGCGAGAGGCCGAAAAGGAGCCGACGCGTTCGCTTGCCGGCCCGCCACCGGGGGCGCCCCAAGGAGAGTGGGATGTGGTGCCGGTGTTCTATGGCACCGATCGTGCTCGGAAGGATCAACCCCAGCGCATGCTCTACACCTCCGAGCGCGCCCGCCGGCTCGAACTCGGGCACGCGCTGGTGACGGTGCCCAAGACCCATCAAGTTCCCAGCATCGAGCGACCGTTCGCGATTCGTATCCCCTATTTCCAGATCACCCTTTATGAAGGCGCCGAGGACCCCAAAAGCCATTTCACCATCAAGGAGATGTCGGTTCTCAGCCGCGAACAGTTTATTGCCAAGGCACGCGAACGGGTGAACGGCAGCCGATCTTTCAAGGATCAGGCGGTGGTGTTCGTGCACGGCTACAACAACACCTTCGACTATGCGCTCTATCGTACCGCGCAGATGGCCTATGACCTCAAGTTCGATGGGGCCGCCTTCCTTTATAGCTGGCCCTCGCTCGGCGACTTTAGCGGCTATGGTTACGATCGCGAAAGCTCGATGCAGGCCGAACCCTACCTGCGCCAGTATCTCGAGCTGGTGCTGAAAGAAACCGGCGCCAAGGAGGTCAGCGTAATTGCCCATAGCATGGGCAATCTACCCCTGCTGCAGGTGTTGCGCGATGTAGGGCCAACGCTGGGACCGGACGTGAGGCTCAATCAGATTATCATGGCGGCGCCCGATATCGATCGTAACGTCTTCGAGAATATCGCGGCGGATCTGCAGAAGTATGGACGCGGATTAACGCTTTACGCCTCCGCCAACGACCGGGCCATGCAGGCGGCGCGCCGCGTCGCCGGCGGTATACCGCGCGCTGGTGACGTGCCCCTCGAGGGTCCCATCATCATCGAGGGCATTGACACCATCGATGTGACGCAGACCAGCCTCGACTATCTGGCGCTCAACCACTCCATCTACGCGGAAAAATCCGCCCTGCTCAACGACATCGGTCTGCTCCTGCAGACGGGTGAGCGCCCGCCAGACAAGCGCATCCCGATCCTGGAACTCATCAACTCCGGCAAGGGAAAGTTTTGGCGCTACCCGGCCACGCGCTGAGGCAGCACCTCCGGGCACCCCGCGTTTGCGGACGCCGTTTTGGGGTCGGCCAGGATTTGATATACCTGGCACGCACATCGTTGCCGGCCGGCGAACGCTTTACAGCAAACTCTTTCAGCAGGTCTAACGATGCGCGCCAACTCTTGCCTCTCCTGCTTGCTGTTTGCCCCGCTGCTGGCGGCTGCGCCTTTGTGGCCCATCGCCGTCATTTAGGCGCAGTCTGGAGCGACCGAACCGGACAGCGACATGGCCCCCTCGCCGGACGATGACGAAGACGAGGGTGGCAAGGACACGGCAGAGCGCGAGGAGCGATCCGCCCCGAGCGCGGCCCATCGCGACTATCAGCTGGGGCTCGTGCGTCGGGCCGACGGCTTTGACCCCGATGCGGACGAGACCGGCGGGACCCAACTGCCTCATCCCCTGCAACTTGCCCATCCCGACCACGACGTCGTCGTCTGCGAAGCGGGCTGCGATGGGCCGGCGGGCGCCATCGTCGACCTGCCGAAGCGGAAAGTCCGGCAGGTCGAGTAAAGGCAACGCGGCTTTTTGCGCCGCCGGCGCGCCGGGGCGAGCCCGGCTAGGGCGACGCCTGCGCCGCTTCCGCCTCAAACAGCAGGCCTGAAAGGCCCTCACCGCGGGCTGAGGCGAGATACAAGGCCAGCGTTGCCATGTCGGGCTCGCTGCGCAGGACGGGCTCTATTCCGATCGGCAGCGTCTGCGGCACGATGGCATTGAAACGGATGGCTTTGTCCGCCCATTCCTCGGCCTGCAGCCGCGTCATTGCCGCCACGGCCGCCTTGATCACCGCCGCCAACGCCTGGTGACGGCCGCGCGCCGGCGTAGCCAGGATGGCGACGTTGAGAATCAAGCCTTCCGTCAGCGTCACCGACATGCGGTTGGCGGCGATGCTTGAAAAGATGCACGCGGCCCTGAGCCGATCCGCCACCAGACGGTCGATCGCGCCCATGCTGAGCGCACTTTCGAATTCAATGGGGGCAAGCGGCACCAGGTTGATGACGGCGTCGAGACCGCCGAACGACTGCGCGGCGCGCCGAGCAAATCGCACGATCTTGTCCGTTTCGGCGCCAATCGGACCGAACGCCATGGTTTCAACGGCAGTTGGCGCGGCGATTTCGACGATCGCTTGCATGCTTTCGCTCGCCTCGGCGAACTGCAGCACGAGACGCGTCTTGTGATCGGCAAAGGCGCGCGCAATATCGATCCCGCAGTCGCTTGTTATGCCAGTGATTAAGATGCGTTTGTCGGCCAGTTCCGGGTAGGCGGGAGCCGACTGGGCTTCCTCGATGACGCTCATCAACATGCTTGGTTTCCTCCCGGAACGCTGTCACGTCCGTGCGCATTGGCGTGTTCCCGCTTGTCACGCCGAATCGGCTAACAACCGCTAAATGCCGATCAGATTCGGGTGAGCGTGTGCCGGAATCCGAACGAACACCCGGCAATGTTAGGGCGGACCGGAGGCAGCGGCAAAAAACCCTTGTCCTTGCGGGAGGCGCAAACTCGGGGGCGCGGCGGCCGAGCCTTGGAGCCAAGCCTGGTCCCTGCTAGAACGGCCGCAGCGTCCACCTTGCAAACCCGCGGAGACTGCCATGGCCCCGCTCGACATGAAGCCCAATGAGCTCGAGCCTTATTGGGTGCCGTTCACCGCCAACCGCGCCTTCAAAAAACGTCCCCGCCTATTTGCCGGCGCCAAGGGCGTGCATTATTTCAAGCCAGACGGCAGCAAGGTCATCGATGCCACATCCGGCCTGTTTTGCGTGAATGCCGGCCATTGCCGCGATCCGATCGTCAAGGCCATCCAAGACATGGCGGCGCGGCTGGACTACGCGCCCGCCTTTCAATATGGCCATCCCAAGGTGTTCGAGCTCGCTTCCCGGCTAGCGCTGCTGGCGCCGGGCGATCTCGACTATGCGTTTTTTTCCAACTCGGGCTCGGAAGCCGTCGACACGGCCCTCAAGATCGCCCTCGGCTACCACAAGGCAAAAGGCGAGGGCGCGCGCACGCGCTTCATCGGCCGCGAGCGCGGCTACCATGGCATTGGTTTTGGCGGCATCTCGGTCGGCGGCATCGTCGCCAACCGCAAACAATTCGGCAACATGCTGACGGGGGTGGACCATCTGCCCGCGACCTATGACCGCGCCAAGCAGGCCTACAGCCGCGGCGAGCCGGACTGGGGCGCCCATCTGGCCGATGAGCTCACCCGTCTCATCAATCTGCACGATGCCTCCACCATTGCCGCGGTCATCGTCGAGCCGGTCTCGGGATCCACGGGCATCCTGGCACCGCCTAAGGGCTACCTGAAGAGGCTGCGCGAGCTCACCGCCCAGCACGGCATTCTGCTGATTTTCGATGAGGTCATCACTGGCTTCGGGCGCCTTGGGCATTGCTTCGCCGCGGAGCGCTACGGCGTCGTGCCGGACATGATCACCTTTGCCAAGGGCGTCACCAATGCCGCCGTGCCGATGGCGGGTGTGATGGCCTCAAAAACGATCTACGAGGCCTTCATGACCGGAGCCGAGCACATGGTCGAGCTGTTCCACGGCTATACCTACTCGGGCCACCCGTTGGCGGCAGCGGCCGGCCTCGCCACGCTCGACATCTACAAGGACGAAGGACTGTTCGAGCGCGCGCGCAGCCTCGAAGCGCCGTTTGCCGACGCCATGATGAGCCTGCGTGGTCAGCCCAACGTGGCCGATATCCGCACGGTCGGCCTCCTGTGCGGCATCGACCTCGACCCGGTCGCCGGTAAACCGGGGCTGCGCGGCTTCGAGGCGACGGAGCATATGTTCCACGCGCTGAACCTCTACGTGCGCGTCGCCCTCGACACCCTGATCGTTGCCCCACCTCTGATCGCCAGCGAAGCCGATATCGCCGAAATTCGCGATGGCATCGCCAAGGTCCTGACGGCCGTTGCCTAGCCCGGCGGCCGGCGGCGGTACGGGCCGGCCACCGAATCCCACCCGCGGGCGTTCCAGGTGTCGGCCCAGCGGCCGATCGGGTTGGAAAGCTGGTGATAGTCTGGCCCACCCGGTTGCGCATGCAGCCCCGGCGCGGGAATGCTTTTGCCAGCACGAATTCAAAAAACAGCGGAGTTCGGCTGCATGGCACAGCAACTCGGCATCCCTGGCTCGCAGTCCTCGCATGGGCGCTTCGCCGACGCCTTCGTCATCTTTTCGGTGACGGTGTTGTCGATGGCGCTCGGCGCCTGGTTCCTCCTGCAACTTGGTCTATCGCTGTGGCCCGGCATGGCGGCCGCCCTGAGCGTCTACACGGCGCTCTTGCTGTTTCATCTGCTCGTGCGCCGGTCGCTGATCGATACTGGCGGTGAAGAACCTCGCGAGGAGATGCAATGGATTGCAGGCGAGCCCGACCTTGCCGTGCCGGCGAGCGACCGGCGGGAGAGGTCGTCCCTGTCGGCACCCTTCGCCGGCGACGGCGAGCCCTCCGAGCGCCTGTCCGCCGGTCTCGATGATCCTCACGCGCTGCCCGATCCGAGCACCGAAATCGCCTTCCATTATCGGCCGAGGGACACCGGCGGAAGCTTGGGCGGCACGCGGGTGGGCCCCCGCCCACCCCCTAATCCCGTGCCGCCTCATGGCGCCGGGGAGGCCTGGCAGGCCGCGTCGTCTCCTTCACCCTCGGAGAAGAACGTCGAGCTGATCCAAGATCTCATCAAGAAGCTCGCCGACGAGCTCAGCGACGTCCCCGCGACGGCGCCGACCCCTGCGGCGCCCGCCGGGGACCTCGAGGATGCCATGATCGCCCGCTCGCTGGCGGCGCTCGATACGGCGGCCGCCTCCATGCGGGCTGCCACGGGCGATCCCACCAACGAGGCGGCCCGCGGCGGCTGGTGGCCGACCGCGGAAGCGCCGAGCGGTCTTGGGCCAGAGGCGCCGCCCGCCCGCCCGCCACGCTCGTCCACCGCCGCGGCGGCACCGCCGGTGCCGAACGCTCAGGTTTCGCGCGCGGCCGAGGCGATCGCCGCCAATCGCATGGAAACCCTGCTTGAGCCGATCCAGGCCTTAAACGAGGGCCGGGCGCGCCACTTCGAAATCAGTGCCCGCTTTTTGGCCGCCGATGGGGCGGCAATCGACACCTCCGCGCTGGCGCGCACCGGGCTCATTGCGCGCATGGATGCCGCGGGCGTGATACGCGCTGCGCGCGTGGCCCACAGACTGGGCGAACGCGGCCGGGAGGGCAACGTGCTGACGCGGATTGCCGCGGAGTCGCTCACCGATCCGGGCTTCATCGATGCCGTCGTGCAGCAGGCTAAAAATACGCGTGGGATGGGGTTGATCCTGGCGTTGAGCCAAACTGCCGCGCGCAACCTGACGGACATCCAAATCAGCGGCTTGAATGCGCTGACGACGGCGGGTTGCCACTTCGTGCTTGAGGAGGTTGGCGACCTGAAGATGGACTTTGCGAGCCTGAAAGCGGTGGGGTTCGCGTTTGTAAAGCTCGAGGCCCCGGTGTTCCTGGAAGGGCTGGCGGCAGCAGGCGGGCGGGTTGCGGCCTCCGACGTGGTGCGCTTCCTTGGCGACTATGGGCTGACCTTGATCGTTGCGCGCATCGAGGACGATTGGATGCTGGCTCGCATTTTGGGCTTCGGTGTGCAGTTCGGCATGGGTGGGCTGTTCGGTGGACCGAAACTGGTAAAGGCCGAGGTTGTCGGGGAACCGGCCGCGGCTTGATTGCCTTCGGGCTTGCCGCTAGAGCAGGCTGAACGCTCCCGGGCCTCGGGGGCGGGCGCTTGGTCCCACAAGAGGCAACGTGCATCCATTGCCAGCGATCCTGCTCTAACATGAGCGGGAGGGAGATTCCCATTCTGCCCTCCATCAGCGGCCTCGCCGGCAGCAGCGAGGCGTGGATCGTCGATATCTGGGGCGTCATGCACAATGGTGTGCGCGCCTTCGAGACGGCGGGGGCAGCCTGCGCCAAATTTCGCCAAGCTGGCGGCATCGTGCTTTTGCTGTCGAACGCGCCCCGACCCTTCACGGCCGTGGTCTCGCAGCTCGACGGTTTTGGCGTGGCGCGCACGGCCTACGACGCGGGCCTAACCTCGGGGGACGTCACACGCACGATGATCGCGCCCTGGCAAGGGCGTCCCATTTTGCACATCGGCCCGGCGCGCGACCGCGGCCTATTTGAAGGATTTGCCGTCGATTTTGCCGATGCTCTCGTCGCCGAAGTGATCGTCTGTTCTGGGCTGTTCGATGACAGCAAAGAGACGCCGCAAGACTATGCCGAACTGTTTGCGGGCCTCGTTGCGCGGCGCGTGCCGATGATTTGCGCAAACCCCGATCTTATGGTCGAGCGCGGCGACCAATTGGTCTACTGCGCGGGAGCCCTCGCCGCGGAGTATGCCGCGATCGGCGGCGAGGTCAGCTATGCGGGAAAACCGCATTGGCCCGTCTATGAACGCGCCTTGGCAGCGATCGATGCGCTCAGAGGCCGCCCGGTCGCCAAGGACAAGGTGCTGGCGATCGGCGACGGGATCGAAACCGACTTACGCGGCGCCTACGTCGCCGGTCTACGTTCGGTCTTCATCGCCAGTGCCATTCATGCCCCCGAGGGGTTGGACCCAGCCATGCTGCAACAGTTGTTCCGATCCCGTCCCTTCGCGCCGGTGGCCGCGCTCCCCGCCCTGGCCTGGTAAGGCTAAATGGTCAGCACGACCTTGCCGATATGTTGCCCTGCCTCCATGCGGCGATGTGCGTCGGCGGCCTTGCGCAGGGGAAAGGTCGAATCCAGCACCACCTGCACCTTGCCCGCGGCCAGTAAGGGCCACACCTTGGTCTCAAGGCTGGTCGCCAGCGAGCCCTTGAATGCGCGCGATCGCGGGCGCAGGGTCGAGCCGGTCAACGTCAGGCGTTTCACCATCAGGCGCGAGATGTTCAAGGTGACGGTCGCGCCGCCGAGTACGGCAATCTGCACGATGCGGCCCTCTGGCGCCGCCGCGACGATGTTGCGCTCCGTGTAGGAGCCGGCGACCATGTCGAGGATGACGTCCACGCCCTTGCCGCCCGTGGCCTCCTGACATGACTTGACGAAATCTTCGCTGCGATAGTTGACCGCCCGGTCGGCGCCGAGGTCGAGGCACGCCCGGCATTTCTCGGGCGAACCCGCGGTCACAATCACCTTGGCACCGAACGCCTTGGCGAGCTGAATGGCGGTGGTGCCGATCCCGCTCGAGCCGCCATGCACCAGGATCCATTCGCCTGCCGTGAGGCGGCCGCGTTCAAAGACGTTGGCCCAGACCGTGCAGAAGGTCTCAGGAATCGCCGCGGCCCTAATGGCATCGAATCCGGCCGGGATCGGCAAGGCCTGCACGTCCTCAACCAGGCAATACTCGGCGTAGCCGCCACCGTTGACGAGAGCACAGACCTGCTCGCCGGTCCGCCAGCGCGTGACCTCCTCGCCCAGCTCAATGACTTCGCCGGCGATCTCAAGGCCCGGCAGTGGCGAGGCGCCGGGCGGCGGCGGATAGGAGCCGGAACGCTGCGCGACGTCGGGTCGGTTGACGCCGGCAGCGGCCACCTTCACCAGCATTTGCCCTGGGCCCGGCTTGGGCGTTGCCAACAGCTTGGGCTTGAGCACCTCGGGGCCACCGGGGGCGCTGATCTCGATTGCCGTCATGGTTTCTGGAGGGCAGGCCATGCTTCAGCTCCACGCAGGTTCGGGCTTCTCGCGAACGGCACAGTGACCCGGCGCGCGGGGTTGAGACAAGGGCGAACTCATGTCAGGCTCCAGGGCCCATTGGCTCGTTCGGGAGGTCGCCATGGATTGGGATGAGCTCAAGCCGAAACCCGCAAAGGGCATCACGCTCGGGGAGTCGCTGGAAAGCCTTTCCATCGGCGAACTGGAGGCGCGCGTCGCGGCGCTCGAGGCGGAAATGCAAAGGGTGAAGGACAACGTTGCGCGCAAAAAGGCGCACGAGGCCGCGGCCACCGCCGTGTTCAAGCGCTGAGGTCTTCATGTGCCAAGGCGGAACGCTCGTCCCTGCGACGGCATCGGACTGGTAGCTACAAGGCTATCCCCACCCGCGCGTTGCGGAAAGCCGCCATGGGCGCCGATGTGCCACTAGGGTGCGCCGCTTTACCTTTTGTTATCCAATCAGTTGCACTATCGGGTTATCCAGTTCTCTGGATCCGAGTGGATCGTATCCACTCCGTTTGACGCCTCCCTGTTAACTCCTGAGCCGCCGCAGGGCGGCTCATTTTTCGTGTGCGGCTTGCCATCGCCAGCGGCTCGGAGGCCGCGGCGGTTGCGCCAAAGGGTACCCAGGCGCCTGCCGCAGGGCAAACAAGGATCTCGCGCGGCCAGCGCCAGCTCAGGGCTCTCCAGCCATGCGGCCGGCGCCGGCAGGACCCGGCCGTTGGCAGAAGATGTGCATAAGCTGCGTGTGCGCCACACCACAGTCGCAAATCAACGCGCATAAACATCCGATGTTAACCGTGGCCTGCCACGGTAGCCTACGGTAGTATGGTCACTCGTGAGTATCCGGTTGTCCCAAGTAGAGTCATGAGCACCTGTCGCGAACCTGAAAACGCCGCACCCACAACCGGCGTTACGATCTCCTTCGGTGAACGGTTTGCCGCTTCCGATCAATTTGATGCGATTTTCAAAGAGGGCATGGCGCTCGTCGAGCATACCGCCCGCTATCTGGACGGGCCCGGCCGGCAGGAGGCACGCAAGTTGCGCGGACCGCTGTCGGTGCTCTACGCCACCGAGAGTATGCGGCTGACGACGCGCCTGCTCGAGCTTGCCTCCTGGCTGATGATCCGGCGGGCGCTCAAGTCCGGCGAAATCTCGGCGGAAGACGCGCGCACCAAACGGCAGCGGGTCAAGCTCAAGGGCCCCGGCCGACCCTCGCACGTCAAGGGTTTCGTGGACTTGCCCGAGGGGTTGCAGCAGCTCGTCGAACAGAGCTTCTCGCTCAATGATCGTATCGTTCAGCTCGACCGGGCGATGGAGCTGGCGGTTGGCGAGGCAACGCCCGCCGAAAACCCCGTCGGAGCCCAGGTCACACGCCTGCAGGAAGCCTTTGCCCACACCCGCCGGCGCGCCAATGCGCGCGACAGCCGCCCGGCGGTGCTCGAGCGCTAGCGGCCGCTGGCCTCCGCGGCGTGCCAGCGTTTGCGGGACTGGGTGAGACGCGGCGCGCGGCCCTGAACGCGCCGTTCATCGGCTCTGCCTAGTGGTATCACCGGCGAAGTGATCCCAGCCGCCCTGCACCAGATCGACGGCACGCCCGTCCAAGCCCTCGATGCTGACCTCGGTCTCCGCCGTCATTGAGCCTATGCGCGTCACCGCGATGCCGGCGGCGCTGGCAGCTTGCCAAAAGCTGGCCTCGTTCGGCGCTGGGACGCTCGCGAGTATCTCGTAGTCGTCTCCGCCCGCCAACACCGCCTGGTACTGGCGCGGCTCGGCCGCAACGGCCTTGGCTGCCGATGCCGACAGCGGCAGGTCGGCCAGGCGCGCAACAGCGCCACAGCCGCTCACCTTGCACATGCGGCCAAGATCCTTGGCTAGTCCGTCGGAAAGATCCATCGCCGCGGAAGCGTGCGCACGCAAGAGGCCGGCGAGGGCCAGTCGCGGTTGCGGCCGGCGGTAGCGGCTGGCGAGATGCGCGAGCATGGCGGGCGACAAATCCCAGGCGGCGGCCCGCGCCGGATCTTTGGCCACCATCAGCCCGAGAGCGGCGTCGCCGAGGCTGCCGGACACGAACAGGCCATCGCCCGCCCGCGCCGTCCCGCGCCGAACCATCTGGCCCGCTGGTACCGTGCCGATCGCCGTGATCGAGATGGTCAAGGGCCCTGGCCGGCGATCCGTGTCGCCGCCAAGGAGATGGCAACCAAAACGCTCCTGCGCCTCGGCTAAGCCCGCCGCGAAATCAACAACCCAGCTCCGTCGGGGTGCCGCGGGAAAGGACAGGGCCAAGAGATAGGCGCAAGGCGTGGCACCTTTCGCCGCAAGGTCGGAGAGGTTGACGGCAAGCGCCTTCCAGCCCACGTCCGCGGGCAGGGCGTCGGGGAGGAAATGCACGCCCTCGGCAATAGGATCGGTCGTAAGCACCAGCTCAGTGCCCGCCGGAGGCTTGAGGACGGCGCAATCATCCTCTAGGGCGAACGCGCCCGGCGTTTGCGCCAGGGGCGCCAAGAGGCGAATGATCGCCTCTTCGTCTTGCAGCACTTCGCCGCCTGCGTGATGTGTCATGGCACCTGACCATAGGGCAATTGGCGCAATTTGCACCCAACCCCGGGCCTGACGTAGCGCGGCGCTGGGTGCGGAAAGGCGCCGCTCGACCGGGGCGCGGCGGCCCTGCCGTGACGGCCGTCTCTGCCGCGGCCCCAAGACCGGAGGCGGGACGGCCGCCCAAGGGGGCCCGACAAACCCTTGACCGTCTCCGACCCACGACGCTCCCGCGACGCAGGGCGTCCCGTCCCCACATCGGGCGCGCAGACGAGCCCGGGCAGGGCGCAAAAATGTGTGCATCTATGCCCGCCCGGGCCCGATCGAGGAGACGCCGGCGCGGGGAGGTGGCCGCCTCGGGCGGGGCATCCGATTCGGCCTCTTGCCCGCTGGCGTCTTGTTGCAGATGCGAAGGCCATGATATGAGGGCGCCGCGCCGCTCTGGCGCTCCTAGCGAATCGTGAGACGATCGATGACTGCAGCCGCCGGGCGTCGCGAGGCGCCGCACTCGCCGTTAGCCACCGCGCCGCTCGCCGAGGCCGATCCGGAGGTTTTCGCCAGCGTCGAGCGCGAGGTGCGACGTCAGCAGCAGGAAATAGAGCTGATCGCGTCGGAGAACTTCGTGTCCCGCGCCGTGCTGGAGGCCGCCGGCACCGTACTTACCAACAAGTATGCCGAGGGCTATCCCGGCCATCGCTACTACGGTGGCTGCCAGTATGTCGATGAGATTGAGACGCTGGCGATCGAGCGGGCCAAGAAGCTGTTCAAGTGCAATTTTGCCAACGTGCAGCCGCACTCGGGCAGCACCGCCAATCAAGCCGCTTTCATGGCGATGATGAAGCCCGGTGACGCCTTCATGGGCTTGAGCCTCGACACCGGCGGCCACCTGACCCACGGCTCGCCGGCCAACCTGTCGGGCAAGTGGTTCAAGGTCGTGCCCTACAAAGTACGCCGCCAGGATCACCGCATCGACATGGACGACGTCAGGGAACTCGCCCGCGCGCATCGGCCGATGGTGATTGTGGCTGGCGGCAGCGCCTATCCGCGGATCATCGACTTTGCCGCCTTTCGCGCGGTAGCCGATGAGGTGGGCGCGCTGCTGATGGTGGACATGGCTCACTTCGCCGGGCTTGTCGCCGGCGGCGCCCATCCGAGCCCATTTCCGCACGCCCACGTCGTGACCAGCACGACGCACAAGACGCTGCGCGGTCCGCGTGGCGCCATGATCCTCAGCAACGAGGAAGCCTTGGCCAAGAAGATCAATTCCGCCGTCTTTCCGGGTATGCAGGGCGGCCCATTGATGCACGTGATTGCCGCCAAGGCGGTGGGATTTGCCGAGGCCATGCGTCCCGAGTTCAAGGCGTATGCGCGCAATGTGGTGGAGAATGCCAAGGCGCTCGGCGAAGTCTTGCTCAGCGCCGGATATGACCTCGTTTCGGGCGGCACCGATACCCACCTGAACCTGGTCGACTTGCGGCCGAAGGGGCTCACCGGTATCGCCGCCGAAAAGGCCCTGGGGCGGGCCCATATCACCGTCAACAAGAATGCGGTGCCGTTCGATCCCGAAAAACCACAGGTGACCTCGGGCATTCGCATCGGCTCGCCGGCCGGTACCACGCGCGGCTTCGGCCTCGCCGAGTTTCGCAGCATCGGACGACTGATGGCGGAGGTTTTGGACGGCCTGGCGAGCAATGGCGAGCCAGGCAATGGGAAAGTTGAGGCGAAGGTAAGGGAGGAAGCGCTGGGGCTGTGCGAGCGTTTCCCCATCTACGGCTGAAGCGGGCCTTCCAGAAGGGTACCTGTGCGCGTCTCAACGCGTCTCGGCATAGCTTTCGGGAGCAGAGGACATGCGCTGCCCATATTGCGGTTGCGAGAATACCCAGGTGAAGGATAGCCGCCCCACCGAAGAGAATCAGGCGATCCGCCGGCGGCGCAGCTGCGAGGATTGCGGCGGTCGGTTCACCACCTTCGAGCGCGTGCAACTCCGCGAGATCATCGTCGCCAAGCGCTCCGGCCGACGCGTGCCGTTTGATCGGGAGAAGCTGTCGCGATCGGTGGAGGTCGCACTGCGCAAGCGGCCGATCCAGCCTGAGCGCGTCGAGCGCATGGTGTCGGGCATCGTTCGCCAGGTCGAAAGCATGGGTGAGCAAGAGGTGCCCTCCTCGATCATCGGCGAACTGGTGATGGAGGCCCTGAAGGGTCTCGATCCCGTCGCCTACGTCCGCTTCGCCTCGGTTTACCGTGATTTTCGCGAGGCCTCCGACTTCCAGGAGGTCCTGGGCGAAATCGCCCGCGCGCCGGAGACCGACCCAGCGGCGGCTGCCAAGCCGCCGACCGCCGAGGCGCTGGAAAGAAAGCACTGACCGTTGGTTCTCCCTTCCAAGCATGGCGCCGACGAGGCGGCGCAGGATCGCCGGTTCATGGCCGTGGCGCTCGGCCTGGCTCGGCGGGTCTTGGGTACAACCGCGCCCAATCCGGCCGTGGGAGCGGTCATTGTCGAGGAGGCCACCGGTGAGATGATCGCGCGGGGCTGGACCCAGCCCGGTGGCCGCCCCCATGCGGAAGCGCATGTGCTTGAGCGTGCCGGCGCCAAGGCAGGCGGCAAGACGATGTACGTCACGCTCGAACCGTGCTCACACCACGGGCGTACCCCGCCGTGTGCCGACGCCATTCGCCGGGCGGGCATCCGTCGCGTGGTCTGCGCCATCGAGGATCCCAATCCGGAAATTTCGGGCAAGGGTTTTGCCAGCTTGCGGCAGGCAGGCATCGCCGTCGAGACGGGCGTGTGTGCTGAAGAGGCGCGCTGGATGGCGGGCGGACACATCCTGCGTATGACGCAGGGACGCCCATTCGTGCA
This sequence comes from uncultured Alphaproteobacteria bacterium, assembly GCA_963770295.1. Taxonomy (GTDB): domain Bacteria; phylum Pseudomonadota; class Alphaproteobacteria; order Rhizobiales; family Hyphomicrobiaceae; genus AWTP1-13. The sequence goes on from CAVYPA010000020.1 coordinate 38,266, forward strand.
ACTAAAGCTCGCCGTCTCCGCCGACGAGCTGATCGCGCCGGGCGACGGTCAACCGCGTTGGGTCACGAGCGAGGAGGCAAGGGCGTACGCCCACCTGCTGCGCGCCCGCGCCGACGCCATCCTGATCGGGCGTCAGACGGTTGCGGACGATGATCCGCAGCTGACCTGTCGGCTGCCCGGGCTGGGCCCGCGGTCGCCGCGGCGCTATGTGCTCGACACCAGGTTCCGCACCGCCCGAGCAAGCAAGCTAGCAACCAGCGCCGATGCGGTGCCGGTTACGCTAATCGGAGCCCTGGACGCCCCGTTACCGAACCTGCCCGCCGGCGTCGCCATTCGTCGAGTTGCGATGGAAAATGGCGGATTGTCGTTGCGGGGGGTGCTTGCCGCGCTCAATGCCGACAGTATTACCCGCCTCCTGGTCGAAGGTGGGCCCCACGTCGCCGGCTCGTTCATCGCCGCCGGCCTGGTCGACGAGGCGGTGATCGCACGCGGCACCGGCACGCTGGCGGGCGCCGGCGTGCTCCCGCTTGCCGACCGTGGACTTGAAGTCTTTAGCGACCCGGCGCGCTGGCTGATGCAGTCCGACCGCCATTTGGGCAGCAATCGGATAACTGTCTATCGTGCGCGCGGCCACCTCGGAGCTCGCAGAGGCGAATGATCAGGCCATTCCGTTACTACGTGCGCGTGCGTTACCAAGAATGCGACGCTCAGCAGGTCGTGTTCAACGCCCGTTACGGCGATTACATCGACCTTGCTTGCTTCGAATTTCTGCGCGCCGCGCTTCCCTCGCCTGGCGACGTCTTTGACGGCACGTTCGAAAGCCAGACCGTCCGCCAAGTTGTGGAGTGGAAGGCACCGGCCCGCTTCGATGACGTGCTGGAAATCTCGGTGTGGGCAAACCGCATCGGCACGACCTCTTTTACCCTGTGCTTCGAGCTGCGCCGGGTCGGCGATGGCGCCCTGCTGGTCACCAGCGAAACGGTGTACGTGCACGTAGACCCCAAGAGCTTCACAAAGCGCGCAATCGCGCCCAGGATGCGGGCCGCCCTGGAGGCCGGCGCCCGGGGCAAGACCACCGACCATGCGGGCTATCTGGTCTGATGGCCGCGGCCTTGGCTAATCCAAGCCGGCGTGGGCGCAGCTCCGGTCGCAGCTGCTATGCGATGGCGACCCGCCTGCCCGCCTTTGCGCGTTCGCGCAACCTCAGCCAGGTGTGCTAGCCTCAGGCCCCATGTTCACCGGCATCATTACCGACATCGGCGAACTCGTCGCTCGCGAGGGTGGACGGTTTAGCGTGCGCTCGGCCTATCCAGCGCACACCATCTCGGTTGGCGCCTCGCTCGCGTGCGATGGCGCCTGCCTGACGGCGACCAGCGTGCGCGCCGCGGGTACGGGCAGCATCTTTACGGCCGACGTCTCCAACGAAACCTTGAGCAAAACCAGCCTCGAGGCTTGGCAACCCGGGCGCAAGATCAATCTGGAGCGGGCGCTCAAGGCCGGTGACGAACTGGGCGGCCATATCGTCAGCGGTCACGTCGACGGCCTTGCCCACATCGTCGATCTGCACCCCGATGGGTCATCGCGCCGCTTCATGGTCGAAGCATCGGAACACCTGGCCCAGTACATTGCCGCAAAGGGCTCGGTGGCGCTCGACGGCATTTCCCTCACCATCAATGAGGTCATTGGCCGGCGCTTTGGCATCAACGTTATTCCGCACACCTTGACCCAAACGACATTGGGGATCAAAAAGCCAGGCGACGCGATGAACCTGGAAGTCGATGTCTTGGCCCGCTACGTCGCGAGGACCTTGGAGTACCGCCCGTGAATGAGGGACTATCACGCGCCGCTTACGCCGAGGGCAAAGGCTTCCTGTCGCCCATTGCGGAAATTCTCGAGGATTTACGTAATGGGCGCATGATTATCTTGGTGGACGCCGAGGATCGCGAGAATGAGGGCGACCTCGTAATTCCGGCGCAGATGGCGACGCCCGATGCCATCAACTTCATGGCTAAGCATGGCCGCGGCTTGATCTGCCTGTCGCTGACCCAGCAACGCGCGGCGCAACTCCGCCTCGAGTACATGGCGCGGCAAAACGAGGCGAGGAACCGCACCGCCTTCACCGTTTCAATCGAAGCACGTGAGGGCATCGCCACTGGCATTTCTGCGCACGATCGTGCCCGCACCATTGCCACCGCCATCGACCCGACCAAGGACCACAACGACATCGTTTCGCCGGGGCACGTTTTCCCGCTGATTGCGCGCGAGGGTGGGGTACTCGTGCGCGCCGGCCACACCGAGGCCTCCGTCGATCTCGCGCGCATGGCCGGCCTGTTTCCGGCGGGGGTCATCTGCGAGATCATGAACGACGACGGCACCATGGCGCGCATGCCCGATCTCGTCGCCTTCGCCCAGCGCCACGGCTTGAAGATCGGCACCATCGAAGATCTGATCGGCTATCGCTTGCGCCATGATCGCATCGTGCGCCAGGTCGCCAAAACTGCGGTCGATAGCCTGTTCGGTGGCACCTTCGATCTCTACGTCTACGAAACGACCGTCCAGCCCGTCGAGCATCTGGCTCTCGTCAAAGGCGATCTTGGCGCCGCCGGTCCCGTGCTGGTGCGCGTGCATGCAGTGAATGTGCTGGCCGATCTATTGGGCATCGGCAGCAGCGAGGGCACGCGCGGGGCTCTGATCGAGAAGGCCATGGCCGAGATCGCGCGCGAGGGCCGAGGTGTCATCGTCCTCATTCGGGATTTGCGGCCGAAGGGGGTGTCGAGCTCGATCGCGCAAAACGCCGAACGCAAGAAGCGCAAGCATACGGATCCGGAGCGCCGCCGCGTCGAGATCGGCGTCGGCTCGCAGATTTTGCGAGACCTCGGTGTAACTGACATGGTGCTGCTGTCGAACGCCCCGCCCTCGCGCTACGTGGGTCTTGAGGCCTTCGGACTCCGCATCGTTGGCCAGCGCCGGATCGGTTGAACGAGCGATGGCGCGCAAGCCGCAATCCGCCGATACCGCCGCCACCAGCGGCCAAGTGTGCGGCGCCCGAATCCTCATTATCGAGGCGCCCTATTACCAGGAAATCGCCAAGGAGCTGCTCGCTGGCGCGATCGCCGAGCTGGAAGCGTCGGGGGCAAGCTTTGAGCGCGTGGTGGTGCCGGGCGCGCTGGAGATTCCTCTGGCACTGGCCCAGGCGGTGAAGGCCGATTTGATTGGCTCGGATGACGCGGATGCCCGTTTCGATGGCTGCGTCGTGCTCGGCTGCGTGATCCGCGGCGAGACAACGCACTACGAGACCGTCTGCAGCAATGCCAATCACTGGCTGATGGAGATCGCGGTTCGCAACGCCGTCCCGCTGGGCAATGCCATTCTCACCGTGAACAACGAAGCCCAGGCGCTGGAGCGCGCGCGCGGCGGACGCAAGGGCAAAGGTGCCGAAGCCGTGCGCGCGTGCTTGGCGCTCGTCGCCATGGAGCGCGTGTTTGCCGAGGATCTGGAATGACCGCGCCGAACGCCAAGCGCGACAAGCGCGGAGATATTGCGCGCAGTCGGGCCCGGCTGGCGACGGTGCAGGCGTTGTACCAGATGGATTTGGCGGAGACCGATCTGAACGAGGTGATCGAGGAATTCAAGCAACACAGGCTAAGCGGCAGCGCCGATGGCAACAGCATGGCCGATGCCGATCAAGAACACTTTGCCCAGGTGTTGCGCGGAGTGGTAAAGCGACAGCGTGAGATCGACCCGTTGATCGATCAGCAGCTTGCGACCGGCTGGCGCCTGGCACGCATCGACTCGATCGTTCGTGCCATCCTGCGCGCGGCGACCTTCGAATTGATCGAATTGCCAGACGTGCCGGCCCGCGTCGTTATCAGCGAATACATCGAGGTGGCGCGGGCCTTCTTCGAGGGCGACGAACCAAAGCTCGTCAATGGCGTGCTCGATCAGCTCGCACGCAAGCTAAGGCCCGGGACGCTGCCAGAGCGCGGCTGAAAGCTTAAGAGCCTCGCCGGCTACTCGGCCGCCTCGCTCCGCGGCGCATAGGCCGGGCCCATCTCCGACCATAGCACGCGCAGGGCGCCGACCAATCGCTCGATGTCGGCGTCGGAATGCTGCGGACTCGGCGTCAATCGGAGCCGCTCGGTGCCGCGCGGAACGGTTGGGTAGTTGATGGGCTGCACGTAGATGCCAAAGCGGTCAAGCAGCGCATCTGTCATCTGCTTGCAGAGCACCGGATCACCGACCAGAAGTGGCACGATGTGACTGGGATTGTCCATCACCGGCAAACCGGCCGCCCTCAGCCGGCCCTTCAATGTGCCAACACGCTCCTGGTGGCGCTCGCGTTCAACCGCGCTTGTCTTGAGATGGCGAATGCTGGCGACCGCGCCGGCGGCGATGGCGGGGGCCAACGACGTGGTAAAGATGAAGCCCGGCGCATAGGAACGGATCGCATCGCAGATATCGCGCGTGGCGGTGATATAGCCGCCCATGATGCCGAAACCCTTGGCGAGGGTGCCATTGATGATATCGACGCGATGCATCACGCGCTGCCGTTCGGCGAGCCCGCCGCCGCGCGCGCCGTAAAGTCCGACCGCATGCACCTCGTCGAGATAGGTCAGGGCTCCGTATTTCTGGGCCAGCTCGCAAATGGCGCCGATGGGCGCCATCAGGCCATCCATGGAATAAACCGATTCAAAGGCGATCACCTTCGGCCGATCGCGCTCGCTGGCGCGCAGCTTGGCCTCAAGATCGACCAAGTCGTTATTACGCCAAATGCGCTTCTCGCCGCCGCCGTTTCGGATCCCGGCAATCATCGAGGCGTGGTTCTTCTCGTCGGAAAAAATGACGCAGCCGGGCAACAGCTTCTGCAGGGTGGCGAGCGTCGTGTCGTTGGCCACGTAGGCGGAGGTGAAAAGCAGCGCGGCCTCTTTACGGTGGAGGTCGGCGAGCTCGGCCTCCAGTTCCACGTGATAATGCGATGTCCCCGAAATGTTGCGCGTGCCACCCGAGCCAGCGCCGGCCGTGTCCAACGCCTCATGCATGGCGGCGATGACGGCGGGGTGTTGCGCCATGCCAAGGTAGTCATTGGAGCACCAGACCGTGATTTGCCGCGGCCCTGCCGCGGCAAAATGCCGGGCGGAGGGAAAGTGCCCGCGATTGCGCCGGATGTCGGCAAAAACCCGATAGCGTCCCTCGTCTTTAACTGTTTGCAGCGCCTTAATAAACGCTTTTGCGTAATCCATGAACCCACCTCGCGCGCGCACCTTGAGAGCAGCCAAGCTGCCTGCACCCTGGGGTTGCCGGAGTCCACCCCTTTCCCTGGAGTCATTCTAGACGAGGGGGGATTGACCGCGCCACTGCGGATTGTCGCATGGATGCCTTTTCGGGCCCGGCGCGCCCGCCGGCGCGCTCAGTAGGCCCCCGCCCCTGGGCCGACGCCGTCTTTCTGGTAAAGGTCGCGCCGGAATTGCACGACGCCGTCGGGCGTCGCCCACGCCGTCAAATAGGTGAAATACAGGGGCATCGGCTGCTTAAGGCGGACGTCCCGGCGCTCCCCGGTCTGCTTGATGTGCTTGATGTGCTCCTCCTTCCAACCCTGGTCGGCGAGCACCCAGGCCGCCAGCTGCTCGATGCCATGCACGCGCACGCAGCCCGAACTTGCGGCCCGGAAATTGCGGCCGAAAAGTGACTGCGACGGGGTATCGTGCATGTAGACGGCGTGGCTGTTATTGAAGTTGAGCTTCACGAAACCCAACGGATTGTCTGGGCCTGGCTGCTGTTTGTAGGTCAGCCCGGCCGCGCCGCCGCTCCAATTGATTTTGCTGGGATCGAGTTTGCGGCCGTCGCTACCATAGGCATCGATCTTGTACTTGACGAGGACGCTGTGACCGGCTTTGGCCATGTCCTGGCCTTTGGGGATCAGGTCCTTTTCGATGACAGTCGGTGGTAAATGCCACACCGCGTTGAAGTTGAGCTCATGGATAGCCGACTTGAGCTCGGGCGTGGCCCGCTCGGGTTTGCCCACCACACCGGCATGCCGCGTGACGACGCGATCCTTTTCGATCGCCTCCACCTGGGCCGCGGGAATATTGACCACCAGATATTTCTTGGGAAGCGAGCGGGAGAGTTGCTCAAGGCGCTGCAGATTGGTCTTGAGCTGTTTGAGGCGCGCTGCGGCCGGCAGGTTCAGGGCCGCAATGGTGCGCTTGTCGACGATGCCGGTGGGAGCAAGCCCGTTCGAAGCCTGATACCGGCGTACCGCCTTGGTCAAAAAGTAGTCGAAGCTTTCCGGATTGCCGCCCTGCTCCTTGAGGTCGCCCGTCATCACCAGATGTTCCTGCAGAATGGCGACGGCGGGGTCCGTCGAGCCCTGCTGCAATTGCAGATCGGGAAGCAGCTTCCAGCCGCCCCGCGCCGTGATTTGGCTATACCGAATAATGGCGGCCTTGATCGGAATGAGGTTATTGGGACTGAGGGTCGGGTAGCCCTTGGGAGGGGTCGCCTCCCATTCCCTCATGAATTCGCGGTCGGTCGGGTCATCGTTGGCCGACGCATTTGCCGAGCCGTGCCATTTCAGCCAGGTGCCGTCGCCTTCGGCTCTCGCATCGGCGAGGGCTCCCAGGGCGGCCAACATGGCAAGGACCAGCACCAGTCCGCCGCCGCTCGCCGATCCCACCTGCCCCTGCCCCATTTCGTGCCCCATCATGCCCGGCAAAGCCTCCCGCCGACGGTGCGCAGGCCTGCAACTTTTCAGCTCCCCGCGCGGCCGGCCCCCAGACGGCAACCTGCGGCATTCGTCCGCGCGTGAGAAGCGCAAAAACGGTTGCTGGCGCCGGGATTGCGCAAAAATGGTGCGGGGCAGTCACAAAATTCCGCCGGGGGTGTTTTTCGAGGGCCCTTCCGCACCCACCCGGCCGCTTGTCCTGGAGCGCCCATTCCAGTACAAGGCGGCACCCTTTTTGCTGGCATGGCCGCGGCGGCGGCCCCGTGAGGCGGCTGATGAAAAAGCAAGACGATTTTCACCCGGACTACCATCGCATCAAAGTGACGATGACGGACGGAACCGAGTTTGAGACCTACTCGACCTACGGCAAAGAGGGTGACACCCTCACGCTCGACATTGACCCCAAGACGCACCCAGCTTGGACCGGTGGCGATCGCCACCTGGTCGATCGCGGCGGCCGCCTCTCCCGCTTCAAGAAGAAGTTCGAGGGCATGTTTTAGGCACAGGACCACGATCTGCCGGTGCGACGCCGATCGCGCCCGCGCCGACGCATCGGGCAGGTGCTGGTCGGTCGCAGGCGCGGCTTGGGTTTAAGAGCCGGGGCGTCCACCCTTGGGCATCGGGGGCATCGGGGGCATCGGGGGCATCGGGGACATCGGGCCTGCGGCCCGGGGGCGGCCGCCGATGGCCTGAACTTAGGTCTTGTCCGCAGTGCCCCGGTCCTTGCTTCCCCGGTAGTTGCTCCAAAGTTCGGCCGGCAGTTCGCGCTCGTCCCACACGCCGATCAGGATGCCGCGGCGCTCCGATCTGCCGCGCGTCGCAATGATTTGGTCCTCGGAGCGCGTGATGCGCTGCGACAGGCGCAGGCCCCAGCGCCCGAGCGCCTCGACCAATCGCTGCCGCTCCCCCTCGCAGGTCGCATCCACACCAAGGTCGCACAACTCGTGGGGGTCGCTTTCAAGATCATACAACATCGGCCGAAAGCCGGGCGCGTGGATCAATTTCCAGCGCCGATCCGTGATCATGAACAGGCAGGCATCACGCGGGGCAACGTCAAGCTTTTCGGCCACTGGCAGCGAGGCGTAGTTGTATTCGCTGACGGCGAACTGCCGCCACGACGAGGGGACCTCTCCCCTGAGCCAAGGCAACAGCGAGCGGCCTTCGAGGCGGTGCGATTGCCCTCTCCAGTCTCCTGCAATGGCCTCGAGGAAGGTCGGCGCCAGGTCGATGGCCTCAACCAGGGCATCGCAGACCATGCCCCGCGCCGGGTCGGCTTGCGTCGATGGATCGTAGACGATCAGCGGCACCTTGACCGAGGGCTCATGAAACAGGTCTTTCTCGCCCAGCCAATGGTCGCCCAGATAGTCGCCATGGTCGGAGGTGAACACGATCATCGTGTTCTCGAATAGGCCCCGCTCCTGCATGAAGCCGAATAGCACGCCCAGCTGATCGTCGATCTGCTTGATCAGGCCCATGTAGACGGGAATGACGGCGCCGCGTACCTCATCGCGCGCGAAAGTCTTGCTGACTTTGAGGTTCATGAACTCGCGATAGATCGGGTGTGGATTGGCGCGTTCCCCTGGCGAACGGACCGCGGGCAAAATATCGCCGGCGGCGTACATCGCGTTGTAGGGAGAGGGGGCAATGTAGGGCCAGTGTGGCTTGATGTAGCTGAGGTGCAGGCACCACGGCGCGTCGGCGGCCTCGCGCATGAAGTCGATGGCGCGCCGGGTCATGTAGGGGGTCTCTGCATCCGCTTCGGCCACGCGCGCCGGTTTTGCGGCGTTGCGCATGGCCCAGCCGGAGGCGAGCTCGTCGCCCGCTCCGGCGGCTGCATTGGCCCAGTCGTGCCAGGGGTTGTCTCCCGCGTAGCCGAGCTCGTTGAGATACCGGTTGTAGCGCGGCAGCTGCGGATCATAGCGCCCGTCGGGCCCGATCCCGTGCAAACCGTCGTCGCGCTCGTAGGGATCGAAGCCGCATTCGGCCACCCGCACACCGATGACGGAGTTGGGATCGATGCCGAGGCGCTGCATCCCCTCGACATCGGCACGCATATGCGTTTTGCCGACCAGCGCCGTACGCATGCCAAGGGGACGCAAATGGTCGCCAAGCGTCATCTCGCCAACCCTGAGCGGAATACCGTTCCAGGCGGCGCCGTGCGACTGTACGTATCTGCCCGTGTAGAAGCTCATGCGCGAGGCGCCGCACACCGGAGATTGCACGTAGGCGCGCGTGAAGCGCACGCCCTTGGCGGCCAGCGCATCGATGTTTGGTGTCCTCAGCGTGGGGTGACCGGCGCAGGACAGGTAATCCCAGCGCAGCTGATCGCACATGATGAAGAGAATATTTTTGGTGCGTCTGGCCAAGGCCACTCCCTAAGGCCGGTAGCGGCCGGTCTCGACATCGCCACGATCGACGCGACGGGAGAATTCTGTGGCACCGCCGGAAGCAAGAATACGCGCCTGCTCCACCCAATTTTCCCGCTCGATCCGGCCCTTGAAGTCGAGCGTGCGGCTTACGCGCTCGATGTCTTCCGCCGTCCAATTGGCGATTTGCTCGTAGGTGGCAATCTGCATCGCATTGAGACGCCGCTCGATCAAGACGCCGATACCACGGATGCGCTTGAGGTCCTGCGGCGGCGCCGAACGCACCACCCGATTGTGCGAGCCGACGCGATGGGCTGCTTCGGGCCCCGGCTCCGGGTTCTGATAAGCCTGCGAGCGCACGGACCGCAGCGTACCAAGCAGAAACGGCCTCGCCGGCGGCGCGCTGCTGGCATCGTTCGCCGGCTCGGCGACCGCCTCGCCCGGCTTCGGCGCCACCGCAGACGGGGGCGTCACATCGGCCGGTAGGCCACGATCGAAGGCGCGGGAGAATGCCGTATCGCCGCCGCGCATCAGAATTTGCGCCTGCTCGATCCAATTCTCGCGGGCGATGCGCCCGTTGGCTGCAAGGTCGCGATCGAAGCGCGCTACCTCCGCCGCCGACCAACTCGCGATCTGCGCGTAACGGCTGACGCCGGCCGCGGCGAGGCGCCGTGCCATTGGCGCATCGATGCCGCGGAGGCGCTGCAAATCGTCGACACCGGCTGCGGGGGTTGGCCGTACGGGCCGGGCGGGCTCGAGCGGGCCGGGTGTCGCCTGGACCGGCGCGGGAATGGCCGGCGTGGCGGAGGGCGCGGGCCGCGTCGACGTTACCGGCGACCGCGCCGGCAAAGCTGTGGCCGGGCTGGCCACGGGCTCCGGTCGTTTCGAGACCGCCGGCGCTCGCGCGAAGGCAGCGCGCTCGGACACCTTGGGTGGCACGGAGACGCTGGCGCCGACACCGGCCGACGGCGGCGCCCGACTGGGAGCGGCGGCGCCGCGGGGGGTGGCCGCGATCGCCGCGGGAGCCGTGCTTGGCGCGGCGCGGCGGGTTGGCGCTGCCGGCGGCGGCACGGCTGGCGGGGGTTGTGCGACGAGCCGGCGCCGCTCGCCTTGATCCGCGGTCGGGGTAGCCCTCGCGGTCTCACCGCGGCCGCGGCGCCGAGCGTAGTGCGTTTCGACGCCGGTCGCCAGCATCTGGGCCTGCTCGATCCAATTTTCTCGGTTCATGCGCTGGCGTCTTATCCCCAGCGCCTGGGCGATGCGTTCCAGCTCGCCGCGCGACCAGCGGCTGATGGCGTCGTAGCGGTAAATACCTAGCCTATTGAGGGCGGCCTCGGTGGCAGCATCGATTGCATGGATGCGCTTGAGGTCCTGGGGTGCCGCATCGTCGGCGCGAGCGGGCGCGGCTGGGCGCGGCGCGGCTGCCGGCGCCGGTTGCGGGCTTGGCGAACGGTCGGCCTCAAGCCCAGCGCGCACGAAGCGTCTGACGCCAATCACGTCGGGCTCTACTTCAGGAAGTGGCTCGACATGCCGGGCGACGCCGCGCGGCGCGCGCGCCGTGCTCGCAAAAAACGAACGGCGCAGCAAGCAGGCAAGCGCAGCGCCCAGACAATAGGCTGCGCTCATCAACAGCAGCGTCTGCAGACCCAACGCCAACATTACTCAGTCCCCAGATAACCCTTCTTGCGCATCGGCCCGTGACCCACGCTCGGCATCGTGCGGCCGGCAGGAAAGCCAGCCAACGCAAACGCCGAGCGCAAAGGCCGCCAGCAGCCACCAAACGAGTTTGTAGGCGAGATAGTCCATGTGCAATCCCGAGTCGAACCTGCTCCTGCTACTGCCCGCGCACGACAAACTCGATGCGCCGGTTGCGAGCCATGTTCGCAGTGCCGTCGTTGGGCGCGACCGGTCGCGTCGCACCGTAACCCACAGCGTCCAGGCGCCCCTCCTCGATACCCGCCTTGATCAGATAAGCGAGCACGGAGCGTGCGCGCTCGGTGGAAAGGCGTTGGTTTCTCTCTCCGCCCCCCTCCGAGCTGGCGTGGCCAGCAATTTCGATGTGCACTTCAGGACAGGCTTTTGCGGTGCTGGCGACGCCATCGAGCAGCGCAAGGCTGGCGCCGTCGAGCTCGGCGCTGCCGACACGAAAATGGACGGGGCCGATACTGGCCACCTTTTTCAGTTGGTCTTGACAGGCACTGAGGCGCGCGACGGCCGTTAGGTCGACGGGCGGCACGATTGCCAGTGGCGCAGGCACCCCATTCAGCGTCCCCAGCGGGGCGGCAGGCGCAGGCGGCGCGACGCTGGGCAAGGATTGGGTGGCGATCGCCGACACCGCGCCCTGGCGCGCGACCGGCGCTGGCGCCGTCGCAAGCGGGGCTGGCACCGCGCTTGGTGCCGCCGCAGCAGGCGTCGGGACCGCGGCTTGGCCTGGTGGGACCTCGATGCTGGCGAGCTTGTCGGCGCCGGGCGGCGCGGAGAGCTCCGCCGGCAAGGGAGGGGGAGGCGGAGGGGGTGGCACCGTAACGGCGACAATCGGCGGCGTCTCGGTCGCCACCGGCGGTGGGGCGAAGAGCTCGGCGGGCAAGGGCAGAGGGGGCGGTGCGGGCGGCACGACGAGCGGCGCGGGTGATTTGATGTGATCGGCAAGCTTGAACGGTTCCGGCAGATCCGCCCGCAGCGCCGAGCGCACGGCCTGCAGATCCGCCTCGTCGGTGGCCAGGCCCGACAGCGTCAGCGTCGCGTCCTTCAATTCGGCGCTGCCATTCTTGAGACTGAGGAGGACGCGCAGGCCCGCCGCCGCCGCGCCGCGCCAGCCTTGCGGCGCGCCGCTGGCGGGCTGCATGCGATTGTCGATCGGCAAGCCCGGGGCAGTGCTCCTGATCAGCGCCATGAGTTGGGAGGCGGCGGCCTCGTCGGGCGCGTGGCCCGACAGCGTGATCTGACCGCCTTCGAGCCGGGCGATCCAGGTATGCGGACTGACGCTGGGAGGCGCCACAAGGTTGTTGGCGAGCTTGATCGCCTTGGGCAGACCGCCGGCCAGCGCGGTCTTGACCGTGCGGTATTCGTTCAAGTCTTCGGCCTCGCCCGTCACCGTCATGTTCAGACCGTCGAGGCGCACATCGCCGCGCCGCAGCGACGTTAACTGTCGCAAGGCAAAACTGACGCCGGCAAGCCAGGTATCCTGCGGCGGCACTCCGCGCGCAAGGCGGGTGCGGTCGACGATCTCAAAGCCGGGAAAATTCGCCCGCGCCACGCCGATAATGACCTGGCGCGTTGCCAAGCTCGGCGCATAGCCCGTGAGACGAATCCGCTGCCCGCGGCGGCTCGCGGCCCAAATGTAGTTTTCCGCCCGTTCCAGCAGGTCCACCCGGTTGTCGATGAGGCGCACGCCCCACGTGCCGCGCAGCAGTTCGGAAGCCTTGCCAGGCTCGTCCTCGTCAGCAGCGCGTCCCGTGAGCACCACGTCGCGGCCCTCGATCGCTGCCACCGCCCAGGTGTAGCCACTCTTCGTCAACGCCTGGCCGGCGCGCTCGGCGAGATCCTGCTCGATCCGACTGCGCTCGAACTGGACGGCGAACCAGCACAAGATGACAAGGGGTATGACGCCCCAAAACCATCGCTGGCAGTTGCATTTCATGTCGTATTGGCCCCCCCGGGATTCGGCTTGCGCCGATCAATACCTAGCGCTCTCGCCAGACCGCGACCTGGGCCGGCGACTGGTGTGGGGCATCACAACCCGGACTGATACAAAATGCGAGCCCCCCGGTCACTTATTGGGCCGCACTATAGACAACCGGCCCCTCCATTCCAAGCCACCCCCAACGGGCGGCGCTGAATGCGCACGGTGGCCGGTTTGAGGTGCCGGCAGGCTGGGCTAGAACTTGGGGTGAGAGAAAGCGTGCGCGCCAAGCAGCAAGAGGAGACCACCCGTGAGCGAACCGACGGTGCTCAGCAACCACCAGGGCGGCGTGCTGCGACTGACCCTCAACCGCCCCGCCAAGCTCAATGCCTTTACGCGCGCCATGCTTGGCGAGTTGCGCTGCCGACTGGAGGGGGCTGCCATCGATCCGACCTGTCGCGTTATCGTGCTGACCGGGGCCGGCCGGGCTTTTTCGGCGGGGCAGGACCTCGCGGATATCGAGCCGGGCGCCTCGAGCCATGTGCCCGACGCGGCAGATCTGCTCGAGATTGTCTACGATCCGCTCATCAAGCTGATCAGCACCATGCCGAAGCCCGTGATTGCCGCCGTCAACGGCATCGCCGCCGGCGCCGCGGCCAATGTCGCGCTGGCATGCGATCTCATCTACGCGGCCCGCAGTGCCAGTTTTTTGCAGGCTTTCGCACGCATTGGCCTCATCCCGGATGCCGGCGGTACCTGGCAGCTGCCCCGTCTCGTCGGCGCGGCGCGCGCCCGCGGCCTCGCCATGCTTGCCGAGCCGCTGTCGGCCGAGCAGGCCGAAGCTTGGGGCTTGATCTGGAAGGTGGTGGATGATGACAAGCTGGCGGCGGAAGTGGAGGCGGTGTCCGATCGGCTCGCCAGCGCCGCAACCCATGCGCTGGCCCTCGCCAAGCGCGCGCTCGCCGCCTCGAGCGGCAACGCGCTTGCCACCCAGCTCGATCTCGAGCGCGAGCTGCAAAAGCAGGCGGGTGCGTCACCGGACGGTGTGGAGGGTGTCAATGCCTTTCTGGAAAAGCGCGCGCCCAGGTTCAGCGGGAAAATGGCATGACGCAGGATGCCGCCGAAATCGCCCGCCGCAGCGCCCAGGCGATGTGGGCCAACGACAAGGCAAGCCAAGGCTTGGGCATGGAAGTCCTCGAAGTGGCCCCCGGCCGCGCCAAACTTGCCATGACGCTGACCGAGCGCATGGTCAATGGTCACGGCTTTGGACATGGCGGCTTCATCTTCACCCTGGCGGACAGCGCCTTGGCGTTCGCCTGCAATTCCTACGGCTTCAGGTCCGTTGCCCAGCAATGCAGCGTTACCTATCTGTCGCCGGCGCGGCTTGGCATGCGATTGCTGGCGGAGGCAACGGAGCGCCACCGCGCTCAGCGCAGCGGTATCTACGATGTCACCGTGCGAGATGAGACCGGCACGGTTATCGCCGAGTTCAGGGGGCAATCACGGACGCTGCCCGACCGGCTGTTTGACGCCTCGCCGTAGCCGGAAACGCGAGCATGCTAAGCGGACAATTGACGACCATCGCCGCCGCGCTCTTCACAGGGGCTGCGATCTACGTCAACGTTGCCGAGCAGCCCGCCCGCCAGGCGCTGGCCGCGGGTCCGATGCTGATGCAGTGGCAGGCAAGCTATCGTCGCGCCGCGCTCATGCAGGCAAGTTTGGCTCTCATCGGCGGGGCGTTGGGCTGCTGGGCCGCCTATGACCTGGCCGATGGGCGCTGGTTGTTGGCGGCCGTGCTGCTCATGGCCAATTGGCCCTATACGCTCCTTTGCATAAAGCCCACCAACGATGCCCTGCACCGACTGCCGATCGCCGAGGCGGAACCCGACGCTCGCCGGCTGGTTGCGACCTGGGGTCGGTTGCATGCCGGCCGCAGCGCCTTGGGTTTGGCGGCGGTCGTGGCTTGTCTTTGGGCCGGGCATTGAGCGTGCAACGTCATGCCGGCAGCCATCGCATTGGCCGAACGCACCCTCACCAAGGAGCAAGCAGGTGCTCGACCTGACGCCACGTAAAGGGGATCTCGATCCGATCGAAACGGCATCGCGCGATGAGATCGCGGGCCTGCAACTGGCGCGCCTGCGCCAAACGCTGCGCCAGGTCTACGATAACGTCGCTCACTATCGCAGCGCCTTCGACGCCCACGGCGTCACGCCTGACGACCTCAAGTTGCTCGCCGATCTTGCGAAATTCCCCTTCACCAGCAAGGCCGACCTGCGCGCCACCTACCCCTTTGGCCTGTTCGCCGTGCCGCGCGAGCGGATCGCACGCATCCACGCCTCCTCGGGCACCACCGGCAAGCCGACCGTGGTCGGCTATACCAAGGGCGATATCGACACCTGGGCCGGCCTTGTTGCCCGCTCGCTCCGCGCCGCCGGCGCCCGACCCGGCATGCGGCTGCACAACGCTTACGGCTACGGGCTGTTTACCGGCGGCCTCGGCCTCCACTACGGGGCCGAGCGGCTGGGCCTCACCGTGGTGCCGGTCTCCGGGGGCATGACGGAGCGTCAGGTCCAGCTCATTGTCGACTTCGAGCCCGACATCATCACGGTTACGCCGTCCTATATGCTGGCCATTCTCGATGAATTTCGGCGGCAGGGTATCGAATTCACGCGCGACCTCGCTCAAGGTCGGCATCTTCGGGGCCGAGCCCTGGACCAACAGCATGCGCCAGGAAATCGAACAGGCCTGCGATATGCATGCCGTCGACATCTACGGCTTGTCGGAGGTGATGGGCCCGGGCGTTGCCAACGAGTGCGTCGAAAGCAAGGATGGTCTGCATGTCTGGGAAGACCACTTTTATCCCGAGATCATCGATCCGGTAAGCGGCGAGGTCCTGCCCGATGGCGCGCAGGGTGAGCTCGTTTTCACCACCCTCAGCAAGGAGGCAATGCCGGTGATCCGCTATCGCACGCGCGATCTCACCCGACTGCTGCCGGGGACCGCGCGCACGATGCGGCGCATGGAAAGAGTCACGGGACGCTCCGATGACATGATGATTGTGCGCGGCGTCAACGTCTTTCCAACCCAGATCGAAGAACAAATCCTCACGATCGTCGGCCTAGCACCGCACTATCAAATTGTGCTCACGCGCAGGCAGCGCCTCGATGCCATGGAGGTCATGGTCGAGGCGCTGCCGGAAGCCGCGGGCGATGGCCGCGCGGCGCTGGCCGCGAGGCTCGAGGCGCGCATTAAAAGCTTGGTCGGCGTCGCCGCCGTCGTCACCATTCTGGATCCGGGCGGCATCGAGCGCAGTCAGGGTAAGGCACGCCGCGTGATCGATAAGCGACCAAAGGGCTAGGCCAATGTTCATGCCTGCTCCGGCTCCACGGGCTGCGGTCGACGGACGTGCAATGGTCCTGGCATTCGCGGCCACGATGGCTCTGAGCGCGCTCCTGCTGTTTTCCGTGCAGCCGATGGTCGCTAAAATGCTGCTGCCCGTTTTGGGCGGTGCCCCGGCGACGTGGGCCGTTTCGCTGTGCTTCTTTCAGGCGCTGCTGCTTGCCGGCTATGCCTACGCGCATCTGGTGGGTCTGACGCTCGCCACGCGCTGGGCTCTCGTTGTGCATGCCGGTCTGCTGCTCGCCGCCTTTGCCACCCTACCGATCCAACTGCCGCCCGACCTGGCACCGCCGGAAGGCAACCCCTATCTGTGGTTGCTTGCCAGGCTCGCGACGCTCGTGGGTTTGCCGTTCTTCACCCTGTCGGCCAACGCACCGTTGCTGCAGCTTTGGTTTGGCCGGAGCGGGCATCGGCGCAGTGCCGACCCCTACTTTCTTTACGGCGCGAGCAACGCCGGCAGCCTGGGCGCGCTGCTGGCCTATCCGGTCCTGATCGAACCACTCCTGCCGCTGCCCGTGCAGAGCCGCGCCTGGAACTGGGGCTTTTTAGCCCTCGTGCTCGCCGTCGTCGGCTGCGGACTGGTCTTGCTCGCGCGCGAGCGCCAGGGCCTTGCCCCACCCGAGGGGCATGGCGATCAGGCAAGTCCCAGCGCGCCAACCTGGAGCGAGCGGCTCACCTGGGTATTTTTGTCTTTTGTTCCCTCGGGGCTACTTGTTGCCTACACCACCTACCTCACGACCGACCTCGCATCCGCGCCGCTGCTCTGGGTGCTGCCGCTCGCCTTCTACCTGGCGACCTTCATTGCCGTATTCCGCCAGCGCATGTGGGGAAGCCTCCGTGCTCTGCTCGTCCTGCAGCCGCTGGTGGTTGCGGGCGCCCTCGCCGCCTACGAGTGGAAGGGCGATTACAGCTGGCTTGTCTCTGCCCTGGTCGGGCTGTTGGCGTTCCTCGTTACCAGCCTGCTGTGTCACGCCCAGCTCTACAAGCGCCGACCCGAGGCGGCGCGTCTGACGGACTTTTACCTCTGCATCTCGCTCGGCGGTGTGCTCGGCGGGATTTTTGCCGCCCTACTCGCACCGCTGCTCTTCACGGGAACGCTGGAGTTTCCGGTGCTCCTTGGCCTTGGCATGCTGGCACGCCCAAAACTGTGGCGCACGTTGGAAACGGGGCGCAGCCGAATCCGATTAGGGCTGTTGCTTGGCGCGGCCGTGGGCGGCATCTTCCTGCTCCAACTGCTTCTCGTGAGCGAACGCCTCCTCAAAGCCCACGCGGATCTGCGCTTGCAGGTGATCTGCGGGCTCGGGCTCGCGGTGGTTGCGGCCACGCGTTGGCCGCAGCTGGCGACGGCAGCGCTGGCTGCGATGATTGCCGCCGCCGCCGCCCTGCCATCGGCGTCGGCGCCCATCTACGTCCAGCGCAGCTTTTTCGGCACGCATCGCGTGGTCGACTCGGCCGGGGGCGGCTACCGGTTACTGCTGCACGGCACGACCGTGCACGGCATCCAACAAAACCGGTCCGGGGTGGCGCTCGTCTCGCGTCCGACGCCGCTCGCCTACTACCATCCGTCCGGGCCCTTGGCGCGGGGCCTTGAATTGGCACGCGCGGCCAAAGCAGGCGGCGACTTACGCGTCGGAATTGTCGGCCTGGGAACCGGTGCGATGGCGTGTCACGCGGCGCCCAGCGACCGCTGGCGCTTTTATGAGATCGATCCTGCGGTCGTCCACATCGCCACCACGCCATCCCTCTTTCGCTATCTCGCCAGGTGTTTGCCGGAGCCTGATATCCTCCTTGGTGATGCGCGCTTGACGCTTGCCAAGGAAAGCGATGGCACCGTCGACTATCTGATGGTGGATGCTTTCTCCTCGGACGCGATCCCGATCCATCTGCTCACCGTCGAGGCGCTACGACTGTACCTCGGTAAACTGTCCGCGCGCGGCATCCTAGCGCTGCACGTATCCAACCAAAATCTCGACCTGCCGCCGGTGCTCGAGGCCAATCTTCGCGCGCTTGGGAACGTCAGCGGCATCTATGTCGAAGGCGAACGCGGTGCCGGCGCCCTCGCTTCGCAGGTGGTCCTGATCGCGCGCGACAGCGAGCTTCTAGCGCCTGCCTTGGCCTGGCACCGAGCACGCCGCCTTGACAGCCCGAGCGTGCAGCCATGGACCGATGCTTACTCCGACTTCATCTCTGCCGTCTGGCGCCGCTACAAAACCAAGCTTCAGACGAGCCTCAAGCAGGAATAGGCTGACCGAGGTCGCGAGCGCGACTCGACAACGGTTGCGCAAAAACCAGGCATCTGAGGGATTGCACGCGATTGCGCGCGGCTCTCACCGGACCGGAACGACTTCCGGGCGCGCGCCGAATTTGAAGCTGACGCGGGCCAGGATGGTTTGCACGTCGACGCCGCCGTCGAGCGCAACCACCGGCGTGGGCGCAAGCATGCGATCATCGACATTGAGGTGAACGAAGTTGTACTCGACGCCCAAAATGATGTTGTCGCGTATCGCGTATTCAAGACCCACACCGGCCGTCCAACCGTGTTCGCGCTCGCTCGAGGAGCCCGCGGTCGTCGGTCCTCCAAACGTGAAGCCAAGATCGACATCGGCCGTGGCGTATCCGGCTTTGGCATATGCCAGCAGATTGTCGTTGGCGTAGCCAAGCCGCCCGGTCACGAGCAGGAGATTGCTGACTTCGCTGGAGCGCGTCACCGGGGTGCCAAGGAACGAAGTGTGGGAGGTCACGTCGGCGTCGAGGCCCGTATAGGACACTTCGACGCCAGCGACCATATTGCCCCATTGCTTTTGCAGGCCGATCTGCAGGCCTCCGGCAAAACCGTCACCGCTATGCTCGATCTGGCCGGGACCAGCGATGGTCCACTGGCTGCCCATGAAGGCCATCCCGGCGTGACCGCCCAGATAAAAGCCGCTCCAATCATACCCGAAGTAGGCAACCTCGCAGCAGATCGGCGGCTTATAGGTGTAGGGAACCGGTTCCGGCCGGCCGTCGGCGCGGGCGACCAAGCCGCCGCCGGCGTAAATGACAGCTCCCAAGGCCAACAGCCGCAGTGCGTTCATGGCGGTCCCCAGTGCGCAAATCATGATTTGGCATCACGTTCCCATGCCACGGGCCAATGGCAAGGTATTTGCGCGGCGAGCCGCCGTTTTGCGCCGGCCGGTGGCACCCGAACAACGCTGCTTGGTGCGTTCGCCCCTCCCCGTTCCTTGCCCCGGACGGCTAGACCGTCGTCGCTTCGCGCCAGGCAATGAGGCGACGGATGCCCTCGCGCATATCGATCTGCGGCCGCCAACCAAGCACCCGTTCTGCCAGAGCATGCTCCAGCGACCACTCACCGCCCGAGGTCAGCCGCACCACGCCGGGGTCCGGCTCGACGTGTTCAGGTTCCAAGGCCTTGCCGGCAAGTTCGGTGACGAGACGAACGATTTCCAGCGTGGTTGTGGTGCTGGGGCCGGATATGTTGACGGCGATGTCGGTAGCATCCGCCTGAAAGGCGGCGGCGTTGGCGCGCGCCACATCGCTAACGTGCACGAAATGCTTGACTTCCGAGCCATCGCCCAATACGCGCGGCCGCTCGCCGCGGCGCACGCGGTCGTGCGTCTCGATGATGTAGAGGGCATTGGCGGCGCGGTAATGCTGACGCTCGCCGTAGACGGTTGCGTAGCGCACCACCACATAATCGAGGCCCCGCTTGCGGTGGGCATCGCGGCAGAGCTGCTCGCCGATGATCTTGCTGGCACCGTAAAGAATGGCAGCCGGCGGCGCGCCGGCGGAGTGGAAGGGTGTGCTCTCGACTAACTTGCCCACGATGCCGGGGCCATAACCGTAGGCGGCGCTCGACGATGCCAGCACGAGCTTCTTGGCAGCGGTGATGCAACAGGCCTCGATCACGTTTTGCGTGCCGCGGACATTGACGTCGAGACCCGTCCAGGGGTCGCGATCCATGCTGAGCGACATGAGGGCTGCGAGGTGCAAAACCCCATCGACCTGGCGCATGGCCGCAATCAATTGCGGCAAGCGCATCACATCCCCCGGAATGATTTTGAGACGCGGGTTGGTCTCCAGGTGCTTGAGCGTGGCCAACGATCCTTGCGAGAGGTTGTCGAAAACGACAACCTCGGCGGCGCCACGGTCTAAAAACAGCTCAGCGCTGGTCGAGCCGACCAAGCTTGCGCCTCCAACTATGAGAAAGCGCCCGCCGTCGATCGGTACGGGCTTCGTCTTTGGCGCGTTTGCAACTGAAGCGGACATTAGCCGACACTCTCCGTCGTCGTCGCTGGTGTGACCCTTCCCCTCGATCCCGACCTAGCGGCTTGCTGGCGGCCCGCGGGCTGGAAAGACGAAGACCATGAACCGGCCCACCACGCCCAGCAAGCGGCGTGCGGGCGAAGGAGCACCTTGCCAGGTGGCGTCGCGGCGACGACGTGGTATGAACGTCGCAACGTGAGCCCGTGGAGATCGCATATGGACGCCACCGCCCTGAAAGCGTTGCAGGCCCCACTCAAGGAAAGATATCGCGAGCAACCCGAGAGCGCCGTCATCACGCTGAAGGCCGAAGGCAATATCGGTGAGGGTGTGACGTGTTCGGTGCAGACGGGCAAGGCTCTCGTCGAAGCGGGTCTGCACCCGGCGACCGGCGGCACGGGGATGCATGCCTGTTCCGGCGACATGCTCCTGGAGGCGCTGGTGGCTTGCGCCGGCGTCACGCTCAACGCTGTGGCAACGGCGTTGCAACTTAATGTGCGCGACGCGCGCATCCGTGCGGAGGGCGACCTGGATTTCCGCGGCACGTTGGGTGTTGCCAAAGAGGCACCCGTCGGCTTCCGAGACATTCGCCTGACCTTCGAAATCGACGGCGACCTGAGCGAAGAGCAGAAGGCGACGCTGATGAAGCTGACCGAACGCTATTGTGTCGTCTATCAGACGCTACGCCAACCACCCCCCGTCGCCCTAAACACGATTGTTTCGACGTGAACCACGATCTTGGCCGCGACCAGGACCGCCCGGCCGCGACACCCCGCCGCGCTGGTGCCGTGCGAGGCGACGAACCATTTCTCACCGGTTGAGTGCCGTAACCCAACAGAGGTTGCTCATGTCGACGAGGCGCCTTGTCGCTGCGGGATTTACCATCGCCCTGGTTGCTGCCGTGGGCGCTTTCGCCGCTGGCTCTGGCAGCGCGCAAGCGCCCCGGCAGGAGCAGGAAGCGCCGCGGTCGGCGCCTCGGGACACGGGCGTGAGCGTGACGGCGCCGCAAGCCGACGTCAGGGTCGACAGCGCGCGCGGCCAGGTGCACGTGCGTGCGCCGCAAAGTAGCGTGAGCGTCGATGCCGATGCTGGCCAGGTCAAGGTGCGCGCGCCCTACGTCAATCTCGACGTGCGCTGGTAGGCTTGCGCTCAAAACGAGCTTCCCTGCTGTGTTAAAAAGTCGAGTTCGTCCCGCGTCGAATGCCGCCCGAGTATGGCGTTGCGATGGGGAAAGCGACCGAAGCGGTCGATGACCGCCTGGTGCGCCTCGGCCCACTTCACGCGCCCCGGGTCGGCTAGCGTTGCCATCAAGGCGACGCAGCGTTTCTGTATCGCAGCGTCCTCGGCGTGTTCGAACGGCAAATAAAAAAACAGCCGACCGGGCTCGGACACCTCAACATCGAAGCCCTTGCCAATCGCTGCTTCCGCGAGGCGCAGTGCTTGGGGATCGCTGGCAAACGCGCGCGCCGTGCCGCGGAACATATTGCGCGAAAATTGATCGAGCACGATCACTGCGGCAAGGGCCGTCTGCGGATCGGTCAAACAGTCATCGCGTGTCAGGCCGGCGACGCGCTCGTGGGTGCGCACAAAGCGTGCGCGCACGGCCGCATCCAAGGCATCGTCCTTCTGAAACCATTTTTCGGGTGCGGTTTCCTCGAGCCAAAAGCGCACAACATCCTTGGCCCAGGTGCTGCCAGGCATGGCAATTTGCCTTCACATGAAGCCCGCCCAGACGGTGCGGTCGGCGAAGGCGGGCCTTCGTCCGCCTACTTACTGGAGCCGGACGCGGCCTGCGGCGCGGGCTTCGCCACGTTGCCCGGCCCCCCCTCATCGATCGTGCGCACGACGCTCGACGTCGGTCGATCGGGGCCAACGGCGGCTCCCTTGACTTCGCCTTTCACCGCTTCGTCCCAATGTGCCAGCGTCGTCGCTGTCGTCTTGGCCTTGAGATGGACGACCTTGTAGCCTTTGGCTTTGAGCTGCTCCAGCAGGTCCGGCAACGCCTTGGCGGTGGCCTGCTGGAAGTCGTGCATAAGGATGATGCCCTTGCCCTTCTTGTCGAGCTTGGCCATCACCGATTTTACGACCTCCTCGGGCTTGCGCATCTTGAAATCGAAGCTATCGAGGTCGTGGGAGAAGATGGCAACGTTGCGCGTGCCGAGGTAGGCGAGCTGGTCCTTCGGATCCTTGAGGAACGGGAAGCGGAAGAAGGGGGCGGGGGGCGTACCCAGCGCCAATGCCACGGCGCTCAGACCCTTCTCGATTTCTTCGGTTGCCTTCTCGCCCTTCATCTTAGCGAGGTTGGCGTGCGACCAGGTGTGGCTGCCGATCGTATGGCCCGCGGCGGCCACTTCCTTCAAGATTTCCGGATGCCAAAGCGCATGCTTGCCGATCGGAAAGAACGTCGCCTTGGTACAGTGATTGGCCAACGCCGCCAACACGGCGCGGGTATGATCCGGCCACGGTCCATCGTCGAAGGTAAGCACCACTTCCTTAAGCAAGAGGAAGTCGTGCATCTTGTATTGTTCCATGCCGAAACCTGGCCCGCCCGTGGTGTCGATTTCCACGCTGCGCGCCACGCCCAGTCCGTTCGGGTTTTGGCAAGGTTGTGCAGCCTGACCGGCGGCGGGCAGCAGCCCGCTTGCGCCCAGGACAAGTGCGGCCGCTATCGTTCTTATTGAGAGCATGGCGATCCCCGGGTATGCGGTTTAATGATGTCGCTTTGGTTAACCTGCGATCATCCTTGGTATACGCGCAAGTGTCGGCATTCGCACCGCAATATTTGTCGCTGGGTTCGCGAGGCTAAGGCCGCAGACAGAATGGCACTTGCCCCTCGCGCCAAGACTTTGCACGCTGTTGCAGGGCGGACATAATTCGACCATCTCGCAGTGTTGTGATTGCGCGCTAGCTGCTTTCTATGGCATCACCCCGGGGGCATTCATGTTTACGCGTAGCTCGGCGCCCGAGCCCAAACCGCTCGAGCCGACGACCACCAATCTTAGCCTCAACGTGCAGCGCCGACCGCCCATGACGGATGCGTCGACCAAGTCCGTGATCAGCAATGACCTGAAAATCATCGGTCAGGGCCTAAAGATCATCAGCCAAGGGACCTTGCAGGTGGATGGCGAGGTCGAAGGCGACGTGCGAGGCACCGAGGTGATCATTGGCGAGAAAGGCAGGGTCACCGGCACGGTTGCCGCCGAACGCGTCATCGTCCGCGGCATGATCTCTGGCGTGATCCGCGGCATGACAGTGACATTGCAGGCCTCCTCGCGCGTCGAGGGCGACATCCATCACATGTCGCTTGCCATCGAGCAGGGCGCCGAATTTGACGGCCGTTGCAAGCGGCCGGCCGATGCCTCCGAACTGAACCTCGACCTTGACGGGCCCGTCGCCGCCGTGCCGCAGCCCCGACCCGTGATCCAGCGGTCTGGCCAGCAGGTTCGCCCGGCATAGGGGGCCCCCAAAAACCCGAGGGCGCGACCGCGGCCGTGCGCGCCTCGGCGGCGTTGACCCCCTTCCAAACTGCGGCGCGCGTGCTACAGTTGCCGAGAATCGCAACCATCGGAAAGGAGGTGATCCAATGTCGAGTGGGATCTTGAAGGCGGCAAGGATGCTGACGTTCGATCACGCCTGCGTTGGAGCAGCCTCCAGCAGAGCCTAAGCTGATCGCTTGCGGGCTCGGCAACAGTCGCTGCCCGCCGGCGTCGCTTGCCACCGATCTCACGGGGGCCGCCTGGCGCGGCCCCTTTTTCTTGCCCCAGCCAGCGCGAGGCCTGCCGACGGCCCGACGGCGCTAGCCTAATCTTTCGCAAGCGGGGATAATTGGCCCTGGTCGACTGGGAAGCGACGGAGGGGTTTTCATGGTGGGCGCGCGCATCTTTGTTGCGCTGGCATTCTGCGTGCTCGGCGCCTCGTTTGTGGCATCCACCGCCATCCTCATCAGCGAGTTTCGCGACGCGGAGTGGCGCTCGATGCTGGTGGTCCATAGCCACCTGTTCTTCTTTTTTCCGGTTTTCGGCTTGCTAGCTCTGGCGGCCTTCTATCGCCCTGCCGTGGTCTTTACGCACCTTTACTGGACTAATCTGCGGCACGGCAAGCTTCGCTACGGCCTGGGCCTGCTGGCGGTTGCAGGGCTCACCATTGCGGTCACGCAGTGGCTCGACGCCAAACCGCGTGGCCTCTACGAAGTCGCAGCCAACGTCCTGCTGGCGGACAGGGGAGAACCCAGCGGCTGCGCGGGGCAGCGGTCGGCATGCCGCCGGGCGCCCTTACTCGATACGCTGGTGAGCGTCACCGAGGCGGCGCAGCGACGCGTCGGGCTTTCTAAATTCGCGCGCAACTGTCAACCCGACGCGCTGTTGGAAATCCCCGACGAGATGCAAAAGGAGCGCTATTGCTTTCCCGCCAAAAGCAAGCTGACGGGCACGCAGTGCTGCGAGGCGCAGACCCGATTTGCCGACACCGTCGCGCGAATGCAGACGGATTTAGCGCAGCGCTCGCTCACTGGCGCGCTCGATGGCATTTTATTCCTGCCGCTAAAAATCTTCTTTGTACTCATCGTTGTTGCTATCGCCATTTGTTTGGCGATTTGGCGCGAGTCGATGGATGCCCACTACCTCGAGCTGGTGCCGGCGGTTGAGCGCGGCGTCATCATCGGGGCATTCGCCATGCTGTTTTGGCCGCTGATGGATTACGGTTATCAGCAAACCAGCAATGCGCTCTACGGCCGATGGGGCGCGGGACCACAGTTCCGTTTGAGCCTCGTCATTGTACCCTGGGCACTGCTGCTTTTGTTTTATTTCCTGCGCCGCCTGCGCAAGAACCTCGAAATCGTCGGCCAACTTGCCGGCGTGGTGGCGAGTGCGATCGCCATCCTGCGTTACGAGGAGATCAATGACTGGTCGGTGCGACTATTCGGCGCCGGCGCCGACAATGCGACCATCGGCATCCTCCTTGGCATCGCCGCACTCGGTTTCATCCAGCTGTGGTGGCCGTTTCGAATGCCGGTCTCACTCGGGGGGGAGCCGCAGGCGGCAACGGCGCCGGGCAGCGCGCCTCGGGCACAACCTGGCGGGGGCGCCTTGGCCAAGCCTGGCGGCGCACCGACGGCGGCACAGCCGGTCGCGGCGGCAGCCGTTGCAGGCCCGGGGAGTGCGGGGAGAGTCGCGGGGCCCGGCGCGGCTTCATCCCCGCCAACGCAGGTCAGACCGGCGGCAACGGCAACAAGGACGGCGGCCGCAGCAACGGCCAACCCAAACTCTACCGCAGTGCTGCCGGCCGCTCCCGCCAAGCACGGGCCCGGCCGTTGAGTGTTCGCGCGCGCGTTTGGCGCGATCGCTTCGGCCTCGCGCTCGCGCAGATAGTATCGGTTGCACCCGGCCCCAAAACTCGGGCATAGCTGCAAAAACTGCGGGATCAGCGACGATGCTCACGGTCTACGACAGCACAGATGGCGCACTGCTCAAGCGCGAGGACGCCGCCGGCGTCTCGCTCGCCACCATCTGGCTCGATCTGCTGAACCCGACCAAGGAGGAGGACCGCTTTGTCGAGGAGGCGCTTTCCATAACGGTGCCGACGCGCGAGGAAATGGCGGAGATCGAGGTATCGAGCCGCCTCTACCAGGAGGGCGGAGCCTACTACATGACGGCCGTTCTGATGCATCAGTACGATTGGCTCGTCGATCCGCCGACACCGACGCCGATTACCTTCATCCTTGCCGGACATCGGTTAGTGACGGTGCGCTATGCCGAGCCGCGCGCCTTCCAGATCTTTTTGCACCGCGCCCAGAAGAAAGACGCCACCTGCGTCAGCGGTGCCGCAGTCCTCGTCGCCCTGCTGGAAGCCATCATCGATCGCGAAGCTGATCGGGTGGAGCGCATCCAGGGCGAGGTCGACAAGCTGTCACAAACCGTGTTCGGCGCCAAGGGTGGGCAGCGGACGCGGGCTGGCCGCTTCGACGTCAACATCCGCACGATCGGTCGCGAGGGAGAACTAACCTCGCGGTCACGCGAAACACTGTTGAGCTTAGATCGGCTCTTGACCTACCTCGCCCAAGTTATGAGCCAACGCGGCGACGACAAGGCAATGCGCGCACGCGTGAAGACCGCCGGCCGAGACGTCGTCTCGCTGGCAGACCACATCGGCTACCTATCGACCAAGATCACCTTTCTGCTCGATGCTACACTTGGCATGATCAACAACGAGCAAAACACCATCATCAAGATATTCTCGGTGCTCGCCGTCGCGCTGATGCCGCCGACGCTGGTGGGCACCATCTACGGCATGAACTTCAAGCATATTCCGGAACTGGAATGGGCCTACGGCTATCCATTTGCGCTCGGGCTGATGGTCATCTCGGCGGTGCTGCCTTGGCTATATTTCAAGCGCAAGGGATGGCTGTAGCCATTGACGAGAGCTGTGAAGCCCCCGGCCGCGCGCCTGCTGGCTACCGGTTCGCCGCTCCATGCGCGAGGATGACGGGAACGGTTTTGCTGCGGCTCGTGATCGGCGCGCCGTAAGCCGTTCGGCGCTCAAAATTAACGCGGGACGCAAGGCCTACGCGCCAGCAGGTGCAGGGCCGGTCGCGCGCAAGCGCGCTTGACCAATGCGAGGGCAACCGCCGGCCAACGCTGCGACCATGGCCCTCCATGTCTGGGCCCCGGGTGACCACCGGTGCTTGATTCCAGCCGCTCGGCATGGGCATGCTGGACCATCGCTCAAACGCGTAAGGACATTCTCATGGATCTCGGTATCAAAGGCAGGAAGGCAATCGTCTGCGCGGCATCTAAGGGCCTCGGCAAGGGCTGCGCCGCAGCGTTGGCACGCGAGGGTGTGGAGGTGACGATTTGCGCACGCGGTGCGGACGCGCTCAACGCCACCGCGGAGGAACTGCGCAAGAGCACCGGTGCCAAA
The DNA here is from genome assembly GCA_963770295.1 of uncultured Alphaproteobacteria bacterium. Taxonomy (GTDB): domain Bacteria; phylum Pseudomonadota; class Alphaproteobacteria; order Rhizobiales; family Hyphomicrobiaceae; genus AWTP1-13. The sequence continues at coordinate 65,549 of CAVYPA010000020.1, forward strand.
GTAACCGCGGTCGTCTGCGACGTCACGACCGAAGAGGGTCGCAAGCGGTTGCTGGCCGCCTGTGCCAATCCGGACATTCTCATCAATAACGCTGGCGGCCCGCCACCTGGCGACTTCAAAGACTTTGGCCTCGATGATTGGCGCGCTGCGGTCGAGGGCAACATGCTGACGCCCATCGCGCTCATTCAAGCCACCGTCTACGGCATGGTGGACCGCGGCTTCGGCCGCATCGTCAACATCACCTCCGCGTCGATCAAGCACCCGATTGCTGCGCTCGAGCTCTCCAACGGCGCGCGCCTTGGTCTCACGGGCGCCGTCGCCGTGCTCGCGCGCAAGGCTTCGCGGAACAACGTCACGATAAATGGCATCCTGCCCGGGCCGTTCGATACCGACCGACTGCGCGGCACCAGTCAGAAGATGGCCGAAACAAGGAAGGTAGCGCTCAGCGTCATCGATGCAGAGCGCAAAGCGGCCGTTCCCGCCGGACGCTATGGCACGGCGGATGAATTCGGGGCCGCGGTTGCCTTTTTGTGCTCGACGCATGCGGGCTTCATCACCGGCCAGAATTTGCTGATCGACGGCGGTGGCTATTTGGGATCGCTGTAATTGCCGCTGCGCGCAAACTCGCGAAAGTTCCCGCGCGTCGAACGCCATTGTCGGCGCGCGCCTCGATTGCACGCGCCGGATAGCTCGCGCATTACGTTAGTTTCCTGCGACAAATGCATGAATCGAGTTCATATTTTCACGTTGACCTGATGCATCGAAGCTGATCCTTTGCGCCCGCCAGCAGTGCGAGGCGAATGTAAAAAAAAGCATCGCTGTTGTGGGGCTGCGGCCGTTGGCTCAGGAAGAATTGTAGACGGGCGGAAAGACCACTTACCTCAATCGTCGTTACGACCAGAACGCGCAAGCGGCGCGTTTTGGTTTGTCCGTTTACTGCTTGTTCGCCTTGAGCCGTTCGTTATGCGCAAAAGGAGAATGAAGCATGAAAAGGTTTCTCACGACATTCGCGCTTGCAATGGCCCTTAGTGCCGGGTCGATGCCTGCCTCAGCCGATTCCTATGACAACTGGCTGTCGGACCTTGGACGCCGCGAGAGTCTGAGCCGATCCGGTGATCGTGCTGAGCAGCGAGGCATTTACGGCGAGGAGCGCACTGGCCGATACGAGAAGAAGCGGATTGCGCGTGCAGCCATCAGTGATGATGAGGATTTCGACTATCGGCCGCGACGCTCGCTGCGAGACTACAAGCGCGCATCCAACGCCGCGGCCCGTAAATCGCGCGGCGAGAGAAAAGTCCGGCACGTTGCCGTCGAACGGCCGCTACCCCAGGTGCGGTCGCCGAAGTGGACGCAGCGCAGCGTCAGCAGGAGTGAGACCTCAGGTTCCGGGCAATCGGGCATGGCCTCCTATTACTGGCAGGGCCAGCGCGTGGCCTCGGGCGGTTGGTTTAACCCCAATGCTATGACCGCAGCCCATAAGAGCCTCGCGTTCGGGACGCGCGTGCGCGTTACCCATGCCGGCAGCGGCCGCACGGTGGATGTCGTCATCAATGATCGGGGGCCCTACGTGGCTGGCCGCATCATCGACTTGTCACGGGCTGCGGCTTCTGCGATCGGCATGACCGGTCAGGGCGTGGCCAAAGTGAAGGTGATGGTGCTGGGTCGCTAACCACCTGATCGTCGATGCTCTTGAGCGGCGGGTGAGCACCCGCCGCTCTTTTTTTTTGCAAGCCCATCTTTGCCCGCCCTTCCCTCGAGCGCGGCCACCCTGTAACTCGAGGCGCGCGCGTTCCGGCGCTGGCGTCCTTGTGCGCGGCCGGCGCCTGAGGGCGTGACTAGCCGGGCTCGCCCGCGCGGGAAGGTTTGCAGCGTCGATGATTTGGATCGCCATCCTGGCCCTCGGGCTTGCCGCCGGCACGGTCGGTGGCATCGTCGGCTTCGGCTCGTCCATCATGTTGATGCCGATCTTGATGGCGGCCTTTGGCCCCAAGGAAGCGGTGCCGATCATGGCGATCGCCGCGCTGCTTGCAAACCTCTCACGCGTGGCGGTCTGGTGGCGCGAGATCGACTGGCGCGTCAACGCTGTTTATTGCGCGACCGCGATCCCAGCCGCGGCCATAGGCGCTCGGACCCTGCTCAAGCTCGAGCCACATCTGATCGAGGCCTTTCTGGGCTTACTCTTTATGGCGATGGTGCCGATTCGGCGCTGGCTGATGGCACGCGGCCTGCGTATCGCCCTGTGGCATCTGTCCATCGTTGGCGCCGGTATCGGCTTTCTGTCCGGGATGGTCGCCTCGACCGGGCCGATCAACACCCCATTCTTTCTTGCCTACGGCCTGGTGAAAGGTGCCTACCTATCGACCGAGGCGCTTGGATCCATGGCCGTCAGCATCACCAAAGCCATTGTCTTCCAGCGTTTCGACGCGCTACCGCCCGAGACGGCGCTGCGCGGATTGATCGTCGGGGCCTCGGTAATGGCTGGCTCCTGGGTTGCCCGCGGCTTCGTGCTGCGCCTTGATGCGCAACAATTTCGCTCTCTCATGGACGGGCTCTTGCTTTGCGCGGGGGCCATCTTGTTGTGGTGGGCATTCACGCACTGAACGCGGGCACCGCGCTTGGCTGGTGACAGCCTCGCCACAGTTCCGATACCTTCGCGGCAAGGGACCAAGGGTAAGGCAGGCGGGCATGCGCACTGATGGAAAGCCGTCCGGCTCGGTGGCGCTCATCAGGACGGCGATGATCGAAAAGAAGATCACCCAGGCCGAACTCGCCGATGCCGCCGACTGCCACGAGAAGACCATTCAAAACCTGCTCGCCGGCCGGCCGGTCCGTGATCAGACGCTGTTTGACGTCTGCATGGTGCTGGGGCTGGATTTTCAGCGGGTCAAGGCCGCCTGGGGTGGCGAGCAGCGCGATGCGCCGGGAGCCGGTGTCACGGAAGGGCGCGCCGCGCCGGTCTACATGGGTGCCTATACGCGGGCCGGCGTCGATCAGTACATCGGCAGCTATCTTACGCTGCGCCCCTCGTTCTCCAATCGCGCCGAGATCATGGCCTACCGCACGGACATCACCTGGGATGAAGAATGGCCGAGCCTGCTGTTTCAGGAATGCGACCGGCCGGACAAGTATTTCCTGCACCGGGGCCGGCTCTACATTCCGGCCTCGTCCATGTACATCCACCTCGTTTCCTTGACCAAGGGTGCCATGCGTATGGTCATGGTGTCGCAGCTCGATCCGTCCGGCATTATGCGAGGTTTGATCACTACCCTGCACAAACAAAAGGCAACCTTGGTGCCCGTCAGCGCCCCCATTGTGTACGTCAAGCAGAATGAATTTTCGTCCATGAAGCTGGGTGCGGTCGGAGCCGATGATGTCGCTTTTGGGCGTTACCGTCAGTTTGTCGAGGACACGACCGCCCAGGGCTACGCCAAACTGATCGACATATCGACGTAAGTGGCAGTTTCGCAATGAGCGAGAACCGCCTATGGTGCGCGCGCCCCGCGGGGGGAGCGCTCGCAAGCGCGGACTGCCGTGGCAGCGACTGGAACCAAAAGCAAAGTATGCAAAACGGCGCAGGCCAAAAACTGGCCCGGCCACCGAGGAGAACTGGCATGACGACACTTTCGAGACGAAAATTCATCAAGACCGCCGGTGCAGGCGGCCTGGCGGCGACGGCGGTCGCGGCGCCGGCAATTGCCCAGTCTATGCCAGAGGTGAAATGGCGCTTAACGGCAAGCTGGCCCAAGTCACTCGATACGCTGTATGGCAATCCTGAATATCTCTCCAAGCGCATTGCCGAGCTGACCGACAACAAGTTTCAGATTCAGGTGTTTGCGGCAGGCGAAATCGTGCCTGGTCTGCAGGTGCTCGACGCCGTGCAGGCCGGCAACGTCGAGGCGGGTCACACGGCGCTCTACTATTACTTCGGCAAAGACGTCGCCAACACCTTCGGTACCGATCTGCCGTTCGGCATGAACAGCCGCATGAAGAATGCCTGGTACTTCCAGGGCGGCGGCCAGGCTCTGATGGACGAGTACCTGCGCGCCAAGTACAACGTCACCGGCTTTGTATCGGGCGCGACCAACTGCCAGATGGGCGGTTGGTTCCGCAAAGAGATCAACACCCTCGACGACCTCAAGGGCCTAAAGTTCCGCGTCGGCGGATTCGCCGGCATGATCCTGCAAAAACTGGGCGTGGTGCCGCAGCAAATTGCCGGCGGCGATATCTATCCCGCGCTGGAGAAGGGCACGATCGATGCGGCCGAGTGGGTTGGACCTTACGATGACGAGAAGCTGGGCTTCGTGAAGGTCGCCAAGTACTACTACTATCCCGGCTGGTGGGAGCCCGGTTCAACGCCCCACTATCTGTTCAATCTGACCAAGTGGAATGAATTGCCGAAGACCTATCAGTCGCTCCTGCAGGCCGTGGCGCAGGAGTCCGGCATGTTGATGACGGCCAAGTACGATGCGATGAACCCGGTGGCACTTAAGCGTCTGGCCGCGTCTGGCGCCGTGCTGAAGCCGTTCTCGCCGGAGGTCATGGATGGCTGCTGGAAGGCGGCAACCGAGCTCTACGCGGAGCTTGCCACCAAGAACGAGTGGTTCAAGAAGTTCTATGACCACTTTACCGCTTTCCGGGCGGACCAGTATCTGTGGTGGCAGGTGGCCGAGTACACCATGGATAGCTACATGATCCGCTTCCGCAATCAAAAGGCGTAGACGTAGGTCATTGCCGTAGTTCGTTGGGCCGGCCACGGAAACGGGGCCGGCCCTTCCTTTTCTGGTCTTCGCCCTCGCACCGGCTAGCCGAGGCTGCCAAAAAATGGCCGCCGGCAGCCTGTTCCCGTCACGGGCAAAACGCCCTATGCTTGAGCGATAATCGATATCGGTCGAGGAACTGCGTTCGACTGAGCGAAGAGCCGCAAAACAATCGGTCATCACTCAAAGGAGGAATCGCATGACGACGTTTTCACGCCGCAGGTTCATCAAGGCCGCCGGCGTCGGCGGTGCGGGCGCGCTCGCGACGGCGGTGGCCGCCCCGGCGATCGCGCAGTCGGCCCCTGAGATCAGGTGGCGGCTGACGGCAAGCTGGCCGAAGTCGCTGGATACGCTCTACGGTAATCCGGAATACCTCGCCAAGCGCGTCGCCGAACTCACCGACAACAAGTTCCAGATCCAGGTGTTTGCGGCGGGCGAAATCGTGCCTGGTCTGCAGGTGCTCGATGCCGTGCAGGCGGGCAACGTCGAGGCTGGCCATACGGCGGCCTATTACTATTTCGGCAAGGATGTGGCGCTGACGTTCGGAACCGACTTGCCGTTCGGACTGAACTCGCGCATGAAGAATGCTTGGTTCTTCCATGGCGGCGGTCAACAGCTCTTCGACGAATTCCTGCGCACCAAGTACGGCGTGACAGGCTTCATCAGCGGCTCCACAAACTGCCAGATGGGTGGTTGGTTCCGCAAAGAGATCAACACCCTCGACGACCTCAAGGGCCTAAAGTTCCGCGTCGGCGGATTCGCTGGCCTCATTCTGCAGAGGGTTGGCGTGGTGCCGCAGCAGATTGCCGGCGGCGATATTTATCCCGCACTGGAGAAGGGCACGATCGATGCGGCCGAGTGGGTTGGCCCCTACGACGACGAAAAGCTCGGCTTCGTGAAGGTCGCCAAATACTACTACTATCCCGGCTGGTGGGAGCCCGGTGCCACGCCCCACTACTTGTTCAATCTTGCCAAGTGGAACGAGCTGCCCAAGACCTATCAGGCGGCCCTCCTTGCAGCGGGGCAAGAGTTGGGTGTGTGGATGACGGGCAAGTACGACCACGGCAATCCGGGCGCGCTCAAGCGCCTGGCCGCCTCCGGCGCCGTGCTGAGGCCGTTTCCGCCGGATGTCATGGACGGCTGCCACAAGGCGGCCACCGAGCTCTACGCGGAGCTGGCGAGCAAGAACGAATGGTTCAAGAAGTTGCTCGATAGCCTCGTCGCCTATCGCTCCGACCAATATCTCTGGTGGCAGGTTGCGGAGTACACGATGGACAGCTATTTGATCCGTTATCGCAATCAGAAAGCCTAAATGCCGACGACGACGCGTTCAGGTTGGGGCCGATCCGGCGCGGGTCGGCCCAACGCATTTCGCCTCCCTTTTCCTTTGTTGTCGCTGCCTATCTGGCGTGATTGTCCGATCCCCCGCGACCCACGGCGCAGATATCGCGCGAGCGCGCACGTGCTGGAGCAGCTACTCCTTGCCACGATCCGCGATCCGCCGCCGGGTCAGCTCGCGCAGGGCGGTCAGATTGGCCGGCGAGAATAGTGCTTGCGGGCGTGCTCGGCTTGCAGACCTTACCTCCTTGAGGCGCTGGATCAGGTGGTCTGGCGTCAGGTCAACGAGCTCGATGCGTCTGCGCTGTCGAGAATGGCATCGGGCACGATCTCGCGAACGCGCACACGCGTGATCTGCGCCACGACGTCCGTGCAGGGGATCGATGTGCTGGATGTTGACGGTCGTATAGACCGTCGATGCCATCCAGCAACTTTTCCACATCTTGATAGCGCTTGGGTGACGGCTGCCCGGGATATTGGTACGGGCGAGTTCAGAGCAGGGCGGCGCTTGAGCGCCGCATCGATATCAAACGCGTTCAAGATGCGATTGGGCTTGCGGGGAATAACCTCGAAGCCCTCCAACAGCGCCGCGGTCTCTCTACGGCCGTGCCTCTCGACAACGACGTCCACGCCCTCCCTGAGCTTGGCACGCGCCGACTCCAGCATCTCGTAGGTCTTGCCGACACCGACAAAAATTTTCAGACGCCCGGCACGATCATTTTCTTCGCGCCGGGCCTCGGTAGGGAGGGCTTCCGATAAGGACGTTGCTCGAGGTCGCTCCGCGGATCTGCCATGGATCAACCGGATACGAGGGACAGCCGACCGGCCGCGGTCATCGTGTCGCTGCACGATCCAAGGCCAAGTTGAGAGCCAGCACGTTGACGCGCGGCTCGCCGAGCAAACCGAGGGTGCGGCCCTCGACATGCTGGGCGATGAGCTGACGCACGCGATCCTCGGGGATATTGCGCGCCCTAGCGACGCGCGGCGCCTGGAAGAACGCTGCCTCAGGCGAGATGTGCGGATCGAGCCCGCTGGCGGTAGTGGTTACCAGGTCGATTGGCACCGGCGCAGAGGGGTTCTCCTGCTTCAGCTTGTCGAAGTCGCCCTTGACGCGCTCGACGAGCGCCTTGTTGGTCGGGCCGAGGTTCGAGCCCATGGAGTTGGCTGCATTGTAAGGCGCGTCGACCGTCTTGGTTGCATCCTTGGGATCGGGCGCATTGGTGGCAGAAGGTCGCCCGTGGAAGTATTTGTCGTCGGCGAAGGCCTGCCCGATCAGCACCGAGCCGACGACTTTGCCGTCCTTCTCGACCATACTGCCATTGGCCTGCGAGGGGAAAAGTACCTGTGCCAAGCCGGTCATGACCAGCGGGTACGCTAGGCCGGTTATCGCCGTGAGGGCGACAATCAGCACGATCGCCGGGCGGATTTCTCTCAACATGACTATTCTCCTCAAGCGAGATGCAGGGCCGCGACGACGAGGTCGATGGCCTTGATGCCGACGAAGGGGACGACGATGCCGCCGATACCGTAGATCAGCAGATTGCGCCGCAGCAGCGGCCCGGCGCCGATCGGGCGATACGCTACGCCTTTCAATGCCAGCGGGATCAGGGCGACGATGATCAGCGCGTTGAAGATAATCGCCGACAGGATGGCACTCTGCGGCGTTGCCAAGTTCATGATGTTGAGGGCCTGCAGCTGCGGATAGAAGGCCAGGAACATCGCCGGGATGATGGCGAAATACTTAGCGACGTCGTTGGCGATCGAGAAGGTCGTGAGCGCACCCCGCGTCATCAGCAGCTGCTTGCCGATCTCGACGACCTCGATCAGCTTGGTCGGATTGGAGTCGAGATCGACCATATTGCCGGCTTCGCGCGCGGCGACCGTGCCGGTGTTCATCGCCACACCCACATCGGCCTGAGCAAGCGCCGGGGCATCATTGGTGCCGTCGCCGCACATGGCCACGAGCTTGCCCTTGGCCTGTTCGTCGCGGATCAGGCGCAACTTGTCCTCCGGCGTTGCCTGGGCGAGGAAATCGTCCACACCGGCTTCCGCAGCGATCGCAGCTGCTGTCGTCGGGTTGTCGCCAGTGATCATGATGGTGCGGATGCCCATCCGCCGCAGCTCGGCAAAGCGCTCTCGGATGCCGCCTTTGACCACATCCTTCAGATGAATGACGCCGAGCAGCTTGCCATCGCGGGCCACTGCCAGCGGTGTGCCGCCGGACTTGGCAATTGCTTCGGCCATGGCCTGGATTTCGCGTGTTGTATCGGCGCTCACGCTCGGCTTGAGGGCGACCGCGACGGCGGCACGGCTGACGGTGGGCGCGCCGCCGTTGACGAAGCTCAGGATGGCGTCGACCGCGCCTTTGCGGATCGAGGTGCCACCGAATTCGACGCCGCTCATTCGCGTCTGGGCGGAGAACGGAATGAACTTGGCGTTGAGCTCCTTCATATCGCGGCCGCGGATGCCGTACTTGTCCTTGGCGAGCACCACGATGGAGCGCCCCTCCGGCGTCTCGTCGGCGAGCGAGGCGAGTTGCGCGGCATCGGCGAGCTCTTGCTCGCTGACGTTGCGCAACGGCTTGAACTCGGTGGCCTGGCGATTGCCGAGCGTGATGGTACCAGTCTTGTCGAGCAGGAGGGTGTCGACGTCGCCCGCCGCCTCCACGGCCCGGCCGGACATGGCCAGCACGTTGAAGCGCACCAGGCGGTCCATGCCGGCAATGCCGATCGCGGAGAGCAGCGCGCCGATGGTTGTCGGGATCAGCGTGACAAACAGCGCGACCAGCACGACAATGGAGACCGCGCCGCCCGCATACGCAACGTAGCTCGGGATTGTTGCCGTGGCGAACACGAAGATGATGGTCAAACCCACGAGCAGGATGTTGAGAGCGATCTCGTTGGGCGTCTTCTGGCGCTCGGCGCCCTCGACCAGCCTGATCATACGATCGAGGAAGGTGGAGCCGGCCGCGGACGTGATACGGACGCGGATCCAATCCGACAGCACCTGGGTTCCGCCGGTTACCGCCGAGCGGTCGCCGCCAGACTCGCGGATGACAGGGGCCGATTCGCCGGTGATGGCTGCCTCGTTCACCGAGGCGATGCCCTCGATCACCTCGCCGTCGGAGGGGATGTAGTCGCCGGCCTCGACCAGCACGATGTCGCCGACCCTCAGGCTGGTGCCGGGGACAAGCTTATACTCTCTGGAATTCGCTGCTTGCAGGAGTTTGGCCTGCGTCTCGGTGCGCTGACGCCTGAGCGAATCCGCCTGCGCCTTGCCGCGGCCCTCGGCAACGGCCTCCGAGAAGTTGGCGAATAAGACCGTCAACCACAGCCACAGGATGATCTGGAAGGTGAAGCCAAGGTTGCTGCCGCCGGTGACCAGATCACGAATGAGGAAGACGGTGGTCAGGATCGTGACGATCTCGAGCACGAACATGACCGGGTTCTTGATCAGCGTGCGCGGATCGAGCTTGACGAATGCCGACCCGAGCGCCGGGACGATGATCTTGCTGTCGAACAGCGCCGACACCGGCATCTGCTTGCGCAGCGTGGACGTTTCCATCATATGGCTCCGACGTTAGTTCGAAGAGAAGGTAGTACCGGCGGTCATCGCCAGATGCTCGACGATGGGGCCGAGTGCGAGCGCCGGGAAAAAGGTGAGGCCGCCGACGATCAGGATCACACCGACGACCAGCCCGACGAACAGGCCGCCTGTGGTCGGGAAGGTGCCGGCAGAGGCTGGCAAGGTCTTTTTCGCCGCCAGTGAGCCGGCGATGGCCATGGCGGGAATGATCATCCAGAATCGGCCAACCAACATCGCAATGGCGCCCGTGACGTTATAGAACAACGTGTTGCCGGTGAGACCTGCAAACGCCGAGCCGTTGTTGCCGGTCTGGGAGGTGTAGGCATAGAGCACCTCGCTGAAGCCGTGCGGGCCCGGGTTCGCCATGGACGCGACGGCGGAGGGGATCACAACGGCGGCCGCAGTCCAACCCAGATACATCAGCGGCAGGATCAGGATGGCGAGCATGGCCATCTTGACCTCCTTGGCCTCGATCTTCTTGCCGACGTATTCGGGCGTGCGCCCCACCATCAGGCCGGCGACGAACACCGATAGGATGATGAAAAGGAGCATGCCGTACATACCGGCGCCGACGCCGCCGACGATGATCTCGCCGAGTTGCATGTTGATGAGCGGGATCATGCCGCCAAGCGCAGTGAAGCTGTCGTGCATGGCGTTGACGGCACCACACGAAGCCGCTGTCGTGATCACAGCGAACAGGGCGGAGGCAACGATACCGAAGCGTACCTCTTTGCCCTCCATGTTGCCGCCGGTGAGCCCCATGGCGGTGAGGGCGTCGTTGCCCCGTGCTTCTGCCCAGTAGCACACGGCCACGCCGGCGATGAACAGCACGCCCATCACGGCGAGGATGGCCCAGCCCTGGCGCTCATTGCCGACCATGCGGCCGAACACGTTGGTGAGCGCGGCGCCGATGGCGAAGATCGAGATGATCTGCACGAAGTTGGACAGCGCCGTGGGGTTCTCGAAGGGATGGGAAGCATTGGCGTTGAAGAAGCCGCCGCCGTTGGTGCCGAGCATCTTGATGGCCACCTGTGAGGCCACGGGGCCGACCGCGATTGTTTGCTTAGCGCCCTCCAGCGTCGTGGCGTCGACATACGGACCCAGCGTCTGCGGCATGCCCTGCCAGACGAGGAAGAGGCCATAGACGACGCAAATGGGCAGCAGGATGTAGAGAGTGCAGCGGGTCACATCGACCCAGAAATTGCCGATGGTCTGCATGGACGCGCGCGCGAAGCCGCGGATGAGCGCGACAGCCAACACGATGCCCGTTGCCGCCGATAAAAAGTTCTGGTGGGTGAGCCCCAGCATTTGCACAAGATACGACAGCGTGCTCTCGCCACCGTAGTTCTGCCAGTTGGTGTTGGTGATAAAGCTCACCGCCGTGTTGAAGCTGAGATCCGCGGGCACCGCGGGTTGATCGGCCGGGTTAAAGGGCAGCACGCTCTGCAGCCGCAACAGCACATAGAGGATGAGGAAGCCACCGACGTGGAAGAGTAGCATCGCGACGGTATAGGTAAGCCAGTGCTGCTCACGCTTCTCGTCCACCCCGCTGACACTATAAAGCGCAGCTTCGACCGGGCGCAGAACGGACGTGAGGAACGTACGCTCGCCATTGAAGACGCGCGTCATATAACCGCCGAGCGGCTTGACGAGCGCGCAAACGATGGCGCAGTAGAGCAGGATTTGAATCCAGCCAATTGTGGTCATGGGTTTGCCTCGTCAAAGCGCCGCCTTCAGAAGTTTTCTGGCCGCAGCAGGGCGTAGGTGAGGTAGATCAGAAGCGCGACGGTCACCACGCCTCCCAGGATGTATTCGACGAGCATGGCAGCTCTCCTCAGAGGCGTTCGCAACCGAACGCGTAAGCGATGGATAGGGCAAAGAAGCCGAGCCCCAAGCCGAGTAGGATGACATCCAACATGGTCGCTCCGTTTCAACGAAGGGCCGAGCTGCAATTGGTCAGCAGCTTAAGCGTGGCACCTTGAAGCAAGGACACGGGGCGATAGTTGCCGATGAACGCATAGGAATTCGAGAGGGCGCCGAGCCCTTTCTCATAAAAACTCCATATAGATATTGACCGCTCCGCATAAAGGCGTTGCTCGCGAGGATCGCGCTCGAACGGGGCGTCTCGCATCGGATGTTCTTTGCGGCCGCTAAGTCGAAACCCGAGTTCAGCCGGCGCTACCGCGATGGATGTCAGTTTGCGTGTGGAAAGGCGTGCAGCTGTCGGTTTGGATGATCGAACATGTCGAATGGACGACTTCGTTCAAGATCAGCGACCCTTCGAGCCTGTCCGACGCCCGAGCGCATCATTGTGACAGGCGTTGTTGCGTGCGTCTCCGAGGACGACACCGGCGTCGTTGGCGCAAATTTTGGGGTCCTCGCGGTGTCAGGGCGTTATCGGCACCCCGGTTCGGCCGCTTTCTCAGGCGCGTAGGCTCACGACAGCCGCCGTTGTGAGCGAGGGGAGGCAGCCGGCGCGATTGTCGGTTCGGGACGATGCTTTAAGCAGGGTGATAACGCCGTTAAGCGGCGATTGTCGAGGTAAGTGATTGAGCCTGTTGGTTTCGAGCGGTCCGGCGCGGGTCCGCCCTTATCGCTTTTTTTTGCCCCCGAGACGGATCTTGCGGCGGTTGCGATCGCGGGCGCACTTGTTCACAACGCGGGATTTTGCAATGAAATGCCCTCTAATTCGTCGAGGGTAAGCGATTCGTTAAGCTTTCCAGGCTCATAAGGTCGGCTGGTGGATACCCGGAAAATGCCATCTTCCCCGGTTAATCCACAGGTTGTCCCGCACTACTGGTGGCGTTTGACGGGGGTCAACGGCATGGTTTCAGGCAGGTGGCGGCGCGCATTCTTGCGAGCGTTGCTCGTGGTGCTGCCCATCGCGCTGTGTGCGCCTTCGCAAGCTCAACAGGCGGCCACCGGGCCGGATGCTGAGGGCATGGCCGGCGCCTCGAAGGCCAACAAGAACCGCACCCGCTTCATCATTGGCCTTGAGCGCGCCGTCGACTTCCAGGTTTTTGCCCTCACCAATCCCAATCGCGTTTTCGTCGATCTTCCCGACGTAAAACTGCAATTGCCCGCCCTGCCAAGTGCGGCCCCTGTCGGTCTTGTCAAATCGTTTCGCGGTGGCCTCTCCGCGCCCGGCAAGGCCCGTGTCGTCATCGATGTCACCGGACCGGTGGTCATCGAGCGATCGACTATCGAGAAGGACGGCAAAGCGGCGCGTCTCGTGCTTGAGATGGCATCGGCCGAACTGGCCGAGGCGGACACGCAGGATGGTCGCTCTCCGTTACCGATCAGCGCCCCCTTTGGCCTTGGCGCGGCTGGCTTACAGCCCCCCGTGCCGAAGCCAGCCCTGTCTCCACGCGCGCGCTCGCAAGCAATGTACCGGCCCGTCATCGTCATTGATCCGGGGCACGGCGGCGACGATACGGGCGCGACGCGGCACGGGACGGTGGAGAAGGATGTCGTCCTGGCGTTCAGTCTAAAGCTGCGCGAAAAGCTGCAGAGCACGGGGCGGTACAAGGTCTTGTTGACGCGCGAAACAGATACATTCGTCGAACTCAACGCGCGGCGTGAATTTGCCGAACGCCAGCTCGCCTCGTTATTCGTCGCCGTACACGCGGACTACGCGCAGTCGAGCGCGCGCGGTGCCACCATTTACTCGTTGCGCAACTCTGTGGCGAGTTCGCTGCAGCGCTCGGCCCGCGGCGAGGTCAGCGAGCATGTCCTTTCGGATCAGGAAATCACCGCCTTGAAGAACAGCGATGGCGATATTTCCGCGGTCAAAGCCATTCTTTCCGACCTGGCTCGACGCGAAGTCGACATGACGCGTGATCGCACCAGCGTGTTCGTAAAGTCCGTGATCGAATTCATGGGCGAGACCACCAGCCTTAAGGACAACCCGGATCGCAGCGCTGCCTTCGTGGTCTTGAAATCTGCCAAAGTGCCGTCGATCCTGATTGAGCTCGGTTACGTGACCAATGAAGCCGATGCTCAGCTGTTGAAATCCGAGCGTTGGCGCGAGAAGGTCTCAACCTCGATTGTCACGGCCATCGATAACTATTTCAGCCATCAACTCGCCCGCCTGCCCATGTGACGGGGTATACGGGGTCGCGCTTGTGCCTGTTATGGCTAAGGCCGGCCAATGTGGCCGGCCTCTCGATTTTCTGGCTGGCGGAGGCTCGCACGACCTGCCAGCAATGCCGAATTAGATCTTACTCGGGGGACGGTGACGTTGGTTGTCGCGCCAGAGGAGCACCCATTTCCATTCGGGCTCAGGTCGAAGCGTGAGGCTCGTTGCGTTGTCGAGCCAACTCGAAGACACGCCACACCGTTGACAGAGGCGCTTCATGTGCCACTCCATCTCGAGAGGTGGTGCTGTGCCGCAGTCTGCATGCCGATGCAGGTCGATGTGGGCGCCGGGCAAGCACCCTCGCTCTCGAACACGACGGCTCGAGGCGCATCATTGCAACGGTTCTGCGTGAGCGAACACAGCGGTTCGGGACGGGAACGCGCCTAGCGCGTGCTCGTAAAAATCCGAGAACTGCTAACGGCGGTCCCATCCACGTCCGCCTCGCTCTCGGTAATTCTGCAGTCCCTGTTTTGCGCATTTTCCCCGCACTAGGCCGGATTTACGCAATCCCGCCATGACGCGCACACGGACCGGAGCTTGTCGTTCGCTGGACGTCGGCTCGGCCTCCGGCTTGCCGTTCCGATCTTTCCCCGCAGGCTTTGCTGATTTGGTTAACGAAAGGTTAACAGGGGCTGCCACAATTGTATCGACATTTCAATCCCCTGCCCGCTGTTTGCCACTTTGGGAGGGGTGCGTTTGCCACTCGCCGTTCTTTTCGCGTTCCGTTCCAGCTTGTAAATCGCCGCCGTCGCTAGCTTTTTCTGATTGGCGGCTTTTGTGTAGCGCTCGATCTCGGCAAGTGCCGCATGGCCGGTGATCGACGCAATTTCATGTGTTGAGCACCCAACCTCGGCAAGCATCCTCGCCGCCGTTTTTCTTAGCCCATGCATCACGCACGCATCGGGGAGGCCGGCCTCATCGATTGCGCTGGCGAACCACATGCTGAGGCTGTCGCTGCCGTCGGCTTTCGTCAGCAGGCTCATATACCCGTTGCCCCCGTAAACTTGGCCAGCAAATATGCGCGCCGCTGCATGCTTTGTGCCGGCCATCGGGCCTCAAATGCAGTACACTCCTCGTCCGTCCATGCCCGGTGTTCGCCAAGCCTGAAAAGCTTGATGCGCGTGGCTGGGTTGTCTCTGCGATATTCGTTTTCGACGGCATAGGCGAGAAGCACGCGCACGACCTTGACGGTTATGTTGGCCATGCCCAGCTTTTCATTGCGGGCGTCGCGCCATTGCTTGATGTGGCGGCGCTCAAGCAGCGCCACGGGCTTGTGTTCATGAGCCTCAGCCAGCGGCTCCAAGATCATTCGATAGATGCGTTGCGTGCGCGGCTTCTTCTCACGAACTCAGTCATTGAGGCGAGGTAGTCCGCCACCAATGCTGCGAAGGAGCCGGGCAGCAGGGCGGTCTCAAGCAACTGCGGGCTGATTTGGGCGCCCGGTTGACCTTGCCCAGGTCTTGTTCGGTCATGAAAGGGAACTATCGTCGCTCTCATCATCGCTTTCTCATCGGCCAGCATTTAAAGACCATTAAGCAGCTGGAAGAGACGATTGCGGCCTTCGACGCGCGGATCGAGGCCGCGCTCGAGCCCTTTCGCGACGCCCTTGAACGACTGAAGGGGGTTCCGGGTCTGAGCGAGACCTCGGCCCAGATCCTCATCGCCGAGATCGGCACCGACATGGGACAGTTCCCAACGGCGGGTCATCTCCTGTCCTGGGCGGGTCTCATTCCGCGCCTTGACGAGAGTGCCGGCAAGCGGCGCTCGACCCGCGTCAGAAAGGGTGCGCCATGGCTGAAGCCTGTGCTGGTGCAGTGTGCCTGGGCCGCGGCTGGCAAGAAGAACAGCTACTTTGAGGCTCAGTTTCTGCGGCTAAAAGCACGCTGTGGCCCCAAAAAAGCTGTTGTCGCCGTCGCGGCCTCCATCCTGACCACCGCCCACCATATGTTGGCCGACAACATTTGCTACCAGGATCTCGGCCCCGACCATTTCGCCCGCCGTAACCCAGCGCGTGCCGCAGCTAAGCTCGCCAACCGTATCCGCAATCTGGGGTTCGACGTTGAGATCAGGCCAGCCGCATGCCACAACGCAAGGTCACTCAGGTTTCTGGATAGGCATCCGGTTCTTACCTCGAGTGTCTGACGGCAAAGCGCTGCTGCGGCCAGGGATGAAGGACTTTAGGTTTTGGGAGGAAGTCGTCGGCAAGCTTCGTGATCCGGTCCCAAGCGAAGCGATCCTTCTGACTGCGGCGCCGCAGCGTGCGCACCCAGAGACGCTCGATGTAATACCGGAAAGCACGCAGTGCCGGCATATTCGTCGGCACGGCGTGGTAGTTGTAGAAGCCTCGGACGATTTGCGCCAGCCATCGTCCCTGTTCGGGGATCGGTTGGTGCATCCGCTCTCGCAGCTCTGCCTTGATTTCCTTGAGCTTTGCCCGCATGCGGTCGCGCCGGGTTTTCCGTTGGAGCTGGAACCTGCCCTTGCGCGAACGCCCGCAGATGAACACAAAGGCTAGGAATTTGAAGGTCTCCGGTTTTCCGAACCCACGCTGAGCGCGTCTGTCCACCGCATGGCGGCCAAACTCGATCAGGCGGGTCTTGTCCGGATGTAGCAACAGCGAGAACTCCTCTAACCGCTTGCGCATCGCGTCCCAGAAGCGTCGGGCGTCCGTCTCATGCTCGAAGCCGACGACAATATCGTCGGCGTACCTCACGATGATCATGTCGCCCGTGGCCTCCCGCCGTCGCCAGCGCTCGGCCCAGACCGCCATCTACCAATGGCCCGAAACCGCAGCGGAGGGTGGGTTTGCCGCCTATGGCCCGCGTATCGTTCAGCTCTTTAGGCTGAAGGCCCGGCAAGTCGCCGAGGTGCTTCGGGGAACTAAACCGGCCGACCTGCCAATTCAGCAGCCGACCAAGTTCGAGCTGGTGATCAATCTCAAGACCGCGAAAGCACTCGGGCTCACAGTTCCTCCGTCGCTTCTCGCCCGTGCCGACGAGGTGATCGAGTAGAGCAGCATTTTTGCTGCAGTGCGTGAGTCCGCAGCTGGCACTCTTTGACCGAACAGAGCGAGGACCCCACCGTGTTCTGCCTCCACATGGTGCGGGGACGCTTGGCAACAAGCGTCCCTATTAATTTTTCGTGGCGCGCGAGCAGCGCCCGCATGTGGCAATTCTCGAACGGAGATCGCGGAGCTAGCCGCTCCGATGATTGCGGACTGGGCCAAGGTCCGATGAGCTTCCCGGGAGAGGTGTAGCTTTGCAAACAGAGGACAGGGTTCGAACCGGTATGAGGTCCCAACACCCCTAGCGCGGTGCGATCCGATCGCCTCTGACCATGCTAGATTTGTATGCGTGCATGGGCGCGGGACGTTTGGCGACGGGCGTCCCCTTTTTGTCGCCGCTATACTGCGTGAGCTGGGCAGTGCCCGGGCGCCACAAATGAGGTGCGGCTATGAGATAGTCGCTAGAGCTATCAAGGCTGCGCCCCAGGGACTTCCAACCTCTGCCCCCGATGTTCGCCACGTGGTCACCCGAGCGGAGGAAGGATAGCACTAATCCAGCTAGCTCAGAACCTGAACCCTGATTTCGTCCACTGCTCACCAGTAGAGAGCCGGGCGCGTTTAAGTCGCCTCTGCAAAGATGTAATAGCCGGGAGATTTCAGCCGGCGGACCAGGTCGTTAAGATCGGCGTTGCCCACCGGGGGCCGAGAGTTCTTGATATCGAGCGCCTTTACGAAGGCCCAATGGCTGGATGGCGGGCAGGGGAGGTTCCGACCGGTCACGTCAGTTGTGAGCGCAAGGTGGTCAGCATTGCGTCTCTGCTGAAACAAATAGACCAGCATCGCATGCCTCAGGTTGTTAGGGGACTGTCCTAAACGTACGCTTCCGCGTGCGGTGCGTCAGCAATACGATAGTTTGATGCATACCCATTCTCGAGCGAAAAATGGCTGAATTCGAGCAGGCCTGATCGAGCTTGAGCGGAGGGATGACGACCTATTAGAGGCCGGGCTGGGACGATCGCCAATTCCATCGGTTTTAGGGTTTCGTGCCCCTAGGCTACGCCAGGGTCAGGGCAATCGTGAAGATGACGACGATGGCGATCAGGGCAGCGTTGCTGGTATCGTTCATCTGGGTGATAGCCTTGCCGGCGAGTTCACACTGCCAACGCGCATCCTCATTCCCTTTCGATCCAGGCCGCGGTCGCCCTTGCTATTGCCCCGGGCCATTTTATTTGGGGCTTCCTCTGGCGCCGGTGGTCGCTTGAGGGTTGCGACATATAGAGGGTCCGCAATCACAGTAGGCCATTCAAGGGCCGCCGAACAGCAATACGCTCGCGCAACCTTGCTATGGTTTCCTTGGCGGCCACCCCGACCCTTCCCGCACTAGGAACCTGACACGCGCAGCCCAGCTCTGCTTGTACACTGGTCGCTGCTGATTTGCCCGTTGACGTGGTGGTGTGGCGCCACCCGGGAGAAACCGAGGATCAGGCTATCGAGCGCTACATGCGGCGGCATCCGGAGATAGCGACCAGGACCATTCACGTGGTCAGCTGGGAACGGACTTGAGAAGTGACCCAATGACCGCATCATCCGCCTTGCGGGCTATCGCCTGAAGGTTGGCAAGCTCGTGCAGGCCAGCGGCTACCACTTGACGCTGGGGAATTCCTTCATCGAGCGCTTGCAGGCGGCGCGCCACTCAACCTTGCTCATGTGCGTGGCGGCATCCCAGAAGCCCATGCAGTCGGCAAGCGTTTTACCACCGCCACCCATCTTGCTCGGCGCCGACTCGCTCGGGCTCGCGCTCCCGGACGAGGTGCCAGGTGAGAGGGCAAGGTTGGGCGAGGAGCCGCCCCCGGTCGCGAACTGGCTGGGCAAGGGAGGGGACATCGGCGACAGCGGCGGCACGGTCGCTCCGGGTTGCGTGGTGGGGCCGGGGGACACGGGGGGAGTGATTGTAGGTAAGGTTGTGGTCGGTGCCGAGAGCCGAGGGCTCCGCGCGAGCGAGCCACCTGCCGACGAGCGTGCTTGCGCTAATGCGGCGTCGGGAAGCAGCAGTAAGAGAGCGATGGCGGCAAGGACGGGCGGCTTGGGCGTGAGCATTGTAATTAACCATGTTGTTGCCAGCAGTACCCCGTTAACGATCGGCCGCCACTTTTGCGGCGTTCACAACTTGGTTAACGTGCCCCGTCGGACGTGAGGCGGTTGTCCGTGTTCGAGCGGCTACGCCTAGGCCAGCAGCAAGCGCGTGGGTGTGGTGCGCCCCGACGCCCAAGAGCTCTTCCCCGAGAACCGATTTCACCGTTCGACAGCATCGCGCGAGCCAAGCCCTCGCGTGCCTCCTCTACGTCTTCCGGAATATTCCCGAAGGCGAACGATCTCTTCCGCTATGTGGGGTAGGTCGACCTTTCCAAGGCTGTTGGCACACGTGGGGAGCGGTTAGTATTTTAGTACACGGCCTAATTCTGCACCCGCTATAAAAGGCCCAGAGACGGCAACTCTGGCGCGCGCCATCGCGTCAACAAGGTCGATCAAGCTCCGCCGGAATGACAAAAATGTCCGATAGTGGCGTCCTGATCGATCCCCGAGGGTGCCGCGCACTTTTACAGGCTTATGGCCGAGATACGCACAAATCATCTCGACGAGGCGCAATTGATTTTTTGGTGTTCGATTTGCTTTGGCAGGATGGCGTCGATTTGCGTGGCTTGCCGCTGTCCGAACGCAAGCGTGATCTCGATCGGCTCTGCCGGAAATCAAAGGTGCCCTTCATGCGCCAGGTGCAGACCTTCCCCGACGGCCCGTTGCTATTCGAGCAATTGCAACAAGTTTGGATTCGAGGGTGTCGTCAGCAAGCGCTTGGCGTCGCGCTACTCAAGCGGGCCGAGCCGCAAATGGGTCAAGACGAAGTGCCCGGGCTGGAGGCGCGTCAATGCCGAGCGCTGGCGCATATTCGAGGGTCCGCGCAAGCCCGAGCTGACGGAAGCCCAGAAGACGCTAGCAAAGAAGCGGGAGGAGCTCGCTCGGGTGCTCGAGCATCTGCAATCGCCAGGGCAGACCCCTGGCATAGGGCGTGAGCTGCGCAGGCACGTCGCCTCGCTGGAGCGGAAAATCGCGGAATTGGAGCAGGCCTGAACCGGCCCTATTGAACGAGCTTCCCCGTAAAGCGGTCGCGCCCGTGCCAGAAGGCGCACTCGGGAGATGGACACCATTCCCCCTCGTAATCGATGCCTTGCTGGTGCGGGCAGCCCATGATGCCGTCAGTTATAATGATCGAGATGGCGCCCTCGGTCTCGATGAACTCAAGTATCTCGCCGGCGACGGCCATCTCCGCGCGCACGTCGCCAGTTTCTACGCTCCAATCCCGCATCTCGGCCGGCTCGGCGTCCTCGGATGGAATGATGCCAACGGCCACTTTGGTGGCGCGGCTTAGGTTTGGACCGTAGAACGCAATGGTCGCGACAGGCCAGCCGCGCATGCCCCGCTTGGCCTTCTTCCTCAGCCGCTTGAGAAATCGCTCGTTCGTTGGCATGGCGCTATTCAGTGCAGGTCAGGCGCAGGCCAACCAGTGCGGACTCAATCTCGCGGATGCGTTGGGCTTGGAATTTCATTGGGGTGACCTCTCATCAGGAAATTGCCTTCCCGGCGCGATCAGTGCCAGCTGCGAGCTGTACACATGTGGTCTTCGCGAACGTTAGCGCTTCTTTCGCTGAGCTGAGAGGGCCTCGGCATCGCCCACATCGCCCGCGGCGGTGTTGCAGGCCGATAGCACGACCCAATCGGCGTCAAGCTCGAGCTGTCCGACCTCGGAGGCAGTCAGCAGCCCGTCGTCCTCCTCCAGCTCGGCGATCGTAGCGCCGTCTTTGGGCGGGGTGAGGATCAGGGCAGGCTCGGCCTTGGCTTTCAGGAGCTCTCGCCAGCGAGTACGCCGTGGGTGGCAAAGTGCAGCACCTTGTAGCGCGCGAGCTTGCCCTGGCGGGAGAGTGCCTTGAGATTGCGCTCGGTGGCCCGCTCGCCGAGCCACACGGTGTCGACCTTTCGAGGCAGGCACCGAGGGCAGCAGCCACTGCGCACAGCTCGTCGACGGTTTCGGGGAGGCCGAACATGCCCTCCGAAGGCTGCGCAGGGACATGATCATGCACAAGGCCGAACCACGGCTCGCGATCTCCTATGAGCAGGGCTTGTATGGAAAACCTCGCGCTCCACACCCAAACCCCGTAGGTCCGTTGCGACGGGCCCAAACGACAATACATTCCCTCTCTGATTTAAAAATCTTTTCCAACTATCCTTGCACTTCTGCCGGCATATGTCGTTACAGATGGCGGACGCCGGAGTGCTCAAACTGGCCACGGACAAGACGCTGCAGGCAACGACTGCCAGCGTGACGACAACGATCTTCATTTGAGGTCCACCCGTTCGAAATACTGCGCAGCCTGTGGGTAGACGGATTGGGCTTAACTGTTAGCGGCGCTCAACGGCTGCCGGCGAAGATGCCAGCGCCGATGTAGTTAAAGTTGGGGCCGGACGGACTGGCCGTCACCGAGAAGCGCCCGGCGACATCCTTGACCGGGTCGGTGGCGCCGCGGAAAAAGGCGCCATTGATCTGCATGTTGCCGCCGCCCGTGCCCGTCAGGGTGCCGGTGAGTTCGTTCACTCCCGGCGTGCGCGTGATGCTACCCGCATAGGCTCGCCCATCTAGGCTCGGGACCGATATCGTGGCGCCAGAGGCGAAGTTGACATTGGCCTGGAAGTTCCCCGCCGCCACGTACTCGTTGCCGGCAGAAACTCGTATTGTTGATGAAACTCTTGAAGGAGCCCACCATGAACCCATTGTAGACAGCCGTGCCGCTGACCGGAATCTTCGGGAGGCGCTGCCAACCTTCCCGCCACCCAGGTCATGAGATTGGTGCGGTCGGTCTCGGTGGTCAGGTCACTATTGGAGCGATAGTTGTCAGCGGACCAGAACCCCCACCGGGTGAATTCGCAGGTACAATTGCTGAAGTTGACCCCAGGGAAGAACGTCTGAGCCTGCACCAGGTCCGAGCTCGCGAAAGCCTGCCGGCTGCGGACGAGGGTCTGCCCATTCGTGCTGGAGATCTCGGTTGTGTCCGTATTTGCCGTCGCGGGCTCGTTGACACCGGAGCGGCCAGCAAACAGGCGATCGTCGATGTAGGTTGAGCGAGACCGTACATTTGGATTGAGGTTGCCGATCTGCCAGTCCCCAGTCGTGAATTCGTGGTTGAGGCCACTGAAGTTGGCTACTTTCGTCAGCTCGCCGTCGGCCTGCATCCGTCCGCGGACCAATCGAACTGGATTACAATGCCGCCGCCGACGGGAAAGCTTCGCCCTGCAAAACTATAGGTCGTGTCGTTTGGGAACTGCAGTGGCGAATGCAATGTTTGCACAAGCCCACCAACGAACCCGCTTAGTGTGGTGTCCGGGCGCACCTGCCCAATGCCCGGCGGTAGTGCTGTCGCTGAGGCCGACTGGGAGAAGGTGTAAAACGCACGGGTGCCGTCGCCCGGGAAGTAGAAGGCGTTAAGGGGTATAACCGCACCGGTCGCCCCGTCGCGCGTGTTCTGGTCCACCAGTGCGCCCGTCGGGATGCGGTCGGCGTTGAGCGTCGTATTGGCCGCGTTGCCGCCGACAGCACCCGATGCGAAGCCCGCGCCAAGGTTTGCCCCGCTCCCGCGCCGCGAGGCATCAAAGCCTGCGCTATAGAACTGCGTGCCGTCGGCCAGGGGGGTGAATCCGCCGGTCATGACAAAGAAGGTAGACGTTTGGGATGCGCCAGAGCCATTGATCGAAAGACCCGCCTGCAGGAACAGCGAGCCGAAACGCGCGCGGCCGGTTGTAGGATCTATGCCGCCGCGCCGATAGCCGAGCACATCGCTCACCACATACGTTCCCGGCACCGCGAATGCTGCCGGCAGATACGGCACGCCCGAGCCGAGCGCCGCATCAGGTGTCATTGAGAGCGCATAGAAGGCGGGTAGCGGTGCAGGAGGGACGCTGCTCTGCTGGGATGCCCCCACGCTCGACCTCTGAACTGCATCCGTAACGGCTTGCAATTCGACCGACTGCACCTTTGTTAAGCCTGCGGACTGCGACGCGGTCTGGCCCTGCAGGCTGATCACTTCAGAAGGCACGAGGTTGGCATTGGTCTGACCGACGCCCGTGGCAACCACTATGGCCTCGGTTGGGCGGTTCTCGGCTGCCACACCACCGCTCTGTCCGGGCTGGCTGGTCAGCTGCAAAGTCAGCGCGGCGATCTGGGCTGGCGGCACCGGAGCCGGGGTGCTCGGGGCGGCCTCTGCTGCCTTTACTGACACACCGTACCCGGGCCGAGTTATTGTTTCGGACGCCCCGGCACATCCGCGGGGTTGGGCTTCCGACGTCGAGTTGAGTTGTCGCTGGCAGACAGTCACCGTCAGTGTGCCGAAATGGTTGATGGCTTGGGTCCCACCCCTTGCGTCGTGCTTGACCGTCGCCACCCCACCACGCACGCCGATCGCGGCTAGCGGCGTCTTGATTGTCGCGCCTTGGGTGTGGGTGACGTTGCCACCGACCATGCGCATTGCGCCTTTGGTCAGGGTCACCGTCATTCGGCCGGAGCCGGCATGGGGATTGTAGACGAACTCATCGATTAAAATGTTGCTGTTGGGGCCAACGCTGAGCGTCGTCTTGTCGATAAAGATCACCTGCGTGGAGCCGCTGGTGGACGTGCTGATGCGCTCGCGGAATATGATGTTCGAGCCCACCTGCAGAACCCGGTCACCGCCTTGTGCTTGCGGATTGACGGCAGCGGCAGCGCCGACCGTCTGCGCCACGGCGCGATCAGGGGCCGCGGCGGTGAGCGCCACGAATGTTGCGGCAATCGCCAGTGCTCGTGCTCGTGACATCGTCTGCGCCTTTCAGAAGCGGAACGTTGGACCGGCGGAAACAGAGAAGTTGTCGGTCCGGAAATTTGGTAGGGTGGAGTCGGTGTGCGAGTACTGCACGCGGATACCCAGACCGAAGCCCTTGTAAAGCTGGGCATCGACAGCGATACCGATGTAGCGCTCGCGATCTTGGCGCGTCACGTCCGGGTCGACGAGAAAATTTGGTTCCCGGTAGTCCGTCCAGCTTATACCGGCAAATGGTGACAGGGTGATGCGCTGCGTTGCGCCCATCAGGTTGATATTGAGGTCGCAGGACACGAACAGCTCGAACAATCGCTGCAGGTAGCTTTGCAATTCATCGCGCGCATCATTGCGCTGGATTCCGCCTCGTGCCTGCCAACGCACACCGTCGAGCAAGGGGCCCCGCAGCGATGCATAACCGGTGGTCATCTCGCCCGTCTGCAGATCGGCGGTCGTATAGCTTGCGGTATTGTGGAAGGTGCGATGCCCGCGATCGCCACCTAGCTCAACGCTCCAGCCTGGCGCCGGCAGCCAGGTAATGGCGGCTCCCGCCATACCGCTGCCAAGGTAGTATTCCTCCTCGAGGGCAACCAGCGATCCGCCGATGTAGGGCCTGAGCGAAAGCCCCGTGCCAGGTGACTGGCCGGTGTCGAGTACGATGCGTGGCCCGGTCTGGAACCCAACGGCGGCAACGTCCAGGCGCTTAATCTTGAGTTGCTCGGAGGCATAGGCACTGGCCTGCGTCTCCCAACTGTCGCCGCGCTGCGTCTGCAGATCCACGGTTTGAAAGACGATGCCTTGCGCGAAGAAGTTCCAATCGGGCTGTTTGACAAACTTCTGGTCGAGGACGCCGTCAAATCCGAACACGCGGATCAGGGATCCCGACGGGCCGGCCGTGGCGTTGGTCTGGTAGCGCACGCCGGTCTGCACGAGACCTGAGACGAAGTTGGGGTTCAAGCGTTCTTCGATCTCATCGAGGTAGGCCTGAACTTTGGCACGCATGTCCGGTGGCGCCGCTGGATCGGCGATGGCATTGGTGAAATAGTTCTTCGCCATCTCATAAGAACCCAAGCGGCAATAAAGAACTCCAAGTTCGAGTTTCACTCGCGGCAAGTTCGCATTGAAAAAAAGCATTCGCTCGAGGGCGCCTATGGCGGCTTCGAAGTCGTGCAACTTGGTTGACACTTCCGCATAGCGGAAGGCGACATCGAGGTTGGCGGGCTCCTTGAGCGTGCGATCGAAAAGAGCCTGCTGTTCGCTCTTGAGCGAGCTGGGTGCTGGCGTCTGTGCAAAACCCTGAGGGACAATCGCTAGCGCCGCCACCAGCGCAACAATGATTAGCTGCGCAATGCCACCGGAGACGCGCCGGCAAGGCGCGCTCGCAAAATTCGTACACACCAACACAACTCCCGCACCAAAACAGATCGATACTCAGTGAACAGATCGCTCCAATTCAAGCTCCAGCTGTTGTGCATTGACCATAAGTTATAACAATTCGCCCAATTCAGCCCGCGACCGCCCGATAGCTTTTTGGGTCGGACCGGGGCTTTGCTCCCCCTTCCTTCAGCCGCCCGCGACACGATGTGGGTAGTAGAATTTCAAAGCCCGTCAGGACCCGCACACACTGATTACCCCCGCACAAAAAGCCCTTTTGGGCTGATTTTCAGATACGTAGAAGAACACTGGTGACGGCGCAGAGAACCACCATGGTGCTCAACGACATTCCGGCAAGCATCCAGTAGATTGAAGTATCGGATCTCATTTCTATGTTCCCCCGCACCCAATATGTCGTTCAATAGAGCATTGGGATTCCATCTGCGAAGTCACCCAGGTGACACATTCCCTACTCTGTAGTTGGAAAGATCAAGATCTGTGCTCGGATCGTCTCACCCCCATTTGGCCTGGTCAGATGGAATAGGCCACTTGGTGGCGGCTGAATTTGGCCAGGCACCGGGCGGTGGCAAACGGCCATGCAGGCGAGCTGGGCACGCCAAACACATCTGTCCACGCGCCGGCTCGGTCGCCTTCATAATTTGCTCGACGATCCCGCCGTTGGTCACGGTGCCTGTAGAGCAATCCAGCTTGGCATTGACAGGGGCCAGGATGTTGCCCCGCTCGGAGGCCATGCCGTGGCCCGCAAAGAACACGAGGGCAAGATCTGCTCCAGTCGCGCGTTGCACCAACCTCTTTAGTGCGCCGAGAAACCGAGTTCGGTCGAGATCGAAGCACCCGGGCGTCTTGCCATCACAAGCAATAACCTCGAAGCTGTTCTGTTAGAGTAGCTTCGCCATGCGGCCAGCGTCACCCGCGGGATTAGTGAGCGTCGGTAGCCCGACGATCGCCGACGCACGCCGCGCGTGAGCCGCCGACGGCATCGAAATGAGGCACGACGACACAGATGAAAATACGCAAGAACATAACGCCACGCCCCACCAATCAATGAGGTCGGCAACACCAGACGACCAAAAGCAGGTAAGCCTATGACAGCCCGGAACCGCGCGTTTTGGAGAGAAAATCAATAGAGCTTTGCGTCAACAGGAACGCCTGTGTGGCAATCAAAACACGCTGTCGTTCCGATGCGGGAGGCGTTTTGTATGCCTGAAAAGACAAGAGACGATCCTGGTGCGGATCGCCTCTTGCGTTTCGAGCCGCGGAATGTCGCGGCCGGTGTGTGGCCACGCCTCGCCCGATCAATAGTGATCGCGGTCGACTTGCTCATAGAAGGACTTGGCGTCGAGTGCGTTGGCCGTGCCGGCGACGCCGGCGATGACCGAAAGCGCAACCAGTGCGGACAGGATGGTCTTCATGATCATTCTCCTCTTACTGAGCTAATTGGCTCGGGCTTCTGTGTTCGCCGACCAATCAGAAGTGATTGCGGTCAACCCGCTCGTAGAACTCCTTGGCATCCATCGCGACGGCACCGCCGGCAACGCCGGCGATCACTGAAAGGGCAACAAGTGCGGACAGGATGGTCTTCATGGCATCTCTCCTCTGATCTCGAACCCGCTGCAGTGCGGGTGTGGGTGTGTTGTCCCATAGTTTGGCTCAGGGCGCTGTTACCTAGGGAACAACGATTGCCAGCGGAGCTACGCACTCAGGCACGAGCTTGCCGCCCTTGAGGCGATAGGCAGCAATGCGGATCGACTAAGACTGCCACGCGTGCTTGGTTGGAAAGGTGCAACGGTTCGACCTAGTCATACGTCATACATACCAGGAGGAGCCACCGTCTCCTCCTCCTCCAGGTAGACATACTTTCCTGCCTCCAAGTCATCAGCTAGTTGGTTTAGCCATTCCAACCAATTCCCGGCAAGTAGGGACTGTGGCCCGATCTCATGGCAATGGTCGATAATTTGTCCGTAGTTGCCATCCTCGGCCGGATCCAAATCGAGCATCACGTGATCACCGCTCGCATCCAACAAAGGGATGCGCTTAGAGGTCCACCAGTAGGGCTTGATCGGGCCGCGAACATCGAAGGGCTTCCAGTCCTCTCCAAGCCCCCACCCGTCTTTTCTCTGCCATTCAAGATAAGTTTGCCACCACTTGAGAACCGATCCGAGTGGAAGGAGTTCGTACCAGAGAAGGCAGGTATGCCCGAGCCCTCCGTTGTGAATGGAATAGCGACTCGCGCACGTCGGGTGGCAAGGTGAGTCCAATGGCTGCTTCAAATTGATCTATCTCAAAGTCCGAAGCGCCCGGCGCCAAGCGAAATATGCCGGGAGGAGTATTGTCTTTGTGCCTGACAGCTATCCTTTGCCAAACACCAACGAGGTCCATCGTATTCTCCCCGCTTACGTGCCACCAAATCCGGCGGGCGCACCCGGGGCGACCCGCGCGTACTCGCTTGCTCCCTGCCTGGCGCAGGCTCTGAGACACGGACAACCTACGCGCGTCAAGTACGAGCTTGCCGTTCTTGAGCCGATAGCCGTCAATGCGTATCCGGTAGGACCCAAAAGCATCACACTCCCTGCGTCCCATATTGACGCCCTAGTCTCGCGACGGCCAGCAACAGCCCGGCATTCAAGACTGCATCGTGGTGATCGTATCGGTCGCAAAGGCGATGGAATGTACGCCAGAGCATTCCCTTCGGCTTATAGAAGCGGCCCCGCCGCGTGATCAGGCGGCTCTCGATTTTGGCGATTGCCAAGTGCGCACGGGCTTTCGCGTCCCCACATTGCGATCGATATCGAACACGAAGACAGCGCCGACAGCCAATCTTCCCATAGCCTGCGAACATCACGTGGGCACGCGCACTGCAGCGGGGGCAGATCATCCACATGCGACACCCGCCAAATTGGAGGGGCGTAGTCGAGAACCGAATTTGAGCGGTTACGTCGAAGCCGTGCCCGGTGGGCAATTTCATCACGAGGGCGCCGCCACTGCGAGCAGCCTTGAGGATAATCTCAGGTGGGTAATCAGCGAGATCCAGGCGGCTGAGGGTCTCCGCAAACGGTTTCGAGCTTCCCCACCTTCCCGATCTGCTGCCACCCATGGCGCTCCTCCGTTATTTTACGAAATCATTTAGGCAATCGACTTAGACCCCATGATGCGCGCACGCGCGCGTGCGCGTAGCGGGTGCAAAATTGGCTAATGGCACGACACCCTCCAATCGGCCCAGCGCTTGCGCTGCGCCTCGCTTATGCGCTGGCGACCTTCGGCCGTCTTGGGGCCGGTCGAGAGGCCGCCGTGGTTGCGACAGCGGCCGTTGTCGAGCGCGCGGCGCTGACAATGGCTGCCGCGTCGCGTTCGACCACCACACAAGGGCTGCTCGCGCTTCGACAGGTGAGTGATTGGGGTGGGGATGCCCTTGGGCATTGCGATTTCTCTAGGTAGTGGCTGCCGTCTGGAGATCTGTCGGTGGGGGCTGTTTTTTGGCCTCGGCCTCGGGGGGTGGGTCACAGGGTACCCCAGGCACAGAATTAGCCGCTGGCGGAATCCCCCTACCGCGGGAAACGGCATTTCGCTGAAGGTGCGCGGGCAACGGCTCCCATAGCTTAACGACAGGGCCCTCTCTTTGTCGTTCTCTACAACCGACCAGCGGGCGGCCTCCTCGATGGAGGGCACGATTATGTCGGCATGCGCCTTGCCAGCGCGCCAGACCTCCATCCGGCCGGTGATGCCGCGCGCGATTAACGCACGGCATGCCTCGAGCTCTGGGTTCCAGGTCTCCTCTATCAGGACCTCGTCCTCATATCGGACCCGGTAATACTGACCCTGATCACCTCGTATCGTCGTCGGTTCGATAACGATGCGATGAAGACATGCGTTGCTCATGATCCATTCTCTTGTGGTTCACGCGCACTGACGCACACCTGACTTCGACGCTACGCACGCCGCTTCGATCGCCAGCGCTCCACAACCACGCTGGGCTTAGCGTAGTGGGCGTGGCGCGGCGGCTGATACTGGTTGCGATCAGCGAATTGGCTGGCGTCGTGGCGGTCCGGAAGCCGTATGACCCTCCACTTAAACCGCCGCTGCAGGATTGATGTCAGCTCGATTGCCTTCGGCAAATTCCGATCGTCGGTGAGCACCAGTTCGATTTTGGTGCGGCCGTGCTCTAGGGAATGCCGCACCAGCACGTCGCGCTGCTCTAGCGCTTGCCAATCCTGTTCGCCGGCGACCAGGTCCTGGACGACTTCGCCCGGTGACCGGTTGGTTGGTTGCAAGAGATCGGCGCCGGCGTGAACAAGGGCGTCGATCGCCGCCGGCGACGTGAGATCGGCCAACGGATCGGCTTGCTCTGCAGGGGGTGTGATCCGCTTGCGCGGATCAAGCTTGCGACCGTTCATTGGCCATCTGCTTCCGCTCTTCAGCCACCTGCCGGGCAAACTCAATGGCGTAGACTGCGCGCCCTAGCGCCTCAAGCCGTTCGTCTTCTGGTGTTAGAACTCCACTTGTACGTGGGCCCTATGTCCATCCGGGCTCTGCGTTCTACTGCCGCATACATTTCGCGATCTAAAACCTTCAGCTCCTCAATTTTGCGGACAAGCTCCTGGTAACGTTTCTCCCCATCAGCGATACGTTGCTCTGCTAGCTCGATGATCGCATCCTCAGACAAGGTGCAAACGCCCCCCGGCTGTTCCTTCTGAGCACTTCCTCACGCTCTTGGCGGAGAATGGGATCCAGGGACTCAAGATATTTTTCCTTCGCTTCCCTCTCGGCCTGCATCCTTTCGCGCCGATCGACCTCTGCGAGCGCTCGGGCCTTTTGACCATCCGCAAAGCACTCGTCCGGAATTTTTGCCAGCCAGTCTCGCGACAAGCGACCAAGCTCCTCGTCGATGTGCCGCTCGCGTTCCAGATATTGCGCCAGATATTTTTTGACGAGGTCGTCGGGGACACGACAGCCATCAGTAAGCGGCGCGCTTCCCCACTTAGCCAAGACCTCTGCTTTTAGACCAGCGAGGAAATAGTCCCGGGCGAGATTGAACCATTTTCTGTCGGTCTTGCTAGATCGCTCGTAGACGTCCTGTGGGCTAGGCCGATACGGGTTTCGAGGATTGTCGAAAAGAAGGGTTTTTACGGCCTCGATGGCCACAGCTTCATGCACATGCGTCGTGGCTTTCACGTAGATTTCCAGGAGCCGACGGGCATCGGCATCACCTTGACTCTGGTTGGCAAAGGAAATCATCAGGTCTCGAATGCCGTTCGTAAGCTGCACCGGAACGGACGGCCCGCCGATCGACGCTATGGCAGTGCTCGCGCGAGTTGCCGGCGTTGCGTCCTTTCGGGGAACAAGGGCACGGCCGAGCATCAGCGTGCCTCCTGATTGGCCGCAAAGTCAGCGGCAAAGATCACTCCAACTTGTCGACGACGACTTGCGTGCCCCGCCGCCGCCTTCGCGCACACCACGTCTGCGCTTTTCTCCGATCTCCTGTTGGATCGCGCCATCGACGCGTAATTTCGCAATCCGATTGGCCTCGGCCCGTTGAATTTCCGCAGCTGCATCCCGCAGGGCTTTTTCAAAGCATTTAGCCATGCTGCCAATCTTGGCACTCCTGCCCTCCATCAGTCGGATTGCGCGAAGCGCCGAAGGCAGGGCCCGCTCCGCAACGGTGCTCACGAAGCGACCGTCATGGTCGTAGAGATAGCTCGTGAGCTCCTGGCGAACGATGCCATCGAGGATCGGATCGGTGGTGGTCCGTGGCTTAGGCGAAATGATCATCTCGCCAGGGCGACGCCCAAAGGTAACGGCAAGCTGGCGGAATTCTTCTCGATGCTCGTCGCTAATGACGCAGGTGGCGTCCGGCTCAGGTGAGAGGACTTCGGCCGGTAGGATTATTTCCGGCTTTGGAAAGGTTGCATCAACATCGGGCCTGTTCTCGCCAACTAGCTCCTCTTCATCCTTTACATTCCCTCTATTTACAGTCTGGTCTTCATGGTGACGAGTTGCAATTCGTTGCGGCGACGAGTTGCCTTCCTCGAAATCAGGGTTGTGAACGGTCGAAACATCATGTGACGAGTTGGCGAGTCGTCATGGTGACGAGTTGATGGCTCCGGGGTGTCGGGTAGTGGCCAATCGCAACCATTACGTTTGCTGCGCATCACGCCGTTGTAGCGCTCGCGCGCCTGGGCTCGCAGGATTTTCCAAGATTGACCGCTACGATCCTCCGCCGTGCACACGATGGTGCAGAACGTCATGGGCCAGCCGCCGGCCTTCCGCGGTGCCGCGATCACGGCGACGAGGCCCGCCTGCTGTAGCCTGCTCAGGGGGCGCCCCATATTGGACGCCGAGCCCTGGCCGATGAAGAACGCCGTCGCTTCCTGCGGCTCGCTGTCGTAGCGGAAGGCCCAGCGGCAACGGCTGGCGATCTGCTCCAGAATCCGATAATCAAGGTGCGTGACATTGGGATTGGCACGCGCCCGATGCAGTGTGTTGGTGATCGCGAGTTGTCGCGTTCCGTCGTCCCCTTGCGTGCAAATGGCCGCATAGAATTTGGCCAATTCTTCGGGGTCAATCGACCCCCGGCGCAGCGCAAGCGGCCCCATACCTTCGAAATCTGTGGCTGGCCCCAGATCGGTAGCAATCCTCGGACCCTTATTGCCGCCAACTCTATGCCGGCTGGCATCTTCCTGGTTGGTATTTGCAGTCATCGTTTGCACCTATTGGGTAAGGACGATGCTGCACGCCTTGCAGAAGGGACGAAATACGTGTAACGCTCATCGTGGTTTTTGTTTTCTTGGCCGCTGGGATTGCACCCCTTGCGGCCATTTTCTTTTCGAACAGTCTTCTGCGCCTTGCCGCATGGCATTGGTTGGCGCCAGTACACAAATCCGGACAGGTCCGTACCCGGCCCAGGGGCGTAAATGAGACGCTTTGGCAAGAGCCGAAGGGATTGGCAGCCCGCGTTTGCAGTCACCACGCAACCCTTTGATCCCCTTTGGGTGCGATTTGGACCGCGAAAGTGGCTAATGCCTTGAAACGCAAGGCGCTGAGCACAACGAAAGGTTAATCAGGCTCGACCGGGCTCAATTCCTTTAGCCAACTCGACATTTTTGGTCTGCACGGTCCGCCGGCATCCAAACGAGGCCCCGCTCTCACCTCGATCCACAACGACGGCTCTAATCACGTGTGTAGCGCGACGGTGTTACCGGCACACCGAGGGCGCCGCGCGCTCGTGGACGCAAACAGCAAAGGCGCAAAAATTCGCGCGCCAAACGTCGGTGGCAAAATGCTCGGCGAAGAGCGGCTGTATGGTCTTGAGTTGCAGCGACTCCGCCCTTGTGGGGTGCCTCGAGCTAAGCGAGCCTCAGCCCGGGTCAGAGTGAACCGCTGGTTATCTTCACACCCCGTTGCACAACCACACACGAGGCACCGAGGCCGGGCAAGCGCGCATTCCACAGCCGAGCAAAGGCCTGGCAATGATCCAGCGACGGCATCGGCACTTTCAGCAGTTCTTCCGCGTCGCCCCAAAGTGCGACGACAACGAGCATTACCTGCACCTCGAGCATCTCGACTCCAGCATTGGCATCAGCCCGCCCGACGACGCTATCCGCTAAGCGTTAAAGCTGATTGAACCGGTTCCGATAGGATCGTGAGGTCAATCATCAAACTCCTGTTGCACCCGCAAGCAGCAAGCCAGGCTCAAAAACGCCCCCGGTTGCTTGGGTCCTGAGCGCGCCTCGACAGGCCCACGGCGGCGGGTTGGTGGTCCAAACCGCCGCTGGCGCACCGCGGGGATGGCTGCTGCGCGTAGAGGGCT
Organism: uncultured Alphaproteobacteria bacterium; assembly: GCA_963770295.1. GTDB lineage: Bacteria > Pseudomonadota > Alphaproteobacteria > Rhizobiales > Hyphomicrobiaceae > AWTP1-13. Next base: position 98,463 of record CAVYPA010000020.1, read on the forward strand.
ATTGCGGCGGCAACGATTGGGTTCCTTCTCGCCGCAAGGGCCGCGTGGTCAACGGGATTTTGAGGGCGGTCGGCCCATCAGCTAGGACACAGCACCACCGCCACGGCGATCAGAATGGCAAGCGTCGCCAACGATATTCCGGCGAGCGCCCCAAAGGCCTTGGGCGGTTGCCAAGTCGTCATAACGGTCTTCCGATTGGTGTCTGACGCTTCGCACGCAATTCACGCCGAAGCAATCACCGAGGAGACATTTGCTTTCGATTTCGCAATCGTTTGGGTGTACGGGTCGGAAAATCAGCTGGTGATCGCAAATGGCCTGCGACCTTGCCGGTAGCGCCTTGGTTTGCAACGATACGGCGTTTTGGGGCACGAATAATCGATCCTGTTTAGGGTCTGGGCATGGGCGTGCTGGCCGGCACAATCAGGCGAATCGCGTCGGTCCCAGCCCGCGCTTCCAGCGGCGTCGCGCCGAATGGATCTCCGTCAATTTGTACGGGCACCGGCCCGGGTGCCGAAATTTTCACGTGCGAGCAGGGGTACATCGCCACATCGCCATGCCGCCCAGCGCGCGCATCAAGCCGCCCGCGCAGCAAGCTCACGAGCTGGCCCAGCAAGACGGCACGGCTTTTTGCCGTGAAGAGGACGGCCTCAAGCCCCCGCTGGTGGATGCCCGTCCGCGGCGCCAGTACAAAGCGGCCGGCATAATGACGGGCGTTGGCAATCACGACCCAGCTAGCTTCATAAGATCGATTGTCGATGGTGATGCTTAGGGTGTCGAGAGGCCGCAGCAGCGCGCCGAGCACCGGCCCTGTGTAGGCGGCCTTGCCGATGCGGCCCTTCAAGGCGTGATTGAGGCCACCGACGACCCGCGCATCGAAGCCTGCTCCCGCCATCAGAAGAAAGGGCTCGTCGTTGGCCCTGGCACAAGCGATGGGTCGTTGCGGTCCGGTGCGCAGCATTTGGCAAACGAGATCGGGCGTTGCCTTGAGACCGATCTCCTGGGCCAGCACGTTGGCCGTGCCGCAGGGGATGATTGCCAGGGGCACGTCCGTCCCGCTAATTCCGGCGGCCGCCGCTCTAATCGTGCCGTCACCACCGGCGGCCACAACGACGTCATAGCGCAGAGAACGAGCGGCCGCTCCAACCAGGCGACGGATCTGGGAAAACTCACCAAGCGATTCGCGAGCGACAGAGGCCCCGGTTCGCTCGAGGGCCGCGGTCACCTCGTCGACCAGCCAGGGTCGGCTCAAGCCGGCGCCCGTGTTGACGACCAGAAAAAATCGACGGCGCATGGTGCTGGTTGCAGCCAGGTTCAGTCCAGCCGCCGATAGTGCCGACAAAGTGAGCGGTGAGCAAATGTCCTATTGAGGCCTTAGGCACCCGCTGACGCGGTGGCGCCTTCCTCGTCCTTGCGTGCGGATTTCTGCACCGCTGCCTGGACCTTCTCGAAGGCGCGCACCTCGATTTGACGAATGCGCTCGCGGCTGACGCCGAATTCCGCGGACAGATCCTCGAGGGTCGCCGGCTCTTCGGCCAAGCGCCGCGCCTCAAAGATGCGTTTCTCGCGATCGTTCAGGGTGGACATCGCCTTGGCCAGGTATCCTTTGCGCAGGGTCAGCTCCTCGGATTCGGCTAGGCGTGCTTCCTGATCGGGGGTGTCGTCGACCAGCCAATCCTGCCACTCGCCGCCGCCTTCGGCGTCGGCGCGCACCGGCGCATTCAGTGAAGCATCGCCACCAAGCCGCCGGTTCATGGAGATGACGTCGTCTTCGGGAACACCCAACTTGGTGGCAATATGCTTGACCTGATCGGGCCGTAGGTCGCCTTCCTCGAGCGCCTTGATCTGACCCTTCATGCGCCGCAGATTGAAGAACAGCTTCTTCTGCGCCGCAGTCGTGCCCATCTTCACCAAACTCCAGGAACGCAGGATGTATTCCTGGATTGAGGCGCGAATCCACCACATGGCATAGGTCGCGAGCCGGAAACCCTTGTCGGGGTCGAAGCGCTTGACCGCTTGCATAAGCCCGACGTTGCCCTCCGAGATCACCTCCCCAATCGGCAGGCCATAGCCGCGGTAGCCCATGGCGATCCGCGTTACAAGGCGCAGGTGGGAGGTTACCAGGGTATGGGCGGCATCCGAATCGGCGTGCTCTTGCCAACGCTTGGCAAGCATGTACTCCTGATCCGGCTCCAGCATGGGAAACTTGCGGATTTCCTCGAGGTAGCGCGCAAGTCCACCCGCACCACCTACGACCGACGGAAGTGTTTTGGTTGCCATTGTATCCCTCAATCGGCGCCTACGATCAGCGCCGACTGCTCTCCTTAAGCCCACCGCGGGGTTTGAAAACCATCGGCCCGCACCCAAGGCTATGCGCCAAGCTTGTCGCTAGCGAGGCAATAGCAAGTTGCCGCTCCTCCGTGCAAGGCACATTGCTGTGCACGCGCGGTAACGCGCATTCACGGCATGGTGCATAACGCCCGGACTCCGCGGTTACCGTCTGCGACCGATGCACACAGGCCGCAGCTAAACTTTCCGTAATGACCTGACTAAATATTCCATGCGGAAATGTCTAAAATGCCGTCGCGGCATGCGTGGCTTTGCGAAGGGCTGAACGGACGGAAGTTGCCCCGGCGGGGCTGGACCTGCTGGCAGATCCATGCGATCGGCCCAACCCCGGCATTCCAACTCCAGTTGACGCGGTCCCCGCGGCCAGATCTTGACCATAAGACGGCCGCGGAGACGACCAGTACGACAAGTAGCCCTAAAAACATAGATGACGTTCAAATGATCGCAACCGGCCCCACCGAAAACAACCCGGGCGATACACCAAATGCCAACAAAATGGGCAGGGACCACCTGGACACAGGTAACTCTCCTCGGCCGCTGAGCTCACGTTCAAATCGCCCAAAAGCTTGTTACGGGGCCTCAACAATTGCCATCTTTTCTGCCGACAGCGTTGACTATCTGTTGCGATCCGTCTCTTCGCCGCCCTCAGCGTGCGCCGCGAGCGCGCTAACCAGTTCGGCCATATCGGCTGGCAATGCGGTCATAAAATGCAAGCGCCTGCCGCTAACGGGATGCTCGAATGCCAGTTCCGCGGCATGCAGGGCCTGTCGCTGAAGGCTCTGCAGCGCCGATTGCGCCGCGAGGCTGAGCCGACGCGCGCTCGATTTGAAGCCCGAGCCGTAAACCGGATCTCCCAGCAGGGGATGACCGACGTGCGCCATATGCACGCGGATCTGATGGGTTCGACCGGTTTCGAGCGTAAGCCTCAGCAGGCTGGCCCCCGGTTTGCCATCGGCCAGGGGGAAAGTCTCGAGCACCTCGTAGTGGGTTACCGCGCGCCGGGCGTTTGGCGTGCGAGCGACCGCGATTTTGGTGCGGTTAGTGGTACTGCGCGATAGCGCGGCATCGATGCTGCCGCGCGGCCGTGCTGGGACGCCCCAGACGAGGGCGCGATAGTGGCGCCGAAGGCGGCCGTCGACACCGTGGTTGGCGAACTGTTCTGCAAGTCCTCGATGTGCGCGATCCGTCTTTGCGACCACCAGCAGGCCCGTCGTGTCCTTGTCTAGACGGTGCACGATGCCGGGTCGCTGTACCCCGCCGATCCCCGAGAGGCTTGCTCCGCAATGGGCAATCAGCGCATTGACGAGTGTGCCGGAGGCATGTCCGGGTCCTGGGTGCACGGCGAGACCCTTAGGCTTGTCGATAACGATAAGGTCTGGATCCTCATGCAAGACGACAAGGGGGATGTCTTGCCCAGCGATTTGGGGAGCCTCGCTTGCCGGCAAGCGCAATTCATAGGTCTCGCCAACCTTGACCTTGCCGCTAAGGTTTGAGACGACGGCCTCGTTCCGGCTCACCTCACCCGCGCGCAACAGGGCCTGCAGTCGTGACCGGCTGATTTGCGGCAGGCGCGCCGCCAGGAAACGGTCGAGGCGCTGACTTGCATCGGCCGCGCCGACCTCTACGGTCAGCCGAGTAGCGTCCTGACGGGCCTGTGGAGAGTGGCGGGGCTTACGTGCCATAGGGATCGACACCGTCATCGGCGCGGCAAAATTCCTGTCTGCGTGCCTGCGATCGGCTTGGTGCGTGACGCATCCCTGCGGGAAAGGCAAGTTCTTCAAATGTTTTTGTGGGGGCGTCAGCCCTAACCGGTTGGCTTTTTGCGGTGAGCCCCGACTTCGCATTGGCGGCCCGGGCGTCGACAGCACGGAGTGAGTTGCCCGCCTGCCGCCCTTGGCCTATAGACGGGGCAAGCTTCGCCCCGTTCGTCTAGCGGTCAGGACGCCAGCCTCTCACGTTGGAAACAGGGGTTCGATTCCCCTACGGGGCGCCATAGTACAACAAACTATGCCATTGATTTTAAAGGATTTTCGGCAAAAATTTTGCCTCACACGGTCCCCTCAGCGTTTCGAGGGGCAACAAATTCATGGTCCGGCCAAGCGAACCGGCCCGCCCTCACAAACTAAAGGGGTTCTGATGGCGAGAGTTTTGCATTCAAGAGCGCGCATAGCGCAACGAGCGGAATTGACGCTCGCCGCCCCATGGGTTTTTTTACCGCAGTTACTGTCAGCCGCTCAATCGCGGGCGGCCTGAGCGACCTTGGTAGCCTTCAAGACGTTCCCGATTTTGCTCCTTCGGTTGCGGTCGAGCTGATTGACCCCTGCTACCTCCTGTCAGCCGATGGGCGTCAGGCGGTTATCGCGACGGATATCATTGATGATCTGCAGCACGCGTTCCCGGTAGGGGCGATACTGCACGCCAAATTCAGAGACTAGGCGAGTGTTGTCGATCAAGTAATTGCCGCTGACCTCCTTCCCGCCGCTCTCCTTCTCAAAACTGATCTTGGCTTCGGGCAGGTAGGACCGGACGATGTCGGCGATTTCGCCCAGGCTGATGGCGATACCGCCCGAATTGTAGATGCGGTGGGCCGGCTTTTCGGCGAACAACACACGCGAAAAGACCTCGGCGATGTCGTCTACATGGATCGGGCAGCGCATGGCGTCCATGAACGGCAAGATGATAGCGTTGCCGCGTGCAGACTCGGTGATGATGTTCACGTGATCGACCGAGCCGCGGACCTTGTCTGGTCCGGTGACGTTCGCGGGACGGATGCCGGTGATCAGCATGCCAAACTTCTCGGTGTAGTCCTGCGCCTGCCATTCGTTGACGATCTTGTGCTTGGCATATTGATATTCGCCATTCACCCGGTCTGCCTCCGTCACGGGGCGGTTGCCGTAGTTGGCCTGCTTGCCGTTCACGGCAAGCGAGCTGGCATACATGGTGTGCTTGACGCCCAGTAGACGCGCGGCCTCGAAGCAATTGTCCATGCCAAGGATGTTCAGTTTCATCGCCACATGCGGGGCATGGTCGCTGCCCAGGAAGTAGGACAGGTTCACTACGCGCTCCGGCTTCGCTGCCGACATTGCCGACATCACGTCGTCGAACTGCGTCACATCTCCGCGCACGCAGGTAACCTTCCGACCGAGATCAGCGAATGAGTGCCCGCTAAGGTTAATGTCCATGCAGGTGACGGTTTGCCCCTGCGCCGCGAGCAGACGGACAAGGCGGTGGCCTATGAAGCCGGTACCGCCGATGATGAAGACTGACATTTCTCCCTCCCCTGTTCTTTCGTTGCATCACAGGCCGTTCGGCGCCCCGCTTGGTGCAGTGTGGTGCACAATTGGGACGGTCACCATTGTAATTCTCGTGCGGGCATCACGGGCTGGCACCACCAATGGCAACTGCGAGCTAGGGGGAAAAGCCGGATCGTTTGGAACAAGTTTCGCATGGTCAAGATCCGGACACCGGCAAGCGAATCTCGCGTCCTAAGACAGTCGTTATTTCCTCAAAATCTTCTCCATCGCTTTGCCCTTTGCCAACTCATCGATCAGCTTATCCAAATAGCGAATCTCCTGCATAGTCGGCTCTTTAATATCTTGTCTCTGTCGCTGGCCAGTCTGATCGCGCAATACTCATCTGGTACTTTGCTTTTTGTCTTGAGCTTTTGGCCTCGCCCGCCGATCCAGTACCCTTTTTCGAGGAGAGCAATCGTCGGTGAGATAGTTGAGCAGATTTTTCATGATCTCACCCCGTGTGGTCAAAAAACTGAAACGGCTGAGAACACGGTCAGTTATCGACCGCCAGTATAGAGGTTCCGGAGGCCAGTCCGGTACATTTCAATGTACGCGATGGTGGGCGCCGTAAGGGGGACCGTTAATGGATTGGGCGCGCGTCCTGGCCTACGTCACTGGCACGGTGGATCAAGAGCTGCTGGCGCGGAACGAATATCTGGCCGCCGAAAACCGCATCCTGAAGGCCCAGCTGAAAGGATGGCTCAAGCCCTCGAACGCCGAGTTGGGGCGACGGGTAGCAAAGCGGCTTCCGCGACTTCCTCGATCTCCCAATCGCAGCGCGCAGAATTGAAGTTCCGGGATTGATCCTTGGGCGTGCGATCACGCCGCCTCTTGATGGTAAAAGCGCAGGAGCCCACCCAATCGCTCCCGGCATTGAACAGGCTGCGGCTCGCGGCGGATAACCGTATCACGAGGGAACAGCAGGACGTTGCCCTTCCCCTGGTGGTTGCGCTCGGCATGATAATGTTCGACGTATTCGTTCAGCGCCCGCCGCAGGGAACACTCGCCCAAGAGGATCACCTTGGACAAGCACTCCTCCTTCACCGACCGGACCCAGCGCTCCGCATAGGCATTCAAGTTCGGACAGCGGGCAGGCAGCGCGAGCGGTTCAACCTGACCTGAGGCAATGATGGCCCGGAACGACCGAGTGTATTTCGTGTCCCGATCGTGCAGGAGATAGCGACAGTCCCGCAGGATGCCGCATCCCTCCATGGTCACGTTCCGGGCCATTTGCTTCATCCACGCCTCGTCCGGGTGAACGGTGATCCCAGCGATGGCCACTCGACGGCTCTCAAGATAGATGAAGAACAGCACGTAGTAGGTCACCAGCCCGCGCAGCGTGAGCACCTCCACCGTGAAAAAGTCGGTCCCCGCCAACAGCGCCAGGTGGGTACGAATGAAGGCCGGCCATGTGGTCGTGCGCTTGCGCTCCGGTGCCGGCGGAAGACCGTGACGTTGCAGGACATTGCCGATCGTCTGATCGGAGACCTTGTACCCCAGATTGGCCAACGCCCCAGCGATCCGGTCATATCCCCAATCACGGTTCTCCTCGGCCATGCGAACGATGAGCTGCTCGACCTCGCGCCTGATCCGCGGTCTGCCTGGGCCGCGACGGGCTTTCGAGCCATCGAACTTGCTGGCGACAAGCTTGCGGTACCAGGCCAGGATAGTATCCGGCCTCGCCACAGTTGCGAGCTCGGCGAGGGCTTTGCGGCCCAGGCGATGACCAATCTCGCCGAGCGCGGCTCGCTCGGCGTCCGAGAGCTTGAGCCGCCCTTTCAACTGGGCCTTCAGAATGCGGTTTTCGGCGGCAAGATATTCGTTCTGCGCCAGCAGCTCTTGATCCACCGTGCCAGTGACGTAGGCCAGGACGCGCGCCCAATCCATTAACGGTCCCCCTTACGGCGCCCACCATCGCGTACATTGAAATGTACCGGACTGGCCTCCGGAACCTCTATACTGGCGGTGGATAACTGACCGTGCTCTCGGCCGTTTCAGTTTTTTGACCACACGGGATGGCCTTGGTCCGCGGCGAGCACATCAGCCACGGCGCGGACTGTGTAAACGAACTCTCTCTTCTCTTCACGACCGTTGGCGCTTTCAACACATGGAACGTTTGGTTTTTTCAGTCTGCGCGCCACGCTAGGGCAATTTAGCCGGCTCTCCGTTTCGGCAGAAATGTCGCTCTCAAATTGTTAGGGCGACCGCAGATCTAATGCCGGGATGCGCGCTAATTGATTGTAGTCGATTGTCGTTGCCGTGAGATTCACATGTTTGTTCTGCGCTTGCGATCCAAGAATGCCTGTAGCGGCTGATAATCTGAGCCAGCATTGGGTACTCCAGCAATCAACTGGTAGACGCGTCCGCTCCAGAATCCTCCTGCTCCAACGGAGCCCATATCAACGCGCCAGAGTCCGTATCCGACGTATTGCCACTAGTCTGGAAAGCCCGCGATGCGGCGGACGATGCCTCCAATGGTGGATAGCGTTGTGGCCCTGCTGTCGGAAAAAACACGTTGCTCTATCCGACGGGTCATACCAGACCCATTTTGCTCCGCTCGGAAAGAGGAGCTTGGGCGTCCAATCAGAACCCAATAATACTCGAGACGAGCCGATATCGGTGGTCATGTGATCCCCGCGGTTACGCTCTGGCGCGTCGATTCGGGCTTGCCGCCACTGCTCAGCGAATGATGGAACTCTCAATCACCCGTTGAGTCACATTCGCCGCTCTGCTCTTCCCCCCGATCAGACGGCGAGCAGCGGGCCCAGCCTTGAGTAGATTCCGAGTCTGCATCCTCAGCCTTGCGACCGGCTAGGGTTTAGCCATCACCTTGCCGACCGACTCGCGCTCATTCAACGAGTTAGGGACCGATGGCTCCCTTAAGATGTGGGCGTCTACGAAGCAAGGACGACCTTTCAAGTGTGAGAAAGTTCTGCTTCGTCATCAGTCCAGAGGCTCCCATGCGGAACATCCCTGAACACCGTCTGAGACAAAGCCGCGTAACCGCGGTGTTCGAAGATAGTGCGCTTTCGTTCATTTTGGCGAAGGGCGCGACACTGGAAGATCTTTCGGATCGCCTTGGCAATCTCGGTCGGCGACACGACGGAATGCCGGTCGCAATCATTGTGAAATTCGGCTCTTCGTCGCGCAAAGCGGGCTCTCACCGGATAGGTCGACCGACATTCGGACAGGCGTCTCGGGACGTGATGTGGACGGCTTGCGCCAAGTTTGAAGGGATGGAGTAATGGCTCAGATCGACGACAGGTATGCTCACGCTGGCACTGCCGCGCGCTCCGACGCCGCAGTAGACGAGGGTTTGCGCGCGTACATGGTGCGGGTTTTCAACTATATGGCGGGCGGGGTCTTTCTCACAGGCTTGGTCGCCTACGTCACGTTCTCGGCGGCGGTCGTCGAGCGCGCTGGTCCTGGGCGTCGAGGCCTGACCGAGTTCGGGCAACTGCTTTACAACTCCCCCTTTAAGTGGGCCGTGATGCTGGCTCCGCTGGCGTTCGTGTTCTTCCTGTCGTTCCGCGTCAACAAGATGAGTGTTGGTGCGGCGCAGATCTCCTTCTGGCTGTTCGCCGCGGTGATGGGCCTGTCGCTGTCATCGATCTTCTTGGTCTTCACCGGGGAGTCAATCACGCAAGTGTTCTTCGTGACGGCGGCGGCCTTCAGCGCGCTTAGCCTCTACGGCTACACGACCAAGAGGGACTTGTCGGCTTGGGGCACGTTCCTCTTCATGGGCGTGATTGGTATCGTTATTGCCGCCCTCGTCAATCTCTGGCTGCAGTCGAGCGCTTTGCAGTTCGCCATCTCTGTGATCGGCGTACTGGTGTTCGCAGGCCTCACGGCCTACGACACGCAGCGGATCAAGGATGGCTATTACGAGGTGATGGGCAATATGACGGCGACCTCGAAGGCCGCCATCATGGGTGCACTTAGCCTCTACCTCGACTTCATCAACATGTTCACCATGCTGCTCTCTTTGTTTGGCAAACGTGAGTAGTAGTGGCTGAATATCTTGAGAAAAAGGGTCCTGCTCCGCCAGGGCCCTTTACTTTTGTGCGACAGCTCGAGCAATTTCCGTTCAAGATCAACCGCCCCGACACCCGTGGTGTCAGGACTTTCAGACGCCGATTCGGTGCGAGCACGGAAGCGAAAGCGAGTGCCAGGATCGCGGTTCCTCCGCCAGCGCCGAATTGACCATGTTCGACCAATACTGATTACTTGCCGAGCGTTTGATGCGAAGTTCTCCCTGAGATTTGAGTCATAGCGGGAGGAAGAGCTTCCGCTGACCCATCCGCCAAAGGCGCTCGCGTCGTGGTCCGCATCTTGATCGCGGACGCCTATGAGGTCGTCCGTACCGGCCTACAGAGAATTGTCGAAACTCAATCCAGCTGGGAAGTTGTTGCTGTTGCCGGCGACGGCAAAGAAGCCATCCAAAAGGCCATCGAGACGAAACCGGACGTCGCCGTCATCGGTTACCGCCTACCGCTTATCAACGGCATCGAGGTGACGCGGCAGATCCGTGCACGGCTCCCCAAAACCGAAGTCCTCATCTTTACTGTGCACGATGATGAAGCAGTGATCACACAGCTCCTGCAAGCCGGCGCTCGCGGTTTTCTCTTTAAGTCCGATGCCAATGGGGAGTTGATTGCGGCGATTGAGGCGCTTGCATCCCACAAACCCTTCTTCACGACAAAAGTGTCTGAGGCATTGCTCCGCTCGTTTACTGTCCCCACCGAGCACGGAGGGTCGGCGCTCACATATCGAGAGCGCCAAATCGTCCAAGGGATCGCCGAGGGCTACAGCAGCAAGGCGATTGCCAACTTGTTCAACATCAGCGTGAAGACCGTTGAGACCCACCGAGCAGCGATCATGCGCAAACTCAAGCTCTCATCCTCTGCGGCTCTTGTGCGCTACGCTATCCGCAACAGGATCATGAGCCGTGATAGCGGGCAAGTACCTCATTGCTAGGTCCTGATAATCCCCCTTTTCACGACCTAGGCTACAGCCCGGGGCCGCTCAGAACATTGCGGAGACGCTGGCCGCTGCACTGGAACGATCGCGAAGATGACGCAACCTTGCGTGCCCACTTCAACCGAGAAGTTGGGAAGCTACGGAGAGATGCCTGACGCGGACATCAGGCCGTGTTGCTTCCATACAGGATCCGAAACGTCGCGGTTGCCACAACGAACATGTCGATCGCCGCGATGTCGGTCAGGTGGTTGTGTAGGAAGCTACGCCAGGTCGGGGAGGGGACTTTAGGTCGCCACGCAGGTATCTCCCGACTGTGGCCTGGCTGACGTCGATGCCGAGCTTGAGCAGTTCGCGGTGGATGCGGGGCGCGCCCCAGACCCAACTTTAACACCATCGAAGAAAAGAATGTGGCGATGCGAAAAGAAGTTGGCGCATTGGCTCATGATCGTGGGACTTATTTCGCTGGGGCGTTGGCTCGCGACGATGAGCAACAGCCCGAACTTTCGACCTTCCTTGGCCACGCGTTCGAATGCCCGCCGCGACAATGCTTGCCCGCGATCTTCTCCCTGCCTCGCCGGCCTAGCGTAGTTATGTGCTTCTTCGAGAACCAACACCCACGGATTCGCGTAGCGTTCACTCGCTTCCAGTTTTTCTCGCGCTTCTAGGAGCACCCTGCCGAAAATAGCGCAGACAAAAGGTAGCGCTTCGTGGGCGAGCATCGACAAGTCTAAAACTGTAATTTTGGGGCCTTTGGCCCCGAAACCCAGGCTCTTGAACCATCCAGCCGTCGAGGTGATGCCAAGGTCATCATAGTTTGTGAATATGGACCAGCGACGATCCGCTAGCCGCGTCTTCAGTCGCATTCTCAACGTCCTGAGATGCTGGTCAATCTGTGAGGCTTCTTCGAGCGAAGCGGCGGCCGCGAGGCTCGCGGTATTGCTAAGGGAGGCGGTTGAGAAATATGCCGGGGTATCCGAGCTCTTGATAGGATCGCCTTTGCCGGTACCCTTAGCATTTTGGTCTCAATCGCGCTGCTCAAGCTAACCAGCGCTTCATTGATCGCTTTGGGATTTGTGATCGGCTCCCCGTAAAAGTTCTTCGGCTTTCCGTTCTCGAGCACAAGGTAGGGCGCCATCGCGGTGCTCAACGCATCGAAGGGTATCTCTGAACCTGACAGAAAGTCTTTGATGGCATTGCTGAGCGGGTACATCCGCTGAATCGACGCTAGCGCTTCACCTAAATAGTCGGCTTCGGCTTTGCTGAATGCGGAGGTGCGGCCCTTCAAGAAAGCCCACCATGCTTTCAAACCCGGCTGCTGCGTTTGCTCTAACGCCGTATGGCCAAAATATTGGAACGGCGGAAGAACCTGTAACTGCACAGGGCGATCGAGTTTGCCGGAGCGCAGAAGTTGGGGCGACGGGTAGCAAAGCGGCTTCCGCGACTTCCTTGATCTCCCAATCGCAGCGCGCAGAATCGGAGTTCCGGGATTGAATCTTGGGCGTGCGATCACGCTGCCTCTTGATGGTAATAGCGCAGGAGCCCACCCAATCGCTCGCGGCATTGAACAGGCTGCGGCTCGTGGCGGATATCCGTAACACGAGGGAACAGCAAGACGTTGCCCTTCCCCTGATGATTCCGTTCGGCACGGAAATGTTCGACATATTCGTTCAGCGCCCGCCGCAAGGAGCGCTCACCGAAGAGAACCACGTTTGACAAGCACTCCTCCTTGACCGACCTGACCCAGCGCTCCGCAAAGGCATTCAAGTTCGGACAGCGGGCAGGTAGCGCGAGCGGTTCAACCCCACCTGACGCAATGATGGCCCGGAACGACTGGGTGTATTTCGTGTCCCGATCATGCAGGAGATAGCGACAGTCCCCCAGGGCGCTGCATCCCTCCATGGTCACGTTCCGGGCGATTTGCTTCATCCACGGCTCATCCGGTTGAACGGTGATTCCGGCGATGTCCACCCGGCGGCTCTCAAGATGGATGAAAAACAGCACGTAGTAGGTCGCCAGCCCGCGCAGCGTGAGCACCTCCGCCGTGAAAAAGTCGGTTCCCGCCAACAGCGCCAGGTGGGTCCGAATGAAGGCCTGCCAGGTGGTCGTGCGCTTGCGCTCCGGCGCCGGCGGCATACCGTGGCGTCGCAGAACATTTCCCACCGTTTGGTCGGAGACCTCAAACCCCAGATTGGCCAGCGCCCCCACAATCCGGTCATAGCCCCAGGAGCGGTTCTCCTCGGCCATGCGAACAATCAGTTCCTCAATTGCCCTCTCGACCCGGGGTCGGCCTGGGCTTCGATGCTTCGAGCCATCGAACTTGCGCGCGACGAGCCTTCGGTACCATCCCAGAATGGTATCCGGCAGAGCGGCAGTCGCTACGTCGCCGAGTGCCTTGCGGCCCAGTCGACGACCAATCTCGCCGGGCTTCGCTCGCTCGGCGTCCGAGAGCTTCGGCCGACCCTTCAATTGGTCTCTCAGGATCTGGTTCTCAGCGGCGAGATATTCATTCCGCAGCAGCAGCTTCTGGTCCACGGTCCCGCTGATGTAGGCCAGGATACGTGCCCACTCCATGAGCCTCCCCCATTTGCCCGCCGGTTCGCAATGGGCATCATTGATCGTCCCAAAAAACGTAACGGACAACGCGCGGCGAGACCACACCGATTGAGATAACTGTCAACTTTCTTGCAGTTTTAATTTTTTGGCCATACGGGAACGGGTTCCCCCTTCTGCAAATGAATACCCGAGGAAGAGAGAACCAGGCAGTCGACTTTTGTCACGCCAAAAAAAGACCGGGCGGCTCGCCTCACCACTAATATTGGTATCGACGCCTCGCGGACGCTTTCTTGATGCGCGCCTCTGCCAGCGATTTGAAAAAGTTTGAGCGACCGCCCCCGAGAGCTGTTCCATTCAGACGCCCGAAAAACTCCTAACAACAGACCGACTTGGCGCGACCTAACGCGATGCCGAATGGGTCGGAGTAGTGTCAACTTCAGCGGTTTTGGCGAGCCCGAGTGCTGGCGCCGAAGTAAGGTCGCACTTCCCCCCGAGTTCTCCAGAGAAATTGCGAAAAGAAAGGGCCGGCAAAAAGCCGGCCCTCTTGGCTTATCGACGGTGACCACCAAAGTGGCCACGGTGACCACCCCATCCGCGACCGCCACCACCAAAGTACAGGCCGACGCCAGGTCCGTACCCGTACCCATAGTAGCCATCGTCGTAGTCCGGCGCATATCCATCACGGTACCCGCGTCGGCAGACGAGATGGCCATGCCGGTGCCAACAGCGCCTGTAATTTACGTGATCGACGGTCGACGTTTCGGCGGCAGTCGTCTTCAGCCCACCGACCGCCGGAGCGGCGCTGGCCGGAATTGCGAGGCTGCCGAGCATCAAAGCCCCAGCGCCCGCGAGCAGTAGCGATTTCATCATCCTTCTCTCCTTGCACGCACATTGGATCGGCGTGCATGGGAAACGGGCGCGCGACTGCCGCGTTCCTGGATCGCAGCGCAGCAATCCGCTGAAATATTTTTCGATGGAGCGCGACGGAGATTCGAGACGTCGTCGTTGAACTGACAAATAAAAAAAGCCCCGCATTTCGCCGGGCTTTTCGATGAACGTCAGTTCATCTTCTCTTTGCAGATCACAGTTACCTGCTTATCCGCCTCTTCACGGGTCTTGAAGGCGGCGGGGCCGACCTGAATCCAGGTGGTCTCGGTCGCTGACGGCCGCGTCTCGACGACCTTGCACTTCTTCGTGGCCTTCTCCTGGACAACATAGTACTCGGCGGCCATTGCGCCGGACGTGCTGACGGCGGCGACAACGGCGGCAAGTGCGATCTTCTTGAACATGCGATCCTCCATTCGAGTGTGGGGCGTAAACGTCGCCACGGACGCGGCGTTCCTCGACGGGTATATAGTCAAGTTTGATTTGCAGAGCCGTTTCACAAAACCCTGACAAAAATGCCGTGAATGACATTGGCGAACGATTTTTCCGATCCGGCGGCGACGCTGCGGTTGCTTGATGAGTTGACGCAGCCTGAACCGTACATCCGAAGACTGAACAAGCTCCGCGTGGACAAGTATTGGATTGAGAAGGTGGCCGCGGGGGACGAGGTAAAGGTTGAGTTCGACGACTGGGTGAACAAGTCGCTCCCAAGGTTTGAGCTCACGCTGTCATGTGGCGACGAATCGGAAGTATGGCCGACGGTGTATGGCCCCGGCATGGGCATCGAGGAGATGCTCGGCCATTTTCTGCCGTGGGCGGATTTCGGCGGCAGACCGTGGCGTTGCAGGACATTGCCGATCATCTGATCGCAGACCTTGTACCCCAGGTTGACCAGCTGTCCCTGTCGCAAACCTCGTCCGGCTGGCAAGTGACGGCGAGATCGGCGATCCTGTTGTCCTATGTGGGACCTTTGCAGACTGATCTGGTGGGCGTTCGTGGCGCGGTTCCGATCGACAGGGGCGCTTGAGGCGGAGAACATGGTGTTGCGCCAGCAGATCAACGTCCTGCGGCGGACGGCGCCAAAGAGGCCTCGCTTCAGCAGCATCGATCGCTTGATTTTCGTCGGTCTCTATCGGTTGTTCCCCAATGTGCGCGACGCGCTGGCGATCCTCAAGCCGGACACCGTGATCCGTTGGCATCGTGCAGGGTTCAGAGCCTACTGGCGCTGGAAATCAGGGCCTCGCGGAGGAAGGCCGAAGGTGTCCCCGGAAATGCGCGGATTGATCCGCGACATGAGCCTGGCGAACCCGCTGTGGGGCGCACCGCGTATCCACGGCGGACTTCTCAAGCTTGGCATCGATATCGGGCAGACGAGCGTGGCCAAGTATATGGCGCGTAGGAGGCGACCGCCGACCCAGGGCTGGAGGACGTTTCTCCGCAACCATGCCGATGGCATCGCAGCGATGGACCTGTTCGTCGTTCCGACGATTTCGTTCCGGCTGCTCTATGGTTTGCTTATCTTGCGCCACGATCGACGCCGCATCTTGTGGATGGGGTGAACAGCCCACCCGACCGCCGAGTGGATCTCCCGCCAGCTTGTTGAGGCCTGTGGGTGGGAGCAGGTGCCCAAATATATCCTGCGCGATCGAGATCAGGTATACGGCGCGGCATTCAGGAGGCGTGTTCGCGCGATGGGCATTCGAGATCGCCCGACATCCTCGCGATCGCCATGGCAAAACGCTTATGCCGAACGGCTGATCGGTTCGATCCGGCGTGAGTGCGTTGACCATATTGTTGTGCTTGGGGAACGGCACTTCCGTCACGTGCTGCTGTCATACATGAACTACTACAATGAGACCCGAACGCACTTGTCGTTGGGCAAGGATGCGCCAATTCCACGGGCAGTGTGGACTTACCCCGGTTTGATGGACAGGTGAGTACTATCGATCAAGTGATCGGATGTGGATCCTCCTTGTCCTGGCCAGTACCTTTGTTCGTGCCCCCTGCGGAGCCCGTACCTTGGTCCCGGCCCACTCGTCTGACACGCCGGCGCGCGCAGGGCTGGTCAAGATCGGCCGTCGTGCCTACGTCAGTATTCGCCGTGACATTTCCAGGCCGCATCTTGAGGGGCCTGAGCACGACGGCAGCGTGGCGTGCGCCGGGATCAGCTTGCCGCGTGTGGTGGCGCTCGTAGTCGACCGGTGACAGATAGCCCAGCGAAGAGTGGCGCCGGCGCGGATTATAGAAGCCCTCGATGAACTCGAACACGGCCATGCGTGCTTCCGCTTGCGTCTTGAACGTGCGTCGATCGAGAAGCTCGCATTCAAGCGTGGCGAAGAAGCTCTCCGCCATCGCATTGTCATAGGCGTCGCCCACCGAGCCCATCGAGGGCCGCACACCGGTGTCACGGCAGCGCTTGCCAAATGCTATGCACGTATACTGGGCGGATTCAAGCGGTCGTCGCAACACGGTCTTTGTTGACCGATAGAAGCAACTGGTCAAGCGCCTCTGCAGGCGTTTTCCAATCAAGCGTCCTTCTGGGCCGGGAGTTCAGGGCGGCCGCCACTGCTGCGACCTCCTCGGCGCTGTGTATGCTGAGATCGGTGCCTTTTGGGAAGTACTGGCGTAGCAACCCGTTGGTGTTCTCGTTGGTGCCGCGCTGCCATGGGCTGTGAGGATCGCAGAAATAGACCTGCACGCCCGCATCGATCTTCAGGCGTGCGTGCTGAGCCAGCTCAGCTCCTTGATCCCAAGTCAGTGATCGACGCAGTTGCTCTGGCAAGGTGATGATCGTGCGTGTGATGGCGTCGCGCACCGCCTCGGCACCATGTCCGGCGAGTGCGGGTCCGTGCTTCACGCGAGCTTCGTGGCCATGGCCCGTCATGCGCGGCAGGTGGAGCAGCAGAGTGAAGCGTGTCGTGCGCTCCACCAAGGTGCCGATCGCGGAACTGCCAAGACCCAAGATGAGGTCGCCTTCCCAGTGGCCCGGCACGGCTCGATCGGCTGCCTCCACCGGACGTTGACTGATCATGATCTCGGGAGAGATGAAGGTCTTGCCTCGCCCGCGCGTGCGCGCCTGCGGCATCCGCAGCGCCCTCCCGGTGCGCAAGCACGCCGTCAGCTCGCGGCGCAGCGCGCCTCGACCTTGAACGAACAGCGCTTGATAGATGGCTTCGTGGCTGATGCGCATGGTCTCATCTTCCGGGAAGTCGATCGGCAGACGGCGGGCGATCTGTTCCGGGCTCCAAGCGCTTGCCCACCGCCGGTCTTGCCGTGGTCCATGCCGACGGCCATTCCACGACACGGCCGGGCCGGGAACAGGAGCCCCACTTGGAGCGACGACCGCGCCAGCCAGTCGTTCCTCCACATAGGCTTGCAATGCCGCATTGAGCGCAAGCTTCGCCTGCTTTGGACGGCGAGCAGCTCGCTCGGCGTGCCATTGCGCTGTCGTCGCGCGATACTCCAGGCCGCCGCTTCGGGTGGCGGCGTTGCGCCGCAGCTCCCGGGAGATAGTCGATGCTGCCCGTCCGATCCGACGAGCGACCTCCTGTATGGTGTGGCCTTGCGCGCGAAGGAGGCCAATCTCCTCCCGCTCCATAAACGAGAGATACCGCCCAGAGAGCGGCTTCGCCGACAGTCCGAACATCGCTGGTGGCATGCCGCCTGCCTTCCGGAACCATCTTGTTCCCACCGCCGGCGGCACACCGGCCTCGACCGCAGCAACCTCACTCGCCTTGCCTGCCGCGATCGCTGCCCAGAACCGTCGCCGTTCATCTCGTCCTGCCACCGGCGGCCGACCTGGTGACAACAATGGTGCCCGCCCAGATCGATTTCGAACGTCGCTTTCGAATGTTCATCGCAACCTCCTTTATCAAGGTGTTGCGACGACCGCTTGAATCCGAGCTGCGAGCCCTGGTCGGAGTGATGGATGACATCCTTCGGTCGGCGCGTGGCCAGTGCCATGTTCAAGGCATCAAGAACCAGCTGGCTGTGCAAGGTCGTGGCCATGGCCCAACCGACGACGCGGCGGCTGAACGCATCGAGTGTGACCGCCAGGTAGAGGAAGCCGGTCCACGTCGGCACGAAAGTGATATCGGCCACCCACAGCAGATTCGGGCCCTCGGCCGTGAAATCGCGGTCGACCAGATCGGGCGCCCGCTGGTCCCCGTTGCGAACGGTCGTGGTGACAAACCTGCGGCGGCTGACACCGGCAAGATCCGTATGACGCATCAGACGGGCGACCCGTTTCTTGCCGACAGTCCTGCCAGTGGCCCGCAACTCGGCATGTATGCGCGGTGCCCCATAGGTGCCCTTCGAAGCCGCATGGATCGCGCCAATGCGCTCGATCAGCACCGCGTCGTCCCTGGCGCGACGCGACGGCGACCGCTTCGACCACGCATAATACCCGCTGGAGGAGACGCCCAGCACGCGGCACAGCGTGGCAACTGGATAGGCCTGGTTCTCGCTCACGAACTTGAACCCTTGGGCGGGATCGCGTCCGTCTCCCGAGCGAACCAGGCCGCCGCCTTTGACAGGATTTCCCGCTCCAGCTTGAGCTGTTTGACCTCACGCCGCAGGCGCACCAGTTCTTCGCGCTCTGCGCTCGTCAAGCCGTCCCCACGGCGGCCTTCATCCCGGTCGGCCTGGGCCACCCAGTCGCGGATCGATTTGGCCGTCGGCTCAAACTCCTTGGCCAGCTCCTCAGGCGATCGACCGGCTCGAACCAAATCAACCATTTGTCGTCTGAATTCTGGCGCATACGCTCGACGTGTTCTTCTCGGCATCGTGGCCACCTCCTTCGGTAGTATTGGGGTGTCCACCAAACCGGGGCAACATCAGTGCAGGCCGTTGGTCGGATTCTACCGAGGCCAATTCTCGGCGGACTGCACCACGAATACGTGCGGTTTAATTTCCGATAGGCACAGGGCGCGCTAGTACACAAAGGGTCCCTCCAGCCAGATCATGCAGCGCGGGCTAGCCGAGATCAGGGTCGTGCTGGTGGGTGGACTGCCGGACCCGGCGTGACGACGCCAGGCGCCGGAGCGCCCGCGAGATTCTGCCCGAGGATCGCCATCAGCATACCCGCCACGCCATCGCCACCGGAGCCGACCTGCACGTTTGGCACGAACTTCTGGGCATTCGCCAGCGCCGCTGTGAACACCTCTGGGTGCGCATTGGCAAATTTGGCGATGGTGTCGAGCATCAGCTCGAACTGGCGCAGCTTCACCGTCGACTCCGGCCCGAGCACGCCCACCTGCTTTTGTTGGCCCTCGGAGATCAACGAAAGCTTGTCGCGCTCGCCTTGCCCCTCGTTTCGCGCGGCTTCGGCATTCTGGACCGACCGCTGCACGTTAATCTCCGACTCCACCAACTTGGTTTGCTGGTCGGCCGTCGCCTTGGCCTTTTCGGAGTCGACGCGCTTCTCCTGGGCCGCCCTCTCCTGGATGAAGGCGCGTGCCAGTTGCGTCGCTAGCTGCTCGCGACGGACAGCAACCAGCAGCTCCGGCGGGATCGCAGGTTCACCCAGGCGCACTTCGCGGATAGTGACGCAGGACTTCTGCGCCTCCGGACGGATGCGGCGCTCGATTTCGCCTTCGATCAGTGGGCGCTGGTTGATGAGGTCGAGCACCTTGGTCGGCCGGTTGACCGTGATGAAGATCGGCTTGCCGTCCTTGTCCAGGATGGGCTTGCCGTTCTCATCAACCCTGGCCTCGGTGATCTCGTAGCTGCCGCCCGCCACGTCGCGGGTGATGGCGCGAATGGAGGGCGTGAGCACGCGATCCTCTACCTGCCTCAGGGTGCCGACACCCGCCACCACGCACGATGCTTCCGCTGGCGACACTTGCGCGACAACGCGCAGCTCAAGAGGCACGTCCCAGCCTTCCATCTTTACGAACACCGCCACGTCGGCGTTGTCCTTGTCCTTGGCCACTTCCACTTCGGTGCGGTTCTGGACGATGTCGCCCTTGGCATCGACCGTGAGCGAAATGTTCGCCCGGCGGTAGCCGCCGGCATAGGTCCACACTTGCGCTCGCGTGTCGATTTCGGTGAGGGCAAATGCCTCCGGATTGAAATAGTACTGCCCCGGCTGCAGAGACTTGTCCCATACCCCAACGCAACCGACCGGGACCACCGGCGCGTCGAGTCGTCCCTTCTCGTCCGGCCTGCCAAACGACAGAGGGTCACACTTGCCCGGCTTGTCTGCCTTCAGGGTACCGAGGTCGATATCGGCATGTACGTTCGACTTTATGACGCCAACAAAGCCCGCCTTAACCTCTCTTGCATCGACTTCCGTAATGTCCCACAGGTAGCGGTTGAGGCGATACTTGCCAGGCGTGAGCACGCTCAATTGCGGGCCGCGCTGGCCGCCGTTGAGCAGGAACACCTCGGCGTCCAACATCTTGTATCCGAAGCTCGCTGGAAACGGGTCGGCAAACGCCTGACCGGGCCGTAGCGACATCCCGTCCTTCGCTGTCAAGGTGCCGACCTTGCCCTTAGGGATGCTAACCTCTGGTTTGCTGGTATCGACGTCGTAGAGGACGTTGACCAGGAACCAGGGATGGAAGCCGGGCGTGAGGATCTTGGCTTGTGGACCGTTCTCGCCGTGCACGGCGACGATGCGGCCTTCCGTGAGCGACCCGCCGCCATAGACGCGGAAGAGTTGCCCCAGGTAGCCATCGGGTACACGCACGAACGAGGTCGACGCGATCGCGAACAGGATTGCAAAGACGCCGATGATGCGTAGCGCGTTGTCCAAGAAAGCATTCCGAAATTGTTGCGGCAACAAGGAGGGGCCGAGGAACACGACGATCGCTCCCAGCACCACACCCAATAGAAAAGCGAGCATGCGTAGCTCCTCCCGACCGAGGTCGTAACGCCGGAGCGCCAGCATACGATAAGTGCCGGTCACCTCGCCCGAATGAAAGTATCTTGGCCAAATTCTGCCATATCACCCCCGGCCACCGATTGGATGCAATAGCCGAATAGTGAATTCGCTACGACCTGCGACGCAAAGGCGGAAAGTCGTCGCTATGTCCACACGTTGCTCTGGTGCTCAAATCGCTCGGCGTGGGCGCCAACCCCTGGCTGGGCGATTGCCGAAATCCGGGCCTCAGCCCCCGAGCAGGCACTACCCGCGCATGCACGCGCTTACGAATTTCTTCGCCGTCCGGTCGCCCGCGTCTTGGTGGGCTCCAGCGGCGCGGCGCAGCAGGGCTCGCCGCTCTCGGGCGGTTACGCTGGCGTCCAGGAGCGGCTGCTTGCGCCCGATCTCCGCCCCGGAACTGCCCGTGAGCTGCGCAAGCACGTAGCCGCGGGAAATTGCCGAGCTGAAATCGGCGTGAGGCGTCAAGCTATTCTTGCTCGCCAACTGCAGCGCGCAGACCATCGCGAAGCGGGTAGTCGTCGACTGAGAAGTATTCGCCGCCACCCCTGCGGAGGTGCCGATACTCCATTCGGGTCAACTGCAATTCCTTAGCGCCGCCCACCTCGACGCGGAAGGGCTCCCCGGAAGAGATCTCGCGCGGCTCTCGACCAGGTCGGCAGACGGCCCAACGCCCCGACGGCTGCATGCGCAGATCGCCCTCTTGCTCGATCATGGGACGCTCCGTTTTTCTCGAAATATATGGGTTCGCATAAACAGGCTGCCAAGGCGCCGGTAAGGCTCTCGAAGGCCGCTTCCGGACCGATGCTGACGCCGCGATAGGCCCTATTGGATTAGCTTTCCCGTAAAGCGGTCGCGCCCGTGCCAGAATGCACAATCGGGAGATGGGCACCATTCCCCCTCGTAATCGATGCCTTGCTGGTGCGGGCAGCCCATGACGCCATCAGTCATGATGATCGAGAGGACGCCTTGGCTCTCAATAAACTCAAGTATCTCGCCGGCGACGTCGATGTCCGTGCGCACATCGCCAGTCTCTACTTGCCAGTCCCGCATCTCGCTCGGCTCGGCGTTCTCGGATGGTACGATGCCTACGGCCACTTTAGTGGCACGGCCTAGGTTTGGCCCGTAGAACGCAAGGGTCGCGACAGGCCAGCCGCGCATGCCCCGCTTCGCCTTTTTCCTCAAACGCTTGAGAAGTCGATCAGTCGTTGGCATGGCGCTATCAGTGCAAGCCGGTTTCGGCGATCTGGCCGCTTTTGGTGGACCGGCGCTGGCGACCTGAGACGCGCCGCTGATCAGCGCGGGCTCTGTGTCAGGCGCCGATCTAGGAGATCGAGTTGATCTTGACCGAAGTAGGGTTCGTCGTCAGCGACGATCCAAGGAACCCCGAAGCAACCCGAGGCGACCGCATCCCGGTTGGCGATCTCCAAGTCTTCGGCGGC
The DNA here is from genome assembly GCA_963770295.1 of uncultured Alphaproteobacteria bacterium. GTDB lineage: Bacteria > Pseudomonadota > Alphaproteobacteria > Rhizobiales > Hyphomicrobiaceae > AWTP1-13. The sequence continues at coordinate 120,845 of CAVYPA010000020.1, forward strand.
TCGACTGTCACCCTGCGCCGACCGGATTTCGGGATGCAGAGGCGGGTCTAGGCCGCGCGTGAGCGCGTCGATCGACCCGATCTCGCCCCCTTGAGCAAATAGCTTGCGCCAGGTCTCCAGCACGAAAAACTCGGCCGCTGCGGGCGCGCATCGATTCAGTCGATGGACAACAAGACGCGCCAGGGTCGCATCCGGCAGGGATCGAAATGGAACGAGGCTCAGGTCTCGGTCGGCCGCCAAGCGGGTGGCATCGCGCATGATGTAGCCTGCCTTCACCCGCCGCACGGCTGCGTAGGCCTCCAACACACCCTGGGCGCCCCAGACCTTCCTCAACTCAATTGGCCGCCATCGCAGCGGCCGACCATGGCGCGCTGCCAGCGCGGGCAATTGCTGAGCGGCCAGGTAGCTGTAGGGTGATGCGAACTCGAAGAAGACGTCGATTGAAGCCATGATATGTGACTTTCAGAGTGTTCTCGGGCCGGACATCCGAGGTAACGGTAGACCCGCCCCACCGCGGCACGGTGCGGCCCAATGAAGCAGAGGCCTCCGCACAGTCACGCGTATTGCCGCAGGTCGACGGTACAGCAACGTCGCCGATCCCGGCGCGCCTGCCGCCATGGAGGTTTGAAGAGAATTGCGGGTGTGGCCGACATCCTTCGACAGGTCACGCGACGCTCCTTAGCCATGCCCAAATCAATCTGCATCGCTCGGCCGGCGCTGCTGCGGCTGCGGTCCTTCAATCATCGCGCGTACGCTTTGGGGATTGAACGGCTGACCTCGCTCGTTGCAGTAGCCGCGGCATCTTTCAGCCTGGCACTGATTTCGCGGTAGCTCAGGCTCCCGGCTTTTCCCCTCGCCCTCCGAAGGCGTTTCGCCTCCACAACCACCGCCGGCCACAACTCAGCATGTGATTTCCGGCCTCCGACCAGTCTGGTGGGGGTAGCGGGGAGGCGGCGGTGGCACCCGGAGGTGGCGGGGGCGGGTATTGAGGCCGTGCGGGCGCGTCACGGGGCTCGTGCGCGCGCACCCGCGAGGCCGTCGGCCCCTACTTCCACAGCCCTTCAAACCGGCGACCGGCGACCTGGTGTAATGGGTGGTGTGCTTGTGTGTTTAACCTCACTGAGCCGGCTGCAATCCACGCGGCACTCCGAGAGGTCGACGCTGTCCTACACATCGCGGGGCCTTTCTCAGCGACCTCGAAGCCGATGGCCGACGCGTGCCTGCGAACCGGCACGCACTACCTCGACATCACGGGCGAGATTGACGTCTTCGAGGCGCTCGCTGCGCGCGATGCTGAGGCGAAGCGAGCGGGCATCATGCTGTTACCAGGTGTGGGCTTCGACGTCGTGCCTTCAGACTGCTTGGCGTTGCACCTAAAGCAGAAACCGCCCGACGCCACCGACCTGAAGATCTACATCGGCGGCTTAAATGCACTGTCGCACGGGACGGCGAAATCAATGGTGGAAGGGGTCCCTTTGGGCCTGCGCGTGAGGCGGAACGGACGCATCACGGAGCCCTCGCCTCGGCCCAAACAAACAACCTGCGACTTCGGTGACGGACCAACTTCGACGACCGTCATCCCATGGGGCGATGTCTCGACCGCGTACTACTCAACCAGGATACCAAACATTGAGGTGCGCATGGCAACCACGCCGCCGTTGAGATTTGCGGCCAACCTGCCAGGTTTCGCGCGCAGGATCATGGGCACAAGAACGGTCCAATCGTTCCTCAAGGCGCGTATTGATCGCATGCCGGAAGGGCCGAGCGAAGAAGTGCTGCGCACCGGTCGGAGAATTCTCGTCGGTGTTGTCACCAACGCTAAAGGCGGAACCGCACGCGCCACGGCCGAGGTGCGTGTTGCCAAGCGTCACCTGGACAAACTCGACCCGGCGCGTTCGCCGATGGTCGTGTACGGCCAGGTGGAGGCGCACGAGGCGGGCCTGCTGTTCGTCGACGGCAAGCTATCCGAGCGCCTGCCGTCGGGCCGTCACGCGTTCTGGGCGGTCGGCCGGACGGTGAAGATCGCCAAGGTCGACACGCGGCCGACGCCGCTCGAGGTCACGGCGCAGGAGATCCTGACCAAGGATCGCGTCGGCATTCGCGTGACGCTGACGGCGTTCACTCGGGTCATCGACCCGGAGAAGGCCGCGCTGGCCGTGGGTGACGTCGCCAACACGCTCTACCGGCTGGTGCAGTTCGCGATCCGCGAGGCGGTGGCGACGCGCACGCTCGACGAGATCCTGGCGGCGCGCGACACCATCGACCGCGAGGTTCGTACGTTCGTGACCGAGCGCGCGGCCAACCTCGGCGTGGAGATCGGCGAGATCGGCGTCAAGGACGTGATCCTGCCGGGCGACGTGCGCGAGCTGCTGAACAAGGTTGTGGAGGCGGAGCGGACGGCCAAGGCCAACCTGATGCGCCGCCAGGAGGAGACGGCGGCGACGCGGTCCCTGCTCAACACGGCACGGCTGATGGAGGACAACCCTCTACTGCTGCGCCTGAAGGAGCTTGAGGCGCTGGAGAAGCTGGTCGAGAAGGTCGGCCGCATCGACCTGCACACGGGTGCCGGAGCCGGTGGCTTCGACGCTTTGCTGCAGAACCTCTACAGCCTGCGCGAGCGGGCGGACGGGGCGAAGCCAGCTTGAGCTATCGACGGAGGAGGGGTGCCCTCGCGCATCTCCTCCTCGCGGTCCGCACGCCTGCAAGTCGTCGTTCAGTTGACAGACAAGTTACGTTGATGCGCATCCGCCTCTTGACTATTTGCGACGTTTCAGTCAAACACAACGCCCGCTGAAGATAGTTTCAGCGACTGCCTGAGGAACCCGATGCGCATCGCATCACATATCGCCACCGCGCTCAGCGCCGCCACCGGACGGTCGGATCGACCGAACGGTTGGCAGTTCGTGGGCGCGTGCAAGGCGTATCTGGGCTCCTCCCGGATCAATAGTCGGCCCGAACAAGGCTCGATAACGAAACCGGAATAGCCGGCGCAGGGCACCCTCCCTCCGCCGCGTAGGCAGGAGGGACAAATGGCCCGCATCACGACCCGCAGAACATCCAGAATCGATCCGTGTGCCTTGGGCGCGCGCGTGTGTGCGCGTGCTCATGGCCAGGGCTTCGTTTGTGCATGACTACGGTGCCAGTGGCGCCGCGCTCTTTGACATTGTGAACGTCCAGAATTGGACGCGGCGTCGGATTTCCGGCCCGCTCAAGCACGCTCGCTTCCGCACCGGGAGCGGCGCCGCGCTCCTTTTGTCAATTTTCCAGGCTGGCTTAGCTCATCGGGAAGAGCACTCGCCTTGTAAGCGAGAGGCGGGGGGTTCGAGTCCTCCAGACAGCACCACAAGAACACAGCGCCGCAATCGTCCAGTGCCAGGGCACCGCTTTGGTAGGGGGTAACCGGCGTTCGATCCGCCGTTGCGGCAGCAATCAATGCACTCGTGGCGAAACGGCAGACGCAGCCGCCTCAGAAGCGGCCGCCCTCGCGGCGTGGAGGTTCAAGTCCTCTCGGGTGTACCAGCACATTGCTCGCTTCGCCAAGCGGCCAAGGCATCGGTCCCACACACCGACATTCCCAGGTTCGAGTTCCTGGAGCGAGCACCAACCGCTTCGTTAGCTTAGCGGCTATAGCACCTGCCCGACATGCAGGGGACCCGCGGTTCGAGTCCGCGACGAAGCACCAGTCAACTCTCCCGTAGCTCAAAGGCAGAGCACCCGGCCGATAACCGTGGTCGCATCTGCGGCCGCATGGACGCGAAGGGCAAGAAGAACAAGGCCGGCGAATGGACCCGGCAGCCCCGCTTCACGCGCAAGCAGATGGACGCCTGGCTGCAGGAGAAGCACGTCCTTCTGCGCGGCGGCGACGTCGACGAGAGCCCGATGGTCTATCGCCGGCTGCCGGATGTGCTGCGCGAGCACGAAGGCACCATCAAGGTTCTCCACACGCTGCGGCCGTTCGCCGTGGCGATGGCCGGACCAGGCGAGTTCGACCCCTACAAGGACTGAGGGTGGCGTTCGCGCCACCCTTCTCACCGCCCGTGCTCTCTGGGCGCGCAACATTGCCCTCGTAGCTCAGCGGATGAGAGCGGCCGTCTTCTAAACGGCGGGTCGGGTGTTCGATTCACTCCGAGGGCACCAAGGAATTCCACAAGTACGGATGGTTGGCCGAGCGGTAAGGCAACGCGGTGCTAACGCGTCGAGACCTTTGGGTCTGGCAGGTTCGACTCCTGCACCATCCGCCACGCGAGCGTAGCTCAAGCGGTAGAGCCGCTGCCTTCCAAGCAGAGGACGCGAGTTCAATTCTCGCCGCCCGCTCCGCCAATGCCACGTTCGTCTAAACGGCCTAGGACACCGGTCCTTCAAATCGGGAAACGCGGGTTCAAATCCCGCACGTGGCACCATGGGATGGCTGTCCGACCCGGAGACATAGGTAACAAAACGTACCTAAGACATAGGTGACAACCTAGGCCCAAACGGGTTGTCGATAGGTTGCAAGGTTCTCTGCTCCAGGTCGATATATCCCAGATCATAGTCGATGAAGGTGACGAGCCAAATTCCCTCGTCGACCTCCTTGATGCCGAGGCGCTGTCCGGCCAGGACAGTAGAGACGTTGATTTTCTTTCGGTAGATGCAGATACGGCCGCAGGCGGTGACGAGGACGTCGCGGTCGTGGAAGGGGTATTCGAGGTCGGGGAGGCCCTGATAGGGGCGCCTTGAGGGGGTGTAGACCTCGGCGGGGCATTTCATGGCGATAGCTTCGTGAGGCCGTTCGGCATTGAACTCGTGCACGAAGTCGTCGAAGCGGGCCTGTTGCTGCAGGCTGTTCATGCCCGGCGGCCGGGTCGCCTGCTTTTTGAGAGTGAGATGCATGCGCTCGTGACGGCCATTCTGCTGGGGATGGCCTGGTTTTATGCGCTCGATGGCAATGCCCAGTCTCAGCCACCAGACGACGAGTTTTGATAGATTGAAGAGGGCGTTAGGACTGGCGAAGGGGATGCCGTTATCTGAACGAATGGCTTGGGGGAGCCCGCGCTCAGCGAAGGCAACGGGTCGTGGCCCCGTCATGAGGCGGTTCGATCCCGCCAGCCGGTACGGGCGTGTAGCTCATCAGTAGAGCGGCGGCCTCCAAAACCGCGTCAGAGAGGGTTCAATTCCTTCCTCGCCCGCCACAATCGATCTGGACGTGCACAACATGTTGCGCGCATGCGCGATGCTCGATGTCGGCTTTGGGATATCGCGTGGAAGTCTGCTTACCACCTAATCGCGTCGGTGAGTTCAGACGGCATCCAAGGCGCGTGAAACGCGCACGACATGTCCGCTACTGGGATGACCCGCCGAGCTTGTTGACAGTCAAATTGCAGCCCAAGCTGCCGCGTGCGGGACCTCGAAGATGAGCGGCGCATCGCGTATGTCGGCATGGCGCGCGCCCGTACCTGTCGCCACTTTGCAAGGGTAGGCACGAGAGCAACTGAGATCTGCGACGGGTGGACGGAGTTTGCAATGGTTGGCCAACGTGCCGGGTCGTGGCACGGGGAAAGGTGGGTCGCAGAACGAAGCTGCTCGTTCAGAAGCCTAGGCGCGATGGCGGTCTTTGCAGCTGTTCCTTCAGCGGGCATACTGCGAGCGAACACCTTTCATCCAAGTGGTCCTGCGCCCCATGACAAAGCTCTATGAAGCCCTCGCGGAAGCGTTTCTCGCGGAGGGCGTCGACACGCAGTTCGCTCTGATGGGCGACGGTAATATGCACTGGTCGACAACCTTTGCCCGCCTGCCCGGTGTGCAGACCATCCACGTGCGGCACGAGCACTGCGCTGTCGCAGCTGCCACGGCCTACAACGTCGCCACCGGCAATATCGCCGCGGCGTCGGTCACCTGCGGTCCGGGTGTGACCCAGCTGGTGACGGCGCTGCCGGCCGCGGTGCGCGCCCGCCTGCCGATGGTGGTGTTCGCCGGCGAGCCGCCGATCAATGCCAAGTTCTACAACCAGTACATCGACCAGGTACCGCTGGTGACGGCGACCGGCGCGCATTACATCGCCGCGCACAGCGTGCCGCGCATGATGGACTATGTGCGGGAGGCATTTCACATCGCGAAATACGAGCGCAGGCCCGTCGTGCTCGGCATTCCCTACGACCTGCAGAAGCTCGACAGTACATCCAACCAGCCCTACGAGACCTCGGCGGTGTATTATCCCAAGGTCGGGCGCATCCACCCGGACCCGTCGATCGTGGCGGAGGTGGTCGATCGGCTCATCGCGGCGAAGCGGCCGATCATTATTGGAGGCCGCGGCGTGCTTTACGCCGGTGCCAAGGCGACGGTCGTGAAGCTCGCCGATCGCTGCGGCGCCTTGCTCGCCAACACGCTGCCCACGCGCGGCTTATTCCACGACCATGAGTTCTCCGTCGGCATTCCCGGCAGCTACTTCACGACACTCGGCAGGGAGGTTTTCGAGACCGCTGAAGTCGTGCTCGCCATTGGCACGAGCCTTTCCTACTACGTCGGTGGCGGCCACTACTTCACCCAAGCCTGCCGGATCCAGGTGGACGATGCCCCGCGCGGTCTGCGCGACGGGCAGAAGGCTGCCGATATCTATGTCAAGGCGGATGCGCTGGTCGCCGCGGAGGCGATCCTCGCGGGCATCGACAAGAAGCTCGGGCCCGGCAAGCCGACGGCGGCCGTGATCCGCTCCAAGGAGCTGGCGCGCAGGATCGCGACTGAGCCCGCTGACTCCGCCCCCTTCGACATCGAGCCCGGTCTGCTCGATCCGCGCGAGGCGATACGCGCCCTCGACAGCGCAATCCCTAAGGATTGGGACATCGTCGGCGGCTCCGGTCACCAGGCCGCTTGGCTCGCGCAACTGCGCGGCCGGCCGGCGGAGCGGTTCACGACGGTCCGCGAGTTCGGTGCGGTCGGAAACGGACTTCTTACGCGCTCGGCGTGGCTGCCGCACGCAGGCAGGGTCGCGACGGCAAGCTCGTTCTGGTCGAGGGCGATGGTGGGCTCCTGTTCCACATCCAGGAGCTGGAGACGGTGCGTCGTCATGGCATGCGCATGCTGATCTGCGTGATGAACGATGGCGGGTACGGCTCGGAGTTCCACAAATTGCGTGCCGACGGCATCGACGACAGCCAGGCAATCTTCGGCCGCCCCGCGTTCGAGAACATCGCACGCGGCTTCGGCTTGCGCGGCCATGAGATCCGTGACGTATCGATCATTCCAAAGCTGTTCGCCAACTTCTCGGCGCAAGGCGAAAGCGAAATCTGGAACATCCAAATATCCGACAAGGTGACGGCCCCAGCCATCCGCCAGACAATCAAGCGCGGTCACGGCAAGTTGTGAGGTGCGGCGCGCCGGCGACGTGGATATACATTTTGCGGAAGTCGATGCTTTCGTAACACCGCCGCAACCACGCAATCATCGAGGTCTGCTGATTGAGGTTGAGCGGCCATAGGGGCGTAACATCCCAATCGCGGCGACGGCCCAAACGCTCATGCGGGCCCGGCCATCTCATTTCAGCTGAGAATCGGTTTTCGCTGGGCCGAAAGGTCGCACAATTCTTGCATATGCAGCTTGACCGGCTTGTGATCGAGTTAACGGAATGCACCGTTGTTCGCCAGTGCTAAGCTCCCCTTCGACAAGTTTGAACACCGGGGGAGGCCCGCATGCCGACGCTAGACCGCAACGGCGTCACCATCTACTACGAAGTGCACGGGAACGGCCCTGCCGTTCTGCTCTCGCACGGCTATAGCGCCACCTGCCGCATGTGGGACGGTCAGATCGCGGCCTTCAAGGACCGCTACAAGGTCATCGTATGGGATATGCGCGGCCACGGCCAGAGCGCCTACCCGAAAGATGCCGCCGCCTACTCGGAAACGCTTACTGTCGCCGACATCGCCGCGATCCTCGACGCCTGTGGCGAAAAACGCGCCGTCATCGGCGGCCTCTCGCTCGGCGGCTACATGTCGCTCGCATTCCACGCCCGCCACGCTGAACGCACACGCGCGCTGATGCTCTTCGACACGGGGCCCGGCTTCAAGAAGGATGACGCGCGCGAGGCCTGGAACGCGCGCGCCCGCACGCGCGCCGATGATCTCGACGCCCGCGGCCTCGCTGCCCTCGGCCCCAGCGACGAGGTGCGCCAGAGCCGGCATCGTGACGCGACCGGCCTAGCCGGCGCGGCGCGCGGCATGCTCGCACAGCGCGACGACGCCGTGATCCGCTCGCTGGAGGCGATCCGCGTACCAACGCTCGTTCTGGTCGGCGCCAACGACACCAACTTCCTCGCCGCGACCAACTACATGGCCGCGAAAATCTCGGGCGCGACGAAGGTCGTGCTCCCCGATGCCGGCCACGCGGCCAACCTCCACCAACCCACAGCCTTCAACCGCGCGATGAACACGTTCTTGGCCGGCTTGGCGCGCTGAGGGCATCTCTCCGGACATTTCCTTGAGGAACTGCACATGAACCAGGATCTGACGATGTCCTCGATCTCCGACGACACCTCGCCTCTCACCCAGATCGAGATCGACCAACGCGTGTTCGATCTTTACGACGAGTATTGCCACGGCCGCATGGACCGCCGCGAGTTCCTGACCAAATCTGCGGCCGTGACCGCCGGCGGCCTCGCCATGGCGCAGGCGCTGCTGCCGCGCTATGCCAGGGCGCAGACGATCTCCTTCACGGATCCGCGCATCAAGGCGCGCTACGTCAGCTATCCTTCGCCCGGCGGCACATCCGGCACTATGCGCGGCTATCTCGTGCAGCCCGCCGGCAACGGGCCGTTCCCGACCGTGCTCGTCATCCACGAGAACCGCGGCCTCAATCCCTACATCGAGGATGTCGCGCGGCGCGCGGCAACCGAGGGCTTCCTGGCACTCGCGCCCGATGGCCTCTCCCCCGTCGGCGGCTATCCCGGCAACGACGACGACGGGCGCGCGCTGCAGGCTGGCCTCGATCAGTCCAAGCTCCGCACCGATATGCTGAACAGCACGCGCTATCTCAACGCGCACCAACTCTCAACGGGCAAGCTCGGCGTCACCGGCTTCTGCTGGGGCGGCAGCACGACGAACTACCTCGCCGTGACGCTTGGCGCCGACATGCACGCTGGCGTGCCGTTCTATGGCGCCGCAGCCGAGACCTCAGGCGTGCCTTCGATCAAGGCGCCGCTGCTCATCCACTACGCCGAGAACGACGAGCGCATCAACGCCATGTGGCCGGCCTTCGAGACGGCGCTGAAAGCAGCGGGAGTTCCGCACGAAATGCACAAGTACCCAGGCACGCAGCACGGCTTCCACAACAACTCGACGCCGCGCTTCGATGAGTCGGCCGCCAAGCTCGCCTGGGACCGTACCATTGCGCACTTCAAGAAGTACCTCGCGTGAAGGGCGGCTCGTTGGTCGCTCCCCAGAGTCAAGCGGACATCCTGAAGCGCGCCGTCATCATTGTTGTTGCTGGACAGGCCAACGTCGGTTTCCTCTGCAAGCCGTGGTTCTGCGGTGAGTACCAGTCATGTCGGTGATTGCGAAATTTGAACCCGAGTGCCTCAATCAATCGGCTAACACCAGATCGCCAGGAATGGTTCGCAACTTGAATGCATCGCGTGGGTAATGCCTCGGGGATTGTAAAATATTCCGCCCAGGCCCGGTTCGTGTCATGCACCAGCCTCGTGCCTCCAGAAACCGCGCGAAAGTGCAAGGTACACTTCCTCCGGAGGATGAGAGTGATCCGGATAAGTAATTCCCGGGGCCATCAAACTCAGTCCGATCCGGACATCGTCCCGTTGCTCAAGAGCTTCTGGCACCGATCCTAAAATATCTGCGTTGGCGTACCCATTGGCGAAAACCGGATCGCCACTAGCTTTGAGTCGCCAGCACAGTTCTGGGGCGAGACCTTTGATGGCACTGGCCACGCGCGCGATGTCCGTTGGCCCATGCTTTGCGCCCGCAATGGCTGGATCGAGGAACGAGCATGTCGGTAACGTTCGTGGTTTGATGGAATCGCTCGCCGACCCGGATATGTCCATCGACGCGCTTACTCGTTCCACTGTTGCGCGGAAATAGCTTCTTGTGTAGCGGTTAGGAACTCTTGCAATATTTGTGAACGATGTACCATGGCCATGAGCTGGCTTGTGCGCAAGGCTCACTCTGAGCTGCTTGCGAGATGAAATACGATTTTATGGCCGCTCAGCAATGGGTTTGCAACCGTCAGTGGGCCATCACGTCCAGCCGCCCTAAGTCACTGTTGCAACTGGATGCAGGGTTGCCCACGCCGCCATGTCTTACGCAGTTTCCGCGTTGGTATCCCCTGAGAGCGTAGGGCGAGCGAAATGCAGTGACAGCAAGCACCTCCCCAGCTTTCAGCCCGAGCAGATCGAGAGACTGTCGTGCCGTCAGTCCATTCATGGGCAGTGTGTAGGCCTCAATGTGCGTTGTGCCAACAGGCGCGGCAACTACCGCACGGGCATTCAGAACAATTTGCTCACGATAGGCACCGTGGTTCGCCTTCGGCACCACCATGGCCATCACGGCATCACCGACCTTGACGCCGGTCGCAACGCTGGGTCCAACCTCATCGACAATACCGGCGGCGTCCATTCCGGGAACGTAGGGCGGAGGATCGACCTTTTGCTGCTCGGCGCGTGAGCCATTGCGCGCCATCGTGTCTGTGGGGTTCACCGCCGCCGCATGAACCCGGACCCTTACCTGCCCGGCGCCGGCATGCACCTCCGGCACATCCACAAGTTGCAGGACGTCGGGGCCGCCATAAACCATGAGTTCGACTGCACGCATCCGATTCGCCTTTCGTCATTCGCTATCGTCGTCATACTGTCCGGAATCTCTGCTTGGCGGCCAGGAATAATCTCAGCGCTAGCCAAGCCCGAGCGCCTTCTCTATTCGCGGTTTGACCTCCCCGATCATTAACTCCATCGAGCGCATAGCCGATTTGTGCGGCGTGTTGCCGACCTTAAATGCGAAGGACAGTTGAGCGGGCTTCGCGACCTTGATCTCTGCCACGAGCTTCTCCGCCACGGTTTCGACATCGCCGATCGGCAGATTGTCGTGGACGGTCTCGAGCGACTCCTCGCCCTTGGCCGGCACGTCGACGAGCGCGATGCCGTCCATCACCTCCTGCCGATTACGAAGGCTTGAAGCAAGCCGCGTCTGATAGCGCGCATTTTCCGCAAACCGCAGGCCTTCCTCCCGGCTGTTTGTGATGAGCGCGAAACGGTTCACCGTCATGTGCGCCTTATCCACGGGCACGTTCTCCGCGGCGAAGGCGCTGGCGAAGTCGGCGTACTGGTCGGCGAGCACCTTGAGGCCGCCGCTGCGGCCGGAAGTGATCACGCGGTAGCCGTGGCGCGCAGCGGCGCGGAACATCTCAACCGTGTGGCCGGCCACATAGATTGGCAAAGGTCGTTGAACCGGGCGCGCCGCGATGTGAGTTTTCGGCATCTTGTAGTGCCGACCGTCGTAGCTGAAGAAGTCCTGCTTGAATGCCAGATCAAGGATTTCGAGGAACTCATCAGTCATCTCGATCTTGTCTTTGATGTCGACGCCGAACCGCTCAAACTCATAGGGTTGGTAGCCGGCACCGATGCCGAGCATTAGGCGTCCCCCGGACATTGCATCAGCGGAGGCGATCTCCGCGATCAGCCGCACCGGATTGTAGAGCGGCACCACGACAACAGCCGTGCCGAGACGGATGTTCCGCGTGCTCGCTGCGCAATGGGCCACCATCATCAATGGCGAGGCGCACATGCAATAGTTCGAGAAATGATGCTCAGCGAACCATGCAGTGCTGTAGCCGAGCTTGTCGGCGAGAGCGACCTTCTCCACGACCTCTGCGAACACCTGGGCTGTCGGGGTGCGCGGGTCACGCGCGCCCATCAGATTGAAGATACCGAACTCCACGATCATTTCCTCCGGTGTCGCGCTTGCAAGCCTCGAAATGCTAGTGTCACCCAACGCAGCGGTCGACCGACAGTTATTGTGCCGTCATCCCACCATCGATCACCAGTTCCGAGCCGGTGACCCAAGATGACTCGTCGGAGGCCAGGAACAAGACGCCATTGGCGATGTCATCCGCGGTGCCGAGCCGACCCATTGGCGTGCGATCGATCAGGGCCTGGCGTACAGCGGGGTCACTGAAACGCTTCTCAGTCAACGGTGTATCGGCATAGCCGGGGTGTACCGAGTTGATGCGGATATTTTCCTTCGCATATTGCAGTGCCGCGGACTTGGTGAAGATGGTAATCGCGCCCTTGGCAGCCGAATAGGCAGGCGAGGTGGGACTGCCGACAATGCCCATTACGGAAGAGGTATTAACGATCGAACCTCCACCGCCCTTGCGCATGGCCGGGATCGCTGACCGCGTGCCAAGGAATACACCCTTCGCGTGCACGTCGAGTTCGCGCTCCCAAATAGCGACCGTGATATCCTCGACCTTTCTGGGGAATCCGACTTCGGCATTGTTGAACAGGATGTCCAGCCGGCCGTGCGTGTCCATAACCGCGTCGACCACGTTGGCCCAGTTCTCCTCGGAAGTCACATCCAGGTGCATATAGCGCGCGTCATGGCCATCGGCACGGAGGGCAGCCGCCGCGCGCTCGCCCAGATCGTCGCGGATGTCGGTCAGAACCACCTTGGCGCCCTCGCGCAAAAAGAGATGCGCGACTGCGCCACCAAAACCCATCAATTCGCCCTTGATCGCCGCCGCGGCGCCGGTCAGCAGCGCCACCTTGCCCTTCAGTCGCATATTGTCTCCCATCAGAGCCTATAGCATCGGCATGATGCGCCATTCCACGGCCGTTATCCACGACCAACATCAGTTTGTCGCTTGTGCCGTGCGCGTTCTGCGTAGGGTCCTCGCCGTGAACGCGGTGACCGACGAAATCACTCATGCTGTATGCACCCGGCGCGCTCCTGACGATGGGTGACTTGGCCCGTTGTTAGGCCTCTGCCCATAGACATGATTTCGATCGATGCGCCCTTTCGCGTCAGCGAAGAGTTCAGAGCGTTCGGAGTTTGCTTGCTGATGTACACCAGCCGTGCCCCCTGTACGAGCACCGGCACCAGTTTGATCTTGCCGTCGAGTTGGCTTTCTCTGCAACGCGGACATCGAGCACACCTGCCGACCTCTTACAGGCAATGAGTCATGCTCATCGTAAAGGGCTCCTTCGCCCGGACCATTGGATGATTTTGATCGTTCGGCTCGACCGCGCCCTGATAGCGATGCCCCGCAGGGCACCTGTGTCCAAGCGAGCCGTCCCTGGCGCACCTCAGCGAGGTGCTGTGGATGCGTGAGCAGGCCCAGATGCCGCCAGCGATCGCCTTCCGCGGCTCGTTCTGGCCACCGATCGTGAGCTTGATGTTGTGGCGCACATTCTCGAGCGGCATTCCGCCTTCGACATGACGCTCAACAGCGACTCGTCTGGGGTCCTCGACGGCAGGCGTCGTCTATCGCGGCATCAATTGCCGCCGTGGCAACGTTACAGCGCGCCTCCACGAGCGGGGCGCCGATAAAGTTGGCGATACCGTCAATCATGGCCTGCGACCAGGCGTCGATGTCGGCATGGCCGACGTTGGTGAGGCCGGTGAGATCCTTCAGGCTCTCGCCAGACAGCGGAAGTGCATAGGCTTGCATCAAGTCGGCCCCGCCGAGAGGTGCAATCTCGTCGAGGATCCGCCGGGCGTGCGTCCGGAACGTTCCGTCCACACCTCCTTCACGGCCTGCGGAGAAACGGCTTTGAGGAACACCTTGCGCTCAGCCATGTGCTCCGCCCCGTCCTTGCGCATCATGTTGTGACCCATGAGGCGGTTCATGAGCCCGTGTGGCTGGTGCGATGAGAACACGTCGATCCGCTTCTCCCATATTGTATTGCAATGTCGTCCAACCGTGTGAGCAACGTCGAGCCAAGCTGCGGCACGAACGCCACTGGTGCTTCGCGGCGGAGGACCACAAGCATGGGATATGGATCTGCGTTGAACGAAGAGAAGTCGATATTGAACTCGGGCGGGCCGGGCATAGACACGCGACCTCCATTGTTGCCGCTTTGGTGCCGCAATGCTTAACGACTCGAAGCACCTTCGGCGGGTCGCACGATCAGCGATTGGCACGTCTTCGTCGCAACGCGCAGGTGCGACACGTCGGTGTTGAAGGGGCCACAGCACGACGCGCGTGGTTGCGTTCAGCCTATTTGATGCGCGCGGCTGCCTCTTTGACGAGGGAAAGATCGACGTGCGCGGTGAGGTCCACCTTGCCCTTCACGAAGCCGAGATCGGTGGTCATGTCGAGGTTCCTTTGCAACGCCTCGAGGTTCGGTAGCATGTCGCGGTCGCGGTAGTAGTCCTTGTTTGTGAAGAGCCAGCCGAAGCGCTCTGCCGGCTGCTTGGTGACAGAGGAGGCGATCTCGGCGGCGGCCTTTTGGTTGGCAGGGTCGAGATACCAGCGCACGATCCGAAGCGTATCCTCCATGAAGTCAACCAGTGCGGCCCGGTTCTTATCGATGAACGGCTTTCGCACCGCCCAGACGATCATCTCCGTCTCGCCGATCGCATCGCGCTGCGAGAAGATGGGCCTGGCGATCTTGCGCAGCTCCGGGTCGAGCGAGAACGGCAACACGCCGGGGACCAGGTCGACCTTCTTCTCGGCCAGCATCGCCCGCATGGCCGGGAACGGCGCCTCCACCACGGTGTAGTCGCGCTTGTCCTCAAGGCCGGCCTTGCGCAGCATGGCCCGAGTTGCAACGTCGACGGCGCTGCCGGCGGCATTGGTGGCGATCACCTTGCCCTTGAGATCGGCCAGGGATTTCACCGGGCCATCGGCCAGCACCAGATATTCTTGTGAATAATGACCTGCGGCGCCGTCGCGAAACTCGTGTGCGATCACGCGCAAATCATCCATGCCGGCATTCTTGATGGCGATGCCGAGTGTGGAATAGGCGAAGTTGGCGACCTCCAGCTCGCCGCTCGCCATCGCCGTCACCATCGGCGGCGTGCCTGCAAAGCGCGTCGCCTCCAGCACATAGGACTTGCCCAGATGCCTGGCGAGGTCCTTCTTTTCGAGCCAAATCGATCCCCAATTTGACACCGGCGCTACCCAGGAGACCCGGATCTTCACAGGTTGCTGGGCATTCACAGTCGGCGCACTGCAAAGAGCCATGGCCGTTAACGCAGCAAGCAGTAACCTCGGAAACTCCATTTTTTTCCTCCCATATCGGTTAGATTTTCCTGATTAGTCACACTGTGCTCGGCGCCAGCGCCTCCTGGTGCCAGATCAGAAGCCGGCGACGCACGAGCGTCATCACCTTGACGAGCACGTAGCCAACCACCGCGATTTCGACGATGCCGGCGAAGACGCCCTGCGAATCTGCGAAGCGCGAAGCGTGCACCATGGCGCCGCCGAGGCCGTAGCCACCCATCAGCATTTCGGCCACGACGGCGACGATGAGAGCAATGGGCAGCGCCACCTGCAGCCCGGTCATGATCTGTGGGAGGGCCGCGGGCAGCACGATCTGCCAGACGACCTCGCTCTCGCTTGCACCCATGTTGCGCGCCGACCAGATCAGATACCGGTCCACGCCGGCCACGCCGGCGATGGTGGCCGTCACGACTGGGAAGATGGCGTCGAATATCACCATCGCGATCTTGGAAAGATCATAGACACCGAGCCAGAGCATAATGACCGGAAGAAAGGCGATCTTGGGCATAGGAAAGCCCACGGACACGACGGGATCGAACAACCAGCGCACGGCCCCGTTGCGGGACATGGCAACGCCGAGCGTCACACCAAATATTGCGGCGATGGCGAAGCCGGTGAGAGCGCGGTAAAGCGTCAGCGCGGCGTTGAGGCCAAGATCGCCGGCGATGGCGTCGATCCAGATGCGGGCGAATACGGCGCTGAGCCGCGGTAGTTGGAACGGGGTGACGGCGCCGCTTGCGGACAGAGCCTCCCAACTGAGCGCCAGCGCCAGGATCGGGAGGGTGCCTGTCAAGGAAGAGCCGATGGCGTTGACCGCCAGCCAGCCGTAGGGCCTCTCCTTCGTATCGATGCCGGTTACTCGCGCCATAGGAGCAGCCTTTCCGCGAGTACCTGATACGCTCGGTCGGCCGCGAAGCCCAGGAAGGCCACCGTCAGCACCACGGCGAACATGGCGTCATATGTGCCGTTGGCGCCGAGATAGCCAATCAGATAGCCAAGCCCTTCGCGCGCGACGATGAGTTCGGAGCTAACCAAGAGGATGAAGGCGAGCGCCAGCGCCGTGCGGACGCCATTGAGGATTTCCGGAAGCGCGCTCGGCAGCACGACATCCCAGAGCATCTGTATGCGGCTGGCCCCCATGCTGCGCGCCGACCATACCAGCGCCTGGTCACTGCCGCGGGCGCCGTTGAAGGCGCCGATGGTCACCGGCAGCATGCAGCCGAGGAAGATGAGCAAGATCTTGGAGCTGTCACCGAACCCTAGCCACAACACGGTGACGGGAATCAGCGCCGACTTGGGCATCGGATAGAACATCTCGACCAACGGGCCGAGCGCTGCATTGATGGGCCGCCACCAGGCCATCGCAATGCCGACGACCGTTCCGATGGCGATGGCAAGCGCAAGCCCTGCGCCTGCGCGCCGGAGCGAGGAGACCCCGTTACTTACAAGCTCGCCGCTTCTGACCATATCGATCCAGGCCACCACGACATCACTCAGGGGCGGCAAAGCCAGCTGCGATACGAGCCCCAGGCGCGTCGCGAGTTCCCAGCCGGCGGCCAGCAGCAAAAGCGGCGCGAAGCGGAAAAGCGTGTTCACGGCGAAACGCGCGCCTCTTGCGCCTTGATGGCCTCGTCTCGCACCAAGCCCCAGATCTGGTCGACGGTGTCAATGAAGGCCGGGGACTTGGTGATGCCGGAATCGCCCTTATCGAGCCTGATGTCGACAATGGTCTTGATGCGGCCGGGCCGGGCAGTCATCACGGCCACACGGTCGGCCAGGTAAACCGCCTCCTGCACGTCATGGGTGACGAAGATCACAGTCTTGGGGCTGCGCCGCCAGATGCCGAGCAATTCGCCTTGCATCAGATGCCGGGTCTGGGCATCGAGTGCGCCGAACGGTTCGTCCATTAGCAGGATGCTCGGGTCTATCGCGAGGGTACGGGCGATTGCCGTGCGCTGCTTCATGCCGCCAGAAAGCTGCGAGGGGTAGCTCTCCTCGAACCCGCCGAGGCCCACCAGATCGATGAAGCTCTGTGCGCGCCGCTCGCGCTCCTCGCGGGGCAGGCGCATCTTCTCAAGGCCGTAAAGGACATTCGCGCGCACCGTTTTCCACGGGAACAGCGCGAAATGTTGAAAGACAATGCCGCGGTCGGGACCAGGACCAGCAACCGGCACGCCGTCGAGGAGGATGCGACCTTGTTCGGTCGGCAGAAAGCCGCCGATTAGGTAGAGCAGCGTGGACTTGCCGCAGCCCGATGGGCCCAGGAGCGCAAGGAACTCGCGCGAGCGAACTTGAAGCGAGACATCCTCCAGCGCCAGCACAGCACGGCCGCTCGGCGGGCGATAGAGATGGCTCACGCCTTCGATGACGATCTGCGAACCGCCGCGCGCGGCGTTGCGGTCTTGCACTCTCTCGCCCCTTGGCTCGTTTCTTCCCCGGGAACGTTATCACCGAAGCAGCCGCGCTGCACCGCTGCCCGCGAAATGTGTCTCAACCCCAGACCTCGCGGGCCGTGGCGACCAAGAGCTCCAGTTTCCGCTGTTGCACGTCGAGTCCCATGCGGTCGTACCGATACAGGGACGCGAAACCGCATTGCGGGCAAAGTCCAAGCCGGTCGAGCTCAATGACGCGGGCGGCTTCGTCGATGCGCCGCTTGAGCGCGTCTCTAGTTTCGAGCTCGGTAACCTTGGTGCTGATGAGGCCGAGAACGGCGATGGCCTCCTTGGGCAGGAAGCGCAACGGAGCGAAGTCGCCGGTGCGCGGGGTATCGTACTCAAGCAGATAGCCATCGACCTTGAGACGGCCGAAGACCCGCTCGGCAATCGGCTCATAGCCGCCGGAGCCGAGGCCGGCCACGCCCTCGTTGCCGCGGCACATGTGCACGACCACGGTCATGCCGGGCGGCCGATCGCGGATTGCATCGTTGATGGTATCGACGTAGAGGTCGACAAGCGCGAAAGGCAACTCGCCGCGCCTCTCGATGGTCGCCTGCACGTTAGTGTCGCAAATGACCGGGATCGGTACCTCATCGATCTGCACGTATGTGCAGCCGAGCGAAGCAAGTTCCGCGAATTCTTCCCGGAAGATGCGCGCGATGTCGGCCATATATTCGCGCGCGTTCGCGTATGGACCGCCGGCGAACACCCTGTCGCCTACGAACCAGTGCGCCAGTGACGGCGCCGGCAGCATCACCTTGGGCGTGGCCCTGGTCGCTGTCTTGAGGAACCTGAAGTCACCCGCCGCCATGCTTCCCGAGCGCCGCAGGCGCGAGACGACCTTCGGCACCGGCGTCGCGCGCCGCGTGCTGCCGTCGGCATAAGAGAAGGAGAAATCGGTCTCAACTCGCTCCTTGCTGAAGCCGTCGATGCTCTCGAACAACACCTCTCGAAACGAGGTACGGCGGAACTCGCCGTCCGTAATCGCTTGCAAGCCGACGTGCTCCTGCATGGCGACCGCCTCGCTGATCAGCCGATCCTCGAGCGCGTGCAGTTCCGCGGCAGGCACCGTGCCCGCGAGATGCGCCTGACGCGCATCGCGCAACTCTTGCGGCCGGATCAGGCTGCCCACGTGGTCGGCGCGAAACGGGGGTCGTGTACGCTCTGCCATTGTCTTTCCTCCCTCCCTTCGGGCAGCGGCCTAAGTGACGTCGGCCTTGCGCAGGATCGGGATCACCTCGCGGCCGAATAAATCCACCGCGCGCATCCGGCGCTCATCGACGGCGCGACCCAGAATCGCGAGAATATGGCCGGCGCCGCAGTCTCGGCATTGCGCGATGATTTGCTCGGCCACCTGCGCCGGCGTGCCGGCGATGAATTCGTCGTCGTGTACTGCAAAACCCGTCTTGGCGTCGAGCAACGAGGACGAGGCGGGTTTCACCCTTGGGTCACCGGCGAGCACCTTGCGTGTCATCTCTTTGGCCATGCGCGCCCCGTCAAGCGCCTCTGCCTCGCTCGCGGCAATGGTGATGTTGCGGCGAATGGCAAGATGGTCGGACCCGTAGGCAAAGCCTGTCCGGTCGGCCTCGGCGCGGTAGGCGTCGAAGATCTCCTTGATGCGCGCGACGGATTCGAAAGCACTGCAGATCTTCGATCGGCGCCCCGCAGACATGATCGCCGTGGCAGGGCTCACCACGGTCGTCCACTTCGGAGGCGACGGCTGCTGGAGGGGGCGCGGGACAATACGCAGGTTGTCGAAATTCCAGTGCTTACCGTGGTGGGAGATCACCGGCTGGGCGAGCCAGGCATCGAGAATCTCCAGGGTCTCGATGAAGCGCTCCCGGTTCTCATCGGGGTGCAAACCGACCTGGATCAGCTCCTGCGGCACGCCGCTCGCGCAGCCGATCTCCAGCCGGCCACCCGTCAGGTGGTCGAGCATGCCGATCTCCTCCAGGACGCGCCACGGTTGGTAGAGCGGCAGCACCATGCCCATGGTGCCGAGCCGCAATCGCCGGGTGGAACGCGCGATGGAGGCGATCAGCAGGTTCGGCGACGGGCTGTAGGAAAGGCCAAAATGGTGCTCGCTGAAAAAGATGCCCTCGAACCCAAGACTTTCTATGCGCTGCCAAAGGGCGACGCCCGCATCAAACACCGCCGTCGCGGTCTGCGGGGCGACCCCCTCTCCTGGTCCGCCTGGTGCATAGAGGAACTCAAAGATCCAGGGCTTGATCATGTGTGCAACCGCCGCCGTGACACCTAGTCTAGTCATTCCAACCCAACTGATTAGGCAAGAGCCCGAATGTTGCCAGACAGGCGAGGCGCCGCCCTCTGGCCTGTCGCTATCGCGATCATCCGCAATGCGTCGCACGGAGCACTGCCCCGCCATGCAACGATCTGGTCGGGACGGATCAGAGCGGCATCTGCCTCGTAAAGCTCCCGGGCATCGGGACGATCAACGTCAGCCAAGCTCCTCCACCCTCTCGACAAGCGTGACCCTCGCACGACCCGGTCACAGGTCGTCACCGACACCACCGGCGCTACCTACAAATCCCCATAGGACTCGCGGCCCAACCTCCAACCATCTCTCGCGGCTTCTTTCCCTGGAGGCTTTCCGACGTCGGCCCCAGTATGTGCCGCCTCGTCGCGATGGCCCGGCGTCCGAAACCCTTCACAAGAGCACGCATTCTGGGTGCCCACGACTACGGCAGATGCACCCTCAGCAACAGAAATCAGCACCCCCATGCGCAACGGACGGATTTCATTGTTCCCACCGGGGCAAGTGGCTAAAGACGGACCCTTTGCCCTCAAGATGGGGCAAAGCCTAGCGCATTGACTTATCGTTGCACAGACGTGAACTCAGTGAAAAGGTCTGCACGCCGCGGTGATACTCTTGCGGCTGCCGTCGAAGCAAGGGCCTGTGTGCCCGCAGCATTCGGAAGGAAGGTCGCGCCGTTCTATAGGGCGGACCAACAACAGAGGGATATCGGCGAGAAGATCGAGCCTCGTTGTGCGCTCCCGCTGGCTAAATATTACGAAAAATACGCGAGGTCGCCCCGAGCGCTTCGGACTGGCGGCTTCCACAACTCAGCGCCAGCAGGGGCCGGGCAATCGATATGACGTGGGCTGAGTTTCCCACCTGATGGCTTAAGCTGATCGAATAAATTCCAATCCGTTCGGCGTGACGACCTTATTGCACTTGCTCGCGTCCGAAAATGGCTGACCCGCGATGATGGCGTTGGCCCCGGGGGACCCCTTGTCAAAATTCGTCCCATACAAGCACGCATGCCTGCCACCGGGCTGGCGCAGCAAATATCCCTCCAGAACCGGACAGGATCGCTCCAACGCCGAAGACTTCAGGGTGGTGCTAAGGGCAGTCCTCCTCACCCAGCTCCGGCCGCCTCAGATCCATGTCCGCAATACCCCTCGATTGCGGGCACGACCACCTCACGAAGTGATTGCCCGGAAGCACTTACGCTCAGTGCCACAGGAGACAAATAAACCTGCGAGAGCAGGTCACGCGGTGGGTCGTCGTCAGCAGTGCAGGTTAGCCACTGGCAACAACAAGCAGCGAAGCGCCATACGGGGCGCCGAAACGACCGCTCAAGATATTGATTTTATTGGTGTTATTCGAGGTGGTGAAATGCCTGGAATCGCACCCCTTGTCAAGACATACCGTGACCTGCCGTTCCTAAGGGCCGACGACCGACGCACGGCGACTAGTGCAGATTACGCCGACGAGTTTCCGTGTTGCGGTCGTGCGTTCGACTTCGACCGCTACCATCTGAGACATTTCTGAGTGTTCTCGGTGCTGCCGTTCAACATGACGTCGGGCAGGCATGCGAGCCGTTGGCCCATGATTGTACGCTGGGATCAGATCGTCGCGAATTGTACGGCCGGGGAGCTCAAGCAGCGGACGTTTGCCATGGCGAGCGTCGTATCGGCCGAACGGATCAATCGCCGTCATTCGCCTGTTTGGCAAGCCACCGACCATCAAAACGCCCGGCTTCCACTCGGAAGGATCAAAGTCGGTTACTCCGCCGCGATGAGTGACTGTTGAGCGACAAGGCGAGTGTAAGCGCCGCGTCCAGCGAGCAGCTCGTCGTGCGTCCCAGCCTCGACAATTTGGCCCGCCTCCATGACCAGGATCATGTCCGCTGTCTGAATGGTCGAGAGGCGATGGGCGATGATGAGTGACGTGCGCTCCGCCATCAGTTCATTGAGGGCCGCGCGGATCTGCTGCTCGCTGATCGTATCGAGATGCGAAGTCGCTTCGTCGAGAATCAGGATCGGCGCGTCCTTCAGAAAGGCGCGCGCAATCGAGACTCGCTGCCGCTGACCGCCCGACAACTGCACGCCTCGTTCGCCGACGCGGGTCGAGAGGCCCTCAGGGAGTTGGTCGACAAACTCGCCCAGCGCCGCACGGCCGATCGCAAGCCGCACGTCCGCCTCGGAGACCTCGCGCCCGGCCAACCGGATATTCGCCGCCAGCGTATCGTTGAACAGATACGTGTCCTGTGCAACGAGCGCGATGTGGCGGCGCAAATCGTCCAGCCGCAGCTGGCGGAGATCGCTGCCGCCGAGCATGATGCGGCCTTCTTGAGGATCCCAGAAACGCAACAGCAGGTTGGCGACGGTCGACTTGCCGGCGCCCGATGCGCCGACCACGGCCACCGTGCTGCCCGGCCGCATGTCGAACGTCACTCGATCCAAGGCCGGCGCGGCGCGGCCGGGATAGGTGAAGCGCACCGCTTCGAAATGCACCTCCGGGTTCGCGGGGATCGGCAAGGCTCCGTCGGCGATCGGCTCCGACTCGGACTCCACCACGCGCAGCCGCCGGGTGGAGGCGACGGTATCGGCGAGTTGCCGCCCAACCTGGCTGATCTCGGCGACTGGCATGAAGGCCGCGACCGACACCAGCACCAGCAGCGGCAGCCATTGATGGGCGAACCAGCCCTGGGCGGAAAGCAGGGCACCGAGCACAGCGACCGCCAGGCCGCCAAGGCCCATTGCGATCTCCAGCCCGGCTGTCTGTGTGGCGAGATCGTACAATAATGCCCGGCGTTTCTTCTGATACGCCGTAATGTCGGCCAGAAACACCGCCCGCCGCCGTCCGATGGCCTGGAACGCTGCGAGTTCGGCTAAACCTTGGATCGTCTCCGTCAGATGGGCGCTGATCCGGCCCAGTGCGTCGCGCGCCTCGCTGCCGAGCCAATCGATCTCACCGCGAGCAAAGACTGGCGCCAGCCCCGCCCAGGCCAGGAACGGCAGCAGAACAATGGCGAGCGGCCACGCAACCCATGCCAGCAGTGCCAGCACCCCGGTCGGGATCAGCACGGCGACGAATGCTGGTGCCACAGTATGGGCGTAGAAATACTCGACCGTCTCGACATCCTGGGTCGCGAGTGCCACCAGATCGCCTGAGCGGCGGCGCAGCAGATAGGCCGGTGCCAGACGGTCGAGCTTGGCGAACAGCGCGATGCGCATCTCCGCCAGCAGGCGATAGGCCATGTCGTGCGCCAGCCAGGATTCCAGGCAGTGCAGCGTTGCTGCCACCGGCGCCGCGAGCAGCAGCGCCACCAGAAGGCCGAGGACCGGCTGCTCCGACGCGACCGCCCCAATCACCAGAGCGCCGAGAACGCTAACGCTGATGAAGGCCAAGACCCGGCCGATGCCGCACAGAATGGTCAGTGAGAGCTGCACGCGCCACGGCTGAATAAAGCTCAGCAGGGCGCGCAACGTCTCGCGCCAGCCGATCTCGGCGGCATCCTCCGAAAGTGGGCGCACCTCCGGCCCCGCCGCCGGCGCAATCGGCCGCGCGCGGTCCATTACGTCGACGGGCTCGTGGCGGGCCGCGGCTCCGAGTTGCGGCGCCATTAGCTGCTGATACACTCCGGGACGCGCGATCAGCTCCGCATGAGTGCCGCTCTCCACGACGCGGCCATGGTCCAGCACCAGGATGCGATCGGCCTGTCCGTGCTCAAAAATGTAGTCGGCGTGGGAACCGGGCTGCAGCTGATCGCGGCTGAGTTCATGGGCCGGTCTGTACATCGCGGACGTCCACGACCGGCGTGACATTAATGGAACTTTCCGGCACGGTCATTCGTGCGTGAGCACAGCGAAAAATGCAGCGATTCTTCACGCCGAACCCGACGCGTCGTTTCGTTGACCTCTGAGATCAGGCCGCGCAACGTTCGTAGCGATGATGCAGACCGCCCACCTCCGGGAAGGCGATAATCTTGCCCGCAGAAGGAGGCTGGATGGGGCGGGGCTGTGGACAATCCTTGTCGAGCGAGAGATGGGTTCTGGCCCTGTGATGATATTGAAAATAGCGCAACAGGACGTGCCGCAAGTGGCGCTCGTTGAAGATGATGATGTGATCCAAGCACTCGCGGCGGATCGAGCCGATGAGGCGTTCGGCAAATGGATTCTGCCAGGGTGACCGCGGCGCGGTTAAAACCTCTTCAATGCCCATCGCTTTCACGCGATCGCGAAAAGCCGGACCGTACGATGTGTCTCGGTCCCGCAGGAGATAGCGAGGTGCGGTTTCCCAGGGAAAGGCCTCCGTCATCTGGCGCGAAAGCCAGACTTGTGTGGGATTTCGGGTCACCTCGAAATGAATCACCTTTCTGCGGTCATGGCCAAGCACGATCAGTGCATACAGGATCCGAAACGTCGCGGTTGCCACAACGAACATGTCGATCGCCGCAATCTCGGTCACGTGGTTGTGCAGGAAGCTACGCCAGGTCGGGGAGGGGGCTTTGGGCCGCCACCGCAGGTATCTTCCAACCGTGGCCTGGCTGACCTCGATGCCGAGCTTGAGCAATTCGCCGTGGATACGGGGCGCGCCCCAGAGCGGGTTAGCGAGGCTCATCTGACGGATCAGATCACGGATCTCTTGGCTGGTCTTGGGCCGTCCGGGGTAGCGGAATGTTGATCGCCACCACCAATAGAGCCGGAACCCCTTGTGATGCCATTCGACCACGGTTGCCGGTCTCACCAGCACGATGGCGTCCAAGGCCTGCGGCCAAATCCGGTAAAGCCAAACCCAGAGAAGTCGGTCTGCGCAGGAGAGCCTCGCACGACCCGGGCGCTGGCGCCGCAGGACGCTCACCTGATGTCGAAGGGCAATGAGCTCAAGTTCAAGGTGGGCGCGGCTACGAACACGGAACGATAGCAGCGAAACGAGGGCGGAAAGAATCGTGATCATGCCCGCAACGGTATGGCCGCGGCGTACAAATCTCTAGGCTTCTCAGCACTTCGGAGTTTTGAGCATGGACAGGATTTTCGATGTGAATATGAGGCCAAAGCCATTAGCTTCCCTGCGTCCGAGTGGCGCGAGAACCCACCTTCTTTGTTAAAGGTCGGATCGGCTAGGCCGTAGAGCAGGGCATAGCGATGACTGGGTTCATTCAGGACATCGGCCAGCAGTGATATGTTCATCCGTTCGTCGATCTCGTAGAAAGCACCGATCGAGCCTTCCCATACCAACGCGTAGCATGGAGTGCCGGCAGGGAGGCCAGACATGCCGAAAGCGCAAAGTAAGGTGAGATCGCTCGTGAGAAGACGAGAAGTAGTGGACTGTGCTTTCCCAACAGGCGCCGTTGGCCGACGATAATGTCGCTCTTTGACGACGCCACGGTACCCGACACGAAGCAGCGACCCGGTAAGTACTCTCTCGTCGCGTGGCCACCAGCCGCCAGCACAAATGAACGTCGGGGACCTCGTCGAGTTCGCCAAGTGCGTTAAACACGTCAGTGAGCAGAAATCGGCAGAGTATCGATAGTTCGAGTTCTTCTCCGCCTCGATGCGAAATCACCAACCGAGCATCCTTGCAGATAGGCGATAGCGCCGTCATGGCCGGGGTTATACGAGAGAATCTTCACGTTGCTTGCGACCTCCGTGGTGAGCGATCCTCAGCGATCGAGTCCTATCTCAATCCGCTTATTCGACCGACGGTGGCGAGACGCGCCAGTGCATCTTCTCCTTGTCGCGCAAAGAGGGCCTGAAGGTAAAGTGCAGGGCCCGCCAAGTAGCCAGGAATTTGTAGCACCAGCGCGAGCGAAAGCCTCCTCTTAACGACGGTGGACTGGATGCAACAGGAACCCGACAGTCCCGAGCACCATCGGCATCGTTCGGAATTCATCAGAAGGCTGGTTCAACGCCGCGTAGGTCAGCACTCCGTCAACAATCGCTACGGGCATCTGATACCCAGAACGATTGTGCAGTTTTGGCATGACCTTCGGCAGTTGCCGCACGACGTCGAGGAATGCGTCGCCTCGTGGACCCGTTGGGAGACGAGCGGCTTCACGCATCGCTTATTCGACGAGCACGCTGCCAAGGCATTCATCGGTCGTTCATTGGGTACGCGGCACGAGCGCGCCTTCGAACGCTGCTACCACCCGGCAATGCAGGCCGACTACTTCCGGCTTTGCTACGTGCTAGTCGAAGGCGGCTTCTATGTCGATGCGGACGACGTCTGCGTCGGTACCGACATCGGCTGGCTGTTCGAGGACGGTCGGCTCAAACTCCAGCCCCTCTGCTACGACATCGCTTCTGGGGCAATGGTGAAGCCGTCGTGTTTCTTCGTGCTGATGCCTACGACCCGAGCTGGATTTTCTACTTTAACAACAATCCACTCGTTGCAAGCCGAGGTCATCCGATCATCGAACGTGCGCTCAGTCAGGCGACACGTCTTCTTGAACTCGCTGGCGAGGACGCCTTGCCTGAGATTCAGGCGACGACCGGGCCCGGGAATCTTTCGAAGTCGATTTTCGATCTTGGCACGACGTCGAGCGGGCGATGTCGAAAGTGATTTAGTTGTATTGCGAGACTGGGATTCACTTGCAGTTTCGCGATGGCCGTTGAGTTACCGCGGCGACGCTAGAAACTGGCGATTATCCAACCAAAAGAGATTTGATCGTAAGGGCGGATAGTCTTCAAATGAATCGTTTCGAAACCGCTGTGCTCAGCGTCGCGAATTCTCCACACTCTATTCTTGCGATGCCGATCCCACCTGCCACGGCAGCGGTGCCTTGACGTTCTTGGGGGCTTCGGATGCTCAGCAATCGGGGATCGGTCCGATTTTCGTCATCAACTTGGACCGACAAACGAACCGTTGGACGGATATGGTGCGCGAACTCGATTGCATCTTAGACGCCCACGGCAAGCCGCTTTCGGAGCGCGTCGTTCGATACTCCGCATGCGACGCGCAGGTCGATCCTCCAGAACTTCTCGATGGCACGATGGTTCGATCCGTTTTATACGCTGGGCGACCAGCTATTCGTCGAACCGCAGCCCCATGCGGTCCCGGATGTATTTGATCTTGAGCGCCCGATTAGGATGAGCCAGGCGGAGGTCGCCGTCGCTTGCTCACACATTGGCATTTGGAAAACGATCGCGCAGTCCAGCGCACTCCTACAGCTTAGTACTTGAGGACGACGTCCGGTTCGAGCGCGGCTTTGGGCGCATCCTCGATCAGGCGTGGCGCGAGATGGAAGACGCTGATCGGGCCAATCCGGGGTTCGACATCTTGTACGTTTCGTACGGGGAGGTGCGCCACGGTGCTCCAAAGGAACTAGTTTCGACGAATGTGTTTCGTCCGGAGCGCGGTCTTTGGTACTTGTCCGGTTACGTGCTTTCGAAGAAGGGGGCTCAGGCGCTGCTTGACCTTCTTCCGTGCTGCGGTCCGATCGACCTCTGGATCAATCACAAGTTCCGAGAACTGGACGTTCGGGCGTTGCGCCGCTCAGTGATCAACCAACGTCGCGATCTGCACTCGACAAATTCTTACTCGATCCTGCCGGCACTGAGCCGGATCGGTGTTCTTGATAACGGCGACGCGGCGCTGTTTCATCGGACGGCCGATCCATTCTCCGGTTTTCGCGTTCGGAGCGCCGGGATCAGGGCTGTCATCACTTGCAATGGCCCTCTCGATGCTTGGCTATCGCTGCTGCAGCGACTTTGACAGTATTCCGGAATGTGAATTTGAGAGCCTGCTCGCAGGTCGGTCCGATCGCGTTTTCGATGCTTACGTCAACATAGGTTCGCTGGAACCGCAGATACGCGTCCTCATTCAGCGCTATCCGAGCGCAAAGTACATTGTGATGGACGATGTAGAGAAGTCCGCTGATCGCAACAATGCCTGCGATACTAACAGCGCTTAGAAGGGACCAACGTCCTCTGCGTCTGCGTCGTGAGCGACACAAGCAGCTTGGCGTGCACTTTGTGAGCACTTGAAGCTTGCGCCACCGGACGCGCAATACCCGTCCGTCAGCGACATCGGACTGCGGACGACGTCAGCGAGTGCCACCAGGAAGGGAAATGGTCGCTCCTGCAAGACGGCTTCGGCACGACCCGTCGCCGTGGATAGCGAAGCCACGCAAGGATTGGAGCGGCATCAGCGCGAGCGCGCTTGAGGGGCAGGAATCGTCGGGGTCTTTGCGGGTGTGCTTCGAAGACGATCTTGCTCAAATCCAGTCCGCGCGGTGGCTGCTGCGAAATGATACCTTCCCTGGAAATCTCGGACTTTTTCGTCCGGCTAATGTGACCTCGGCACCGAGCGGCGGTCTCTCACTCGCGGTCATCGAGGAGCCACTTGGGGTTCGGAATCTCAGCGCAGCCGCGATCTCAAGCCGCGCCAGTTTCCTGTTCGGGCGTTTCGAAGCGACGCTACAAGCCACGAATGTTCCGGGCCTAGTGACCGGTTTCTTTCTCCATCGCGACTCGCCCCGACAGGAGATCGATGTAGAAATACTCGGGAATCGGCCAGACCAGCTTTTGGTCAACGTGTTCTACAACCCGGGCACCGACGGCGCGAAATTCGACTACGGCTACCGGGGAACGCCCGCATCATCAAGTTGGGATTTGATGCGTCAAAGGCCTTGCATCAATTCACGATCGAATGGGATCCATGCGAGATCAGGTGGTTCGTCGACCGGAAGCTGGTTCACCGTCGCGTCGACATGGGACCCGACTCCGATCCCGCACCTACCGATGACGTTGCACGTGAATACTTGGCCGACTCGCTCACGAGAGCTCGCGGGCCGGCTGGCTCTCCGCGCGCTGCCTGCGTCAGCGATCGTGCGCCGAGTCGCCGTCGACACATGCAGCGCGGACGCATGAGCTCACAGTCAGCCGTCGACCGCCACCACTCAGTAGTCCCACCCGAAGGCCCACAGAGGCGCGCCGACGGTGGTTGCCGCCAAACGGTCTGATCTAAGCCACGTCCCGCGCCGGATCGACGAAGATGCGGCTCCCGCGGATGAGGTTAGCCGCCTGCATGCATGAAGGTGAGATCCAGGTCCGGGCGTTTCCGCGATGCGCCCGCGACAAATTCCTTACACTGGTCTCCGGGCGCCGGCGCGGATGCCAGCCGGACGAAGGCACACTCGCCGATCCTCGGGCCCGACCGGATCGCGCAAGCGCCTCGAGCTTGCGCAGCTGGCCCACTATCGTCGTTTCATTTGCGGCCGGTGGTGGCGCTGCTTCGACAGCTGAGGCGTGTATCCCATCCTGAAAAACCACAAGTCTGGCGTCGATGGGGAGCTGTCACCTGCCTGGTGCCGCTGGGCTTGGCGCGGGCGTCACCGGGGAGACGTGTCGTGTTGGAAGCTGGGCAACTCGGCAAACAGAGTACCTAGGGAATTACCGCGTGCCAACTGGGCGGACTTGTAAGGGACCCGCTTGACGTCTTGGGTGACAGGATTTTGACACGGCTCATGTATCCACACAGCACTGAACCGGGGGGAAAGAACTGTCACATGCAGCGGCGCAACGACGCCATCCTCCCGTCAGCAGTCCCGGAAGGAGTTGAAAAACGAAGGCTGGAAGCCAGAGCAACCGCGGCCGATCAACACAGTCACAGAATTGTTGGTCAACGGTGTGCGCCGCGTCCGAAACCATGTCGTTCATAATCAAAAATTTCATGGCGATGACGCATCAAGGGCGCAGTATTAGTCGTTGGAGGTTCTGTGCAATGCGCGAACTCAAAGACGAAATTGCCCTTTGGAACTGCGATCTGAACAACTTCTTATCCACCTTCAGGAAGTTCCGCGTGGTTCGCCCGATGCGATTGGTGCTCGCGCGTCCTTAGACACCATGATGCGGAGGCTCGTGATCTTAAAAGCCGAGCGTGATCGGTCGCTGAATGAACGAGGACGTGCCGCCTAGCGAAGGCGCCCGACATCTTAGAATGGCAATTCAGTCACGGTATGCAATTCGTCATCAGCGATGATGATCATCCTGCTGACAGCGGAGACACCCTGCAGAACGTCTTTCGAAACGATCTCTTGGGCCCGCCGCGCCGCTTCTTTTACTGCATTCGCGATGTCGGCTAGCTCGACACCTTCTTGGTCGAGCACAGTCACCCCACCGCGGTTGACGTGGAAGTAATAGCAAGGCATCTCGGAAACACCTCCTCGACAAAATTGACGAAGCGCGATTGGCTCGATCCGAAATGCTGAAGCAACGCGATGGCGGTTGTGTGATCGGACGGTCGGCGCGGCATAAGGATTGGTTCAAAAGGAAACGAGCTCCCGGAGGGCCTTGGGAAGCCCGTCACACTGAAAGGGCCGAAACGATTGCATTATGAGTGACCGCCACCAGCTGCCTTTACCCTCTGGATTTCTTGCCAGACTGCGAACGGGGTAGCCGGCATCGTGATGTCGCGAATATGAAACTCGGCTCAACGCGTCGACGACCGCGTTGATGACGGCGGGCGGGTGCCGGCGTGGTGCCGCCTTCTCCGCCCGCCTTGATGCCGCAGCGGGTTGGTCGGCGATAGCACCTCGACAATCTCGGTCCTGAAGGATGGAAGCGTGTCAGACCGTGGCAGGCAGTAGTCCATCAGCGATCCGCGACAAAGGCTGGCCGGAGCTCCGGGTCGAGATAGCACTGCTCCCGCAAGGCCTGTCCAACGCCCTGGGCAATCCCTCCGTGCGTTTGGCCGTGAACGATCATCGGGTTAATGCACCGTCCGACGTCGTCGACGGCTGCATAGCGGGTTATCTCGACCACGCCGGTCTCTGGATCGACCTCGCATTCGCACACAGCGCATCCATTGGGGAATACGGGATCGTGCATCTCATTGTTCGGAGGTTACGCGCAAGCCCGTTCTTCAGCTCGTCGCTCAAGGTCGGATCGCGCCAATTCTTGCGCCAGCTCGAGGAAATTGAATCCCCCGATTGGTGTTGCGAGCCCTAAACCGACCGTCGGCAAACTCGACCTCGTCTACGGGCGCTTCGAGTCAGAAGGGCGCAATGCTTCTTGCCTTGGCGATCAGCTCAACGGCCGCCTTCGACATCACCGTCGCCGCGTGACGCATCGACCTGCCGGAATGGGAACCGCCGCCAGCGCTGACGATGTCGGTATCGCCGGTAATGATGTTGACGCTGACCACCGGCACAGGCAAGCAGATCGGACACGACTTGGGCGAAACTGGTTTCGTGCCCTTGACCGCTCGGTTGCGTTCCGATGACGACGTTGACCAGCCCGTCGGGCGTCACGGTGATCTCGGTACGCTCCTTCGGCGAACCGATGGAAGAACTCGCACATAGTTCGCAAGACCACGTCCGAGCAGCCTGCCTCGATCGGCGGCATTGCGACGACGCGTTTCGAAGCCATCCCAATCGGCGATGCGCATGGCCAGAGTCCATGTTGGCCTCATACTGACCGCTGTCGTACGTCATGCCGACCGCGTTGGTGTACGGCATCGACTCCGGTCGAACGAGGTTCTTGCGACGCAGCTCGATGCGGTCGAACCCCAACTGCATCGGCGGCGATATCGATTAGGCGCTCGAGCGCAAATGTCACTTCCGGGCGACCCGAGCTGCGATAGGCGTTGGTCGGCATGGTATTGGTAAACACGCGCGCAGGCCTGAAGCGACGCGGCTGGGATGTCATAGGAGCCCGGTAATCAGCCCAGCGCCTTTGCTGAGAGGTGACAAGGAAACGCAGCGGGCGCCGACGTTGCTGATGTTCAATGCCCGCATGGCGAGGAAGCGACCATCGGAGCCGAGCGCAAGTTCGACTTTGGTCACCAGGTCTCGTCCCTGATAGTCGCTCAAGAACGCTTCCGATCGCGGGCTGTATATTTGACCGGCCGACCAAGCTTGCGCGCTGCCCACAGAACGAGAGCGAATTCGACTATAGGGGCGGTTTCTGGATCCGAAGTTACCGCCGACATCGTGGGAAAGGACTCTGCAATCGATCCGCCGCAATCCCGAGCGACGGAAGCGAGTTCATGTTTCTGGCGGACAGCACCGCCACTCCCGGCGTAGAGGGTGTATCTGTGGGTGTGAGTGTCGTAATGTGCCAGCGCCGCGCGCGGCTCCAGCGTGACCGCGGTCACGCGCCCGATGCGGAAGTCCAT
Source organism: uncultured Alphaproteobacteria bacterium (assembly GCA_963770295.1). GTDB lineage: Bacteria > Pseudomonadota > Alphaproteobacteria > Rhizobiales > Hyphomicrobiaceae > AWTP1-13. The sequence goes on from CAVYPA010000020.1 coordinate 152,846, forward strand.
CTTCACGATATGAGCGGCGGTGACGAACGCGACTATCCGTAGCACTTGGATCGCCGAATAGCGTGTTCACGAGCACATTGTCCGGCGCTTCATCCCAGACAGCTGGAGCGCCAGCCGTGAGGGCGGCTTCTGAATTAGTAACCGAGGGGAGGACTTCGTATTCGATCTTTACGGCTTCCGCGGCATCGAGCGCCTGCGCCATCGTTTCGGCCACGGCCATTGCAAGGGCCTCGCCGACATGGCGCGCCTTATCCACGGGCAACAGCAGGTGGGGCCCGATGAACACCTTCCCGCCGCCGGGGGCGGTCAGCTTCATGTCGTATTTCGTAGATGGAACGGGACTGTGTGGAATTGGACCAAGACCGTCAGCGAGGCAGTCAGCTCCGCTAAACACTCCCAAAACACCAGGCATGGAACGGGCCAGCGCCGTGATCACATGCACGATACGCGCGTGTGGGTGGGGCGAGCGAACCATCGCCGCATAGACTTGTCCCTCAACGCTGAAGTCATCGGTGAAGAGGCCTTTGCCGATCACCAGGCGGGCGTCCTCCTTGCGACGGAGGGGTTGCCCGATTGCGCTCATGCTTGCTCGGGGATGGAAGAGAGTTGCTCGCATCTTATTGCGCGGCACCGGTTCAATCAATCCAAGGCGAAATACCGAGGACCGCGCGAGAAGCGCTTGCATGCCGTCATGCGAGCTGGGCTGGGTAGGGCGGCGGTTTTCACAATCCTTGGGAAGGCGTTAGAAAGCCCATCACATCCAAGATGAAGCTCCAGATGATGCAGCGACTGCGCCGCTTGCTCACACCAAACCAGGCCATTGTGCGATGATGCTCGATCGATAGCTTGATCCGCAAGCCGCCGGAGTTCGCGCCTTCTTCCTTTCTGGGCCGCCTCTCCCGAAAGAAATAGCCATGGGACGTTCCCGGCAGCCAAACAGGGAAGCATCCCGCTGCAACGCGTCAACGACCCCGAAGACATCGCGGCGATGGTCGTGCTCCTGGCGTCGCCCGGCGCGCGCAACATCACGGCCAGTCCACAATGTGGACGGCGGCATCATCCCTGACTAGATCGCTGGCCGAGGGACGTGTATCTCTCTCTGAGTCGCGCGATGTAGCGCTCGACCGACGCTGCGACCACCTGCTTGCCGTTTGCGTCTTATCCGCCCCCGGCCCGAGAACGTGCCGTCGACCGCGTCGAATGCGAATGGCTCCAAGATCTTCGCCATGCGCTGAACCTTGGCGGCGGAGAGCGGGATTAGGCTCGGGTATGACCACATAAAACTTACGTGCCTGCTCGGGACCACCTGCAGAATGTCGCCTGACAGCAATACGCCGCGACCTTCGCCCCAGTCCGCCCGGTGCAGGACGGTTCCGCCGTCGAAGTGTCCACCCAGCCGAACGAGTGTGAGGCTCGCCCCGATCGGCTTCGTGTCTCCCTCCCAGAACTGCACCGCGGGATCCGTGCGCATCACCCACTCACGATCAGCCGCGTGCAGGTGGATCGGCACTCCCCCGAGGGCGCGGCTGCACTCCACCATTGTGGTGTAGTAGTGGGGGTGGGAGATCGCGATTGCCGTGACGCTGCCCAGGCCCTTCAGCAGTGGCGATGCAATCCCACAGCACGTTGCCGGCCGGCGTGCGGGCTAGGATGGCGCGCTGCCCGATGCCGAATGCTGGGGTGGTCTCGATGGTCGTAAGCTCCGTTGCGAGGCGGCGGAACTTGTTGCTGTCCGCGTTCCGTAGCCCCTCCACCGTGGTCCGAGGCTGGAACGAACTGCCGCTCGTCGGTGCAGATCAGACAAGCACCGGAGCGCGCTCGCCAATCGCTCCTTCTCGGCTTTCAGCTCTTTGAGCTTGGTATTGACGGGTTTGGCGTCGGCGCCCTCGAGTATCGCGTCGACCTGGCGCTTAATCTGGCGCTCGAGGGCGCTCCGAATACCTAGACGCAGTGGACCGCTGCCTATTGACCTCCATCATGAATTCGCGAGCAAACTCCTCAAACAGGGGTGGGTCCATCGGGCGCGTCTTGAGGCCGCGCAGGATGGCTTTTTCGACATCGTCGCCCCGGATGGTGTGATGGTTAGTGCACGTTGCCCGATCACGGGCAGCCGCGCAGGCGAACCGATTTACCCCATACTTTGTATAGCTCGAGGCCAGGCCGTGGTCTCGATCCCGGAGGGCTGTCTCAAGAGTTTGGAGACTTCCTCGCGCAAATGCCAGAGTGTAACCTCCCGTCACTGCCGCAGAGTAGCGCTACGACTGGCGATGCCTAGGCATGCCGACCGCGGACTTGATTGGTCTGGGAGGATCGACGCTTGAGTTCGCAAGGGCACACCAGGCGGGATCGCGGCACGGCGGCAATCGAGCGCCCGCGCGCCGACGGGATCCACCGCAACACGCCCGAGTTTGGCAGCGACGCCATAGCCGAGACGCTGCGCGCGCTCGAAGTCCCCTACATAGCCATCAATCCGGGCGCGAGCTTTCGCGGACTACACGATTCGCTCGTCAATTATCTCGGCAACGAGAATCCGCAACTTTTGCTGTGCCTGCACGAGGAGGCGGCCGTCGCCATCGCGCATGGCTACGCCAAGGTGACGGGTCGCGCGATGGCCGCCGCCGTCCATTCCAACGTTGGCCTCTTCCACGCCACGATGGCCATATTCAATGCCTGGTGCGACCGCATGCCGGTGCTGGTGATCGGCGCCACCGGTCCGGTTGATGCCGCCAAGCGCCGGCCATGGATCGATTGGATCCACACCGCGCGCGACCAAGCCGCAATCGTGCGCGGTTACACCAAATGGGATGACCAGCCGGGGAGTGCCGAGGCCGCGCGCGAAGCGGTGGCCCGCGCCTTCTGGATCGCAAACACCGCCCCTCAAGGGCCGACATATGTTGTGCTGGATGCCGCGCTGCAGGAAGAGCACATGTCGGTGCCGCTCCCACTCCTCGATGTGCGCCGGTCGACCCCACCCGTTTCTGCCGGAGCCACGCTGGAAACGATTGATCGGATCCGTGCCATGCTTGGCAGCGGGCGCCGGGTCGTGATCTTGGCGGGGCGGGCCTCGCGCACCGTGGACGCCTGGTCGGCTCGCATCGAGCTCGCCGAGCGGCTCGATGCGCGGGTCGTGACCGATCTCAAGATCGGCGCCACTTTCCCGACGGATCACCCGCTGCACGTCGGGGTGCCGGCGATCCTCGCTCCGGCCGCCGAAGCGCAGATCGCCATTTCGGAGGCCGAAGTAATCCTGAGCCTGGACTGGGTGGATCTGGCAGGCACGTTGCGCAAGCTGCCAAGCCCGCCGAAGGCGGCGCTGATCCACGTGTCGCTCGATCACGCCGTGCACAATGGCTGGAGCATGGACTACCAGGGCCTTGCGCCCGTCGATCTCTATGTCGCCGCCGATCCCGATGCGGTGGCGATCGCTCTCGGCAAAGCGGTCGAGGACTTGGCTGCGTCGAAAGCGGTTGCTGCGGCGAGCCAACGGGTGCGACCTGACCCGAGCAGCCCGCTGAGCGTCGAACATTTGGCCTTTGCACTCCGCGAGGCCGTTGCAACCCGCAACGTCTCGCTGCTTCACCTTCCGCTGTCCTGGAACGGCGCGTGGTGGCCATTTCGGCACCCGCTGGATTTCATTGGCAGCGACGGCGGCGGGGGCATCGGCGGCGGTCCGGGCATCTCGGTGGGCGCCGCACTCGCGCTCAAGGGCAGCGACCGCCTGCCGATTTCGATTTGTGGCGATGGCGATTTCCTGATGGGCGTCACGGCCTTGTGGACGGCGGTCCACTACCAGAATTCCCCTGCTGTTGGTGATCGCCAACAACCGTTGCTTCTATAACGATGAGGTGCACCAGGAGCGCGTAGCGCGGATGCGTCGCCGTCCGATCGAGAACAAGTGGATCGGCCAGCGTATTAGCGATCCAGAGATCGATCTGGCAGCGCTGGCTCGCGCGCAAGGCGCCCTCGGTCTGGGCCCGATCACCACTCATGAAGGCCTCGCAACGGCCTACGCGCAAGCCATTTCTGTTGTCGAGCAGGGTGGTGTCGCGATCGTGGATGTGCACGTCGAGCCAGGCTACGCACCGGTTATGATCAGCACCATGCTGGAGACGCGCGATTAGTGGGCACGAACATGGCGCAGCAGGATATAGTGACTCGCGTGAGTCGCCCTTCCGTGGCGTCGGCTGAGCGCGTGCTCGTGGTCAGCCTCGTGAAGCAGTTCCCTCACCAACTTGGTCGGCATGGACTTCCAAGAGAAGTCGACGTTTCCGGGCGGTACACGTGCTCGACACTGCTTCCCGCTCGAGATCGCCGGTATGGCGAAGACCGAGCGGCGGGCCAAGGCGCGCCGGTTCATTGCGCTCGTCGGTCTCACCGAATTCGAGAAGCGTCACCCGGCCAAGCCGTCCGCCGGCTTGCGCCAGCATCCTCGTGATGCATGAGCCGTTCGCATCGCTCGACGACCAGAACTCGATTGCTGCTCAGCGACAAGATGCTGCAGATTCAGCACGAGCTCAGCCAGACGACCCTGCTCATCACGCACAACATCACCGAGGCCGTGCAGCGTCCGACCGCATCCTGGTGATGGCACGACGTCGAAATCAATCTGCGCGCCCCGGCACGTCGAAGATCAGCATCTTCACCGCATTTCGGCCGCTATGTGGCCGAGATCTGGAGCGATCTCCGGGAAGAGGCTGCACGCAGCACGCAGGAGAGCGAGATGGGCGCTCGAGACGGAAAAAGGTTGATCACGGCCATGGGGCAGTGCACGCATGGATCGTGGCGAGCCGTGAGCGTCGGCTTCGTGTGGAGCGACGAGGTCGGCCAGCGCTGTCTTGGCGCGCCGTTCGGCGGCGCCACGCAGTCGAGCACCAGGCGCGAGGAGTGTTCTGAAAAGATGCTGCTCTTCACGGCCGAGAAGAATATCCACATCAAACTCAGAGCACAGCGGCAGTAACCCGATCAGAGGGAGCAGGCACGATGACGAAACTCACTCTCTCGGTCGCCGTCGGCGAGTATGACCGCACGCGCGCGCTGACCGATGGCTCCGTGTCGATCGATGGCGTCGCGCCCGTGGTCATGAACTTGAGCCCGGAGGAGATTTTCTTTCGCGCCTTTCGCAACGCCGAGTTCGATATCTGCGAGCTTTCACTGTCGAGCTTCTCCGTGAAGACGGCTGCCGGCAGCTGCCCATACGTGGGTGTGCCGGCGTTCCTGTCGCGCGCGTTCCGGCACACCGCGATTTACGTGCGCACCGACCGCATCAAGGTGCCCTCGGATTTGAAGGGCAAGCGGGTCGGCGTTGCCGAGTACCAGCTTACGGCGAACGTGTGGGTGCGCGCCCTTCTCGATGATGATTTCGGTGTAAAGCCATCCGACATCCGCTGGATCCGCGGTGGGCTCGAGGAGGCCGGGCGGGTTGAGAAGATTCCCGTCAAACTCCCGCCCGGTGTGTGGCTCGAGGACGCACCTGCGGGCGCCACGCTTTCAGCAATGCTAGCCGAAGGAGAGATTGATGCCTTCATCGGGCCGCGCGTCCCGTCCTGCTTCGAGCGCGGTCACCCCAATGTCGGTTGGCTGTTCCCCGACCCGACCGCCGCCGCGTCGGACTACTACGCGCGCACCGGCATTTTTCCCATCATGCACATCGTTGGCATTCGCCGCGCCCTGGTCGACGCGCACACCTGGCTTCCGGCAGCGGTGCTCAAGGCGTTCGAGCAAGCCCAGGCCATGGCCATGGCGCGACTCGGCGATACATCGGCGACCAAAGTAACAATGCCGTTCGTCGAGGAGCAGTTGAAACGCATTCGCGACCTGATGGGGCATGACTACTGGTCCTACGGCGTCGCCGGCAACCGCAAGGTGCTCGACACCTTCCTGCACCATCACCACGCGCAAGGACTTTCGTCACGTCGCCTATCGGTCGATGAGTTGTTCCATCCGACCACCTTCGAGTCATTCAAGCTTTAGCCGGCGTCCCGGCACGGCACGGCACTGTTTCCACGCGCGATCGAGCGCCAGGGTGCGTCGCGCGACCGTGCTTGGCGCACGGCAATGGGACAATGGGCGCGCTCCACACGAGCCCCGGCGTGCGGAGAAATTGACACTGCGGCCAGAAGCATGACCGATATCCTCTGTCGAACCGCATGAGATATATTTCGAAGAAGCACCCAATGAGGATGACCGCATGACCGAGACGATCAAGAGCTGGCGCGCCGACCCGCTCGCGTGGGGCCGAGGCCCGCGTCAATTCGAGATGTTCCTCGAGCCGACCTGCCCGTATTCAGTAAAGGCATTCGCCAAGCTCGATGAGACGCTGGCAGCTGCCGGCCCGGACCACATAACCATCAAGATTCGGCTACAGTCGCAGCCATGGCACATGTATTCTGGCGTGATCGTCCGCTGCGTTCTGGCCGCTTCCACATTGCCAACGGGCAAGGAGGCCGCAAGAGCGGTGCTCGCGGCCGTTTCAGCGCATCGTGAGGAGTTCGAATTCACCAAGCATTGCAGCGGTTCGAATATGGACGCCACGCCAAACCATATTATAGCGCGTCTTGAGAACTACTGCGGATTGAAATTGGCTGACGCGTTTGCCATCCCGAATCTAGATCGCGAAATCAAATGGCATGCCAAATATGCTCGGCAGAATGGCATCCATGTGTCGCCGACCTTTATGATAGATGGCCTGGTGCAGCCCGACATGAGCAGCGCGGACAGGGTATCCGACTGGATAGCTCGCTTATTAGCAAATTAGCGGACCCAGTCGCTACTCACCAAGCGCCGTTGCATACCGACGATTTTGCAACGCGATGCGCCTGTCCTTGACGAAGTTTCGACAGCGGACCATCATCGCTTGAGATCGTCACCAAGGGAATGAGCCATGCGCCACCCACTATCTCGACGAGACTTTCTGATCGCCGCGCGAACGGGAGCTATCGGCATCGGTTTCGCGGAGCTAGGCTTCTCAGCTCCCGCCAAGGCCGAGGAGAATTTCACGATTTCCATCGTCGGCGGCACCTGGGGCCAGGGACAGATCAAGACCTACATTACGGAAACAGAATTCGAGAAGAAGAATAACGTCACCATCTCCTACGATTACGCTCAGGACAATATCCGGGCCGCCAAGGCGATCGCCAGCTGCGGCGATCCGGTATTCACAACAGTAGAGGCGCTCAATTCCCAGGCCGTGCTGCTTGCCGAGGGCAGTTGCGTTGCCGACTACGATCTTGACATCGTCACCAACTACAAGGACGTCCGGGGTTTGTCGAAAGAGGCGCCGCGCAAGGGGCTCAACAACTACTTTGCAGGCAGCTACCTGATGGCCATCGGTCTTACTTACAATACCAAGGAAGCCAGCGAGCCTACCTCCTTCGAGGATTTGCTTAGTCCCAGATTTAAAGGTCGTATCGCCCTGCCCTCGTTCGACTGGTTCGGACCGCAATTCCTCTATGCGGTCAACAGTGTGCTTGGCGGTAGCAACGATAACGTCGATCGCGGCATGCAATTCATCGCTCAGCTCGTCAAAAAGAATAACGCCATCCTGCTGAGCTCTTCGGATGCCGGCATGCAGGCGTTCACGCGCGGTGAGATCATCGCCATGCCCTATTGGAACGGCCGAACCAATCTGTTGGTGCGCAACGGCGTACCTGTGAAGATGGTATATGCGAAAGGTTGGATCGCGACCGGAAATGGTCACGTGATCCTGAAGAACACGAGGTTCTATAAAGAGGCAAACCGTCTCATCAATAACCTGCTTGATCCGGCGCTGCAGGTGAAACTCGGTACGACATTTGGCTATCCGCCATCAAACGGGACGGCGAAATTGCCTCCTGAGTTCGAGGATATGCGGGTTCCCGAGTCCGCCTTCGAGCAAGCTGCGCGCCTCGACTACGGCATCATGACCGCCAATGCGGCGAAGAACCTCGACCGCTGGAACAAAGAAGTTCTGGGCTGAGACGACTCGCGTTTGTCATGCTCTGACGACCCGCGGCGCACAATTGCACCGCACTAGACCAACGTGCGCGGGCGGAACAGGTATTGCACCAGCCAGATCAACAGCCCGACGACCAGGATCTGCAGGGTCGAGGCCGCCGCCACCGACGGATCCCCTTCGAAAAGTAGCAGATTGAAAATGTAGACGGGCAACGTTGTGCTGTTGGGTCCGGCAATGAACAGCGCCAGATTGATGTCCGAAAATGAGATGATGAACGCGAAGATGAAGCCTGAGATGATGCTCGACTGAATGAGCGGTAGAGCGACCTTGACGAAGGCCTGCACGCGGCTCGCGCCAGAGACTCATTGCTGCCTCCTCGAGACGCGGGTCCAACCCAACAAGGCCGGCCGTCACGTTGCGGATCACGAATGGCGCGCAAACGACGACGTGCCCGAATAACAGGCTGGTGATGGAGGGCTTGATGCCGAGCCGGGCGTAGGTCAGGTACAACGACGCCCCGAACAGGATCTCCGGAATGAACAGCGGCGCCAGAAAGAAGGCTTCCAGAAGTCTCGCGTCCTTTGAACCGAAATCGCACGAGACCGATCGCGGCGGCAGTGCCGAGTAGCGTGGCGAAGATTGCGGCCAGCAGGCCCAGCACGAGGCTGACGCTAAAGAAGGCGCGAACGAACTCGGGATTGCTGAAAAACGCTCGATACCACTTGAGGCTCAGTTGGGTCGGCGGGAACTGGTAGTTTGGGCTCGTTCCGAACGAGACCGCCACGACGATAACCAGCGGCGCCAACAAGAGCACGTAGGTCAACAGCACAAACGGCTTCAAAAGAACGGGCATCTGGCGGTTCATGTGCCCTGCTCCTGACGGGCGCTGCGTCGCGTGAGCGCCAACACGGCGAAGGCAAAGCACGTCGTCGCGATCACCAACAAAGTGGCAATCGCCGAGGCATTGGGCCATTGATAGGAGATGAGAAGCTGATCGTAGATCTGACGGCCGATGACGCGCACGCGGGCGCCGCCCATCAGCATCGGCACGACAAACGCGCTGATCGCGGCGCTATAGACAAGCAGGCAGCCGGAGATGAGACCAGGTCGACTGAGGGGCAGGATCACGCGACGGAATGTCTGGAACCAACTTGCCCCGAGATTGCGGGCGGCCTCCTCAAGCGCGGGATTGATGCGCTCGATGGATGCCATCAGCGGCAGCACCATGAACGGCACGAACACGTTAGCGAGACCGATGACAACTGCGCCCTCATTGTAGAGCAGAGGCAGGCGGTCGAGCCCAAGGGCCGTGATGGCACTGTTGACCAAGCCGTTTCGCCCGAGAATGACAAGCCAACCGAAGGTGCGAATCACGGCGCTCACCATCAGCGGCATGACGAGGAAGAACAAGCCGATGAGCGCTATGCGGCGGCTTGCGCGCGCGAGAAAGTAAGCTAGCGGATAGCCGAACAGCACGCAGATCACGGTGCAGACGGCCCCCAGCCGCAAAGTGCGCAGCAGCACCGTCATGAACGACGCATCCAGCAGATCAACGTAGTTGGCAATCGTGAGCTCGGTAGTCCAGATACGTGTCGGGGAATACGTGTAGAAGCTCAGGAAGATGATGTTGATAAACGGTATGACCAAAAAGACGACAAGATAGAGTGCCAGGGGGGCAATCAGGGCGGTCCAATACGGCCGTTGGCTCCACGGAGATGAGGTCATCTGGACAACACGAGAACATCGGCTGCATCGAGAGCCACGACGACATTGTCGCCTGCCGCAAGTCCGCGCGCTGCGCCGTCCCGCGTCACGACCGTCAGATCCTGCTCAGGCAGCACATCGATGCTGAGGTGGAAATCCTGCCCGAGGTACGTGACCTCCTTGATCCGCGCGTTCAGCCTATTGACAACCGCGGCCTCACCGTCGGCGATCAACCGGACGCGCTCCGGCCGGACCATGGCTACCACGCGATCACCAACTGAGCAGGTATTGGGTGACGCGCGCAATGTCAGGCCGCCATCGGTTGCAATAATTGTTGCGCCAGCGTCGACTCGTATGACGATTGCGTCGATCAGATTCGAACCGCCGATGAAGTCTGCGACGAATGCGTTGGCGGGCCGTTCGTAGATCTCCCACGGTGATCCTATCTGCTCAATGCGTCCGTTGGACATGACGACGATGCGGTCCGAAAGAGCAAGCGCCTCGCCCTGATCGTGAGTGACGTAGACTGCTGTCTTGCCCAATCGCCGCTGCAGCTCTCGCAGTTCCTTGCGCATCGCCAGACGCAGCTTGAGATCAAGGTTGGACAGCGGCTCGTCGAACAGAAGTATTCGTGGCTCGAGCACGACGGAGCGTGCGATGGCGATGCGCTGCTGCTGGCCGCCGGAAAGCTGGCGCGGATAGCGCCCCCCGAGATCGGGCAATCCCACAAGCTCGAGCGCTTGACCCACCCGCTGCTTCAGCTCAGCATCACCGACACGTCGCAGGCGCAGGCCGAAAGCTACGTTCTCGAAGACGGTGAGATGTGGGAATAGCGCATAGTTCTGAAATACCAAACCGACGTTGCGGCGGTTGGGCGGCTGCTGTTCGATAGAGGCGCCACTGAGCAAGATGCTGCCCTCGCTTGGTGTCTCGAATCCTGCGATGCAACGCAGCGTCGTGGTCTTGCCACAGCCGCTCGGTCCGAGCAACGAGACGAATTCTCCAGCAGCAACGCTGAGCGAGATCGGGCCGACCACAGATTGAGCGGTATAGCGCTTTACGAGATTGCGTATCTCGAGCTCGGGAGTCGAACCCTGTTCCTTGTCGGTGGTCATCAACGCCACGTTCGCGCGGCCCCGACCCGTGGTTGCATTGCGCAAAGAAGCGGCTGCGGCTTTATATGGTCTTGGCGACGATGCCGCCGACGCCGAGCGCACCAGCTATTGCATGCCTTGTCAAGGACGCGCCGATGCAACATGCTCGCCCGCGCCGCTGCCCACGGAGGGAGACATGAAAGCTCATCGGCCAACCATCATGGGCACGCGCCACATGATTGTGGCGTGCCAGTACCTGGCGGCCGAAGCCGGCTTCCAAATCCTCGATGCGGGTGGCAACGCCATTGACGCAGGCGTGGCGGCCGGCATTGCACTTAGTGTCGTCCAGCCTGAATACGTGAACTTCGCGGGCGTAGCTCCCATCATGGTCTACTCCGCCGCCGAGGGCCGCATCGTCACCGTCCCAGGACTCGGCACATGGCCCAGGGCCATCGAAGCGGACTACTTCCAAAGGAACCATGCGGGCACGATCCCGAGCGGCGTGCTGCGCACCGTTGTACCGGCGGCACCCGACGCTTGGATTACGGCGCTTGCGCGCTGGGGAACGATGAGCTTTGGCGAGGTTGCCGCATCGGCAATCGCCTTTGCCCGAGACGGTTTCCCTGTCTATCCGTTGATGTCGGAGATCATTACCGAGCACGAGGCAGAATACAGAAGATTTCCGTCAAGTGTTCCGATCTATCTGCCCCAGGGGCGGCCGCCGCGGGTTGGCGAGATCTTCGTGCAGAAGGATCTCGCCGCCACCATGCAATACATGGTGGACCAGGAAGCCGCTCTAGCATCCAAACGTGGGCGCGAAGCCGGACTGGAAGCTGCGCGCGCAGCTTTCTACACCGGGGACATAGCCCAGAAGATCGTCAAGTTCCAGAAAGAGAACGGCGGATTTCTCGCGGCCGAAGACCTCGCGGGCTACCGCTCCGGGTTTGCGAGCCCCGTCGAAACGTCGTTCGGCAACATCCGCATTTACTGCTGCGGTCCGTGGTGCCAGGGTCCGTCGCTGCTGCAGGCGCTCAACCTTCTCGACGCCGCGGAGATGCGTAGTCTCGGTCACAATGCTCCAGGATATCTGCATCGCATTGCCGAGGCGGTGAAGCTAGCATTCGCCGACCGCGAGGCCTTTTTCGGCGACCCGCGCATGGTTGACGTCCCAATCGATGCCCTACTGTCGCGCGATTATGCGCGTCAGCGACGCCAGATGATCCGGCCCGATCGCGCCTGGGCCGAGATGCCCCCGGCAGGAGATCCGCACAGTCATGGGCTTCGGCGCGAAGACGGCAAGCGGGTGGCGGAGGCAGCTTGGCAGGCGCCCGAGCTCGATACCTCTTATGTTTGTGTCGTGGACAAGCTGGGCAACATTTTCTCCGCGACGCCGAGCGATGGCTCCTACAATGCTCCCGTCGTGCCCGGGCTCGGCATCATCCCGTCGCCGCGCGGGAGTCAGAACTGGGCGGACCCAGTCCATCCCTCGGGCGTTGCTCCCCGCAAGCGCCCACGCCTTACGCCAAACCCTGCGATCGCCATTGAGCCCGGCAAGATGGCAATGCCGTTCGGAACTCCTGGCGGCGACGTGCAAACCCAGGCGATGTTACAGGTGTTTCTCAATGTCCACTTGTTCGGCATGGAAGCGCAAGAGGCGGTGGAAGCACCACGCACAGCATCCTACAGCTTTCCCTCATCCTTCGAGCCGCATGCCTATCACCCCGGGCGGCTCAATCTGGAAGGTCGCATAGACCGTCTCACCGGAGAGACACTCGCCGGCCTCGGCCACAAGGTTGAATGGTGGCCGGAGTGGACATGGCTTGCCGGAGCGGTATGCACGATTATCGCCGACCAGGAGAGCGGTGTGCTCAAAGGTGGGGCTGACCCGCGCCGGCCATCCTATGCTCTCGGCATGTAGCCGCGGCGGGCCCCGGGATTGTATTTGAAATCGGTGGGAGAGCCATGTCCGAGCAGCAGATTCTGTCGGAACTTTCAGTCGACAACATCCGCAACCATGTGCGCCATATCGTCGAGACGATGCCGTCCCGACTTGCAGGCTCGCCCAACGCTGCTCGCATGGCCGAATACAGCGCCGCTCAACTCCAGAGAGCAGGCGTAGCCGCGCGCATAGAGACTATCCCTGGGCTAGTTAGCTTCCCTCGGGAAGCCGAGCTCACAATCCTCTCGCCCCAGCACAAGGTCCTGCCGGCAAATACCTTCGGCCACAGCGTCGAGACATTGCCGGACGGCGTGTCCGGCGAACTCGTCCATGTCGGTTCGGGACATTTTTCGGACTACGAGGGCAAGGACGTAACCGGCAAGATCACGCTCTCCGAGCTATCCTATTCTCCGGGCCGTCACGAGAAGCAGCGCATTGCCACCCTTATGGGCTCGACGGCCCAGATCATGCGCAATTGGGGGCATCCTGAGAATGAGGCCTTGCCGTTGGGCTCTGTGAAGCCAGCCTGGGGCAATCCTACCCCCGAGACCATCAAAACCGAGATGCCGGCGATCCCCTGCATCGGCATTTCCCGAACCGCCGGGGCATATCTCCTCGATCAGCTTGCCAAAGGATCGGTTCGCGTGCGGTTGCGCACCAACGTCGAGAACGGGTGGCGCGATTTGCAGATGACGATCGGCGAGCTGACTGCCAGCAGCGGGGATGACTTTGTCCTTGTGGGTGGCCACCAGGACGGCTGGTACGGCGAAGGTGCACCTGATAACGCGACCGGCAATGCCTGCATGCTCGAGCTTGCGCGCGTATTCGCACGACATCGCGAAAAGCTCAGACGTGGCCTCGTGTTCGGCTTCTGGACCGCACACGAGACCGGGACCATGGTGGGCTCTAGCTGGTTTGCCGATCGGAATTGGGACCGCGTACGCAAGCATGCGGTCGCTTACATGATGATCGATCAGCCAGGGATGCTCGGAACGACGCGCTGGTCCGCGCACTCGACGCTGGAGTTGCGGAAGTTTCACGAGAACGTCGAACGGCGCATGCTCGGCGGTAACCGCATCCCAGAGTGGCATCGGGCTCCGAAAACCGGTAACTCCTCGTTCTTCGGCCTGGGGGTGCCGACCTTCTGGGCCGAGGGAGGGTTTACGCCGGAGGAGCTGCAGGCGACTGCCAACGCCACTTGCGGCTGGTGGCATCACTCACTCAAATCGACCTTTGACAAGATCGATTGGGATTGGATGGCCGATCACATTCGCGTTTACGCAGGCTACTTATGGGAGCTTTGCACTACCCCAATTCTGCCTTTCGAGTTCGTCAGCGTGGCCAATCAGTTCAAGGCGCGCATTGCCGAGTTGGCGGCGGCTGGAAGCTCGGTCGGAGTGGGCAGTCTCCTCGAGCATGCAGCAGCCCTCGAAATTGTCGCGCGGGAACTCGATGAAGTCGCCAAGGTCTGGAACGGTAGATATCGCGCCGACCCCGCGTTCGATAATGGATCCGCGGACCTCCTCAACACCTGCATCAAACGGTTGAGTCGCGTCCTTCTGCCGATCGCCAGCACGGTCAAAGGGACCTACGGCCACGACACGTTCTCGTTTACGCCTCAGTCGACCGTGATCCCCTGCCTGTTTGATGTTCCCAAGCTTGCACGGATGTCGGCAAGCGGCCCTGAGCGCTGGCTGCTCGAAACCCAGCTCGTGCGCGACCGTAACCGTGTCAGCGATGCCCTCGTCGACGCCCGCCTTTTGATAGAGGGCACTTTGGCGCGGCTTGGCTGAAATCCCAGCGCCCCGATGCATTTTGCGCGTGACGAATGCAGGGTTCGCCAAGCGCCTGGCGGTCCCATGTCTCTCCGCTCTCGCCGTCACGCGGTGGAGCCCAATCGTCCGACAATTTGGTCGCTGAGCACTTCCGGTAGCTCTGGGCAGTCTTCCTGGCTTGGCAACGCAAACGGACCAAAACCTTACGACGCGATTGACCCAATTCTAAAATGGCTGCACCTGCAAGCCCGAGGTGGAGCGCTCTGTGGGCTGCCCACTTGAAGGCCAGGGATTGGGATACCATCGAGCGGGAGAGCTAGCGCCAGAATTGGAACAGTAATAGGCCCTTAATTGCGAAGTCCGCACCAAGGCCGATCATCTTACAGAGGTTGTAGACGAGGCGCCAAAACATCTGGTTCATGGCGGGAACGAGCAAGAAGGACAAAAATAGCAGGGCCGGTGCAATTCCCCCGACGCGTGTGCCGAATTCCCGCCATGCCCTAGGGAGGCATGGTTCGACGATACCCCATCCGTCAAGGCCCGGAAATCGGCAGCAAAGTGAGGACCAAGGCGGTGAGCTGCAAGAACGCCAGAAATGCCAGCGCTGCATAAAGAGCGGGGGATGCAGCAAGCGCGCCCCCTGCGGCGCGAATTGTGGCAAGCAATAGTACGAGGACCGCAAGTGTTGCGAGCGGGCCGGCAGCTGAGACCATGGCCCGGTGCACTGGGCGTAGCGCCCACGTGTTCACATACACGGCGCCTCCGGGCAGTCCGATACCCCCAAAGGCCAGGAACACCAATGGCCAAATGATACTGAACTGCAGATGCGTGTAGCGCAGTGGGTTGAGCGTCAAGTATCCCTTGTTCGGCACACTAAGGTCACCGCAGCCATAGGCCGCGATTGCGTGACCGAACTCATGCAGACACAGGGAGGCTAACCACCCCGCCAGCACGAAAGGAAAAACCATCAACCGCGCATACTCCGGCAGCACCGCCATGACTGCTGCGAGGCCCAGGAATGCTGCAATCAACCCTAGAAATAAATTACTGATTGTCCAATTGGTGCCGGTGATCTCACGCTGACCCAGACCAGGCGCCGGCAGCGGTCGAGGTTTCGTTGGAATATCCGTGGCGTCCGCAACGAACCTCACCACACTCGTGGCTGGCTCATCGGTGCAAATTATCGACAGATGATTTGCGTAGTAATTGGACGCATCATGGTCCAGTCCAATCGCTGCCAGCCGAATGGCCTGCGTATTGTCGATCGAAGCGATAACGTTCTTGAGATGCCGACTGAGAATCCCGCCGTCGTTGGCCGCGAGCGTGGAGTCGTCGACCGGCGCGCCGTCCGAGACAACGACAAGGATCTTGCGAGCTTCGTGGCGATTGCGCAGACGACCTGCGGCCCAAGCAACGGCTTCACCGTCCACGTTCTCCTTGAGCAATTTGTCGTTTGCCAGATTGCGAACAGACCGTGGCGGACTAGCATACCGATCATCCGCAGAGCGATACACAATGTGCAAGAGATCGCACAAACGACCAGGGTGGACGGGCCGGCCCGACCTTACCCACTTCTCACGTGATCGACCGCCTCTCCAGGATACGGTCGTGAATCCTAGGATTTCGTACCTGATGCCTATGCGGCTCCAGTAGTCGGCAATAGTTTCCGCAATCGCCGTTGCAACCATAGCGCGTTGACCCCGCAGCGAGCCGGAATGGTCCAACAACAAGCAGGCGACAGTGTCGGTTGTGTCATCGGCGCTATGCTTTGACCTATAAACGTTTACGTCCTCGATCGTCGTTGGTTCGACGACAGCCCGCCAGCGCGACAAGGTATGATCGAGATCCGAAGCAAATTCCGCGAGCGCGGCCTCTCCTTCAGGGCCAAGCAGCCTAACGAGCTGGTCGCCATCGACCACAAGATCAATTTCTGTGGTGTAGACGTGATAATCCGCGGTTAAATCCGAAGCTTGACATCCGCTCCGCTTTAGCCACTTCGTAATTTCGACCCACATTATCGATCTCCGTGGAGTCGTGCCCGTGAGCAGTTTGTGTACTATCGATGGAGTGTCGTCTAGCGCTCGGCGCATCGTTGAGGTTCGGAGCGATCAGAAAATGTCTCCTGGCACGAAGCCGGCACGTTCGCCGACGCAGCAATTCAGTCAGCTGCCGGAGGTCCAACGGACACGTTGAGCAGGTGCCGACGATGTAAAAATTGACCCGTTGCGGAAGCGGCACACGCAAGGCATAGTTCGCAGATTATGCTGCCGGACCTCATCGAAATTGTCCCGCCGAGCCGTCGCACCGATGCAACCGTCGTCCTGCCGGGCTCGAAGAGCCTCACCAATCGCGCCCTGATTCTGGCAGCTCTAGCGAGCAATCCCATAGTCCTGCATGGTGCCCTCTGGAGCGAGGACACGCAGGCGATGGTGGACTGTCTCAAGCGATTGGGATTCGGCATTGAAGTGGCGGATGATCCGGCCGAACAGAGCAACCGAACGCTCACGGTTCACGGATGCGGCGGAAGAATTCCCAATGCCGGCACGCCCGCGCAAACGCTTGAGCTCTTCGTCGAGAATGCCGGCACAGCTGCACGCTTCTTGCCGCCGTTCCTTTGTCTCGGCCAAGGCACCTATCGCGTGAGCGGTGTGCCGCGTATGCATGAGCGACCACAGGCCTCACTGATTCAGGCCTTGCGCGAGCTCGGTTATCGCATCGACAGCGCAAACGACCGCCTCCCTGCCATCATTCACGGCACTGGCCCGCGTCACGCCGCAACATGCAGCGTCAGTGTCGAAGAAAGCTCACAGTTTGCATCTGGATTGCTTCTCAGCGAACGCATCGGCGGCTGGAAGGTGAGGGTCACCGGCAGCAACGACGAGGAATTGCCCTACGTCGACATGACACGACGCTTGGTGAACGATTTTCCTTGGGGTGGAGGTGTCTATAACGTGGAGCCGGATGCGTCCGGCGCCAGCTATTTCTGGGGGGCTCATTGGCTTCTGCGTGACAGCGGGAGCCGCATTACTGTGATGCCTGCCCCTGCTAGCGGCATGCAAGTCGACCAGAAGTTCCGCGATCTCATCCTTGAGCAAGCATGGCGGCCCGCGTATTCGCGCAGCACGGACTTGGCCGACAGCATAATGACCGCGATCGTGCTTGCGCCCTTTGCTCAGGCTGCCACACGGTTCATCGACCTTGGCCGGTTGCGAGTTCAGGAATGCGAACGCGTCAAAGCCTTGCGTACGGAGTTGAGCAAATGCGGTGCCCACGTGGAGGAGATCCTGGACTCGCTCAGGATCGATCCTGGCGCCCTGCACGGGGCGGAGATCGAGACCTACGGCGATCACCGCATCGCAATGTGCTTTGGCATGCTCGGGTTGCGTGTGCCTGGAATCCGCCTGCGAAATCCGGCGTGCGTGCGGAAGACTTTCCCTAACTTCTTTGCCAAGCTCGCTAAACTCGGCGTTGTAATTCAGCATGCTTCGGTCGGCACGCACCTCTCCGGCGAAGACCTTTTAGCTTAATGGCGCAGGGCCCGTGGAGGTCTCCTATTGGCACTTTTGAACCTGGCCCGGCCGACCCATTACAACTCCACTCCAAAACCGGACCAACGGCCGACGACGCTTTTGACCCCGGACATGGTAAGGCACCTCAATGCCGCGGAAATTGCAAGAGTGACCGCCGCGGCGGCGTCGCGTGTCGGCCTATGGGAAGCTTGACGCGGGGCGTTCCAAACGGAAGCCTCCCCGGGCTTCTCAACTGGCAGCCTCCATGAAATCGTCGCGCGACGCTGCCCACTTGAGTATCTCATCGAGCGCTGGGCAGAGCGCCTCACCCCATTCCGTCAGACCGTACTCGACCTTTGGCGGAACCTGATGATGCGCGATGGGGATCTGGGCAAGGTTAAGGTCCTCGTGACATTATTCACTGCGCATGGTCGAGGGATCTTGGCGCGCGCTTCGAGCTAGGCTGCAAACCGCATAGCGGATAAGACCGCAGCTCTTCCACTTGCGGTAGCCAAGCGCTTTGAGTTCGGCCGCGAACTTGGGCATGGAGAGCGGCTTGTGGTTGTGCGTCCCGCACCAGGCCCCGTATGCCACATGCAGTTTGCCGGCGGCCAGGGAAGAGCCGTTAGACGTTTGAAGGCGCTCCCGTACGAAGTCGGCGACATGGGAGCCAATTTCGATTTCGGGGATCCTCCCTTGCGCCGTCAGGGAGGCTTCCTCAGGGAGAGCCGTTGAGGGATAACCCGGCCGCATCGGCACGACGTTGGAGGGAGACTTGGATGCCTCCCTGTTCGCGGGCTCCCTAAAGCTCCCCCGCCCGGAAGCGACAGGCCTTAGGGAGGGTTTAGGGAGGGTCCGCAGGGAGGGTGATTGGCGCGTTGCTGGGGATGTCCCTCCCTCGGCTTCCAGGGAGGGAGGGAGCACCGCTGGGAGCGAGCCCTTTTCCGGTGTCCCTGGCTCCCTTTCAGCCCTCCCCCTATAGAGGGCTGAGAGGCCGGCGAGCCCGAAACAGCTCATCAGCTCAACGACCATCGTGAGGAGCAGCGCTACGCCTTCGGCGCCGCCGAGCGGAAGTACACGGCCAAGCGTGTCGCTGAAGGCTGCCGGCAGCGGATCGGAGGTCGGCACGATCGGAGCCTCGGCAAGCCGGCCACGCAGCTCGGTTGCGCGTGCCGACAACCGCTCGTACTCCTGCGCCGCCGCCAGTTCACGGCGCAGTTGCACGACCTGGGTGCGGATTGAAACGATTGCGGACAGCAATTCAAATTGATTGCGGACAGCGTTGAGACGATTGCGGACAGCAGCTTCCCGTCGACGGGGTTCATGGGTTCATGGGACGGCGTGTGTGTCAAGTTTTCCACACCTGGCGAGGATTTTTTGGCGACTTGCCGCCAGTGTTGATAGCCCGTCCCCGTAGTCAATAGGAGGGCCCCCACGGGCGGCGGCGCGGAGTGATCGGCCCACACGGGTCAAACGCAGCGGCGCGCGTGGGAGGTGTCCTGTTGACCCACGGGGTCGGGGGCGAGACAGACCCACATTGATCATTTCTTTGCTCCCTTGGCCGATTTGATGTTGAGTGCCGCGGCTATCTGCGTGGCAGCCGGCGTTGCTTCGGTGCGGATGGCTTTGGGGTCGCGCATTGACGGTCCATCCAGTGCGAGACGGTGGGCGGTGTGCACCAGACGGTCGAGGACAGCGTCGGCGATCGTGGGATCTGCGATCAGCTCGTGCCAATGCTCGACGGGAACTTGGCTGGTCACGATTGTCGAGCCACGGCCGTGGCGGTCGTCAACGACGTCGAGCAGGTCGCGGCCCTGTTGCGAGGTGAGCGGTTAAATGGGGATATCCCTGTTGCGGATGTGCCGCTGGACACAGTTGGGCTCAGCCGCGGACGCGGGATCTATTCGTAATTCGCTATGTTTTTCCAGACCGTCCAATCAAGCTGATCAGCGGCTGAAGCCGAGCCGCTCATCATACTGTAAGTCTTGCCGGCAACCATCTCATATCGGCCAACAACAGCGGCGAGGCGGGTCGGCCTCATCGGTCTGACCCCGTAACCCCGCCTTGTCCTTCATCATGCCCCAGGCGGATCACTGGCGTGTAGCGGTCGCCATCGCCGCGGGTCACCGGCTCCTCGAACACTTCGTGCATCAGTTCGGCGCAGCGGGCATCGATGCCGTTCTCCTTGGCAAGCTCGCGCGCATAGGAAAGATCCTTGATGGCGTACCGCACAGAGAACGCCTGTTCCGGGTAGTCGTGGGTCACCATGTGCTTCAAGCCATGGTTCCTCAGCACGAAACTGTCGGCAGAGCCCTTCGACATGGTCTCGAAGAGCAGCCTGCCATCGACACCCGCAGCCTCGGCGATGGAGATGGCTTCGGCGATGGCCATGGTCGCCTCGAACACGACCATGTTGTTCATTATTTTGACGACCTGACCGGCACCAACTCCACCGCACAGCGTGATCTCCGTGCATGGTTGCCAGGATAGGTTTCATGCGGGCAAACACGGCCTCGCTGCCGCCGACCGTGATCGAAAGCGTAGCGTCAACCGCTGCACGCCGCGTGCGAGCGACCGGCGCATCGGCGAAGTCGACGCCCTTGGCCTCAAACGCTGGTGCCAGATCTCGCATCAGCCGCGGCGGCGCCGTCGACATGTCGACCACCGTCTGGCCCGTGCGGATGAACCCGAGAAGGCCACCAGGCCCGCACGTCACGACCTCGACCTCCTTGCCTTCGGGAGGCGTCTGAGAGCGACTTGGATGCCGGCGCGATCCTGACGCTCTATCCCGAGACTTCCCCCTGGACTGAATCGTGTGATCGTCGCGATTGTCAGGGCGTGCACTCGCCTTTAGGCTCCACGTCGAGCGCGTGTGTATAAGCGCGCAGAAGCGCGAAAGTCCTAGGGAGGTAATCATGCCTTGCATTCATCGACGCAAATTCCTCACGCGCTACGGCGGTGGCGCGCTTGCGGTGAAAGTCAGCGGCATCGCGGGTATCCTCGCCTCGGGCCGTGCGCCGGCGTTTGCGCAGGGCACGACGCTGCACTGGTTGCGCGTCAACGATTTCGTGCCCGCCTCCGACGCGTTTTTGCGCAAGGAACTCCTGCCTGAGGCCGAGAAAACGCTGGGCCTCAAGATCAACCTCGAGACCATCAACGGCAACGACGTGCAGCCGCGCATCACGGCCGGCATTCAAACTGGCGCCGGTCCAGACATGATCAACGCCTTTAACAACTGGGCGCAGCTCTATGCCGAAAGCGTCGCTGACGTCAGCGACGTCGCCGAGGAGATCGGCAAGGCGCAAGGCGGTTACTACGACCTCTCGACCGCGCAAGCGCGCAATGAAAAGGGCTGGCTCTCGGTGCCGTGGTGCGTGTTGGGCATCTTGATCTCCTACCGCAAATCCTGGTTCGAGGAGGTAGGCTTCGCCAAGTTTCCGGAGACCTGGGAGCAGTACCGCGAGGCCGGCAAGAAGCTCAAGGCCAAGGGGCGCCCAATCGGACAGACGCTCGGCCACACCTACGGTGACGCTCCGGCCTTCTCGTACCCATACTTGTGGTCTTGGGGCGGCAAGGAGGTCGAGAAGGACGGCAAGACGGTGGTGCTAAACAGCAAGGAGACCGTCGAGTCGGTCAAATTCCTGCAGGGCTTCTGGAAGGATTCGCATGACGAGGGCGGGCTCGCCTGGGACGACACCAACAACAATCGCGCCTTCCTCTCGGGCACGATTTGCGCGACGAGCAATGCAGCATCCATTTACATCGAGAGCCTCCGGAAGGCCGACCAGTACAAGACCGAAAACGGCACCTCCCTCAAGGACGACATTCAGCACGCGGCCTATCCGAAGGGACCGGCTGGACAAGCCACGTTCCACATCGCTCAGTCCCACATGGTCATGGGCTATTCCAAGAACCAGAAGGCCGCGAAAGACTTCCTGCGCTGGGCTGGTTCCAAGGAGGTCTACGAGAAGTGGTTCAAGACGCAAAAGGGGTTCTCGGTCGGCGCTACGCGCGAATGGTCGAAGCACCCGATGTGGAACGAGGACCCAGTCATGCTCCCATTCAGGGACGTGGTCGACTCAGGGCGTGCTCCCGGCTGGCCGGGACCAGCCAGCCGCAAGGCGGCGGAAGCCATCTCCAAGTACGTCATCACCGACATGTACGCGAAAGCCGTTCAGGGCATGACGGCCGAGGACGCGGTCAAGTGGGCACACGCCGAGCTTGTGAAAATCTATGCGGGCTGACGACTCACGACCCGATCCAGGCTCGCGCCGCTTTGCCCGGCTCCAGAGCACCGAGGTGGATCTCATCCTGCTGTGTCGACGTGTGTCGAGAAATCTTGGCTCGCAACGGGTATGGTACCCAGGCCGGCACGCAGCGGACCTACTGAACCGCCGGCGGCAAATTCACACCCTCCCCGCGGTCTAGCGACCGTGGGTGTACGCATTCGCTTCGACAGCACCAGTGTGACTTAACGCCCACAGACCGCTACCCCGTCCGGGGCGCAATTTCCCTGTGGACGCCCATACAAAAACACCACCGCCGAGTTCGAACGCTCGATGATCCGCCAGCGCGTCCGGGACGGCCTGAGCGTCATCAAAGCCAAGATCGAGCGCGACGGCAAATTTGTGAGCAAGGCCGGCAACGTGCGGATAAGACTGGGCCGGCCAGGAGCCGAGGCCGATAAGCTCGATAGGGCACGCGAAGAGTTGGCAAAGGGAACGGGCATCATCAAGACGGCAAAACTGATCGGGCTCGCAGGCGAAGAGAGCACTCTTGCGATTGAGGGTTATCGGTCTGATGGAGCGTTCGACCGTATTGGAGTCGATCTCGATGCGGCCATGGGCCGGCACTCGGGCGCTCAATGCGGATGTAGGAGTCCGTCGCTCTCGATCAGGCTCAGGGCCCGGGAAAGCGAGACTTCGCAGTAGAGGCGATGCCACTGGCCGGTGTGGCGAAGGTAGGACAGGTGGAAACAATCGCGGGCAACGTATTCGAGGCGGGTGAAGGGCGCATCGAATTCCCAGCCGGCGTTGTCCACAAAGCCAGAACGGTAGCGCTGGATGAATCGATAGTTGGCCCCGTGCCACCGCCCGTTGAGGTCGATCGGATAGTTGAACTCCGTTGGGCAAACCTCGGGAAGGAAGCGCGGCTTCAGGACCTGGTCGATGAAGGCTTGGCAGGCACTTCCGATCGCGGCCTTGTGGGTCTCGAAGGACCTCCGCGATGACGCGCCGCGAGTCCATCGGCCTCGCGTCATGATCGCCTCACAATTGCTTCCTCGGCATTGGATGCGTGGCACAGAATACCGCGCCCGCGCTCGTAGAGCGGCATAGATCGGTCGGCGGCGAGCGCGTCATGCCTGAGCACGAACCCCTCGTGCTGCCTCAGAAAGAGCACGCGTCCGCATCCCGGTACCAGGCACTCGACCTTCCCCTTGGGGCATTGTCCGTAGGTGCACAACCGACCGAGATAGTCGTTCCAGCCGGTACCGAACATGAAGACGTCGACCTGGTGGTGGGCGACGCCCGGTCCACCGCCCTCATGAAGATTGGCGACAGCCCGGCTGCGGGCGCGGTTGAGGGCGGCAAGGTTGTCAAGGCGGTCGATTGCGACAGCCAGGTCGACATCTCCGCACTCGTGCAGAATTTCGATCCCGAGCCGCCTGAAGGGCTGGAAGCGGGGCAGCTCGTGCTTGAGCGGCTGGGCGACCGAGCCGAACAGGGTCACCGCGCGCACCTCGGCGGAGGCCGCGAAGGCGGCCGCCGCCACGGCATCCGCCGCGCGCCGAAGCACCGCCTGCCGCATGAGCTGGTGATGGTCCTGCTCGGCGATCTCGCGCCGGGTGGGGCGACGGGGCACGATGGAGATCCGTTGAAGGTGACTGCAGGTCGTGATGCTATATAAGGCGTTGCATACTGTAATAGTGAGCAGTTGAATTCCCCACAAGCAACGCTTCCACGGCCTCGAAGTCAAATCGCGCCGAGCTGAGAGCATCGGCAATTGTGGACGCCGGCGCCTGCAGGCTTCCTATCGTCAGCTCATGGCGGATCATTCGATAATGAGTTCACCGAAACCTAGGAGCATGCCCATAGCGAGGAAGCGCACGCAGCACGCGGGCACACATCGACAGCTGCCAACGAAGATCCACCAGATCGAGTGGCTTTGCAGCCCGCCCTCGGCGCGCAACTCAGCGCGGCCTTCGCACGGGGCTCGGGGCACGGACACATAGGTGTTCGCAGTTTCATCCTGTTTGGCGCGCCTGTAGCAACAATAATTGCATTGAGGCTTTTCTGACAGAATCGTTGCGACGCGAATTGCGTTTCGAGGTGCAACAAATGGGGTAACAAACTCAGGCCACGACCGGTCGAAACGGCCCGTCTACATAAGCTGTGCACGCACCGAATGATCGCCCGTCTAGATAAGCTGGGAGGCGCTGGTTTCTAGTGCGCAGAGTGCCCGGTGAGTTCACGGCGTCCGACCGCAAGGAGGTTTGGTTCGGATCAGCAATACGGTCACGCATCCCATGCCTCGTGCCATAACATTGGGCAATGAAAACATTGCTGCTCAATGGTGCCACGCAGAGGCCAATCTAGGAAGATCAGCTGCATGCGATGAGCGGCGCGGGAAGCTTGTCGAAAACGCGGGCGTCCTGGCTGTGCCCGCACGCCCCACGGTAGCTGGGATGCTCGCGCCGAGCGGTACAGCCGCGGTGCTCAATTATTAGCACTACAATGTAGCTCAAAGGAGCATGATCATGAGCAGTGTCGTAGTCCGCGCGCGTGTCGATCAAAAGACTAAGGACGAAGCCGCCGCTGTGCTGGCGAGCATCGGTCTCACGGTCTCCGATGCGTTCCGCCTAATGATGGTGCGTATCGCCAAGGAGAAAGCCCTCCCCTTCGAGCCCCTGGTCCCGAACAAGGAAACCAACGCCGCCATGAGGGAGGCCCGCCGAGGTGGGCTACGCCGCCACAAGAATGTGAAGGCACTCTTGAAGTCGCTAAATGCGGACGATTGAGGAGGACCTCGCGCTTTCGCCGCGACTTCAAGCGTGAGAAACGGGGCATCCACAGCGGCTACCTCGACCGCCTACTCGAGAGCACCGTTCACATGCTCGCCAACGATCTCCCGCTGCCGCGGCGGTTCTTCGATCACTCAGCGGCGAGTGGAGGGATTTTCGCGACTGCCATTTGCGGGGCGACCTCGTTCTCATTTATCGCAAGATCGGTGATGATATCCTGCAACTTGTCCGTCTCGGCTCACATTGTGAACTGGGTATTTGACCGATCAAGAAATTCCTTGTGACAGCTCGGCTTCGCTGTCGACAACTCTTGCTGGCCTCTGAGTCGCGTCGTTCACATCTCCGCTGGTCAAGAGGCCGTTTGTATTTCTGGTGCGCAGAGTGCCCGGTGAGTTCACGGCGTTCGACGCGAGGAAGTCTGGTTCGGATCAGCAATACGGTCACGCATCCCATGCCTCGGGCAGAACATTGGGTCTAACAATCACAGGGGCTGCCAAAAGAAAAACCATTTCTTTTCATAGGTTTCGGTTGGCGGACCCGAGGGGATTCGAACGCCCTACGGGTCCGCCAATCCCACTTTATTGGTTATTATCAATATCTTATGTTGACATAAGACTGATTGAATTACCCGGGCGCATCGCTCGGGTGGGGCAGGCGGATGGAACCGCGATTTCCCGCGATCAAACGAAGTGCGTGGCATAGGCGAACTCGAGCCCGGGCCCGTTTTGCTCGAGCAGCAAACGTTGCCTCTTACCTTTGTCATGGCGCAGGTAGACCGTCGTCGATGGGGGCGAGATTGCTCGTGGGCGTGGAAACGAGATCGCCAACTCACCCGTGTCGCCGCTCAGGCTGAATTCTCGGGAACCACGTACGAAAGTTACCGCTGCGTCATACCGGATCATTCTGGGATCGCGTGCAACTCGTTCGCGGTGGTGCGCACGCTGAGAGGATCTTCTTCCAGCCGTTTCGGGCGCATACAGCTGAGCGAAGGATGTCAACGTATTCCTGGTGGCACACCAGCTCATCTGGTGGCGGGGCTTCCCTCTCAAGCTCCTGATAAAGCCTGCGCCGTGCGAGAACGCTGTCGCCGAGCTCAAGAATCCGACTGTAGGCCTCGCAGGCGTAGGCGAAGGTCTCGCGCTTGCCGAAGGCGATCTCGAGCAGCCACTCGCGTCGTCTCGTCGCGGGCAATCCGAGCGTGCGCCGCTTGCAGTTGTGAAAAACATGGGCTGCCTCATGAACCACGAAGTCGGCAAACCTGTGGTTTGCGCGAAAGTAGTCCATAGACACGAAGCACGTCGTATCCTCGCTCATGCCGACAATGCGTGGGGCATCGTCGGCAAGAGGCTCTGCACCGCAGCTGAGCAGGTACAAGTTAGCGAGGTCCCAAGCCGTACTGGGAAAACCCCCATTCAGCACGGCCTCGATAGTACTTGGGGTGAGGAAGACCAGCGAGCGAGCAAGCATGTCGAGCACCGCCGGCTGCTCGACGATCGGAAAGAGGCCTCGGACCATTGGCGCAACCTTCGCGAGGGCGAATGCTTCGCAATCAAGGTCTATGAGCGCCTCGGGTACGCTCACGGCGGCGGTTCGGGCTTTGACCTCGGCAACGAGAGCTCGGCGCAAATCCGCATCCCCGCGCCGGGCGCACTCCAGCACGTTGCCTCCGGGCCACGCTCCGAACAGAGGGTCGTGCTCGCCGCTGCGAAGGTAGCGTTCGATCTCCGATTGCGGTGACGGCATGTTTGCGTGACCGATCTGTGGATTGGCCGCCAGCATTACAATCGAGACAGGTGCTGGGTCCAGTATTCTGTGCCACAAGGCGGCAGAACTCTTCGCACCGATCCGCGAGTCGAAATCAAAGATGGCAGCGCCAAGCCCCGTTGCAGTCACGAGCGTCCCTATTTTTGGGGCAATTCTGGAGACGTTCTCCAGAGAGCGTGATGTCCATCAAAGTGCGGTGGCGCCTCGTTGTGGAGAATAAGGAAGCACGGCGTGCGACCACGCAAAGGCTTGCGATGGAGACACCATGAGACGATACGACGCCGACGGGGGAATCCCCACGCTGGAAGTAGCACTCTCCGAGTTCATGAATGCGGATGACCTCAAAAAGCTCGGCGCGCTCACCAAGGAGAAGTTGCCAACGCGGAAGAAGGATCTCGCGTCAGTCATCGTTCGGTACCTCGATGGGGAGCGTCTTCGCACTGTCTGGCAGGGTCTTGATGAAATCCAGCGGGCCGCCGTGGCCGAGGTTGTTCACTCAAGGTCAGCGCAGCTTCTTGATGATCGATTTCGCGCTAAATACGGCAGAGATCCCAACTGGGGATCGGCTGATAAGTACGGATACAACCGGAGCCCGTCGACGTTGTGTTTCTTCTTTTACGGTAATCGCGTCATGCCCGATGATCTCAAGGCACGTCTCAAAGCGATTGTGCCACCTCCAATTGAAAATAAAGTGAAGTCGCTGGAGCAGTTGCCGGCCACGTATGCTCGGCCCTTCGAGGAGTGGGATTCCGAGACAAAACAGCGAACGCACGGCACTGAGCCGATTGCGCTCACCGCCCGCGAATCCGAGCGTTCGGCGCAGCGTGAGCTCTTTTCAGTGCTTCGCCTCGTTGATGCTGGCAAAGTAACTGTGAGCGACAAGACGCGGAAAGCCTCGTCTACGACCATCGACGCGATTACGGCTGTTCTCGATGGCGGCGACTACTACCCGTTCGTCCCGGCCAAGGACAAGTGGCATGACGAGAACGCGGGGCCAATGCGCGCCTTCGCGTGGTCGCTGCTTATCCAAGCAGGCGGCCTTGCAGAGCTGTCTGGCTCGAAGCTCCAACTTACGAAGACTGGGCGAAAGGCGCTTGCTGAGCCGCCGGTAGAAGTCCTGAAAACCCTGTGGAAGAAGTGGACCAAGACCACACTGCTCGACGAGCTTTCTCGAATCGAGTGCGTGAAAGGCCAAACCGGCAAAGGCAAGCACGGCCTGACCTCCGTTTCTTCACGCCGGGAGGCTATTTCCGAGGTGCTCTCGGAGTGCCCGGTAGAGCAATGGATCTCGACCGCAGAGTTGCTCAGGTTCCTGCGCGCATCGGACAACAACTTTGCGGTTTCGCGTAACGCTTGGAACCTCTACATCGGCGAGCTGCAATACGGCTCCCTTGGCTACGAGGGGGGTGCGGGAATCCTTGAAGAGCGGTACATGCTCTGCCTCCTTTTCGAATACGCTGCGACCCTTGGGCTCATCGACGTCGCTTTCATTCCCCCGGCAGGTTCGCGGCGCGACTACCACAGCCTGTGGGGGACCGACGAACTTCCATTCTTCAGTCGCTATGACGGCCTCATGTTCTTCCGCGTTTCTGCGCTTGGGGCCTACTGCTTTGGCGTAACCCAGGACTACAAACCAGCACCCCTCGAAGTGAAACAGGCCTTACGAGTGCTTCCGAATCTAGAAATCGCAGCCATCGGTGCGGAGCTCGAACAAGGCGATCGCCTTGCCCTCGACGCCTACGCCGTTCGCACGTCCGACCTAGTTTGGCAACTCGAGGCGCGCAAGCTCCTCAAAGCCACCGAGGGAGGCCGTTCGGTTGAGGAGATCCGCGATTTTCTCGCGACTCGTCATGGCGCGCCGCTACCAGACACAGTGCTGCGCCTGCTCCAGGATGTTGGTAAGCGCTCGACGCAGGTCTGCGATCGCGGCCTCGCCCGTCTCATCGAGTGCACAGACGCTGCGCTGGCAGCGCTCATCGCCAACGACACGAGAACCCGAAAGCACTGCATGAGAGCGGGCGAATGCCATCTTGTGGTCCCCGCGAACTCCGAAGCTGCGTTTCGACGTTGCTTGCATGAGGTTGGCTATCTGCTTGCCCCCGCCGGCACGCAGGTCACGAATGGTCGCCAGGCGACCGTAGCCGAGAATACGATCCAACGGCTAGCAGAGGCGTAGGGAATGGCCCCGGCCGCTGAAAACGCACTCATCATCCAGAGCGACTGCAGCGTTTTGCTCGAAGTAAATTCCCCGCGCGCGGACGAGGCGCGGGCCGCCCTCGCCCCCTTCGCAGAGCTCGTGAAGAGCCCGGAACACGTCCACACCTATAGGCTCACGCCACTCTCCATCTGGAATGCGCGAGCGACGGGGCTGGCTGCCGAGAGAATGGTCACGGCCCTTCGGGAGCACACCAGATACCCGGTACCTTCGAATGTTGAGCAGGAAATCTTCGAGCTTGCGGCACGCTACGGGCGCGTGGTCATTGTGCGGGAAGGCGATGACCTACGGTGTACCTGCCAGGACCTCGCCACCGCAGAGCGTATTGCCCGCGACAAGGAGGCCGGGCAATACCTGGCACGACGGATCGACGCGACAAGCTTCCGAGTGGACCCGGCCTTTCGCGGGGTGTTAAAGCAGGCGCTCGTCGGTGCAGGCTATCCGGCAGAGGATCTTGCCGGCTACGTCGCCGGCGAGCCCTTCGATTTCGTGCTGCGTGAGACTTCCGCCGCGGGCACGCGCTTTCAAGTGCGCGACTACCAGCGCCAGGCCGCGGAGGCATTCTATCTCGCTGGGTCGGAACGCGGAGGCAGTGGAGTCATTGTTCTTCCCTGCGGCGCCGGAAAAACCATCGTCGGCATGGCTGCGATGGACCTGGTGAAGCAAACGACTCTCGTGCTCACGACCAGCCTGACCTCCGTGAAACAGTGGCGGCGCGAGCTTCTCGACAAAACCTCGCTCAGGCAGGAGGACATCGCCGATTACACCGGTGAGCAGAAAAACACCGGCCCGGTGACGCTCACGACCTATCAGATCCTCACCTGGCGGGCTGATCGCGACGGGGAGTTTCCGCACCTCGAGTTGTTTCGGGCACGACCCTGGGGGCTCATCATTTACGACGAGGTGCACCTCTTGCCTGCACCGGTCTTTCGAATCACGGCGGACCTCCAGGCGCGAAGACGGCTTGGTCTCACGGCCACGCTCATACGCGAAGACGGTCGAGAAAGTGACGTGTTCGCTCTCATTGGGCCCAAGCGTTTCGATGTTCCCTGGAAGGACCTCGAGCGTCAAGCGTGGATTGCAGCCGCCTCCTGTATCGAAATACGAGTTCCCATGAGCGCCGAGCGACGCATGGAGTACGCGCTCGCTGAGCGACGACATCAATTCCGCGTCGCAGCAGAAAATCCAGCAAAGAGGGTTCACCTTCGTGAATTGCTCGGGCAGTATCCAGAAGGACGCATCCTCGTCATCGGCGAGTATATTGACCAGGTTACGGCTATTGCGAAGGAGATTGGCGCTCCCCTTGTCATGGGAAAAACCCCGCAAGCGGAGCGAGAGCGAATCTACAAACGGTTTCGAAACGGCGAGTTGCACTGCATTGTGCTGTCGAAGGTGGGGAACTTCGCCATCGACCTTCCAGACGCCGATGTGCTCATCCAAGTATCAGGCGCCTTCGGCTCCCGTCAGGAGGAGGCGCAGCGGCTCGGACGCGTCCTCCGCCCAAAGAATGATGGCCGCGCCGCGCATTTCTTCACGCTAGTCTCCCGAGAGACTCGGGAAGAGGAGTTCGCGCACCATCGCAAGCTGTTTCTCACTGAACAAGGGTATTCCTACCAAGTATACTGAGGCGGCCCCCGTTCGTCGGATTACCCGGCGGCTGGATTAAGCTCTTTTGTTGTCGAGCCGCCAGTTTCTGTTTTTTGTTTTTGTTTCTTCGCTGTGGATAAATGTGCAATGTCCGCGTAGGCCTCCAGAGTATGCGTCAACAGTGTATGCTGGGCCTATGGCTACAAAGACGATTGACGACATCCAACCCAAGGCTGTCATGAGTCCCACCGAGCAGGGCCGCTGAGGTTCGCTGCCTCCGGACAAGCAACTTGCGCGCCTGCGTGCGGCTATTCAGCGTAGCGTGGATAGCGGCCCGAGCGATCTCACCATGGATGAGATTTGGGCCAGGCTTCGCGCCTGCCATGCAGACGCCAAGCTATAGGCTTTCGACAGAAGCCGCCGCAGATATTTGGCGGTGACGACGGAGCCTAGATAACGGTGCGGAGCACCGGCATTCGGTGCTCGCCGGGCGGACGCCCAGGGCAATTCCGATTGGAAGGGTGTCCTGCAGTGCTTGGGCTTGATCTGTGAAGCACACAACCGAGTGGCTGCCACCACCACGTCCTCTCTCAGGTCGCTAACTTCGAAACACGTCGCTTGAGCTATTTGGTCCCCAGCGGATCATTGCATGGCACGAGCGCGAGCAGTGCGGTGTGGAAGGACTGGTCCCAGATGATCGGTGCGGTCGAGTTGCTTAAACGTCGGCCGGGTTGGGGCGGGTTGTTTCACATACCCTCGTGATTGAGCGTTTCGCTCATACGGTAGCAAGCCTGTCAGCTTGGTGCGCCGCATGCCACGAACACGCAGTCCCATGAACCCGAAACGGTGCCGGCGCCCAGATCGGGGCACGGAGTGGCGCGGGGACGCGGACACGATGCCAAGTTGTAGGCGATCCCGCTCGTGATCTCTTCGATCTTGGGCCGGTATCTCCTCCCGCTGCGGCTGATCGAACGCCGCGGCGACGTGCCGTGCCGCAAAGCCCTTCGGAAACTTTATTTACGCAGCGCTGGGCCCCCACTCTGTTCAGGACATCGACTGTTGCCGGCAAGCGCCACTCCCGCAGGGTCATCTCGCTCAGGAGGTGTAGCAACAAATGGGGCAACAAACCCGAAGCGCGTAGCAGGAAAACTTGTTCACTTTCAAATAGTTGCGGCAACCAGCTAAGCAGGTATGAGCGCCCTACGGGGCGCCAATCGCATTTTAGCCTTTATTATCAAGAGGTTATGCAGTGTCACCGACTGTCCCACCGCGAAGCTCACACCACCTCATATAATTCAATTACTTACGTAAAGGTGGGACACTGCTGGGAATTCGAACCCCATCTTGGAGATCAGTCACGCGATAAGCTTGTTCGCACACGTTTCATGCAGGTGCGATGGGTCGGCTTCCCGCCGGGAGCTGACGCTCGATGACCGGTGAGTTATGGTAGAGTCGGAATGTGGCGCGGTGGTTTTAGGTTGAACAGATCTGTTGCCGCCTCTTTCGTCTGGCGGTGCCTTAGGGGCTCAACCGTGACTCCGTTTCCACATCCCGCTCATCGAACCTGGACTTGTGGATCTCCCACATCCGGCTTGTATGGGGCTTTTCTTGTCAAGGGGGGCCACGGCACGACCTTCTCTTTCCTTCTTGGCTTTCTTGGCCCTTTCTTTTGTTCGACCGCGCCGCAGGCTTTCTTCCGCCCCGACCGCAAGATGCCAAAGCCGACGCGCGCAGCGGCGGTCAAGGACGGCGCGTTTCTTCCGTGCCGCCCGAAGGGGGCCCTTGTCCTTGACGGACGTGAGCACGACGGCATGCTGTAACGATCGGATACAAGCTCGACTGATGATCCGAGGGGAGCCTGCCTTGTGTGCGCGGGAGCTCGCGCCACACGCTTGTAATCGGTTGGGTCCGAAGGACCCCGACCATGAAGCAGTGATACGCTTCTACGGGCAAGGCTCCGAGGCGGCGGGTCCATTCTCTCAGCGGCATTGCAGCCATAGCCGGATTCGGATTGCCGCCACCTCGGATCGTCATCGGCAGCCCGTCGCGTCAGCGCGACCCAGTGCCGAACCCCTGCATGTCCTTTCTTGTTTGAGAGAGCGTTGCTCAGACCGCCGGCCGCAGCACGACGCCCTCGGGCACCTCGCCGGTCGTGACCAGACGCCACAACGCGATCAGCAGCTTGCGCGCGAGCGCCACAATCATGGTCGTCTTGCGCACGCCGCTGGGACCCTCGGTGCGTGACCAAAACCATTTTGTGAGAGCGCTCTCTTTCTGGAATTGTAGGAAGCGCCAAGCGAGCTGGATCAGGCCACGGCGCACCCGGGCATTGCCCGCTTTGGCGAGCCCCTTCTCGCGACGCTTTGTACCACTCTCATCAGGCGAACCGGTGAGCCCGGCGTAGCGCGCCACAGCTCGTCGATCCCGCCAGTTCCGCGACAAGATTTCTCTGACCAGCATGTCCGCGGTCTCGATAGAGATACCGATGACGCGGGCGAGCAGCCGCACCATCAGGTTCGGGCCAGTGTTCGGCGCGCGCTGAAGCCGCTCGATCCGCGCCTTTTCGATCGCAGCAATCTGCTCGCGGACCAGCGCCAGCCGTGCCATATCGCGGCGGAACTCCTCGGTGATATTCGGAGGCAGCCCGGTACCCTCGGGCGTTCGCAATCCCTCAAGACGTTGCGCCGCCTTACGCAAGTGCGCCTTGAAGCCGCGGATGCCGAGCCGCGCGAGCGCGCCCTTCATACGATTGGTGATCCGTGATTTCTCATTGACGAGGCTTTCGCGTTCGCGACTCGGGCGCCGCGCGTCCTCCTCCTCGAGCGTGGGGACCGCCACCATCCCGCAATGGCCGCGTTCACCGCGCAACCAGCCCAGGAACACGCGCATTAGCATTGCCGCATCGAGACGGTCCGTCTTGGCACGCTTGCGTTCGCGCGAGACCGCGACACTGGCCGAATGAATGACATGCACCTCGATCCCGCGAGCGATGAGCCATCGTGCCGGCCAGAACCCGTCGCGCCCGGCCTCGTAGGCCAGCACCACCCGGCTGATCGTCTGCCCGGCCTTGATCGCCTCGCCGCGCCAACGCTCGATCAGCCCCAGGAGCGCCGCCGCGTCGGGCTCCAGCTTCTTCATTGGTTGGCGCTCGATGCCGGGCACGTTCCCGGCAGCCAACCAACTCTTTGCCCCCATCTCGACCACCAAAACCAACGTGGTCGACTGCTCGAAGGGAACTACGGCGCGGCTCATGTCATTCACACGCATAATGGGACAACCTCCATCGGTTCAACGAACGACGATGGTGCCACGACCTCCGTCGTTGCCCCATAGCTTCTCTCGGACAAGACCTCACGCCTTCACCCACGGCACGTCATGCCCAAGCCGGCACAGGCGTACGAGCCCGAAGTGCCCGTAAAGGTGCGAGAGTGGATAAGTCCCGCCCTTGCGTCGCCTGACCTTGTGCTTGAAGCGCAACCACCGGCGCAACCGCACAGCCGTGTAGTTGTCGATCGCCCGATACGCTTTGTTGACGGTGCCTACTTCGAAGTAGTTCGCCCATCCGCGTAACGTGCGGTTCAACTTCCCCACCAGCTCTGTGGTATCTTGCCAACTCCCCGATCGGACGGTCAGCGCGTGGACATTCTCGACCATGCGCTTGATGCTCTTCTTTGAGGGCCGGTACCCAAGGTACGCCTTTCCGGTTCTCGCCGAATACATCCGCCCGAAGGTATGGCCCAGAAAATCGAACTCCCCGTCCGGCACCCTGCAAAGTCGTGTCTTCTCTTCGTTGACCGTGAGCTTCAGTTTTCCCATGATCTCGCGCAGTCGCTGCAAGGCCTCCTCGGCTCTGCCCTTCCGGCACAGGATCACGAGATCGTCGGCGTAGGTCACGATGCGAGAGCCGAGGCCTCGCTCCAGCCCGAGCTTCTTCCATCCCAGCACAAACCGGCGCATGTACAGATTAGCCAGCAGTGGTGAGATCGGTGAACCTTGCGGAATGCCGCGCCGCTTGTCCTTGGCCTCGGTCGTGCGTCTCTTCCTCCCTCGATCGTCGGTTTCTTCCACGGGGCATACCAGCCACATCTTGATCAGATGCAGCACGCGCCGATCAACGATCCGGCGCGTGCTTCCGCTTGCGTCTTGAACGTGCGTCGATCGAGAAGCTCGCATTCAAGCGTGGCGAAGAAGCTCTCCGCCATCGCATTGTCATAGGCGTCGCCGACCGAGCCCATCGAGGGCCGCACACCGGTGTCACGGCAGCGCTTGCCAAATGCGATGCACGTATACTGCTCGGATTCAAGCGGTCGTCGCAACACCTTGATAAAGGAGGTTGCGATGAACATTCGAAAGCGACGTTCGAATCGATCTGGGCGGGCGCATTGTTGTCACCAGGTCGGCCGTCGGTGGCAGGACGAGATGAACGGCGACGGTTCTGGGCAGCGATCGCGGCAGGCAAGGCGAGTGAGGATGCTGCGGTCGAGGCCGGTGTGCCGCCGGCGGTGGGAACAAGATGGTTCCGGAAGGCAGGCGGCATGCCACCAGCGATGTTCGGACTGTCGGCGAAGCCGCTCTCTGGGCGGTATCTCTCGTTTACGGAGCGGGAGGAGATCGGGCTCCTTCGCGCGCAAGGCCAGACGATACAGGAGGTCGCTCGTCGGATCGGACGGGCAGCATCGACGATCTCCCGGGAGCTGCGGCGCAACGCCGCCACCCGAAGCGGCGGCCTGGAGTATCGCGCGACGACAGCGCAATGGCACGCCGAGCGAGCTGCTCGCCGTCCAAAGCAGGCGAAGCTTGCGCTCAATGCGGCATTGCAAGCCTATGTGGAGGAACGACTGGCTGGCGTGGTCGTCGCTCCAAGCGGGGCTCCTGTTCCCGGCCCGGCCGTGTCGTGGAAAGGCCGTCGGCATGGACCACGGCAAGACCGGCGGTGGGCAAGCGCTTGGAGCCCGGAACAGATCGCCCGCCGTCTGCCGATCGACTTCCCGGACGATGAGACCATGC
This sequence comes from uncultured Alphaproteobacteria bacterium, assembly GCA_963770295.1. Classification (GTDB taxonomy): domain Bacteria; phylum Pseudomonadota; class Alphaproteobacteria; order Rhizobiales; family Hyphomicrobiaceae; genus AWTP1-13. The sequence goes on from CAVYPA010000020.1 coordinate 188,394, forward strand.
GCATCAGCCACGAAGCCATCTATCAAGCGCTGTTCGTTCAAGGTCGAGGCGCGCTGCGCCGCGAGCTGACGGCGTGCTTGCGCACCGGGAGGGCGCTGCGGATGCCGCAGGCGCGCACGCGCGGGCGAGGCAAGACCTTCATCTCTCCCGAGATCATGATCAGCCAACGTCCGGCGGAGGCAGCCGATCGAGCCGTGCCGGGCCACTGGGAAGGCGACCTCATCTTGGGTCTTGGCAGTTCCGCGATCGGCACCTTGGTGGAGCGCACGACACGCTTCACTCTGCTGCTCCACCTGCCGCGCATGACGGGCCATGGCCACGAAGCTCGCGTGAAGCACGGACCCGCACTCGCCGGACATGGTGCCGAGGCGGTGCGCGACGCCATCACACGCACGATCATCACCTTGCCAGAGCAACTGCGTCGATCACTGACTTGGGATCAAGGAGCTGAGCTGGCTCAGCACGCACGCCTGAAGATCGATGCGGGCGTGCAGGTCTATTTCTGCGATCCTCACAGCCCATGGCAGCGCGGCACCAACGAGAACACCAACGGGCTGCTACGCCAGTACTTCCCAAAAGGCACCGATCTCAGCATACACAGCGCCGAGGAGGTCGCAGCAGTGGCGGCCGCCCTGAACTCCCGGCCCAGAAGGACGCTTGATTGGAAAACGCCTGCAGAGGCGCTTGACCAGTTGCTTCTATCGGTCAACAAAGACCGTGTTGCGACGACCGCTTAAATCCGCCCTGCGAGCCCTGGTCGGAGTGATGGATGACATCCTTCGGTCGGCGCGTGGCCAGTGCCATGTTCAAGGCATCAAGAACCAGCTGGCTGTGCAAGGTCGTGGCCATCGCCCAACCGACGACGCGGCGGCTGAACGCATCGAGTGTGACCGCCAGGTAGAGGAAGCCGGTCCACGTCGGCACGAAAGTGATATCGGCCACCCACAGCAGATTCGGGCCCTCGGCCGTGAAATCGCGGTCGACCAGATCGGGCGCCCGCTGGTCCCCGTTGCGAACGGTCGTGGTGACAAACCTGCGGCGGCTGACACCGGCAAGATCCGTATGACGCATCAGACGGGCGACCCGTTTCTTGCCGACAGTCCTGCCAGTGGCCCGCAACTCGGCATGTATGCGCGGTGCCCCATAGGTGCCCTTCGAAGCCGCATGGATCGCGCCAATGCGCTCGATCAGCACCGCGTCGTCCCTGGCGCGACGCGACGGCGACCGCTTCGACCACGCATAATACCCGCTGGAGGAGACGCCCAGCACGCGGCACAGCGTGGCAACTGGATAGGCCTGGTTCTCGCTCACGAACTTGAACCCTTGGGCGGGATCGCGTCCGTCTCCCGAGCGAACCAGGCCGCCGCCTTTGACAGGATTTCCCGCTCCAGCTTGAGCTGTTTGACCTCACGCCGCAGGCGCACCAGTTCTTCGCGCTCTGCGCTCGTCAAGCCGTCCCCACGGCGGCCTTCATCCCGGTCGGCCTGGGCCACCCAGTCGCGGATCGATTTGGCCGTCGGCTCAAACTCCTTGGCCAGCTCATCAGGCGATCGACCGGCTCGAACCAAATCAACCATTTGTCGTCTGAATTCTGGCGCATACGCTCGACGTGTTCTTCTCGGCATCGTGGCCACCTCCTTCGGTAGTATTGGGGTGTCCACCAAACCGGGGCAACAACGCCCGGCCTATCCCTCGCGGGCTTCCGGTTGGTCATCCCTGACCACGCCTGGGGCTTCCCGTGTTGCGTGCACTTTCCTTGTGTACATGCTGTCGCCACTACCCCGGCGCAGCGGTTGGGCTTACACTTTCGCTCACTCAACCCACCCGTATCAGCCTTCCCCGAAAGGGTTATCGGGTCGGCCTGCGCATCGTCCTTTTCGAGGCTTGCTCGGCGTTTACTCGCGTTACGGCCTGCACACTCGCGCTGTCACCGTATATCGTGACACGCTAACCGAAGGCTTCAGCCATTTCGTTACCTCCACAGCTGCTCCGGTTGCTTCCGGCTGGAGCGGTTGCCGGGTGGGATTTGCACCCACTGGAAAGGTGCCGCCTTTTCACGGCGCACACGCGTTCCTGACTCCGATATCGCAGTGCGCATATGCGATTGCCGCGCCGCACAAGCGCTGGGCTAGCCAGATCGGCGACCTTGTTTATATCTTGCCGATCGAGTGCACTGCGTCCTCCAACCGCTTAGCGTCAGCGTCCCAGAACTTCGCGAAATCCGGCTGGTCGAGGTAGGCCCCCACATCGCCGATATTCTCGATCGCCTTGGCGAATTGCTCCGTAACGACGGCCTTCTTCGTTTCATCCCGCAGCTTGTCGATGACTGCGTCCGGAGTGCCTCTAGGCGCAAACAGACCAACCCACAGCGAGAATTCAACGTCGTAGCCAAGCTCCTTGAGCGTTGGCACGTCGGGGAGCGAGGCGGCGCGTTTGGCCGAAAAGCACCAGCGCTCGTACTTTGCCAGCCTTCAATTGTGTTGGACCGGGGCGACCGCGGAGACCATCACCTGCGAGTTGTTGCAGAGCAGGGCGTTAGTGCCGGGCCGCCGCCATTGGTGGGCAAGTGCTTCGGAAATTGTCAGCGCGCCCCTTCTCCGACCACCACGAACGGCGCCCAGGTGGCGGGGTGGGCGTTACGGCCACCCGTTCCAATCAGCGCCAGCATGGAGCGGCGCAACGCCTCGGCGCGGCCGATCCGACTGTCGGCCTTGATCTCGTCGAACGCCTTGGTGATTAGGCTGACGGTAGCATTCGAATCCACCGCCCAGTGCGAGACGAGCAGTGCGCGCGCACCGGCATAGAAGAATGCACGAGCGAGCCCCGACAGCGCCTCGGCGCCGGTCGTTTTGCCGTCACCCGCGGCCGTGTTGCAGGCCGAGAGCACGACCCAATCGGCATCGAGCTTGAGCAGCGCCGCCTCCGAGGCGGTGAGCAGGCCGTCGTCCTCCTCGGTCGGTTGGTTGGGCGGGGTGAGTAGCAGCGCCGGTTCGGCTTTGGAGGCACCCAGCATCTCCGTTTCGCTGCCGAGCAGGCCGTGCGTGGCAAAATGCACGACGCGTGCCTGGGCCAGGGTTCCGTCCGCCGATAGGCTCTTGACGACCGTCTCCGTCGCCTTGTCACCCAGGTAGATTGCGCTCTCCGCCGCACCAACCGACCGCGCCACCGCGCATAGCTCATCGGTGGTCTCGGGCAGCGGCTGCTGGCGGCGAATGAACTCCGCATCGGCCAAGTTGCCGCGAAAGAACTGCGCGATAGGGGCGCGCACGGCGCGGCTCGCGATACGCTTGAGTTCGGGTGCTTTGGCGCAGCTCTGTCTCTTCCAGGCGCTGCGGTCCGCGCCGGAGGGACCCACCAGCAGCGGATTGCCGAAGCCAACAAACGGCCGTGTCGCCTTGCTCGTCTTGGCGAACTGGCGCAGCGCCTTCAGCGAGGCAGACCGAGGGCAGCACAGTGATGGCATGGCGCCTAGCAAGCCAGGCGGCATCGACGTAGCTGCCCGTTCCCGTCGGCTTCTCGGTGACGAGCACCTGAAACGGCAAGCTCGTGAGGGCTCCCGAAGGCACCACCAGCAGGTGCTTGTCCTTGATCAGGTCTTCGACCTGCGCGAACAGAGCTGTGTAGAGCTCGTGGGCACGCCCGAGGTCGAAGGGTAGCGCATTGCTGACATTGATCCCCGAGTGAGTTGAGCAGACGGGCACACCGGGTCACCATCGTCGTCCCAGGCCGCTCGGTCGAGGCCGCAGCGCAGAGCAGCGACGCGCTCGCTCAACGCCCTCGTGCCAAGCTCGATGCGAAGCCAACGCGCAGCCGTCTTGTTGACTACCCATAGGAAGGTCTCTTCGGGCGTTGGCTTCCACTCGACTGTGTCGAGGAACAAGACCAGGGCTTCGTTGGCGTGGAGCTGCGCCTGCACGTCGGCGATGCCGAGTGGCTCGGGACTGGCAAGGGCAGCATACTCCGGGAAGTCTCTGGCCAGCGTCTTGTCGATTTCAGCGATGCGGACGTCGATCTTGGCGATACGGTCACGCAGCACCTGCTCGGCTATGGCGTTGCGCTGATCCGGCGACTGGGCGATGGCCGCGACCAAGAGCTTGTCGCGCGCCTGCCATTCGCCCACGAGATCTTGCCGCTCGCGCACTATGCCGGCCAACGCGCCATCACCCTTGGCTTGGCGCGCCGCCATCTGGGCGAGCGAGTCGGCTCGCCTTAGAGCTCAGTGCCCATTGCGCGGCCTCGAACATGGCCCCCGCCAGTTCCGGCTCCCGACCGGCCTGCTGGGTAGCAAGCCGCGCAGGCCGCCTTCACCAGGAGGGAAAGCTTGTCGCTCGGCCGTCTTACTTCGCTGGCGGTCTGTGCTGTCCGGGCCTGGCCGTCGGATGTGCGCCTGGTTCCTCGAATAGCGATATCCGTGCCGCGCTTCAGCAACGTGACCGCGTCGGACCAATCTTCCTGCGAGACCCGCAAGCCGGCAAAGTTACTGAGATAAGTGCCGACATCTGGATGATCCGGGCCTAGGACTTTTTCGCCGAGGATGAGCGCTCGTTTGTAGAGGGCTTCGGCCTCTGCATAGCGCCCTTGGACCCGGTAAAGCTCGGCGAGGTTGTTGAGCGCTTTGGCGACGTGTGGGTGGTCCGGTGCGGCTTTCTCGCCGATGGCGAGCGCGCGTTTTAGCAGCAGCTCGGCCTCGGCAAGGCGACCTTGCGTCCGATACAGCGCAGCGAGGTTATGGAGGTGAGTACCGATCTCGGGGTGATCCGGGCCCAGCGCTTGCTCGGCAATAGCGAGAGCACGCTTGTAAAGGGGCTCTGCCTCGGCCGCGCGACCTTGGGCCGAATAGACCCAAGCCAAGTTGTTGAGCACCGATCCGACGTGGTGGTGGTTCGGGACCCAATGCCTTTTCGGCAACGGCGAGCGCCCGCTTGTAAAGCGGCTCCGCCTCGGCGTAACGGCCTTGGACGCGATAGAGATCGGCGAGATTGTTGAACCGCGACACCATGTTCGGGTGCTCAGAGCCGAGCGCCGTCTCATCGATCGTCAGAGCGCGGCGGTAGAGCGGCTCGGCTTCGCTATAGCGGCCTTGCGCAACGTAGAGCAGGGCCAGACTGTTGAGTGTTCCCGCCACCTCGGGGTGGTTCGGCCCAAGCGCCCTTTCACGGATCGCCAGCGCCCGCTTGTATAAGGGCTCGGCCTCCGCGTAGCGGCCCTGATTGGCATAGAGCAAAGCCAAGTGGGTAAGGGCCCTGCCGACATCCGGGTGATCCGGCCCCAGTGCTTTCTCGGCGATCGCGACGCGCCCGCTCGTAGAGTGGCTCGGCCTCGGCGTACCTGCCTTGCCGCACATGCAGCACGGCAAGATTGTTGAGCAGCGTGCCGATTGCGGGATTGTCCGGACCCAGCGCCTTTTCGTCGATGGCGAGCGCGCGTTTGTAAAGTGGCTCGGCCTCTGCGTAACGGCCTTGCGCCCAATACAGCAGAGCCAGCCTGTTGAGGCTCTGTCCCACCTCGCGATGGTCTGGGCCAAGCGCCTTTTCGAGCTTGCTGCGCACGCTCTGGTAAAGAGGCTCGGCCTCTGCGTACCGACCCTTCTCGCGGTAGAGATCACCGAGAACGCCGAGCGCATTGGCGTGCGCTCGGCTCTCCTTCCCAAAGCGGGTCCCGGTCAGCTCGACCAGGCGCTGTGCTAGTGGAATGGCCTCATCATACTTGCCGTCTTGATAAAGCTGCCCAATCTGCCGGTTGAGCGCGGCGAGGTCGTCGGGCTGCGCCAGCGCCGGCGCGAAGCCGCTCAAGGCCAGCAGCATCGTAATCGCGCAGCAAACATTGGCGCGCCCAATGCCGCAACTCCATGCTCGCCTCCTATCCCAAACGCCCAATAACACTCTGGGCTGGGCTCGTGGCGACAGTTGGGAGCCGGCTCTGGCCAGATCGGCAAAGGAACTCGGGTACTTCGATCACGGCGCCCAATGATAGCTCCCCAGCGGCCCAAAGTTTGGGACCGCTAGGCGTCACCCATTCTGTGGCTACGTCTTGCAACAGGAGGATGAGCCTCCGCAGTGCAGCGTGGCGAGGTGAGGCGGCATATTTTCCATTGCGGCGCAACAATTGCCGGAGAGCCCTGTGCGAGATCCGGACAAATATGGCGAACGACGTCTCGGCGGGCCCCCTACGTCAACCAGCGGTTTGCCACTCGCGCTTCGCATTGCTGCGGCGCATGAAGTCTCAAAGTGGCACTCTTTGACCAGCTTGGCTCAGCGGTCGGCGCGTCCGGTTACAGAGTTACATTCCCCGTGCTCAACACAGTGCTGGCACGGTGGAAGTTGACCCTGGCTGTGTGAAAACGCCAAGACCCTTAGCGGTCCTTGCCCGTTGGGGCACATCGCAATGCAGCAATGCGATGCAGTGAGCACCGAGAACGGCTAGTATCAGCCACCCTCGTGTGGGCTAAACGCTAATGAAGGTCCAGGTCTGCGGTTGCGATGCAGCGGGGGCTGTCGGGGCGTTGTTACATGCCCTGGACGATCATGCCAACAGGTGGAGTTAGGGCGCCGTTATGGACGTCGGTGGATGGCTGCGGGGCCTGGGCCTTGGACAGTATGAGGCGGCGTTCCGCGAGAACGCAATCGACGACACGGTCCTGCCGAGCGTGACGTCGGAGGACTTGAAAGATCTTGGCGTTGGCATTGTCGGGCACCGCCGGAAGCTGCTCGACGCCATCGCTGTTCTCCGCGCTGACGCGAACGCGAAAGCACCGTCAACCGACGCTCTAGCGGAAACCGACCGAACCCCCAAGGAGAGGGCTGAGCGGCGCCAGGTCACGGTGATGTTCTCTGACCTTGTCGGCTCGACGGCGCTTTCCGCCCGCATGGACCCGGAGGACCTGCGCGAGGTCATTGCTGCCTATCATAGATGCGTAGCCGAGATCGTGCGCCGCTTCGATGGGTTCTTGGCGCAATATTTGGGCGACGGCGTCCTCATATATTTTGGCTATCCGCACGCCCATGAGGACGACGCCGAGCGGGCAGTCCGGGCTGGGCTCGAAGTGATCCGGGCGGTAAGTGCCTTGAAGCTGCAAACCCGTATCGGGATTGCGACAGGAACTCGTTGTCGTCGGCGACCTGATGGATTCGGGCAATGCGCCAGAGCGCGGCATCGTCGGTGAGACACCGAACCTAGCCGCGCGGCTTCAAGGGCTCGCCGAGCCCAACATGGTAGTCATCGCGAAGAGCACGCGGCGGCTGGTTGGACGGATGTTCGATTGCCACTCGCTTGGTTCCATCGAGATCAAGGGCTTGCCCCAACCAGTCGAAGCTTGGCAGGTGCGCGCCGAATTGGCTGGCGTCAGCCGGTTCGAGGCGCTGCGATCAGGCGCTCTGACCCCACTTGTCGGCCGGCAGGAGGAGATCGAGCTTCTGCTCCGCCGTTGGCATCAGGCCAAGCTGGGCGAAGGACGGGTGGTGTTGCTCGCAGGCGAGCCCGGAATCGGCAAGTCGCGCATCGCGGAAAGCCTGCTGGTTGGGCTGGAGAGCGAGCCGCATGTGCGCCTGCGCTATTTCTGCTCGCCCCACCACATGAACAGCGCGCTCTACCCGTTCATTGCGCAGCTCGAGCGGGCCGCAGGCTTCGGGCCGGGAAGCGACGCTGGAGTGAGGCTCGACAAGCTCGAGGCGCTGCTCAAGCCGACGGCGAGGAACGTGCCACAGGATTTCACCCTCATCGCCGAGCTGTTGGCGGTGCCGGTGAACGGGCGCTATCCCGTGGTGGAGCTCAGTCCGCAGCAGAAACGCGAGATGACCCTCACTGCGCTGCTCAACCAGCTCGAGGTCATCGCGGCGCAGAGCCCAATCCTGATGGTTTTCGAGGATATCCACTGGATCGATCCGACGTCGCTCGATCTGCTCGACCGGACGGTTGCCCGTGTCGCTGAGCTGCCGGTGCTGTTGATCGTCACGTTCCGACCGGAGTTCCAACCGACCTGGGTCGGCCAACCTCATGTGGCGATGCTGGCCTTGAGCCGCCTGGACCGCCGCGATGGCGCCACCATCATCGCTGGCGTCACCAAGGGCAAGGCGCTACCCGACGCAGTGGTCGAGCAGATCCTTGTGCGTACCGACGGCGTACCTCTGTTCATCGAGGAGCTGACGAGCACTCTGCTCGAGAGCGGGCTGATGCACGAGACAACGGACCACTACGTGCTCGAAGGACCGCTACCGCCGCTCGCCATACCTACGACGCTACAGGCCTCGCTCGCGGCCCGCCTTGACCGGCTTGCCTCAGTCAAGGATGTGGCGCAAGTCGGAGCAGCAATCGGGCGACAGTTCTCCCATGAGCTGATCGACGCGGTGGCGTCTTTATCCCCGGCGGACCTCGACAGGGCGCTGGAGCGATTGAGCCGCGCCGGTCTTATTTCCCGGCGCGGAATGCCCCCAGACGCGACCTACTCGTTCAAGCACGCCCTGGTGCAGGACGCCGCGTATGCCACGTTGCTCAAGAGTTGGCGCCAGCAGCTGCACGCAAAGATCGCCAAAGCGTTGATCGAGCGTTTCCCGGCGATGGCTGAATCCCTACCTGAGGTCGTCGCCCATCATTTCAGCGAGGCCGGGCTTGCGAGCGAGGCAATCGGCTACTGGCACAAGGCTGGTGACATGGCCCAGCGGCGCAGTGCCAATGAAGAGGCGATCAGTCACTTGCGGCGTGCGCTCGATTTCATTGGGCACATCGCGGATGAGGGCGAGCGCACCAAGGTCGAAGTCGAGTTGCAGGTAGGGATGGGAGCGGCCCTCATGGTCACTCGAGGATTTGGGGCATCGGAGGTGCTAGAGGCCTATTCTAGGGCCGAGGAGCTTTGTAAGCGATTTGGTGAGCGCGCGGATATATTCCCGGCATTGTGGGGCCAATGGCTGTTTCGGTTTGCCAGAGCCGAGTTGGACGCCGCCCAGGGGCTTTGCGGGAGGCTGTTGGTACTGGCAGAGAAATCCGGCGATGCGGGGCTCAGACTTCAGGCCCACCATGCAGCTTGGGCGACCTCCTTTTATCGGGGCGAGCTGGCAGAAGTTCAAGCGCACGCCGAGGCTGGACTTGCCCTTTACGACGCCAAAGTTCATCGAGTCATGGCCTCCAGCTATGGCAACCATGACGCCAGCGTCTGCGCTCTATTTTTTACGGCGTTCTCACTCGCGCTTGCAGGCGAGGAGGAGCGCGCACGCACAATGGCGGATAGTGCGCTCGCCGTCGCGAGAAGCCTCGATGATCAAGTTAGTCTGGCCATGGCTCTCTGGATTTCGTCGGCCACGAGGCAAGTTCTGGGCGACGTCGCGCTCGCTGCTCAGCACGCCGAAGCGAGCCGGCAGTTGTCGGCGGAGCATGGGTTTCCGATGGTGAGAGCATGGAGCACGAGCATAGTTGGATGGTGCGCAGCTGAGAGTGGCGACTTGGATCGTGGCATCGCATTGCTGACCGACGCAATCGCCGAATTGCAGGCAGCGCAAGATCGTCAATTCATGTCTTATCTGCTCGGATTGTTGGGTGGAGTCCAATTGAAGGCGGGGCATCATGCGGAGGCGATGAAAGTGGTGACGGAGGGGATCACCTTCGCTGCCGCGACCGGCGAACGCTTTTACAGCGCAGAACTTCATCGGCTGCATGGCGAGCTCCTCGCTCAAACAACAATGGGGGAGCGCAAGGAGGCCGAAGCGGCTTTCCGCGCGGCGATCACGATCGCCAAACAGCAGGGCGCCCGTTTGCTAGAGCGCAAGGCAGTTGAAAGTCTGCACCGCCGTGCGGGCGCGTGATCGAACAATTAATTTGTTTACAGAGTTTGCTGCGCCTGCTCAGGGCCGTTCTTGGCACAGAGCTTCCGTCCGCCCTTGGTCCTTGGACAGGATTGGTCCGAAAGGAGACCTACACGGCAAGGGTGAAAATGACCTGTCCGTGCTCAAAAATGTAGTCGGCGTGGGAACCGGGCTGCAGCTGATCGCGGCTGAGTTCATGGGCCGGTCTGTACATCGCGGACGTCCACGACCGGCGTGACATTAATGGAACTTTCCGGCACGGTCATTCGTGCGTGAGCACAGCGAAAAATGCAGAGATTCTTCACGCCGAACCCGACGCGTCGTTTCGTTGACCTCTGAGATGAGGCCGCGCAACGTTCGTAGCGATGATGCAGACCGCCCGCCTCCGGGAAGGCGATAATCTTGCCCGCAGAAGGAGGCTGGATGGGGCGGGGCTGTGGACAATCCTTGTCGAGCGAGAGATGGGTTCTGGCCCTGTGATGATATTGAAAATAGCGCAACAGGACGTGCCGCAAGAGGCGCTCGTTGAAGATGATGATGTGATCCAAGCACTCGCGGCGGATCGAGCCGATGAGGCGTTCGGCAAATGGATTCTGCCAGGGTGACCGCGGCGCGGTTAAAACCTCTTCAATGCCCATCGCTTTCACGCGATCGCGAAAAGCCGGACCGTACGATGTGTCTCGGTCCCGCAGGAGATAGCGAGGTGCGGTTTCCCAGGGAAAGGCCTCCGTCATCTGGCGCGAAAGCCAGACTTGTGTGGGATTTCGGGTCACCTCGAAATGAATGACCTTTCTGCGGTCATGGCCAAGCACGATCAGTGCATACAGGATCCGAAACGTCGCGGTTGCCACAACGAACATGTCGATCGCCGCAATCTCGGTCACGTGGTTGTGCAGGAAGCTACGCCAGGTCGGGGAGGGGGCTTTGGGCCGCCACCGCAGGTATCTTCCAACCGTGGCCTGGCTGACCTCGATGCCGAGCTTGAGCAATTCGCCGTGGATACGGGGCGCGCCCCAGAGCGGGTTAGCGAGGCTCATCTGACGGATCAGATCACGGATCTCTTGGCTGGTCTTGGGCCGTCCGGGGTAGCGGAATGTTGATCGCCACCGCCAATAGAGCCGGAACCCCTTGCGATGCCATTCGACCACGGTTGCCGGTCTCACCAGCACGATGGCGTCCAAGGCCTGCGGCCAAATCCGGTAAAGCCAAACCCAGAGAAGTCGGTCTGCGCAGGAGAGCCTCGCACGACCCGGGCGCTGGCGCCGCAGGACGCTCACCTGATGTCGAAGGGCAATGAGCTCAAGTTCAAGGTGGGCGCGGCTACGAACACGGAACGATAGCAGCGAAACGAGGGCCGGAAAGAATTGTGATCATGCCCGCAACGGTATGGCCGCGGCGTACAAATCTCTAGGCTTCTCAGCACTTCGGAGTTTTGAGCATGGACAACCGTCGCACGCCGCCAAGAAGCTCGCGTTCTTCGGCGTAAATGCCGGGCTTGCCGAGCCGCAGGCGTTTGCGACTTTCCTCGCCCCGCTCAAGCGTTGCGAATGGGTGGTCTACTCGAAGAAGCCGTTCGGCGGGCCGGAAGCGGTGCTCGCCTACCTGTCCCGCTACACCCACCGCGTAGCGATTTCGAACCGCCGCCTAGTCGCCGCCGATGCGGCGAAAGTATCGTTCAAATACAAGGACTATCGCCGCGGATGGATTAGGGATTCCAGAACCGCGCGATGTCAACCCTACTTCCTGCCCGCGTGATGCGATAAATGTCTGGGTTGGTCAGTTGCTGCCATTCGGGGAAGCCGATCCGGTCATTGAAGCGCTTTAGCAACAGGGTCATCAGGTTGCCGTGCGTCACCAGCAACGTGGTGGTGCTAGCAGGATGAGCCATAGCCTCGCTCGCAATCTCTGATGCTCGCTGCATGGCTGCCCGACTGGACTCTCGGCCGGCAAAGCACCGATCAAAGTCCTCGAAGCTCGATCTCAGCGCCGCCAGCCAATCCGGAATGTCGCCGGCCGCCAGCACACGCTCCGCTAGTCGCTTGTCGGTGACAATCGGTAAGCCGAGCCGCTCCGCGAGTGGCGTGATCGATTGCTTTGCTCGCACGAATGGGCTGGAGATGATCCGCTCGATCGGTAGCGCGGCCAGTTTCTCGGCCAGCCGCTCTGCGAGCACATGGCCGTCAACAGTGAGCGTCGCTTCAGGCTGCTGGCCGGCGGCCTTGCAGTGGCGAACAATATAGAGTGTTTTGCGCATACGAGGCGTAATCGTAGCAAGGAGATCGCAAAATGGTAGCCCGCATTTCACCAGCCCAGCCCCCCTTTGCACCGGAGATCAAAGAACGGCCTGATCGCATCATGCCGAAGGGAATTCCGCCGCTCGCCTTGTTCACGACCCTCGCGCGCGACAAAGGCTCTTCGAACGCTTCATGGCAGGCAGCTTGCTTGATCCTGGTCAACTATCGCTGAGGCAGCGAGAGATCGTGATTGATCGGACTACGGCGTTATCAGGTTCAGAATATGAGTGGGGCGTCCACATCACGATCTTTTCTGCTCGTGCCGGGCTCACTGAGGAGCAGATTAGATCAACCACGACAGCCGACGCCGATGAACCAACCTGGACCGACCAGGATCGGATACTCATAAAGGCATGTGATCAATTGCATCACACATGCGATCTTGATGACGGCATCTGGCAGCAACTCCGTGTTCACTTCTCGGAGGAAGCAATCCTTGAAGTCTTAATGCTGGCTGGGCTTTACCGAACTGTGAGCTACCTCACGAACGCGCTGCGCCTCCCACTGGAAACCTACAGCGCCCGTTTTCCCAAATAGCTCAAACGCTCTGATTGTCGTTCGACAGTCGCACCCGACTTCTCCTAATGGAATGGACCGGCGGTGCTCCCTGCAGTACCCCCGCGTTGGGGGGTGACCAGGAGCAAGGAGCCCGCCATGCCTCGCCATTCCAAAGACACCGTCGCCGTTCTCGGCATGGACATCGGCAAGAACGCCTTCCACCTCGTCGGTCTCAACAAGCGCGGCGCCATAATTTTGCGCCTGAAGCTGTCACGGACGCAGCTCGAAGCCAAACTCGCCAACCTGCCGCCCTGCTCGTCGGCATGGAAGCCTGTGTCGGCGCCCATCACCTGAGCCGCCGACTCAAAACGCTGGGGCACGATCCGAGGCTGATGCCGGCCAAGTATGCCAAGGCCTTCCTCAAGGGCAACAAGAACGATTTCCGCGATGCTGAGGCCATCGCTGAAGCCGTTCAGCGTCCGACCATGCGCTTTGTTGCCACCAAGACTGCTGAGCAGCTCGATCTCCAGGCCTTACACGGTCCGACGCTCGCGTCCGGGCCACAAGTCGATCAAGTCGGTGGTCGCAATGAAGCGGCAGGCTAGTGAGGGGCGCCGCCTTCGGCACTGGTTGCGCCAGAGAGGTATTCTGCGGCGACAGGTGTGTCTCTCGGCGAGGTAGGTCGCCTCGAAGCTCCGATACCTAGTCTGTGTCAAACATTCGACCCAAATCGTCGGTTGTATCAACTTTGGGCGGGCTCAAATGAGGGGCTTACGGCAATGAGAAAGATTATTGGCGCTGCTCTTATCGTACTCTCCCTTGCCGGGTGCTCGCCCGGTAATCTCGCAGGGGACAGCGACTGGAGCCGAGGCTATTTCAAAGTCGCCGACAAGGAACAGCGCGCGAACTAATTCATCGGCGATTGGGTTGCGCTGCGTCGCCCTACCTTTTCGGGGCCTCGCGCAGCGCCTCATCGCGCACGAGTAGCGCGCCTGCTTGAGGTGCACGACTTTCGAGGATCTTGTCGTTTCGGACGTTCGTGACGCGGCGAGGTGCCTTGTCTCGCTCGGGAAGCACAAGGCCCCAGCTCATAAGAACCGCCTCACGGTCGCCATCGGCGTCGGCGCGCTCCACGAGCAGGCCGTGCATGCGGTCGGTCACCTCAGCGAGATGCGACACGGCTTCCGCAGGAGTGGCGCCGCGTGCATTCGCTTTCTTCGCAGCCGTTGGCATGGCGAGACTCCGGTTGCTTGTTCGGCCGGGACCGCAAGTCGATTCGCGCCGGCAATAGGTCGGTATCCCGCTTTCCCCTTGGTGAACCGGGCGCCGCCTCGTGACCGCCGGGCGGCCGGCGGCACCCCTGCGGGCGGCCGTGCCTGCGCGGTAGGCACCAAGTGGGCAGCATTTGCCGCTTTTAGCTTCCTGTGTGTCTGCGCTCGGTCCCGGCGGACTTGCCCGCGCCTGCATGAGCTTAGCGCGCTTAGCAATATGCGTGCCCCACTTTGACGTTCCGCTGGCGTTCCGCTAGGCCCTTTCTGCGGAACGCGACAAGCCCAGAAAAGCATTATTTCATTGGGGCTTTTGCACTAGCGGCAGGCCCAAACCGACTATCCTCAAACAAGGAGATAGATCATTGCCGATACCGATGCCTGCTGGTTGGCAGCCGGGTTGTCGAGGGGTTGTAAGGTTCTCTGCTCCAAGTCGATATAGCCCAAATCATTGTCGATGAAGCTGACGAGCCAAATTCCCTCGTCGACCTCCTTGATGCCGCGCCGCTGTCCGGCAAGGTCGGTGGAGATGTTGATTTTCTTTCGGTAGATGCAGATGCGGCCGCAGGCAGTGACGAGAACGTCGCGGTCGTGGAAGAGAGAGTCGAGGTCCGGCAGGCCTCGATAGAGGCGCTTTGAAGGGGCGTAGTCCTCGGCGGGGCACTTCATCGCGATGGCCTCGTGTGGCCTTTCGTCATTCAACTCCTGCACGAAGTCGTCGAAGCGGGCCTGTTGCAGGGTGTTCATGCCCGGCGGTCGGGTTGCCTCCTTTTTGAGGGTCAAATGCATGCGCTCACGACGACCGTTCTGCTGGGGATGGCCTGGCTTTATGCGCTCGATGACAATGGCGAGCCTCAACCAGGATCGGCGCGTTCCACCGCAGCCACATAGCCGTGCTCTGCGTAATCTCCATCGGCGCTGCCAGGCAGCCACTCGCGTGGATTGATCACGCAATCTATGCTGCGCGGACCGCGCCACGCCAGGAAGGAAACAGCAATGCCCGCTGAGGTCTCCCAACGCATCGATGGCCACCGCCTCTGGCAAAGATTGATGGACCTCGCCAGGTTCGGCGCGACAAGCAAGGGCGGAGTATGCCGGTTGGCCCTATCACGCGAAGACATTGAAGCCAGAGCGGCGCTAATGGATTGGGCAAGACTCATCGGTCTCAAGCCGTCAACGGACGCGGCCGCAAACCTGTTCCTGTCACTGGAAGGCCGCGAATCCGGGCTGCCGCCGTTGCTGATCGGCTCGCACATTGACAGCCAGCCAACCGGCGGCAAGTTCGATGGCGCCTATGGCGTGCTGGCCGCGCTGGAGGCCGCTCAGGCCATTTCCGAGGTTCCAGAACGGCCACGCAGGACTATCGAGGTGGTAGCTTGGATGAATGAAGAAGGGTCGCGCTTTGCCCCGGGCATGATGGGCTCCGCCGTGTTCACCGGAAAACGGAAGCTGGCCGAGATCCTGCCGGTCAGGGACCGGGCAGGGATCACCGTCGAAGATGCGCTCAAGTCTGTTCTCGACGCGGAGCCAGACATCCCGCGCCGTCCACTTGGATTTCCCGTCGCTGGGTTTCTGGAGGCGCACATCGAGCAGGGCAGAACGTTGCAGGATCTAGGTTACACCGCGGGGGTGGTCACGGGAATCCAGGGCAAGCGTACCTTTCGCGTCGATGTCATCGGCGAGGAGAGCCACGCGGGTACGACGCCGCGGCGTGCGCGCCGCGATGCGTTGACAAGCGCGGTTGCAATGGTTGACGCACTGCAGAAGGCGATATGGGGTGAAGGCGACACCGTGCGCTTCACCATCGGGATGTTCGAGGTGGCTCCGAACGCGCCATCCGTCGTACCAGGGAACGTGCACTTTTCCATCGACCTCAGGCACGACGACAGCGCGATCATCGAGCGGCTCGGCAATGCGATCGCCGGCATATGCGATAGGACGCGAGGGAAATGTGACGTCGCCGTGAGAGAGCTTCTGTATGATGCTCCACTGCAGTTTCCTGAAATGATGCGGTCACGCATTGCCGGCTCCGCCGAGCGACTCGGTATTTCGCACATGCCGCTGCAGTCGCCCGCGGGTCATGATGCGCGCTATCTGCACTATGTCTGCTCGACGGGTATGATCTTCATTCCCTGCAAGGACGGCATCAGCCACAACGAAGCAGAGAGCATTGCGCCGGCAGACGCTAGCGCAGGAGCTCGCATCTTGGCAGAAACGGCCTTTGAACTCGCAAATCAATGAAAGCGCCCCATGGGGCGCGGGCTCCGCACAAAGGAACGTGAGAGGTGGTGACCATGCAGAGAGTGGGACTTTACATCGGCACACAATTTCCACCTGGTGTCGACGTTGCCGCGGCGCTCAAAGATATGAGCGAGCAGGTCCGGGTGGCGCGCCGGAGCGGCTTTTCCTCGCTCTGGGTTCCGCATCACTATCTCACTCTTCCCATGCAGATGCTGGCGCCGATACCCATGCTTTCCTATCTCTTGCGAGACGCGGAAGGCATGACGATTGGCACCAATATCCTGATCATGCCGCTCCTCAATCCGGTGCATGTGGCCGAGGACGCCGTGACACTCGACCTTCTATCGGGTGGCCGCTACGTGCTGGGAATCGGCGTTGGATATCGCGACGCCGAGTTCCAGACCTTCAACGTGCCGCTTAAGGAGCGCGCACAGCGCATGGACGAGAGCATAGAGATCATGCGCAGGTTGTGGACCGAAGATAAGATCACGCATGCCGGCAAGAGCTTTCAAATTCGCGATCTCGGGATCGGTCTCAAGCCGCAGCGCAAGGGCGGCCCGCCCATATGGCTCGCCGCAGTGGTGGATGCGGCCGTGCGGCGTGCGGCGCGGCTCGGAGATGCGTGGCTGGTCACCAACTTCGCTCATTTGAGCGTGCTGGTGCCGCAAATGACCATGTATCGGAAGCTGCTGACCGAAGCGGGAAAGGGGTTCCCCGCGGACGCACCAATCACGCGCGAATGCTATATCGGATCGACGCACGCCAAAGCGCTCGAGGAATGCAAAGCTGCGCTCCAATACAAATACGGCGCTTACTCGTCTTGGGGGCTCGACAAGCAGTCCAAGGGAGCAGAGTCGTTTGAGCAACCCTTCGAGGAGTTCGCCAAAGATCGCTTCATCATCGGCGACAAAGCGTTCGTGAAAGACGAAATTCAGCGCTATCGAGATTTGCTTGGCGTGAACCACTTCATCATGCGCGTGCAGTGGCCAGGCCTGGAGCAGGCAAGGGCACTCAATACCATCAGAGCACTTGGCGAAATATTCGCCTAGCTCTTCAACGGGCCGAAAGGCGAGCCGACTCGCGCGGTTGACGGGCGGGGGTACCCGCGGCATCGTACCCGTGCGCATCAATCGATGCCCTTTCTGCAATGAGCGGCCGCAGCGGCAACGCTAAAGCCCTCTACCCAACCCTCCGACGGAAGCGCCTCCCATGGGACACGACCAAAGGGGACAAGTCGCTGTAACGTACACGGGAGTGCTGGCGTGAAGATTAGTCTCGGGATCTACCCCAGCGAGGCTCCCTCCGACATCATTGCGAGTGCCAGATTGGCAGACGATCTCGGCTATTCGACAATCTGGATACTCGACTCCCACCTCTTGTTCCACGAGGTCTACACGCTGCTGGGCGCGCTTGCTGTTTCGACGAAGAAAGTCCGCCTGGGTACCGCCGTGACCAATCCGCTTACGCGCCATCCAACCGTGACGGCGGCGGCATTCGCAACCCTAGCGGAGCTCAGTGGAGGCCGGGCTTCCCTCGGCATCAGCGTCGGCGACAGCGCGCTGAAATCGATGAACCTTGCGGCCGCCCAAATGTCCGTCCTGGCGGAAACTGTGGCGCTCTGCCGCAATCTGATGGCCGGCGAGACTGTTTCATTTGGCGAGGGGAAGACGGCCCGCCTCCATCATCTCGGACCGAGCGTACCGATCTATGTCGCGGCCACCGGCCCGAAGATGCTGGCTCTGGCAGGAAGGATTGCCGATGGTGTCATTCTGA
The DNA here is from genome assembly GCA_963770295.1 of uncultured Alphaproteobacteria bacterium. Lineage (GTDB taxonomy): Bacteria > Pseudomonadota > Alphaproteobacteria > Rhizobiales > Hyphomicrobiaceae > AWTP1-13. The sequence goes on from CAVYPA010000020.1 coordinate 206,259, forward strand.
TGAACGGCATCGCGCCGGAGCTCATTGGCGAGGCGGTCCGCATCGTGCGCGAAGGTGAGCGCGCCGCGGGGCGTAAGGAGGGCAGCGTGAAGGCCGCCGTATGGGCGGCGTGCCATCCAAGCCGTCGAGCCGTGAAGTTCAACGTCGCGCGTGCAATCTTGCGCAAAATACCAGGGCCGATCGATGACCTGACGCGGGCCGTAGCCACGCGCGTCAAGGAAGCTTACGATTTTGCCCAACACGGGCGTGCAGAAGCCGATTTTGCGCGGCTGGTCCCGGACGAAATCGTTACCCGGTTTGCATTCTCCGGCAACTATGAGGAAATCGCGGAGCAGATCAGGGCGCTCGAACCGTGCGATGTCGATGAGGTGGTACTAGCAATTCCGGTGGCGCCGGACATCGCATCGCGCGATGTCATCATGCGTGGGCTTGGCTTAGTTCGATGATAGGGCCGGCGGCTAACTGGGATCGTAGGCAAGAGCTCGATAAAGGCGAAGGATAAGCGATGGCTGCAAGTGCGCTCGATACAGTTTTGCGGGGCGGGAAGGCAGTTCTTCCGGACGGTACCATTACCGAAGCCGATATCGGCATTGCAGGCGAGCGTATTGCCGCGATCGCGGCTCCCGGCACGCTTAATGCAAATGACGCAGTCAACCTGAAGGGTCTCGTAGTCATGCCGGGTGTCGTTGATGCGCACGTCCATCTCGGGCACGGCTCCGACATCAGCAGGCCGCGTACCGCCAGCGATGCTGAAACCAAGTTCGGCCTCCGCCGCCGCCGGCGGCGTGACCACGTTCTTGTCCTATTTGATATCTAGCAAGCCGTTCGACCAGAGCCTGATCGATGAGGTCTGCACAGTCACCTCCGCTGGAAGCCGCGTCGATTTTGGCCTGCATCTCGTGATCTCGACGGAAGGACAGCTTGCCGGCGTGCCCGACTACGCAAAGGCATACGGCATCCCGTCCTTCAAGATTTTCATGTACAGCCGCGGCGGCGAAGGGCTGCGCATCGGACTGCCCGATATCGATGACGGCTTCCTGTTCCGCCTCGCTGAGGCGGTCGGGCAATCGCAAGGCATTCTTTGTCCCCACTGCGAAAACATCGAAGTCGCCTGGATCTTGGGTCGCCGAGCCATGGCAGCGGACCCGGACGGAAAAGGAGGTTTGGCGGCTTGGAACAACTCACGGCCTCCCTTCGTGGAGGCGGAGGCGGTGCATCGGGTAGCTACACTCTCCCGCCAGGCGGGCGCTCCGGTCTATATGGTGCACTGCACGTCGGAGGCGGCACTCGAAGCTGCTTTGGCACAGCGGAGCCTCGGCACCGATCTGACCATCGAGACATGTACGCACTACCTCACACATACAATCGACTGGAAAGGCGGCGACATCGCCAAGGTCGGCCCTCCGATCCGGACAGCGCGTGACGTCGAGGCCCTGTGGGCGGCACTGAAAGCAGGGAAGATTGACGTTGTTGCAACCGATCACGTGCATCGTCACGTGGCGGCAAAAGCGGGTGGGATCTGGAAGGCCTCGCCCGGGTTCCCCGGCCTGCAAACCTTGCTTCCCGTACTCCTCGCAGAGGGATATCACAAACGCGGCGTACCCATGCATCTGATCGCTCGCGTCCTGAGCCAAAACCCAGCCCGCTCGATGGGCTGCCAAACCAAGGGTGCCATCGCCGTCGGCCGCGATGCAGACTTCGCCATCGTCGATCTCGAACGATCATGGAGTGCCGACAATGCCGGCATGTATTCGGACGCAGGGTTCTCGATCTATGACGGATGGCACTTCAAGGGCAAGGTGATCCATACGATGGTCCGAGGACGCTTCGCCTATCGCGACGAGCAATTATGCGCCGATGCCGTCGGGCATGGGCGATACATCCGCCGCACCCGGTCGCCCGCGAACAGCGCGGTTTGAGACGCGTACACTGCGTCAAAGCGCACAACACGTGAGACACCCGCCCATTCCGCGCATGCAGGACGAACCTCAGCTTGTTAGGGGCTCACGCGGCTGCCAAAGCGTCACGGGGAACGGGGCCGGCCGCCTTGGCCGGTTCGAGCAGTGAAGCGTGCGGCCTGCAACAGCCCGGCCCTCCAACATGACCAAACGGATACGCTCAGGATCGCCCAGCAAGCGAACATCCTCGAGCGGGTTGCCATCCACGACCAGCAGATCGGCAAAGGCCCCCGGCGTGAGCACGCCGACCGTACCTTCCTTTCCGAGAATGCGCGCCGCCGTGCCCGTAGCAGCGTTGATCGCCTGCATGGGAGAAAGCCCAGCGCGGACCAGGAACTCGATTTCACGCGCGTTGCGGCCGTGTGGATAGCGGTTGCCGATATCAGAACCTGCGCCGATCGGCACATTGGCCGCATGAGCGCGCGCCACCGCTGACAGCCAGTGGACCTTGTTGACGGCCATCTCCTCGCGCTGCTTGGGAATAAGATTGAGGGCTTCCCCAAGCTCAAGAACGCTGAACAGGGTGGACAAGGTCGGCACCAGGGCCGTGCGCGATTTTGCAAAAAGTGCGAGCGCTTCGTCATCGAGGCGCGTGCCATGCTCGATCGTATCGGCACCGGCGCGCAACGCGAACTTTGCCGCATCGAACGACTGGCAGTGGATGGCCACGGTCCGACCCCATCGATGCGCCTCGGCGACTGCCGCGGCGATTTCCTCGGCGCTAAGCGTCGTCATCCACGTGTAGGCATAGCGGCCCACCTCAACACCGCTTGCGCCGAGCTTGATATTGTCGACGCCGTTCTTAATCTGCCGGCGAACTTCCTTGACGATCGCCTCGGAACCGTCAACGCAAACGCCAAGGCCGCTCGATGTGTTCCAGTGGCTTGGCAGCGTATCGATCATGCCGCTGGTCGGTCCGATAATCTGCCCGGACGCAATTACGCGAGGACCGCGGACCTTGCCGGCCGCAATCGCGTCCCGCACCGCAACGGCGACATTGCCGATGGTGCCAACATCACGGACAGTGGTGTAGCCCGCATCGAGCATTAGCCCGCCATTCACGACGCCGTTGACTGCAGCGGTCTCTACCGGGCAACGATCGATCTCCTCGAGGCTGCGAAATCCGCTGTAGACGAAATGCACGTGGCAGTCGATCAGCCCGGGCAGTAACGTCTGTCCTCCGAGTTCGACGACGTGCTCGTCCCCGCCAGCCTTGCGATAGGCAGACATGGGACTGACCTCCGCGATCCGGCCCTCGCGCACCCTGACAAAGCCGCGATGGATCGGCTCGTCCGAGATGCCACTTATCAGAAGCGCATCGACGAAGACGCAACTTGCTGGGCCGGAAAGAAGGGCATCTCCGTCGGTCTCCTTCATGGCCGGCCAACCGCCGTTCCGCTGCACCGAGAATGGCCCTGGCCTAGCGGCTTATTCAGCCATTCGTCAGCCTTGAAGTCCGCCCCGAAAATGCCGCGGTCCGGGGCCAGCGCCACCTCGCGGCCTGCCTGGAACATCCACTTGATGTTGCGCTTGTCACGCAGCACGCGCACGTCCTCGGCGACGGGCCCGTCTACCACCAGAATGTCCGCAACCTTGCCCGGCGCAAGCGTGCCCAGTGTATCGCCCCGGTTGATGGCCTCAGCAGCGGTCTTGGTGGCCGCCGTGATCACCTCCAGCGCCGGCCAGCCCAGCGTCTGGTAGTACTCGAGCTCGAGGACGCCGTCGGGCACATGATGAAAGCGATGCGAGGCATCGGAGCCCATCGCCATTTTCACGCCCAGATCCCGCGCGTTCGCGATCGATATCTTGGCCGCAGCATAGGCCCGCCAGGCTTCCTCGACGAACGCGGGATTCTCCGCGAGCACATAACCAGGCAAGCAACGCGCATGAAGCCATGCGACCGTAGGACTGAAGATGATCCCCTTTTCGCGCATTAACACCAGGGTCTCCTCATCGACGAATTCGCCGGAATGAAGCGAGAGCACACCAGCTTCCACGCAAGCACGGACACCCTCGCGCGAATGGGCATGCGCATGAACCGGCTTGCCGTATTTGCGCGCTTCAGACACCGCAGCGACAATCTCGTCGGCGCTGAGGTCCTCGGTCTCCGCGCTCGCAAATCGCGAGCCCGCAACGCCGCTGGCGGACACCTTGATCCAATCAACCCCACCCTTGATTTGCATGCGTACGGCCCGGCGCACCTCATCTGTGCCGTTGACGATCATTCCGAGGGCCTGGTCGCTTTCCATGCGCACCCATGCTGGAGTAGCATCAAGAAGCCCGGCTGAGCCGGTCAGGATGGGACCAGCAGCAACGATGTATGGACCGGGGATCACCCCCTTGGCTACACCGTCGCGGATCGCCGGACCAATATAGCCGCGGCAGCCGCCATCGCCGATGGAGGTGAATCCGGTTTTCAGGATATGCGCCGCATTGCGCGCAGCTTTCAGTGTATTGAGCTCCACACTCTCCTCGAACTCGAGCTGCCACACGTTGGGCTGATCGCCGTGGTAGGTGAGGTGTGTGTGTGTATCGATCAGACCGGGCATGACGGTGAGCCCGGTGGCGTCGATCACGCGGGCATCGCGGCCGTAGCTAAGCCGGCTCGCTGGTCCCACCGCCTGGATCTTCCCGTCCTTCGCCACGAGGCCTGCACCGGCCATGGGTTCGCGGCCCGTCCCGTCGATCACGCTTCCGCCGATCAGCACCGTCTCCATCTCGATTGGGTCCCTTGCTTGACAGGTCAGAGCGGCGCGCGTTCACGCGCCGGACAAATAGGCTAACGCACGCACCGAAGCGCGCGTGCGAGCGCGGCAAGATCCGGTGCATCATCCAGCGCATCGACGGCCGCCGCCAACTGCTCAGGTGCATCGTCTTGAAGCATACGGCGCGCACAGTCATAAAACTTGGCAGACAGCTCGCCCGGCGCGAACGGCCGTCCCGGCGTGCCGCGCACGTCGGTCACCTCGGCGGATAGGTTTTGGTTTGACCGTGTTGTGACCATGAGCCGCGCACCATACCGTTTGGGAAAATCCCCGTCCGGCATCGGCGACCAGGTCACCCGTGCAGCGCGCGCGCAGACTTCGGGCCTCGCCGGTCCCTCGAAGGTCGCAATCGAGACGTCACCGTCGACCAGCATCGCACCAAGCGCGTACGGCAGACTGAACTTTGCCTGATAGGCCGAGGAGGGTTGCAGCTTCTCGGCCCACGGTTCGCAGATCAAGCCCTCCTCGCCGCGCGGAACCTCGCAGTGGATCGCTGCAACGTTATCTGCTTCGAGGCCGCGGTTGAGCAGTGTCCCAAGGCATTCGAGAAATGGCTGGATATAATGGCAGGAGGCACGGACCTTCAGCGCCGTTTCGCGAAAATGCCAGTGCTTGCCCAGAGTGTGCAGGTGGCTTCGCAAGCGCGCCGGCGCCTGCGCATCACGTGCATACGCTGCGTAAAACCCATGTCCGCCTTCGAAGATGCTTGAAGGCCCGGTCATGCCCGCTTCCGCGAAACGCGCCGCTAGAAGCCCGGCGTGGGCAGGCCAACCCGCGTGCAGCGCCTTGACTGTCCCGCCCTCGTGCACGAACTCCATGACGCCACTAGCCTGGCTGCCGGATATACCCAGCGCATGGGTTACGTAATGCTCGTCGAGGCCCAGCACCAGCGCAGCGGCGAGCGCGGCTGCAAACGGCCCGCCGACCGCGGTGAACTGAAATCCATGCCTGGAGAAGGTTCCCGGCGCGGCAAGTCCGATGCGCACAAAGACTTCCCATCCCAGCACGAAGGCGCGGAGCAGCTCGGCCCCGGATGCGCCAACATCCTCGCTCACCGCAAGCGCCGCCGGCGCCACCACCGATCCGGCATGCACGACGGCGGCTGTATGAGTGCCGTCATACTCAAGCGAGTGCATCAGCGCGCCGTTGCGCAACGCTGCTGCCGACGCTGCAACAGGAGCCGCGAGGCCAAGCGCCGTCGATCTGCCTCCCGCCCCGAACACCCCGCCCAACGCGTTCAGCGGCCGATTCCGAGGCAGTGACGCGGCAGCAAGGCCCACGCCCAACTGGTCAAGCAGGTGTGTCTTGGCCAGCGCAACCACATCGGCCGGAATATCGCCGAAGCGGATCGCGTGCGTACGCTCTGCGGCCAAGCGTGCCAGCGAAGGGTGATGGCCGTCGCCTCGCGAGGCTGTGGTCGGCAGATCGGCCTGCGCCATGGGCATCACGCGTGATCCGTCAGACCAGGTGCTTGTAAAGGTCCGGCCGGCGATCGCGCCACCAGGGGAGGCTTCGCTGCGCGGTCACGACCTCATCGAGGTTGAGCTCTTGGACGAGGAGCTGGGGATCATCGACGCCCGCAACCCCCATCACGGCTGCGCCAACGGGATTGACGATCATGCTCCTGCCGATATGACGGCGCCCGTTCTCGTTGCCGGAGCGATTGACCGCGACGACAAAAACGCCGCTCTCGTAGGCGCGGCACCGCAGCGGGAGTTCCCAGGTATCCCCGCGCAACACGTTCTCACCGTAAGTCGCCGCGCAGATCGGCATGAAGATAATCTCGGCGCCCTGCACAGCCAGCGCGCGCGAGCCTTCCGGAAACTTGCGGTCATAGCAGATCTGATTCCGAACCGCACGCCCTCGAGTTCGAAGATCGGCAGCGAGCGTGCCCGGAGTAAAGTAGAACTTCTCATAGGAGCCGGTACCGCCCTTCGCGCTTGAGGGAAGGATGGCCGGGATATGCGTCTTTCGGTAGGTGCCGAGGTGGCGGCCTGCACGGTCGAACACCGCAGCAGAATTGTAGTAGTACTGCCCCGCTTTTTCTCCGAACGGCAGGATGAGCGCTATATTCTGGCGGCGTGCGGCCTCCACGAGCGGCGCCGTGACCGGACTTGGCAGCTCGAGAAAGAAGTGCTCGTAATCCTGCCGCAACTGGTTGGGAAAGAACGGCGTCAGGAATAACTCCGAGAAGCAGATGATGTCGGAACCTTGCGACGCCGCATCCTTGACCATCCGGCATGCGACCTCAATTCCCGGCCGCATGTCCTCGACGAGCACCGGACCGGTTTGCGCCGCTGCGACCTTGATCGTTCGCCCCATAATCAAATCCCTCGCATTGATCTGTTTTATTGCGTGCACATTTGACCGTCGCGAACAGGCGCCTCACATCGGATCGAGATTGCCGTAAAGGTCGGGCCGCCGGTCCCGCCACCACGGCAAGCTGCGCCGTGCCTTGTCCACGTCGTCGAGATCGATTTCCGTGACAAGAAGCTCAGGCCCATCCATCGTCGCCTGCTTAATGATCCGCCCGCCGAGGGGATTGACGATCGCGCTCAATCCGATATGGCGCCGGCCGTTCTCATCGCCGACCCTGTTGGCGGCGACCACGAATACGCCGTTGTCGAAAGCGCGCGCCTGCAACGGCAGGTCCCAGATCGAAACGCGATAATTGTCGTTGCCGTAGGTCGCGTATGCAATCGGCATGAAGATGATCTCGGCACCCTGGAGCGCGAGCTTGCGAGACGGCTCGGGATAGAGCCGGTCGTTGCAGATCTGGATGCCCAAGCGCACACCCTCAAGCTCGAATACGGGCAAGCCGGTGCCGGGCGAGAAATAGAACTTCTCGTAGGAGCCCGTGCCGCCACGAAGCTCGCTTGGAAAGTAAGCGGGGATGTGGGTTTTCCGGTAGGTGCCGACCAATCGCCCCGCGCGGTCGAACACGGCGGCGGAGTTGTAGAAATAGGCGCCATCGCGCTCGGCGTAGGCGAAAATCATAGCCACCTTGTGCTCGCGCGCGGCGGCGAACAACGGCTCAGTCACCGGATTGGGAAGTCTCAGGAAATGCTTCTCGTAATCCTGGATGAGCCGGTTGGGAAAGAACGGCGCAAGAAACACCTCGGGAAAGCAGATGATGTCGACCCCCTTGCGCGCAGCCTCTTGCACCATCGCGCAGGCGGAACTCGACTGCCTCCTCCATGCCGTTAAGCACTGGACCTGTCTGTGCCGCGGCAACCGTAAGCTTTCTTGCCATCGGGGCCATCCTCCATTGCACTATGCGCGGCTGCCAGCCGAGGAGCTATCGTCCTAGATAGGACGCCAGCACTTCCGCGTTGTTGATCAGCTCCTTGGCTCGTCCCGCATAGGCGATCACGCCGTCCTTCAGCACATGCGCCTGCTCTGCAACCGCTGCGGCAACGCCCACATTCTGCTCCACGAGCAGGATGGTGAGGCCGCGCTCGCGCAAGCGCAGTATGGCATCGATGACGGCATCCACCATGCGAGGTGACAGCCCCACCGAGGGCTCGTCCATCAGCAGCAGCTTCGCGCGTGACATCAAGGCGCGGCCAATCGACAGCTGCGTCTGCTCACCGCCGCTTAAGCTGCCCGCGGCTCTCGTGCGCCGATCATGCAGCACTGGGAACAGCTCGAATATGGCGCCGATGTCTTTGCGGATTTCCTTCATGTTCGTGCGCGTGGCTGCGCCAAGCTCAAGGTTGTCGCCAACCGACATGTCGGCAAACACTTCTCGACCCTGCGGTACCTGAACAATGCCGCGCCGCACCATTTCGTGCGCACCAAGGCCGGCCGTCTCCTGGCCCAGAAACCGTACCGATCCGCTCTTGGGGGCAATGAGGCCGCTCAGGGCGTTGAGCAAGGTGCTCTTGCCGGAGCCGTTGCCACCAAGCAGCGCCACGACAGTCCCCTCGCGCACCGAGAACGAGACGTCCCGCAGCACCTGCGTGATGCCGTACGAAACACTAAGATGCTGCACGTCCAGCATCGACCTGCTTTCCTAGATAAGCCTCGATCACGGCCGGGTTCTCACGAATTTTTTCCGGCCGGCCGTCGGCGATCTTCTGACCCGAGTTGAGCACCACCACCCGATCCGAAACGCCCATCACCAGTCGGATCACATGCTCGATCATGATGAGGGTGACACCTTTTTCGTCTCGGATGCGGCGCAGGAGCTGGTCCAGCTCGGTCACGCGATTGATGCTCAGCCCCACGGCGGGCTCGTCGAGCAGCACGACCTTGGGATCACTGATGAGCGTGCGAGCAATCTCTACAATTCGCCGCTGGCCGAACGAGAGCGCGCTCGCTGAGCGGTCGGCAAATTGGGCGAAGCCCACGAAATTTAGGGCATCGCGGGCACGCGCAGCCAGCTCCGCCTCCTCGGCTCGCATGCGCCGGGTATGGAGGCCGGCAGAGAACAGATTGGCGTGGCTGCGCAGATGCAGTCCGGTCATCATGTTCTCCAGGATCGACATGCCGGCGAAAAGCTGCGAGGTCTGGAAGGTGCGCGCCAAGCCCATGCTGGCGATCTGGTTGGGCTTCATACCCGTGATCGGCCAATTCTCAAGATGAACTTCACCCGCATCGGGTCGATTGAGGCCGCAGATTACGTTTAGGAGCGTCGTCTTGCCGGCGCCGTTGGGCCCGATAATGCCCACAATCTCTCCGATGTTAAACGTGGTCGAGACCCTATCGAGCGCATGCACGCCGCCGAACGAGATCGAGACACCATCGACTGCGAGGATGCTCATGTCTGCTCTGCCGACGCCTTCTGACCGGAGACCGTGCCGTCCAACACCGCGCCAGGTTCCGGCACCTTTGCTGCGATCTGATCAGGAACGTGCATTGGTTCCTCCCATCCCGGCAGCCAGCGCTTCATGAACACGACAAGCCCATGAGGCTGGAACACCATGAAGGCGACGAGCAGAACGCCAAACACGATCTCCTGGGTCGATTTGAACTCGCGTAGAAACTCCATGGTGTAGACCAGGAGAGACGCACCGAGCACCGACCCTACGACCGATCCGAGGCCGCCGACCACGATCATCGCCTTCTGAATGATCATCTGAAACAGGTCGAACCCCTCGGGGGACATGTAGCCGAGGAGTCCAGAGTAGAGTGCTCCGGCGACCCCCGCGTAAAAGCTCGACAACGCGAATGCCATCGCCTTGTAGACGAGCAGATCGATGCCGAGCGACTGCGCCGCGATCTCTCCATCGCGCATGGCCACGAAGGCGCGGCCGATGCGCGATCGCATGATGCGCCACGTGAACATGAGCAGCAACACGCGTAACAACCCACGTCACGAAGTAGATTCCGTAATCCTGATGCATACCGAGCCAGGAGAAATTGGGTGCGGGCGTGCGAAAGCCGCCGGCTCCGAATGTTACTGATTGCCAATGCCAGAGCACCCATTGCGTTGCCTGTGCGAAGGCGAGCGTGGCGAGCGCGAGAAAAATACCGCTCAGGCGGAGCGCCGGGAACGCCAGCAGCGTCCCGATCACCATCGCCAGCACGGCGCCCACCGGTGCGGCTATCCAGAAGGACCACCCCAGATGCACCTGCAGCAGCGCCGTTCCATACGCACCGATGCCGTAGATGGCGGCGTTGGCAAACGCCAGCAGCCCCGCGAAGCCAACCAAAATGTTCAGCCCCAGCGCCAGAATTATATAGATCAGCATCAAGTTGCCGACGAACAGCGTGTATTGATTGGCAACCGCGGGAAGCAGCAGGAGCACGCCGAACAGCAGCGTCAAAAAGCTCCGATTGCCAACCAGAGCCCCAAGCGACATGTCAGATCTTTCGCAGGCCGCGCACGCCGAACAATCCTGTTGGCAGGAAGGTCAGGACGAACATGATAACAAGAAAGGGAACTAGATCCTGAATGCTCGAGTGCACATAGCCCGCGGCCATCTGCTCAATCAGCCCGAGTAGCAAGCCGCCCACCACCGCGCCCGGCACACTTGTGATCCCGCCCAAAACCGCTGCAGCCAGCCCCTTGATGAACAGCACGAAGCCGACATCGGGATAGAGCAGCGTCAGCGGTGCCATAAGCACACCGGCGGCGCCGGCGACGGCAGCCCCGACAGCGAATGTGTACATATAGATGCGATCGATTCTCAAACCGCACAGCAGCGCCGCCTTCGGGTTGCTGGCCGTAGCCTGCATCCACTTGCCGGCGCGCGTGCGTCTGAAGAAGATGGCCAGCCCGATCATCACTACCACGGCCGCCGACAGCACTACGAGCTGCTGCGACATGATCATGATATTGCCGACCTGAAGAGGCTCCGGCGAAACGACGGGAGGAAAGGACAGGTAGTCACCTTTTCCGCCCCAGATATAACGGGCGATGCCTTTCAGAATGAACGATACGCCAATGGTGGCGACCAGCACGCTCGCCAGGCCATGCTTCAGAACCGAGCGATAGGCTACCCGCTCGGTCAGGATGCCGACCACGAAGGAGCCGGCGACCGCCAGCAGCAGCGAGGGCAGATAAGGCACGCCTGACATCACGTAGAGCGTGTAGGCGAGCATGCCTCCCACCATGAACAGCTCGCCGTGCGCAAGGTTCACGACCTCTGTCGACTTGTAAACGATGACAATGCCGAGCGCGACGAGGGCGTAAAATGCCCCCGTCGTGATCCCGGTAGCCATCAGATACGAGAACATCAGCATCGCGTATTCTCTTGCCGCGCGTCACGCTATTTCAGCTCGACGCTACCCGCGTAGACGACTTTGCCGTTCTCGAGCTTCACAAACGCCGGGCTCTGGTTGCACTTGTGGTCGGCCTTGCAGGTGATTGGACCCGGATAAACAGAGCTCTTGAAATTGTTGATGGTGCTGTAGGCTGCCAGGAACTTTTCACGAGTAAGGTCCTTTCCCGCTGCTTCCACAACCTTTCCGAACACCTCGGCCGCAGCAACCCCCATCAGGTTGAAGACCGATAGCTCGTCGTTGGGGAACGTATCCTTCAGGAGCTTGCGCCACTCCGCATACTCCGGATTGTCCGGATGGCCAGGAATGGTGGTAATGCTCACGAAGCTGGACATCGCTCCGTCGATGCCGATCAAGCCTTGCAGCGCGGGAAGGTCCTGGATGGCGGTCTGCCCGACCCAAATCGGTTTGTAGCCGATCTTGATGAAATCGCGGATCACAACGGCGGCTGCCTTCGGATAGCCGAGCAACAGTACGGCATCCGCGCCCGAACTCTTCAGGCGCAGCGCCTGCGCAGTGCCGTCGTTCTGGTCGACCGTGACCTCTTCGTCCGCTGCAAGGTGCAGCCCGCGTCGCTTGAAATCCTCCAGCATCGGCTCGTAACGCGAACGGCCCCAGGCATCGTGCTGGGCGATGATCGCGATCTTCTTGGCGCCTTTATCCAGGGCCCACTGGATCTGCGACTTGCTCTCAATGGATGCGGTAAGCTGCGTGGTATAGATGTTGGGGGCCGGCGGATCGACGATGCCGTCCGCGACCGCGGCGAAAACGTGGAACGGCACACCGGCCTTTTCGAGCTCCGGGCGGGCCGCAAGGGTCGGGTTGGAACACCCGCCGCCAATGATCGCGAAAACCTTGTGCTCATATACGAGCTTCTTGACTGCGGCAATGGCACCTTCGGGCTTGCACAGGTCGTCCTCACGTACCAGCACAAGCTTGCGTCCATTGATGCCGCCCGCGGCGTTGAGCTTGTTGAAGTACACCTCCACGCCATTCATGGTGAGCTTGCCGTAGATGTAGACCGGTCCGGTCAGAGGCCCGAATGAGCCGACCTTGATCTCGGTGTCTGTCACGCCTGGAACGTCGGCAGCGTGCGCACCGAACGCGGCAACGGACGCGAGGGCAAGTGCCGCGCCGAATGTTGTTGCAAGTCGCTTCATTGAGAGCCTCCCGGGGTTCACGAAATACGCATGGCATTGGCGAGTGCCACTTTCAATTCTTGGCCCGCAATGTCTGGCCGGCGATGTAGGGAAAAAGCCTAGATCAGTACTTCGGAAATGCAGGCTGGGTATCCGCACTGCTGCCTGCCCTTGTCGTCGAAGCAAATCTCGCACGCGCAGGCCGGAGAGTCGATAATCAACAGCCCGGATCGTGTCCCAAGACCGGAGCGCCCCCCGAAGCCGGCCGCCCGGTAAGCCTCCTGGTCTTTCTGGCTGATGATCCCATCCCAGGGCTTGTTCATATCGCCATCTCCTTTGCGTTTCAACACAGCGCGGCTCAGGGCTGATTACCTCCATCACGTTTCCACACCGTCTCGAAGACACGCATGAAATTGCCGCCAAGAAACTTGACCACGTCCTGAGAGCTGAAGCCGAGTTTCAGCAATCCTTCGGTCAGGTTCGGCAATTCGGCGTTGGATCGCATGCCTTTGGGGTACGTCCATTTCATCCGCAACGCCGCAATCCCATTTACCGTGGAACTACGCTCGCTGACGCCAGTAAAGACCGAGGCGTCCCAGTTTTCCATCAGATCGGGCCCAATGCCGGTGCAATCGGGTCCGCCGACCTCGGCAATGTGGGCAATGTGTCGCAGCAAGTCGTCGAGCGTGGGATCCGGTTTGTCGCTGATGAAGGTGTCGAGCGCGTGAAACCCGATCACGCCTCCGCCCCTGGCTATGCCGCGAATGAGCGCATCCGTGAGGTTGCGGGGATGGGAGCAAAGGCCGCGGGCATTGGAATGCGATGCGATAATGGGGTGCGCACTTACCGCGAGCACATCCTCCGTGCCTTTGTCGGAAAGGTGGGACACATCGACGACGATGCCGAGCCGATTGCACTCCTCCACGACCTTTGTGCCGAAGTGGGTGAGACCTCCCGCGCTTCGTTCGCGCACGCCATCACCAATCTCGTTGCGCACGTCGTGGGTCAAGCCGAGGCAGCGCAGCCCAAGCCGGTAGAAATTGCGCAGATAGGAGATTTCCTGCTCGAGCGGCGCTCCACCTTCAAGGCAAATCACGAAGGCAATCTTTCGCTCGCGCTTGGCGCGGAGAATGTCCGCGGTTGTCTTTGCAAGAATGAAATGGTCCGATTGTTCCAGCTCTGCGTGGGTGTGATCGAGGGCGCGCATGAAACGCTGCAGATAGCTGGTCGAGAGCCGGGTCGCTGGAAGGTATCCGTAGGGCGCATCCCCACCGACGTGATCACAAACGACCGTCACCCCGCCCGCGCGCAAGGTGGGGAGATGGCGGCGGTCCAGCACCCCGCGCTCTCCGCTCTCTCGCCGCCAGTCTACGTCGGAGGCGACGATGTCGCTATGACCGACGACGACGATGGCGTCTTCGTGCAGCTTGGATGCTGGTTGGGACATGAAAAATTCACCTTTGCGTCGGCTCTGCTCGTTACATCGTATTGCCGTTTGCGCAGATGACAATATCCTCTGCCAACCGGAGGCTGGACAGATCGTGCCGTTGCCGTTGAGCCCGGTCAGGGCGCTGCACTGCAAAGAACTCAGAGATGTCACCACACCTCTTAATCCTCAACGGTCCCAATGCCTCGGCTTGGTCAACCCGTTACCGCTTCACTCCGGAAGCGTACAGGTGGCGGGCCCGTTGGGTGTGAGTTCGCGCGCGATCGTTACGCCCTACGTCAAATCGAACGAAATACGTGGGCGCGGCGTGGTCCTGGCGACTTAGGCCGCGCGCAGCCACGCAACGATGGCGTGATGGCAGTTGAAGTCTCGAGCGATTAACCTTGCGGACCCGCCATTCTCCAGGCGCCTGCGACCCTCGGCCTGCTGATGCTGGGTCAGCTTCGGTTTGCGGCCGAACTGAACACCGCGCCTTGGCGGTTATGAGCATTTGAAACCCGACTAGGTCTCGCTGATACGCGCGATGTAGCGCTCGACCGACGCTGCCACCACCTGCTTGCCGCTTGCGTCTATCTGCCCCCGCCCTGAGAACGCGCCGTAGACCGCGTCGAATGCGAATGGCTCCAAGATGGCCGCCATGCGCTGAACCTTGCGGGCGGAGAGCGGGATTAGGTTCGGGTATGACCACATGAAGCTGACGTGTCCGCTCGGGACCACCTGGAGGATATCGCCCGACAGCAGTACGCCGCGACCTTCGCCCCAATCCACCCAGTGCAGGACGGTGCCGCCGTCAAAGTGTCCTCCCAGCCGAACCAACGTGAGGCCCTGCCCGATTGGCTTGGTGTCTCCCTCCCAGAACCGCACCGCGGGGTCCGCCCGCATCACCCACTCGCGATCAGCGGCGTGCAGGTAGATCGGCACTCCCCCGAGGGCGCGGCTCCACTCCACCATCGTGGTGTAGTAGTGGGGGTGGGAGATCGCGATCGCCGTGACGCCGCCCAGGCCCTTCAGCAGATCGACTGTGGCGTCGTCGATCAGGGCGATGCAATCCCACAGCACGTTGCCGGCCGGCGTGCGCGCTAGAATGGCGCGCTGCCCAATGCCAAACGCTGGGGTGGTCTCGATGGTCGTAAGCCCCGTCGCGAGGCGGCGGAACTTGTTGCTGTGCGCGTTACGTAACCCCTCCAGCGTGGTCCAGGACTGGCCCGATGCTGGGACGAACTGTCGCTCGTCGGTGCAGATCAGACAAGCAGCGGGCGGAGCCTCGGAGGGCGAATACTGCGTACCGCACGTCGTGCAGATGAAGGCTGGCATGAGGGCAGGTTACATCAGTCCCTTGGTTTCCTCTATCGGCTCCAATAGGAGTGGCGACGAATTCTGGAAACTCCGAACATGAGGAAACAAATTGGCGTGCAAGCGACGCCCGGTGCGACCCTTGCCGCTGCTACCATCCTGAGCCTGCCGCTTGGCTCGATCTATGCCTTCAGCGTCCTTCTAGCACCACTGGAGCAGCTCCTTCATGCGAGCCGCGCTGATCTTGTGTCTGTGTTCGGCGTATCGGCTGTGTTCTTCACAATTGGCGCCAATTTGGGCCCCTTGCTCTTCGGCCGGCATCCCGCACGGCTGTCGCGCCCTCGCTTGGTTGGCTCATCCTCGGCTACGGGTTTCTGTTCGCGACTGGCGGCGGCATGGCTTACGTCGGCAGCAGTGCGTGAATGCTGCGCCGCTCGCCCGGTCTGGCCTCGTCAATGGCTATCTCGTCAGTCTATTTCCCCTTGGCGCCATGCTGGCTCCACCCGCCTATGGTCTGGGGCTTGATTGGCTCGGAGTGCGTCAAACGCTTGCCGCCCTGGCGGCCGTGGTCGCCGCAACGGCATTTGCGGCGGCCCTGCTGTTCGCGGGGTGGCTCTGGTAAAGCGCCGGACTGCTTCGGAACCGACGGGCGTCCAAGACAGCCTGCGGGCCACCTTCTGGTTTGGAACATTCCTCGTAAGTCCTTGGAATCCTACGGGACCGATTTCTAGGGTTGGAACACGCAAGCGCTTGCTCCGCAAGGGATTGCGGATTCCCCTACGGGGCGCCAAAAACGCCGTTCAAAACATCGATCTTGTTGATCTTTTCCAAGGTGGCGAAATGCCTGGAATCGCACCCCCTGCCAAGACAAGCCGCGACCTGCGGTTCCTGAGGGCCGACGATCGACGCGCGGCGGATACTGCAGATCGCGGTGAAATGCGGATCAAGCCTTCGGTTTCGTCGGTTAGGCGCTGAACGCTGCACCC
Organism: uncultured Alphaproteobacteria bacterium; assembly: GCA_963770295.1. GTDB lineage: Bacteria > Pseudomonadota > Alphaproteobacteria > Rhizobiales > Hyphomicrobiaceae > AWTP1-13. The sequence goes on from CAVYPA010000020.1 coordinate 222,576, forward strand.
TGATCGGCGCGCAATTCCAACTGGACCTGACGACGAAGCCGCTGTTGGTCGCTGAGCCGAGGTGGCAGCGATGAGCGTCCGGTTTGCTGGCGATCGCTGCTCTCACATCTTCCCGTCAGTAGCCGACCGCTTGGCCGTCGGTACGTTTCTCTGATGCGGCGAAGTAACCGTCATCGAGCTTGAAGATGAACTGACCTCGCCCGAAATCGGTCGAAAGGCGGTCGCTCCGGATTGTTTGATGGCCGCGGGATTTCAGTTCCTCGATTGTCGCAGCCGGCACCTCGTGCTCAAGCTGGACGTTCAACTGGTCGCCAAGGCGCCAGCGCGGCGCATCCGAAGCCGCCTGCGGATTTTGATGGTAGTCCGTAATGCGGACCATCACTTGCGTGTGGGCTTGCGCCTGGATGGAGCCGCCCATCACGCCGAAACTCATTACCGGCCGCCCGTTCTGCGTGACGAACGCAGGTATGATCGTGTGAAATGGTCGCTTGCGCGGCGCGACGACGTTGGCGTGGTCCGGGCGCAGGACGAATCCATAGCCACGGTTCTGCATGCTGATGCCGTCGACCACTATGCCCGAGCCGAAACCCTGGTAGTTGGACTGGATGTAGGAAACCATCATGCCCGTAGCGTCGGCGGCGGTGAGATAAACAGTGCCGGCCGAATCCGGCACGCCATGGTGCGGCGTCCGCGCCTTGTTCATGTCGATGAGACGCGAGCGGCCTCGCAGGTATTCCTTGTCGAGGAGATCCGCGTTCTTTACGCGCATTGTGTCGGCATCCGACACGTACTCATAGATGTCGGCGAACGCGAGTTTCATCGCCTCGATCTGCAGGTGCAGGCTGTCGGCGGAATCCACGGGGATCGCGTCAAGGCCGAAGGCCTCGAGTATGCCGAGCGCCATCTGAGCCGCGATGCCTTGTCCGTTCGGTGGAATCTCGTGGAGCGTGTAGCCGCGGTAGTCTTGGGCGAGCGGCTCGACCCAGTCGACGGTATGCGCGGCGAGGTCAGCCATCGTCATTGCGCCGCCATGCGCACGGGAATGCGCGGCCATGCTTTCCGCGAGCTCGCCTCGGTAAAACGCCGCGCCCTTCGTTTGCGCGATGCGCTCTAGCGCTCGCGCGTGAGCGGGCGCGGTGAATTTCTCGCCGGCCTTCGGGGCTCGGCCGTGGGGCATGAAGTGCTCGGCGAAGCCCGGCACATCCTTCAGGTTTGGCACCTGTCTTGTCCCACAGCCGAGCAATGGTTGGGGACACCAGGTAGCCGTCGGCGGCATAGCGAATGGCCGGTTCGAAAAGGTCGGCAAAAGGCAGCTTGCCAAACCGCTCTGACAGCGCGACCCAGGCCGAGACCGCGCCGGGGATGGTGACCGCGTCCCAGCCCCTGGTCGGCATCGCGGTCTTCCCGTTAAACCGGTCGAGCGTCCAGCCCTCCGGCGATCGGCCGGAAGCATTCAGGCCGTGGAGCTTGCTGCCGTCCCACAGGATGGCGAACGCATCGCTCCCGATGCCATTGCTGGTCGGCTCGACGACCGTGAGCGTGATTGCAGTGGCGAGCGCCGCATCCACTGCGTTTCCACCCTTGAGCAGCATGCGCAAGCCAGCCTGCGCCGCCAGCGGCTGCGACGTAGCAACCGCGTTGCGCGCCAGTATCGGCATGCGCTGCGATGGGTAGGGGAATTCCCAGTCGAAGGGTCTCATTGCTGTTCCGTCTCAACTCCCGACAAATTCGTATCGCCCGCCGATGCCGGTTCCACGAGCCTCGCGGTACGCGAGCCATGCAGTTGCAACACCCTGCACGCCACCGCCGTTCGAATTCTTCGAGCGCATGGTGTTCTGACCACGCGCGGGGCCGCGCGAATCCCGCACGCCTCTCAGTTGCTGTGGCCGGCCGCTTTCTGCAGCTCGCTGAGCGGCACCATGCGGCCGTGCAGCGGCAGGATCTGATCGACGGCGAGCCCCTGCTGCGTGATGTTCTCGTACAGGCTGACTGTGAAGGAGCTCGGCGGGCTCATCGGCGCCACGTTCGGCGCCGGCGGCGTGTAGGCGTCGGCCTGGATCAGGAATTTCTCCTTCGGCAGGTACACCATCAGCATGTCGTCGGCGTGCTGGATGCCGGCGATGCGACGCACCTCGACCGTGCGGGTCCCGTCGCTCAGCTCCCGACGATCACGCACGCCCTCCACGGTCGCCTTCCGACCCGTTCGTGCGAGGTGATCGGGCCCCACCGTCGCGGGCGCTGCGACGATCTGCTCGAAGTACGCGCGACTAGCGTCCTGCGTGACAATCGTCGCGCCTTCACCCGCGAAGGCACGCACGCCGCCGGAGTGATCGAAGTGGTGATGGCTCACGATCAGGTACTTGATCGGCTTGTTCGGCGCCAGCTTGCGGGCCTCCGCGATGACGGCCAGCGCCCGATCGTCGTTCAGCGGGCCCTCGGCGACGATCAGGTGATCATTCATTTCGATCACGACGCTGTGGTGTGAGCCGCCGGTCACATACCACACCCCATCCGCGGCCTTCTGGCTCTGCACCCGCATGTACGGATTCCCGGCCAGCCGGACGTTGTCCGGGACCTTGATGTCGGCGGAAGCGTTGGCTCGCACTTCTGTGATCGTGAGCTCGAGGGCTGGGAAGCCGCCGTACGTCTGGCGGATCTTCGTCGGGAACAGCACGCCGCCGAAGTCACGATAGTCGGCGTAGCTCACCTGGATCGCCATGTCGCCGAGGACGGGATTCGAGAGGGAGGCTTCGACGCGCTCGACCAGGTTGGCCGCGTCGAGCGACGCCGTGGCCCGGAAGCGCCCCGGGATCCCGAATGCGATCGTGCGGCCCTGCACGCCGGCGGGATTCGCCATCGCGGCCTTGATGATCCCGTGGGGCATCGACCAGAACTGAAACTGCCGGTCACTGAGCGCGATCGGCGCGGTCACGGTGTTCTCGCCCATCACGTTCCACGCGTGATCGCCACTGACGACGAAGACCTGCCGGTGCTCGCCGCGCACGTAGGCCCCGCCGCCCTTGGGCGGCTCGAGCGCGCGGGTCCGCATCAGGTCGTCGCGCAGTGACGCCGTCTCGTAGTTCACGACGCGCGTTGAACATCCGCACGTCGAACTGCGGCCATGGTTGGCCCGGCGCATAGCTCTGCCCGACCTGGAAGACGACGCCGCTCCCCTGGATCTCGATCGACTTGACGTCGGCCGTCCCGAGAGCCTTCGAGGCGGCCTCCAGCGTAGCCTTGGCGTCCTGAGATTCCGCCGCGAACGGCAACAGGGAGACTACTGCGGTCAACAGCGCTGCCAGCATTCGCATTCCAACCTCCCGGGGGTTTGGGGTGGGATCGCATGGACGAGAGAGTGCCCGTGGACGCGTCCGCTGTCGAGCCGCGCCGAGGCTCGAACGTTTTGCGCCGCGTCGGATAGGGGGCTATCGGGGATGGTGAGAATTGGCACGACCCGAAAGTGTTTGGCATTGCAGCGGTTCCTTCCGGAATCAGAGGGTGAACTGACGTGCGCCGGACGTGGCCGCGAGGGCCGACCCGCAGGCTCACGTGGATTGGCCGCAGCGAGCGACCACCACGAGCGGTCCCTTCAAATGCGTGTTGAGCTCCGGAATCTGATCCTCCTGCACCTTCCAGGGGCCGCCCCGCCGCAAGTCAATAATGTGCGGGATTGCATAGCGGCCGGCCACGGTAAATCTCAAGACGGCGACACCGCCCGGCTGTGCCTCCAGAAGCTGTTTTAGGTCCGCGTCTGCAGTCTTGCGCTCATACCAATAGGTTATGACGGATAGCGTCGGTAGGTGGCAGCGCGCGCAAGCCGGCCAACTCCGACCACGCCAGCCCCGCCGCCGTGACCGCGCAGCAGAACGTCGCTCCGCCAAAGGCTCCGCGCTCTAAGCCGGTTTTGATCCACCAGTCATTCTGCCAGTCCTCATATCCGAACAACATTCCTTCAAGCCGTTCGAAATGCTCATTCCAGCCTCCGGACTTGCCCGATGCTTCGTTGATGAGCTTAAGAGCAGGAACGCGCCACTCCTCGCCCTTAGGGGTGTAGTAGACGGTCCGGGCCCCCAGCAGGTCTCCTATCGGGTTCTCAAAAGGCTCGTCTACTACCTCTTTATGCAGGACGCCATTGGCAACCCAACGGTTGAATGCCTCCTCGCCGTCGAACGCTTCTTCACGGGGATAAACGTACGAGAGTCGCGCCAGCTTCTTGCGGTCGTCCAGCAGTAATGGAAGCTCATAATTCGTGTGCACCAGATAAGGCGTCTCAATGCCACCCGACAACCGATAGAGCCATATTTCGAGATCCGCATTGTCGCGGAGCTGCCGAGGATCGAAGGTATCGAAGGCGGAGACGATCGCTGCGATACGCTCGTCATTCAGTGGGTAGCGGTACTCAAGGGCGGGGTCTTGATCAGCTGCCAAACCCAGCATCGACCGAAGGGCATCGACATCGCTCACGTGAAAGGGCGCTTGCGCTATCGGGCACCATAGTATGCAGTCGAACACTTCCAGGACGAAGCAGTTGGTCGTATCAGGTGTGGGCGCAGGCGCCATAATTGCATCCTCACTCGGAGGTCATTCTACCTCAACGAGCAGCACCGGACCCTGCCGCACGCTGGGCAATTTGCGGCCATAGGCGATCGCCGAATCGACATCGGCGACCGTTCCGCGATTCCTGCCGAGAAGTCGGTGACGCTGCCGTCGTGACCGCGCGCAAAGTTTTCCTCGCCATTGATGCCCTCGGACCTGCCGCGTCCCCGGCGCATCAGTGCAAGCACAGCAAATCCCTTTTCGCGAAGCGAGTGCGCCTCGGTCGAGAACGACCAGCTTCTGAGCTGTTTGCGGCCGACGTCGGACCCGTGGGTAAAAATCGCGAGCGGCGACGGGCCAGGGCCGGCCGGCGGGTAGAATGTCGCTTCGAGCATAATTGGCCGTGCGCCATCGGGCGTCCGAACCGTGAGGTGCGGGATCCACACGCGCTCGCCGGGCCACGGCCATTCCGTCGGTCGATCGCCCGCGGCAAGGCGTGACGCATCGGCCCGGACCAATGCCCCTGAGGTGATGCCCTCGGAAGCCAGCGTCGCGGTCATGTACAGTCGATCAGGACCATCGAAGGGCGTATCGGAAGATGCGAAATCCCGTCATGGTCAGCACGCCGTCGGCGATCGTCGCTTTGTCCCGCCACCATTCGCGATTCATGCCGTAGAATGCCGAGTCCGCTTGAGCGAAAACCACGTCTGCATGGCCGTCGGCCTTTATGCGCTCGACCACGAGGATATGCCTATCGTCGTGCCAGGTCCCCACCCACGCGCCATGAAAGCGGGCCAACTCGGGCTGCACATCAGCGGCCGGTATCTCCATGTCGAAAGTGTCCGGCAACGGGACGATGGATTCTGGATCGACACTTGATAGCTGGGCCTGAGCGTTGGACGTCCATCCGATAAGGACCATCACCATCAAAAAGTTGCGCATGTTCTGTTCGAAGGACATTGGCACTCCACCGACTGCTCCGGCACGCGCAACATCGTAACGCGTGCAAGCCGAACCACAGTGAAATATCGTCAGCAGATGTCCGGATGTGTGCAGGTCTCTCTGACGCCTGCATGATGCCCCATCCACGCGCGCCGACGGGAGGCGTCGGAGAAGCGCCAATGTGCACTAGTGAGACGAAGTCGGCACAGCGTTCGTGCCTCAGGTTTCGAGATCACAGCCGACATCAGAGCGAGCGAGCTCGACGCGATGTGCCAATTTCAGACGTTCCACTAACGCACTGGCGCTTGCAAGTTTCTAGAATCCGGGTTTTCCCCAATTCATTCCGAAATTGCCTCCGGCGACCATCCCATCGGGATGCCCGAACATGCTGGCGGGCGAATATCCGGAAGGGTACTCAGCGATTAGGACCCCTGCGGTTGGAAGGACCCGACGCCGTCGAAAGTAGGGCTGTTGGATGGGTCCCTTCCCTAGGTGGGGCCGCAACGGTCAGGAGGATCACATGCATCGATATCTGAAAGCCTCAGCCCTACTGAGCATCGGTTTGCTGGCCTGCCTGTCGGCAAACGCTCAGCAGTCGGGCGATCCACCCCCAATTACGGCCATCGACATCCTGCTCGAGCCCGACGCTGTAATGGTCCGGCACGCGGAGGCTGCCAATGAGCGGCTACTCAAGGTCTTCCCGAAAGGCTTCGCTCTGGGCAACGCGCATCAACCGCACATCTCGACCCTGCAGCGGTACGTGAGGACGGCGGATCTCGACAAGGTCTACGAGGCCGTCGGAAAAGTCCTGGCCGAAGAAAATCCGACCAGTTGGAAGTTGAAAGCGTACAAATACTACTACATCCCGTGGAAGGAACTCGGCCTTGCCGGGATCGTGATCGAACCGACGGACGATCTCCTCAGGTACCAGCAGAAACTGATCGACGCTGTCACCCCATTTACCGTGGCGACAGGGACTGCGGCAGCGTATGTCACGACCAAGGAAGAGCCCGACATCAACCAGCCGACGATCGACTATGTGGCGCACTTTGTGCCGAACGAAACTGGCAAGAAGTTCAACCCTCACGTCACCATCGGGCTTGCCCCCGAGGACTACCTGAAGAAGATGCTCGACGAAAAGTTTGGGGCATTCACGTTCTCACCGGTAGGAGTGTCCGTGTACCATCTCGGCAACTTCGGAACGGCGCGGAAGAAGCTCAAGAGCTGGGAGTTGAAACCTCAAGCCGGCTCACGTGCATTGCAGTAAGCGCTCCTTAGCTGAATCCGCTCGGGATCAATCGCGTCGCGCGCCTTCTGTCTGGTATCAGGGCAAAGCGGGCATACCTGCGTCGGCAAGCAGACAGGTACAAACCACGAGGTTAGCCACCCCGACCAGAAGCCTTTGAAAACATATGAGAGCTTTTTCTGGCTAACCTCGAAGTAAGTTCTTGAAACAGAACAATTTGCGAAGCGCCCTACGGGGCGCCATCCAAACAAAATACCCTTGAAAAGATTGAAAGAATGCCCGTTCGTTCCAACCTTTCGGGTTAGGGTTGGAACAATTTGTTCTCGGCTCGTACCTGTTGCTCGATCGCGGCCACCGCTAGGCGTTTCTGTTCGACAGCCTTTGTGTAGCGCGGGTGCGCTTCGTCATTGAAGGTGCGAGCGCTGCGCCGTCCAACGCTGCCTGATAGGCTTGCATGAACTCGGTCGAGCCGGGAAGGCCTGGCAGGAGGGTGCGTGGCCCGAGACGGCGCCTAAAGTAGTGCCGGACATGCCCATGCCGGTCTATAAAACGGTCCACGTAGCGGAGCTTGATGCGGGTCAAGTTGTAAAATCCGCCCAAGTGTCTCTAGCAGAATTCTCTGCCTCATCACGCAGAAGAGTGACCGCTTCGTCAAGCTGTAACCGGTCCCAGACCGAACACGCATTGACGCGGATGGGCTTCGGCATACGCCATCCCGCACCATGGTGTCGAAGAGAGTTACGCCCACCCCCACGTATTCCGCGGCAGCCGGGCGTCTCAGGCAGCGCGGGAGACAACCGGGAGGCAGAGCACAGCTGTAGATGAGCGGTGGTATAGATGCTGCGCCAGGCGCACGGCCAGCGTGGGTAGAAAACTGGCCGCGGACGGGACGTTTAATCGACACGGCTAAGACGTCCTGCTTCTGCAGGTCACGACGACGACATGGACACCGGCCGGTCATCTGCCGACGCTGCGATTAGCGATTAACCCTCCAGTGATGGTCTGCGCAAACGCCAGAGTGGACGAGCTCCTCCTGTTGTCTTCAGCATCTGATGTTCGACTTCGCTCATGTAGGTTTCCAAACTCGAATTCCGGCAAAATTCCCTATTTCGCCCCTTTGGGCGGAGATCGATCCGCAATTGTCTTCGTCAGCTGGGCACCGAGTTATCGCTTCCACAAACTATTCGACTTGCGATCCACGTTCTCACCTCCGACGCACGCCAGGCCACGCGACCTGAACCGATGCGACGCTGACGCGGGAACAGTCCGAGCGCGATGTAATTGTACACCGAAGCCCGTGAGAGCCCTGTCTTCATCCGAACGATCTTGATACTCCAAAGCTCCTCTTCTGTTGCTTGCCCCGCCTGGCGCGGAGCATAGGCAAACAAGTCATCCGCCGCCGGGACCTGTCGTTGAACGACCCCGGGACCGCGTCGGTCGCCGATGGTGCATGGGCTTCACCTGGCTGCCTGCTGTCTGCAGGGAGCTCGTGAGCGTGGCTCTGGTCCACCATCGCCATTACCCGCGCAATCAAGCCGCGGTCCGTCTTGATGCGGTTTGCTACGCTCTCGATCACCTGTTCGAACCGGAGTTGGCCAAGCGCTCGCGCCTCCTCGTACGCGTCCTCCGGCAGCCGTTTGCCGCTGCAGGGCAGAACAAGTGGCCGACTTCGGGAGCAAACGTGGCGAGGCGTGATGCCCCGGAGATACATCTATTGGCCCTACGGTATTAAGAATCGCTGTCCAAGACTGACTAAACTCGACCAGCGCTCTCATTTGTGGTGTCTCAATCGATCTTATATGGTTTTCGCCGATATTCCTGTACGATGAAATAGAACTCGGAGTCCTCACCGTCCTCATGTTGTAATATGAAGAGCCTTTCGATATTTTGTCGAGGGGTTGAAGTGACGTGATAACTTAAGGTGCATAGGGGGAAGATAAATAGTCGACGTCACGGTCGTACAATATCTAGTAAAATCAATATGATACGGTACGCATAAAATATTTTCATGTGCCTGAGTGACATCGATCGGCCACATTTTCGTTTATGGAGCGCCTTTAATTCAGCGCAAATGCATTGTTATTTGAGAAAGACAATCTACGCGAGATCGCATCATGTCAAATCCTGATTTTGAACCAAGGATCGGTAAACCCAGATCGCGCCGAGAACCAAAATCCCGCCGCCTCACGCACATGGTCGTAAAAGCGGTCCTGCGGCAACGGGCGCACAAATCACCCTGGGCAAACGCGCTGACGCGACGCCCCGTTGCCGAGCTCGCGAGAGGCAAGGGCGCGGTCTATGGACTGACACTGCCGCCACCCGGCTGGCGTCGCGTCACGGTCAAGGCGCGCATTGCCCGGCATCGCACGTCAGAGCGCGCGACGCAAGCTACTCATTCGCTACGGCGTCACGCGTGAGGGTGGTCCCGGCCAGCTTTACGACCGGGAGCACGATGTGGCTGAACGGCGGCAAATTTCTGGAGCGACAGAAGGGTGACACGTACCAGTTCCGCCTCATCGTCGCGCCAGAGGACGCTGGTCATATGGCAGCTCTCAAGCCGTTCGTGCGTGATCTTATGCGGGACATGGAGAAGGACCTGGCGACCCGACTCGACTGGGTCGCCGCCGATCATTTCAACACGGGACATCCCCACACGCATATCATCATCGCTGGACACGACGACCGCGGCGAGGCGCTCGTGATGGCGCGCCATTACATTCTGATGTCCCAAGTCAAGCACAACGCGCGCGATAATTCCTCTCCCGCGTACCGGCGTGGAGTTGAGTTACGCTATGGATCGTGCAGAGGAGAGGGCGGGATTCGACAAGCCCCAAATTTATGGCCGTTTTCGCTCATCTGCGACCATAGTTCCCCCATTTTCTCCCCCTGGGGGGTCTTGAATCCTAAGGGCCGACGCGACCGTCTTAGTTGCCTCGCGGCTGCCAGGATTGCGACACCGCACATCCCGCCGCCCATCCCTTATCCTTCTTCGTTCGCGGCTTGCATCATTCATTTATCGTCTTCCAATCCCAGCTTTCCATACAGCACATGATCGATTTTGCTGCCGATCACGAGAATCAGCACGACTGCGAGAACAGCCAGCGCGGTGAGACGCCAGGCGCCAAGGCCGCATGCGATACCCAAAGCCGCCGTGACCCAAATCGAAGCCGCAGTCGCAACGTGAAAGATGCGCTGACCACCGCGCAGGATTACCCCGGCGCCCAAGAAACCGATGCCTCCAACTACGCCTTGAATAACGCGGCTCACAGCATTGCTATCCGAGTTAGCAATCCCAAGATCGGTGGCCGCCATAACGAACAGCGCCGCGCCCAATGCCACCAACCCATGGGCGCGAACCCCTGTCGGCTTTCCGTAAAGATCGCGGTTGAGGCCCACAACGCCGCCCGCCACAACGGCGGCAGTCAAGCGCACTGCTGGCTCGAGCAGCCCGTCCACCATTAGCTAGCTCCGCTATTCAGTTCGATGGCTGTCGCACTCAACTTCACTACGATGTGAGTAGATTCCGAGGCTGCCCGCTCCATTTCTTCGCGCCTAAATCACAATGCAGCGAACTCTGCGAGGAGGTTCGCGGGTTTACAGGAGAGTATCATGAACACGCGGACGCTTCTGATCATTGTTATCCTACTGCTGGTTCTCGGTGGCGGTGGCTTCTACGGGCACGGGCGCTGGTTCTAGGCCACTGGCACGTACACCATCCAACAGCGGGAATTTGCGTGGCCTTTCCAAAAACTGCGTTCACTTTTAGTAGCGCCGATCGAGAAGTCTTCAATCTGTCCCTGAAAAATGGCGGTCACACCATTCCCAAGGCCTAACCGAACCGCCCGTGGTCATTCAAAGTCAATATACCTCTGACCGGACAGGATGTTGCTCCATACGCATCCGACACACTAGTCGCTTTGGCCAGTCTTCAAGCCCGTGGCTATCACCTTGCCCACAGCCCGAAAACCTGACGCCATTCTGGGTCAAGCAACTTGAGATCGCAAATGGAAGTACCGCCCGCGCAGGAAGAAGCCAAAGCAAGCCCGCAGGAATGCCTTCGCCCGTCGAGGATGCGCTGAGAGAGCATCGTGCGGCGTCCGTCGAGAAATTCGGCGGCCAATCCCCACCCTGGGGATCCAATCTTCTTCGATCCCGACGCCGACCGCCCGACCTCCCGTATCGGCGTTGCGAGTGCAGCTTTGTACGGAGCCGTTGGTTGTCAAGCAGGACATCAAAGAGAACCGTCAGTTTAAAGGGAAAAAAACACGACAAAGCGGTCGGCATGACATTCCCCGCCAGCGACCGGTGGCGCAGCGCAACCACCGGCACAGAAGCACCCGGGCCCGTCCCATCGACCGCAAAGCCCCCCATCATTACGCGCGAGCAGATCGAGCAGGCGCGGCGTGGCGAAGGTCACAAGCATCAGCCGCGCAGACCCGGGACCTCCTTCAGTCGTTCAATGGCGTCACGAAAGGGCTCGAGCGCGGCCTCGATCCGCGCGTCGAAGGCGGCAATCGTCTCTTCCAGCTGCTCAATGGTCTTTAAGTGCTGGCCGATGAGAAAGCGGTGATGAGAGCGAATGCGTCCGTGCAAGGCGTCTGCAAGCTCTGCGCGCGTCGCCGCCAGACGTGGACCGCCGAACTCGGATAGTTTTTCAGGGTCCGTCTCGCCGCTTGCCGGCACTCTCGTCAAGGCGCGGAATGAGACCCGCCCAGGACACCCGCCGGACGGGTCCCGAATGATCAAAGGCACCACGTCGTCGAATACCCTGCCTCACATTCCGATACCTATCCCGATCCCCAGGTTCGGAGGCAGCGTATACTTGCTTGAACCGCCTTTTCTTTGCGCTTGAAGATGCCGCTTCATACGCCATTCCCTATGCTTCGTCCGCTTATCTCGCTTGTAAGCGAGCACCACTGCGGTGGACGGGGAGGAGGCAGCGAGAGCCGATGGAGCCGCACGATCAGTTTGGCCAGAAGCTGCTGCTCCGACCAAACAGATTAGAAGTGAGGTAACAGGAGCAACACGCATGTGACCCCGATCATCGTGAATTCGCGCGTCATGGTGTCGGCTTGCCGCCGAGACAGACAACAAGGTGATCCCCTGCTCTCGCAAAGACCAAGCTCTGGCAAAACTACTTGCGACGTGGAGCGAACGCAGGGCCTGCGCAAGGGCAACCCGCCGAGCATCACGGTGTCGACGGACTTTGCGATGAGCTTGTTCATTGTCCTTGCTCGGCTCGTTGAGATATGGCCAGAACGCGCGGGCCGCGCAGCCGTTCCTGCGCCCGCCCTTTCGCTCCGTCGCTTTGAACGGAGCCCGGCTCCTCAGCCGACGTTTCCTTCTGGCATCTGACCGGCCAAGCTTTTGCAACGCCGACCATTCGCACGACTGGGGCCTCTCGCGCGGCGGCACGGTGATCTCCTCGATCGGCACCCCGCGCTTTGGAGCCTCCTTCATGGATTGGGTCATTAGCGGGTCCGCCATGTAGCCATCGCGCTTCTCGGGCTTGACCACAATCAGCTTGCAGTTGTTGGCGCCCATACCGATTAGGGCCTGCATGTTTTCAACTCCCGAATGATCTGGCCGTCATGTTCCCAACCGGCGGCGGCGCCGGGCGAGGTAGGCATTTTCCGAGTTTGTTGGGAATAGTGATCCCATGCGCACTTAGTGTGGGTGCCATGAGGTATGTGCAGCGTACTCGTGCCCATAATCTTCGATGGCCCATTTGGCCCCGGACACATAGGTCGCGGCGGCCTTCTAAAGGAGTTATCCGTCAATGTTGAGATCTCTATCATTCACGACAGTTGCGTTGGCCCTCGGTTTTCTCACCACGCCAGCTTCCGCGGCGCCAGGGTCCAATTTGAAAGGAATTGAAGCTGGAACAGGGACTTCTGTGACAGAACAAGTCGGCTATCGTCGCTGCTGGTGGCGAAATGGTCAGCGCCGTTGCCGGTGGGTCGACGACGGTTACAGTTATGGACCGAGCATCAACTTAGGGATCGGCAGTGAGCGCCACGGCCAACGTCGTTATCATCGCGGCAATCATTACTGAGATTGGTCCTTCAACCCATGATGAGCGTCATCAGGCCGCCCCCGACCTGGTGCCGCGCTCGTTCGTAGCTGCGATTACGTTTTGTCGGCCAGCCAACGGCAATCGCGCGGGTCACGCGCAGGGTTTTGTGGATGCGATCGATGGAATGGGCTTACCCCTTCTGCAAGGTCGCGCCTGGCCGGGCAGAAAAGGGGGTCTCATGAAAGGCTCGCTCACGGGGCTCATTGGCCATCGCGCCGTTAAATAGGAAACTCTGCACACGAACTCTTCCTTTCATCTCTGCAGCAGCACCCGCTGCCCTCTCGTTATCGTTAAGGAGTCGTCTCATGAAATACCCCGCTTTGCGGGCTGCCACAGCAGTCGCCCTGTTCCTCGGGGCCACGGCAGCCTATGCCCAACAGAAGACCGACGATGATAAAGGTAGTTCTGCCCCGCAGCGTCAGCATAGCGATCAGAGTGCGCCGAAAGGTCAGGTACAACCACAGCAGGAGAGAGTCGAACCCAAGGACAAGACCGGCAAAGGCACGGCACGCACAGAACCCAAGGACAAGGCCTCGAAGGATTCAGCTCAAACCGAACCCAAAGGAAAGGTCACAAAGGAAACAGGGCAAAGCCCATCCAAAGAACGGGCTCGAGAGGGTAGCGCCCAGACGCAGCCCAAGGAGGAAACTCCGAAGGCAAACGCGCAGGGCCAGCGCAAAGACAAGAGCGCTAAGGATGCAGGTGAGCGCAAGGATACGTCCACTGCTCCAAAGTCATCGGAGAGCACAAAGGGCACAATAGCCAAGGAGAGCACGATCGGGGCCCCAGCCTCGAACCAGAACAAGAGTGCCGCCAGCGGCAATAGGCTGCAGATCTCCGAGCAGCAGCGCACGACTATCCACAAGACGATCCTAGAGGATCGCAGCGTCAATCGCGTCACAAGGGTAAACATCACAATCAATGTGGGTACTCGCATACCTCGTAACATTCGCCTCGCACTGCTACCGGCATCGGTGATCTCGATTGTGCCGGAATATCGCAGCTACCGCTATTTTGTGCTCGACGATCAAATCTGCATCGTTGAGCCGAGCAGCTACGAGATCGTTGAGCTCATCACGCTGTCCGAGAACACGGCGGCGCGCACTGATCACCCTGACGCGGGACGATTGGTGCTCACGGATGAAGAAAGAGCGATCCTTCTCCGGGAGATCGACATGGCAGGTGACAGTACGTTGGGCCTGGGCACACTGGCAGAAGGAGCCGACGTCCCACGCGACGTCAACGTCCGAGTGTTCCCTGCAACGATCGTGCAGAAGATCCCGAACTTGAAAGACTACAAGTTCTTCACGGCCGAGAATCGGATTGCCATAGTCGATCCGCGCGGCTCAAAGGTAGAGACTGTAGTCGAGGGACGTCGCTGACGTTTAGTCCTAGGTCACACCGAGCGCAGGGCACCAACGCCCTGCGCTCGTTCTATTGGAAACAGACCGGAACGGATGGGCACATGCAATCATTCAGCGGGCACAAAACACAGAAGGGCGCCCTATGGTCGGCGGCTTTCGCGGCACAGACTGTCACGCCGCGGACAACGCCGGTGCGGCGATGCCTTAGATTATCGCAGATGGTTCGGCGTGTCGGATTGTTGCTTGCGTACTTGGTCGTGCCTTTGGGTTGTCTAAGCCCAAGCGAGGCATCGGCTGGAGAGCGCGAGGAAATCGGGCTGGCGTCCTATTACTCCCGGGGCCAGAGAACTGCATCAGGTGAGGCGTTCGACAAAAACGCGTTTACTGGTGC
>CAVYPA010000021.1:0-319182 GCA_963770295.1 uncultured Alphaproteobacteria bacterium
TTTCGTCGATGACGCCATCGATGCTTTTCGCCCGCATGTAGGCGCGCATGGCGAGCATGCGCTCGAGCCCGCGCTGACCGCCTCCTCATCGCCCGCGGTGAGCAGATTGGCGAGGTACTTGAGGGGAATGCGCAGTGAACGCACGTCCGGCATGCCGCCATCGGTGCCCATCTCGCCGGCCTCGGCCGCCGATTGGATGGGAGAAAGCGGTGGCACATACCAGACCATCGGCAGCGTGCGGTACTCGGGATGTAACGGGAAGGCGACTTTCCACTCCATCGCCATCTTCCAAATTGGCGAATGTCTGGCGGCTTCGAGCCAAGCCTCCGGTATCCCATCGAGACGCGCTTGCTCAATGACGTTGGAATCTTTCGGATCAAGGAAGATTGCGAGCTGCGCCGCGTACAGGTCCTGTTCGTCCTTGACGCTGGCGGCCCTCTCGATGCCATCGGCGTCGTAAAGGACGACGCCCAGATAACGGATGCGCCCCACACAGGTTTCCGAGCACACCGTCGGCTGGCCCGCCTCGATGCGCGGGTAGCAGAAGATGCACTTTTCCGATTTGCCGCTCGACCAGTTATAGTAGATTTTCTTGTAGGGGCAGCCCGACACGCACATGCGCCAACCGCGACACTTATCCTGGTCGATCAGGACGATACCGTCCTCCTCGCGCTTATAGATGGCGCCGGACGGGCAGGCGGCCACACAGGCCGGGTTAAGGCAGTGCTCACACAGGCGCGGCAGGTACATCATGAAGGTGTTTTCGAACTGGCCGGGCACTCCTTCTGCACGCCTTCGAAGTTGACATCGGCCGAGCGCTTGGCGAACTCACCGCCGAGGATCTCTTCCCAGTTGGGGCCCCATTCGATCTTTTGCATGCGCTCGCCGGTAATCAGCGAACGGGGCCGCGCCGTGGGGAAGGCTTCGAGCTCGGGGGCCCGTTGCAGATGCTCGTAGTCGAAGGTGAAAGGCTCGTAGTAGTCGTCGATCTCGGGCAAATCCGGGTTGGCAAAGATGTTGGCGAACACCCGCGACTTGCCGCCAATTTTGGGCTCGATCTTGCCGTTGCGCTTGCGCCGCCAGCCGCCGTTCCAGCGCTCCTGGTTTTCCCGTCTTCGGGGTAGCCGATGCCGGGCTTGGTCTCGACGTTGTTGAACCAGGCGTATTCCATGCCCTCGCGGTTGGTCCACACGTTCTTGCAGGTGACCGAACAGGTGTGACACCCGATGCATTTATCGAGGTTCAGCACCATCGCGATTTGCGCGCGAATTTTCATAAAGTGTGCTCCGCCTTGCCTTCGCAATTTTCCTCAATGCCGCGTTCTCGAGCTTTGATCCGAATTAATAGGCCTTGGCGGCCGTCCCCTGGCCGTTCTTTGCCGGCGTGAGGGACCCCTGCAGCGGCCGCTCCAGCCAATCGACCTTGGCAAGCTTGCGGATGATCACGAATTCGTCGCGGTTGGTGCCGATGGTGCCGTAGTAGTTGAAGCCGTAGGACTCGCCGGGCGTAGCCGCCGATCATGTGCGTCGGCTTCAGCACCGCGCGCGTCACCGAATTGTGGAGCGCCGCCACGTTGCCCGGTCATCTCGGAGCCCGGCACATTCACGATCTTCTCCTGCGCGTGATACATCAGGCACATACCTTGCTTGACGCGCTGGGAGACGACGGCGCGGGCAACAAGGGCGCCATTAGAGTTGTAGGCTTCGATCCAATCGTTATCGACGATGCCGGCCTCGACCGTGTCCCGCTCGCTGATCCACACGATTGGCCCACCGCGTGAGAGCGTCAGCATCAATAGGTTGTCGGTGTAGGTGGAGTGGATGCCCCATTTCTGATGTGGGGTGATGAAGTTGAGGACGATCTGCTTCTCACCGTTGGGTTTGCTGTGGATCACCGGCTTGACGGAGCGGGTATCGATCGGGGGGCGATAGACGCAGAGCGCCTCGCCAAAGGCACGCATCCACAGGTGGTCTTGGTAGAGCTGCTGACGACCCGTCAGAGTGCGCCACGGGATCAACTCATGCACGTTGGTATAGCCGGCGTTGTAGCAGACGTTCTCGCTCTCGAGCCCGGACCAGATCGGCGAGGAGATGATCTTACGAGGCTGGGCGACCACGTCGCGAAACCGGATCTTTTCGTCTTCCTTGGGGCGGCAAGGTGCTTGTGATCGCGGCCCGTCACCTTAGCCAGCGATTCCGGCCTTGACCGCCACTTCGCCGTTGTCGGCGACCAACGTCTACGTTCGCGGCATCGATATCGCTTTCAATCTTGGCTAAGCCATTGGTCGCGCCTTCGTCGCTGACGACGCCGTTCAGCCGTTTGAGGAATTCGACCTCGTGCTCGGTATTCCAGGCTATGCCTTTGCCGCCGTTGCCCAGCTTGGACAGCAGCGGTCCGAGCGCGGTAAAACGCTTGTAAAGGTTGGGATAGTCACGTTCCACCACGGTCACGGTCGGCATGGTCTTGCCGGCAACGGGCTGACATTCCCCGCGCTTCCTCGACGTTGATAGCCTGCGCCATCTCGGCTGGCGTGTCGTGCAAGATGGGCGTGAGCACAACATCTTTCTCGCTGCCCAGCACCTCCGCGGCGACTTCGGAGAATGTCTTGGCAATGGCCTTGTAGATTTCCCAGTCGCTGCGTGCTTCCCATGCCGGATCGACCGCGCTCGTCAGCGGGTGGATGAAGGGGTGCATATCCGAGGTATTGAGATCGTTCTTCTCGTACCACGTGGCGGTGGGCAGGACGATGTCGGAGTACACGCAGGTCGTCGACATACGGAAGTCCAAGGTGACCAGCAGATCGAGCTTTCCTTCCGGCGCCTCGTCGTGCCAGACCACCTCGGTTGGTTTCTGCGCTCCCATTTCCCCCAGCTCTTTACCCATCACGCCGTGCGTGGTGCCGAGCAAGTGCTTGAGGAAATACTCATGGCCCTTGCCGGAAGAGCCGAGCAGGTTCGAGCGCCATACAAACATGTTGCGCGGCCAGTTTTTGGGGTTGTCGGGGTCGTGGCAGGAGAGCCTGAGATCGCCGGATTTAAGGGCCGCGGCGACGTATTCTTTTGGCTCCTTGCCCGCAGCGGCCGCCTGCTTGGTCAGCTCGAGTGGATTGGTCTCGAGCTGTGGAGCGGACGGCAACCAACCCATGCGCTCGGCGCGCACGTTGTAGTCGATCAATGTCCCGTCCCACCCTCCAGCCGGCGCCGTGGGGGAAATGATTTCCTCAACGCCCAGGGTTTCATAGCGCCACTGATCGGTGTGGGCGTAGAAGAACGAGGTGGAATTTTGCTGCCGGGGTGGGCGCGACCAGTCCAGCGCGAATGCCAACGGCAGCCATCCCGACTGCGGTCTGAAGCTCTCCTGGCCGACGTAATGTGACCAGCCGCCGCCGGATTGGCCGACGCAGCCGCACATCACCAACATGTTGATGACACCGCGGTAGTTCATGTCGCAGTGGAACCAGTGGTTCATGGCTGCGCCGATGATGACCATAGAACGGCCCTTGGTCTTTTCGGCATTGCGGGCGCACTCCCGCGCGACCTGGATGATCTGGTCGCGCGGCACGCCGCTGATCTTCTCCGCCCATGCCGGGGTGTAGGGCGCCTGCTCGTCATAGGACTTGGCGACGTGATCGCCGCCAAAGCCGCGATCGAGGCCGTAGTTGGCAACCAGCAGGTCGAAGACGGAGGCAACCAACGCTTCCCCATTTTTGAGCGCGACGCGCTTCGCCGGCACCCTGCGCAGCAGTACGCTCGGGTGGTCGGTACCGGCGAAGTGGTCGTGATCGCGATTGCCGAAGTAGGGAAAAGCAACCTCGGCCAGCTCGTCGTTATTGGCGGCGAAGCTCAGCTGCAGGGTGGTCTCGCGGCCTTCGGTCTCCTTCTCTTCCAAGTTCCATTTGCCCTTCTCGCCCCAGCGGAAGCCGACGGAGCCGCGCGGCACGACGATCGCCTCTCTTGGAGGTCGCGTCATAGGCAACCGTCTTCCACTCGGGATTGTTGCTCTCGTCCAAGTCGTTGGCAAAGTCGGATGCGCGCAGCAGGCGGTCGGGCACGGAGTCTGCTCGCCCTGCTTGAGCAAGCGAACCAGCATCGGCATGTCGGTGTATTGCCGGGCGTAATCCTCGAAATACTGCGCCTGCCGGTCGATGTAGAACTCGCGCAGGATCACGTGCCCCATGGCCATCGCCAGGGCCGCGTCGGTGCCCTGCTTTACCGAAATCCACAGATCGGCAAACTTGGAGGCTTCCGAGTAGTCGGGTGAGATGACGACGCTCTTTGCCCCCTTATAGCGGACCTCGGTGTAGAAGTGAGCATCCGGCGTGCGCGTCTGCGGCACGTTCGAGCCCCACAGGATCAGAAAGCCGGAATTGTACCAGTTGGCCGATTCGGCACGTCGGTCTGCTCACCCCAGGTCTGGGGGCTTGCGGGCGGCAGGTCGCAGTACCAGTCGTAGAACGACATGCACACGCCACCGAGCAGCGACAGGTAGCGCGAGCCCGCGGCGTAGCTCACCATTGACATGGCTGGAATGGGTGAGAAGCCGATCACGCGGTCCGGTCCGTACGCCTTGACCGTATAGGCGTTGGCGGCGGCAATAATCTCCGTCACTTCGTCCCAGCTGGCACGCACGAAGCCGCCATGTCCACGCTTCTTGGTATAGGCGGCGCGCTTCGCCGGATCCTCGACGATCGAGGCCCATGCCGCGACGGGCTTCCTGTCCTTGCGCGCCTCGCGCCACAGCTTCAACAGGCGCGAGCGCACGAGGGGGTATTTCACACGGTTGCCGGAATAGAGGTACCAACTGTAGCTCGCGCCACGCGAGCAGCCGCGTGGCTCATGGTTGGGAAGATCCGGTCGCGTGCGCGGGTAGTCGGTCTGCTGCGTCTCCCAGGTGACGATCCCGCCCTTGACGTAGATCTTCCAGGAACAGGAGCCGGTACAGTTGGCGCCGTGCGTCGAGCGTACGATTTTGTCGTGCTGCCAACGCTTGCGATAGCCATCCTCCCAGCGCCGATCCTCGTGCGTGGAGATGCCGTGGCCGTTGGCGAACTCGCCTTCGATGCGCTTGAAGAAGCTGAGGCGGTCGAGAAAATGGCTCATGTGCGTTCCACTCATTCAGCTGGTTGTGCGATCGGCGGGCGCACGGGTTTGTCGATGTCCTTGCCGCGCTCGATGTCTCTGAGCAGTCCGCCACGGCGCGTGTAAAACCACCAGGTGACGGCGATGCAGGAGAGATAGAAGATGAGGAAGGCCCACAGCGCTGCCTGCGGTCCGCCGGTGAGGCTGATCGACGTGCCGTAGCTCTTAGGGATAAAGAAGGCGCCGTAAGCTGCGACCGCAGAGGTGAAGCCGATGATCGCCGCGCCTTCCATTTCGGCCTGCCGCGTGCGTGCGGCAGTGTCGGCGGCCGGCATCAGGCGTTCCATCTCGGAGCGCATGATCGACGGTATCATCTGAAAGGTTGACGCATTGCCGACACCCGACACGAAGAACAGGAAGAGGAACATGGCGAAGAAACCGCTCCAGCTGCCAGCAGCTAGGAAGTAGAGAACGCCGCCGACGCCCACCGCCATGCCGATGAAGACCCAGAACGTCACCCGGCCGCCGCCCCACCTGTCGGACACCCAGCCGCTGAGGAGCGCGACAGCGCGCCGACCAGGGGACCGAGGAAGGCGTAGGCGAGCGCGTTGACGTCCGGGAACTGCGTTTTGGCAAGCAGCGGGAAGCCGGCCGAGTAGCCAATGAACGAGCCGAAGGTGCCGGTGTAGAGCCAGCACATGATCCAGTTGTGCTTTCGCTGGAAGATCACGGCCTGTTCAAAGAACGAGGCCCGGGCGGCCGCGATGTCATGCATACCAAACCAGGCGGCGAAGGCGCTGGCGATGATGAACGGTACCCAGACGTAACCGGCATTCTGTAGCCACAACGGTGTTTGGGTGCCGCCCTGCTGGACCATCTGCGGTTCGCCACCGAGCCAACCAAATACGGCGGCGGTGATGGCGAGCGGTACCATGAACTGGACGACGCTGACGCCGAGATTGCCAAGCCCGGCATTGAGCGCCAGCGCATTGCCCTTCTCGGCCTTAGGAAAAAAGAACGAAATGTTCGACATCGACGAGGCGAAATTGCCGCCGCCGAGGCCGCAGAGCAGCGAAAGGCCAAGAAACAGCCAGTAGGGAGTGGCCGGGTTCTGGACCGCCATGCCGATCCCGAGGGCAGGCAGGATCAGGGACCAGGTGGTGAGGGTCGTCCACAGCCGGCCGCCGAAGATCGGCACCATGAAGGAATAGAAGATGCGCAGGGTTGCGCCCGACAATCCGGGGAGTGCAGCGAGCCAGAACAGTTGATCGGTCGAGTAAGTGAAGCCGATCGAGGGAAGCTTAGCGACCACCACCGACCACACCATCCACACGGCGAACGACAGCAGCAGCGCTGGAATCGAGATGAGCAGGTTCCGGCGCGCGATGGCGCGACCGCGCGTTTCCCAGAACTGCGGTTCTTCGGGTCGCCAGTCCTCGATCAGATGCGGGCCGAGCGCGCCCACGTGCTTGGGCTCGTGGATCTCCTGCATCTCGGGCAGCTCGGGTAGCTTTTTCAGCTCTTCACCGAAGATGCCCTTCTCCATGGCGCGAATGGCGAGGTGCATCCAGATCAGGGCGATGGCCGAGATCGCGAACAGGGCCATGAAACAGCTCTGCCACACGCCGGTCAGGTCGTTCAGCATGCCGAACAGGATCGGCAGAACAAAACCGCCCAGCCCGCCGATGAGGCCAACCATGCCGCCCACGGCACCCACGTGGTGCGGGTAATAAACCGGTATGTGCTTGAAGACGGCGGCCTTGCCCAGGCTCATGAAGAAGCCAAGCACGAACACAATGGCAGTGAAGGCGACGAGGCCGGTTTCCAACCGGAAGCTCATAGGTCCGCGGATGCCCTGCACGACGTACTCGGTCGGCGGGTACGACAGGAGAAAACAAGCCGCCACCGAAACTCCCAGTGTCCAGTACATCACCCGGCGCGCGCCGTACTTGTCGGCGAGCACGCCGCCGTAGATACGGAAGAGAGAGGCCGGCACCGAATAGGAGGCACCGATCATTCCGGCCGTGGTGATATCGAGACCGTAGACGCCGATCAGATAGCGCGGCAGCCAGAGTGCGAGCGCCACAAAGGCGCCGAACACGAAGAAGTAGTAAAGTGAGAAGCGCCACACCTGCACGTTCTTGAGCGGCTCGAGCATGACGTGCAGTGGTTCGGGTTTGGCGCCACTGCGCCGGCGCGCTTCAAGCTGCGGGTCGTCCTTCGTAACCACCCAGAAGGCAACGGCGGCAACGGCAATGGCCAGCGCCCACACATTGGCGACGGTTTTCCAGCCGAAGGCCACCATGATGAAGGGTGCGACGAATTTGGTGACGGCGGCGCCGACATTTCCCGCGCCGAAGATGCCGAGCGCGGTGCCCTGGCTTTCCTGCGGATACCATTTCGAGACGTAGGCGATACCGACTGCGAATGAACCGCCGGCGACGCCGACGCCGAGGCCTGCCAGCAGGAAGGTTGGGTAATCATAGGCAAAAGTCAGCAGCCAGGTGGCCAAGGCGGCAGAGAGCATGACGGCGCTGTAGACGATGCGTCCCCCATACTGGTCGGTCCAGATACCGAGCATCAGGCGGATCAGGGAGCCGGTCAGGATCGGCGTGCCGACCAGCAACCCGAATTGTGTGTCGTTGAGTCCCAAGTCCTGCTTGATTTGCACGCCGATGATGGAAAAGATCGTCCACACCGCAAAGCAGATGGTGAAGGCAATCGTCGAGGCCCACAACGCGCGTTGTTGATCGACTTTGCGTACCGGTGCCATAGGCTGCATGGCTCATTCCCCAAGCCGACGTCGTCTTGGGAATGATGTGCCACTTGGCGAATGTGTGGCCTTTGATTTGCGTCAAGATTGCCTGCGGCCCTACGACCGACCGAGCCTGCTTCGGCAACCGAAAGCTGATCGATATCAACGGGCTGTTGGCCAATGGCAGGGATTTGTGAGGCCGAGCGCACGCGCAACCCTGCCGGAGGTCGATTAAACCTCGATCCTCAAGGCGTGAGCACCATTCCGAAACTCATCTAAGCAAGGCGTCATGTGTTCGTGCAGAAACTTCGGCACTGCAGGTCTTAAGTGGTGGTCCGAGACTTGAGATTTAAGACTAGCGGCAAATGAGCACGGGCCGGTCGCTGAGGGACACCACTTTGGTTGCTTGACTGCCAATCAGGACTCCAGAGATCCCTCGGCGGCCGTGGGAGGACATGACAATGAGGTCGCAACCGTTCTCGCGCGCGGTCTCAACAATGCCGTCGGCCGGATATTTGTCCTTCACATGTAGCGTCCTGCAGGCGATTCCGAATTTCATCGCCGTCTCGCCAACGCGAAAGAAAATCTGGTTCACCGCCGCCCTTACGCATTCCTCATAATTGCCGATTGGGTTGGACATAGTGCGCTCGGCCAGCGCCGACATGGATAACGCTTCTACCGGCTCAGTCACGGTAACGGCGACGGCCTCGGCGTTCAACGTCTTCGCGAGCTCGAGACCCGTCACTTCAGCCTTCTTGGCAAGGGCCGAACCATCGGTCGCGATCAGGATGCGCTTGTACACGGAGATGTCTCCCTTCAATGAGGCTGGGCGCCTTGCTACTGCAAGAAGAGCACCGCAAGGACGTCACTGCAGCGTGGTGAGCCTTGCTTTGCCGTCGCCAGCATTGGCAGTGACGCAGATCGTAACATTGACGCACATCAATCCGTACTTTCTACATCGACCAGGGAGGAATGCGTCCGCAATCCGCGACGAACCAACGAAGCCCATCCTTCCTCGGCGCTCTCGGCAAACTCGAAAAGCTGTAAATCCGCCGGCGAGATCATACCTTCCTCGGCCAACATCTCGAAATTGACCAGCTTGCGCCAGTAGGACTTCGCCGAACAGGACGATGGGAGCCGGCGGCGCCTTCCGCGTCTGCTGTAAGGTGAGCAGCTCGAACAGCTCGTCCAGGGTGCCAAAGCCGCCGGGAAAGATCGCCAGTGCGCTGGCGCGCATGGCGAGGTGCATCTTGCGCATAGCGAAGTAGTGGAATTGGAAGCTGAGCTCCGGGGTGATGTAAGGGTTCGGCCGCTGTTCCTGCGGCAGCGCGATGTTGAAGCCGATGCTGGGCGCGCTAGCCTCGAATGCGCCGCGGTTGGCGGCGTCCATGATACCCGGGCCACCGCCGGTGGCGATCACATTGTCGCGCCGGCGACGTCCGGACGCAACTGCTCCGCCCATTTGCGAAGCGAAGCGAGCGAACTCACGGGCAACTTCATAATACTTGGACTGGGCCTTTAACCGCTCAGCGGTCTTATTTTCCACGGCATCGCGCGCCGTCTGAGCCGCGGCTGCTGCCTGCTCGGGCGACCGGATGCGGGCACTTCCGAAGACGATGATGGTCGAGCGGATTCCCCAGTCTCTCAGGGCAAGTTCGGCCTTGGCGTATTCGAGGGCGAAGCGGATGGCCTCATCTCGTCGCGCAACAAAAACGACGTGTCCTCGACGGCAAGGAGATAGCTGCGGGACGTTGATGGCTTTTGCTGTTGCATCGCATTTACCTGTGATCGACGCGCGCTCTGAGGGGCGGCGCGCTGGTTGTCCTTGTGTTGGGGCAGCCGACGGCCACTTGCTCACGGCGAACCTCGGCAGGCAGATCTCCTTCGGCTCAGGGCCGTGCACCGGCATATTCGGTTCCGCAGGGCAGCATTGTCCTAAAAAGAAGCACTGGCCCAAGGAATAGACTGCCCGCAACGACCGCTCCACCCGCCTGCTGCAGCGTTTCAGGTCGAGCAGCGGTAGGGGCATGCCTACCGGTTGCCGCGCTCCTCACGGCGCGCAGCCGATCAGCGGGCAAGTCTGCCTGCCCAGGCGCCGCGTGGCTTTGATCTTGCTCAAAGAACGCTGGGGTTGCGTCCGGCAAAGTGGCAAACTTCTGTGCCACAAGGATTTATAGATGCAGACCCAGCGCGTCATGACCCGGGCTCTGATGGCCGTTGCCATCGCTGCACTTTTCTCTGGCTTGGCGTTCTCTATGGCCGGAAGCACCGCACTCGCGGCGAAGCTGTGGACAGCCGGCACCCTTCCCGTCGTCGCCGCTTTGCTGGTCGCGATGACCCGAAAGTTCCTCGCCGGGCGCCTTGGTGTCGATGCCGTCGCCTTCGTTGCCATGTCCGCCGGACTCCTGCTCGGGGAACAGCTCGCGGCCGTCGTTGTCGCCGTGATGTATGCGGGCGGGAACACGCTGGAAGACTTTGCCCTGGCGCGGGCTGAGCGTGATCTCAAGTCCTTGGTGGATCGCGCTCCTCGAACGGCTCACCGGGTGGCCGCGGGTATGATCGAGGAGGTTTCCCTCGATGCTGTCTCGATCGGCGACTTTATCCTTGTGCGCGCCGGAGAAATCGTCCCAGTGGATGGAGTGGTCTTCGGTCCTAGCGCCGTGCTCGATGAATTGGCGTTGACGGGTGAACCAATGCCGGTCGAGCGCGGGTCGGGCGAGGCGGTCCGCAGCGGAACCCTCAATGCCGGCGAAGCCTTTAGGCTCACCTCAACGGCGACCGCTGGAGAAAGTACTTATGCCGGTATCGTACGCATGGTTGCGGAGGCACAAGGCACAAAGGCGCCGTTCATCCGTCTCGCCGACCGCTACGCGCTCCTGCTGCTGCCGCTGGCGCTGATAGTGGCCGGCGCTGCCTGGCTTTTTTCTGGTGATCCCGTCCGTGGACTCGCGGTGTTGGTGGCAGCGACGCCCTGTCCGCTAATCCTGGCGGCGCCGGTCGCGTTCATCGCGGGCGTGTCGCAGCCGCCCGGCGTGGTATTCTCATTAAGGGTGGCGGCCCACTTGAAGCACTTGCCCAGACCCATACCGTAATGTTCGACAAGACCGGCACGCTAACCGTTGGTGGCGCGCGCCTGGTCGCCATTGAGACCGCGCCGGGGCAAGCCGCCGAGGAGCTCTTGCGCCTTGCCGCATCCCTCGAGCAAGCGTCGAACCACGTTGTAGCAAGGGCCATTGTCGAGGCGGCCGTGGCAAGGGGCCTCCGCCTCGAAGCTCCCTCGGACGTGCAAGAGACTAGGGGCTCCGGTCTTCACGGCCGCATCGCCGGACAAGATATCAGGGTCGGTTCCCACCAGCTGATCTACGGGCCGCGGAGCCCGGAGGGCTGGGCGGTGCGGGCGCTGCGCCGCGCCGCCTGGAGATCGGCGCTGAGCGTTTTCGTGGCCGTCGAGGGCAGGCCAATCGGTGCCCTCCTTCTCGGCGACGAGCTCAGGCGCGAAACCCCCCGCGCCGTGCAGGCGCTTCGCGCAGCCGGTGCCAAACGTATCGTGATGGTCACCGGCGATCGGTTTGATGCCGCTGAAACTATCGGCGCCGCGCTCGATCTTGACGCAGTCCTGGCCGATCGCGTGCCGGCCGACAAGGTGGACGCGGTAGTGGCCGAACAACGGATGCATCCAACCCTCATGATCGGCGACGGCATCAACGACGCCCCGGCATTGGCCAAGGCGAACGTTGGCATTGCCATGGGCGCGCGCGGCGCCAGTGCCGCCTCCCAAGCCGCCGACGTAGTGATCCTGGTAGATCGACTAGACCGCGTCGCCGATGCGGTAGTCATTGCCAAGCGGGCACATGGCATTGCCGTTCAAAGCATCGTCGCCGGTATGGGCCTGTCGGCGCTTGCCATGGGTGCCGCCGCGTTCGGCTGGCTTGCGCCGGTGGCTGGCGCCTTGCTACAGGAGGCCATCGATGTTGCAGTCATTCTCAACGCCCTGCGGGCTTTACGGCCGGGACATACGATCGGGCGCAGGACCCTGCCTGCCACCAGCATGCACGCATTGCTCGCCGACCATCGGCAGCTCGAGGGGGCGCTCGACCGCCTGCGAGCGATCGCCGACGCGTTGGACGAGGCGGAGGCGTCGCGTGCCGCCGCCCTAATTGCCGATGCCAACCACATCGTTAGCGGAGAAATCGTGGCACACGAGCGCGCCGACGAAATCGGCGTCTACCCGCGTCTAGCGAAATTCTTCGTGGATGCACATGGCCTTGACGCCATGAGTCGGGCACATCGGGAAATCATTCATCAGGCACGCTTGCTTGCAAGCATGGCTGACGGCCTCACGGCTAACGACGTGGACCGGTATCTCATTCGCGACGCTCAGCGCGCAATCGAATCCATTGAAGCCCTGGTGCGGCTTCACAATGCCCAAGAGGAGGACATTTACGAACATGCCGCTGCCACATCACTGCTTAGCGCTTGAGCAGGAGCTCCGCTAGCGCAAGAGGAACGCTTTTATTTTTCCACCTGGATCCGGCGGCTCGCGCAGCCACCGGCCTTCAGCTTTTTGAGGGCGTGAGCTTTGTAACGGCAGCCCGTCGAACTTGGTCTCGACCGTAGTGCGGTGACGTCGTCGTTCCACGAAAATTGCCTTTACGGCATCGCGTACATGGCCGCAAAAAAAGTTCCTCTCTCAATCGCCTCGATTTTGGCGGGGCTTCATTTTTGATCCGGACGGGCGGGACTAGCAGGCCTTGCTCAGAGGCAGGGACGGCGATGTGTCGGCCGCGACGACTTGCAAACCTCGTCTGGGCATGGAGCTTGATCTGGGTCAAAGCGGACCACGTTCCGCTTGCTAAGCTTACCGGTTAGCTGGGTTCTACGTTTTTTCGGGAGAATTGAGATGCGTACGCATTACAAGCCTCTGGATCAAGGCTTTGTATTGGGGCAGCCAGATTTGGATTGGTTGCGGGTTGCGAATGCTCGCATGTATGACAGTTTCGTCGAGGCCAGCGACGAATGGCAGGCCTTTGTGGGTCGCCGTCTGGAAGCAGATCTGCGCCTGTGGCAAGACCTCGCAGGCGCCAAGGCGCCTGAAGCACTGTGGTCGGTCTACGGAAAATTCTGGCAGAAGGCCTTTGAGGACTATTGGAATGAGTATCTGGCGCTCGGCCAGCTGTATACAGAGGTCGTCGCCTCCCGCCCATCTGCCCCACAGCAGGGTTCGAAGGGAAGATTTCTGCACGCCAAAGCGGCTTAGCACGTCCGTGGTGTAGAAAGCCGTCCCGCAGCCCTTGCCGAGCGAGCGACAAACCGTGGTTGTGGTGCCTTCGAAACACGCGAGCGGCGCGCACGCCGGTCCACGCCACCGGCTGCCAACCCTACAGTGGAACGCGCCGATTGTCCCAGGCCGAGGCTGTGGCTGGAGCGGACCGCGGTGAGCCGGCAGTGTTCTGCCAAGGACCCATCATCATGCCAAAACGGTGCGGGAAAAATCTTCCGCAGCGAAGGTGGGCTCTTTCTTGTGGGAGCGTCAACCGCGGCTTTCCATTTCTTGTCCAGCGGCGCCTTTGATGTTGGTCACAAGACATGTGATCCCTTTGGCAATATATGAGGAAACTGAACCGTCGTTGCTGGGGAGGTGTCCGCATGCAGCCCGCATTTCAGGCGCAGGGTGCTGCGATCGTCGCCGAGGTAGGCCACGCAGTTCCCGTGCGCCGATGGCATGCCACCGGGCTGAGCCGACAGGTGGTCGATGTCGGCGCTGGTGGTGTCGGATAGCGCAGTGCCAATTGCTCCAAGTCAATGCCACCCCCTACGCACGCATGAATAGTGTCATTTCCCTTTGCATTCGATAGGAAAAGGAGCGAACTATGCCAAAGACCGAAATCACGAACCCCGGCGAAACGTCGGTTGGTCGTCCGCGGGACATTTTCTCGGCGATGCGCGATGAGATGGACCGCATGTTCGGCCGCTTTGAACGCGATTGGGCTTTTCCGAGCCTGTTCGGCCGCGAGGGCCGGACCGCCGGTTTGCTGCCCGAGCTGGACGTCCGCGAGGGCACCAATTCCATTGCCATCGAGGTCGAGCTACCTGGTGTGGAGGAGAAGGACATCTCCGTGACGCTGGCCAACGGTGTCCTCACAATCAAGGGCGAGAAGAAGCTGGAGAAGCAGGAGAAGAGTGAGAACTACCATGTGACAGAGCGCAGCTTCGGCAGCTTTCAGCGCTCGCTGCGTCTTCCAGATATGGTCGACGATAGCAAGGTCGAAGCCAAGTTCGACAAGGGGGTGCTCAAGGTGACGGCAGCCAAGAAGCCGGAAGCCGTTAAAGGGGAGCGCCGCATCGCGATCAGCAAGAGTTAAGGGTAGAGAATGGCGGCCCGTCGAGGGCTGGGCCGCCGCCCCCAAACGAGACATTCACCGCCGGCAACGCCATACGTTAGGAAGCTATGTTTAAGCATGTCCTGATCGCCACCGATGGATCGGAGCTAGCGCAAAAGGCGGTAGCACACGGTTTCGCCTTGGCCAAAGCGCTCGACGGTAGGGTGACCGCCGTCACCGTCACGGATATTTATCCGACGGGGCCGTATTCTCCGATTCCCTTGCCGTCGATGATCGAGCACTACGAGGCGGCGGCGGCACTCAAGGCAGCCAATATATTGGGGTCGGTGAGCGATGCGGCAGCAAAGCTTGGTGTCGCCTGCGCGACGATGCATGTAAAGGATCAGGCGCCGGCGGAAGGGATCCTGGACGCGGCAACGCAGAATGGATGCGATTTGATCGTCATCGCTTCGCACGGCCGGCGTGGGATGGCACGGCTCCTGCTAGGGAGCCAGGCCCAGAAGGTCGTGACACTGAGTTCCCTGCCGGTGCTTATCTGTCGCTGAATGACGAACCAAACCTCTTTCCTTGCTACTGGCCTTGCTGCTCGTCTTGCGCGGGGGCCAGTTGCGGTCAGTCGCGGGGTATCCGGTTGGTCCGCGTCTTTTCGCTGCCGCCTAGTCATTGGCGTCAATAGCTTCGTTCGGTAATCGCCAGTACCGATGGTGTAGCGTTCGCGGCGCTTAGATGGAGTTTCAGCGCCAGCCTTCTGCCCGCTGAGCAATGGCGGAAGGCGCGGCAACCAATACGACCGCGCACGCCGCCATGGATCCCTGCGTGCCGTGCTTTGACTCGGCATCTCCGTTCACGGTTTTGGATGCACCATTTTCTGCCCGATCGCCGCACCCTCGCGCAGGTCGTGCCGGCCTTTGGCAAGGCGCTCGACGTCGTCGATCACGTGCTGAACCAGAGTGCGAAGCTCGCGGCTGATTTCAACCAAGTCAACGTGATTGATGGCTCCAATCGTTGCGTCAGGATCGACCGTCGAGATTTCGATACGACGATCATCGTGCTGCTGCACAACCACGTTGCAGAGCAGCATAGAACCAACGTTTGCGTCGGCCTCGAGCGCCTGGCGCGCTAGTGGCAGGCTGCAGGTACAGAGGACGTGGTAGGGACGGAAATCGACCGCAAGATGACACTTCATGGCATCGCGCAGGTCGATTTCCGCCAGGATTGCGAGGTTGTGGTGGTTCAATGCCTGCCTTGTGGCGGCAACAGCGTCCGCAAAATTCATCATCACGACTCTGGAGACGTAGTGCATCTGTGGCTCCTAGTTACGCATCTGCGCTGGCGTTTCTTCTTCCGATGGAAAGTGTCCTTGCTGCCTCAGCTCTTCGGTTTGCAACGAAACCAACTGCTCGGCGCAAGCGTAAGACTTGGGCCGCACGCATTGCTATAGAATTGCAATCTGGCGGTAATCCGCGTCGTCGGCGCGCACGGAATATGCGATAGGGGCGTGGCGAACTCAGGCATCGTGTCTCTACGATAGAGCAAATGCGGCGTGGTGGTTTTGATATGGCTCAATCTGTGCCTGCGAGTCTGTGCCGCGCGCGTGGTGGCTTGGTACTTTGCGGGCTCTCAAACTTGCCCGCGGAACGAAAGAGTGGGGGAGCCAGCACTTGTTACCCGATCACTACCGTGGCCTCGGCGCGCTGCAATCTGCGGCGAGGCTTATTGAAGCAAGGTAGGCGCCGTCAGCGGCAGATCGTTGTGAACGGACCTGATGGGGGCGGGGACCGAGCGGGTGAGCGCTCCGTGAGAGTGTTTCTCGCGATCCTTCTTCTCAAAGCGACTGTCGGGTTTCCATGGCTTAGGCCATCAAGGTGCCCAAGGGATGCTTGCCGTGGTCGTTGAGCCGTCGAGAAGAGGCGTTTTGGGCCGTCCGTTTGATGTGGATCAAAGGATGCCAAACCAATGGCGCGTTAACCTGGCCGCGCCATGGATCGATTGGTTAAGTCTCGGCACCGGAGAGCCTGGCGATGTCATACAAAACCATACTGATGCATTGCAATGACCAGCGTCGCCTGATGCGTCTTCTCGCCCCCACAATTGCATTTGCCGACAGGTTCAAATCGCACGTGATTGGCCTTTCGGTCGTGCCGCCGATATCGGTCGTTACGCCGGGCGCCGTCGGCGCCCCGCCCATAGTCTTCGACGCGCACCGCGAACGCTATCAGCAGGAAAATTCCACTATGCGGCGGCAATTCGAGGAAGCGACTGCGGCGAAGTCTTTCGGGGCGGAGTGGCGGGACGTAGACGCGGGCTCGTTCCCCGTTGTCGGGCTCGTGCTAGAGCACGCTCGCGTTGCGGATCTGGTCGTTGCCAGCCAAACCGACTACGAATGGCCAGCGAGCGGATGGCTCGATGTTGCCGACCTCGTTGCAGTAGGAAGCGGCCGTCCTGTGCTCATAGTTCCAAATGCGTCGCAGCTAACCCATATCGGCAGCCGCGTTCTGGTCGCCTGGAACGGGCGTCGCGAAGCCGCGCGAGCGGTCTTCGACGCAGTGCCAATTCTGAAGCACGCCGAGGCCACAAAGGTGGTCTGGATCGATCCGCAATCAGGTGGTGAACCTGAGCGCACTCTTGGCCAGGACATTTGCGAGGCTTTGCTCCGCCATGGTGTAAGGTGCGACAAGACAAAACGCGTGACCGCGCAGGACGGGGTGGGGCCGACGTTGATGGCCGAAGCGGAGACTTTCGGTGCCGACCTGCTGGTAATGGGCTGCTATGGCCACTCGCGGTTGCGTGAGTTCGTATTCGGCGGCGCCACGCGCTACTTTCTGAAGAACATGAGCATGCCCGTCTTAATGTCGCACTAGGACGGGCCTACCAGAGACTGACGGTGGGCTCCGTCGGGCTTGAGTAGAGCTCAATCCGTGGTGTTTCTGGGAAAAGCACATGGGAAGCGGAACTGAGGGACGACGCTCGAACCCAAGCAGTCTTGTGCGCTTGCTAGGCCCAGGCCTCGTCACTGGGGCAGCCGACGATGATCCCAGCGGCATTGCTACCTATTCCCAGGCTGGCGCCCAGTTCGGCTATGGCCTTTGCTGGACCATGTTCCTGACGCTGCCGTTCATGGCGGCAATACAGATCATAAGCGCGACCATTGGCTGGCAGACACGCCGAGGGTTGGCCCACAACCTGGCTCCACACGTGCCGTCGGCGGTGCTCTACGGCCTGGTCGCGCTGCTGGTGTTGGCCAACACCATCAACATCGCCGCCGATCTCGCCGCTATGGCGGAAGTCCTGCGCCTTGCTATCGGTGGCCCCGTGCTCGCTTACGCTGCCGCCTTTGGGCTCGGTTGCCTGACAGCCGAGATCTTCATTCCCTATCACCGCTACGCGGGCTATCTCAAGTTCCTGACGCTCGTCCTGCTGGTGTACGTGGCCAGCGCTTTCAGCGTGCAGGTGCCCTGGAGCCGCGTGATCGCGTCGACCCTGGCTCCCGTCCTCCTGCCCGATCGGGACTATCTACTGACTATTGTCGCCGTATTTGGCACCACCATCAGTCCTTATCTCTTTTTCTGGCAGGCCTCTCAGGAAGCCGAAGAATCCGAGCTCAGCTATCGTAACGCGCTTGGCAATGGCGACTTGCCCCCCGACCATTCCTTTGCGCACATTTCCGTGGATACCTGGGTCGGGATGGTGTTTTCGAATACTATCGCCTTCTTCATCATCGTGACCACCGCCGCCACGCTCCATGTGCAGGGTATCACGCGCGTCGAAACCGCGTCACAGGCGGCTGAAGCGCTGCGACCGATTGCGGGGGAGTTGACCTTCGTTTTGTTCGCCGCCGGCATCATCGGCACCGGCTTGCTTGCCGTTCCGGTCTTGGCCGGCTCCGCCGCATACGCGGTGGCGGAAGCATTCGGCTTGCGGGGTAGCCTCGAGTTGCCAGCCAGTCGAGCCTTGGGATTCTACGGCATCGTTGGTGCAGCGACGCTTGGCGGCGCGGCGCTTGCCGTGACACGGATCGATCCCATTGCCATGCTCTTCTGGAGTGCTGTCATCAATGGCGTCGTCGCGGTCCCGATCATGATTGCTGTCATGCTGGTCGTCTCCAAGGTCAGGGGGAGCGGACTGTTTGCACTCCCCGCGTGGCTGGTTGTGCTGGGCTGGCTCGCGTCTGCGCTGATGGTTGCTGCGGTTGGCCTCTTCCTGGTCTTTGCGCTCAAGGGATCCTCGTGAATTCGACTTTATCCGACAGTGCGAGCAGGTTTCGGCGATGCCTCAGCGCGCCTAACGGGAATGGGTAACGGCTCGCGCGAGCTTATTGTTACGCTGATCGCGCGCCCGACCGGAGACCGCGCGCCATGGTTCAGAGCAACCATTCCCAGACGAGGGCCTTTAACATTCGATCGCCGCGGACAACCCGATTTTCACGGTCGGCGGTCAGAGCGTACGTGCCGACGCGATAGCGCAGCACTGGGCAGTATCGGCGATCTCCCCTTTGGGACGCCGTTGCTTGGTGCTGGTTTTGAGAACCGGTCGCGCTTGTTTGCAATAAGGCGCTGGCGATTAAAGCTCTTGGCCTCCTTCAAACGGTGGAAAGGGTTGCGGCACGGCTTTCTGCGCGCAAACCCTCGCGCCCGCCAGCAAGTGCGACTGCAGCCTGCCCGATTGATCAGGGTCAATACGACGCGAAGCTTGGTGGTGCAAGGTGAGCATGGCGAAGCAAAGGGGAGCCGCAATGTCATACCTTCCAACCCGACGTCCAGCGCATGCAACACACGATAGATTTGCTTGCCCTTCCGACGGCCCTGCCTCCTCTACGGCGCAACTAAGGAGCAGATCGTGTGCTGCGCAGATCGGGCGGTGCCCGCCGGAAGAGACGGATTAGCAACCTCGGAGGAAGCGCCATGCCTGCTGTCAGGGGTTCGACGCGTGCTCGACGTCTACTGTGCGTCCTATTTGGTCTCGTCGTAATGAGCGGCGCGAGCTTTTCTGGTTCGATTAGGGCCGAGGAGTTGCTGGAACCCCCGTTGATGCGATGCAACTCAATCGTGAGCTTAGACAAGCGACTCCTGATGGAGCAATGGGCAATGCCAGGGCATTGCGACAGACCCGTGCGGACACGCGTGACCGATCAATTCCTCGGCTTTACGTGCGACCAGTCCTCCAGCGAAATTATTGCCTGCAGGTCGTTCATTCCCCGGTTGGACAGCCGAGCCTTCGATACAGCCAAGGGTTTCCGCTGCGTAGATGTCGCAGTGATCGATGGCGATGACGGAATTGAGATCACGAGACTGCGTGAATGGGCTGTCCCGCCGAAACAGTGCGAGTGGGATCCCAAGGCTGGCGTTTTGGCGACCGAAGTCGACTTCGAGCACAGCCAGATTTGTCTTTCCGCCTTCTGCATCGGCGTCGATCGCTTGTCGGCAATAGGTAGCGCGCGTTTGCGGCATCTGATCCGGAGTGCCTTAGAGGAACTGAACCTTAAGGCTGAAAGCACCCAGACCGATTGACGTCTTTTGGCCCATATGGGCTTGCCATGACGGTCGAGCCTAGACGGGTCCGTTGCGCCTGGGGTGAACCGGGTTGCTGCAACCGAACCTGAAAGGCAGCGCGGGCAGCAAGGCCGCGACCGCCCTGGAAAACGTACTCAGGCACGGCATCGGCCGTTGCAGATCGAACCTTCAAACAGGCGACGCCAGACGAGATCGTTGCAAACCTGAGCGAGGCCAACGCACAGCCCTGACGCGAGTGCTGCCGCTGACCGCCCGTCGAATTATGTTCTCGGGCTGGCCCCGCTGCCCGCCGAATGGGGCTGCCCGCGGAATGGGCAGGCACCGGCCTTAAATTCCCAAGCTTCGGGCTCGGACCAGGTCAACGCTAAAGCTCTAAGGGGCCCCGTATTGTTTGGTGTCGCGCACCCAAGCACGACCGAGCCGGAACTCCTACACGATTGGCCCGTGCCGCCATGGTCCCAGCTCGCGCTCGCGGTAACAGTCCCTAGACCAGTGCCGGTACTTCGTAGCGCCGCATCATCTCGTGGTCTTCATGCGAGAGGATGTGACAGTGATAGACGAATTCGCCGGCGCGACTGAAGTTCGGGGTCACGCGCGTGATCTGGCCGGGATAGGCGATCACGGTGTCCTTCTTGCCGACTTCGTAAGCGTTGGGGCCGACCTTGTTGCCCAGGAGTTTGGGCTTGCCCAGGACGCGAGCCCCGGTCGAGCCATCGGAGTTGGTCTTGTCCGTTGTGTTGATGCTGAAGTCCTCGCGGCTCAAGATCTGAAAATCTACCAGATGCATGTGGATCGGATGTGCGTCCGCGGTGGTGTTGTGGAATTCCCAGACCTCCTTGGTGCCGACCCGCGGGTTTTCCGTGATGGGATCGCTGTAGACCAGCGTGCCCTGGTCGAGCGTGCCAAGCATGGTCTGGAGCCGGCCAAAGGAGTCGGTTCCCTCATACATCAAGATCTTGCGGGTGGTCGCCGCGCCATTGGCGGTGACCGGAGATAGTGGGGATGTCTGGTAGACGCGCAGGGATGTGCCAAGCGCTACGCTCGCGTTCGGGATGGTCTGATTGCGCGCAACCACATCGAACGCCATGACGCGATCGGTCAAGCCAGGTGTCGGTGCCATGTAGTCAACGCCGTCTGGGACTTGTCCGGTAAAGGGTGTGGCGGCATCATTCCACAACAGCAGGCGGGTTCCGACCGGCATGTTGCTGAAGTCAATGATCACGTCGTAGCGCTCGCCGGGACCGATCAAAAGCGTGTCCGCTTGGTTGATGCCATTGGCACTGCCATCCGCAAGCGGCGGCGTTTGCCAACGTGCGAGGGCTGGTTCATTCAAAAGACCCAACTCGGTGCCAATGACCAGCAGCGGCAGGGTTGGACCTGTCGGTGTTGATGGTGAGCCGCCGGACTGGCGTTGCACCTTCAAGGCATAGAACCGGGAATCGGAGGAATTTAGAATGCGGAACCGATATTTGCGTTGTTCCACGACCTGGCGGGGCCAAGCCGACCCATTAACGAGGATCACGTCACCGAAAAATTCGGGTAGATGCGTCGGATGCGGTAAATCTGGGCTTGCGGGATCTTCAGAGGGGTAAAATAGCTGGCCATTCTCATCAAAGGTCCGGTCCATCAAAGCCAGCGGAATTTCATAGGGATATTTTGGTAATACATTGGCGGCGCGGAGCTTATCCTCGTTGGCATCGCGAATGAAATAAAAACCCACCAGTCCCATGTAGACGTTCAAGCGCGTAATGCCGAGAACATGGTCGTGGTACCAAAGGTGCGCGGCCTCCTGATCGTTCTGGTAGTGATAGGGTTTGGCAAACAATCGGCCCCTGAAGTGATCGTTGGGCGTGAACCAGGCCTCCGGCAAACCATCGGAGCGCGTCTCCGAGCGCGCGCCGTGCAAATGCGTGACAAGCGGCACCGGTGCCAGGCCGCCAAGCGAGCCGGGATTGGCCCATTCCAAGGTGGTATCGACCGGCATCCGGTTCGGCACACCGTCGAGGCCATTGACGTAGGTGACGGTGAGTGGGCGCCCGCGATCGACCTCAAAGGTCGGGCCGGGCAGGGTTTCGAGGCTGCTTTGGTCGAGGGCGTAGCCCCAGAAGCGCGTGGCCAGCGGCGCACCGTTCGGGCGGTTAAGGCCGAGGGAACCGATGGTTTCCCGAATGGTGAGCTTCACATCGGTGCCGGCGGTCGGGCGTCGGATCCCGGGAAAATTGGGGTTGAGCGGGTTGAGGAGCGCGTTCGCGAACTGACGCACGGCGCTGGCGTCAAAGGGCGGTGAGGGCCGCAGGCCGAGGGGGCGGCGCCGCCGGATCAGGGCTTGCGCCGACTGACCACCGGTCGCGCCCAAAGCAACGAGTGCGCTCGTCGATTTCAGGAAAGTGCGCCGCGTAAACATAGGAAGCCTCCCGAGATCAGGTTGTGGGAAAACTACGACGCGGCCATTTCCTCGATAAGCGACTAAGGTAAATAATTATCTTCGGACCTATTACCGATTTAATTGTTGGCCATTCCCTTATGTTCGACGAGCGCTACCAAATCCGTTTGCTACTCAGAAAGGGTGCGGCATGCTGGGAAAGCTTTGCGCCACCGGGTTGGGGCTGGCCTTGAGTATCGTTTCTGCAGTTGAGACGGCGCCCGTATTTGCCCACAGTGGGCACGTGCATGGCGAGCACAGCGCGATCAAAAGATCGGTTATCGAGCCGCGCATTCCCCGCATGATTCTGGTGCGTGACGATGGCGCCAAGGTTGACATCGGCACGGAGCTCGACCGGCAGGGGCCGATCTACCTCAACTTCATCTATACGAGCTGTGGCAGCGTATGTCCGGTCTTGAGCCAAACCTTCTCTGTCCTGGCCGACAGGCTGGGGCCGGAACGAAGCAAGGTACGCATGATCTCGCTTTCGATTGATCCCGAGTACGACACGCCGTCGCGACTTGCGGCCTATCGGCAGCAATTCGGCGCCGATGCGAGCTGGCGTTTCTACACGGGCAGCCTCGAAGCGAGCGCCGCGATGCAAAGAGCCTTTGGCGTTCTCAGCCGTGACAAGATGAACCATCCGGTTGCCACCTTTTATCGGCCTGCGGCCGATCGCCCATGGCTGCGGCTAGACGGGTTCGCCAGCCCGGAGCAGCTGGAAGCGGAATACCGCTCAAGTGGAAGCCAATAGTTCGCACTCCGGCAGCGCAGGAACGTCGACACTGGGCGCGCCGTCGCGCGCGACGGACGGGACCTGTCGCCAGCGCCACAGGTGAAAAACCGGCGCTTGCCGTGGGCTTCCAACCGCGCCACCTGGGCGCAACAGGGCAATATCCACGATTGCCTCGAGCGCAAACCTCACGCCGCCCGCCATGACGACTTCGGAGCGAACGCTGAAGGTATTGCGTGTGGAAGGGGCAGTAAAATAAGCGGGCAGATCGGAGGCCCGGGCGTCGAACTGCAAATCTGATCCCGCATCGCTTGCGGGAGTTGGCGTGTCGCCGCGACGCAGAATTTCGGTCAGTCGTCGCTGCGCCACCAGGGGGTCGACGCCGTCCTTGCCCGAATGGGCGGTAACAAAAGGTGTCATACGTGCCAGCAGCTCGGCGTCGATACCGAGCACTTGATCGAGCTCCTCCACCGCGGCGAATGGCGCGTTCTTGGGCCCCTGGGCGCGACCGGCGGCACGATATTCGGCCTCTTCGGCGCCTTTGGCTCGCTTGATGTTATCGCCGTCCCTGTAGTCGAGGATGGCGTCGACAAGCGTGTCGGCTCGTGCGCCTTCCACATCGAGACCAAGCAACAGGGCGCGCAGGAGACGCTCGCCGGCGAAGTTCAGGTCGATTTTGCCGCCCTCGTCTTGCGCCTCGGTGATGATGAGGTTGTTGTCGAGGCGACAGCCGAAGGCTTCACCGCCAATGGCAAAACTGCGGTGCTTGCCGTTAGGGTTGGCGCGGAACTCAAGCAGCCTGAGCACCGCCAAGTTGATTCCGGCCGCAGCCAGGGCCTTTGCCCGCGCCGTCTCGACCGCAACGGCGCTTGCCCTGACCTGAGCGCTCGTCACTCTTGCAAACAGCGCAGCCGCCAGCGCCAGCAATCCGACCGCAGCGATGACAACGAGGATGGCAAACCCCCGCTCGCTTCTGCAACGGGGAGACCTGGGCGAAGGGCGCCATGGTCTGGGCTCCCTACCGGTGGGTTCGCGTCGCACGCGGGCAAGCCTTGGGATCGGTCATCGTTATCGGGCAGCCGAAAGATCTTTTGCCCCTCTTAGTCTTCAAGGCGTCTGGTTTTGCGCCGCAATAACCGCCTCCAGGCGATTGCGCACGCGCATTTTCTTGAAAAGCTGCGTCAGATAGACCTTGGTGGTGCCAACGGTCAGTCCGAGTTTGTTGGCGATCTCCCGATTGGTATAGCCCTTGGTGATGTGGTCGAGGAGCTGCTGCTCTCGATAGCTGAGCGCGCCTTGCACTTTCGCCACCCGTTTAGGGAGCAGCGTTTCGCCGATGAGCAATCGTGCCGCCAGTTCGGCGGTGACATAGGGAGCGCCATCGTAAATCGTCTTTAGGGCGCCGATGAGTTCGAGGCCGCTCACACCTTTGAGAATGTAGCCGTTGGCGCCGTTGGAGAGCGCATTGGAGACGCTTAGTACATCGTCGAGCGTGGTTAGCACGACGCATTTGATCCCGTGTTTGACGATGTCGGCGACGACGGCGTGCCCCTTCGTGATGGCAATGTCGAGGATGAGGACGTCCGGCTGCAATTCGTCGGCGAGCCGGCGTGCGTCCTCTGCCGTCGTTCCCTCGCCTACGCATTGCATGCACTGCGAGCGCGCGATGGTACGAATGACGCCTTGCCGAAAAATCGGGTGGCCATCAATGACGACGATGCGCATCGGTTGGCTCACGACCGGTCGCTCCCTTCGCCGATCCAGAAATTTGCTACAACGGCCAGGTGCTGGTCGGAGCGTGACCACGCCGATATCCCGCCGCCGAGAGCCTCGAACCGATGGCGCAGGCCTTCGCTGCCACTCTCGATGGCATCTGCAAGGCGGGCAACCGCAGGCTGCAGATGACAGATGAGCTCGATCTCCAGCCGGTCGTCTTCAGATTTTGCGCAGACGTGCACTAATGCGTTTTGCGAGTGCTGAAAGACCCGACCCAACACCTCTTCGATGAATTGGTAGAGGCAGCTCTTGAGCGCGTAAGGGGCGTCTTGCGGCAGATCGCGAAACTCGCAACTGACGACGACACCCGTGCGCGCTTCGTGCAGACAGATGGCCGTGCCGATCACGTCGGTCAGCGGTAGGTCCTGCAAATCCGATGGGGTCAATCCCGTGGATACCCCGCGTATTTGCCTCATGCAGTCATTGAGTGCCGCACTGATGGAAGCGACTTCTTCGCCGAGTCTGTCGGGAGACTCGCGTAAAGCATCGAGTCGCAGCTGCGCGAAGGCGATCAGCTGCAAGGGGCCGGCGCCCAGTTCCTTTGCAACGCGGCGCAGATTTTTTTCGTTGCTTTCCAGGACGCGCCGGTTGGCGCGGCAGACCCGCTTGCGAAGCAGTGTGTCCTGCATCTGCTGGCGCGCCAATTCACCGATTTGCCGTTGCAAGCCTCCCGTTAGTCCGAACAGGGTCACGATCAGGCCGATGGCGCCGGTGGCCAACACGGCATAGCTGGTATATTGGGCGGTCCTTATCTCCTTCATGAGATCGACCGCCAGCTCGGATGTTTCAGCAAGGGCGATGATCTTGTTCGTGCCGGTCTGCCGGACGGGCGCGTAGATTTCGAGGATCGGCACCTGCAGCGCCCGCTCATCATCTTCGTCGTCACCATCGAGCCCGAGGCTGGCGACAACATCGCCTTCGAAGGCGCGGTTGCGGGCGGGTGTGGATGGAAATTGCCGGCCAACCAATTCTCCGCGGGTGCTGAAGACGATCCGGTCTGCCAGCCAAATCCGGAAGGCGACAACGGGCTTGCCGGAAGATGCCGGTGACATCAACTGCTCAAGCGCGGCGCGGTTTTGTTCGGATAGCGAAGGTTTGACCGCGAGCTCCTGCACGAGGGGCACCACGACGCTGTCCATGTAGAGCGCGGTGCTGGCGGCGGCCCTATTGGCGAGTAGCTCTTGGATGTGGTGGGCCACCAGCAAAGACGCCGTGACGGTCGCCAGAACGATCGCGAGGGATACGGAGGTGGTAAGCTTGTGCGCGCGGCTGCGAGCCCGCCACCATTGGATGATCGACATCACAAAGGGCAGGGCGGCCTGAGGAAGGGTATTGGCAGTCATAGCACCACACTACGACGCAATCATTTCGTCTCTTGCATACGACAAACGACGACATTTCGGTATCCGACCAAGGTAAACTAATGCGCTCGGACCTTGTTCGAGGATCGCCTTGACTTCACGCAAGCCACAGCCGTAGTTCCTCCAACTCTAGCCCCGTGTGGGGGGCCTCCTCTATTAGGAAGGATCACCATTAGGAAGGATCACCGGCCAAGCGTTCGAGTTCGCGCGCGTCGCAAATTTCGATCCCGCGCCGGGCGAAGCGTTTGATCACACCCGCGGCCTCCAGCCGGTTCAACTGGCGGCTCACGGTTTCCAGGCGCAAGCCGAGGTAGTCGGCTATTTCGGCGCGCGACAGCGGCAGCTCGATCGCGAACGGCGGTTGTGCGGCGCCGGCGGAACGAGGGTCCGGCGCCAACCGGCGCGCAATCAGGACCAGCAACGCGGCCACCCTTTCCTTGGCGCTTTTGCATCCCAACAGCAGCATCCATTCGTGCGATGCATCGACCGCATCCAAGGTGCGTTCCAGCAGCAGCTGTTTCAGGTCCGGCTGCTCGGCCAGCAAGTGTTCGAAGTGGCGTTGGTTGTAGCAGCAGAGCTGCACGTCCGTTGCCGCTTCCGCCGCATAAGAACTCGTGGTCTTGAAAGGCCGCCCCAAAAAGTCCGATGGGAACAACAAGCCAACGATCTGTTGTCGGCCATCGGGCAAGGACTTGGTGAGCTTGACGACCCCGGCTAAAATTGTTGCACACCAAGCCTCGGGCGTCGACAAGGCCGCAATCGGTTGGCCGGCAGAATAGCGCTTGCGATAAGACAGACGGTTGAGCTTGGCTAAGTCCTCAGGGCATAGCGCCTTGCAGAGCGCTTTATCTCTGACGGCACAGTCAAGGCAGGCCTTTGCTCGCGACATCGTAAGTATTTTTTGCTCGA
Organism: uncultured Alphaproteobacteria bacterium; assembly: GCA_963770295.1. GTDB lineage: Bacteria > Pseudomonadota > Alphaproteobacteria > Rhizobiales > Hyphomicrobiaceae > AWTP1-13. The sequence goes on from CAVYPA010000021.1 coordinate 26,886, forward strand.
GGCGGCTTTGGCGCGAATGTGCACGCAATTGGTGGCCGTTGGGCTTGATCCAGATCAAACCGGGAAAGAGGGACCCCGCGACAGGCAAGCTCAGACCCAAAGCCTCGCCGTCGGCCATGGCTGAGGCGCCGCGGCGCTAAGGCGCACACGGCTCCCTGGCCGGCAGCTCGACCGTTGGGGGCTGCAGCCCAGTTTGCCGGTTGACTTAAATCAAATCACCCGCGGGGTGGCGATCCCACATACTGAGAGAGAGGTGGGGAGCCTCGATGAGGTGCGGGTTCGAGCGAGCAACGCATGTCGGCGCCTGATTTGCAAACCAAGCAACCAGCCCCCAATTCGCGCTCCGACGGTGCGGCGAGCCAGCTTCGCATTGTGCTCATCACCAGTGAGCCGCTCTATCGAGAGGGCATTGAGGTAGTCTTCCGCGCCACCCCGTCTTTGCTACTCTTGGGTGGAACGAGCATTAACGATGCCATTGCGCTGGCGCAGTCTCGACTGGCAGATATGGCGCTCATCGACGCCAACAGCTTCCGCGACATAATCGAAATGGCAAGGGTGCTGGCTTTGAGTTGTCCGCAGCTGCCGATCGTGGCGGTATCGGAAGCGGCGACGGCGGACGAAGTGGCGAGCGCGTTTGAGGCCGGGATCCGCGGCTGCATTCGCAAGGGCGTGGAGGGCGGCGACCTCGTGCGCATTCTTGCAAGCATCGGTCAAGGTGCGCTCTATCTACCACCCGAGTTCGGCGCCGGGCTGTTACGCCAAAGCGTGTGCTTAAACGGGGCGACCCACGAGAAAAGCAGGCCCTACGGCCTGACCGCGCGTGAGGAGCAAATTCTGGGCTGTGTCGCGCGGGCGCTTACCAACAGGGAAGTGGCGCGAGAACTGCAAATCAGCGAGAAAACCGTGAAGCACTACATGACCGTCATCATGGAAAAGCTCCAAGTGCGCAATCGCGTGGAAGCGGTGCAAAAAGCAGACGCGCTGAAAAAGGCCAACGCGGTGAAATGGAACGTGGCAAGTTGATGAGTGAGCGTTCGCCTGCCGCGAGACAATGGCTGCCTCACAGTGAACCGGTCTGGTCAACCGCTTTCGCCCTGTCTCGCCAGCAGCCGGGTCAGCGTGTCGAGGCGCGCCGCCGGTTCGCTGTTGAGGTCCAGCGTGCCGGACCTGCGGCCGGTGCGATCAAGGAGATAGACCTTGATGGAGTGGTCGTAAGTGAAGGCGCCGTCTGGGCCAGGGATCTTGGCATAGAAAGCATCGAAGAGCGCTGCGGCTGCGGCGATCTGGTCGGGCGTACCGGTCAAGGCCGTGATACCCCCATGGAAGGACCGCAGATAAGCTTTGAGCACGTCGGGCGTGTCCCGCTCGCCATCTACGGAAATGAACAGTAGCTTCAGGCGTGCATCTGACCCGAGTTCCCCGAGGAGATTGGACCAGTCGAGCAGCATCGTGGGGCAAACATCGGGGCAATGCGTGTAGCCAAAGGCAACGGCGAGCGCGCGCCCGGCAAGGTCGCTTGGCGGCCAAGCGCAGGCCATCCTGGGTTGTCAACGCCAACAGAGGTTCCAGTGATAGAGGGGGCTGCCGGTGGGGCTGTCGCTGCTCGATGTAGGCGACCAGGTTGGCTGCTTCCATTTCGGAGATGCCCATGGCGGGCATGCGCACGGCCGGAAACTTGGCCGCGAGCGCCAGAGCGATGGGGTCTTTCTGCCTGCGCACTTGCTCGGGATCTGCGATGAAGCGCGTGAGCCATGCCATCTGCCGGCGCTCGCTGACGCCGGCGAGGTCGGGCCCTACCCGATCACCGCGCCCGATGCTGTGGCAGCCGGCGCAGGCCTTGGCGAACATGGCGTGCATGCTTTGAGCCTCGGCGGGCACGGCCGCGGTTTGCGCGATGTGGCGCGTCGCTTCAGCGGGGGCGGCGCGCCAATCCGATTTCATGGAGCGGATGGTCATCGCCAGCCGCGTCAAATCACTGAGTGGATTGTCGCGTTGCCATTCGCCGGTCACACCATTGCCGAGCAGAACCTCGTTGCGGTGTTCGTTCAGCGCGCTGCTGCGATCGCCAAGCCGGTCGCGGATGAGCTTGATATCTTCGGGCATGCCGGTCAGGAACAGCCACCCTGGGCCTGCCCGCATGGCTTCTGCGTATTTTTTAAGACGTTCGGGCGTGTCGTTTTCCGGGTCAACGCTGATGGTATAAAAGAAGATCTCGCGCCCGACGCTGTCGCCAAGTAGGTCCTGCAATTCGGAAAGCCGCGCCGTCGCCAGCGGGCAAATTTGCGTGCACGACGCATAGAAGAAGCTGATGACGAAAATTTTGTCTTTGATCAGGTCCTGATAGAATTGGAACACCTTGCCATCTTGGGTCACCACCGGAAGGTTGGGCACATAGCCCTTGTCCCATCGTCCGGCGCCGGCCGGTGTTGTTGCGACCAGGGCCACTCCCCAGCTTAGGGCGGCAAACAAAATGACTGCCACGCGTCGCATGGTTCTGCTCCCGAGCTGGGGCGCGCGCCGTCCCAGCGGCCGGCGCGCGCTCTTGGGTACGGCTAGCCGTTGTTCGAACCGCCGGAGGTGCTGGTAATGCTCGAGGGCGGCCGCGGATCGCCTTCGGGTAGGATTTCCGGGGTGGTGAAAAAGACGCCATCGGGTGTTGGATTGGGCGTTTGGGTTACGCCGACCTGGACCCCTGCCGCGGCGAGCAGCTGATAGCGGAACAGCATGGCAAAGTCCTCGTGCACCGTATTGTGGCAGTGGTTGACGTAGGAGCCGCCGTACTCGCCGAACTGGACTTGGAATTGGACCGTGCCGGCCGCGTTCAGGTGCCAGACGTCCTTGCGCACGAGCCGTTCCGTCGCCGGGATGGAACCAGAGCCGCGGTTCATGGTGACGCCTTCCTCGAAGTGGAGGTGGATCGGATGGTCCCAGCCGCCGCCGCCATTGATGTAGGTCCAGTGCTCGACCTCGCCCGGCTTCGGGATCAGCAGCGAGATCTTATTGGCATTGAACGAGTGGGCGGTTTCGCCATTGATCTTAATCGTCCACGGGAAGCTTGCCGTTTCCGGGCAATCGGGCGTGCATTGCCCGGTGGCAGGATTGCGCGAATCCCCGGTCCCTGCCCTGCCGAATTCGACCACCCTGGTGCGCACGGGTGTGACGATGGGGATCTGTTCGGTGAGCACGGGCGGCACCTGGCTCTTGTCATTGCTGCCGCAGCTATTGGCGATGGTCAGTGGCTGACCGGGCGCGTCGACGCTCTCTAGCGAGCTCACGACCCGAAACTCCATGATGGCACCGATCGTGGGGTCATCGGAGCGACCCGCCAGCGCTTGCGCGAGGCTCAAGTCTTCCTTCGGGCCTCGACCGTCGTCGCGCATGCGCAGCTGATTTACGACCCTGATGCGATCGCCGAGGCGGAACCTTGAAAAATCCACGATGACGTCGTAGCGCTCGGCCACACCTTGGTGATCGAGCGTTGTGAGCACGATCGGGTTCACCACCAAATTGCCGTCGTTGGCGACGAATTGGAAGGGTACCGGCGCCCCGGTCGGACCGGCCAGCGCAAGCTTCCAGAAGCGAGACATGCCCGCCGCCAAGATGCGAAAGCGATACTTCCTCGGCAGCACCTCGAAGAACGGGGCATAGGCGAAATTGACAAGCGGGAGATCGCCTAGGAAGCCGTCGGTGGTGAAGATGTCGAAGAAATACTGACCGTCGCGGTCGGTGGCACCGTCGGAGATGATCAGATTGACATCGAAATCGACGTTGCCGGAGTCCAGGAACTTACCGCTGGGCAGCCGCAGGTTGACGCCGTCGTTCAGCTCCTCGTTGCCGCGGTCGGGGCCACTGTAGTAGTTGATCATGGCGCCGATATTGCCCTTGTAGACATTCTCGGCGGTAAAGAAGAAGCGGTGGTCGTGTGCCCAGAGCGTGCCCTGAAGTTCACGGAAGTCGCCGGCGACATTGATGAGGCCGCCGTTGCCGTCGGGTCCCGAGGCCCGCCGGTCCGTGGCGCCGGTATTGATTTTATCGCGCCGCGCCAGCGTTGTGCTCCAGAGATAGTCATAAAAGGTGCCGGGGAAATGGTGGGCGCCGGTGGCACCGTCGCTTTCCGCGCCATTGTGGGCATTGTGGAAGTGCAGCTGCTGCTCGTTGCGGCCGAAGCCGCCGTTTTCCTCACGGTTGACGGGGGTGTTATTGTAGATCCGCGTTAGCATTGGCTCGCCGTAGCGGCCTTTGATCAGCGGCGGAGGCATACTCGACTGCCCGACATTGCCGGGGCCATAGGCCCAAACCGCGTTGGGAGCCTGGTCTGGGAAGTTCGGGTGGAACTTGGTGCCCGGTGCGCATTGCGTCCACGACATCACGTAGCCAACCTTCGGAAAGAACTCTGCCCAGCGCTGATGCGCGAACGCCTCGCCCGGCGGGCGCCCTTCCATCGGGCCCCTATTGGTCATGGGATTGCGAAACGGATTCGGCTCCGAGCCGCTATAGCTTGAGAAATCGTTGTGATAGGACATGCGCTTGCCGCAGGGCTGCCCCGCATACTGGCCGCCAAACGCGGCATCAACCTCGGTTCCCCGCACCGATGGCGTTATTGGCACGGGCGTCTGCAGTCGCAGCCGCGGCATGCGCTGGGTGAACTTCTGCGCCCCAAACAGCGGGCTGCGCGGCGTGCCGGTCGGGATGGCCGCAAAAGCGCTGCGGGCAAACGGGCTCAGGCCATTTTTGCAGACCAACAGGCCACTGCTGGTGAAAAGTCCCCAGCGGATGAGGTCGCGCCTTGTGATCTGACCAATCGATCGCGCCTTGACGATCTCGGCGCGATTGTCGCGGGCCCGTTGCGCTTCTCTCTGCCTGATGCGAGATGCCTTGGTCGAGATGTACATGGTTCGTCTCCCTTGCCTAGCTCCACAGCACGTCTGCTCAGAAAAACCGGAAGTCATCGCTGCCGAGCGCGGCGATCGTCGTGCCCTGGACGGTGAGCACGTCGCCGATGGCGTCGCTGATCAGCACGTTCGCCCCGCTTTGCACCATGGCGGCCTGAAGGGTGGCGAAGTTGGCGAACATGGCGGTCGAGACTTCGATGACGTCCTGGTTGTTATTGACGTCGCCGAAGCTCTGAAGGAGATCGTTGCCGAAGCCAGGCGCGAACACGAAGCTATCGTTGCCCGCTCCGCCGTTCAGGGTGTCGTTGCCGCTACCGCCGATCAGGGTGTCGTTTCCACCGCCGCCTTGCAGCACGTCATTGCCACCGCGCCCCTCCAAGACGTCGTTGCCGTTGCCGCCCTGGAGATTGTCGGCGCCGGCGGCGCCGATGAGAGTGCTGGCGTTGTTGCTGGCCTTGCCGGTGAAGTTAGCGGTGCCGGTGAAGACGAGGTTCTCGACGTTGGCGGCGGAGCTCAGATCGAAGCTCGCCAGGGACGTGTAGATCGTGTCGGTGCCGCCATTGCCCTGCTCGCTCACCTTGTCGCCGCTGTTGTCGACGATATAGGCGTCGTTGCCGGCACCACCTGCCATATTGTCCTTGTTGGCGCCGCCATCGATGTAGTCATTGCCGGCGGTGCCATTGAGCGTGTTGGCATTGGCGTTGCCGATGATCCGATTTTCCGCGACACCGGTTGCCGTAACGGTGAAGTTTTGCAGGGAAGAGGCGCCGGTCGCATCGGTGGCCCTGACCTGAACGGCATAGGTATGGTTCAGGTCGTTGGTCTGATGATCGATTAGCAGGTTCTCGGCCACCGCGAGCTTGTATTGGCCGCTGGCGCTGTCGAAGACGATCTTGAACCGCCCGTCGGCATCGTTGCTGAGGGCAAACTTGACGGCCGTGTGCTCGGGGTCGCTGGCACTCAAGGCACCGATCACAAAGCCGTTGGCCGCGTTCTCCGCGAAGCTGGCGTTGCTCAGCGCGACGTTGACCGGGGCCTCATCGACGTTGGTCAGGTTGACGGTGACGGTTTCGCTGTAGGTGCCGCCGAGGTGACCGTCCGAGACCGTGACGCCGAGATTGAAGCTGTGCTGCGCACTTTCAAAATCGAGCAGCGCCCCATTCTGGACCTGGATCTGGTTGCCGACGATCTTGAAGGCGCCGCCGAAGTTATTGGCGAGCGTGTAAATGAAGCTGTCGGTTCCTGGCACAACGCTGTTGTCGACATCATGCGTGGACAGCGTCGCCACCACGGTATTGGCCGGCGAGTTCTCCGGCAGCAGCAGCGTGGGCGAGGTGAAACCATTGAAGAGAATGTCATCGGGCGCATCATTGACGTTGTTGACGTTTACCGATGCGGTTGCGCTCGCGAACCTGCCCAGGTCATCGACGACGCTGTAGTTGAAGCTCTCGAGACCAAAGAAGTTGGCCGTTGGCGTGTAGCTGAGCTGGCCGTCGAGGCCGAGGGCCACCTGGCCGTGCGCCAGGGCAACGGGCGCGCCACCCGCGCTGATGCTGGTGCCGTTGACGGCGAACACGTCGAGACCGGTGCCCGAGTCGTTGGCTACGGACGTCGAACGTCACCGCACCGTCTTCGTTCACCGTCACGGTGTCGTTGACGGCCAACGGACCCGGCACCAACTCGGCGGCGGTGCGCACGCCATCGGCGAAGCTGAACAGCTCGACATTGCTGACACTATCGGTCAGGCCGAGCGGGCCGCCAGGCGCGGCGGGGTCGATCAGGGTGAAGGTCTGAGTGGCGGAATTGAAGCTGATCAGGAAGTCGGCAAAGTTGCCGTTGAGGACCAGCGTGTCGCTGCCACCGCGGCCGTCGATGATGTTAATGCCGGCGCCGCCGTCGAGCACGTTGTTGCCGGCGCTGCCGATCAGGGTATCGTCGCCGAGCCCACCGGTCAGGTTTTCCACGTCGTTGATGAAGGTGAAGATGGTGCCGCCGGCGCCGTCGTCGACGATTTGGCCGATGACGTCCTCGAGCACAAAGCTCCCCGACGCCGTGCGGTCGGACGTGACGATGCCGGTCTCGAGATTGACGTTGAAGCGGCCGAACTCGCCTTGGAAGGAGAGGGTGTCGATGCCGTCGCCGCCCGAGACGATATCGGCACCCGGCTCGCTCGCGATCAGGTTGGGATCGACGCCCGCGGCGTGAGGCCGGTGACGAGGTCGCGGTCGACCTTGGGATCGGCAGGACCGTTGAGACCGCTCCACAAGAGGTCATCGCCATCGCCGCCCAAGAGCTGATCCTGGCCGAGCGCGCCGATCAGGGTGTCATTGCCGAGGCCACCCACGCAGAATGTCGGCACCGGAGCCGCCCGACAGCAGGTCGTGGCCAAGGCCGCCATAGAGCTCGTCTTGCAATTGGCCGCCCGTCATGTTGTCGCCACCGACGGTCCCCACCAGCACGTCGCGCGGGGCGCCGAGGCGCGGGCCGATGATCTCGACCCCGGGCTGCCGGGTATCGAGGTACTCGGCGGTGACGTCGCCGGTCGGGCTGTCGAAGCCGATGAGCAGGCGGCCATCCTCCAGCGGCGCCAGCGAATTGCCCTGGTGCGCTCCGCTCGCCGGATCGTCGATCTGCATCTGGTGCCCGACGAGGTCGCCGGCCATGCTGAAGCGCTGCTCAGACGGAGATGGCCGGCGAGGTTCCAGGTCAGCAGGAAGCCATCCTCGAGCCCGACCGGATCGACCGCCGTGTTGGCCACCTGGAAGTTGATGCTGGCGTCGAGCCCGGTCTCGAAGGTGAGGACGTCGGAGGGCACCCAATTGTTGGCGCCGCCGAAGGTATAGATGACGCCCTTGATGTCGACCGTTGCCGGGTCCAGGCCAGCGGCGGCCCAGAACACGCCGAAGCTGCCGTTTTGCGCCGCGGCGATGTAGGCCTTCTGGCCGTCCGCGACCGTGCCAAGATCGCTCGGGAAGGGCAGGCTGAGCTGCTCGAACGTGGTCAGACCGTGGACGACGATGTCGGTGGGACCGGCTCCATTGTCGGCGCCATCTCGCAACTCCCGATCGGCGACCTCGTCGGTGATCGGCGAATAGATCTGCAGTTGCACATGGTTGCTGGCATCGACGTAGCTGACAACCAATTGGCCATCGTGCAGGCCGCCCAGCGAGGGATCGCGCCCGACGCCGATGCTGATCGCCGCCGTGTCGTCGGCGCTGCCGCGAATGCCGTCATTGCCAACGGAGATCGGCTGCGTCTCCGCACCGCGACCGAAGTCGATCGACGGGGTCGGATTGCCGTTGCCATCAGTGATGATGGCGCCCGTGACGGGATCGACGTCGTAGACGGGGATATCGTAGCGCGCGAGTTTGATCTCGCCGGTGGCTTCGGCCGCGCTCGTCTTTTGCACGTAGGCCACGTGGAAGCCGAACTCGAGGGTGTCGTTGTTGACGTCGACGATCTCGTAGCCCTGAGCCGTCGGATCGACCGAGATCGTGCCGGCAACGTTGGAGCCAACAACCGTGTCCTCGGCGACATCGGGATTATCGCCGGCAACGCCGACCTGCTCGCTGGCGAGGCCCCCGGCGGGGAAGCCGGCGGCGGGATCAAACACGGTGTTGGTCGCCGTGCTGCAGAAGGCCATGTGGATGGAGGTGTCTGCACCCGTGGTCGACTCCCAGGTGGTCAGGAAGCCGAGGCCGCCAGCCATCACCACAAAGGGATCGGCGACTTTGTCGGCGGCGGCACCATCTGTCAGCTCGACCGGAACGAGCGAGAACACCGGATCGACGTCGCCTTGCACCTCATAGCGAATGCCGAAGATGTGTTGGGCATCCGAGACCCAGCTCATGGCGGCTTCGGTTTGCAGACCCGCGACGGCGATCTCACTTTGGATGCCGGGTTGCGGCGTAGGGCCAAGGGCCGGGTCGGCGGCGGGGTCGGTGCCGACCAGGATCTCCTTGAAGGCGCTCTGATCGGTCAGGCTCCATTGCACGGGCGTGCCGTCGAAGGTGGCAATCGGCGCCAACGGTGGATTGAAGCCGATGGGAATGATGGGAGCGTCAGGCTCGCCCAGGAACTGCAGCTGCTCGATGTCGAACAGAAAGTCCGTGCCGTCGTTTTGCAGGGGGGCGCCGGTGTTGGGATCCTGCGCCGGCCGCAGGTCAATGATGGTGAAGCTGCCGTCACCGTTGAGCGCGATCGAGTAGTCGGTGAAGCGGCCGGTATAGACCGCGGTATCGGTGCCTTCGCCGCCGTCGAGGATCTCGACCCGGGCGCCGGCGCTTTGATCGGGACCGCCGCGCAGGATGTCGTCGCCAAGCCCGCCGTAGAGCTGGTCGGTGCGCCCGTCGTTGTCGAGAAGATCGCCGATGATGGTGTCATTGCCGGTGGTGCCGACGATGATGTCGGCGCGGGCTTGGATGGCACCGTTGCGCACGAGGTCGCCCTCGAGCAACTGGCCGGGCTCGCGTACGTCGAACACGCGCGCCACGATGTCGCCGGCGGTGTCGCCGGTGATGCCGCTGGTATCGTGATAGACGGTGATAAAGCGGTCGGACAGCAGCCCGGCAAGGCCGTTTTGATCCTGGGTGCCGTCGGTGTTGACGTTGACGGTTACGGCGTTGCCTTCAGGGGTCAGCGACAAGGCGACGCCGGTCACCGGATCGAGCGTGGTGCGGATGTGCTGGGCCTTGACATCGCCGGCATCGTTCCAGCTGAAGACGAGATCGTTGCTGTCCTCGCCGCTGATACCGGTCAGGTGGAAGTCGGCATGTGCCGGATCGAAGCTTGGTGGCAATACTCCCAACACGAACGGCTGCGGGGGAGATAAGAAGCCAAAGCCCACGCCGTTAAGCCCGGCGCCTGACGGGCTGAACATGGTGCCCATCACCACATAGCCGTCCGTGGCATTGTGCGTGATCCAGGCGATGCCGAGGTTGACCGCGCCGGCCTGCACCACGTAGGCGTTGGTGCCGGCGGCAACCGGGAAGCCCGCGGAAATGTTGGCAAATTGGGGGACCGGGATTACTTGACCGAGATCGTCATAGGCGCGGCCAGCCACGCGCTCGCCGCCGGCGCCATCGGATTCGATCCAGATCACCGCGGTCTCAAAACCGTGCAGCGCTGCCGTCGACGGGTTGCGCCCAATGGCACCGCCAGTGCCGGCGGCGGCCTCGTCCCCGACCCAAACCGCCGCATCACCCGTACCAAAAACGTTGTCGAGGCCGGCAATGCCATCGATGCCGCCGGCGACCGGCGCCGTCGGATTGCCCAGCGCGTCGAACGGTACCTCGAAGCGCTGCAGCATGATGTGGCCGTAGCGCGCATCGTCAGGCGGGGTGCTGAGATCCGTTGACACCCAGGCGACGTTGTAGCCGTCCGACATGTCCTTCGGCAGCGCCGAGCCGCCGACGGGATTGACCCGCGTGCGGTCGAGGAACGAGCCCGACAGGGCCGCATCGTGCTGGTTGACGGTGTCGTCTTCCTCGAGCACCGACTGCTCGACGCCCGTCAGGGTGCCCGGCCCCATGAAATTGGTGCGGAGGGTCGATGTGGTATCGAGCGCATTGTCGCGCTCTTCGAAGGCGATGCCCCAGCCGCCGTTGGCGCCGCCGGAGACGATGGCGGCGTTGAACTCGTCGCCCATGCCGTCGGTGACATTGACGGCGTTCGGCAGCGGCGTGTCGGTATCGGGATTGGCGAGAACGTCCAGGAACTGGCCGCGAATATGCCGGTCGCCAAGGGAGCCGTTCTCCCAGAGGATACCGATGAACTCGCCGATGCTGTCGGCGATCACCGGATGCGCCTGGGTGCCCGGCTGGCTGGTCGGCCCATCATTGACCAGGAAACCGTCGGTGTCGGGCACTTTCTCCAGCGCCGGTGTCACATCAGAGCCGGTCGACCCGACCGCGGATCGCGTCAGGCCCCAGGCCGTCGGCGTGACATCGGGCCGCTGGCCGGAAAGTTCCGTGGCCGAGAAGGTGGTGCCGCTGGCCTGGAACTCGAACTGCTCAATGTTGCGCACGAGGTCGACGCCGTCCGGCGCGCCGGCGCGCAAGTCCGTAACGGTAAAGAGATTGTTGCCTTCAAAGCTGATGGAATAATCATCGTTGCTGCTGTCGCCGTCGAGGCTGAAGCGGCCCGTGAAGACCACCGTGTCACCACCCTCTGTCAGGGCGGTGCCGTCGGGCAGTGTGCCGCCGGCAAGGGCGACGTTGCCATTGCCGCCACCGTCGATGACGTCGTTGCCGGCGCCGGCGAGGATGCGATCGTTGCCGAGCCCGCCATCGAGGATGTCATCGTTGAGCCGACCGTCGATGATGTCGTTGCCGATGCTGCCGACGAGAACATCCGGTTGACCGACGCGGCCACCGCCCCCGCCGCCAACCGGATCGCCGGTCAGGGAAAGGCCAACGGCATTCAGGGCAATGGCCGTGCCGTCGGCGTGCGTGCGCGTGTCGAAGATCTGCGCGGCGATGTTGCTCGGATCGCCTGGGGTCGCATTGTCCTGATAAACGGTGACAAAGCGATCGCCGATCAGGCCGGTGGCGGCAACGTTGGTGGCATCGACAGGCGCATGGAAAACGGTTGCGGTCGGATCGAGCGGGACGCCGCCGGCCGTGAAGCTACGCGTCAGGATCGCGGAGTGACCGGCGTCGTCGGCATTCCAAGAGACGGCAAAACCGCCACCATCTGGCAGCGCCGCCATACTGAAATCAAAGGCCGCCGCGTCCGGCACATCCTGCCCAGTCTGGACGGGGCCCGGCGTGAAGGTGCCGACGGCGGTGCCGGGGGTAAAGACTTGCCAGTTCAAGACCTGATCGGCGCCACTGACCGCGACCCAGGCGACGGCGATCTCGCCGCCGGCGAGCGCCAGCGCGTGCTGTTGTCCCTGCGTCGCCGTTATCGCCCCGGGAAGCGTGATATCCGTGGCAACGGCACCGGCCGGGCTGAAGGCGCGCAAGTGGATATGGTTCGTGGCATCGATCCAGGAGATGACGGTTGAGCCATCGGCCGCCGTCGCCACCGAAGGGTCGCGGCCTGAGGCAGCGATCGTAACTTGGGCGTTGAGGTCCCCATTGGCGGCATCGGCGGGGGGACGGCCGTCAAGACCCGCCGCGGCGGGCGCGTTGGTTGGATCCTTGTGGCGATCGAGCGTGACGGCGACGCGCTGAAAGACGATGTCGCCGAGCGAATGGGGTCCCGAATTCGATTCGACCCACACCACGCTATAGCCGTCGACGTTCGGTCGCCCCGTCGGATCATCCAGGCTATAGCCGGCCAGGGCGGCATCGTGCTGTCCGACGCCCAGCGAAGAGGAGACGGAGACTTCGGGACCGAAGGTGCCGGCGGCGCCAATGTAGCGGAAGCGCAGCAGCGTCGACTGGCCAGCGGCGGCTTCCTCCCACACCACGCCGTAGCCAAGGCCGCCACCGGCGTTGATTTGCACATCGGAGGCGGTCGCAGGCGCATTCGTGCCCGCGTACACGCCATCGGTGACAACGGCGGGGGTCCGCGCGGCGGACGGCAGGCCCTGCTCGTCGAAGAAATTGACGTTGATGCTGCCGTCGGCCGCATTGATCCAGGCGACGCCAAACTCGACGCCGCCGTTGTCAGCGACGACAGGTGCGATCTGCGCACCGGGCGCGCTGTTGATTGCGATGTTGTCCGAAGTCCAGCGAACGGTAGCCATGGCATGCGCTCCTTGCGAAACCTTCCCAGCGGTCGGCTGGTAAGGGTGAGGAGATTCGGCGTTCAAGTTTGGCGCCGACGCTCGGTGACGATCACCGTTGCAATGTGCTCGCGCTGGGCGGGAATGGTAATGGACGGGGGTGCCGCGAAGTTGTTAGGCGCGATCGTCTGATGACGTTGGACCTTGGTTAGATTTTGGTTTTAACGTTCATAAGGAGGACGACTGACTATCTCGGCATGAATACGGGGAATTTCTTGGCGAGGGGCGGGATATCAGACCCTCTCGGCACCCACCTAGGGCGCTGCCCGCATGCAGCCACAAGTTTTGCAGCTTTGCGCGGCTCCCCAGGCGTCGGTCCTGGTTGTGGTCTGTCCCCGTGCCTTGTTGCTTGTGACCTGAGCCCTGGTCTGTTTTCGCCGGCAGCGCTATGCCTTCGCTAGCGGCGATGCGAGCAAGCTCGGTCTCATTCGGTCGGCACGGAGAAGCGAGGGTCGGCGGATTTATTCGCCAAGCCTGCAGCGAGGCCGTCGGCAGCGAAGGTGCGCAGAAGCGCACACTGCCTCAATCAGTAGTTGGGCGAGGCTTCAGCGTGCTGCATGTGGGGCATAATTTGCGAAGCTTGGATCGCCTGCAGGCGATTGCTCGCGTTCATTTTTTTGTACAGGCTCGTCATGTAGTGTTTGATGGTACTCACTTTTAATCCAAGTTTATCGGCAATCTCGTGATTGGTTAGCCCCTGCGACGCATGGTCGAGCATTTGCTGTTCTCGATAGCTCAAGCCCGAACTCTTCCTGGCGTCTTTCGCCACCAGCGGACCACCGCGCGCCTCTGTTAGCAATCGAGAGGCAAGTTCGGGCGTAATGAATGGTTTGCCCGCGTCGATCGTCTCGATTGCCTGCACGAGTTCGGCGCCGCTGACGGCCTTGAGAATATAGCCCGCGGCACCGATGGCGAGGGCCTTTGACACGCTCAGCGGGTCGTCGCGCGCGGTGAGGACCGCAAGTTTGCACTGCGAACGGTTATTGGCGATCTCCTGCGCGGCAGCGAATTTTTCCAGCGTGCCCATATTCAGCAGCAGGATGTGGGGGTCCTTCTCGCGGAGTGCCTGTCGCGCATCCATAACTGTGGCGCCCTCGGCAACAAGGAGGAGTTGGCTTGAGCGGGCGATGGCTTGCACGACACCGAGCCGGAAAAGCGGGCAAGTATCGATTACGGCAACGCGGATCGGACTATGCATGGGCATCCCTCAATCTCGTGTTCCAAGGGGCCTCTTTGGCGACGGGATCAACGGCACGATCGTGCGTAGCCGTCGCGCCGTATCCGCCTCAATGGCCCCCACGCGCTCGGTTGCAACAAGCAAGCACCACCGCGATGTGCGAGGCTTGACCTAGGTCAACCGCCAGGCGGACATCTCGTCACAGGTCGAATGTGTGGTCAGTGCCAGGCATCGGGAGGGGGCATTGGGAGGGGCATTGGGAGGGGCATTGGGCGCGAACGCTACGCGCTTGCCTGCGTCATCTGCGCAGCGTTGATCCAAATCAATGCGGGCGACATCCGCCAGCGGCGCTACTCCCGGCAACCGGCTCGAGCTATCGCTGCAGCAGGGCGCCTCACACAAAGGATCGAAGCAATGTCGGACGGGAACCTCGACAATTCGGAGTTCGGCAGGGAGCCCAGAGTGTCGGCGGAATTCGTTTGGTCCACGCTTCTGGTGCTGGCTTTAGCCGGCGGTGTGCTGCTGTGGGCGTATTTGGCTCCACGACCCATCTCGCCCGGCTTTCGGGCGGCGGAAGATCCTGCATTTTCGTCTGGGGGTTGAAGGCAGCCACGCCGCCGCGCCGCGTCGGCCACGACCTCGCAGGAGCAAGGCGCCTCATGCTTTGAGACCAGTTCGGCAAGCTCGCGGGCGATGATGCTGGCGAGCCTCGCCGGCGCTCGTCCCGACGCAACAGCGCCCGGTGGGCGCCGGCTGGTTTTCAAGGCAACGGACCGAGGCAAGGCAAGCCCCCTGCCACCCAACGGAGGGCTTCCCTTGATCGGGATCAAACCCAGGGTCGGACGCCCGTGCGACACTCTCAAGATCTGAAAACAAAGCCCAGCGGCCCCCGCGTGATCAACTCCTCAACCTCGCGCTTTGCGGTTGCCACCTTCGACAGCTGGTCCGGCATACATACAACCTTGCAGGATCTGGGTACGGGCGGCTCCAAGCTGGGCGATCTCAATTGCCTCGGCCTGCACAGGGTGCTGGCTCAGAGCGGTGGGCTCATGGCTGCGGCACCATCGCTTGGATTGCGCGAGCTGCCGTTTCAAAAAAACCCAGAGCTGATCAGCTGTACATCCGGTCCGGTTGCCGATCGCCTGGCCTGGCGACTTGCGCTTGGCGCGCCCACGCTGCACTCAGCCCTCACGCATTGGTTAATTCCGCGCCACGCGGCTCAGCTGCAACGTGCGGTCGAGGACGGCAGGATCATTCTCTGGGTGCAATTGTTTGATAACGACGACGAACGCCGCGCCTATCAGAGTTTGCTGGCACGAAGCTCCAATTCCGTCGGTGTTCATGACCTGCTTGCTGGTGAAGCGCAGCGCCAGATCGGCGCGCAAGCTCCGACGCGCTAGCCGTTACAAAGCGTTACAAACCGTGACAAATTGTTGCTCAAGGACGCAACGGCGGTGACGGCCGGGTGGTGAGCTTCATGCGGATCAAGATTTGCAGGGAGCAGACCGATGTTGATGCAATCACCACAAGCCCTGGCACCACATGTCCTGGCCCACCGCGCATTCGCGCCGCCCTCCCTGACGCCAGCCCAGCTCACCTGCGGCTTTGAGCAAAAGCTCGCTCACGGCGTCTTGCGCCGCGTCGAATGCAAGGAGTTGCTGTTTGCCGAGGGAGATCCGGCGAGCCACGTCTACCGCATCGAGACCGGTGCCATTGCTCTCAACAAGGTGTTAGCCGACGGTCGCCGGCAAGTCATTGGTTTTGCCTATCCCGGTGACTTGATTGGACTGGGCGTCGAGGGCGAGCACGTGATGAACGCGCAGGCCGTCAAACCCACGCGCGTGCGCTGTTTACCGGTTTCAACCCTGCGCCAATCCATTGCCGAGGATCCAGCGCTTGGCATCAAGCTCTACGAGGCCCTGGCGCGCGAGCTGGCGGCGACCCGCGATTTGATGCTGACCACCGGGCAGCGCAGCGCGGTTGAGCGTGTCGCCAGCTTCTTGCTGGCTTTCTCGCGGCGCAATCGACGCATTGGCCAGGATCCCAAGAGTTTTGAGCTGCCGATGACCAGGACCGACATCGGCGACTTCCTCGGCCTCACCATCGAGACGGTCAGCCGAACCTTCAGCAAGCTCAAGCAGCTCGGCCTGATCGAGCTGCCCTGCAGCAGCCGCGTCAAGCTCCTCAACATTGGGGCGCTGCAGGGTCTAGCCGACGGCGAGCAGGGGCCCTGATCCAATTAGCCGTTGCTCAGAGCAATTTGACCTAGATCAAGGTAGCCGCGCAGCGACCCGGCCATAGCTGCCTCGCTCGCGCATAGGGATGAAGCGGACATGGCCGACAAGAGTGTGGAAGGGCGCGCCGCCCTCGCCGATTGCCTGGCCCTGGTGGCCTGCCTTGCCTGTGCCGGGCTTGGGGCGGCCCTGTTAGTTGCCTCCGACAGCGCCGGCCTGGCTTTTCATGGCCTGCTGCTGCTGGTTGGATCCCTTGCCGCCTTGGGGTGTGTTGTCGAGTTCTCCTTTGATTCGCTGCGACGACTGCCCACCGGCTACATGGATGGCCCCATCAAAGTGGCGGCCATTGCCGCGCTGATTTGGGGCATCGCCGGCTTTGTGGTGGGCGACCTCATAGCCTGGCAGCTCGCCGTTCCGGCTTTGAACCTTGATCTGCCCTGGACCAGCTTCGGGCGCCTGCGCCCGCTCCACACCTCGGCGGTGATCTTCGCCTTCGGCGGCAACGTTTTGATCGCCACCTCGCTTTATGTCGTGCAGCGGACCTGCCGTGCGCGCTTGCCCGGGCGCTGGGCGCCCTGGTTCGTCGTCTGGGGCTACCAGCTGTTCCTGCTGATCGCCGGAACCGGCTACCTCCTCGGTATTACGCAGAGCAAAGAATATGCCGAGCCCGAATGGTATGCGGACCTTTGGCTAACCGTGGTGTGGGTCGTCTATTTGGCCATTTTCCTTGGCACCTTGGCGAAGCGAAAAGAGCCGCACATCTACGTGGCGAATTGGTTCTACCTGGCTTTCATCGTCACCATTGCCATGTTGCACCTTGTCAACAACGCGGCGATCCCCGTCAGCTTGACGAATCCCAAGAGCTACATTGTCTATGCGGGCGTGCAGGACGCCATGACGCAGTGGTGGTACGGGCATAACGCCGTCGGCTTTTTTCTGACCGCCGGCTTTCTCGGCATCATGTACTACTTCATTCCGAAGCGTGTTGAGCGACCGATCTATTCCTATCGTTTGTCGATCGTGCATTTCTGGACGCTGATCTTTCTCTACATCTGGGCCGGCCCGCACCATCTGCACTACACGGCCCTCCCCGACTGGGCCCAGACGCTCGGCATGACCTTCTCGATCATGCTGTGGATGCCGTCTTGGGGCGGCATGATCAACGGGCTCATGACGCTGTCTGGCGCCTGGGACAAGCTGCGCACCGATCCGGTCGTGCGGTTTCTGGTGGTCTCGGTGGCCTTCTACGGCATGTCGACCTTCGAGGGGCCGGTGATGAGCATCAAGGCGGTCAACTCGCTCTCCCACTACACCGATTGGACCATCGGTCACGTGCACTCCGGTGCCCTCGGCTGGGTGGCGATGGTGTCCTTCGGCGCGCTCTATTGCCTGCTGCCCTGGTTGTGGAACCGGCGCGGGGTCTATTCGCTCCGCCTGGTTGAATGGCACTTCTGGACGGCAACGCTGGGGATCCTGCTCTACATCACGGCGATGTGGGTGTCCGGTATCACGCAAGGGCTGATGTGGCGCGCCTACGATCGATTGGGTTTCCTGCAGTATTCCTTCATCGAAACCGTCGAGGCCATGCACCCCTACTATGTCATCCGTGCGATCGGCGGTCTCCTGTTCATCGCTGGTGCCCTGATCATGGCCTACAATGTCTGGCGCACCGTGCGCGGGGATGAACCCGTCGACGCCGCCGAACAACTTTCGATCGCTCCTGCAGCGCCACTCAACATCGGCGCGACGGCCTAGAGGCGACCATGAAGCACGAAGTGTTCGAGAAGAACTCCCTCATCCTGTTGATCGGCGTGCTGATCGTTGTCTCCATCGGCGGCCTGGTGCAGATCGCGCCCTTGTTCTGGGTCGACAGCACGATTGAGAAGGTCAAGGGCATGCGCCCTTATAGCCCGCTGGAACAGGCGGGCCGCGATATTTACGTGCGTGAAGGTTGCTATGGCTGTCACAGCCAGATGGTTCGGACCCTGCGCGATGAAGTCGAACGCTATGGCCACTACAGCCTGGCGGCCGAAAGCATGTACGATCACCCGTTTCAATGGGGCTCCAAGCGCACCGGCCCAGATCTGGCGCGCGTCGGTGGCAAGTACTCGGATCAGTGGCACAGCGAGCATCTGATCAATCCGCGCGCGCTGGTGCCCGAAAGCATTATGCCGGGCTATCCGTGGCTGGCGGAGACCAAACTCGATGTGCGCGACACCCGCGAGAAGCTCAAAACGCTCAAGCGCGTTGGCGTGCCCTACACCGACGACATGCTGGCAAAGGCCGAGCAGGATCTGGTCGCGCAGGTCTCGCCCGATAGCCGCAGCGCCGCGGAGTTTCTGCGGCGCTACCCCAAAGCCAGGGTTGCCAAGTTCGACAACAAGCCCGGCACGCAACCGAGTGAGCTCGATGCCTTGGTGGCCTACCTGCAAATGTTGGGAACGCTCGTTGACTTTGCCACTTTCGACGCATCCGGACCCAACCTGCGCTGAAGGTTCGTCATGACCTACGATACCGTTGCCAGCGTCTGCCAGGTCGTCTCGTTGTTGCTGTTCGTGGCGATGTTTCTCGCCGTGTTGGCGTATGCATTAAAGCCCGCCAATGGGTCGCGCTTTGAAGCCGCGCAGCGCCGAGCCCTCGACCTCGACCCTCCACGGCCCGAGAAGACCACGTCATGAGCACGGAAAAGCGTGAGATCGACCCCGTCACCGGCGTAGAGACCACCGGCCATGAATGGGACGGTATCAAGGAGTTGAACAAGCCGCTCCCCAAGTGGTGGGTCTGGACCTTCTATGCCACTATTGTGTGGGCCGTCGGCTATTGGATCGCCTACCCGGCTTGGCCAACGAGCCACGCCTACACCAAGGGCATTTTCGGCTATAGCCAACGCGACGTGGTCGCTAAAGACATCGCCGCTGCGCAGTCCGCGCAAACGGCCTATCGCGACCAGCTCAAAGGGACGCCGCTAGCCGACGTTCGCCTCGACCCGGACCTCTATCGCTTTGCCGTCGGCGCCGGCAGCGCCGCGTTTCAGCACAATTGTGCGCCCTGTCATGGTCGCGGCGCGCAAGGCTTTATTGGTTATCCAAACCTCAACGATGACGATTGGTTGTGGGGGGGCAGCCTTGAAGAGATCGAGCGAACCATCAGTTTTGGCATCCGCAGCGACAGTCAAGAGACGCGCGCCGCGCAGATGCCGCGCTTCGGTCTCGATCAGCTCCTTTCCGACAAGGAAATCGCCGACGTGGTCGAGTATGTTCTGTCTCTTTCGGGTAAGTCCAAGGCGCTGGACGCCATCGCTCGGGGCCAAAAGACGTTTGCGGATCAATGTGCCTCGTGTCACGGCAGCGACGGCAAGGGGAAATCCGAGCTGGGCGCCCCGGATTTGACGGATGCAATTTGGCTCTATGGCGATAGCCGGCAGGCGGTGTTTGAAAGCGTGCGCACGGGGCGCGGGGCGGTGATGCCCGCCTGGGCCGGCCGGCTTGACCCGGCAACCCTCAAGGCGCTGGCGCTCTACGTGCACGGCCTGGGCGGGGGCAAGTAACGAAATCGCCTTGCGCCAGATCAAGGTCGATCCGGCCGACGCTGAGACACTGAGCCGGATCAAAAGGCTGAGGGCGTCCATGATGCAGAGCAGATGTTGTGACGCCGATGGATGATGCCCTCCTCCCCGCATCGTCGCAGCAGGCCGCGCCCGGCGTGCTGCGGCATAATGTTGTCGCCGTCAACAAGGCGGGCGACCGCCAGCTCTACGCCAACCGCCAGAAGGTCTATCCGAAGCTTGCCCACGGCACCTTTCGCTCCTTGAAGTGGCTGGTGATGGCCGTCACCCTCGGCATCTACTACGGGCTGCCGTGGTTGCGTTGGCACCGCGGTCCAGACCTCCCCGACCAGGCCGTTTTGCTCGACATTGCGCACAATCGCTTCTTCTTTTTCTTTTTGGAGATCTGGCCGCAAGAATTCTATTTCGTGACCGGCCTGCTGGTGCTTGCGGCGCTCTCACTCTTTCTTATCACCTCGGTCGCGGGCCGAGCCTGGTGCGGCTACGCCTGCCCGCAAACCGTTTGGACCGACCTCATGATCGTGGTCGAGCGCTTTTGGCAGGGTGACCGCAACGCCCGCATCCGTCTCGACAAGGAGGCGTGGGGAGCCGCAAAGGTCATTCGCAAGACCATGACGCATCTCTCCTGGCTCCTGATCGGGGCGCTGACCGGTGGTGCGCTGGTGTTCTATTTCCGTGACGCGCCGACGCTCGCCGGCGAACTTGTGACCGGCGCCGCGCCCGGCATTGCCTACCTATTCTTGGGGATCTTCACCGCAGCCACGTATTTGCTCGGCGGCATCGCCCGCGAGCAAGTGTGCATCTACATGTGTCCTTGGCCACGCATCCAAGGCGCGATGGTCGATCATGAAACGCTCCTCGTCACCTATCGCGCCGGGCGCGGAGAGCCGCGCGGTGCCCACAAGAAAGGCCAAGCCTGGGACAACCGCGGCGATTGCATCGATTGCAAGGCCTGCGTTGCCGTCTGCCCGATGGGTATCGATATTCGCGATGGCGCCCAGCTGGAATGCATTCAGTGCGCGCTGTGCGTCGATGCCTGCAACGACATCATGCGCAAGGTCGATCGACCCCTCGACCTCATCGCCTATGACACCCTTGCGGGACAGGCAGCCGCCGCGCTGGGCAAACCTGCAAAAGTGCAATTCGTGCGCGCCCGAACGCTGCTCTATGCCGGGCTCATCGCCGGAGTGGGCGCGATCATGCTCGCCGCCGTGTTGCTGCGCACGACCCTCGAAATCAACGTGCTGCACGAGCGCAATCCGCCCTTCGTTACTCTTGCCGACGGCAGCATTCGCAATGCCTATACCGTCAAGATCCTCAACAAGCGGCAGGAGCCGCGTGCGTTCCGCTTGGCGGCCAAGGGCCTGCCGGCGGCGCAAATCGCCATCGCCGGTGGCGGCGATCCGGGCTCGCTTGGCGTCGCTACCGACGATGTGCGGGATTTCCGGGTGCTGGTGACCGTTCCGGCGGCAGCGGTGTCGCGCTTGGACCGCGGCCCCACACCGTTCCAACTGGTGGTCACCGACAGCGCGTCCGGTCAGATCAACGAACGCATGACGCATTTCCAAAGGTAGACGCTCCGATGGCAAGCACTGGCAACCATTGCACGGGCCGGCATGGCGAGCGCCGGTTGACCGGCCGGCACGTGCTCGCGGCCATGCTGGTGTTCTTGGCCGTTGTGTTTGCCGTCAACGCGGCAATGATCTACGCGGCGCTCTCGACCTATTCCGGCGTCGTCGCCGCGGAGCCCTATCGTAAGGGACTGCACTACAACGAGCGCATCCTGGCGGAAGAGCGCCAGCGCCAGCGCAACTGGCGGGAGGCTTTGAGGATTGCGCCCGACGGCTGGATCACGCTCGTGATCACCGGCGCCGATGGTGAGCCGATCGGCAACCTCAACGTCGAGGTTGCGATCGGTAGGCCGTCGACGAACCGCGAAGACGTCAAGCTGAGGTTGCTGGCCAACGCCGGGCGCTATCGGGGCCAGATTGCGCCGTTGCCGCCCGGTGCCTGGATTGTCGGCCTGGAAGCGCGGTCGGCGGGCGCGGATGGCGAGCCGATCTTTCGTGCCAGGCAACGTCTATGGGTGGCCCCATGAGCGAGACCGCAAGCTTTGTTGGGAGCCGCCCGCCAGAATTGGCGACGACGACGCTCGCGGTGGCAAACATGCATTGCGGCGGCTGCATGCGGAAGGTCGAAACGACGCTGGCCGCCATTCCCGGCGTTGTCAGCGCCCGCGCCAACCTGTCGGCGAAGCGCGTGAGCGCCAGCCATTCGCCGGGAGACCTGCAGGCGGCCGCGCTGATCGATGCGCTGGACCGCGCCGGCTTTGTTGCGGCCGAGCTGGCCGACACCAGCGTCGAGGGCCGCGCTGCGGCCGATCAGGATTATCTTCGTCGCATCGGCGTCGCCGGGTTCGCGGCGGCCAACATCATGCTGCTATCGGTGTCGGTGTGGTCAAGCGGCGGAACCGAGATGTCACCTGCAATCCGGTCCTTGTTCCACTGGCTCTCGGCCCTGATCGCCTTGCCGGCCATCGCCTATGCCGGCATCCCGTTCTTTCGCTCGGCCGCGCAAGCGCTATCGAGGCGTCGCGTCAACATGGACGTGCCGATCTCGCTCGGCGTCACGCTGGCAACCCTAATGAGCGTTTACCAAAGCCTGCGGGGGAGCGAACAGGTTTACTTCGACGCGGCGACGACGCTGCTGTTCTTCTTATTGTTCGGGCGGTTCCTCGATCAGCGCATGCGGGCAAAAGCCGCCGGCGCCGCCGCCAATCTCATCGGCTTGGCGGCAACGAGTGCCACCGTCCTCGAGCAGGATGGGTCGCTGGTGCGCATGAGCGCCAAGGCGCTTGCACCGGGTATGCGGATCCTGATCGCCGCCGGCGAGCGCGTCGCCGCCGACGGTCGGGTGCTGCAGGGTTCAGGCGAGGTTGACCAGAGCCTGATTACCGGCGAGAGCAGGCCATGCCGGGTTGCGCCCGGCGCCTTTGTCTATGCCGGGACCATCAATCTGTCCGGCCCATTGGTCGTGGAAGCAACGACCGGGAGCGACAACACACTGCTCGCCGAAATCGCCCGGCTGATGGCAACCGCGGAACAGGCGCGTGGGCGCTATGTCCGGCTCGCCGATCGCGCCGCGCAGCTCTACGCCCCGCTCGTGCATGCGCTGGGTCTGGCAACCTTCCTCGGCTGGCTTTTGAGCGGACAGGGGTGGGAAGGCGCATTGACCGCGGCCATTGCCGTTCTCATCATCACCTGCCCCTGCGCGCTGGCTCTTGCCGTCCCGGCCGTACAGGTGGCCGCGACCAGCCGTCTGTTTGCCCGCGGCGTCCTGCTCAAGACGGCCGATGCGCTCGAGCGCCTTGCCGAAATCGATACCGTGGTGTTCGACAAAACCGGGACGCTGACGCTCGGGCGGCCCAGCCTCCTCAACCCCGGCGCGATCGATAGGGCAACGTTGGCAGCGGCGGCGGCGCTGGCCGCCAACAGCCGCCACCCCTACGCCCGCGCGCTGGTCAGGGCCGCGCGCGAGCGGGGCTTGGGGATCGAGCCGGTCACCGGTGTGCAAGAAATGGCGGGCTTTGGCCTCGAGCGGCAAACGCGCGTTGGGCCGGGAGCGGCTGGGCTCGCCCGACTGGTGCGGGCTCGAAAATGCAGAAGAGACGGTCACGCTGTGCTATCGCGCCGCCGACGGCAGGCTCACGGGCTTCAGCTTGGCAGATCAGCTCCGCCCCGACGCGGCCAGGACCACGCAGCGGCCTTGCGCGGGCGGGTTTTGCCATGGAAATCCTATCGGGGGACCGGCCGAGCGTCGTCACCGCGGTGGCCCGCGATCTCGGCGTGCAACATTTTGCTGCCCAGCTCCTGCCGACCGATAAGATTCGGCGCTTGGCGGAGCTCGCCGCCACTGGCCGCAAGGTGTTGATGGTCGGTGATGGTCTCAACGATGCCCCGGCGCTGGGCTCCGCGCACGCCTCGCTGTCGCCTGCCACGGCGGCCGATATCAGCCAGACCGCCGCCGACGCTATCTTCCAGGGGGACGCGCTCGCACCGCTATTGGAAACGCTCGGCGTGGCCCGTGCGGCACACCGCATGGCCCTTGAGAATTTCGCCATCGCCATCGGCTACAATCTCATCTTCGTGCCGCTGGCGGTGGCTGGGCACGTCACACCCTTGCTGGCCGCGCTCGCCATGTCGGTTTCGTCGTTGGCGGTGACGGCCAACGCGCTGCGGCTGCGCACGAGGAAGGTGTCGCTGACATGACGGCGTTGGCCTGGCTCATCCCCTGCGCGCTGTTGCTTGGGCTGGCGGGATTGGCCGCCTTTCTCTGGTCGCTCAAGTCCGGCCAGTTTGATGACCTAGAAGGTGCGGGATGGCGCATCCTTGAGGACGAAGAACCGCCGACGCCAGATCCGCCCGCTCACAGGTAGCTGGTCGGGACGGGGCGCACGACGCCACGAAAGGCGTGCCAGGTGGCATAGCCGAGCAAGGGGAAAATCAGCACCAGGCCCAGGAACAGGCTGGCCAATCCGACGGTCATAAAGCCGGCGATCAAACCTGCCCATAGCAGCATGGGTCTGAGGTTGTTGCGAACGGCGGACACGCTGGTCGCGACCGCCGTCACGGCATCGACCTGTTGCATCATGAGCAGCGGTACCGACACCACCGAGATGGCGAACACGATCAAGGCCAGCGCGGCACCGATTAAGGTTCCGGTTACCAGCAGGCCCAAGCCGGCGGGCGTGAACAGGAGTGTGGGGACAAAGTCCTTGGCTGGCGGCAGCTGGCTCGTGCCCAGGAACAGCATGAACAGTAGAAACGCCAGCTGCAGCCAAACGACGTAAATAAACCCGAGCATGGCGCCAAAGAAGCTGATCGCGCCGGCCTTGCCGAGGGCCGTCCGCGTCACGTCGGCCAAGCCAACCTCCTCGCCGGTCTCGAGCCGGCGACTGGTTTCATAGAGGGCCGCGGCGAGGACCGGGCCGATCAACAGAAATCCGCCGCTGAGCGGTAGAATGAGCGCCTCCCAGCCGCAGCGGATGAGGCCGACCGACAGGAAGGCCGCCAGGCCCGCGAACAGCACGCCGTAGCTGAAACTCACGACCGGCGCGGCCCAGAAGTCGCGCCATCCGGAGGCCAGCCAATCCCAGGGCGCATCGAAGGCCACGTCGCTGAGCGCAATTTCCTGCGCCGGAAGGTGGCGTCCGGTCTTCGCTGCTGCCTTGTCCGTTATCGCCATGGTGCTTTCGCGGCGCCTCGCGCCACTTCCCTGCCTTAGCTTGGTTCGCCGTCATTTCACATCAACCGCGGCGCCTAAGATTTTTCCTTGATCAGGATCAATTGTGCCGGCGCGAGCGGTCGATTGCGGCACCAAGTGGGCCAACCCCGCAATCGGCCAACTATCGGCGAGGGAAACGGACTGCCGGCACACCGGTTGCCGGGCCCATGGCCCGAATCAGGCGGCGCGGCGGCCGAGGGCGCTGAGATGATCGAGCCACTTGCATCGCTTCCGGTCAGCCATGGCCTCGATGCTTCCAATCACGGTGGTCCGAGAGGGCGCGATGCCGACGAGGGAAGATTTTGCGTCAAACTCTTCAAACCATGGGCGCCGAAATACCAACGATAGATGACTGCCGGCATCCCCATGGTCACCACCACGCGCGCGCTGCGCCCTGAGAGCCGCTTGGTCCAGCCGCTCCCGCCGGATGTCGACAGGGCGAAGCCCGGGCGCAGCGCTTGCTCGAAAAAGGCCTTCAACAAGGCGGGCATCGATCCCATCCATAGAGGATGAATGATGAGGAGATGCTGGGCCCAGCCGATCGCCTCCTGGGTTTTGAGGATGGCCGGTGGCACCGGGCCCACGTCCCAGTCTTGCTTTGAGCGCAGCATCGGAAACTCTAGGTCGGCAACCCGGATGGTCTTGACCTCGTGGCCCGCGGCGGCTGCCCCTTGCGCATAGGCGCGCGCAAGCGCATGGCCAAAGTGCTTTTCGCCCGGGGTCGGATGGCCCTGAATGATACAGATCCTCCTCACCTGCGGCTGCCTTCTTCTTGCGGGGCGGGGCACAGCTCGCAATAGCTCCCTTGGCGCTTGGACGCTTTGATGTGGCGCAAGGCCGGCCCAGGCAAGGCAGCCCGATTTATCACGGGCTACAGCGATGCAACCGGCGTCTGCGCCGGCGCGCTAATGGCGCCGCCGGGTGTGGTCGCCACGCCCAAGGGGGAAGCGGCCCAGCGGAACCCAGGGCAACCAACAGGACCCAAGAGGGCGGCGGGAATTGCCATGCCGGCTCAGCGTGCGATGATCTGCTTCCCCATGCGCTGCCCAGTGGCCCTGTCATGACCGTTCGCAACGTCGACAGCTTGCTCAACCCAGCGTCCGTGGCCTTGCTCGGCGCCAGCCCCAAGACCGGCAGCGTCGGCTCAATTGTTGCCCAAAACCTCCGGCGCGGCGGATTTGCCGGGCCGATCTGGTTCGTCAATCCGAAATACCGCCGGCTGGACGACCATCCCTGCTATGCGTCGGTCGCCGCGTTACCGGCGGCGCCCGATCTCGCCGTGCTCGCAACCCCACCAAAGACGATACCGGCACTGATTGGCGAACTTGGTGCCAAGGGCACGCGCGCCGCCGTGGTCATCACCGCCGGCATTCGCGGGGATCTCAAGCAGGAGATGCTCGATGCGGCGCGACCCTACACCTTACGGGTGCAAGGCCCCAATTGCGTCGGGCTTATGCTGCCGCGCCTTGGTTTGAATGCCAGTTTTTCGTTCGCCGCGCCGGCCGGCGACATTGCCTTTCTCTCGCAATCTGGCGCCTTGATCACGGGCATTGTCGACTGGGCGCGCGGTCGCAACATCGGCTTCTCCCACGTGATCTCGCTTGGCGATATGGCCGATGTCGATTTTGGCGATCTGCTCGACTACCTGGCTGCCGATCCAGCATCGCGTGCCATTCTGCTTTACATGGAGGCGGTCACCAACGCCCCCAAGTTCATGTCCGCGGCACGCCGCGCCGCGCGATCCAAGCCCGTCGTTGTGGTCAAGGCCGGCCGCAGCGCCTCGGGTGCCAAGGCGGCGCAGTCCCACACGGGGGCAATGGCGGGTAGCGATTTAGCCTACGAGGCGGCGTTTCGGCGCGCCGGCGTTCTGCGCGTCAAGGAACTCGATGACCTGTTCAGCGCCGCCGAAATGTTATCGCGTCATCCAAGGCTTTCGGGCGACCGGCTCGCCATTCTCAGCAACGGCGGTGGCGCCGGCGTCATGGCGGCCGATTGCCTGCAAGATCTGGACGGTAGCCTGGCGCAGCTGACCGAGGCCACCTTGCAGGGGCTCGAAGGCGTGCTGCCGCCCACCTGGTCGCACGGCAATCCGGTGGACATTATTGGCGACGCCGACGCCGAGCGTTACCAACGAGCGCTCGAGATCCTGCTCGGTGCCGAGGAAGCAGACGCCATCCTGGTGATGAATTGCCCCACCGCGCTCACCTCGAGCACCAGCATCGCCGAGGCCATCGTCGGGGTCATCGAACAGCATCGCGGCGACGGGCGAACACCGAAACCGGTGTTCGCCACCTGGCTCGGGGACGCCGCCAGCCGTGAGGCGCGCGCGCAATTTGCGGCGCACCAGATCGCCAGCTTCGCCACGCCCTCGGAAGCGATCGACGGCTTCATGCAGCTGGTAGGTCATGCCAGAGCCCAGCAAGCGCTGCTGCGGACCCCGCCGTCCCGTCCCGGCGACGTCACGTTCGACGTCGACCGTGCCGAGGCCATTATCGCCGCGGCCCTCAAAGCCAAGCGCTCGTTGTTATCGGAAATCGAAGCCAAAGGGCTGCTTGCCGCCTACGGCATACCGGTGGTGCCGACCGAAATCGGGCGGAGCCCGGCCGATGTCGGCCGCCTTGCCAAACGCCTGGCCGGCCAAGGCGACACCTGCGTGGTCAAGATTCTCTCCGATGACATCTCGCATAAGTCCGACGTCGGCGGGGTGCGGTTGGGGCTGCGGGCGGAAGATGCCGAAGGCGCCGCCCATGAGATGCTGAAGGCCATCGCCGCCAAGCTGCCGCAAGCGCGCCTTGCCGGCTTCACGGTCCAGCCAATGATCCGGCGCGCCCACGCGCACGAGCTGATTTTGGGCATGTCGGTCGATGCAACGTTCGGCCCCCTGCTGATGTTCGGCGCCGGTGGCACGGCCGTGGAAGTTGTGCGTGACATCGCCCATGGCCTGCCGCCACTCGATCACAATCTGGCGCAAGACATGATGCGCCAGACCAGGGTGTGGCGCCTGTTGCAGGGCTACCGCGATTACCCGGCCGCCAATCTTGCTGCCATCGCCGACGCCCTCGTTCGGCTCAGCTATCTGATCGCGCGGCACTCCGAAATCCGCGAACTCGACGTCAATCCGCTGCTCGCCGACGCCGAAGGGGCCATCGTGCTCGACGCACGCGTCGGCATCGCCGATGCGCGAGCCCTGCCGCGCCAGCCGCTGGCCATCCGGCCCTACCCTTCAGAATGGGCGATTGCGGTGAATGTGCCGACGGTCGGTGACGTCGACATTCGCCCTATTCGTCCCGAGGATGAGCGGCTTTATGCGCAATTCTTTGCCGCGGTCACCGCGGCTGACCGCAGGCTGCGCTTCTTTGGGACGGGACCCAATCTGACGCACGGGCTTTTGGCCAGGCTGACCCAGATCGACTATGCACGCGAAATGGCCTTCGTTGCCATTGCTAAGAGCAGCAATGCTCTGCTTGGCGTGGTCCGGATGATCGCTGACCCTGACTACACCCGGGCCGAATACGCCATCCTGGTACGTTCTGACCTCAAAGGCCGGGGCCTTGGTTGGCGCCTCATGCAGCATCTGATCGACTACGGCAAAAGCGAGGGGCTCAAGGAGCTCAGCGGGTCTGTTCTTGTCGACAACACCAGCATGCTGCAGATGTGTCGGCAACTCGGCTTCCACGATACACCCGACCCGGCCGATCCCGGCTTGCGCCACGTCACCCTCGATTTGGGCGAAAGGTAGCCCATGCGCGCCATGGTCCTGCATCAGGCGGGGATGCCGCTGCAAGACGAGGTCGTTGCCGATCCCCTCCCTGGCTTGGGACAAGTGGTGGTTAAAGTGGCCGCCTGCGGCGTCTGTCGCACCGACCTGCACGTGGTCGACGGCGATCTTAGCGACCCGAAGCTGCCGATCATTCCGGGCCACGAAATCGTCGGCCGCATCGCAGCCCTTGGGCCGGGCGTCAGCCGTTTTCGCCCTGGCGATCGGGTCGGCATCCCCTGGCTCGGGCACACCTGCGGTCACTGCAACTATTGCCGCGGCGGCGCCGAAAATCTGTGCGATGCGCCGAGGTTTACCGGCTACCAGATCGACGGTGGCTATGCCGAGTACGCGCTGGCCGAGGCCGCTTACTGCTTTGCTCTGCCGGACGGCTACGGCGATGCCGCGGCGGCACCGCTCCTGTGCGCGGGATTGATCGGCTACCGGTCGCTCAAGCTGGCGGGCCCGGGTGCCCGCCTGGGCTTATACGGATTTGGCGCCGCGGCCCATATTGTGGCGCAGGTGGCGCAGGTCGAGGGGCGCCGGGTCTATGCCTTCACGCGGCCGGGAGATGGCGCGGCCCAAAGCTTTGCCCGGCGGCTTGGTTGTGTGTGGGCGGGCAGCTCGCAGGAGCGACCGCCGGTCGAGCTCGATGCCGCCATTATTTTTGCGCCGGTGGGCGCCTTGCTGCCGGCCGCGCTGGCCTCGGTGCGCAAGGGCGGGACCGTCGTGCTCGGCGGTATCCATATGAGCACCATTCCCGCCATGCCCTACGCTCTGTTATGGGGCGAGCGCGTGGTGAAATCCGTCGCCAACTTGACCCGGCGGGATGCGCAAGAGTTTCTCGAGCTTGCCGGGCGCATCCCCATCGCAACCGAGGTCGTAGCCTTTGCGCTCGCCGACGCCAATGTTGCCCTCGACCGCCTGCGCAGTGGTCAGCTGACGGGCGCGGCGGTGCTTGTCCCGTGATGGGTTTGGCGACTTGAGTTTTGTGGCCCGCCGCTGCCGTATGCGCGCGCCGCGCGTGGCGGTGCGGACGGCAAGAGCCTCAGATCTCGCCGTCATGGCCATTATGGGCACGGAGCAGCGGTGGCCGGCGCCTGTGCAAGTGAGTATTCGCCACACCTCTTGCGGTATGGGCATCGGCGAGCTGCCTTGCGTCAACGGCAGATCAGCACTGGGATGGTGCTCAGCGCCACGACTTGGGCCGCCTGACTGCCGAGCAACAGGCGCGCCACGCCGCGGCGTCCGTGTGAGGCCATGACGATCAGATCGCACTGTTTGGCATTTGCGGTGGCCAGGATGCCTTCGGCCGGAAAATCCCTGACGTGCACGGTTTCGCAGGCGACCGCCATGTTCTGCGCATCGGCACGAGCCTTACCCAGGATCTGTTCGGCACGTTCGGCCGCCGCCTTTTCGTATTCGTCGATGGGGAAGCTGAAGGCAAACCCCTCGCCATTGGTCATCGTCGTCCACGGCTCCGTCGCCGTCACGACCACCACCTGAGCGCCCAGATCTTTGGCCAGGGCCAAGCCACTTGCCACGGCCTTTTCCGCCAATTCGGAGCCGTCGGTGGCAATCAGAAACCGCTTGTACATGGCGTCTCTCCCTGTTCGGGCGGTTGGGCGCCCAAGGCCAGCCAAAGGTATCGCACCTTGCCCCGACCGGTTTTGATCAAAGTCAAACCGAGAACCTTGCCTCATCGTGGTTGGGCATCTCATGTGAGCGCTATGGCGCAAAGAGGCCAAGGGCAACAGGGCACAAAGTCAATGCCGGGCGTGGCGCAGGAGCTAGCGTTTGGCCGGCCCGCGACGTTCGACCTCGGCTGTGAACGTGTAGCCAACGCCCCGCACGGTCTTGATCAGTGTGGGTCGATCTGGGTCCCGCTCGACTTTTTTGCGCAGCCTGGCCACCAGATTGTCTATTGAACGATCGAGGGGCGACCAGTCGTGGCCTTTCAGCAGGTCCATGATGTCATTGCGTGACAAGACGCGATGCGGCCTTTTCACGAACGCTTCGAGCAAGTTGAATTCACTGGTCGTGAGCTCCTGATCTTCACCGTCGCTCCGCTTCAGGCTGCGCTGATCGATGTCGAAGATCCAACCGGCAAAATAATAGCGCTGTCCCGGGGCGGTCGCTGGCTCAACAGGCTGCACACGGCGCAACACGGCCCGCACCCGGGCAACCAGTTCTCTGAGCTCGAACGGTTTGGCCAGGTAGTCATCCGCTCCAACTTCCAGGCCGACCACGCGGTCGACAGCATCGCCTTTTCCCGTCAGCATGATGATGGGGATGTTGCACGCCTTGCGGATCTCGCGGGCAAGATCGAGACCGTTTTCCTTACCCAGGCTGAGGTCGAGCGTAATCAATGACACGGTTTCTTGCTCGAGGCGCAAGCGCGTTTCCACGCCGTCCTTCGCCTCGGAAACGGTAAAACCTTCCCCTTCGAGGCACCGCCGCAGCAGGGTGCGAACTCTGGGCTCGTCATCGACAATCAGAATGTGCCCACGGTTGTCCATCAAGACGTCCAAGGCGCCCAGCTGCATCCGACCGGCCTCCGGCTGGTCGCCAGGCGGTCCGGCAGTTTTTAATCACTATCACGGGCTATGTGGTGATGCTATGGGGCGAGCGGCGATGACAGCTGTCGAGCCGGCTGCTACGGGCAGGCCGTCTTAGCCTCCTTCAATTCTTCTTAGGCTCAACTTCAAACGGTTGTCTCAATCGAGTTCACCACCAGCCTCAGATTGCAATAAGATCGCGACCTTTCGCGCCAATTCCTCGTTCTCTCAACGGATAACCAAGACCAGAGGCTCGCGATCGTGCCGTCGAGTTGGCGTAGCATTTTTTACACGAGCAAGACCAGGACTCAACATGCGACCGCTGCTTTGATTAGCAGAGGTTCTGCCCCTCGCTCCAAGCGTCCTGGTGTTTATAAACGCCCCCCGGCGACCAGCTCCATGGCCGCGTCCACTGCCCCCAACGCCGCTCTGAGCCGGCGGGGCCTGAGCTTGCCGCATGAGACTGAGTGTTCGTCGATACTTCCGTGTCACTTCGCGGTGCTCGGCGTGGTGAGGCGCATCTCGAGCTCAACGAATTTCGCCTGCACATCGCGCAGGTGGCCAGCATCGCACGCGTCAAAAATCCGCAAGCTGCCCCGATGGAGGGTTGCGAGCCGCTCACCGGATATATTGTCCGCCAGATAGCTAAGCCGCTGGTGGAAGGCGGCGTAGGAATTACCGCAATCGACGGGAGGGGAATTCGGCGCGGCTGCCAAGAAACCGAGCCCAAGCGCACCGAGCATCGCGTGTTTCATCTTGGTTGGTCCTTCGTCGCCAGCCCCGGCTCTACTATGCCATCGTGAGATCAATGCCTTGATCCGCATCAAAGGATCTCGAAAGACCGTTAGCAAACTCCAAGAAGCGCCAGAGAAGCCGAGATGCTCAGGACCCGCGTGGCCCTGGGCGGGAGCGGCGCTGGGAGCCCCGCGGCAGATCATTCGGCTCAATTTGGATGCAATAGGCTCGCTTGCCGAAGGGCTTTCGTGACCGACAGCGGAAGGTCGACTTCGGGGGGCATCTGTCTAACACGCTAGGCGCTGCAAGATGCTACAGCGACGATCGAACCGACGTTCAGCCAGATCCTCCTTTCCGATGCAGACCTAGCACCTCCGCATCGCCCAAGGGCAGGCCGATGTCGAGATCGCTACCAATCTGAAGCATGAGCCGCCAGCGGTTGGCGCGATCGAAATGCGTTGTGTGCCGCCGATCCCACCCATTGCGCTTGAACCACCCAGCAAATTCGACGGTTTGGCTGAATTCATCATCGGCAATTCCGCCCAATCGTCCGCAACCGGGTCCTGGATGGGGAAGGCAATTGCGCCGACTTGGTTGATCATGCCACCGGTAGACGGCCAATGCGCGAAGGAGCTTGGGGTGCTTCGCGGCAAGAATGGCCCAGACCTGCCCGCACGCATCTTTCGTGGCTTGTCCCCGACCTTTCGGGTAGTCCCGCCACGCCGCGAGGCTTGCTCGATGCCCAAGAGCTCACGTGATCCGCTCGGCAGCGGCATTGGCTCGCCGGCAGCCGCGACCACTTGATCAGCCTATTGCGCTAACTCTTCCGATATTGCTCGAACAACCGAAGGTTAGGGCAAAACGCCGGTGCATCGCCTGACGGCGGTTGCTTGTCCAGCCATCTGAGGCATTTGTCGCTGGTGCCGCAGGTTACGCAACGGGCTCGCGCCTCGGCGTAGTCCTGACCTTGGCGCATCCGCACCAATGCAGCGGCGTCGACGTTGAGACGGTCCATCATCTCATGCATGCGCGTTGCCTGTCGTTCGACCCGACGCGTCATCCACCACCTCATGCGATCCCCCTGGTCGCATCTGGGATCTTGCGATCGTCCGTTTTCAGCGTCAGGACATCGATCGTCAGCCCATTCAAACAATAGTTCACCTGCCCGGCCTGGACATCGCCGCGGGCCAAGTCGCGCCGGCAACGGTGCGACGCCTGGCAGGCGGCGCAGACGCGGGCAAGGTCGCGGAATGTCGTCGGCATCGCCTGGCGCACATACTGTGCATCGATCCCGAGGAGCTCAAGTCGCTGCGGCAGCAGTTCGGATGGCCCATCAGCGTAACGAGCAAGCCGATACAATTCCTCGCCGCTCACGCCGACGTCGGCGGCCATGCGCTTGAGCTCGCTTGGCGGGCACGCTGCCAACTCGTCCAGGGCGCGCCTTCGATGCCAAGAACGACGCCAACTCCGGCGTAGTCGCTCAATGAAACCCGAAACGTGTTGCTCGTTCATGGTACCCTCGTGCTGCTCTGGGAAATTGCTTGGGTCGCACACAAAGTCGACAGATGGACTATTGCCTGGCAGGCGGTGCCCGCGGGCCTCGCGCACGCTTGCGCTCGGATGCGGAGCCGATGCATCGCAGGGGCGCCTCGTCTCGCTGCCCCGGGTTTGCACGGCGTGCCACCCCTGCAGGGATACCCCGGCCGCGCGCATGTGCGATGCCTCAGGCCGCTCTGGCGGGCAGGATTGGCCGCGGCGTACGGACTTGGCTGCATCGCGCATCGGCCAGATCCTTGTGCAGAGGCGCATAGACTGTCCCGGTTCGGCGTCGGGGCGCTTGACCCAGATCAAGTCGGGCTGCGGCCAATGGCGCGGGGCATGCGGCTGTGGCCAGCCGTCACGCCGCGTTCTCGCTGGTCCCGACGGGTTGGCGGCCAGCGACGCACGCTGCTCTCCGTGCGGCAAAGGCCAGGCCGGCGCACCGGGATCGGCTCAATGGCTGGCGATCTTGAGGATCGGCGTCAACCCCGCGCCGACGAGCGCGCGGAGGTAGGCGCTGCCGATGGCACGGCGCGTTGCCCCTGGTATGGGATGCCATCTGGCGCGCAAGCGTGGCCATCGGCAGCGGGCCGAGCTGCGTGCCGTCGTGTCTGAGCCAAAAGACGATGAGGCGCCGCAGATCATAGTGATGATGATGGCATCGCCGATTGCCACGGTACCGGGGTCGAGGTTTTTCCAAAGCATTGGCGTCTTTCCGGGCGCCGAGACGAGGCGCAAGGGTGCGGGAGCGCCAGCTTGAAGGTGTAGGCGATGCATGGGCGTTTGGCGCAACGGAGTGGCGCCACGGGCAGTACGGTTACCGCGGCCGTGCCCTGGGGGTCACTTTGATCGCGGACAAAAACTCATAGCCGGGCCGCGTAGAACAGGTTGGTTGCGCTCCTGATGTCGAGCCGCTCGAAATGCTTAAAGCCCGCCTCGCGCACCAGGCTTTCGGTGCGCGCCGGCCCGAGGCAGGTCCCAAGACCGGGGCCGCCATGGCTTAGGGATTGCGTCATGCAATGGAAAATGCTGAAGCCGTAATAGAGCGTGCCGATGGCGTTTTTGTTGTCCTCAAGTCGGTCGGCGGCTTTGGGTTCCATGACGAACAAGGCGCCGTCGGGTTTGAGCAGTGAGCGGATTTCGGTCAAGGTTGTTTGTGGCGCGGCAAAATCGTGCACACAGTCGCAGGCCGTGATGAGATCAAAGCCGCCGTTTGCCGCCAAGCTGCGCGTCGTCGCTGCGACAAACGAGAGGTTTGGGCCAGCGCCTGCCGAGGCGGCAAGCGCACGCGCGCGCAGCACGGAATTTTCATCGGGATCGAGGCCGATCACTTCGGCGTTTGGGAAGGCTTTGGCGATCGCCGTGCTGACCCGGCCGACGCCGCAGCCAACGTCGAGGACGCGGCCACCCTGGTGCAAGCGCTCGACGATGTCAGGCAGGCTGTTGAGCCAGAGACTGGCGAAGCGCTTTTGGTATTGGCCGCAGTTGAGCCAATCCAGCGCCTCGATGCCATCGCTGCCAAGCTCGCTGAGGCTGACGCCGCCGCCGTCCTTGAAGGCTTGGGCCACCTTGGGCGCGACGCCGAGCAGAACCGGCGTAAAGAGAAATAAGCCGCCCATAAAATGGTCGGAGGCTTCGGACGCCAGCAAATAGGCGTGCTCTTCGGGCAAGGCAAAGGTTTGCGCCTCGGGCTGATAGTCGAGATAGCCGGCCGACGCCATGCCCTTGAGCCATTCCTCGACATAGCGCGGCTGCAGTCCCGACGCTTTTGCGACCTCTTCGATGCGCAGGGGGCCTTTGCCGGCCATGGTACGAAAGAGGCCCATCTTGGTGCCGACGTAGGCCATGCCGGCCGCCATGGCGCCGGCGGTGTCGGCATAAACCTTGTCGGCGAAAGCCCGTACCTTGTCTCTGTCCATGGAACCCTCCCTGGGCGTCCGTTCGGCGCGTCCCGCGGATAATGCCGAAAACCGCTGCCCTGGGACAGCGCCGCTTTGCGGGCGGGTCTGAAGCGTTGCGCGGTGTGAAGACGCCAGGACGAACGTGCTGACGCCCAGGGCGGCGGCAGGCTGCGGCGGCGTGCGCGGTCGCTGCCGCCAACGCAGGGCGTTGCGGTAGCGCACTGATCATCGTCGACCGCGCCGGGCTAAGCTTTTGCCGAGAAGGACCCCGAAGCCAGCCCCGTGTGCCGGCGCAAAGGCGGCACCGTCAGTGCCATGCGCCGCGCAGGGGCGGCAGCGGGGTAGCGCCTATTTCTTCGACTGGGCTTCGGCGGTTTGTTTGGCGAGGCCCTCATCGAAGGTCTTCTCCAGACCGGCGACGTAGGTGTTGAAGCCGGGGGGGTCGACGAATGGGTTGGGGCCGCCCGCCGCGATTTTCGCGCGCTTGTCTTCCATGCCGTACATTTCGGGATGGGGTGCCAGAAACACGTCGGCCTTGAAGGTGCGCGCCCAGGTAAATGTTTTCCTGTAGTCGTCGACGATGCCGGGATAGGTGGGGTCGCCGACCAGTTTGTTGAGGGCAATGCTGGCGCTGCAAAAGATGATGACCGAGCGGGTGTCATTGCCGTCCTTCACGTTCAGGCTCCAGCTCGTGCAGCCGGGCGTATGCCCTGGGGTGTCGTGCGCGGTGATGGTGACGCCGCCGAGGCTGACGGTATCACCCTCCTTGACGGTGCGATCGACCGTGGTGGGTGGAAACTTCAACTCGGCCGTGCTCTCCTGTCCCGGATAGTAGCCACCCTCGATCAGCGGCTTGTCGCGCTCGCCGACGATGAGCTGGGCGCCGCTCTCCTTCTTGAGTTCGGCAAACCCGCCGGTGTGGTCTAAGTGGGCTTGGGTGTTCAAAATGTATTTGATGTCAGCGATCTTGAAGCCGAGCTTTTGGATGCTGTCGCGGATTTGCCCGGTTACCTCGGGAACGCCCGTGTCGACCAGGATGTGGCCTTGTGGGGTGGTGATCAGGTAGACGGCGAGACCATGGGTGCCGACGTAATAGATGTTATCGATGACCTTGAAGGGCTCGGTCGGCTTAGTCCAGTTCGCCATGACGCTTTTGAGGAAATCCGTCACCGACTGT
Source organism: uncultured Alphaproteobacteria bacterium (assembly GCA_963770295.1). Lineage (GTDB taxonomy): Bacteria > Pseudomonadota > Alphaproteobacteria > Rhizobiales > Hyphomicrobiaceae > AWTP1-13. The sequence goes on from CAVYPA010000021.1 coordinate 63,436, forward strand.
GCGGAAGCCGTGCCGGTCAGCGTTGCCAGGAGCAGCACCAAACCCACGAGTAGCCTCATCGTTTCCTCCAATTGTTCTTAGCGTGTCATCGGTCACCGTAGCGCACGCTGGGCCCGCTGGCGATCGCCAGCCATCACACGCTTTTGTGTTTCTGCTGCCGGTGTGCCGTGCCACAGCTAACGAGGATTGCGGTGGGACGGGGCGGGTCGCCTTTGCATGTTGCAGGCGCCGTTGTCGTCATTAGGCTAAGTCTTGAAGCGGCTGATCTCCAAGCCCTAGGCAGAAAGAGGAAACGATGAAGCGCAGTGGATCGTTGTTGGCTCTGGCCGTTGCTATCGCATTTTCGAGCTCGACCGCATTTGCGCAAGCCGTGCCGGACGTCACCCTCACGCGTCTTGACTGTGGAACCCCGCAGGCGCCGACGGACGTCAACGCCCGCTTCTCGGACACCTACGCCTACCCGGGGGTGAAGCTGCAATTCGTGTTCAGCTGCTACCTCATCAAGCACGGCGACGACTACATGGTCTGGGACACGGGCCAGGCGACCAGCGCGGGTGCGGTGGCCCCAAAAGTTGGGCTGGTCGACCTGCTGGCTCAGCTCAAGGTTTCCCCCGAGCAGGTGAAGTACATCGGGATCAGCCATTTTCACGGAGACCACATCGGCCAGGCCAATGCGCTTCCCAAGGCGACCTTGCTGATCGGCAAGGGGGATTGGGATGTGCTGACCGCCACCAAGCCACCGGCCAACGCCAATCCGCAGTTGGTCTCCAACTGGGTTGGCGGCGGAGGGACCGTCGAAGCCGTGCCGTTGGACAAGGATGTGTTCGGCGATGGTAGCGTGGTCATGTTGGCGACCCCCGGACACACGCCAGGGCATCACAGCCTCCTCGTCAAGTTGGCGCAGAAGGGCGCAGTGATCCTCAGCGGTGACGCCGTACATTTCCAAGAGAACTATGACGGCACCGGCGTCCCCATCTTCAACTTCGACCGCTCGCAGACGTTGGCCTCCATCGATCGCATCAAAAAGATTGCCACGAACTTGAAGGCCACGCTCATCATCCAACACGATGCGCGCGACGTTGAAAAATTGCCGGCCTTTCCCGCGGCCGCAAATTAGTCCGCAACCTCTCCTCGCCATGGCGTCCTAGCGACGAGGCGCCATGGCCTCTTACCATTGCTTTTTCCGCCGCCGCCAATTTTCGTTAAGCGCGTATGCGCCGGCCTAAGGGTCATCGAGGCAAAGATCGGATGCGACGGTAGTTTGTGAGCAAGGCCGGCAAGGTGCGGAAAAGACTGGGCAGGCCGGGAGCCGAGGCCGAAGCGGCGGTAGGCAGCAGGCGTGTGTCTCTCGACACGGAGAGCAACTGAACTACGTGCTCTTGCGCTGTGTGATGACTGGCGGCTTACGCTTTAGCTCGGTGTCCCCCCGGAAATTTGTCTCTCGGCTTTTTCGCAACCGAAGGCGTGGGTTTTTCTTGGGTTCCGACCGCAGGATCTGAGTGAGCTCATGGCCCCAAGCATTGCCGCGGCTTATGGCACAGCTGAAGAGTTGGCGGTGTTCGATGACCGGCGCAATGCAGCGGCGCTCTGAACGGAACCCGGCTCGCGCCTCATCCGTTACGTCGAGGAAGCGCAATGGAGGGTCTGCAGAACTAATAAGACTAATAAAACTAATAATGAGACCAGAAACTAATAATGAGACCACAAGGTGCGAACTGCTCAAGTTGGGCGTTGCGACACTTGGCCTCGTTCCCGCAACTTTGCGCGCTCAGGCCGACGACACCGCCGTCGTCCCGTTCGCCTATCGCGCGTCCGATGAGGCTCTGATTGATTTACGACGCCGCCTCGAGCAGACGCGGTGGCCGGAGGGTGGGGCCGGAAGGGGGTGGGAGCAAAGGCCGCCCCTGACAAAGCTTCAAAGCCTCATCGCCTATTGGCGGTCGAACTATGACTGGCGCCGCTGCGAGACCGAGCTTAACCGATGGTCGCATTTCAAAACCACTGTCGATGGACTCGGTATTCATTTCATTCACGTGCGCTCGCCCCATCCGAACGCCCTGCCAATCATTCTGACTCACGGCTGGCCTAGCACGGTTCTGTTGTTTCGCGACGTCATCGCTCCCCTCACGGATCCAACGGCGCACGGCGGGACCGCAGCCGATGCGTTCGACGTCGTGATCCCTTCGCTGCCCGGGTTCGCTTTCTCGGACAAGCCGAGCGAGCGGGGCTGGAACGCGGATCGGACGGCGCGCGCCTGGACGCGAGCTGATGCAGCGCCTCGGCTACAGCCGCTACGTCGCGCAGGGTGGCGACTGGGGCTGCGTTCGTAACCACCGCGATGGCGCAGCAGACGGCCACCGGGGCTTGCGGCCATCCACCTCAATTTCGCGCAGACCATGCCGAAGATGTGCCGAGCGACCTGCTGCCGGATCAAAAGCGGGCCGTCGAGGCGAGCGAAGGCGTGGCGCGAAGAGGGAGGAGCTTATTTCCAGCTGCAGGCGACCCGGCCTCAGCTCGCTACGGGCTAGCTGATCACCGGTCGCGCAAGCCGCGTGGATCTACGACATCTTCAACGGCGGCACCGGCAATACGGGCGATCCCGAAGCCGTGCTGTCCCGCGATGCGATGCTGGACGAGATCACGCTCTACTGGCTGACGAACAGCGCGGCATCGTCGGCGCGTTTCTATCTCGAACAAGCTGCACTCGCTGAACAAGCGCAACAATCCAGGACGCGTAGACCTGCCGGTCGGCGTCAGCGTCTTCCCGCACGACCTGCCGGCGGCGCGCAGCTGGGCGCCCGACGGTCTATCCTCGACTTGTTCTACTGGAACGAGCTCGATCGGGGCGGCCATTTTGCGTCGCTCGAGGTTCCTGTGCTCTTCACGGAGGAGTTGCGCCGCTGTTTCGAGCTATGCGCAGCGCGTGACGTAGGCCGAGCATGCCTCGAATTCAATCACACGATAATGGCCAGTCAACAAACATGGAGAACCGAGATGACACAAGCGCAACGTGGCGAACGTCCATCGCAGCATCAAGAGCGGACGGTTCCGCATCCACCGATCGCCTCACAGGACCAATGGCTTGCGGCGCGGAAGAAATTGCTGACGCATGAGAAAGAGTTCACGAGGCACTACGACCGTATCAACGCGGAGCGGCGTCGATTGCCGATGGTGAAGATCGAGAAAGACTATGTGTTCGACGGCCCGGGCGGAAAGCGCGATTTCAAGACGATGTTCGAAAGCCGCCGGCAACTCGTCATTTACCACTTCATGTTCGACCCGGCCTGGGAAAAAGGCTGCCCAAGCTGCACGTGGTACCTCGATGCGCTGGGCGACCTCTCGACGTTGCAACAATCACGACACGACCTTCGCGCTGGTCTCGCGCGCGCCGTTCGCCAAGCTCGAGGCCTACCGGAAGGAACGAGGATGGGACGTTCCCTGGTACTCATCCTTCGGAACGGACTTCAATTACGATTTCCACGTCACCAATGACCCGAAGGTACGACCGCCCGAGTACAACTATCGCAGCAAGGCCGAGAACGAGGCGCACAAGAGCCCGAACAATCTCCTGGGCGAGGAGCATGGGCTGAGCGTGTTCTTCACGCTCGATGGCGACGTATTCCACACCTATTCGGCCTATGCACGCGGCACCGAACTGTTCGCCGACGCCCGCCTGATCCTTGACGCGACGCCTTACGGACGGCAGCAGGAATTCGAGGACTCCCCGCCAGGCTGGCCGCAGAAGGCGACCTACGGATAAGTCCACGTCAGACAAGTTCGCCGGCTCCCCGTTTCACGCGCTGAAGGACGAGCAGCACCGACTGAAAGCTAAAGCCGGCGTCCTGAGCCCAAAGCGCGAGCGAATCACGTCACGCGGTAGATACGGTATTCGAGCTGCTCCTTGCTGCAGAGGCGCCCTTCGGCAATGAACAAATGTTTGTTCAGCCAAGCGTATTTCGGAGCACCTGTGTCGAAGCTCATCGCCATGCCCGAGCCTTGATGCGCGCACCGTCGAGCGTGGCTTCGCAGGCCGCGGCCGCGGAAGGTGACCGATACTGTCGAAAAACTCGCTCTTACGACTGACAATGAAGTGATCAGATAGAATCCAGTTGCGGTTTGGCGCACTTGGAGAATTGCCGTTGCGTCCATGGAGCAAACCGAGGACTCCTTTCCTTGGGCGGACAGTGGGCGCCACCCCCCGAGGCCCTTTTTTTCGACAGTATCGACCCGGAGCCGACAACGGGCACGGCCGGTGCTGTGCGTGCTTACCCAAGGCAGCCGCCCGCTAGACTTTAGTAAAGCATCCAAGCAATGCTGCGACCAACAAACCATCCAACCAGGGCCGGTATTGGCAAGAACACCATGAAGAGAACACAAAGAATGCCCGTCCCCTGGCCGGCATCAGGAGCCGATGACATCATCTCCTGAAACGTGGCGAGTAAGAGAAATGTGCTCGGCAAACTCATCGCAGCTACGGATACGATCATCGCCATTCGAACCGATCTCCAGGTGGATCGGTCCCGAATTAAATTGTCCAGAGTGACACCGTAGAGCGTCAAGAAGGGCCATAGCCCGACGGTCAGAACAAGGGGATCGAAAAGAACCGCGCCCAGGCGGGGAGGTCTCTCCAGAGGACCAATGAACTGACCAAGATTAGCGCCCGCCAAATAGAGCACATGAAGGATTAGACCAAGGACCGACGGTCCAACCGCGAAGACCGCAAAAGCAATGAGCGGGAGGCGTGTCCATCCCGGCAGGTTACTTGGTACACTCCCCCGACGGGGCCAAGTCGACAGCGACAGCACAACTACCGTCACTGCCATAAAAATTCCAATCAATGCAAACATGCGGTTGCTGTGAGGTTCACCGCTGTACTTAAGTTAGAAGCGACTGAGCAATCATATAGTTACACGGGTCTTGCGCCTGCGCCACTGCCGGAGCATGCGCGCCAACGATGACGTATGCTGTACAGAGAACTCCGGGCATCCTGGCTTGCGCTGTGCTGGTCGCGTCTGATCGACGGTATGGATCTGCCGTTGGTCGCGCATTGCATGGCATCACGAGTGTCCGGCGCTGACAAGTAATGTCAGCGAGCGTGCTGACGCGCACCTCAAACACTCTGCCACGTAGAGCGAAACTGGAACCAACTTCATTTGAGACGGGTTTCAAGACCACCGTCCATGCTTAGACCAATCTGCATGCCTACGTCTTTTAAGGTGATGATCTGCCGGCTGACCGTGGCGTTGCCGGCGGCCCTCCCATTTTACGCATCATCCCAAACGCGCCCACCCTCATTCCCACCGGCGGACTTGCAAGCGATATTCGACGCGCACAATTCCTACAGGGCAAAACATTGCGTTCCGCCTCTGACTTGGTCGTCTGAGCTAGCTGCCTCCAGTCAGCACTGGGCCAACCGCTGTGACTTCAACCATGATGAAGACTCACCAGACGGCGAGAATCTCTTCTGGGGAACTGCTGGCGCCTATTCCCAGCAAGCCGTAGCCGCCAGTTGGTACGAGGAGATCGAAGTTTACAATTTTGCTGCGCCAAGCCTCAATGACGACACCGGGCATTTCACCCAGGTCATTTGGAGGAGCAGCAAGATGCTCGGCTGCGCCAGAGCCACATGCAGTGGAAATGACTTTTGGGTCTGCCGCTACGCGCCAGCTGGTAACGACGAGGTCCGCCTCAAGCAAAATGTGTCTAGATTTTGCCGCTGAGGGCTGGATCCGCCCGTTGGCGGAAGCGAAGCTACTGTTCGCCCGCCGCGAAGTCCCGATAGGCCTGACGGTTGTTGTCACGACCATTCGCCGGGTTCAATTGGTAATTCGGCGTAGATATACATGATGTATGGACCGGTTGCGTGTCGCAATGAGGGCTTCGGAAGTCGCTGATATGTATCCGGTGTTGCCGCGATACGCTCCAGGCGATGCGGGCGAGCTTGTTGGCTAGCGCCGCCGCGGTCCTCGACCAATCCGCGATCGGCGAAGGTTGGCCGTCGCCAACCACGTCCGCTTGTTGGGGTATCGCGTCATCACGACGGGTGGCTGGTAAGATTTCGATCTCCCCGGCTCGGCGGACGGCAATCGCGCTGACTCTCCGTCTGCTTCCCGGTGACACCTTCCCTCAGACGATTGCCGCACGACGCGACTGACCCAAATTCACCGTAGTGCCTGCGGGCCACATTTCCTGCGTCGATCGTCATAGACGAGCCCATCACCCGCGTGCCTCGTAGCGCTGGTCTCGTTCCGAAACGTCTTCGCTGCATGATTGAACTGCAGTTGCCCCTCTTTCCGAAACGCTCTTGTGGCCGTTGACACGGCGCGATAGCGTCGGCTATCGTTGTCAAAACATTGTTTCGAATAATGAAACACAGTCTGAAAATCGCGGAGAGATCTGCAAGGCGGCGAACGGTCCCCGAGGGAGCCGCGTCGACTGAGACGCTCGACCTCGCGTTGCGGTTGCTCGAACAATTGGCAAGTTCGGGAGACCCGATCGGCGTGTCGGAACTCGCGCGCGAATTTGGTTCGTCAAAAGCGACCGTTTATCGCCACCTGCGCACGCTCGCGCGGCACGGCTTCGTGCATCAAGACTCGGCCAAGCGGTACGCTGCCGGCATTAAGCTGTTCATTCTCGGTGAGCGCCTCCGAGAGCGCTTCGGCGTTCTTCCAGTGGCCCGCCCGGAGCTGACGCGCCTGCGCGACGAAACCGGGCAGCCCGCTACGTTGTCGGCGGTGGCTGAGAACACGGTGGTTATTCTCGAGGTCGTGCAGGGTCCTGCAACCGTGAACTTCGGTACTCAGCCGGGAACGGAGCTTGAATTCCACGCGAGCGCGCACGGCAAAGTTGCGCTGGCCTTCGGTCCTACAGGTCTCATGGAGCAATGCCTGGCAAGGGGACTGAAAGCCTTGACGTCACACACGATCCGCTCGCCGAGTGCCCTTGAGCGCGCAGTGGCGCAGGTCAGGTCGCGTGGCTGGGCTACCGCTGCCAATGAGACATTGCCGGGCGTCAACGGCGTGGCAGCGCCGATCTTCAATCACGTCGGCGAATATGCGGGTGCAATCTCCATTGGCGGCTCCATCCAATACATTCCTGCGTCGCCACCGCGACATCAAATCCAGGCCGTCACGCAAACGGCGCAGCGAATATCGCGCAAGCTTGGGTGGACTGGGAAATGAACTGGCTGCGTTCGGTACCTTCAGGCGCAGCGGTCGAGCACAAGGGATTGCGTCATGTGGTGTAGCGTTCTGAGGCTGAAGACATTCTTCCCCAGACCATTGGCGGTCAGCGTCGTCTCACTCATCGCAGCTGTATCGATTGGTACGCCGCCGGCGGTTGCCGCGTTCCCGGAGCGCAATATCGTATTGATCGTGCCGTTCGCAGCTGGGGGCACGACAGATATTATCGCGCGCCTTGTCGGTGAGCACATGGCTAAGACGCTTGGTCAATCAATCATCATTGAAAACGACACTGGCGCCGGCGGGACCACGGCAAGCAGGCGCGCGGCACAGGCCGTTCCGGACGGTTACACTCTGATCGCCGGTACCATGGGAACGCACGGCGCGGCACCGAGCCAGTACCCCAATCTCAAGTATGATCCGGTGAAGGATTTCAGTCCGATCGGACTAACAGCCGCAATGCCATTCGTGATCGTGACGAGGAGAGATTTCCCAGGCAGCACGCTGACGGAGTTCGTCGAGTATGTACGGAGAAACCAAGAAAAAGTGAACGAAGCCCACGCGGGCGTTGGGTCGGAAACGCATACCGCCTGCACGCTGCTACAGCACCTCATGGGCACGAAGACAGCGCGCGTCGCTTATCGCGGCGGGGCGCCCGCGATCAACGATCTCGTCGCCGGCCAAGTTGATTTTGGTTGCACGATCCTCGTCGCCGTTGCTTCGCAAGTGCAAGCTGGCACGGTCAAAGCACTCGCGGTCACCGGTCCAGACCGCGCCGAAGTGATCAAGGACGTACCCACGACCAAAGAGGCGGGGCTACCTCAGTTCCAGCCGATGACATGGAATGCGCTCTTCGGCCCGCGGAATCTACCGAAAGATATCCAGACAACGCTGAATGCAGCACTGGACAGGGCGCTCGATGATGCGGGCACACGCAAGCGTCTCATCGAGCTCGGCGCGCGTATCCCGGAGAAAGTCGAGCGCACACCCGCGGCACTGCAGGAGCTAGTAACGAGCGAGGTCGCTCGCTGGGCGTCTGTTCTTAAGTCAACAGACGAGACGACCAAGTAGTCCATATTGACCGCGAGCGGTCGGTTGGACGTCTGGCGACATTGCGATCTCGCCCAGAAACGGGACTTGAGATGGACCAGCACGAAGCATGGCACCTCAGCACCACCGCGGCCGAACGATACGATCGCTACGTCGCCCGCTACATCTTGGGGCCGTGGGCGCCATTGCTTGTAGATGCGGCTCGCGTCGCTATGGGCGAACGAGTGTTGGATATCGCCTGCGGCACTGGCGTCGTAACCCGCGTTGCTGCAGAGCGGGTCGGTCCCGCCGGCCACGTCATTGGTCTCGATCTCAACCCGGCGATGATTGCTGTCGCACAGTCACGACCGATATCACATGGCGTGCGAATCGAATGGCTTGAGGGGAGCGCGCTCGATTTACCATTGGACGATGCCACCGTTGCGATCGTGCTGTGCCAGCAAGGCCTTCAGTTCTTCCCCGATAAGGCGCTCGCGCTGCGGGAGATGCGCCGTGTCCTCGCTGGTGGCGGACAACTCGCGCTCAGCGTATGGAATAGCGTCGGGGTCTATAACGGCGCGGTCGGTGATGCCCTCACTCGATACCTAGGCCACGAGGTTGCTCTCCAGTTTTGTGCATCCCGTCGAGCACCCGGCAAAGAGGAACTGCAGCGTCTTGCATTGGAAGCTGGCTTTACTGCGGTACACGTGGGCGTCAGGCAGCTGAATGTCCGCCTCCCTCGCCTCGATATTTTTGCACTGGACCATTTAGCCGCAACACCGGTCGCATCCAGAATCGCAGCCGCCGACGCTGAGACGCGCAGGAACATTGGGGCCAGCGTCTGCACAGAGCTGCAGCTCATGGCGACCCATCAAGGCGAATGTTTTTGTGGTGCAGTCAAAATCGAAGTCACAGGAGAGCCGCAGGCCATGGGCTATTGCCACTGTCGCTCATGCCGTTCCTGGTCGGGCGGGCCGGTCAATGCCTTCTCCCTCTGGAAACCGGAGGACGTGAAGGTCACGGCTGGCATGGAGCACGTCGCCACGTTCGCCAAGACGCCCATGAGCGAACGCCAGTATTGCAAGAAATGCGGCGGCCACCTGATGGCCAATCATCCGCCGCTGAAGATGGTCGATGTGTTCGCGGCGACGATCCCATCACTGAAGTTCGCGCCGGGCGTTCACGTCAACTACGGGGAGATGGTGCTGCCTATGAAGGATGGCCTGACAAAGTTCAACGACTTCCCCTCGGAGTTCGGCGGATCCGGAAAACGGTACCAGAGTAAGACCCGGGCGCGCCCATGAGCCATAACCGTACGCCGCCACGTCAGGGAATGGTGTTACATTGACCGCCAAGTGCCTTGGCAGATCGGAGGAAGTTTACCCTTCTCCGACTTCATCCGCTTTGGGGTTTTGCACCTCGCGCCATCACGACCGGCCTTTCGATAGTAACAACGCCGTCGCTAGTGCGCGCGATTGCGGCACTGATGATCGCAGCGTGAATTCGGGCGCGGCGTACCGGCTCTTGTGCCTCGAGCACCATCGCAATGCGTACAGCTCCCCCATAGATCAATTCGAGTAGCGCTTCCGGCCGCTCGGCGGTCCACGCCGTCTCGATACGCTCTGCGCGCACGTCGCCAAAGCCAGCAATTTGGAGCACCCGAAGACATTCGGCTGGATCGCTAAACCGCAGAGGCGCGGGCGCGTCGGGTAGATTGTCGACCGGCGCTCCGTGGTCCGCTATTGCCGATGTGGCGATCTTCAGCAGCTCATCATCCAGTGCCCACTGTGTCAACACGTAGTGACCTTGGGGCTGGAGCACGCGAAATGCTTCAGCGATCGCTTTTTCTGGGCGACTGATGTGCATCACCCCAAAGGCGCAGACGACGTGATCGAAGGCCCTGTTCGCTGCCGCCAATGCTTCCGCATCACCCTGGCAGAACTCGACATGGGGATAGTTCTGTCGCGCTTTGGCTACCATGCTTGCCGCAAAATCGACGCCTTGAACCGTAGCACCTTCGCCGGCCATTGCTGCCGCGAGATGGCCAGGTCCGCAACAGACGTCCAATACCTTTTTTCCAGCCAACGGCCTCAGGGCTTCGAGTATGGGAGCGATGACTTGATTAGTGATGGGAGCCAGATGCTAATCGTAGCTCGCGGGGTGAGTTGACCAGCCCGCAAGCTCCGCTTCGCGGAAAGAGTTCTCCATGCAAATGCCCTCCTTGGCGGCGGCACGGGCAACCGTATCACGGCCCGGGTACGTGTCTCTTGGCACTGAACGGGAATGGCCGATTTAATCTGGTCGGGGCGACTATCGGAGGTATTTCAGACTGCCTGCGGCTCGATGGCTTTGCTTGGTCGCGATAATCCCTCTTTCACGACCTAGGCGTTCCCGTCGACCGTTGCGGCGGCGCTGGCGGCCCTCTCATGCTCGATTGCGGAGTAGACGCGGAACCGACGGGCGAGCAGCGCAAAGAAAATCCGGTGCATCGAGTGCACGCCTGGCCCCGGAAACCGGGCCGCTTTCCTTGCCCTATACTCCGCGATGGCGATTGCCCGCAACCTGACCGATGCGCCCTAGGCGAGATAGCTACTGGGCGACATTCAGAGACTGCTTACCGACGACGAGCCGAGATGCTCTCGCGTGGCGTGATTTCCCGCACCTGACCCACACCGGAACGTGAACATCCGAAAGCTGCTTCGCTGGAAGAAACTTCCGCACTGGCACCATTCAGTACGCTTTTTTGTGCGGACGGGTCAGGGTTTGTTCTGATGGGGAATCAGGTGACGGCCGAATACGATTGCTCGCCGACTACTCCCATGGCCATTCAGACCGGTATTAGCGCTTTGGCCCTGGTCGACACCGATATGCGATCTGGATTGGAGGCTGTCAAATGTCGATACCCTGCAAGTCTGAACGCAGTGTGCTTACCCAGGGGGAGCTCGAGATGGTTCTTGGTACGCATCATCCTGCAATCTACGCGCTCGATGGCCATGAGCTGCGTGCGCTGCGGGTGCGATTGCGGGAGCAGCGCAGCAAGACGCGGACGCTGGCGAGACAAAAGCAACGGGAGATACGAGGCAAGGCTGAAAGGCGCGGAAAGAGCTTTCCGGGCAGCGCTGAACAGCCGCTGAGACGGAAGCAGGTCTTTGCCAACGCTCTCAAGCGGGTCAACAAGGAAATTAATCGCTTGCGCAAGTTCGAAGCGCGCACGGCACACGTGGATGCCGCTCACAGGGCATTTGCTTTGGCTAGGTCCGAGAAGTTCATCGAATATCCTGCAGCCCGCAAGACCGCACGCGAAGGCATGCAGCCGCAGGTGATCATGCGCAGGCGTACCGCTGTTCCGCGCAGCAAGATCGGCAGCGTCATAAAGGCAACCAAGGTTGGCCAGGCGAGACGCGACGCAAGGGACTGAGAGCGTCACCCATAAGCATTCACAAATCGCATATTACGCTCCGATCGCGCGAGCGGTCACTCGCTCGACGTTCCACGACACAGTGGCCGCTGCCGGCATCAAGAAGAAGGTCACCTTGCACTCCCGATGATCTTTGCCCCCCGCCTCTCGGAGCCGATAACGATCCAGGAATGTCTTGGCGACGAGGAAACGCGTGACGTATCCCTTGCCACTGGCGGGCACGTTCCAGTCACGAGCGATCTTCACCGCGTAGGCTTCACTCAACACGATAAATAATGGCGGTTCCGGCAATCGAGGTGGGAAGGCGCGCATCCCCGATTGCCGGATTAGGCTTGGTGCGCGCTCGCGACCCCCTCCCCGCGGGGCGGCGCGATTGCGTTTCGCGGCCTTCACAATTCCTTGCTGCACGGGCGATGCAGCGGACCGAGGTGAGTTATGCACCCGCGGGAGGTTGACGTGACCACCGCCGCGGTGGTCCAAGGGTCCAGCCATGACCATGCTCGCCAGTGCAACGCACCGCCCGCTGCTGCCGATTCTTTGGCGCTGAGTGGGGCGCACCTCCTCAACGACCTGATTTCGTCCATGATCCCGGCGATGTACCCGCTTCTCAAGGAGGCGTACCGGTTGGACTTCGCGCAGGTCGGGCTGATTACCCTCGCCTTCCAGGTGACCTCCTCGCTGCTGCAGCCGTTGTTAGGCTTTGTCACGGACCACAAGCCATGGCCCTACGCGATGGTGGCGGGCATGGCGGCGACGCTTTCTGGACTGGTTGGGCTGGCGTCGGCGGGTAACTACGCCATGGTGCTGGTGTCGGCGGGCCTGATCGGGCTCGGTTCGGCGGTATTCCACCCCGAGGCCACGCGTATGGCGCGCCACGCAGCCGCCGGTCAACAGGGCTTTGCCCAGGGCATTTTCCAGATCGGCGGGCACGCGGGATATGCGATCGGGCCGCTGTTGGCGGCGATGATCGTTGTGCCGCGCGGGCAGACGAGTATCGCCTGGGTCTCGGTGGTGGCGCTGGCGGCGATGCTGCTGATGGCCTGGATCGGCGCGCGCTACTCCGAAATGCGCAGCTCCCAGGTCGCCGCCACAAAAGCGCGTCCGACGGCAACAAGCGAACCCATCGTGCCGCGCGGACGCGTCTTGCTGGCAATGACCATCCTGATCGTTCTCCTCCTCTCAAAACATGCCTACACCGCCGCGTTCACGTCCTACTACACGTTTTACCTGATCGAGCGGTTCGCGGTGTCGGTGCAGGTCTCGCAGATCATGCTGTTTTTGTATCTGGTGGTTGGGGCGTTTGGCGTCATCGTCGGGGGCATGATCGGCGATCGGTTTGGTCGCCACCGCGTGATTTGGATTTCCATTCTGGGGACGCTGCCCTTTGCGCTTTTGCTGCCCTTTGCCAACCTGTTCTGGACCGGCGTGCTCAGTGTCCTCATCAGCGTGATCATGGCAAGCGCCTTCTCGTCCATCCTCATCTACGCGATCGATCTGGTGCCGCATCGGGTCGGGCTGGTCGGCGGACTGTTCTACGGCCTGGCGTTCGGGCTGGGTGGGTTGTCGGCGGCTGCTCTTGGCCTGCTTGCCGACCAGATTGGCATCGTCGCGGTATTCAAGCTTTGTGCCGGGCTGCCGGCCTTGGGCTTACTGACGTTCCTGCTGCCGCGGGCAGAGCAGGAACGCTAGGTCGACCGGCAGTTCGTCGCACGACCACGTCGCGCTCGCGCGACCACCGTCCCAACGCGGCAAAGGGCATGGTATCGCCCGCAGCCCGCCCTTTTGCGGACGCTAGCCAAGCTCGAAGGTGGTGACGCCAAAGACCCGTTCGAGCCGCAACGGGGCGATCGCGCCAGTATACATGCGCGCTGTTTCGAACACCGGCGCGAGCCCCAAGTTCTGGGCCAACGCCACCGCGTCGCGGTTGATGCTGGGGACGTCGAGGAAGATCTCGCCACCGCCCCGGCCCGTCAGCAACGCCGCCAGCACCGTTTCAGCGGCGGCGCGATCGTCGGCGATCAGCGGGCCAATCTTGTGGCCGGCGCGGCAAGGACGACTGACACCCCAGGCCGCAAGGCGACCATGGCGCAGGAGTGCGCGACCGATATGTCCGGGGGCGTCGATCCAGGCGCGCAGGAAGGCTGCGCGCGGGGCCGGAAATACCGTGCGGTCGGACGCGGCCACCACCGCCAGCGGCACCTCGGCCAACGCCGTGGTCGCCGCCGCCGGCGCGTCGGGTGCGGCGAGGACGCCGCCGTAGCGGACGTTGGCATAGGCCAGCGCAAACCCCGACTTCTGGTAGTTGGGCTGCTGGGCCACTACGCCGTCGAGGCCGATCACGCGATCGCCGGCGTGCGCGACGGCCCTCTTCCATAGGCGTAGACCGTAGCCGCGACCGCGCAGGTCCGCTCGCACCATGTAGAAGCCGAGGAAGGCGAAGCTGGCATCGTAGTTGACGCAGGAGACCATGGCCGCCGGGGCGCCATCGAGTTCGCCGATGAAAAAGCCGTCGGCGTCGACCGTGGCAAAGCAGGCCGCATCGGCAAGGCCGGGGTTCCAGCCTTCTCCCGCCGCCCAGTCGACGGCGATGGCGATTTCATCGGGCCGCATCGTGCGGACGTTGAGGTCAGCCATGGATTACCCCTTACGCTTCGGCGCGCAGACGGTCGCGTCGATCAGCGTCGGCAGGACGCAGGCCTGACGGCCGGCAGGCGGCAAGACAACACGGCACTCAAATCTGATCAATGGGCGTTTCGCGTGCAAGGCACCGATCCCAAGAGTACTTGCGGCACGAGCTGCTGGAGGCGGAGACCGTTATGTTGACCGTATGGGGCCGCAAGAGTTCGTCAAACGTCCAGGCGGTGATGTGGTGCATCGGCGAGCTTGAGCTGGTGTATCGGCGCCACGACGTCGGCCATCTCTACGGCGGCAACGACGCGCCGGCGTTTCTGGCCATGAACCCCAACGGCACGATCCCCGTCCTGCGAGACGGCGATGGTCCGCCACTGTGGGAGTTGGGTGCCATCCTGCGTTATCTGTGTAGCCGCTACGCCAAAGCCTCATTCTGGCCGTCGGAGCCCCTCGCACGCGCCGAGGTCGACATGTGGGCCGAGTGGGCGAAAATCAACGTCACCTTGTCGTTCACGGTGCCCATCTTCTGGCGCGTCGTGCGCACGCGCAGAAGCGACGTGGACTGGTCGCGCGTGCGTCGGGCGATCGCTCGCTTGGGCAAAATTCTCGACATTGCGGAGACGCGCCTCGCCTCGCGGCAGTTTCTCTGTGGCGATGCGTTGACGCTGGCGGATATCCAATTCGGCCACATCCTTTACCGCTACTTCGACTTAAGAATTGAGCGCCCGACCCATCCGGCGATCGAACGCTATTACGGCCGACTGAACGTCACGCGAGCCCTATAAGGAGCACGTGATGGTCTCCTATGCCGAGCTGAGAGCCACCTGAGTTGGGCGCCCTCTCACGGACCTGCGTCAGCAAAGGTGCGCGGAGGCTTTAGCCAAGCTTTGCTGGCCCCTCTGCGCTATCGTCCAGGCGTTGTCGCCAAGCAAAGCGGCGCCGACGTGGGACCGCCGCTGACGTGACGTTGGCATGGATTGAGATTGACGGCGCAAGGACGCGTCAAGTCCGCAAGCGAATGAGATTTCACTCTCGGATCAGGCAAAGACTGCGCTGGTAACGGCCCCGAAATGACAGCCGGTGCCTGCCAGCACAAACGCGTGCCAGACGGCATTCTGATAGGGCAAGGAGCGCCACAGATGAAAGATGACCCCAACGGTGTAGAGCACGCCGCCAACTCCAAGCAGGATAAGCGTAGGGGGCGTCACCGAGACGGCCAGATCCTGGAACATGAGAATGCCGCACCAGCCGAGGGCCAAGTAAAGCAGGATGGCGAAACGATCCCACGTCGAGGCAAGCAGGATTTTCGCACCGGAACCCAGTAATGCGACCGACCAGACTGTGCCCAATAGGGCAAGACCTGCGGTGCCGCCGATCTTTATGGCGCCGAACGGCGTGTAGGTGCCGGCGATTTTGAGGAAAATCGCGGCATGATCCAAGCGTTGGAGAAGGCCCTTCCAGGCTGTGACCGGGGTCATGTGATAGGCGGCAGAGCAGCCGAGCATGGTGAGCAGGCCCACCCCGTAAATCGCCAAGCTTGCCGTCGAGCCAGCAGGCAGGGAGAGGAAGGCCACCACCATCATGGCGACGACCGCGCTAAGCCCGGCCGCAAGCCCGGTGACGTGGATGATGTTATCCGCGATGCGCTCGCCTGGCCTGACGGGAAGCTTCTCGATTTGACGTTGGCTCATCTGGCAAAACATGGATGCCCCTGACGCGTTCGACAACGGGGGGCGCAGGGGGCGCGGGCAAAATTGAGGGAGAGACAAGAAGGAGCGAGGACGACCGGGAGCACGTTTTTGCCGGATGGGCTCCCCGAAACCAGGACCAAGCGGCGCGGCCGGCTGACCCCGCGGCGCGCGCCGTGCTGGCGGGAACAGGGGGCGACCCTGGGCGTTTTTTGTTCGTGATGAGCTTTTATTTCGCAAATCTTGCAAATCTGGCAAGTCTCGGGGGCCGGCGTAGGTCATGTGCCCGCGGCCCAGAGGCGGACCCGCGCGGACCACGAGCGGCTCGAGGTGCGGCAATAGGACCCCGACATGGTAAACGTTGATGCGCCGCCCACCGCCGAGGAGACTTGGGCCGAACACGAGCGGACCTATCGCGGGTTTGTGAAGGGCGTCGTGATTTTCACCGCGCATGTGTTCGTCATTCTCCTGATCCTGGCCTGGGTGTTCGCCGACAGCTTCAACGTCCCGCCCGTGACCAGCTGACAATGGTAGCGCGGCCTGACGATTGCCGGTTTGCGCGCGAAGAGGCCGCCCGCGAGGGGGCGGCCCTTGCTCGCGGACCGGCGTCCGGGCAGCCCGTACCAGCAGGGCACAAGGGCGCCAAGATGCCGGCGGAGCCAGCCCAGCCGGAGAAATGGACGTTCTCAAAGATCGCGCAGCACGCCTCCGCGCTGCTGGGCAAATCGGGCGCCTTCGCCACGGCCTGCGGCATTATTCTCCTGTGGGCGGCGCTGGGACCCTTTTTTGGCTACTCGGATACCTGGCAGCTGATCGTCAATACGGGCACCACCATCGTCACGTTTCTCATGGTGTTCCTGGTGCAGAACACACAAAACCGTGACGCGCGCGCGCTTCACCTCAAGCTCGACGAACTGCTGCGCAGCCTCAAGCCGGCGCGCAACAAGCTGATCGATCTGGAGAACTGCTCGGACGAGGAGATCGAGCAGATTGCGCGCCAATTTCAGGCCCTGCGCCAACGGGAAAAGCGGGCCGTCGAAGGCAATCCCGCGAGCAAACGATCGCAGGATTGAAGCGGGCCTGCCTGCCACAACCAGATGGTCTTCGTTCCCGCGCGAGACCTCGCAAAGACCTTAGCCCCCGGGTCACCGTGATGGTCGCGGCCGGCCAGAAGGATCAGGCCGCCTAGAGCGTGGATCGGTCGGCGCGCGGCTGCTAGCCTGCGCCCCGAGGGTGCGCTGGGCGCACCCGTTGTCTCCTAGCGTGGATTTTGGCCCATGGCCCAAGGCTCGACCACCCACACCGCGGCTCCCAGCCTCGCTATTGATCCGTTTTCGGCGGATTTCCTTGCCGAGCCTTATCGCGACCATGCG
The DNA here is from genome assembly GCA_963770295.1 of uncultured Alphaproteobacteria bacterium. Taxonomy (GTDB): domain Bacteria; phylum Pseudomonadota; class Alphaproteobacteria; order Rhizobiales; family Hyphomicrobiaceae; genus AWTP1-13. Next base: position 80,756 of record CAVYPA010000021.1, read on the forward strand.
CGCATGCGTGAGGCCGGTCCCGTTGTCTATCTGGCACCCTATGGCATTTATGCGATGGCGCGGTACCAGGAGGTCTTTGCCGCCCTCAACGATTGGCGAACCTATTCGTCGGCGCGCGGCGTCGGCCTGCAGGATTTCGCCAAGGAGGTGCCATGGCGACCGAAGAGCATCGTGCTCGAGACCGATCCGCCATTGCACGACCGCACGCGCAGGGTGCTGCAAAGGGTCATGTCGCCCACGGCGATGCGCCGCTTGCGCGAAGACTTCAAGGCAAAGGCAACCCTTCTGGTCGATCGACTTCTCGAGCAGGGTCAGATCGAGGCGGTACGCGACCTGGCCGAGGCGTTTCCGCTCGAGGTGTTCCCCGACGCCGTGGGGCTCAGGAGCAAGGGTCGCCACAATCTCTTGCCCTATTCGAGCATGGTGTTCAACTCGTTTGGACCGCGCAACGCAATCTTCCATTCGTCCACCGCGGCCGCCGCGCCGGTGCTGGCCTGGATCCACGCTCAATGCGCGCGCGGTGCCTGCGCCGAGCAAGGATTTGCTGCCGATATCTGGGCCGCGCACGATGCCGGTGAAATAACCGCCGAAGAGGCGCCGATCCTGGTGCGCTCGTTGTTGACGGCAGGGCTCGATACGACGGTGAACGGTTTTGCCAATGCGATTTTGGCATTTGCAACCTTCCCCGACCAATGGCAACGCCTGCGCGCCGACCGTTCGCTGCTCAAACCGGCCTTTGATGAGGTTTTGCGCTGGGACTCGCCGGTGCAAACCTTTTTCCGTACCACCACGCGCGCCCTCGAGGTCGCCGGCGTGGCGGTCCCGGAAGGGGCGAAGGTGTTACTGTTTCTCGGCGCGGCCAATCGCGATCCGCGCAAGTGGCCGGAGCCGGAAAAATTCGACGTCACCCGCAAACCCATGGGGCACGTGGCGCTAGGTTCGGGGATCCACGTGTGTGTGGGTCAACTCGTTGCCCGCCTCGAGGCCGAGGTCCTGTTTGAAGTCCTGGCGGAGCGCGTGCAGGCCTTTGAGCTTTTGTGCGAGCCACAGCGCAAGCTGAACAACACCTTGCGCTGCCTTTCGCGGCTCGAGGTTCGCTTGCGCGCGGCCTAGATCCGGCTCCGCCATAGCGGGCATGTGCCGTGCGTACGCCATCGTGGCCATTGTGGCTCAAAAGTGTGGGCACGCAACTGTGGCACATGCAAGCTCGATCCGGCCGCGGCTCACATCAGACTTACTCACAGCAGAACTCTTTGACTTCGATAGGGGACACCGCGCCCTTGCCATCCAGCCCTTGGCAGAGATGCGCTATTTGCCGGGCTTGATGGGGACGAAGAAGAGCGTTGCCTTGCCCTCGCGTTCCCTCTCGATCTCGTAGAGGCCGGTGGCCTTGATCTCGACGTCGCCGACCTCGACCTTACGCATTTTATGAAGTTGAAGAACTCCTCGGCGTGAATGGCATCTTCGCGCTTGCCGGCGGAAACGATCGTCAGCTGATAGGTCTTTCCCGTCGTCGGGCGATAGCTGGGCGTGGAGACCGCGAAGCCGGTTTGATCGACGCCGAACACGAGCTCGGGTAGCTTCTGCAAGTCGGTCGCGAGATAGCCCTCAGCCCACGCCGGTCCTCGCCGGAGCGCGCCCAGGAGGCAGCCCAGGAGGCAACCAAGGACGACGAGCTTCGATGCATGATGCTTTCGCCACCCCGCCAGCGGCGCTTGGCCCCTGATTGCTATTGCTCATCGCAGCGGAATTCCGGTTCGTCAACGCCAAGCGTGTCCAGGTTGTTCTTTTGATGCAAAGCGCCTTCGACGGGGGCGACCGCGACCACCGCATCGTGCGTGGCGAGCAGGATGGGCTGACGCAGCTGATGGCTCCAGCTGCGGAACGATCCGGGTGAGCCTTTGTAGAGTTCGATTTTCAGATCGGGTGCAAGCAACGCCTGATAGACGGCGCCGGCGGCGGTCTCGTGAGCGCTGGCGGCGGCATCGAGCGTGGCGCGCACCGCGATCCAGGTCGCCCAATCCTCATCGCTCATACGTCGCCCGACCAGGCGGAAGAACCGGCGGTTGAGCTGCGGCGCCCCATGCCGCTCCCAATAGGGATGCCACGCCGAGGCTTCGAGGCCGGCGCTGCCGACCACAGGGCGCGGCTTGGCGGTGTTGAAGGGCACGGTGCGCGCAAAATCCCCGAGCGCATCGGCCACGAACAGCGCATCATAGTCGATGCCGCCGGTCAGCAGTTTGATGTTGATCTGGTCGCGTTTCCTTGGGTCGTTGCCGGCCACGAAATCCCGCAGCTCGACGATGCGCAGGCCAAATTTCCGGGCCGAGGCCAGAAACGATGCGGCCAAGGCCTTGTCTTCGTCCTGCGGTCCCCGCAGGACGAAGATGCGCCGCCAGTCCAACTCGAGCAAACGCTGCGCCAAACCATCATGCAGCATCGACCAGCTCGGCAGCGTGTGCAGCAGCCGAGTGCGGCAGGTCAGGGGCCGCAGCCGATCGTCGCGATGGCGCGGATTGAAAAGCACCAGGGGCTGGTCGGCCAGGCTCTTGGCGAGCCGCAGCAGATCATCGGCCGGCAGATCGAGGACGGCGGCCGTCGGAGCCTGCGATTGTACAAAGGCGCTGAGCGCGCTTACGGCATCCTCCGTCTCCGCCAAGGACTTGCGCACGAGGCTCAGCCTCAGGCCCCGCGCGCGCGCGCCGGCGGTGCCGTCCTTTACCGCCAACTCGGCCGCCGCGAAGGGCGAAGCATGCTCCGGCCGGTAGAGCCCGGCATAGCCCGTTGCCGTCTGATAGCGCGCATCGCCGCTGCGCTCGACGAAGGCGATCACAAGTTCGCGCAGGGGCTGTTCCTGGGCGCGGGCCATGAGCGTTGAGAGTGCGGCAAGCAGGATCCCGCAAGCCAGCCTCAGCAACCAGACCCGGCTAGCGGTCATCGATCAAGATCCCGTAGGGAACCTGGCCCACGGGCACCGATACCAACACCTTGTTGGTGCGCGTGTCGACGATCGAAACGTCATCGGAAAGGCCGTTGGCGACCCACAGGCGCGTCTCATCGGCATTGAGCCGCAGGCCCCAGGCGCGCTTGCCGACCACGATGTAGTCCACCACCTCGCGGCTTCGGACATTGATCACGGCCACATGATTGGCACGTCCGAGCGCCACGTAGGCCTTGGCACCGTCGCTGGTGATGACGAGATCCACCGGCGTGAAAAGTTCGCGGCGAATGGCGCGCAACTGGAACTCCACCTTGCCTTTGGCGGCGAGCGTCTCGACGTCGATGATCTCCACCTGACCGGAGAGCTCCGCCGATACCCACAGCTCCTTGTTGTCGGGGGTGAGGGCAAACCGGCGCGGCCGGGTTCCGACGGGGATGTCCTTGATGTGCTTTTGCTGCTGCACATCGACGACATGCACGAGATTGGCGACTTCCGAGGCAACGAACGCCAAGCGACCGTCCTTGCTGATCTGCACGCCTTCCGGCTCCGGGCCGGTGGGGTAGCGGGCAACGATCTCCCCCGTTTCGACGTCGAGCACGCTCATTTCGGAATCATCTTCACTGGAGATGTAGAGATGGCGGCCGTCGGGATGCAGAGCGAAGGTCTCGGGTGCGGCAATATTGCGATAGCGCCGAACCAGGCGCAGCGTGGCGATGTCATAGAGCGCGATGGTGTTGTCGTCGCCGCAACCGACGTAAATTGCCGTGTGCTCGGGATTGAATATCATGCCCCGGGGGCGGGCGCAGGTCTCCAGCGTTTGTAGGATCTTGCCGGTCTGGTCGAGGATCGTAAGTGTGTTGCTCTTTTCATTTGAGACGAACACCTTGCCGCTGGCCTTGGCACGCAACGGTTGCGGCAGGGCCGGCGCCAGGGCAAGAAGCGCAAGTGAGATAAGCATGAGCCGCCCGGCGCCGCGACCGATGCCGGCGCCAATTGAGCGCACGGCCCGGCGGGCCCGCAGCTCAGCGCTGCAGGTCAAGTTCGGCCCACGATGGCGTGCGGCGGACATTCTCAGCGCACTCTAGACTCAAAGCCAAACTCGGTGGAATTTAGTCGAGGAGAGGGGCATAGGAAACGACGATGTTGGCTTGGCTAGCGCCACTTGTGTTGGGCATGATCACCGCGCTGTTTTTGGTTTGCGCCCCGCACAGCACCGCCGCGCAAGCGAACATGGAGTGCCGCGAGCTGGCGCAGGGCTATGCCGCCGCCAAGCAATCGGCCGTCGACCGTCAGCTGAATATCTATCTTTCGCAAGCGGCACAGAAGGGCTGCCTGGAGCTGACGACGGAGCTGCTCAACGACGGGGCCTCCGTGCGGGCACGGCGCCGGGAAGGCGACACGGCCCTGCATCATGCCGTCAAGGTCACCGAGCCCGACGTGGCAAGACTGCTGCTGGAGCACGGCGCCGACATTGAATTGCGCGATCTTTCGGGGGCAACCCCGCTTTTCCTCGCCATCGAGGCCAACCGGCCCAAAGCCGTGGCGCTGCTGATCGAGCGCGGCGCCAACGTCAATTCGCCCGGGCGGTCGGCGGTCGCACCTATCGCCGCGGCGGCCTTCAATGGCAGCGAGCGTATCGTCAATCTGCTGCTGGAAAAGGGTGCCGATGCCAACGCCGCCGACAGCACCGGTAAAACGGCGATCGTCTATGCGGTTGCGCGCGGCTTCACCGGGATTGCCGAGCGCCTGCTGATGGCCGGCGTCGACGTCAATGCCCGTTACGGCCACGGCTTGACGGCTTTGATGTGGGCCGCCGGCCACGCCAACGACGTGCCCGACACCGAGGGGGTCAAAACCACCGAGCTGTTGCTGGCGCGCGGGGCGCGGCTCGACGACGTCGACGACCGAGGGCGCAGCGCGCTGATGATGGCGGCGGAGCTCGGACATGGCGAGATCATCAAGCTGCTGTTGGCGCGCCGGGCAATGGCCGACCTGAAGGACAAGGACGGCAAGACCGCGGCTGACCTCGCCGATCCGGCGGTGCGCTCGGTTCTGCCGCAACGATAGCTAGCGGACGTCGAGCCCGGCCAGGTATTGCGCCAGGGCGTTAATATCGTCGGGCGAGGTGGCCTTCATCAGGGTTGTCATGCCGGGATTGTTGGCCCGCTCGCCGCTGCGGATGTCCAGCATGGTCTTGGCCATATAGGCCTCGTTCTGCCCGGCCAGCCGGGGCTGCGTGCCCTCGCCTTGATATTGGCCTTGATGGCAACCGGTACAGCCGACCGCCGTATTGGCCCGTGCCGCCTGTTCCGCCACCTCCCGAGGCGCCGACGGCGCGGCGTTGCGCGGCCACGGCTTTTTCGAAAAGTATTCGGCCAGCGCCAACAGGTCGCGTCTTTTCCAGCATCTCGACCACGGGTGTCATCTGGTCGCTCTTGCGGTCGCCATTTTTGTAGTCGCGCAGTTGCAAGTACTGGTAGCCCAAGGTCTGGCCCCAGATGATCGGCGTCGTCTTTTCCAGCGGCACGCCATTCTCGCCATGGCAGGCCGCACACAGCTGCACCTGCTCCTGCAGCCGAGCTGGCTCCTGTGCGGCGGCGATTTGGCTGCCGGCAAGCATGAGCACCGCCCGGCACAGGGGGGCAAAGAGGCGCGTTAAGACGGTTGACATTGCTCGATTGCGCGGGGGTTAAACGCGAGACAAAAGGGAGGGGCGAGACGATCGCGCGCCGTCTCGCCCCTCGTCAAGTTCGCGGTTTTCCTTCAGTCGACGAGCGAGAAGGCAATAAGCGTATTGCCGCGCTTGTAGTCGAGCTGCGTATTGCCGCCCGCCGCGACGACGACGTACTGCTTGCCGTCGACGGTATAGGAGGACGGCGGGGCGTTGACGCCGGCCCCGGCCTGGAATTTCCAGAGCACGGCGCCCGTCTCCAAGTCATAGGCCTTGAACATGCCGTTGCCCTCGCCGGCAAAGGCCAGTCCGCCCGAGGTCGCCAGAATGCCGCCGATCATCGGCTGCTGGGTTTTCACCTGCCATTTGATCTTGCCGGTGTCGTAGTCCACCGCGGTGACGTTGCCCCACTGCTCCTCGGCGGGAATGACCTTGAAGGCGCCGCCGAGCCAGAGCTTGCCCTTCGGATAGGGGGTCAATTCCACGTGGTAGGTCATGGGCTGGTGCAGGTTGATGGCGTAGGCCAGGCTCTTGCTCGGGTCGAGGGCAATGGGTGACCATTCGACCCCGCCGTTGGCACCCGGCAGCATTCTGGCGCCTTCCTTGGTCGGCAGCACCCACATGTTTTCCTGGGGCACCATCGCTTCGGAGAAGCGGATCAGGGTGCAGTCGCTGGCATTATGCACATAGATGTGCCCGGTCTTGCCGGCATGCAGCAGGCCCTTGACCGGGCTACCGTTCTGGCTTTTCACCGTGGCGATCACGACGGGGGAGACCGCGTCGAGGTCCCACACATCGTGCGCGATGTACTGGAAGTGGCAGACGTAGTTGCCGGTGTTGAGATCGAGCGCTACCAGGCTGTCGGTATAAAGGTTGTCGCCCGGGCGCAAGGCGCCGTCGAGGTCCGGCGAGGGATTGCCCACCACGAAGTAGATGCGGTTGGTCTCGAGATCGACCGCGGGATTTTGCCAAACGCCACCGCCGAGCGTCTTGTAAGGATCGCCGATCTTGGCGAGATCGGCCTTCTCCTTATTAATATCGCGCTTCATATCGCGGCCGGTCGCGTCGTGTGTGGCCCACACACCCACGGACTTCTCCGGGATGGTGTCGAAGGACCAGATCAGCTTGCCGTCCTTGCTGTTGTAGGCCTTGACAAAGCCACGGATGCCGTACTCGCCGCCGTTGGTGCCGATCAGGATCTTGTCGCCGACCACCGTGGGGGCCATGGTTTCGGAATAGCCAAGCTCAGGATCGGCGATCTGGGTTTCCCAGACGAGCTGGCCGGTCTTGGCGTCGAGCGCGAGCAGCTTGGCATCGAGCGTGGCCATGAACACCCGATCGCCGGCCACGGCGACGCCGCGATTGTTGGGGCCGCAGCAGTAGACGGTGACCGGGCCCATCTTGTGTTTGAAGTGCCAAAGCTGCTCGCCGGTGCGCGCATCGACGGCATAGGCATGATTAAAGGCCGTCGTGAAATACATAATGCCGTTGATGACGATGGGGGAGGTTTCGAACGTGTCCCTCACCTCGGTCTGAAACATCCAGGCCGGGCGCAGCTTGTGGACATTTGAGGTATTGATCTGTCGGTTCGGGTAGTACCGCGTCTGGTGGTAGTTGCCGTTGGTGTGCAGGAAATTGTTGCCGTCGCCGGCCGCGCGATTGAGCAGGTCCTGGGTGACGAGGGCCATATCGCCCCATTTGGTGGCTGCCTTGACCTCCTGGGCGTCGGCGCATGGCGCACCCAACAGGCCAAAGCCGGCGATGGCCGCAGCGAAAGGACGTAGCCTCACTGGTGACATGATGTGTCTCCTCCGACTCGACTTCCCTTTGTTGCAGGTGGCGGGAGTGTCGAGCCCTCCTGTTACAGCACGGCGCGATGCTCGCGCCCCCTTGCCATGGTGTCAAGCTGTCGCAGGTATCGGCAGCACTTATTCGCGGGAGCCTTCGGACCGGAGCGATCGTCTTGGCCCGGAGATCTGGGATCCGCGCCAACCGTACGTGGACGGCCTTTTTGCCTTGTGCGGCCGCGTGGCCAGCCGCGGCGCAGGCATCTCTCGCGCCTAGGAAAATGCCGCGACTAGCGCGAGTTGCCGGACCCCCAGCCAGGCGCGTGCCGCAAGACAGTTTCCCAGTTGGCACATGCCTCGTTGCCGCCGGGCCCACCACGCGAATGCTGTCAATCGACGCTTGGCAAGGCTGGGACATCCGCTGGCGCTGGGACACTGGCACCAGGGTTGCGGGATGGGCCCGGCCACGGCGGTCGCGTACCCCGCACGCCTAGTCGAGGATGGCGCGCTCGCGATTGCGCATGCGCTCGAAATTGCGCGCCTCAGCGCGTCCCTTGAGGCCAAGCAGCCGCGCGGAGGTGACATCCGCGTTTTCAAAATCGGCGTCGGTGACGTCGGCGCCGGCAAAATCCGCGCCGGCGAGTTCCGCCCCGGTTAACTTGGCCCCCTTCAGGTTTGCTTCCCGCAAGGAGGCGAACTCCAGCACCACGCGCGCCAGGTTGGCACCGGCAAAGCTGGCGCGATCCAGTTTGGCCGAGCGCAAGATGCCCCGCATCAGCCCCATGGATTGGTTGCGCATGTCCGCCGACAAGTTCGCGCCGTCGAAGCGGGCTTCAATCAGGCTCGCGCCCGTGAGATCGGCGGCGACTCGCGCCTGCGAAAAATCGGCCCGGTCGAGGCGTGCGCCCTGCAACTGCGTGGCGAACAGGCTGGCCCCCCGCAGCGTTGCCCCGGTGAGATCGGCCGCAAGCGCCCAGGCCTGGTCCAACACCACGCCATCGAGATTGCTGCCGGCGAGCTTGGCGTTGTTGAGGCGAGCGGCCTGGAGTTTGGTGCGCCTGAGATCGAGCGCCGACAGATCAAGGCCGTTGAGGCGCTTTCCCGAAAGATCCAGCAGGCTCGTTGCACCGGTCGCCGCGAGGGCGGCCTCGATCTCGGTGCGGGTCAAATCGGCTTTGGTGAACTCGTCGGACTTGAGGTCCAGGTAGCGGATCATATCTTGGGCGACGGCGGGGCCGAGCGTCAGGGCCGCCAGCAACGCGACCCAGATTGGCAGACTTCGACGGCTAAAGCGCATGGATCCACCTTGCTGCCGCACCGGCCTTTAGATGTCTTTCCGGCTGGCGTTGCCGCATTGCCAGCGCTCGATATGCCAGCCCGGGTGCTCTTCGCTCCATCTGGCAATGTGCGGCGGGGCGTTCATCAGGCACTGGGTCAGCGTGACACCGGGGGTGAGGGTAATTTTGTAATCGCGACAGGTGCCTGGATCGCCGATAAGGCAGACGGTGAGAAGAATAGCGATCACGACGTCCTCCTCTCAGATGGGACCGGCCGCGCACGAGTCCAGGATCGGCCATGGTTGCCGGGCCCAAGAGCACGGTCCAAGAGCACGGTCCAAGAGCACGGCCCAACAACGCTGCCCAAATGCGCTGCCCAAGACCGTCTCGTGTCAATCGATTGGGATCGGCCCCACCCGATCGACCCAGTTGACGTGCAGCCAACATAGGCCAGTGCGCCCTTGGCGCCTAGTTGGGATGCTTCGGCGCATTTGCGCCGGCCTGCCCCGCGGGTCTATCGTGACCACCCACCAACCGCTGTCGGCCAGGGGACTGCCCGGGCCAGCGCCGGGCTTAGGTTTTGGTTCGGCGGAAACTCGGAGGATTGGCATGGGACGCCGAGGGCTGGCGATCGTCGCGCTGTTGGGTGCTCTTGGGCCATGGCGCGCCGTTGCCGCCGCCGAAACCCCACAGATCGCTGCACAACTTCCGGGCAACGATTATCCGACGGTAGCCCGCGCCGACTACGTGTTTGGCTGTATGCAGGTCAATGGGCAAACGCGCGAGGCCTTGGAACGCTGCTCGTGCTCGGTTGATGCTATTGCCGCCCTGTTGCCTTACGAAAAGTACGAGGAGGCCGAAACCATCATGCGCGTGCGCCAGCGCGCTGGGAAGAACGCGTCAATGTTTTTGTCGACGCCCCAGCTGCGGGCGAAAGTCGACGACTTGAAGCGCGCCCAGGTCGAAGCCGAGCTGCGCTGCTTTTGATCCCACTGGGGGTGCTGCCCACAGGGCGTCGCGCGCGGCGATCTCGCTAGCGCGAAGGCTTCGACGTGCCTGCCTGCGGCTGGGCGCTTTTGAGACTTGCGGGATGAGGCGAGTGTGCGTAGGATTTTGCTTGGTAGCACTCGCCTTCAGGAACGCGCCTATTTGCGGGAACGAGCGTTCCGTTCGTAAGCCCTGTGTTCGAGGGAATTGGGGGGGCTTGGCTGGGACGTGCTGACGATCGCTACCGCTCTATAAGAATGAAAATTCAAGGAGTGGCGCAATGCACAGACATACACTTGTAGGTGTATTACTGGGGGCGGCCGCCGCATTAGCGGTGCCTGCTCAAGCAAGCAAGGACGTCCTCGATCGGTCGGCAGATCCCAATCAATGGGTGATCCAGACCGGGGATTACGCCAACCAACGCTATAGCAAACTCGAACAAATCAATCGCGACAACGTCAAAAACCTAAAAGTGGCGTGGACGTTCTCAACTGGCGTCCTGCGTGGACACGAGGGCGCGCCCCTCGTGGTGGGCGACGTCATGTACGTGCATACGCCCTTTCCCAACATCGTCTACGCTCTCGATCTGAAGAACGAGGGCAAGATCATCTGGAAATACGAGCCCAAGCAGGATCCCTCCGTCATTCCGGTCATGTGTTGCGATACGGTTTACCGTGGCGTCGCCTATAGTGACGGGACCATCTACCTGCATCAGGCCGACACGACCTTGGTCGCGCTCGATGCGGCCACGGGCAAGGAAAAATGGAAGGTCGTCAACGGCGATCCCAAAAAGGGCGAAACCAACACAGCGACCGTGCTGCCGGTGAAGGACAAGGTCATCGTCGGCATCTCCGGTGCCGAGTTCGGCGTGCGGGGCCATGTGACGGCCTACGAGGCCAAGACCGGCAAGCAGCTGTGGCGCGCCTATTCGCTGGGCCCGGACTCGGAGACCTTGTTCGACCCCGAAAAGACGATGTCGCTCGGCAAGCCGGTCGGCAAGGATTCTTCGCTGAAGACCTGGAACGGCGAACAGTGGAAGATCGGCGGTGGCTCCGCCTGGGGATGGTACTCCTACGATCCGGAGACCAACCTGTTCTTCTACGGCACCGCCAACCCCTCCACCTGGAACCCGGTGCAGCGCGCCGGACCCGATGGCAAACCCATCGACCAGAAATGGACGATGTCGATCATCGCCCGTGACGCGGACACCGGGACGGCGCGCTGGGCCTACCAGATGACGCCCTTCGATGAGTGGGACTTCGACGGGATCAACGAAATGATTCTCGCCGACATCGACGTCAAGGGTCAAAAGCGCAAGGCGCTCGTGCACTTCGACCGTAACGGTCTGGGCTACACGCTCGATCGTGTCACGGGCGAGCTGCTCGTGGCCGAAAAGTATGACCCTACGGTCAATTGGACCAGCGGCGTGGTGATGGACAAGAACAGTCCGCAGTATGGCCGTCCCCAGGTCGTCAAGCAGTACTCGACCTTCCAGACCGGCCAGGACAAGAACACCAAGGGCGTCTGTCCGGCCGCGCTTGGCAGCAAGGATCAGCAACCCGCAGCCTTCTCGCCGCGGACCAACCTGTTCTACGTGCCGACCAACCACGTCTGCATGGACTACGAACCGTTCCGGGTGTCCTACACGGCCGGTCAGCCCTACGTCGGGGCGACGCTGTCCATGTTCCCGGCGCCCGGCAGCCACGGCGGCATGGGCAACTTCGTTGCCTGGGACGCCGGCCAAGGCAAGATCGCCTGGTCCAAGCCCGAGCAGTTCTCGGTCTGGTCCGGCGCGCTGGCCACGGCAGGCGGCGTCGTCTTCTACGGCACGCTGGAAGGCTACCTAAAGGCGGTCGATGAGAAGGACGGCAAGGAGCTGTACAAATTCAAGACCCCCTCCGGCATCATCGGCAACGTGATGACCTATAGCCACGGCGGCAAGCAGTATGTCGCGGTGCTTTCGGGCGTTGGCGGCTGGGCGGGCATCGGCCTGGCGGCGGGCCTCACCAATCCGACCGACGGGCTGGGTGCGGTCGGCGGCTATGCCGGTCTGCGCGACTACACCGCGCTCGGCGGCACGCTGACGGTCTTTACGCTGCCCTAAAAGCAGGCTCATAGCGGGAGGCCGCCCCAGGGTCGGCCTCCCCTCTCGCGACACCCCGCCGGTCTTGATTCACCTACCCCAGAGGTTGCTTGTGAAGTCAATTCGCTTTGCGCTGATCTTCGTTGCCCTTCTCGCCGTCTTGAAGGTATCGCAAACGGCCGGCCAGACCGACAAACGAGAAAAAGACGGCAAATGGGAGACGGCCGATGGGACGCCGACCTATCAGATTACCAGCGACGGCACGGTCGATTGGTTCACCTTTTCGGGCTTCCGCCGCTATCATTCCGAGTGCCATGTCTGTCACGGCCCCGATGGCGAGGGCTCGACCTATGCCCCCGGCTTGATCGAATCCCTTAAGACCATGAGCTACGCCGATTTCATGCTGGTGGTCGCCAGCGGGCGCGAAGTGGTGCGCGCAGACAAGCAAAGCAAGATGCCGGCGCTGGGGGATAATCCCAACGTCATGTGCTACGTCGACGACATCTACATTTATTTGAAAGCGCGCGCCGACGGCGTGCTGCCGCGCGGTCGGCCTGCCAAGCGGGTCGAGAAGCCGGCGGCGGCGGACGCCACGGAAAAGGCCTGCTTCGGTGGCAAGTAAGCGACACATGGCTGTGCTGCTGGCGCTGGCAACCGGCGGCCTTGCTGCGGGCGCAGCGCAAGCCCAGCGCGTCGACCTCGTCAACCGCACGACCTTGCGCGTTTGCGCCGACCCGGCCAACTTGCCATTTTCGAACGAACAAGGCGAAGGCATCGAGAACAAGATCGCCGAGATCGTCGCCGGCGACCTCAAGATCCCGCTCGAGTACGCCTGGTTCCCGCAGGCCACGGGCTTCATCCGCAATACGCTGTTTGCCAAGCGGTGCGACGTGGTCCTCGGCTACGCCCAGGGCGACGACCTCGTCCTCAACACCAATGCCTACTACCGCTCGACCTATGCGCTCGTCTATCGCGCCGGCGCGGGGCTCGACGGCGTCGACAGCCTTGCCGATCCTCGCCTTCGCGACAAGCATGTCGGCATCATCGCCGGCACGCCGCCTTCGGCCAGCATGATCCGGCTCGGCCTGATGCAGCACGCCAAGCCCTATCCCTTGATGGTGGACCGACGCTACGATTCCCCCGGCGAACGCATGATCGGCGATATTCGCTCGGGCGACATCGATGCGGGCGTGTTGTGGGGACCGATCGGCGGCTACTTTGCCGCGCGCGGCGGGGAAAAACTGGTCCTGGTGCCACTTCTAAAGGAAGTGGGCGAACCGCGCATGGCCTATCGCATCACCTTCGGCGTGCGCAACCTCGAGGACGAATGGAAGCACCAGCTCAATGACATCATCGCCAGGCACCAGGGCGATATCGATGCGGTGCTGTTGCAGTACGGCGTGCCGTTGCTCGACGAGCAGTCCAATCTCATCACGGCGCCGCGGCGCTAAGCGGACCTCCAGCGCGCCTCAGTTGCGCCCTTAAGCGCGCCCTCAATGGCGCCCTCAATCGCGCATGTGCGAGCGGATCTCGCGCCCGAGTTCAAACAGCCGCTGTTCGATCAGCACCGGGACCTCGCACGCCAGCGGCAGGGACTGCTGGCGCTCGGTAAACACGCGCACATCCCAGTTGTACTTGTCCTCGGCGACCTTCAGTTGGTTGCGCGCGCCTTCGTCCTGGGCGGTGCGTTCCTTGAGCTGATGGATCTCGGCGCCTTGGCGTTCGATTTCGTGCGCCCGTCCCCGCTGACGCTGCTGGAAGCGCTCGATACCCGCCATCACCAGGCTGCGCTCGCTATTGGCGCTGGCCAGCACGCCGGCGAACAGCTGCTTGAGAGCCTCCTCGCGCGTTGCTTCCGGCTGGGCCTGCGCAAAGGCCGCGATCGCGGCGGCCGCCTCTTCGATCGTGCTGCGGCGGCTCAACAGCACCGGGATCAGCTGGCTCAGCTGCTCATTGCCTTGCCAACCCGACAAGCCCTCGACTTGCGGTCCGTCCCAGAATTGCGCCGAGGTGAGGGTGGAAACCTTGCGCTGCACGCACGGCCAATCGGGGCTGCTGGCGTCCGCGGCCAAGCTAGGCGCCAGCGTGAGGGCGCCGACGCCGACGAGGATCAGGCCTGCTAGGATCAGTTTGGTGTGGGGCATGATGCGGCTCCTCAACCGGCTTCTCCCCGCCGGGCCAGCATTCCCTTGGATGGGTTATAGGCGTAGATGGCCGCAGTCAAAAACACGGCCGTGAATGCCAGCACGACGGCGAGCGCCACCGGTTCTAGCTGGCCATACATGGCAAAGCGGATGAGTTCGACGGCGTGCGTGAAGGGATTGGCGCGGCAGATCTCATAGAGGAGTGGATTTGCTTCTCTGATGCGCCACAGGGGATAGAGCGCCGAGGACGCGAAAAACATCGGGAAGATCACGAAATTCATGACCCCGGCGAAGTTCTCGAGCTGCTTGATCACCGACGACATAAAAAGGGCGATCGCTCCCAGCATGAGGCCGCAAATGAGGAGCGCCGGCAGCAGGGTGAAATAGCCGATGATCGGCAGTTCGATCTCCCAGAAATAGGCGATCAGCAAAAATACGTAGACCTGCAACAGCGATACGACCACACCGCCCGCCAGCTTGGAAATCAAAAGAAAGCTGCGGGGAAAGGGTGAGAGCAGCAAGGTGCGCATCACGCCGGTCTCCCGGTCGTAGACCATGGATAGGGAGGTTTGCATGGCATTGAACAGTTGGATCATGCCAACCAAGCCCGGCGTCACGAAGACTTCGTAGAGCACGTAGGTTTGATAGGGCGGGATGATCGACACGCCGAGCACCTGTCGGAAGCCGGCGGCGAAGATGAACAGCCAAACCAGCGGCCTGACCAGGGCGGAGAGGAAGCGCTCGCGTTGATGCAAAAAGCGCAGCACCTCGCGCCAGGCGATGCCCGCAAAGCAGGTGGTATAGCCGGCAAGGCCAAAGCGGCGCGGTGCAACTTCGACGCTCATGACACGGCCCCTGCGCGCTCGTTACCCACCAAGCGCAAAAAGGCGGCGCGCAAACTTGCGGCCTGGGCCAGCTCGAGCAAAGCCGGCCCGCGGCCGCTAAACAGCACGCGTCCCTTGTGCAACAGGACGATGGCATCCTGTTCGTCGACCTCGTCCACGAGGTGGGTGGCCCACAAGGCCCCGACGGCACGCTCAGCCACCAAGCCCCGCACCATCGCCAGCACGCTTTCGCGGGAGGCAACGTCGAGGCCCGCCGTGGCCTCGTCCAGCAACAGGCAGGTTGGTTCGTGCAGCAGAGCGCGCGCGATTTCCACGCGGCGCGTCTGTCCGCCCGACAGCGCGCGCACTTTTTCGCCGGCGCGTTCGGCGAGCCCGACCTTGGCCAAGGCCCGCGCCGCGCGGTCTCTGGCCTCGCGGCGGGGAATGCCGTGCAGCGCGGCGTGATAGATCAGGTTCTGCTGCAGGCTGAGATCGTTATCGAGGCTTCGGCTTTGGAACACCACGCCCAGGTTCTTAAGCGCCGCCATCGGTTGACGGCGGACGTCGTGGCCCAGAATGCGAATTTCGCCACTGACATTGTCGTAGAGCCGGGTGGCAAGGGCGAACAGCGTCGACTTGCCCGCCCCGTTCGGACCCAGCAGCACCACAAAGGCCCCGCGCGGCACCGCCAGCGACACGTTGTCGAGGGCTAGGTTTTGCCCGAAGCGATGGCTTAGGCCTTGAATGTGCAGGGCATCGGGCTCAGCCGGGGGGCCGACAGCAGGCGTCCTCACGTGACGATAACCTTTCCGGTCATCTCCGCCTCTCCCTCCCGCTCCATCTCGATCTCAGCGACATGGCAGGCCCAGATCTCGGCCCGGCCGGCGCCACCAGCGCGGGGCCAACGAGACTGCCGCCGAGCCGACGAGACATGTCTCCTCCTGTGCGGCGTCGGGCCGCGATGGACGGCGGCCGTCAATGCCCGGCCACCACCACGCCCCAGGGATAGCGCCCAACCCTGATTGAGCGCAGCACGCGGAGCTTTTCAACGTCGATCACCGAGACGTCGTTGGAGGCCCCGTTGGTGGTGAACAACAGCTTGTCGTCGGGCGTAAAGGCAAGCTGCCAGACCCGCTGGCCGACGAGGAGGTACTTTTCGACCTTGAACGTCGCGGTATCGATGACGGCGACGCGGTTGGCCGGGCCGAGGGCGACGAAGGCCAGCTTGCCGTTGCGGCTGATGCGCACGCCCACGGGCTGGATCGCGTCCGCATTGACGCCTGGAATCTCAAAGGCGATCTTGGCCAGGATCTTGCGCGACTTGGGATCGATCACGCTGACCTTGCCGCCGATTTCGGCGCTGACCCACACCTGCGAGCCGTCGGGCGTGAACTCCGCCACGCGCGGCCGGCTGTCGACCAGGACGTTGTCGATGATCGCGTGGGTGGCGGTGTCGATGAAGTGGGCCATGTTGGTGGTCTCGGAGGTGGCGACCAGCAGGCCTCCGTCCGGGCTGATGCCTAGCCCCTCCGGTTCCACGCCGACGGGGATCTCGGCCACGACGGTACTTTCGGCGACGTCGACGACGGTGATGATATTGTCGTCCTCGTTGGCGATGTAGAGCCGATTTCCGCTGGGATGCAGGATGAAGAGCTCCGGATCTGGTCCCGACGGTAGGGTCTTTACGAACGTCAGCGTCTCAGTATCCCAAACCTGCACCGTGTTGTCGTCGCTGGTACAGATCAACAGCCACTTTTGGTCCTTCGAAAGGGTAATGCCGCGCGGGCGTTGCCCGACCTTGATGGTCTTCACCACCTCGAGCTTGCTGCTATCGATGATGCTGACCGTGTTGTCCTTCTCGTTCGTGACATAGACGGTGTAGGCCCTGAGCGGGCTCACCCCGGCGCCTAGGACAGCCAACGCCAACGCCCAGGCGAAGGCTCTTGATTTGCCGGGAGAGCCCAAGCGCGCGGACAGGCGCGCCGCAATGACGGCGCGGAGCCAGGCGAAGCACTGCTGCTGCGGCCTCATGGGGATGCGTAGGCCTTGCAAAGGGATTCCGGCTTGTCACTGCCGAGGGTATCGAGCTCGGAGGTGGCATGCAAGAATCCGGGCTGGGGTGAGACCGTCACGGTCAGCTTCGGAGTTGCGAGCAAAATGGGTTGTCGCAGTTGGCCGTTCCAGGAGCGATAACTGAGCTTGCGCCCCTTGAAGGCGGCAAGTTCGAACTCCTCGGAGCGCAGGTAGGCAATGATGTCATTGGCCGTCACGCTCCGCGCGCGCGTTGCCGCCTCGCCGATCGAGCGAACCGCCACCCATACATTGTAGTCGAGGGCGCGCATGGGACGATTGGCAAGGCGAAGAAACCGGTTCTGAAACTGGGTGGCGCCCCATTGTTCCAGCGCCGGATGCCAGCTGGTCGGGACCAGGCCTTGCGTGCCCGCGACCGGCCGCGCATCCCAGCTGCGATAGGGCAGGTAGTCGCCGAATTGACCGGCCTCGTCGGCGACCACCAGCACGTCATAGTCGGGCACGTTCTGAGTGAAGGCGGGAATTTGTTCCTGGATCTGTTCGTAGCCGCCGTCCGCGCGTCGGTTGCCCGGATCAAGGGTGAAGGTGCGCTCCTGCACGATCTTGGCGCCGAAGCGTTTGGCGGCGCGCCGAATGGCGTCGGCAAAAGCTTGATCGTCGGCGTCGGCGCCGGCCACCAGGAACCAGCGCCGCCAGCGTTTCCAAACCAGGTACTGGGCCAGCGCGTCGGCAAGCATGCTGCGCGATGGCGCCGTGTGCACCACGTTGCGCCGGCACCCCTCGCCCCTGAGCGGGTCGGCGTTGGAGCCTGCGTTGAGGATCAGGACGTTGCGATCCTTGAGCCGATCGGCCAGCGCCAGCACCGTGGGTGGGCTGGCGTCGATGACGATAAAGGACACACCTTGGCGCACGCGCGCATCGACCTCGCGCAAGAGATCATCGGCAACGGCTTGGATGACCTCGAGGCTGAACTCTTGTTTGAGGAACCGACCGGTCGTGTTGTTGTCGTTGATGGCCAGTTGTGCGCCCGCGACGGCGTCATCGGCGGCGGGCATATCAAGCAAAGACAGGGGAGGCGGCAGCTCGCGGCGCTCGCGGGCGAGCACAATCGCCAGCTGTTGGCGCGCTTGCGGCTCGCCCGCCGACTGCTGCGAGGCGGCCATGGCGGGAAATGCGAGCTGGGTGGCAATGAGAAGGCACGCGCAAATGAGGCCGTGCGCACCGCTTCGTCGCAGCGCGCCGCGGGTGGCTGCAAGGGTCGCGTTGAGGGCAGCGTCACGGCGGAGAGGCATGCCGGGGCTCCATGCACGGGTTTTTGCATCATGCGAGCAAAAAGGTCGCCATCGTGATCGGTGCGGCGCCGTCTTCCGGGCTCACAACTTCGTCAAGCCAGGCCTTGACAAAATTCCGTTGCTCTCGACCCCTCTCTGCCTGATACTTTGCAATTGCCGGATCGGACCTCAGATCAGAACGTCCTTCAGACAGGAACGTCCTTGACGCAGAGAGGTCCCGTGTCGCCGGTGGTCGCGACGTGTCTGAGCTCGGGAGCAAATCATGAAAAAAGCGTGGGATAAGCCTCAGGTCGAAGAGCAACAGGTCGGCATGGAAGTTAGCAGTTACCTACCGGCGGAACTAGATGGGCGTTGACCCACTGCTCCCCGTCGTCAGGATCGCCGGCGGCCCGATGCAAATGGCGTTCGAGACGACGGGCCGCCCATCGCGCCTTTCCATCTCTGCCGGCCCGATCGCCGTCACGTTCCCGCCCTGTTTACGCTAACCTAGGCCACGGCCCGTCGGCTCGCCCGCTGGCCCTCAACTTGTGTTCCACACCCCGCATGCCAAATCACCACGATTGCCATCGACGCTTTCCACTGACGCAGGTTCGACCCTTGTGGCCGAGGTTTGTTTGGCTGGCCGCCCTCGCGGTTCTGGCGGCGCTCCTGGGGGCGCTCCTGGCGCCGACGCTGGCTGAAGCCCAAAATGTCGACGACGGCAAGTCCGTCTTCAACAAGTGTCGCGCCTGTCACCAGGTGGGCCCGGGCGCCCGGAATTTGGTGGGTCCCTCCCTCAACGGCTTGATCGGGCGCAAGGCCGGAACGGTCGAAGGCTTCAATTATTCCGAGGGCAACAAGAATTCGGGCATAACTTGGGACGAGGCCACGTTCCGCGAGTACATTAAGAACCCAAGGCAAAAGATTCCAAACACCAAGATGGTATTTCCAGGTATTACGGACGAAAAAGATATCAATGATCTGTTGGCCTTCCTGGAACAATATTCGGCCGATGGCAAGACCAAATAGGCGCGCCCAATAGGACGCGCCTTGAGATCTTGGTCTTGCTTTGGCTCGCCGCCTGCCGTCGAGGCTGCTCGCCACGCCGACGGCAGGGGCCGCGCGGCGGTCAGTAGATCACGACGCTGCGAATGCTTTTGCCGGCATGCATGAGGTCGAACCCCTTATTGATGTCGGTAAGGGGCAGGGTGTGCGTGATCATCGGGTCGATCTGGATCTTTTTGTCCATGTACCAGTCGACGATCTTGGGCACATCGGTACGGCCGCGCGCGCCGCCGAAGGCCGTGCCCTTCCAGACCCGGCCGGTCACCAGCTGGAACGGCCTGGTGGCAATTTCGGCGCCCGCGGGCGCGACGCCGATGATGATGGATTGGCCCCAGCCGCGATGGCAGGCCTCCAGCGCCTGGCGCATGACCGTGACGTTGCCGGTGCAGTCAAACGTATAGTCGGCGCCGCCGATCTGGTCGGCCCCGCGCTTGGTCATGTTGACGAGGTGCGCCACCAAATCCTTGCCGACCTCGCTCGGATTGACGAAGTGGGTCATGCCGAAGCGTTCACCCCAAGGCTTCTTGTCGGCATTGAGGTCGACACCGATGATCATATCGGCGCCGGCGAGCCGCAGGCCCTGGATAACGTTGAGGCCGATGCCCCCCAGACCGAAGACGATCGCCGCCGCACCGGGCTCGACCTTGGCGGTGTTGAGGACGGCGCCGATCCCGGTGGTCACGCCGCAGCCGATGTAGCAGATCTTGTCGAACGGGGCGTCCTCGCGGACCTTGGCAACAGCGATCTCCGGCAGCACGGTGAAGTTCGAAAAGGTCGAGGTGCCCATGTAGTGAAACAGCCGCTTGCCGTCGAGCGAGAAGCGCGAGCTGCCATCCGGCATCAAGCCCTGGCCCTGGGTGGCGCGGATGGCAGTGCACAGGTTGGTCTTGCGCGACAGGCAGGAGGGACACTGCCGGCATTCGGGCGTGTAGAGGGGGATGACGTGGTCGCCTTTTTTCACGCTGCTGACGTTGGCGCCGACATCGACGACGATCCCAGCGCCTTCATGGCCGAGGATGGCCGGAAACAGACCCTCGGGGTCGGCACCCGATAGGGTGAATTCGTCGGTGTGGCAGATCCCCGTCGCCTTGACCTCGACCAGGACCTCACCGGCCTTGGGTCCTTCTAGTTCCACGTCCATGATCTCGAGCGGCTTTCCCTTCTCGACGGCGACGGCAGCGCGGGACTTCATGGCGGCTTCCTCCTTGTCGATACCTGGGTCGGTACTTTGGGTCGGTACTTGGGGTCGATACTTGGGGTCGTACTTGGGGTCGATACTTGGGGTCGATACTTGGGGTCGATACTTGGGTCGATACTTGGGGTCGCTACTTGGGTCGCTACTTGGGTCACTACTTGGGTCGATGGTTGGTCTCGGCTGGCGACACCATACCATGGACACCGCCGGCCGTTCTTGCTGGCCCTGAGCGGCGGGCAAAAAAAAGCGCGGGAAGCGTCCCACACGAACCCGGCCCCGCAGGGCCAAATTCAGCTCATGCGATCTTGATAGGTTTTTGTGTGATTGCAAGTTTCCAAGCGGGAAAGACAGGTCTAAGCTTCGGAGCGGAAAGCGTGAGATCGAGGCCTAAAATGAAACCTTGGAGCAGCTTTCTCAATCTTATTGGTGTGACGAGGTCGAAAGAAAGTGGTCAACCGCCGCGGCGCAACCCTGCGCCGTCGGCACATAAGGGAGGACCTACGATGGCACAGACTTCTATTCATCCAGCCGTTGACAATGGCGTTAAGCCCGGCGCCTCGAGCTTTTCTGGCGGCACGCTCGCATGCCAATGCGCGAGCAATCCCGTCGAGGTCAGCGTCGCTACGCAATCGGCACACAATCATGTCTGCGGCTGCACCAAGTGTTGGAAGCCGGCGGGCGCTCAGTTTTCCCAGGTCGCGGTTGTGCCTCGGGACAAGTTGAGTGTCAGCAAGGGTGCCGAGAAACTCAAAGTCGTGGATGCCAATGCGGCGATCCAGCGCCATGCCTGCACGGGCTGCGGGGTGCATATGTATGGCCGCATCGAGAACACCAAGCACCCCTTCTACGGCCTCGACTTCATTCACACCGAACTGTCGAAGGACCAGGGTTGGTCGGCCCCCGAGTTTGCCGCATTCGTCTCCTCGATCATCGAATCGGGCGCCAAGCCCGACCAGATGTCGGCCGTGCGCGCGCGCCTGCGAGAGCTGGGTCTGGAACCCTACGACTGTCTGTCGCCACCCCTGATGGATGCGATCGCCACCCACGTGGCCAAGGCCTCGGGCGTGCTGCGAGCCTGAGCCCAAACGCGTGTGGGTCGCATTGGGCGGGGACCATGGCGCGCGCTATTGGCCCCGCTCGCCTCCGCCCGAGTGCTTAAGTCGTTAGGGCGACAGGCGCGGTGGCTGCCACGGCGCGCGCGATTGCGGCACGGCGCGCAGCACTAAGCTGAGGGCCCGCGCCAGGGCCGGCGTGCCCAACGCCTCACCTTGGTAATGGCCAAGGCGCACAACCACCAGATCGTGGGTCGGCACGATCAGGGTGATTTGACCGCCCGACCCGGCCATGTAGTAGGCGTCCTCGGGCACCGGCCATTGCCGCGTCCGGTTGAGCCAAAACATGGCGCCATAGACCGGCTCGGACCATGCCGGGGCCGGCGTGCGCACAAAATTGCTCCAGCCTTCGGGGAGAAGTCGCTCGCCATTCCAAAGCCCGTCCTGCTGATAGAGCAGGCCAAGGCGCAGCCAGTCGCGGGCGGTGCCGAGCTCGTAGCCTTGCAGCAGAAAATTGCCGTAGGGGTCGGTCTCGAGCACAAACCGCCTGATCCCCAGGCGGTCGAACAGACGTCTTTGCGGGTAGGACAGGTAGTCTTCGCCGCGCGCAACAACCGCGCGCTTGATCAGCGCGTTGAGCACAAGCGGATCGGAGTTGCGGTAGCGCCCGACCGTGTTGGGCACCCACTGCGCGGGGCGACTGATCGCCCACCGGTAGGCATCGATAGCACCCGTATAGACGAAGAGATGATCGGGATAGCCGCGCGCCGGATCAAAATCGGGGTCCTGCGGGGCGATGAAATAAAGCCCACTCGACATCCGCAAGAGATCGGCGATGCGGATGTCGCGGCGTGGATCTTGCGGCGCCTGCCACTCCTCGATCGGCGCGGGTGCCCAAAGCTGCAAGGCGCCGTCGTGGATGAGCTGCCCCAGCAAGGTGGCCGTCACGCTCTTGCCCATCGACCAGCCGGGCAGGCGCGTATCGCGGTCGCTTCCCGCCGCATAGCGCTCGGCAATGATGCGCCCCTTGTGCGCCACGACGAAGGCGGCGGTCAGTCCCTCAGGTGGTTCGAAGGCGGCGGCGACGGCGGCGGCGAGCGTGCGCTGATCGATCTCGGCGGCGGGGGCGCCGTCCTGGACCGCATCGCCCATCGGCCAAAGTTGCGTTTGCGCGTCGGGCAGCGTCGAGGCGACCGGCACGGGGGTGAAGAGCACGGAACGGGCACCCGCCGGCAGGGTGACGCAGCCTTGGTCGCCGATCAGCTTGGCGGTGCGCGTGCGCCCGTTCGGCAGGCTCACCGAGACGGCCTGGCTCGCGCGATCGAGCGTCGGGGTGAGGCGGCGACGCTCGGCGCGCGGCGCCACGAAGAAGCCATCCTCGGCGATGGCCGTGGTCAGGTCGCGACCGGTGATGAAGACGGCGGAGCACAAGATCTTGGCAAACCCCGCCGCCGAATGTTCCAAAGGATCACCCGGGGGGACTTGCCATTGGCTGGAAGGCTCGCGTGCCCAGGCCGGTGCGGTGCCGAGGCCGGCAAAGCCACCAATCAGTGCGGCAGCGAAGAACACGAGACGGCGCATCGCATCTCCCAACGGGCCCGCAAAGGCCCTCCTAAAGGCCCCATGCCCCGGGGGGTGCGACACAGAGGCCCAACGTCGAAGCGTGCTTTGCCGAGGGCCAAGGCGCTCCCCGTTGCGTCCCCCAGGCTCGGTGCGTCCACCAGGCTCGGTGAGCCCAAAGGCAACGGCAATGCCGGCACAACTTCAAAGGGCTTTTCTACGCGCAAGCAGACACGACGCCCAGACCTTGCAGGTGCGCATTATCGCCCAATCGGGGCCAATTTCCTTTTTTTTGCTCCGTCGCTCCTCTTGACCGTCACGGCAAAGCGGCCGATTGAGGCCAAGCGGAGGGACGACGCCACGTGCCCGGCGTGGCGACGCCCGAGACCAAAAGACAGAGGCGCTTGTGGGCTCAGGCCAGCCAGGTGCAACGCGGAAAGAAGGGGCGCGGCGATGCGGCGGTTCCTGGCGCTAGCCCTCATCGTGGTGCTCGCAAGCCCGGCGAAGGGGAGCGATGCCATCACGCTGCAACCGGGCCGCTATGAGGTGAGCGTCCGCCTCGATCTGCCCAACGTTGAGGGCGCGCCAGCCGCGAAGGTGACGAGCCTTTGCGTGCCAGCCCAGGATGGGGTCGGCAATCACGGGCTGATGGCGCTCAGCGAAAACAATCCGGTTGCCCGCTGTCCCGTTTCCAACGTGCGTCAGCAAGGGGCGGCGCTGAGCTTCGACATCGTCTGCCCCGGCGGCAATGCCGCCGTCGCCTCGGCCAGCTATCGCCTCGCCGGCACGGCTTTCGACGGGCGCATCAGCATGAAGTTGGGCGGCAAAAACATGACGATGACCGAGACGCAGACGGGCCGCCGCGTCGGCGCGTGCCGACCCTAGAGCGCCCGAGCTCCCTTAGCCATCTTTCGCCTCGAGCCCGGGTTTAGCGCTGGGTGCGGGCGGCTAATGTCGGACGCTCAAGGATCAGGCGAGGACCAGGCGCGGACTAGGCGAGGACTGGGGGGTGGCCGAGCGCGGCCTGCGCAAGCGGCTCAGCCGACCCAGCGTTTGAGCGTCGCCCGTGCCGGGACTTTGAGGTTTGCCCGTGCCGAAAACATGTCGGCGATTTCGCTCAGATCCTCGCTACGCTCCCCGATCCTCTCAATCCCTAAACGCTTTGCGAACGCCGCTGCGCGCTCAACAACGATATGGCGCTGACGATCGACGGTGACGACGTGATAGCTATCGTCGAGGACGCAGGTCTCGACCCGGCCGCCAAGCGCGCCCTGCAAATAGGCGGCATTGCCGAGGCTGGCCCGATCATCGTGACGGGGGTGAATGATCAAGGTCGGCTGCCGAATGCATCGCAGTTCGCGCCGGACCACGGTGACGAGCCGGCGCATCTCGAGCATCACCCGGCCGGGATTGCACATTTGTCCGGCCTGCGAGCTGTCACCGCTGTTGATTGCGGTGGTGACCAGGGCGCGTAGGCGCGGATCCTTGATGCCGTAGGGCTCGCGTTCGGCGAAGCGGATGAGATTGGCGCTCCACTCCCACCGTACCAGATTGAAGAAAATGCTATACCAGGGCACGCCCCAGCCATCGAGCTTGAGGGTGGGGGCGAACAGGGTGGTCGCGTGCACGTCCCTGGGATATTCGGCGGCCAGGTGCAGGGCGAGAATCGCACCCATCGACAGGCCGCCAACGATCACCTTCTTACAGGTGTTGCGCAGCTCGCGATACGCCGTCTGAACCGAGTGATACCAATCCTTCCAACCGGTGGCGCGCAGGTCCTCGAAGCTGCCGCAGTGGCCGGCGAGTTGGGGGCAATGCACGGTGTGGCCCGCTCTTGCCAGTCCGCGGGCGACAAACCGCATCTCGACGGGCGTGCCGCCGAGCCCATGGATTAAGAGAAAGCCGACGGGCCCACCCCGAAAGGTCTCGCTGTAGTCGCGCATGGCCATGAAGGAACTCGCTTGTGGGGAGGTAGGCTGGCAGGACCGCGCCTAGGCCGACTTGCGCACGTTCTGCGCCAGCCAGCGGCCGAGGCAAACGGTGGCCTCGGCAAAGTCTTGCACGGGCTGATGCGGGAGTTTGCGGAAGCGGCAATGCGCCGCCAGTTGCCCCTTTGCCAGCACCAGGTGCGAACGTTCCGCGATGCAGAAATCGGAGCGGCCGTCCCCCACCACGACGCTTAGCGCTTCCCGGGCCGGCGACACCCGGTGGCTGCATTTGCAGTTGCCAAGGGACGCCGCACAACCACTCAGCGCGAAGGGAAAGTCGAGCTTCCAGCGATCGCCGCCCAACCACCGCAAGCGGTTGGCAAAGAAGGGCAGGTTCAAACCGGCGGCGCGCAGCACGTCGCCAACAAGCAGATCGAGACCATCGGAAAGGACGACGACGTTTAAATCCCAGCGGCGACACAAGGCGACGAAGCCCGGAAAGGCTGGGTCAATCCTAATGCTGCGCAACAGCGCGGCGATGGCTTCGGGGGTGGCCCTCAGCAAGTCGACCTGTTGGGCCATGCAGTCGCGGGCCGTGCGTCGGCCCTCCTGCCACTCACGCTCGATGCTGCGCCAGGACGGATCGCAAAAGCGCTCAAACAGGGTATCGGTGGGATCGCTCGGCGCGATCGTGCCGTCGAAATCGACATAGACGCTTCCGAGCATGTGAGCCCTTCCAGCACGAGCCTGTGGCCCACACCTGTTTATTGTGCGCTGCGGAATGGCCTTATGGCCCCTCGCCGTGGGGCAAAAAAGTGTCAAATGGGCCTGGCAGTTATCACACTAATTTGAATTCGAGCCTGAACCGCGGTTTATGGCCATCCCCTGCGGCAATAAGTGCGCGGGGGATCGGACCGCCCGTGGGCTCAGGCGCGATCGTTGTGGGGCCGCGACAGCTGGTGCGCGATCGTCTCGAGCTCATCGAGCCGTTCCAGCATGTGTTTGACGTCGCTCGACAGCTCCTCGGGTGCGAGCCCCTGCGTGGCCCAGCGCAAGGAAGAGCCGATGCGGGACAGAAAGTAGATATTGTTGACGCGCGCTGTGAACTTCGGCTTTTGCATGTTTCGATCGCGATCGGCGAAGGCGAGGGTCTCAGTGCGGGCGCCCAAAGAGCGTTGAAGGAGCGCCAAGCGCGCCGACGGAGCCTCGCGGCAGCCCGAGTGCACCGGCGCAGCCCCGACGCCTTGCGCCGCGCCAGTATCGGGACCGAGCGCGGCAAACCAGGAGCACCACGTCCGCGGCGCCAGGCCAAGCGTTCATCACCACCATCGGGGGTGAGAGCGATTGAGCGCTGGCGCCGAACCACAGATCGTCCATGGCGGAGCGCTCCGCATCCCCGCTTTGGGGGAGATTAAAGGCGGGGCGCGCGACTGCATCGCGGCCTGGCTTTGACATCGGCCCGCCGTTGTCGAGGCCTCGACAAGCCGCCAAGGCGCAGCACGGGTGGGTTTTCCAAGGCAAAAAAACGAAAGCGTGCCTGCCCCCGTCAAAGACTTGGCATAACGGGGTTGGGCATGCGCGCGCCGAGGCGTGGCGCGTCTCACATTCCCATCGTCCGCTTTGCCGGCACGTCGATGGGCAAGAAATCCACGCCCGATCTTTGCACGGGTTGCGGGTAGAGCTTCATCAATTCCAGAACCTCGCTGGGCATGCCGACGGTGACCGGCAGACCCAACGCGGCCGCCTCGTGCGCGGTCAGGGCATAGTCGTGCGTCCAGTGTCCGCCCGCCAGCTTCTCCGCTAGTTTCTCGGCCGAGGCCTGGTCGAGCCGCGGGGTCAGCAATTCCACCGCGCCGCGTTTGACCTGCGCCAAGGCTTTTTCGCTCATGTCGGCCAGGACCAGCGTCAAGTCGAAGATGTGCTCGACCGGTTTGGATTGGCGCACGCGCAGGATGCTGGCCGCGGGAAAGCCGGCAATTTGTGGATCGATCGGCCCCAAGACCGAGAACTCGCCGAGCACGATCTCGTCGGCCGCAAGGGCGATGAGCGTGCCTCCGGACATGGCATAGACGGGGACAAACACGGTGACCTTGCCGGGATGCGCCTCGACGGCGCGCGCGATCTGCATCGCCGCCAACACGAGGCCGCCGGGGGTGTGCAAGATGAGATCGATCGGCCGCTCCGCCGGGGTCTCCTTGATCGCCGCGATAATGGTTTGGGCGTCTTCCAAATCGATGTGACGGGCGACGTTGAACCCGAACAGGCTGCGCTTTTCCTGGCGGTGGATCATGGTGATGACGCGGCTCCCGCGCGCCTTCTCGATCGTCTGGATGGCCTTTAGGCGATGGTATGCGAACCATCTGCCCATCAGCAGCGGCTGCAGCGCCATCAGGGCGATGAAGATCCAAATCAGCGTCGAGAAATCGACTGACATGGGTCGGCTCCAGGCGGCGTGAACGCCAAGTCAAAGCGCAGGACAACCTAAGGCCTAGCCGACCGTCGTGGGGCTGGGCAACGCGATTTTTCGAAAGATGGCCTCATTTCGCCCAGCGAATCACCTAAGCGGGGGCGCACTTTTGCATGGTGAGCACATGCACAACGCGTACGTGGCGTCAGATTTGCTGCCGGCAATGGCGTTTTGGCTCGTGGCCCTGCTGGCCGCCGGGCCGGCCTTTGCCATCATGCGCCAGGGCCGGCGTGGGCGCGCGCGCAGTGCCATCGCCTATCTCGCCGGTTTCTTTCTGGGTCTGGCCGTGACGGTGGGCCTCTGCTTTGCCGCCGCATGGCTTATGGCGGCGGACTACCCCCTCTTCAATGCCGGGGTCACCGCGGCGTTCTTGGGTCCCTTTACCGGCCTTGTGCATGCAAAGCTGCGCCGAGGCGCGCGGCGGCGGACAAAGTGGGCCCAGGCCTGACCGGTCACGCTGGCGCGACCCCCCACGCCAAAGCATTCCCAGGGCACGGCGTCTCCTTTAGGGTGCCCCGCAGATGCGGCCTTGGCGCTGGCGCCGCGCCCGGCCGCCCATCGAGGATACCGGTCGCATCGCCGCGCCAAGGGGATGCTGAGCAATGACAAGGGAGCGGGTCGGCGTATCGCCGAAAGACGCATGAGGCAGGCTTACGGGTGGGTCGTTGTCGGTGCGGGTATGCTGATGACCTGCGTCGGCATGGGAGCGATGCTTTCGCTCGGCGTCTTTCTGCAGCCGTTGGCGGCCGAGACGGGCTGGTCGCGCACGGGCATTTCGACGGCCGCGACGCTCGACTTTCTGTTCATGGGCGCGGCCGCCCTCGTCTGGGGTGTGCTGTCGGACCGTTACGGAACGCGCATTGTCGTGCTGTTGGGCAGCGCGCTTCTCGGCCTTGGCCTGGTCGCGGCCAGCCGCGCCGACACCCTGCTGCAGTTTCAGCTGCTGTTCGGCGGGTTGGTCGGCATCGCCGCGGGCAGCTTTTATGCGCCGATGATGGCCGCGGCGACCAGCTGGCTTGAGCATCGTCGCAATCTTGCCGCCGCCCTGGTTTCGGCCGGCATGGGCATCGGTTCGATGACGGTCTCGCCCCTGGCGGCGTGGCTCATCGGCGCTTTCGACTGGCGCACGGCCATGTTCGCCATTGGCTGCCTGGCCTGGATCCTGCTGCTGCCCGCGGCGTTGCTGGTGCGGCGGCCGCCGCAGAGCGCACAGACGCTCGCGGCGGGTCCCGCGACGCGGCAGGAGCCCTATCCCCTCAGCAGCACCGAGGCCGTGCTCACGCCGCAGTTCGCCGCGATCGCGCTGGCGCATTTTGCCTGTTGCGCGGCGCATTCGGGGCCGATCTTTCACATGGTCTCCTACGCCACGCTCTGCGGTCTGCCGGCGATGCTCGCCGTCAGCGTCTTTGGCGTGGCCGGGCTCGCCGGCTTGGGCGGCCGCATCGGGCTTGGCATTGCCGCCGATCAGCTCGGGGCCAAACCCGTGTTGGTCGCGGGGTTGGTCGTGCAGGCGCTGGCGGTGGGTGCCTACCTTTTTGTCAGTGAGCTGAAAGAATTCTTCGCCCTCTCGGTGGTTTTCGGGCTGGCGTACGGCGGTGTCATGCCGCTTTATGCCGTGCTGGTGCGGGACTTTTTCGGTCCGCGTATCATGGGCACCCTGTTTGGGGCGGTCTCCATGTTCGCAAGCGTCGGCATGGCGTTTGGCCCTTGGGCCGGCGGCTTTGTGTTCGACAACTATGGCAGCTATGCCTGGCTCTACCTGGGCTCGTTCGCCTTCGGGCTTGCGGCGGTGGCCATTGCGCAGACCTTCCGCCCAGGCCGCGCGCCGCCGCGGCAAGACGAGCTCGCGCTCACGCCGGCTTGACCGGCTTGTCGCCGACGACGGGGCCGCCAGCCCGGGTCGCCAGTCCAAGGGGCGGCCCTCAGCGGCGCCGGGCCGAGACCTGCTCGGACTTGCACTTTTCCATCGGCATCGCCGTCGTCGACCAGCCGTCCTTGACGACGGTCACGACATAGCGCCGGCAGCCGGTGGCGGCGCCGGCGACGAAGCGCACACGAAACAGCGCCAGCTCGGGCTTGCGTTGACGCGGCCAGACGAAGACGGCGGTATCGGAGGTTTCCTTCATCGCGGTCTCGATGGCATAGCCCGCATTGCGGTAGTCCGTCGCCGACAGGCGTGCGAGCAGTACGGAGGACAGGTCGGGGTGCAGGCCAACGGCGGCGGCGCGCACTTGGTAGGGATTTGCGGGGTCGACCGTCGGTGCGGCAAGCGGTTGCCCCGGCGCGCCCGCCGACGCGGACGGCGGCAGGGCGCCCGTCGTCACGGGGGATGGCTCCGGCGCGGCCTTGCTCGCGGCGACAGGGGGCGGCGGCGGCGCCGCGATCGACGGCGCGGCTGGCACGGCGGTTGACGGCAACGGTTCCAGGGCCGCCGGTTTGGCCAGCGTATCGCCGCGGTTGGGCACCGCGGCGATGCGCCCGGTCGGTTGCGCCTGGTTCTCAAGGCGTGCGCTGACGCGCTCGATCAGGCGCGAAAGGTTGGCTGCCATCTCGGCCGGCAGCCACTGGCGCCAGGCCTGATCGCCAAGGATGCCCCAGCCGACGGCACACACCACGGTGAGCAAGAGGCCACCTTTGAGCACGGTCTTACCGCGGGTGCCCCCAAGGGGCGGGCCAATCCTCTCGCCCGGCAGCAGTTCATCGTCGTCGAAGGGCAAGTGACGGGCGCGGGCTGACATGGTTTGACCCCTGCTGTCTGTCGTCGTGGGTTCCCGCCGTTGTATACGCGCCAGCAAATTCCTGGCGAAATGAGGGCGATGCCGTCACGAGGGTGATGCGTTCGCTGCGGGCTGGGACTATCGTCGCCGGTTCAATGGGTGATATATCACACACTTTGGGCGGAGGAGGCGGCCCGTGGCCAGGTTTGAAGGCAAGCGCACGATCGATGGTTTGGTGGTCACCGTCGACGGCCGACGGCTCGATGAGCACTACGAGGCCCACCGCTTCACGTCGTGGGGTTTTGAGTGGACCTATGAGGGTGAGAGTCCCCAGCAGCTCGCGCTTGCCATTCTCATGGAACACCTGGGCGAGAAGGAGCGTGCGATCCGCCTCAGCGGCCCTTTTATGCGCAAAGTCGTGGCCAATCTCGATAACGACTGGGTGTTGTCCGCGGCCGATATCGACCGCGCCATTGCCGAAATCGAGGCGCCGGGTCAGAGCAGAAGGGACTAGTCGGCGCCAAGAGCCTAAGGCCACAAGGATTGGGGTGCGGCGACGCAGGCGGCGTTTGCTGCCGGCACCGTCTTAAGCGCCGCGATCACACCGAGGCGCCAGCCGTTGCCACCGAGCTGAGGTTTAAGTCTGTCCATGACCAGTGTGCTGCTCAGCAAGAAGCCGGTGCGGTCTGCGCCGGCCAGGCCTGAGACGCTGACCGAGCAGGCCTACAATCGGCTCGAGGAGATGATCGTCACCTTGAGCCTTGCGCCGGGCGCCGTGCTGTCGGAGCAGGCGCTCTCGGCCATGCTCGGCATCGGCCGCACGCCCATTCGCGAGGCCTTGCAACGCTTGGGGCACGAGGGGCTGGTGCGGGTGCTTCCCCGCAAGGCCATCATTGTCACCGACACCGATCCCAATCGTCAGCTGTTGGTGTTAGAGGTGCGGCGCGAGCTGGAGCGCTTGCTCGCGCGAGCCAGCGCCGAACGTGCCACGCAGGTGCAGCGCCAGCGCTTCCAGGCGATCGCCGACGGCATGGAGGCGGCCGCGCGCACCAGCGACGATCTTGCCTTCCTGCGCCTGGATCGCGAATTGAATGCCTTGCTCGCGCATGCCGCCCACAACGAGTATGCCTCCCGATCCATGCGCTTCTTGAACGGTCATTCGCGACGGTTCTGGTATTTGCACTATAAGCAGGCGGCGGACCTGCCCAAGTGCGCCCGGCTCCACGCCGATGAAGCGCGCGCCATTGCCAAAAGCAATCCGGCCCGCGCCATGGCGGCCTCCGACAAGCTGATCGACTACGTCGAGACCTTCACGCGTACCACGGTGGCCGTGCGCCGATGACGGGCGCGGGACGGCGGCCGATGCTTGTTGCCTGGCCGCAAACGCCGCGGCTCGAGAAGGGCGGGCTAGGGCTCATTTCGCGCAAGCTTTTTTGCGATTTTGGCGGGTTCTTGCCCGACGCGGCATGCCCGATCGGTCGGCAGGTTTAGGCTCGGCGCACCAGGAGTGGCAGCGGAGCGACACTTTAAGGCTGTGTAAGGATGAGCGCTCGAATTGATGGGACGCGGCGATCGACCCTGTGCCAGGCTGGCGGTGGCTGCTTGCGAGATCGCTAACCGCGCGCGGCCACTGGGGCTGGTCGGTCCTAGCATGCAATCTACCCCGCTATGCTGGGACCGATCCCCTCCTATTTCTTTCCAGTCAGACGCGGCCAGGTGACGGAGGTCGACAGAGTGGGTGTCGAGCTGGCTGGCATCGGCAGGCCGTGAAGGAAGCGATGCGACGGGCAGCAGAGATCGCCAGGCGAGAAGCTTCGAGCGGCGTTGCCTTAAAACCCCGGGGTGGTCCTCATCGAGGAAGGTTGGCGGACCCTCCTTGAGTTGCCAATTGAGGATGTGGCTCGCACCTCATCAACCGCGGCAATTTCCCCCAGATAACGGGCGAATGCGAGGCTCAGGTGGGCTCGTCGCCTCGTGTTGATCGGTTAGCACCGGAGCGCGCATCGTCAGGCCACAAACGAATGGCGAGGGCTAACCCGAAAACACCGGCCAGGGACGATAACACAAGAACCACCAGGGCAATGTGTTGCGACATGAGCGGCCCGACTTTGAAGGCAAGCCATCCCGTCAGAGCCATCGACAGTGCCGTCGTTGCGGCACTGATGGTGGCGCTGATCAGGCCGGCGCGCCACCTGCCGAGGCCGCGCAGGTCCCTACGCATCGCCAAGAACCCCGCCATGCCATGGGAATAGGCGAGTGGAAATAGGCTGCCCCACCAGGCTAGCGCCATCGGACTCTCGGCCGCCAGGACGCTGACGCTGTTTGTAGCCACAAACAATAGGAAGCCGAAGAAAGCGCCTAATAGGACAATATGCATGAATGACCTTCGCCAATAGTCGACGTAGGTAGAGAGCGTCAGCACCTTGGTAACTAACGCGGCAGCCTCGGGCCTTACAAGTATGACCTGGTAGCGACGGCCTATACGCCGGTATAGCCTCGGCGCGGCGAGAGGGGCAGAGGTGCGCTCCGTCAACTGTCTAATAAAACTATAGCCAGCAAGGCTAAAATTGATCGCGCCTGCGCCGGGGCAGATCTTGCTAAGGGTGCAAAGCCCCGCGGCGCCTTGCGCCATTCAGGCCCTTGTGCGTGAGCCGATGGCACCTCGCCTGCGCAGTGAGCCGCTTGGCGGCTCGCGGCAGACCTTGGAACAGTGGCTGGGGATGACAACAGGCGCGCGCCATCGCTGCCATTCCTGACCTCAGCGCCAAGCTCGTCGCAGCTATCTTTAAAGCCGAAGGCGCCAACGATCTCGAAAGTGCCGGTTAGGCTTGCAGCGCAGCCTGCAGGTTCTAGGCGTTCAAGCCCAGCAATTTCGCGGCGTTGCCGCCGAGGATTGCCACCTTGTCGTCGTCACTGAGGTCCGGCGTGTCGAGGATCAGCTCGACGGCCGTTTTCGTCCACGGATAGGGAAAATCCGTTCCCACCATGAGCTGGCTTGCACCGACCTCCGCCACCAGGTGGCGAACGCCTCCGGGACGGAACACCATGGTGTCGTAGTAAAGACCCTTGAGATACTCGGAGGGTGATTTTTTGATGCTGCCGTGCGTGCCGCCGGGGCACAGGTCCGGCCGGGTTGGACAGCCTTGGTCGAAACGGCCGGCATAGGACGGCAGGTAGCCGCCGGCATGGGCGGCGCAAATCTTGAGGCCGGGATACCTGTCGAGGGTGCCCTCAAAAATAAGGTGCGAGAGGGCGATGGTGGTCTCGAGTGGGTTGCCGATCACATTGCTCAGATAGCCATTGCCCTTGAAGCGCTGCTGCAGTTGAGCCGGGGCACCGTCGCCCTGCGGATGAATAAAGACAAGCACGCCCAGTTCTTCGGCTTTGGCCCAAAAGGGATTGAACTTGGCATCGCTCAGCTCCGCGCCGGCGACGTTGCCGCCGATGCCAACCCCGCGCAGCCCATACTTCTTGACGCCCTCGTCCAGTTGTTCGGCGGCAAGGTCGGGGAATTGCAAAGCAACCGTGGCGAAGGCGACAAAACGCTCCGGATGCTTGGCGCACACCTCGGCGAGCCTCTGGTTTTGTAGGCTGATGACCTTTTGCGCGACGTCGCGCTCCAACTGATACCAGTTGGGGTTGATGCTCAAGGCTTCCATGTCGATGCCTTGCGCATCCATGGCCTGGAGCCGCACCGCCAGCTCGCCGTCCATGTCGAGGTCCGGGCGCAGGGCGGGTCCGCCAAGCTTCAGATTCATCAAGGCGAGCGCTTCGGGGACCGCGCAATGGGCGTGAATGTCCACGGTCTTGACGCGCTTACCATTGACGACGATCTCGCGCCGGCGGCTCTGGGCCTGCGCCGGTTGGGCAATGCGCAGTTGGCAATCGGTGAAGACGAGACCGGTTATCGCTGCTGCCGTCGCTTGCAGAAAATCTCTGCGGGTGGCCATGAGCGGGGCTCCTCGGTTGCTGGCACGGTTAGCTTTGGCGCTGGCCGACCTCACGTCGCTACGGCCAGCCCGCTTCTGCGCCCGCACACACAATGCTTTGGCGGGCGGCCACGATAGCAATATTGATGCCGTGCCTGAAGGGATCGGGAACGCAATTGCAGCAAAGGGCGGCGCGGACGCCGGGCGCCGCGCGGCCAAACCTGGCGCGCGGCGACGACGTGCCTCGAGCGACCCTTGCGTCGGTGCGGCTAACGCGCGGTACTGATGGGCTTGTCTTGCCGCGACCAGCGGCTGGGGAGCGTGAAGCCCCGTGCGGCCGCCACGATCTCGGAGCGTGTGAGGCCAATATCCTTGAGTTGGCGGTCGCTCATCGCCGAGAGTTGGCCAATCGCCGCCCGCTCAATGCGCCAGGTCATGTAGGCAACCCAGGCCCGCTTGGCGGTCGCCAACATCCCGCTGGCCCAGGATGACGGCGCCAGCTCTTGCGCCGAGGCCGCCGTGCCAAATGTCGTGCTCATGATCATCTCCATTGCTGCTTGCTCATGTCTTTGCGGGCTCCCAGTCTCGAGGCGACGGCAACGGATCACGCAGCCAGCGCGCGGGGCACCGTGGGGCCATAGCTAGCGCGCCGGCACGGGAGCCGGCGTTGGAATGGCCGTGGAAACGAGCGAGGAAACGGGGGCGGGCGCCTAGCAGCGCGCCGCGTTTGTGGCGCCGCCCCCAAGCTCAAAGGGCCCAGCGGGGCAAAAGCGGGCAAGGGCCGCTATGGGCACAAGCGGCCCCGGGGCCGCCCCGGGGTGGCCCAAGCGGCGGCCCAAGCGGGGCCGGCCAGGAGGGCGCAGCCAGGGGCGGTTTTCCGCGGGCAGGTGGCGCTTGCTCGGCCGTGCACTCAATAACACGGGACGGCGATGGGCAGGAGCAGCGGCGCCTCAGGTCTCTTGGCGGGTGTGCAACGGCATCGTTGTGTCCCCTGCAAGCGTTTCTGCGTGCAACCCGGAGCGGCCCTCGTCCGCGCTGCGCGTTGCTCTACGCTATGGAATGGGTCTTAAGTTCGCGGTTTATGGCTGGTTGACTTGGACCGGGAGGGTTGATCACGGATTCAAACTTCTTCGGCTGCGCCATGAGCGGCGCTTGTCACTTTCGTCACTTTCCGGTCGCTCCTGCCATTAAACGCATCAGCGCGAACACTGCTGTTCAGCCACTTGATCGGTATTTCAAATTTGCAGCGGGCTCCGTCGGCCGTGAGCTCAAAGTCAACCGTACCGCCAAGTTCATGAGGGATAAGTTCGCCAATGACGCTTGTCCCATAACCAGATTTGCTCGGAGCATCGATGACCGGCCCGCCGGTCTCTTGCCATTCGATGACCAGCCGATCGTGTGCTTTGCCGTTCGGTAGCCAATGCCACCGAACCGAGACACTGCCTTTCCGCCCTGAAAGCGCACCATGTTTTGCGGCGTTGGTAACGAGCTCATGGAACACCATCGCAATTGCCTGACCAGCATCCGCGGTCAGCATGACTTCAGGGCCGTCAAACTTGGCATTGTTGCCATTGGCGTAGGGTGAGAATTCTCGCTGTATCAACTCCACCAGCGACATCCCCTCCCAATGGCGCTGGCTCAAAAGCTCGTGGGTTGCAGCCATCGATCTGATGCGACCATCGAGTGCGGCAACGAAGTGTTCCATCGACGGGCTGGCGTCCAATGTTTGGGCGGCGACGGCGCTGACGGTCGCAAGCACATTTTTGACCCTATGGTCGAGCTCAGAGACCAAGATCCGTTGCTGATCCGCTGTCAGCTTACGCTGAGTGATATCAATGTTGACGCCGACCACCCTATCGGGGCGCCCACTCGTGGCATAGGAAATGAAGCTTCGCGACTCGACCCAGCGAACCTCGCCGCCTGATCGAACGATGCGATATTCTATCTCATATTCGTCCCGGCGTTCGCGGAACGCTTGATTCTGGGTCTCCTCGATCCGAGCGAGATCCTCTGGATGGGTCCTGGTCCGCCACTCCCTGCGTGTCGTTTCCACAGTTCCTTGCGGCAAGCCGTACAGCTTGGCAAAGCCCGCATCGATCTGGATCGCATCAGTGTCGGGGTCATAGGCGTAGCTGCCGACCCGGGCAGCCTTTGCCGCCAGGGAGAGCTGCATGTTCCGCTCGGCCAGAGCCTGCTCTGCTTGTTTCTGGTGCGTGATGTCGCGTGTGACGCCAAGCAGTCGCTTGGGAAGGCCTTGGGAATCGCAAACAAGAGAGCTTTCAACCGCCACCCAGCGTGTTTCGCCGGCATGTGGGCAACTTGGTGGGTGCATCACCCGATATTCAGCGTTCCAGATGCCGCCGGACTCCCGCGCCCGCACGAGCGCAGCATCTATGCGGGCCAGGTCGTCGCGGTGGACGAAGCGCCTGGACTCTTTGATCGTGGTTGGCGACACGTTGTGCCCGTGCATCCTGGCGGTCCGCAGATCGCATTCGAGATGCCCATTGGCAAGATCGGCGCTGAATGCACCCAGCTTTGCCCCCTTAAGGGCCATCTGGAGCGCCATTTCGCGTTGCCGCCTCTCGGTGAACAACGCACCCAGAACCAGCGTGTAGACGGTCACCATCGTCGCGGCGACTTGGGCACCCCCCACACGTTCGAAGACCGGTATGGCCGCGTCGCCGAAGCGGCCTAGGCCAAAGATTGTCGCGCAAATCGCCGCACTGGAAACGGCGAACGCACCGGCGATCGTCAAGGCCGGGTGACAGCGCGCAGCCAGCCACAATAAATCGGCAGCACCAGCGCCCCCGGACTAAATGAAACCCAGGAGGTGGTGGGATGGCTCAGGATATACACACTCGTCACGACCAGAAGCCCCAGTGCCGTCCCACCCTCGAGCAACTCGCCGCGGCGCGGCAACTCGCGCCACAATTGGACGAGGCCCACGACGAATGGCGCGACCACCACGATGCCTACTCCATTCGATAGGAACCACGTTCGCCAAACCTCCCAGAATGGCGCCGAAGTGTGAAACACGGTCAAAGTTGCGGCGCCTCCGAGCGCGGAGGCCGCGGCTGCGAGACCAGCAGCAGCGCAAAAGCCTAAGACCCGACGCAGGTCACCAAACCCGAAGGCTGGTCCAAACCAACGGTCGAGCAGCCAAGCTACCAGCAGTGCCTCGCCAGCATTGCAAAAGCCCTTAAGTATCGAGGTGACAAGGCTCCTGTCACCGAGAAGGTTAGCAGTGGCGGTGCCGAGCACCACGCCAACCACGAGCGCTGAATACGCGCGCCGGCCTGACATGATGAGGAAGCCAGCAGCAATGCCTGAGGCGGGCCAAAACACAGCCACGTCGGAGGGCTGCGCGCGCAACAAGAGCCCAACCTGGGCGGCCAGGAAATACAAGATAGCGAGAGTGCCCGCCTCGCGCAGAATCACGACTGTGCCCGGCGGCGGCCGCCAGGTACGGCTGAGCTGCATAAGAAGTGCCTGTTGGCTGCAAAGCTCCCTCAAGACGCCAATTTATACTCATCTAAACACTGACTGGTATCTATCGGGTGTTGTCCCTAGTGTTCGTAGTTAATGGGCTCTGAGGCAACCTATGCTGCGAGCGGCCTTCGCGATGCGAGCTCTCATCGCATGCAGCGCGGTTGCGCCGGACAGTTTGCTGCCCAAAGTGGTCTGTTAGCGGCACTCTTTGACCGGCCAGAGCGAGGCAGCGAACCTTCGACTTTTCCAAGGCCCGTTGGTGAACGCGGAGATCGGTTCGCATTTGCCTCCACGGTCTCGTCAAGGCGCCTTGCCGGGCGGCGGCGCTTTTAAACGCCGATCTTGCCGCCACCTTTGCGGGTGATGGCGATGATCGCGGGCCGCGGTGGGATACCCTCCTTGAAATCGGGCCAGCGCGTGACCGGCGCCTCGAAGCTGGCGGGCTCGGCATCGGGATCGCTTTCATCGGTCTCGCCGGGGTGCTGTACGGCCAGGAAGAGGGTGGTGGCGTCGGGTGTGAACTCGGGGCCGCACATTTCGGCGCCATGCGGACAGCGAAAAAAGAGCTTGGAGGTCGCGCGCGCGGCGCCCTCGGTCTCCATGGCCCATAGACCGTCGGCCCGGCCGGTGCGCTTGGGATAGTTGCCGTCGGTGGCGATCCACAACCGGCCCATGGCATCGACGGCACAATTGTCGGGCATGCCGAACCAGCCGTCCTTGGAGGTATTGGGATTGAAGGTCGCGCCGACGGCCGCAAGCGAGGGATCCCCGCACTTTACCAGGATCTCCCAGCGAAACCTTGTGGCGGCGTGGTCGGCCGCGTCGGGAATGATTTCGATGATGTGACCGAAGCGGTTGTCGGCGCGAGGGTTGGCCGCGTCGACCTGTTCGGGCTTGCGCTGGCTGTTGTTGGTCAACATCACGTAGACCTTGTTGGTCGTTGCGTTGGCCTCGACGTCCTCGGGACGGTCCATCTTGGTGGCGCCGAGAAGGTCGGCCGCCGAGCGTGCCTCGATCAGCACGTCGGCTTGGCTGGCAAAGCCGTTCGCCTCCGTCAAGGCGCCCTGGCCATGCAGCAGCGCCAACCAGTCGCCGGTGCCGTCGGCATTGAAGCGGGCGACAGCAAGGGTGCCGCTGTCGAGCAGATCGAGGTTGGCGGTAGGATTGCTGGCCTCGAAGCGCCCCGCGGTGACGAAGCGATAGACGTAATCGAAGCGTTGATCGTCGCCCGAATAGATGACGTAGCGGCCATCCTTGTTGAGGATGCCCGCGGCGCCCTCGTGCTTGAAGCGGCCCAGGGCCGTGCGCTTCACGGGCATCGACGTTGGGTCGAAGGGATTGATCTCCACGATCCAGCCGAAACGGTTGGCTTCGTTGGGCTCCTTGCCGATGTTGAAGCGATCGAAGTAGTCGCCCCAATTGTACCAGCGGCTCGCAATCCCCATTCGCTTGTGGTTTCTGAGCTCGCGATGGTTCGCGGCCAGGTCGCCGCTGAAGTAGCCGTTGATGTTTTCCTCGCAGGACAGCCAGGTTCCCCAGGGCGTGCGACCGCCGGCACAATTGTTGAGCATGCCGAGGACGCGGCTGCCGGTCGGGTCCGCGGCCGTCTTCAGCCGAGCGTGTCCGGCGGCGGGACCGGAGATGCGCACCTCGGTCCCGGCGGTAATGCGCCGGGCATAGTTTGAGTTTGCCACCACCGCCCATTTGCCGTGTGTCCGCTTGATTTCCAAGACCGAGCCGCCATGGGCCATCATTTCCACTTCGGCGATGGCCTGCGTCATTTTCGCAAACGCCACCGGGCCGCCGCGCCGCGCGTCCTGCCGGCCGAGCCCGGGAAACATCAGCTCTTCGTTGGTGTACTCGTGGTTGACGCACAGGAGGCCGTGCTCGGAGGGAGCGGCGGTGCCGGGGAGGGCGAAGTAGGCGAGATAGTCGTTGTTGTAGCCGAACTGTTTGGCCTGGCCGGCCGGCGTGAGCTGGTGCGGGTCGAAGGCCGGGGCTCCCGGCAACACGGGATCGCCCCAACGAATGAGAATGTCCGCATCGTAGCCTTCGGCGACGTAGTGCTTGTCGTCGGCACCGGCCGCAACCTCCTTGAAGTTGAAGGCTGGCGTGGTGTTGCTGATGTCAGCGTGTGCGGTGCCGGGCGCGAGAGAGGCCATCGGAGAAAGGGCCGTGCTGACGGCAGAAACCGCCAACAGACCTTGCACGAGGTCGCGCCGCGACAGGCGCTCGGCAATGACGTCGCCCAGCGTCGGATTGGCGCTCATGTTCGTGCTGATGTTCTCCGCTGCCTCGAATGCGACGGACCGCGGCGCCTTCGTGCGCCTTTGCATGGCTGACTTCCCTCGGGGCTGCAGCGGACGACGGCAGGGGCATAGCCCGCGTGCAAAACTTTGCCAACCGGGTTCTTCCGCGCCAGGCGAACACGCCCCTATCTTCGCCAGATCATGCCGGTGCCGCGCGCTGGCGCGGCGCCGACAGCGATGCGGCGCGCGGCAGACGATTGGGCTTATTCGGCCGCGATTTGACGCTCGGGCAAGGCGCCTGGCGCGGCGTCGATCGGTATGACGGCGTGCACGATGGTTCCCTTCGGCTTGCAGCGGATCTGCAGGCTGCCGCCCAGCTGCCGCATGCGCGCGGTCATGCCGGCAATTCCCACCCCGGTTGGCAGGCGTGCGCCCTGTGCCAGGTCGCCCGATCCGTTCAAGCCAATGCCGTCATCGCTGACGACAACGTGCAGGCGATTGCCCACGCAGCGGAGCCGTACGCGGGCGGAAGACGCATCGGCATGGCGATGCACGTTCGCCAGCGCCTCCTGCACGACACGCAGGACCAATTCCTGTGCGTGGCGCGACAGCTCTTCGATCGCGCCGGCCGATCGCAGGCTGATCGACAGATTGGTGCGCCGCTTGAAACCCTCGACGTAGCGCGCGAGCGTCTCAATCAGGCCATCGTCGGCCAGCGCCGGCGGATGCAGCAGATAGGTAAAGGTGCGCAGTTCCTTCGAGGCCTCGTCGAGGGAGTTTTCGATATCCTCAAGAACGCTGCACGAGCCCTTCGATCCCTTCAGGGCAATCAGATTGAGGCCGATCGCCGCCAGATGCTGCGAGGTCGAATCATGCAGGTCCTGCGCGATCCGCTGGCGTTCGTCGTCCTGAATACTCAAGACGCGCTGCGACAAGTGTTTGGCTTCGAGCTGCGCGATTTTGTAGTTGGTAACGTCGCGGAAAATACCGCTGGCCCGAAGCGGTTCGCCGCTTTCGTCCAAATCGGTTTTCCCCCTTGCCTGCAGCCAGCGCGTCTCGCCATTGGGCCAAATGACGCGAAACTCGCTCTCGCCATCGGTCAAAGTGCCGAAGGTTGCGGCGCGGATCGAAGCTCTGGCGACGTGGCGGTCGTCGGGGTGCACCCGGCCAATCATGGCGGCGGTCGTCAGCGACTCGCGCACCGGGAGCCCCAGCATGGCGCGGCAGTGTTTCGACGACCAAAGGCG
The DNA here is from genome assembly GCA_963770295.1 of uncultured Alphaproteobacteria bacterium. Lineage (GTDB taxonomy): Bacteria > Pseudomonadota > Alphaproteobacteria > Rhizobiales > Hyphomicrobiaceae > AWTP1-13. Next base: position 121,670 of record CAVYPA010000021.1, read on the forward strand.
TCGCGCTTTGATATCGTACTGCCATAAGCCGATATCGGCCGCGGCGGCGGCAAACTGCATGCGCTTTTCGCTGTCCTTGAGATTGGCTTCGGCGAGCTTGCGCCTGCCGATTTGCACCAGGAGCGCCATCAGCACCGCGGCCATTGCCGTAAACATGCCGATCGTCGCGGTTACGACCTTCGGGTGGCTCTCCCACAAGGTCGGCGGCTTGTGCGCGACCACCGCGCCGCCGGGAAGATCTTTGGCCGACAGACCCCAGCGCTCGAGTTGCCGGGCATCGACGCGAAAGGCTTGCGATGTGCTCTTGCGCGGCCCGCTTGCCGCGGCTTCATGGCCACCCAGAATGTTGAGCACCAGGTCGGCCGTTTGCGTGCCCATACCTTCGAAGGTGTCCATGTAGCCGCCGACGATGCCGCGACCGAAATAGGTGCTGTAGGGCGCGTAGACCGGAGCGTTGGCCGCGTTGATGATGGCGGTTGCGTCGCTGGAGGCGGCGCTGCGGCCGGGTCCTTCGGTCAGTTTGGACAACAGCACGATGATGGTGTTGCGCGGGACGCTGGCCAGTTCCCGTTGCACGGTCTCCTCTGGCAGGCCGACCAGATAGCGCGTCGTGAGCTGCTTTTCGGTGTCGGCCAGCTGCTGTTGCGCAATCAGTGCTCCCTTGCGGTCGAAGGCGGCCGCGCCGGCCACCACGACCAGGTTGCGCGCATTGGGTTGCAAGCGCCGAGCGAGCGCCACCGTCTTGGTGACATCGTGCTCGCTGACAATGCCGGCCATATCGGGCTCGAAAGTGACGGCGGCCCCCGCCGGGGGAAGGACGCAGAAGACAATCGGGGTGTTAGTGCCCAGCATCTTGCGGTAGCCAACAACGGCCTCCAGCGAATCCGCGCCAAAGGCCAAAATGGCATCCGGTTTGGCCTCGCTGTATTTGTCATTGAGATAGCGAACAAACCGATCCTTGTGGTCCTTGCCTGGAAATTGCGTGCGATCCAGGAACTCCGTGTGGGTCTGGACCATCAATCCGGAAGCGAGTTGGGAAAATCGGCTGCGCACCGCGTCGCTGGCAATAACCGCGGCATGGCTCTCGCTGCTATCTGGGTAAACGATCAGTAACCTTTTTAGGTGGTCTTGTGCGCTCGCGGGCGTGCCGAGGCCGAAAAAGACCAGTGCGCTGGCGAACGCCAACGCAGGCCACGCAGTCGCGCAGCGCCTGAAATGCGCTTTCGCTTCGGGCTGCATATCGCCCGCTCCTTTGTCCGTACTGCGGTTACGTGGGATCCACTAATAAATAGATTTCCGACTGAACGGTTAGGACATCCGGGATTATACCGAGGCGGCGTCGATAAGCTGTGTAGTCTCGCAAGCTCAGTTAACGGGGGGCTACCGCGGCGGGGTAACCAAAACCAGGCCCGCGACGGCCGGCGAAGCCGGGGAAACAACGGCAGTGCTGAGGAGGGCCGCCCTTACGGCAAAAAGGGGATCGCGGGGCGACCCACGTTGCGGGGCGCCGGTGGCGCGGGTTTTCATCCGCGCCGCAGCAAAGCCCGGCAGGCCTGGCGCAGGGCGACCCGGGTCGCGCCAACCGGCAACGGCCTTGCTTGGGCGGTGGCGTGGCGCGTCCCGCGTAAGGGGCGCGTTCCGCCGCACGCGGTCGGTCTGAGATCGGCAAACGCCCCTTGTCCTTATCGCGCCATGAAAGCACCGAGGCGGTGCCGCGCTCGCGGTGCGCCTTGCTTAGCGTGTTTGTGCTCGGTGGCACCCTGGCGCGGTTTCGCTGAGCTTGACCAAGACCTGCTTGGGCAGCCAACCGTTTTTGGCCCATGGCACATCGTTGCTGCGAACGGGGCCTCAGGACGCCAGCAACACATCGACGGGCGCGGTGAAGCCCTGCCGCGGCGCGGTTCCCCGAGGTCGGCGCTGGGTGTGACGCTGAGCGCGCCTCGGCCGCGCCTTGGGCATGAGCCGCGGCCGAGGCGCAGCGAAGCGACGGCGGCGTCGACGGCCCGGAACTTTGGCCTTGCGTTGGCATTTCTCTTCGTTAGCGCCAGCGCGTGTCTGCGAGCTCGGTGTACGTTTGCGCGTGCCCGGGTCAGGTCGAGCGTGCGGGGGTGCGGTCCGACGGTGGTCGCGCGGCTTGTGGCTTTCAGCGGCGGTGCGACGGTGGCCTGACGAGGTGCATGACATGTCGCGCGGAGATCGGGGCTTTGCCCTGTTCTTGATGGTGATGCTGGTCGTGATGACAACCCTGTTCTACGAGCTGTTCCCGCGGCACGGCGAGCAAGGTCCAATGGGTGAGGGCGCGTCGGCGCCGGCCGGCACTCCGTCGCCGCCACCTGCACAAAAATAGCCGCGCGCAGGCAGGCTTTTTGGAGCCCGATGCAGCGGCGATGACATCGGGCCGATGGGACGGCTCCCCGGTCCCCGTCAGTAGCCGCTATAGTAGTAGCGCCGGCGCGGCTCCACTCGGCATGCAATGCCGCGGCAGCCGCCGCCGACCCAGGCGCATTGCGATTCTGCGAGACAGGCATCCCGGCCGCGCATGCTGCCACAATAGGCGGCGATGGCTTGGGGCGGCGGACATTCCTCGTCCGCATAAACGATCGGTGATAGCCGCCGGATGTCTGGCGCCGGACGTTCGGCATAGCGCTCTGAATAGGTGTCGGCGGCGCAGCCAGCCAGCACCAGCACCGCGAAGATGAGCCCCCAACGCATAACGCATCCCTCAACACGTCGCGATGGCAAAGCATAGTGTCAGTGCCCAAGATTGGCTAGTGACGCACAAGACACAGCGGGCTTTATCGTGTGGACGATCCTGGTCTTGTTGCCACGTCGACAGTGGGTCGCGACCGGATTTGTGCGCGGCTTGCGAGAGAGACTTGAACGGTCTCGCGATGGTCTCTAGTGCCGGTGCGGCTCGGCCGCGGTCGGCGGCCCCACCATCACATCGACCACGATCCGTCCCCCCATATCGAACTCCAGCGCCAGCTTGAAGGTCTGATGCTCGAGCAGGGCCCGCTTCAAGCCCAGCATGGCCAGGTGCGGACCGGTGGCGCTGAGCACGAGATCCTCGCCCGCGCCGATCGTCAGCGCGGCGACCGGCTTGGGCTCACCCTGATCGGCGCTTGCGCCATGAAATTCGACCTTCGTGGCGACCGGGCTCAAGGCCCGCATCAGGCGATCCGGCACGGCAGCGCGATTTCGGATGGTCAGGTAGACCAACTGCAGGTCTTGGCCGCCAGCCATGGCCGGCGCCCAGGGTTGCACAATTTCGATCGTGGACGGACCATGGTCGTGGGCCATGACGGAAGCGACGGCGCCCGCGCACCACATGAGCAACACAAGGGCTGAACGTTTCATCACCGGCGGCCAACTTTCGGCAGTGTCCTGGCATCATTGGGCTGCTGAGGTGCCCCGCGCCCGCCATGGGCTCGCGCGTTTTTCGCTCCCAGCAATAGCCGCAACAGCCAAGGCCGGTCCAGCGCGCGCTTGGGCGCCAAAGCGGCCCCAAGCTTAACGCCAGCCTACGGCCCCTGTCATCCGAGCCAATCCGGCCACCGATTGGGCCTACTGCAAGGTTGGCCGTTTGCGGCGGGAGACCGTCTCGCTTTGCTCACGCACGTCGCGCCACAATGAGCGGGCATCGTCGAGACCGATGGCGTAGGGCGGATCATCATCGAATTTGATGAGCACCAACCGCGCATGGGTCGCATGGCCCACCTTGCAGCTCTTGGGCATTTTGGTGAGGGCGACGTCCACGGTCTCCGCCTTGCTCGCCGTCAGGGATTGCAGCACGGGCACGAGATCCTTGGCCACGCCGCGCGAGAGCCTGAGCGTATGTCGTGCTCCCTTGGCATCGACGAAGGTCAGCTCGAACGCCGTGTGATCCCCGGTCGCGTTGGTTTCCACGAGTGATTGCGCATTAAACTTGTCCAGCATGTCAGCCCCCCAGTAACCAGTGCCGACATGATGAAACTCGAATCGGGTCGGCTACAAGGGCATTTGGGCCACGGCCAAAGGGCGGTCCTCAGTCGACGGGCGCAAGCGAGCTCAGCGCGGCCGCCAGTGCGACAATGGCAAGGCCGATGATGTGCTCGGCGGCAACCGTGCGCGACAAGGCCCACACCGGCGCCCACACCGGGGCCCAGATCGGGGTTCCAATCTGGGCCTGGATCGGGCCGTGCTCCGCTTGTCGGCGCAGCCGGCGCAGAAAGATCCATCGGTTTGCGGCGGCGATGGCGATCAGCACCGCGAACAGGGCGATCTTGCCAAGCAGCACCCAGCCGTAGGGGGTGCGGCCGAGGTCGGCGAAGGCCTGCATGTTGAGCGCGGCGCTGACGATGCCGCTGGCCAGGATCAGGGCAACGGCGGCCTGCCCCAGGCGCGAAAAGCGTTCAAGGGCGGCGCTCAGGGCCTGGCGATCCCCGCCTGCAAGCGCGTTGGCAAGCGCAAAGCTCAGCGGCAGCAAGCCGCCGAGCCATGCCCCGGCGGCCAAGACATGGCAGCCATAGGCGAAGATCCCGGCGAAGGCGTCCGCGCCCTCCCTGGCGCCCGCGTGTCCCACCCAGGCGAGGCTGACCAGCAGGGCGGCGCTGAGGACGGCGTCGGTGTGCCAGCGGTTGGGCCTACCCCCGCGGCTGCCGACCCAGAGCAGCAAGACGCCGAGAGCGAGCAGGCGGAGCAGCCAGATGCGGCCAAAGCCGGTGGCAAGCAAAAAGGCGCGCCAGTGGGAGGCGGACAAGAGGCTGGTGACCTCCTCGGCCATGTCCACCAGCATCAGCATGACCCAGCCCACGCCCGAGGCCAGCGCGATGGCCGCCAGCCAAACCTTGATTTTATCCACCGCCTCCGCGCCGCCCGCTGGGGGCCCGCCGTAGACGGCAAACAGGGCGGCGCCGAACAGGGCGAGCAGCGACCACAGGTGCAACCAGCGCACGGCGACCAGTGGCCAAAAGAGCTCCATGGGCCAGGTTCACGCCTACGGGCGCACTTGAAACGTGAAGCTGCCTTTGACCTTGTGCGTGTCCGCCGAGATCACGCGCCAGGTGACTTTGTAGGCACCGGGTTTCAGGGGCTCAGCCAGTCGCAACACCAGCGTGGTCTTGTCGCTGGGGTCGCGGGCCGCGGCGCCGTCGGCCACGGCTTGGCCAGCATTTGTCTCGACGCTGACGTGGGAGACGCTGGCCTCGATCGCCTCGTGGAACTGCAAGCGGATCTCGGTCGGCGTGGTGGCAAGCGTGGCGCCCGCCGCGGGCGAAGAGGTCTTCAAATGCGTGTGGGCTTGGGCCGAGCCGGCGAAGCACAACACGACAAAGGCCAGGAGCGCACCGGCTCGGCCGCACTGTTGGAGCATGGGGGGTCCTCGCAAAGGTTGGCGCCAGCATCTGACCGACAACGGCCGCTTGGCCGCGTGTCTCATTTGAGATGCTGGCGCAGCAGTGCTGTTAGGTCTTGGATGCCTTTACGCACTTGTGCTCGGCGTCGAGCGCGTATCCCTTTTTGCATTTGGGATGTGGCGCATCGCCGTGGGCCAGGGCTTGGGGTGTCCACGCGGCCAGCACCAGCGCGGCCAGCGCCGCCAGAACGATCGGTCTCATCTCGAAGTCTCCTGCTAGACGTTGACATCGGCTCGGGGATGCCGCGGTGAGGCGGGCAATCCCGTTGCACGCGCGCCGTCGGCGTTGGCCTAGGCAGTGTGGCCGTGCGCGCCGGCGCCAGGTCGGATGACGATAAAAAAGGCAAGCGTGTTAGGCGCTGGCGGCGCCTGGCGGCGCACGCGGCGAACAGGCCGCCCGGGCCCGACGCGGTGGCGCGGGGCAGGGCGCGCTCGCTGCCATGGCGGCATGGAGCTGACGGGGCGGCGTCAGCACGCCGATCGGCACGGCGGCGATCCACGGCAGCTGTGGGGCCTGACCGGTGCTCAAGCCGCACCACGGACAGGCCGGGTTTTCCGGGTCGGGTGCCGGCGCCGGCAGCCCGTCGGGGCCTAGTGCCATCACCCCGTGTACGGAGCAGATCGTGAGCTGCAGGTCCTCCAGCAGCATCGCCGTTGCGGTCGACGGCACCAAAGCGCGCGCGCGCGCCAAAGGTTGGCACGCCACCAGCAAGGCGAGGACCACCAGAAGCAAGGCGCGCAGCTGTCCGTTGCACCAGCGCATGCCGAGCAGGAATTCACAATCCGCAGCCGCGGTCAATCGTCCCGCCGCGCGCTCGCATTCACGTCTTGAGCGCGCGCCAGATATCACGCGGACGTCGCGGCTGACTGCGCAGCAAATCTCGCTCCGGGGGCGCGGGGTTGACAGCGGCTGTCGCCTCGCCTATCTAACCAGACGGTTATATAACTTAGAGGTTAATTATGCGTCGGGCCGATCCTTTAAGTTTCACCTTCGCGGCCCTCGCCGACCCCACGCGCCGCGCCATCCTGGCTCGCCTGGCGCTGGGCGAAATGAGCGTCAATGACCTGGCCAAACCCTTCAAAATGAGCGGGCCGGCCGTCTCCAAGCATCTCAAGGTGCTCGAGCGCGCCGGCCTCATCACCCGCGGTCGGGCGGCGCAGCGCCGCCCCTGCCGATTGGCCCCGGCCGGGCTCAAAAGCGTTGATGACTGGCTCGCCGATTACCGCCGCCTCTGGGCCGAGCGCCTCGATCGCCTCGACGACTACCTCAGCGCCTTGCAGGCCAAGCCGGGCAAGACTGCCGTGTCCACGGCCGCGCCGGTGTCCCCGAAATCCCCACGCAGCACGAAAGGATGAATGGGATGGCGTTCAACTCCAGCCTCAACCTTGACCAAGACCCCTGCGCGATCATCGCCGTGCGTGAGCTCGCCGCACCGCGCGAGCTGGTGTTTGCGGTCTGGACCGACCCCAAGCACCTCGCGCAATGGTGGGGTCCGATTGGGTTTACCACCACCACCAGCGCCTTCGACCTCACCGAGGGTGGGGTGTGGCGCTTTGTCATGCACGGGCCGGACGGCCGCGATTACCAAAATCGCATCACCTTCGAAGAGATTAAGCCGCCCGAGCGCCTCCGCTACCATCACGGGGGTGCCGATGACCTCGAACCCGTCCAATTTCGCACGACTGCAACGTTTGAGGACCTTGGCCAGGGCCGCACGCGGCTTACGCTGCACGCGATGTTCCCGTCCGCGACCGAGCGCGAGCGCGTGATCAAGGCCTACCGTGCCGACAAAGGCGCGCTCGAGACGCTGTCGCGCCTCGCCGATCATTTGGCCAAATTGACCCCTTAAGCGTGATCCACCAGTTAACAGCAAAGGAGAACGGTCGTGGCGCTAACACCCTATCTGTTTTTCGACGGACGCTGTGAAGAGGCCATCGAGTTCTACAAAAAGACGCTCGGGGCCGAGGTGCAAATGTTGATGCGCTTCAAGGATGGTCCGGATCAGAACATGTGCGCACCCGGCAACGAAGACAAGGTCATGCACGCCTGCGTCCGCATCGGCGGCATGCCGGTGATGCTGTCGGACGGCCGCGCGCAGATGCAGCCCAAGTTCGAGGGATTTGCGCTCTCGCTCGATGCCAAGGACGAGGCCGAGGCGGAACGTATCTTCGCCGCCCTCGCCCAAGGCGGGCAGCCGCAAATGCCGCTGGCAGAGACGTTTTTTGCCAAGCGCTTCGGCATGGTGGCCGATCGCTTCGGTGTCGGCTGGATGCTGATCGCCGGCTCCCAGGGCCAATGACCCGAGCGCGGTAACTGCACGCGCGCGCCTGGCCGAGCCGCCGGGCGCGCGCGTTCTGCGGCAGGCTCCCTGCGGGACGCCGGCCCACCTGCGGTCATCCGAGCGGTGATGATCTGCGTGCGATCGCAGCTCAGCGGTGGTCCGAGCAGGGACATTTTCACGCTGCCAAGGGCATTTCTTCCTCACCTGAGACCGTGGTATACCAGCGCGGCGATGTAAAAAGCGCCCATTAAAAATTGACAAACACGTTGAGGAGGAAACAGCGATGAGTACCGACGATAAATCCGTGTCACGCCGCAAATTTCTGAAGGCGGGCGCGTTGGTTGCAGGCGCGGCGACTCGGCCGCGCCAAATATCGTCAAGGCACAGGGTCCGGCGACCATGCGCTGGCAGAGCACCTGGCCATCAAAAGACATCTTCCACGAGTACGCGATAGATTTCGCCAAGAAGGTCAATGATATGACCGGCGGCGATCTCAAGATCGAAGTGCTACCCGCAGGCGCGGTGGTGCCGGCGTTCGGGCTGATCGATGCCGTCTCGAAGGGTGTGCTGGACGGCGGCCACGGCGTGCTCGTCTATCACTACGGCAAGCAGACCGCGCTCGCCTTGTGGGGCTCCGGCCCAGGCTACGCAATGGATGCCAACATGCTGCTGGCCTGGCATAAGTACGGCGGCGGCCAGGAGCTTCTCGCCAAGCTCTATTCGTCGATTGGCATGAACGTCGTTTCCTTCCCGTACGCACCGATGCCGACGCAGCCACTCGGCTGGTACAAAAAGCCGATTGCCACGCCGGACGACTTCAAGGGGCTTAAGTTCCGCACCGTCGGTATCTCCATCGATGTTTTCCAGGGCATGGGTGCGGCGGTAACCGCCTTGCCGGGCGGCGAAATCGTGGCGGCGATGGACCGCGGCCTGATTGATGCGGCCGAGTTCAACAACGCCTCCTCCGACCGAGTGCTCGGCTTTGCCGACGTCGCCAAGATTTGCATGCTGCAGAGCTACCACCAGAACGCCGAGCAGCTGGAGATCACGTTCAACAAAACGAAGTACGACGCACTGCCAGACAAGATGAAGGCGATCATCTCGAACGCTGTCGAAGCCGCCTCGCAGGATATGCAATGGAAGGCGATCGATCGCTACTCGAAGGACTACATCGAGTTGCAGACCAAGGACAACGTCAAGTTCTACAAGACGCCGGAGGCGGTCCTCAGGCGACAGCTCGAAGTCTACGACGAGGTCGTGAGGAAAAAGGCGGCGGAAAATCCGCTATTCAAGGAGATCGTTGAATTACAGCTTGCGTTCGCCAAACGCGCGACGCAGTGGGAACTCGACACGGTTGTGAGCCGAAAGATGGCATTCGATCACTATTTCGGCCCGAACGCGAAGAAGCCCATCTGACGGGCTATCAGCACCGGCAAAGCACCATTCGGAACGGACCGGGTGGTGCTTTGCACTGTCCAAGCCCTCCTTCTGCAGGCTGTGGTAGCCATGACCGTCCAGAGCTTCTTGCATACCATCGACGGCATCAGCACTTGGGTCGGAAAATTGGCGGCCTGGCTGATCATTGCCCTCATGACCGTCGTTTGTGTCGAGGTCTTCAAGCGCTACATCTTGAATGCGCCGACGGCGTGGATCTTCGACGCCGAAAACATGCTGTATGGCTCGTTGTTTATGCTCGGGGGAGCCTACACCTTGGCGCAGAACGCCCACGTACGCGGCGACTTTCTCTATAGCTCGATGCGACCGCGCATGCAGGCCTGGCTGGACTTCGTGCTTTACATCGTCTTTTTCATTCCCGGCATCGCCGCTTTGATTTACGCGGGATACCACTACGCCGCCGATTCCTGGCACATCGCCGAGCATTCCAACGTCACGGCCGAAGGCCCGCCGGTCTACCACTTCAAGTCGGTCATTCCGCTGGCAGGTGTGCTGGTGATGCTGCAAGGTATTGCCGAGATCGTGCGCTGCCTCGTCTGTATCAAGACCGGTGAATGGCCGAGCCGCCTCAAGGACGTCGCGGAGATGGACGTCATTGGGGAGCAGCTGGCTCACAGCGAGCACGTCGACGAGGAATTCTCGCAAAATTGCGATCGAGCGGGCCCATGAAATCGATGAGGCCGCGCGTCAGCGTGGCATGGGCGGGGACCTGAACAAATGAGCGATCCGGCGCTTGGCCTCTTGATGTTGACGCTCATCGTGGTCGTGATCATGTTGGGCTTCCCGACGGCCTTCACGCTGATGGGCCTCGGCATGTTCTTTGGCTTCATCGCATTCTTCGATCCTTCCCAAGCCTGGACGGACAATCGGGTGTTCGACCTGATGGTCCAGCGCACCTATGGGGCGATGACCAACGACGTCCTGATTTCCATCCCGTTGTTCGTGCTCATGGGCTACGTGATGGAGCGCGGCGCTCTCGTCGACAAGATGTTCTACTCGATCCAGCTCGCCTTCCGGCGGGTGCCGGCTTCGCTCGCCGTCGCAACCCTGATTGTGTGCACCTTTTGGGGCATTGCCAGCGGACTGGTCGGCGCCGTGGTGGTGCTGATGGGCGTCATCGCCTTCAACCCCATGCTGCGCGCGGGCTACGACGTCAAGCTCGCCTCCGGCGTCATTACGGCGGGCGGCACGCTCGGCATTCTGATCCCGCCGTCGGTCATGATCATCGTCTACGCGGCCGTGGCTGGGCAGTCAGTCGTGAAGCTCTACGCGGCGGCGATGTTCCCCGGGTTCTTCCTGGCGCTCCTCTATCTCGTGTACATCATTGGTTGGGCGATGATAAATCCGAAGATCGCCCCGCCGTTGCCGGAGGAGCAGACGCGAGTGCCGGTGCCGGCCTGGATGCGAAAATTTCAAGAGGTGTATACCAGCAACGTATTCGTCGGCCTGCTTTCCGCATTGCTCTCGCCATCGAAGGCAAAAGCGATCGAGACACACGATGGTCGCATCACCTACTGGCTCCTGCTCAAGAACCTGGTGGCCGCGCTGGTGCCGCTCACTCTGGTCGCCGGCACGCTCGCGCTTGTGTGGTGGTATGTCGTCATCCATCAACAGGTGGACGCCCAGGCCGCCGTAGCGGGCGTGGAGCAGCTGGGAAGTCCAGGCTTGAGCCCCAGAGCGGCCACGCCCGCCGAACAGGGGCCGGCACGGGCCTTCTATCTCTGGTTCGGCGGCATCGTCGCGTTTTGCGCGCTGCTGATGACGCGCTACTACGCCAGGTTGGATGCCGACCGGTTGCAGGTTATCAAGCTCTTGACCTCGTCGGTAATGCCGCTCGGCATTCTCACGGTTGTCGTGCTCGCCGTCATCCTATTCGGCATTACCACGGCGACCGAGTCCGCCGGGCGTCGGCGCCGCCGGCGCCTTTCTGCTTGCCTTCCAGGCCAGGACGCTCGACTGGAAACGCACCAAGGAAGCGGTATTCCTGACGGCGAAAACCACAGCCATGGTGTGCTGGCTGTTCGTCGGTTCGGCGCTGTTCTCTGGGGTGTTTGCGATCCTGGGCGGCCAAGCGCTGGTTGAGCGGTGGGTGCTCTCCCTCAATATGTCGCCCTTGCAGTTCATGATCCTTTCACAGGCCGTCATTTTCGTGCTCGGCTGGCCGCTCGAATGGACCGAGATCATCGTCATTTTCGTGCCGATTTTCCTGCCGCTGCTGAAGCACTTCAACATCGACCCAGTTTGTGGGGTGTGCTGGTCTTCGTCAACCTGCAGGCGGCCTTTTTGTCACCGCCGGTGGCGATGTCGGCCTTCTATCTGAAGGGCGTCGCGCCCAAGCACGTGACGCTGAATCAGATCTTCGCCGGCATGATGCCCTACATGCTGGTCATCATCCTATGTATGGTTGTTATGTACTTCTGGCCGGGCATGACGCTGTGGCTGCCGAACTACCTCTACGGCGGATGAGAATGGCCGAATTTGACCCCACTGGCCTGACCGTCACCCGCGTTGTGGCTAGACCTGCCGGCACCAATATCTTCGCGGCAGACCGAATTGCCAGCTCGTTCACGCCGCCAGCGGATGGCCCTCGTGATGAATGTCATCATCTTCGTGGCGATGCGCTATACCTTCCGAGCGAGGCCGCAGCCACTGCTCGGGTCAATGCCGAGCGCGAGCCCTACGTTGCCGTAGCTTTGCGCGCCATCGCCGCACTATTGCTTCTGTCCGGGCCTCTGTCTGGGGTGTGAGTTAGCTGGCGGCCGAGCATCGGGAGAATAGATTTGACCGACAATAACCTCTATCAGCTTGCTGCGAGCGAGGCTGTGCCCAAGATCGCGCGCGGCGATTTGACGTCCGAAGCCCTGGTCGGCGCCTGTCTGGAGCGCATTGTCGAACTTGAGCCGCAGCTCAAGGCCTGGGCCTTTCTCGATCGCGACCGCGCGCTGGCGCAAGCCAAGGCGGCCGACGCCCAACGCCGCGAAGGCAAGGGCGTCGGTCCGCTGCACGGCGTTCCCGTCGGCATCAAGGACATTATCGACACGGCCGACATGCCGACCGAGAACGGCAGCGCCATCTTCAAGGGCCGCCAGCCCCGCCAAGATGCGGCCGCCGTCGCCGGCCTGCGCGCCGCCGGCGCCGTCGTGCTCGGCAAGACCATCACCACGGAGCTGGCAACGCTGACACCCTCCCTCACGCGCAACCCGCGCAATCCCGAGCACACGCCGGGCGGGTCGTCGTCGGGCTCCGCCGCCGCCGTTGCCAGCGGCATGGTGCCGGTGGCGCTCGGCACCCAGACCGGTGGGTCCGTCATTCGGCCCGCCGCCTTCTGCGGCATCTACGGCTTCAAGCCGACGTTTGGCCTGATTGCGCGGCCCGGCGTGTTGAGCCAGGCCCCGTCGTTGGACACCGTCGGCGTGTTCGGCCGCTCGCTTGAGGATTTAGCCCTCGTGGTCGATGCCATCCAGGGCTACGACGAGCGCGACCCCGCCAGCATCGCCAGCAGCCGTCCCAACCTTTTGGCGCGCGCCAAGGAAGACTGGCCGTTGCCGCCCATGTTCACGTTCGCCAAGACCCACGCCTGGGCTGAGGCCGACGCGGCCACGCGCGAGGCCTTCGGCGAGCTGGTTGAGGTTTTGGGCGACAAGGTCGAGGAGATTTCGATCGACTTTACCACCGAGCGCGGCATCGCGGCGGCCAAGACCGTGCAAAACGTCGAATTGGCCCATCACTACGGTCCGCTGCTCGATGCAGCGCCTAACCTCATCAGCCCCCGCCTGGCCGACCAGATCGAAGAAGGCCGGCGTGTCACCGGCATCGATTATTTTGCGGCGCTGGACGCGCGCAATGAACTTTATGCCACCGTCGACGGCCTGATCATGCAACACGGACAGATCCTGACACCGGCGGCCCTCGGGCCGGCGCCCAAGGGCTTGGAAAGCACCGGCAATCCCGTGTTCTGTGCGTTTTGGACCTACCTCGGCGTACCGGCGGTGACCCTGCCGCTGCTGGAGGCCGACGGCCTGCCGATGGGCGTGCAACTGATCGGCGCCCGCCGCGACGATGGGCGCCTGTTGCGTTCGGCGCGCTGGCTGGTGCAGCACCTCGCCGAGGCTGCCTGAGGCCAGCGCCCCTTCACGATTTCGCGCGCCGCTCAAGTCCCGCGCCGTCGTCGTGCTATCGTTGCGCCCATGCAAAACGATGCTCAAACCAATCCGGGCGCGCTGCCCTTGCAAATTTTGGCCGAGCTGTGGGCGCAGGGCGGCGGCGCACCCGAGGCCTTGCACGACGTCGTCCTGACCGGGCGAGAGCCGGTGCTGCCGTCGTCTTTTCGCGTCGGCAGCCTGGCGCAAACGACGATCGCCGCCGCCGGGCTCGCCGCCGCGGAGCTGTGGCGCCAGCGCAGCGGGCGCCGGCAGACGGTGCGCGTCGACATGCGCCATGCCGCCGTCGAATTCCGCAGCGAGCGCTACATGCGCCTCGATGCCAAGCCGCCCGGGCCGACCTGGGACAAGATCGCCGGCGTCTATGACACGGGCGACGGCCGCAAGGTGCGGCTGCATACCAACTTTCCGCACCATCGCGACGGCATCCTCAAGCTCTTGGGCGTGGCCTATGATCGCGACGCCGTCGCTGCTGCCCTGCGGCAATGGCAGGCCGAGCCGTTTGAAGCGGCCGCCGCCGCAGCGGGGCTGGTCGCCACCATGTTGCGCGCGCCCGCCGAGTGGGCCGACCATCCCCAGGGGCGGGCCGTCGCCGGCCTGCCCACGTTCGAGATCCGAAAAATCGGCGAAGCCCCCGCCCGCGCGCTTCCCCGCAATCCCGAGCGTCCCCTGGCCGGTGTGCGCGTCCTCGATTTGACGCGCGTGATCGCCGGCCCGGTGTGCGGGCGCGCGCTCGCAGCGCACGGCGCCGACGTCATGCGCGTGACGGCGCCGCACCTGCCGGGGTTCGCCACGCTCGATATCGACACCGGCCGCGGCAAGCTCTCGACCGTTCTCGACCTGCGCGCGACGGAGGAGCGTGAGCGGCTCACGGGGTTGTTGCGGCAGGCCCATATTTTCGTGCAGGGCTACCGTCCGGGCGGCCTCGCCGCCCTCGGTTTCTCGCCCGAGGCCTGCGCGGAGCTCAAACCCGGCATCATCGCCGTGACGCTGTCGGCCTACGGCCACCAGGGTCCCTGGGCGGCGCGTCGCGGTTTCGACTCGCTGGTGCAGAACGCGAGCGGGCTCAACGTCGCCGAGGCGGAGGCCGCCGGCGTGCCGGCGCCGCGCGAGCTTCCCGCGCAGGCGCTCGACCATGCGTCGGGCTACCTGATGGCGTTCGCTGCCATGATGGCGTTGGTGCGCAAGGCTGAGGAGGGCGGCTCTTGGCACGTGCGCGTCTCGCTGGCGCAAACGGGACATTGGCTTTCCCGCCTCGGCCGCCTCGAGGACGGCTTTACCGGCGCCGATCCCAAATTCGCCGACGTCGCCGACCTGCTGGAGGCGACCGACACGCCGGTTGGCCGTCTGACCTACGTGCGGCACGCCGCGGCCCTGTCGGAGACGCCGGCGCACTGGCTGCGTCCGCCGGTGCCGCTCGGCACGCACGCGCCGGTATGGCCCGAGTGATTTGGCCCGAGGATTTGGCCCCTGGGATTGGCGCGAGGGATTTGGCGCCAGGGATTTGGCCGGAATGATCCGCCCGTTAGTTGGTGCACAGGCCCAGGGCGCGTCCGCCGACGCAGAGGCGAAAGCCCGGGCTGGTGGTGGGTTGCTCCGCGTTCTGGCGCGCCGGCCGGTTGACCGTCTTCTTCTTTTCCGGGCGCGCCTTGGCCACACAGGTGCCGTTGACCTCGGTTTCGCCCTTGTCGCATTCGGCGGGACAGATGCGTCCCAGCTGGCCGGCGACGCCCTGCAGGGCCGCCTCGCTCGGTTCGCCCGTCGGCACCGACAGCTTGCTCAGGCGCTGGAATTTTTCCAGCGCCTGCCGGCTCTTCGTCCCCCAGCTGCCGTCGAGGGAGCCCGGATCGCAGCCGACGCGTTTGAGCTCGGCCTGTAGCGCGCGGGCCAGTCCTTGCGGGCTGGTTCCGGGCGTGGGCGGCGCCTCGGGCAGGCGGGCAGGCAGGCTTGCGAGCTTCGAGGGCGCAGGCGCGGCGGCCGCCGGCGCGGCTTTCAGCTGCTCGATCATGACGCGCGCAAGCTCGGCGAAGGTGCCGCGCGGAAAGCGATCGAGGTAAGCGGCAAGCACGGCCGGCAACTTGCTGTCTTTGACCGCATTCCAGAAGGCGATTTCCATTTCTTTGTCGTAGTCGGGAGGCAGCTCCCCGGTCGCGGACGGCGCCGGCAGCGCGCCGGTCGGCGGAGCCGGTCCGGCGGCGCGTGGCGGTAGCGACGCGGCGGCCGGGCGCAAGACCACCTCATCGGTCAGCGCGGTGAACTCCCACGGCACCTGCTTGCCCGCGGTCGCCTGCAGCACATCGTTGCGCACGGCAACCAGAACGCCACCCACGTCCTTGCCGGGGGTTTCCATATGCTGCAACAGCGCGCTGGCATAGGGCGAGTTCCGCCCGGCCCCCTCGAGCGCGATGTTGCCGGGCTGGGTTGCGAAGCCGACCAGGGTTCCCACGCCCGCCCTCACCTCGGCCAAGCCCTGGCCGATCAGGCTGCTGCGCGTGCCCAGCGAGCGCGCCAGGCTGCGCGCCAGCGGATTGTCACGGCAGGCATCGAGCAGCACGATGCTGGTCTTGGCCTCGCGTTCCATTTGTCGCAGCACCAGCGACAGCGGCAGGGCCTCGAAATCGACGTCGCCCTCGCTCCGCAGCCGGGCATCGACAGGCATTAGAAAGTTCTGGCCACCGCTCTGCAAGGCATGGCCGGCGAAGTAGAAGAGCGCAACGTCAGCTCGGGCGAGCTTCTGGGTGAACGCGCGCATGGTTCGCTCCATGGCGCGTTTGTCGAGGTCGCTGCCATCGACCACGTCGAAGCCGAGCCGGGTCAGGGCCGCCGCCATGTCGGCCGCGTCGCTCTTGGTACTCTTAAGTTGGGTGGTGTTCTGGTAGGCGCCGTTGCCGATCACCAGGGCAACGCGCTTATCCGCCTGGGCCGCCGCCGGAAGCCAGGTTGTCAGCAGAGCGAACAGAAGCATCAGGAGGGCTAGACCGCACCGCATCGCCGCCTCGAGGAGTTGTGGAAGCCATAACCTAGCAGCGCTTTTTGCCGCATCTGTGCTGTGAAACACAAGGCAGGCGCAAGGACCGCCGAAGAGCAGCGGCGATTTTTTTTTGCAAGACCGCAGCCTCGCTGCGCGCGGGCCCCTTGCTTCAGGCGGGCCGTCGCCGCGTTTTCTTTGCCTGCGCCCGCCGTCCCGCCGCCAGGGCGGCGCGGGCCCAATCCACCATTTCGTCGGCATCATCGAACAGGCGCTCGGGCACGCGCCGGTAGCTGCCGATTTCGACCGTGCGGCCCTTCACCTGATAGCTGAACGGCGACAAACCCTCGGCCTCGTAGGCGGCCCGATTGCCCTCGTCCACCTTGAAGTAGAGCGCCTCGCGCAGGATCAGCGCGAAAATCACCCCCTCGTAGTAGAGCCCGGCGCCCGAGAACATGCGCCGGCTGACGATGAGGCCGAGCGGCGCCATTTGGTCCTTAACGAATTCGACGAACTCGTTCGTCATCGTCACGTGCTGGGGGTTTGGCCGGGGACGGTGAGGCCCAGGGCGGCGATGATGGTCTCGGCCACGCGCTCGGCCGGCTGCGCAATCGAGACCACGAGGGCGTTCTCGTCCGCCGCCGGCGCCTCGAGGGTGTCGAACTGGGTCTTTAGCAGCGAGACGGGCATGAAGTGGTCGCGACGGCGCTGCATGCGCTCGCCGATGAGCTCAAAACTGCCCTGCAAATACACCAGCCGCACGTCCGTGCGATCGCGAACGAGCCGACGGCGGTAGCTGCGCTTCAGGGCCGAACAGGACACCAACCCGGATTGGCCTTGCTTCCAGTTGCGCATCGATCCAGGCGGCAATGGCATCGAGCCACGGCCAGCGATCGCTGTCTTGCAGCGCAATGCCGCGGCGCATTTTGGCGATGTTGGCTGGCGGATGGAAGCTGTCGGCATCGCGAAAGGGCCAACCCAAGAGCTCAGCCAGCCTGAGACCGGTCGTGCTCTTGCCGGAGCCCGATACCCCCATTAGCACGATCACCATTGGCGCCCTTGCCGTGCTCATTTTGGCGTTCCCGCCTTGCCGGGCTCGAGGTGGCCGCCGAAGCCCCTGCGCATGGCCGAGAGCACCTTTTCGGCGAAGGTGTGGGTCTGGCGCGAGCGAAAGCGCGCATAAAGCGCCGAGCTTAAGACCTCGGCCGGCACCGCCTCTTCGATGGCCGCCTGCACCGTCCAACGACCCTCACCGGAATCGGCGACGTGTCCCGAGTAGCCGGCAAGCTCGGCGTCTGCGGCCAGCGCCGTCGCCGTCAGGTCCAGCAACCAAGAGGTGATGACGCTGCCCCGCCGCCAGACTTCGGCGACATCGGCGAGGTCGATGCCAAGGCGCAGCTCCTCGGGAAGCTGGCTGGAGTTGGCGTTCTTCAGGATGTCGAAGCCCTCGGCCATGGCCTGCATCATGCCGTACTCGATGCCGTTGTGGATCATTTTGACGAAGTGACCCGCCCCGTTCGGCCCGGCGTGCAGATAGCCCTGCTCGGGGCGCCGATCGCGCCCGGCGCGCCCGCCGGTTACGGCAATCTCGCCCTTGCCCGGTGCGAGCGCGGCAAAGATCGGATCGAGCCGCGCCACCACGGCCGCTGCGCCGCCGATCATCAGGCAGTAGCCGCGCTCGAGCCCCCAGACGCCGCCGGACGTGCCGACGTCGAGGTAGTCGAGGCCTTTTGCTTGCAAGGTGCGCGCGCGCCGGATGGCGTCCTTCCAAAAGCTATTGCCGCCATCGATGATGCAATCGCCGCCCTGCAACAGGCCGCTCAACTCGGCGATCGCCTGCTCCGTCGCTAAACCGGCGGGCAGCATGATCCAAACCACACGCGGCGCCGCCAGCGCCGTCACCAGCTCGGCCAGGCTTGCGCGGGCCACGGCACCCTCGCCTGCAAGCTCGGCCGCCGGCGCCGGGTCGCGGTCGTAGACCACGCAGGCGTGACCCGCGCGCATCAGCCGGCGCACGATATTGGCGCCCATGCGCCCAAGCCCGATCATGCCGATCTGCATCCTTGCCGCTCCTTTCGGTCTGGCTCCCTCGCCGCTGCAGCAAGGAGAATGCGCGCCATACACGGGGAAGGCAAATGCGTGTAGCCTGATGGGCTTGCGACGTCAGCGAGGATGCCAGCCATGGCCGCCGATGCAATCGCCTTTACGCCTGCCGGCCGCCTTGCCGAGATGATCCGGACCAAGCAGGTCTCCGCCGTCGAGGTGATGCGCGCGACGCTGGCGCGTGCCGAGGCGGCACAGGCGACCTTCAACTGCTTCATTACGCTATGTCCCGAACGCGCGCTCAGCGAGGCGGCGGCCGCCGACCGGGCGATCGCCGACGCCCGCGGCCTCGGGCCGCTTCACGGCGTGCCGTTCCACGTCAAGGACCTGGTCAATACGGCGGGCGTGCGCACCACGTTTGCCTCCTATATGCACGAACACAACGTGCCGGCGCGGGACGCCGTGTGCGTCGCCCGCTTGCGTCAGGCCGGCGCCATCCTGATCGGCAAAACCACGACACCCGAATTCGGGCACATGCCCTACACGCAAGCTCCTCTGTTTGGCCGCACGCGCAACGCCTGGAGTACGAGAGCGCACCTGCGGCGGCTCCTCGGGAGGCGCCGCCGTCGCCATCGCCGCTGGCGTCGCCCCCCTGGCGGTCGCCACCGACGCCGGCGGCTCGACCCGCATCCCGGCCGCCTGCAACGGCGTGGTCGGCTTCAAGCAGTCGGCCGGGCTCATTCCGCACGACATGTCGCCCGAGCTGTTCGCCAACGTCTCGAGCATCAATCCCATGACGCGCACCGTCGCCGATTGCGGCTTGATGCTGGAGACCATGGCCGGCGAGCACCCCAGCGATCCTTATAGCTACGGCGCCCCGGCGCGCGGCTTCATCGCCGCGGCGCGGCCGGAAGGTGGCCTGCACGGCCTGCGCGTCGCCTGGCGTCCGCTGATGGCGAACAGTGTCATCGACCGCGAGGTGCTCGATCTTGCCGAGCGCGCGGCCCTGACCTTGAGCGAGCTCGGCGCCAGCGTAGAGCCGATGGACGATGATCTCGAGCCGGTCGAGCCCGCCTGGTTCGCCTATGCCAGCGCGCTATGGAATGCGCGCTTCGGCGAGCTGCTGCCGCGCTGGGGCAACCGGCTGAGCCCGACGCTGCTCGCCCAGATGGAGCTTGGCAAGGAGACGACCGGGACCGCCGTCGCCCAGGCCCTGTTGCGGCGCAGCCAGCTCTATCGCCAGGTGCAGGGTTGGTTTGAGCGTTTTGATGTGATCTTGACGCCGACGCTGACGCGCACGGCGCTCCCCATCGAGGAGCGCCTGTTCGAGCCGATCGAGATCGAAGGCGAGCCGGTGGATACGGTGCGCCGCGCCTGGTACCCCTACACGCACCCCTTCAACCTGACGGGACACCCGGCGATTAGCCTGCCGGCGGGCTTTCATTCCGACGGCCTGCCCGTGGCCATCCAGCTCGTTGGCCGCCGCAACGAAGATCAGCGCTTGCTGCGCGTGGCGGCGCTGTTCGAGGCGGCGCGGCCCTGGGAGGCGCGGCGTCCCTCGCTGTAGCCGTCGGCGAAGCGCGCAAAAACAACGCCCGCGAGGCTGGGGCCTTTCGGCGGTGCGTGCGCGCCGCGCGCTGATTTCAGGGGGTGGCGGGCCTGGGGTCACGGCGGGCCCGCCGCAGGGACGTGGGCAGAAAAAGGCCCCGCGCGAGCGGGGCCAAAGGACCAAGAAGCAGGCGAAGAGGAAAGGCTGAGGCCTTAGGGTTTCATCGCCGGTGCCGGGGTGGCGTTGGAGGGGGCGCTGGTGGAGGGCGGGGTTGCGGGGGCCGTTGCCGGCGGCGACGGCGTCGGGCTCGGGGTCACCGTCGGCGACGGGGTACGCTCGGACGTGGCCGTCGTCGTCGGCGTCGTGGCGCTGTTGGCAAACAGCAGCCAAGCGCCGACCGCAAGCAGGGCGACGACAATCAGAACGGGCACAAGGCTCCAGCTGCCATCATCGCCATAGGGGAGGCGATCCCAGTCGGTTTTTGGCGGCAGATCTCGGGGTCGTTGATCCATCTCGGGCCTCCAGGTTCATCGGCTCTGGTGGCGGGAGGAACGCGCGGGTCGCACCACATGTTCCGACCTCAGGGCTTGGGCTGAGCCGATCCGAAAGGGGTTGGCGACGCCGGTCTAGGCAAAAAAAGCGCCCCCTCGGCGGGGCCTGTGGCTAGACGCCGAGGTGCGTCTCGCGCAGGGTGGCATTGGCGGCAATCTCGGCCATGGGCCCATCGTGGCGCACGCTGCCCTTGGCGATGAGGTAGGCGCGGTCGGCGACGGCCGCCGCAAAGCTTAAGTTTTGTTCCGACAACAGCACGGCGATGCCCTCCCGTTTCATGCGCGCAATGGCTTGCGCCATTTCATCGACGATGACGGGGGCCAGCCCTTCGGTGGGTTCGTCGAGCAGAATGGCCTCCGGATTGCCCATCAAGGTCCGGGCAATGCTGAGCATCTGCTGCTCGCCGCCCGACATCTGAGCGGCCTGCCGGCCGCGCATCTCGGCCAGGTTGGGAAAGATCGAAAACAGCCGCTCCGGCGTCCAGCGCGCGCGGCCCTCACCGCGCGCGGCTTTGGCGCCGACCTCGAGATTTTCAAAGACGCTGAGATCGGTGAAGATCCGGCGATCCTCGGGGACGTAGCCGAGGCCGAGGCGGGCGATGCGATAGGTGGGAAGGCGTGAGATTTCGTGGCCCGCAAACCGGATCGACCCGGCCGCGATCGGCAACAGCCCCATGATGGCCTTGAGCGTGGTCGACTTGCCGGCGCCGTTCCTGCCCATCAGGGCCACCGTCTCCCCGCGCGCTAGTCGCAGCGAGACGCCGAACAGCACCTGCGCGCGCCCGTAGGCGGCATCGATGCCGTCGAGCTCAAGGATGCTTCCGGCCTGCTGCATGCGCAAAGCTCTCAAGCTCTGGGGCCGGCCGCGGAGCGGCCAAGGTAGACCTGGCGCACGATCGGATCGGCGCGTACTTCGGCGGGGCGCCCGCGCGCGATGATTTCGCCGCGCACCAGCACAATTACGGCATCGGCGTGGTCGAAGACGGCGTCCATGTCGTGCTCGGTGAACAGCACGCCAATGCCGCGCTCGCGGGCGATGCCGCCGATCAACGTCATCAACTGGGCGCGCTCGCCGGCGGCCATGCCCGCCGTCGGCTCGTCCATCAGCAACAGTTTCGGGGCGCTCGCCAGCGCGATGGCGAGCTCGACGCGCTTGACGTCGCCGTAGGCCAGCTCGCTACAGGGCCGTCGCGCCTCGGCCTCGACACCGACGCGCGCAATGAGGTGCGTCGCCTCCTCCTGATAGAGGCGGGTGGCGTCGGGCCAAGCCGCCCGCGTTCGGCCGGCCAGGCTGATCAGCGCCATCTGCACGTTCTCGATCACCGACATCGACAGGAAGGTTTGCGCGATCTGGAAGGTGCGACCGACGCCGAGACGCCAGATGCGGCGCGGCGGCAAGCCGGTGATGTCGGTGCCGGCCAGCACGATGCGACCGCGGTCCGGCCTGAGCTGGCCGCCCAACATATTGAAGATCGTGGATTTCCCCGCCCCGTTCGGGCCGATGACGGCGAGCAGGACGCCGGCCTCCAGGGCAAAGCTGACATGCATTGCCGCCACCACGCCACCGAAGGATTTGTGCAGGCCCTCGACCGACAGCAGGCTCATGCCGCTCAGCTCCCCCCGCGCGGATCGCGCAGGCGCGCCAGGCCGCCGACGATGCCGTGTGGGAAGGCCAGCACGACGAGGATGATCGCCAGGCCGAGCAGCAGCCGCCAGAAATCCGTGAGCGGCATGACCATATCCTTGATGGCGTGGAAGAACAGGGCACCGGCCAGCGGGCCGGTGACGGTCTCAATGCCGCCGGCAAGAATCATCACCAAAAAGTCCACCGACATCGGGATCGAGATCAGGGTTGGATCGATCGAACCTTTGGAGAAGGCGAACAGGCCGCCCGCCAATCCGGCCGCGGCGCCGGCGCCGGCGAAGGCGAGCCAGCGGTGGGTCTTGACGTCAATGCCGATGGCGTCGGCGCGTATCGGTAAATCGCGCGCGGCGCGCAGCGTGTAGCCGAAGGGCGCGTAGATGGCGCGGCCCAGCCCGAGCACGGCGGTGCCGGCCAGCAGCAGGGTCAGATAGTAGTAGGCCTCACGGCTGGCCGCCCAGCGCGCGGGCCAGACCCCGACCACGCCGTTGTCGCCGCCGGTCACCTCCACCCACTGGAAGGCCACCGCGTAGGTGATCTGGGCGAACGCCAGCGTCAGCATGGCGAGGTAGATGCCGCTGAGGCGCACGATGAAAAACCCAAACAGGGCGGCGCCCAGGCCGGCGGCGATCGGTGCGCTGAACAGGGCGCCTTCCATGGGCAGGCCCAAGCGTGTGGTGAGCAATCCCGCCGCATAGGCGCCGATGCCGAAGTAGGCGGCGTGACCGAAGCTGACAATGCCGCCGACGCCAACCAGAAAATTGAGGCTGAAGGCGGCGAGCGCAAAGCACAGGACCTCGATGGCAACCTTGGTGAGGTAGGCGCCGCCGGCGAACGGCAGCAGCGCGGCAACCACGAGGCTGCCCGCGGCGAAGAGCTTGGCGCCGGGGCCAAAGCGCGCAAGCTTGAGAATGCCTTCCGGCAGCACCGCCCGCTGCTGGCCTCTCTCGGGCCTGCCCAGCAAACCCCAGGGCCGGGCCACCAACACCAGCGCCATCAGCAGGAACACCAGCACCAAGGTTACCTTGGGAAAGACCAGGATGCCGAAGGCCTGCAACTCGCCGATGATCAGCGCCGCCAAGAAAGCGCCGGTGACCGATCCCATGCCGCCGACCACCGTCACCACAAAGGCTTCGGCGATCACCGCGATGTCCAGCTGTGGGCTGGCCGCCAACTTAGGGGTTTGCAGGGCGCCGGCGAGGCCCGCCAGCGCCGCCCCCAGAAACAGCGTGCCGGTAAACAAGCGCGCCTGATTGACCCCGAGCGCCGCCACCATTTCGCGATCCTGGGTGGCGGCCCGCACCAACACGCCGAACCGCGTTCTGTGCATGGTGAGCCAGATTGCGCCCAGCACCAAGGGGCCCATGGCGATCAGGAACAGCTCGTAGACGGGAAAGCGATGGCCGAAGATGGCGACGGCGCCGCCGAGCCCGGGCGCGCGCGGGCCTAAGATGTCGAGCGGGCCCCAGATCTTGATCACGATGTCCTGCACGATAAGTACCACGCCGAAGGTGGCGAGCAGCTGGAACAGCTCGGGGACCCGGTAGATGCGCCGCAGCAGCAGGAGTTCCATGGCGATGCCGATCAGGCCGACACCGATGGCGGCGGCCAGCACGCCCGCCAGAAACATCGGCAGGCTACTCGCCAGCTCCAGCAGCCTTGGCATGATGCTGACGCCGAGATAGGCACCCAACATATAAAAAGAGCCGTGCGCAAAATTGACGATGCGCGTCACGCCGAACACGAGGGTCAGTCCGGCGGAAATGATGAAAAGCGTCGAGGCGCTCGCCAGCCCGTTCAACGCCTGCAGCAGCAGGAAGGAGGCATCCATTATGGCACCGTGCCGCCGCTATCGCCTCCGGGCGGCGCGCCGGCGCGCCGGCGGCGGGCATCGGGCTCGGCCTGCCGAACCATCAGGGCTACTACTCCTTGCGCGCGGCCTTCACCTCGGCTTCGGAGAACATGTATTTGGCGCCGTCCTGATAGCTCCAGTTCTTCATGGTGCCAACCTTGCCGTGCTTGGTGGTCTCGCCAACCCAAGCGCCCATGGTCGACTGCTGATCGCTGGCGCGCATGACGACCGGGCCGACGATGGTATTGAAGCTGCCGCCGCGCAGCGCGCCCAGCATTTTCTCGGTCTCGGTCGAACCGGCCTTGTCCAGCATGTCTTTCATCAGATAGCCGACGACGTAACCGAGCACCGAGCCGAGCCGAGGTGCATCGTTCCATTTGGTGCGATAGGCGTCGATGAAGGCCTTATGCGCCGGCTCGGTGATCTGTTCCCAGGGATAGCCGGTGACGATCCAGCCCTCCGGCGTCTCCTCGCCGAGCGGGATGATGTACTCGGGCTCCCCCGTCAGCATGCTGGCGATGGTGCGCTTCTCAAACAGACCGCGCGTGTTGCCCTCGCGCACGAACACCGTGAGATCGGCCCCGAACAAGGCGTTGAAAATGCCGTCGGGCTTGGCGTTTTCGAGCGCGGCGATGGTGGCGCCGGCATCGATCTTGCCGAGGGCCGGAAACTGCTCGGCCACGAACTCCGCCTCGGGAGTGGCGGCTTTGATCAGCTTCTTGAAGTTGGCGACGGAGGATTGGCCGTACTCGTAGTTGGGCGCCACCACCGCCCATTTCTTGACACCCTTGGCCTTGACCGCCTCCACCAACATCTTGGTCTGCATGTAGGTCGATGGCCGTACACGGAAGGTATACCTGTTGCCTTGCGCCATGGTGATGGCATCGGTCAGCGGCTCGGTGGCAAGAAACAGCGTCTTCCTCTGGTTGGCGAAGTCGGCGACGGCGAGGCCGACGTTGGAGAGAAAGGTGCCGGCCAGGAAGGAAACGTTCTCGCGCGTCAACAGATCCTCGGCGACGCGGACGGCATCGCCCGGCGTGCCGCCGTCGTCGCGGAACACGATTTCCATTTTGCGGCCGCCGAGCACGCCGCCCTTGCTGTTGATCTCCTCCTGCGCCAACTGCATGCCATTGCGATAGGGCACGGAGAACACCGCCATGCGGCTATAGGAATTGAGCTCGCCAATCTTGACGGGCTCGGATTGGGCCTGCGCCGCCTGCGGTGTCGCCACAGCCGAGACAAGAACGGCGAAGAGAGGGGCCGCGAGCGCCAGCGAGAAGCTGCGTCGCGATCGACCGGTGCCGTACATGCTTTGCTCCTCAAGCAAGCGCTTCATCGCGCATCGATGCCGCGGTGGGGAAAACGGCAAGTGCTGAACGATAGCATGAGGCGGCAGGCCGGCAATGCCAAACTGCGCCAGGTCTAAGGCCTGGCGCGGCGGACTTGCTCCGCCTAATGACGACCGGGCGGCGGCGCAATGCAAAGGGCCGGTGCTCTGGCGAGCCCAGCCCTGTTTGCGCACGCCGAGTGCGGAAAAATCGCTGCGCCGCTTCCGGCTAGACCAATTCCTTCAGGTCTTTGGCGGCGCGGAACGCCACCTTCTTGCTGGCCTTGATCTTGATCGCCTCACCGGTGGCCGGATTGCGGCCCATGCGCGCGGGGCGCTTGCGCACCTGCAGGATGCCGAGGCCGCCGATGCGGATGCGGGCGCCGCGCTTGAGGTGCTTGGTGACGGTGGTGACCATGTCTTCCAGCATCGCCACGACCTGCTTCTTGGGCAGCTCGTGCAACTCAGACAACGTTTCGGCGAGGTGTTTCAGGGTGACGGTTTCGACCTTGGCGGTTGAAGCCGCGGGTGTGGTAGCCATGAGCGGTGTCCCTCTCTTGGGTGAACGACAGCCGACTAGCACACATTGAAATTGATGCCAAAGGCCTTGTGTGCCGGGTACGCCGGGGAGCGGCGATATGCCCAGAATACCCCAATTTTCGGGCAAATGGGGGGTTTATGACGCGTTCCGCGCAAATTTTATTGTATGGTCCCCCGGGGGTGCCGGGCTGATGGCGTGGTCAATTGAGGAGGACTAGGCATGGGTAAATACATCACCATCGCTCCCGCCAACTCGTTCGACCGCTGGCCACAGGGGCTACGCCAGGAGTTGAAAGAGAACGCCATGAACCCGGTCGTGGGCAGCGTGCTCGTCTCCGAAACCGACAAGCTGCGCGTCTGGCATCTGTCGGTGCCGGCGGGCCAGCGCTGCGGCTTCCACCGGCACGTGCTCGACTATTTCTGGACCTGCCACAGCCACGGACGCGCGCGCGGCTACTATGAGGACGGCAGCATCACCGAGACCACCCACTACCCCGGCGATACCATGCACTTGTGCTACGCCGCCGGCGAATACATGCTGCACAGCGTCGAGAACGTCGGCGACACGGATCTCTTGTTCACGACGGTTGAGTTCCTCGACAGCGCCAACGCCGCGCTGCCGGTTCCCGACGGCGTGCGCCTTGCGGCGGTGGCCTGAGCACCCCTAGCGGCTCGCGATCTCGCGCAGGAGGCCTTGCCATGTACGCGCCCGCCGGCGTCAAGACCGCCAAGAATTTTCCTATCCCGAAGCGGATGCGCGCCTGGGTGCTGGGCAATCCCGGCGAACTCAAGCTGATCGAGAAGCCAGTACCGGTGCCGCGCGCGGCCGAGGTGTTGGTGCGCATCGATGCGGTGGCGATCTGTGCCACCGACCTCGACGTCATCGCCTCCGGGCCACCGGCGCTGGTGCAAGGCGGCCTGCCCTTCAACAAGAACTGGACGCCGGGGCACGAGTACATGGGCACCATCGCCGCGCTCGGGCCGAGCGTCGATGAGTTCGAAATCGGCGAGCGCGTGACGGTTGAGATTCACGCCGGCTGCGGCCAGTGCAAGCGCTGCCGCATGGGCATGTACACCTCCTGCCTGAACTATGGATTGAACTGGGGCGATCGCGACAAGGGTCATCGCGCCAACGGTTTTACCACCGACGGCGGCTTCGCCGAGTACGCCGTCAATCACGTCAACACCCTGATCAAGATCGCCGACACCATGTCGGACGAGGAGGCGACGCTGGTGGTCACGGCGGGCACCGCCATGTATGGCTTGACCGAGCTTGGCGGCCTCGTCGCCGGCGAGAGCGTGGTGGTGATCGGCCCGGGTCCGATCGGCTTGCTCGGCGTCGCCGTCGCCAAGGCGCTGGGCGCCGATCCGGTCATCCTGACGGGAACGCGCGAGCAACGCTTGGCCAAGGGCCGCGAACTTGGAGCCGACCACGTCGTCAACGTCACGCGGGAGGATGCCGTTGCCGCCGTGCGTCGGCTCGCCGGCGGCAAGGGCGTCGACTACGTGCTGGAATGTTCGGGTGCCGAGGACGCCATCAACGTCGCCCTCAAGGTGCTCAATCGCGGCGGCAAGCTCTGCCTCGCCGCCTTCCCGCACACGCCTGTCAGCGTCGACGTTGCGCACTTGGTTGCCAACAACATCTACCTTTACGGCATTCGCGGCGAAGGCCGCAGCGCCACCCACCGCGCCGAGGCCTTCATGCGCCGCAAGCAGTTCGACGCCTGCAAGATCCACACCCATACCTTCCAGCTCGACGAGCTGCCGGAGGCTTTGCGCTATGCCCGCGACCGCGTCGAGGACGCCATCAAGGTGGTGGTCAAGACGCGTCCGGGCGCGGCGGTCGGCAGGGCCGCCGCCGAGTAAGCTTGGCGCCGCGTCCCGGCTTGCGGCGGGCGCGTTGGCCCGCCGCCGCCGCCGTCCAGCGCTTATTGAGCTGCTGCGCTTCCGCTTCGAGCTGGGAGAGAAACGAGCGCGCCGGCGCGGTCATGGTGCGCTGCGAAGGCTCGATCAGCACCAGGTCGAGCCAGAAGGGCGGCTCGGCCAGGGGATTGACGCGGTGCTGGGTGCCATCGTCGAGGGCCATCATGATGCCCGGCAGCACCGTCATCCAATCGCTGCGCGCGACGAGATCGAGCGTGGCCAGCATGGCGTCGAGCTCGATCAGGCGCTCGATGTTGATGCCGTTGGCCGCGCAGTAAGTCTCGAGCGTATGGCGGCGGGTGTTGGGTCTGCCCGGCAGCACCAGCTTAACCGGCGACAGGGCGGCGAGCCTGACGGGGGTGCCGTGGGCGAGCCCCAAGCTTGGGTTGGAGACCAAGACCTCGGGCGTGCGCAGAAACAAGCGACTGCTCAAGCCCGGCGGACAGGCAAAGGCGGGCACGATGGCAAAGTCGATCTCGGCGGCTCGAACCTGCTGCGTCAGCGTCGCGCTATAGGCTTCGATGACGTTGATGCTGACGTTGGGATTGTCGGCAACGAAGCGCGCCAGCGCCGGGGCCAGAACCGAGCGCGTCATGGTCGGCATCAGGCCCACCACCAGCTGGCCCTCCAGACCCTTGCCGTAGCTTCGCACCGACTTCTTGGCCGCATCGTAAAGGCGCAGGATGTCGATCGACTTGAGATAGAGCGCATCGCCCGCCGGCGTCGGCTGCACTTGGCCCTTGCTGCGCGTGAACAGGCGCACCCCGAGCGTGTCTTCCAGCTTGCGAATATGCTGCGAAACGCCGGATTGGGTTGCCCGTTCGCGCTCGGCGGCGGCGGTGAACGAGCGTTCCTCGTAAACCGCGACGAACAAGGTGAGATCGCGCACGCTGCCAGGCATCGGCCGCAGCCATCCGGAATTGTAATCGCCTTTGGCAGAACATATTATTTTGCCGAATGGATACACTCAACTATTAGGGTAGGGCAGCCCAAGCCAGCGCGCGTTGGCCCGTTCGGCAGGGCGGCTGGATGCGCAGTGGAGCTCGTTTGGCATGACGCACCAGATCGTCTCTTGCAATGGGGATGTGCTGGACAGCGCCGGCCTGCGCCAGGCGCTCGGGCGCTTTGCCACCGGGGTCGCCGTAATTGCCACCTGCACGCCGGAAGCCGACCTCGTCGGCCTCACCGCCAACTCCTTTGCCGCCGTTTCGCTCGAACCGCCCTTGGTGCTGTGGAGCCTTAACCGCAAGGCGTCGTCCTTTTCCGGCTTTGCGCGCTCGGGCTTTTTCACGGTCAGCATCCTGGGCGCCGAGCAGGAGGCGCTGGCCCGCCATTTTGCGACGCGCCGGGACGACAAATTCGCCAGCGTTCCCTTCACCCGCGGGCACGGCGGCTGTCCGCTGATCGCCGACAGCCTGGCAACCTTCGAGTGCCGCGCTGAGGCCACCATGGATGGCGGCGACCATCTGGTGTTTCTGGGCCGTGTGCTGCAAGCGACCTACCGCGAAGGTGCGCCGTTGATTTTCAGCGCGGGGCAGTTTTTGAACCGCGCCGATTTTTCGGCCACCTAGACGAGCCCGCCGCCAGGATTGGAGGGGGCAGATGGGGCTCGATGGCGCGGCAGCCGTGCTATAAAAGCGCCACTTGCGGGCGCGACCCGTATCGCCGGGGCAGGCGGGCGCGCTACACCGGTCGAACGCGGCGCTCATCCCTCGCGGCCCCTGATCCCCGCGCCCCTCCGCCTTTGATCGACGAGGCCTGCCATGCCGACCGAAGCCCAGCGTGCCGAAGCCCAGCTTACCGAAGCTCAGCTGACCCAGGCCCTGGGCAATATTTCCACGGCGACGCTCACGTCCGTCCTCGGCAAAAAGGGCCTCCACAACGTCTTTATGCGCAGCATCCGCCCCCTCAGTCCGCAGCAGCCGCGCTGCTGCGGGCGCGCCTTCACGCTGCGCTTCGTGCCGGCGCGTGAGGATCTGGCGACACCTGCGGCGTTGGCCTCGCCAACCTCGACCCGCGCCGCCATCGAGGCGATGCCGGCGGGCTCGGTTGCCGTTGTGGATGCGATGGGCGTCACCGACGCCGGCATCTTCGGCGACATTCTCTGCGCCCGCATGCACAAGCGCGGCGTCGCCGGCCTGATCACCGATGGCGTCGTGCGCGACCTTGCCGGCGTGCTGGCGACGGGATTGCCAGTGTGGGGTCAGGGCAGCGCGGCGCCGCCCTCCTACGCCAGCCTCACCTTCGTCGCCTGGCAGCAGCCGATCGGCTGCGGCGGCGTTGCCGTCTTGCCGGACGACATGGTGGTGGCCGATGGCGACGGCGCCGTCGTCATCCCGGCGAGGCTCGTCGCGGAGGTGGTGGCGGCCGCCGGCGAGCAGGAGCGGCTCGAGGCCTGGATCCTCCGCGAGGTCACCGCCGGGGCGTCGCTGCTCGGGCTCTATCCACCGAATGCGGCCAACCAGGCCCGCTACGCCGCCGACAGCTCAGGCCGCGACGGGACAACGTGAGGGGCGGCTTGAGCCCCGGGATTGAGGCCATGATTGAGGCCATGATTGAGCTGTGGCCGCTTCAGGCGGCGGTGGCGGCGCGCGGCAGGCTCGCAAGGTACAAGCGGGCGATGTCCCTGATGGGTCGCGGCGGGCTGAAGACGTAGCCCTGCATTTCGGTCAGTCCCTCGGCGCGCACCCGCTTCACCTGCTCGCAGGTCTCCACGCCCTCGGCCGTGGTGGTCATGCCGAGGCTGCTGCCAAGGGAGGCCAACGCGTGCAGGATCGCCGCCGGCTCGGCGAGGAAGCAGCGGTCGATTTTGATCTTGTCGAATGAAAGCGGCGCAGGTAGCCGAGCGAGGAATAGCCGGTGCCGAAGTCGTCGAGCGCAATGCGCACGCCGAGCTCGCGCAGCGTGTGCAAGGTCGCCAACGTGCGGGCGCCGGCGGTAAAGCCGCCACGCCAAGCCTAGCCTGGCGCGGCCGGAAGCGCGCAAGGTGCGCCTGACAAGCCGAACCTGTATGGCGCCCTAGCTCCCCGAAGCCGCGTAACCCCGGGGCGGAGCCTAAAATTCAATGATAAAAAACGAGACAAACAGAGGTTTCCCAAATATTTACAGGCGATCTCTGCGGTCATTTCTAAGCTTGGCGGCGGCGGCGGCGTTGCGCGCTGCTGCGAATTCGAGTTGCGGGCGACGGCATTGGGCGGCAGGCTCAGCGGCCCTTAAGCGAACGGAGGAACCGTCATGACCGCGTCGACGCCGCACGTGTCCGAGCATGAAGCCCTCGCGAGCCTCGCCTCGCGTTACGTCAACGTCGCCGACTTGCCCTGGTTGCCGACCAGGTTCAAGGGCGTCGAGCTCAAGATCCTGATGGAGGATCAGGCGACGGGCCTGCTGACGGCGCTGACGCGGTTTCAACCGGGTGCCGTGCTGCCCGATCATGAACACGTCGAACTCGAGCAGACCTTTGTGCTCGAAGGGGAGCTCGAGGATGAGGAGGGCATCGCCAGCGCCGGCAACTACGTGTGGAGACCGGCCGGCAGCCGGCACACGGCGCGCGCGCCCAACGGCTGCCTGGCCCTCTCGTTCTTTCTCAAACCCAATCGGTTCCTCGACATCGACGCGCCGCGCTGAGGGCAAAGCATGGGCCAGCATCACTCCCACGACGAGCCCTGCGACCAATCCAGCAACGTGCCGAGCCGACGCGCGTTCCTAGGCTCCACCGCGGCCGCGGGTGCCTCCTTGCCGCTGTCCGGTCTGGCCTGGGCGGCGGCCCCCGAACTCAGTGGCGCGATGGGGAAGGCGGCGGGCGCTTGGCTGGCATCGCTCGACGCGCGTCAGCAGGCCCGCGCCCTGCTGGCCTGGGCCGATCCCATGCGCAATGGCTGGCATTACGTACCGCGCAGCCGCCCCGGCGTGGCCTTGCGCGACATGAGCCCGGCGCAGGCGGCGGCCGCCTGGGACCTGATCTCCTCTTTGCTCAGTGCGCGCGGCCTCGAGCAAGCCCGCGCCCAGCTCCGTCTCGAGCGCACGCTGGGCGAGTTAACCCATAATGAGAGCTTTCGCGATCCCGGCAACTATGCCCTCGTGCTCTTCGGTGATCCGAGGCGCAACGCGCCCTGGTGCTGGCGCTTCGAGGGACACCATCTGTCGCTGACGACGGTGGTGGCGCCCGGCTACGGGCTGGCCGTAACGCCGGTCTTTTTTGGCGCCAATCCGGCCAAGATCCCCGCCGCCCATGCGCAGGCGGGCTTTCGCCTGCTCGGCGCCGAGGAGGATCAGGCCTTCGCGCTCGTCCGTTCGTTCGAGGCCCCCGTGCGCGCGCAGGCGATTATCGCCGATCGGTCGCTGGGCGATATCGTGGCGGGCCCGGGCCGCGAGCTCTCGCTCAAGCGCTTCGAAGGCATCGCGCTCTCGGCCTTGGCAGAAGGCCAACGCGACGGCGTCCTCAAAATTCTCGAGCTCTATGCGGGCACCATGCGCGAGGAGATCGCCGCGCCGGCCCTGGCCCGGCTGCGCCAAGCGGGCTTGGAGACGCTACATTTCGCCTGGGCCGGCAGTCCGGAGCGGGGACGGCCGCATTATTTTCGGGTGCACGGACCAACCGTGCTGGTCGAATACGACAATACCCAGGACGGGGCCAATCACGTGCACTCGGTTTGGATCGATCCGGATGCCGTCTTCGGTCGTGATCTGCTCAAGGCCCACTACCAGGGGGCGCACTGAGGCAAAGCGCCGGATCAAAGCGGCTCGAAGCCCAGGCGCGCGCGCAGGCCTTCGCTGCCGGGCGCCGTCAGCAGCGCCACCAGCGCGCGGGCCGGCCCCGGCGCCGGCGCTGCGGTGCTGACGCCGATCGTATAGACGGTGGCGAGTGCGAACGGCGCCGGCAGCGGCCCGATCAGCCTCACGCCCGGCGTGCTCAAGATTTCCGTGGCCTGGGTACAGCCCAGCGCGCCACGGCCGCCGGCCCGCGCCAGGGCGTGCATCGCCGCCGTTCCATTGGCATGGATCTGCGCCTTTTCGGCGAGCGCGGGCCCGCCGATGCCAAGCTCGGCGAGGACCTTGGCGAAGTGAATGCCGGCCGTGGCCCGTTGCGGATCGGGAAAGTAGAGGCTGGTGGCCGCGCCCAAGGCGCGGGCCAGGGCCGCCGGCGTGTCGACCTTGGGCACCGGGTCGCCGGCTGGCGCGGCAAGCGCCGTGCGCACGATGCCGATATCCTTGCTGGCCGCCGCGTGCAGGCGACCTTGGCGGGCGAGATCGGCGATCATGGCCGAGGTGAGGATTAAAAGATCGGCCGGGGCGCCCGCCAGCAGTTTCTCGCGCATGGCGCCGACGGCGCCAAAGCTGCCGGCGATGGTATAGCCCGTCTGGCGCATGAACTCGTCGGCGAGCGCCTCGAGGAGGCCCTGCGCCGCGCCGCCACTCAGCACGCTCACCTGCATGGCTAGCCCATCGCTGCGATAATGCGCTCGCGCGTGATCGGCAGATCGCGCACGCGCACGCCGAGCGCGTTAAAGACGGCGTTGCCGATCGCCGCCGCCGTGGGGCTGTGGGCCGCCTCGCCGGCGCCCAAGGGCTTCTCCTGTGGGCGGGCGAGGATCTCGACCTCGACGGCGGGGACATCCGAGAAGCGCAGGATGGGGTAGCCCTCCCAGCTGTCGCTGGTAATGCGCGCTTGATCGAAGCGTACCGCTTCCAGCAGGGTCCAGCTCGTCGCCTGAATGGCCCCGCCCTCGATTTGATTGGCGATGCCGTCGGGATTGATGACTTCGCCCACGTCGACGGCGGCCACCAGGCGGCGCACGCGAAGCTCGGCGGTGGTTTCGACCTCGGCCACGACGGCGCAATAGGCACCGAAATTCTTGTAGCGGGCGAAACCGATGCCGTGGCCGGCGCCATCGCGCTGGCGCCAGGAGCTCCAGCCGGCGCGCGCCGCCGCCGCCTCAAGCACGGCGCGCGCCCGCGCATCGGAGAGGTGGCGCAGCCGAAAGGCCAACGGATCCTCGCCGCGTTCGTAGGCCAGCTCATCGAGCATGGATTCGATGGCGAACACGTTGGCAAAAGCGCCCAGCGTGCGCAGCGCCGACGTCCGGATCGGCATGGTGAGCAGGCGATGGCAGGTGATGGTCCAGGCGGGCAGGTCGTAGAGCGGCACTTGATTGCGCTCGGCGCCGCCGCCGTTTGCCAGCGGCGGATTGAAGGCGATGAAGCGCTCGAAGGGTTCGGCCATTTGCGAGGCGGCGAGCACGGTCGGGGTGCGCGAGCGTCCGGGGCGCGAGACATGGCCGTTGCTCCACACGTCGCTGCGCCAGTCGACGATTTCACCGTCGGCGTCGAGGTCGGCTTCGATTTCGATGGCCATCGCGGCTCCCACGGGCGCCCAGGCGAGCTCGTCTTCGCGCGACCACTGCACGCGCACGGGACGCCCCGGGGCCGCGCGCGCCAACAGCACCGCGTCGAACGCCACGTCATCGGCGCCGTTGTGGCCATAGCAGCCGGCGCCTTCGACGTGGTCCACGACGATGTTCTCTACCGGCATCTTCAAGGCCAGGGCGATGTCGGCGCGCAGATTGTAGACACCCTGGCAGTGCGACCAGACCCGCACGCGATCGCCGCCGGTCCACTGGGCGACGGCGCAGGAGGGAGCCATCGAGGCATGCGCGATGAAGGGTCGGGTGTACTGGTGGCGGATCGTGCGCGCCACCCGGGGCGGCACGGCGGCGGTGCGTCGATCGACGGTGCTGGTCTCGGCGGGCGCGCTTCTGAGCCACTGGGCGAGCTTGGCCGCCTCGGGCAACGCCTCCCCGCCGCTCCAGCTTGCGCCCTTGCGCAGGTTTCCCAGGGCCGCCTCGGCCGCGGCCTCGCTCTCGGCGATGACCCCGGCAAAGCTGCCATCCCGTACCACGGCAATGACGCCTTCGAGCTTGCCGGCGTCGGCGGCGAGGCCGGTCAAGCGGGCGCCCGGCGCGGCGGGCTTGAGGACGCGGCCGTGCACGAGGCCGGGTAGGGTGAGGTCATGTACGAAGCGCGGGCGGCCAAACACCTTGTCGGGAAAATCGAGCCGCGCCACCGCGGTGCCGGAGAGGCGCCGGGCCGTCGGCAGCTTCACCGTCACGCCCGGCGTCGCATCGCGCTCGAGCAGCGCGGCATCGGCAAGCTCCCAATAACTGGTGCGCAGATTGCCCGGTCCGATGATCGTGCCGTCTTCGACCGCAAGGTCGTCGCTGGCGACGCCCAGCCGCTGCGCGGCGCAGGTAAGATAAATGGCGCGCGCCTCGGCGGCGGCATGGCGCACGGCGGAACCCGACTGCTCCACCGAGAGGGAGCCCGAGGTGGTGCCCTCGTTGGGGCTTGCCGCCGTGGTCACGGGCAGCATGCGGATGCGGCCGATGTCGATGTCGAGCTCGTCGGCGGCAATTTGTGCCAAGGCGGTGGCGATGCCCTGGCCGATTTCGATCTTGCCTGGGCTCACCTCGACAAAGCCGCCGGCATCCAACCGGAGCCAGCGCGACAGGCGCGGGTTGGCGGCGAGGTTGATCGGCAGCTCGGCGGTCATGGCACGTCCTCCTGGGCGGCCCGGAGCACCGCGCGGACGATGCGGTTGTGGGCTCCGCACCGGCACAGGTTGCGATCGAGCGCGCTGCGCACTTGCGCCTCGCTCGGATTGGGGTCGCGGGCGAGGAGGGCTGCCGCCGACATCAGGATGCCGGCGATGCAATAGCCGCATTGCATGGCCTGTTCCTCGAGAAAGGCGCGCTGCAGGGGGTGGGGGTGCTCGGGGCTGCCGAGGCCCTCGATGGTGGTGACGCGCTTGCCGGCGGCCGCCCACAGGGGGGTGTCGCAGGCGGCCACCGCCTGGCCGTCGATGATGACGTTGCAGGCGCCGCACTGGTTGACGCCGCAGCCGAAGCGGGTGCCGGTGAGGCCCAATTCGCCGCGCAAGACGCTGAGCAGCGAGCGAGCAGCATCGGCGGTGATGGTGCGCTCGACGCCGTTGAGGGTGAAGGTGGTGGCCTCGCTCGCGCTCGCGTTCATCACTGCACCTTGATGCCGGCGGCCTGAATGACAGTGGCCCATTTCTCGATGTCCTCGCGCAAGTAGGCATCGAAGGCCTCGGGCGTCATGATCAGCGGTTGGGCGCCCTGTTGTGCCCACTGCGCCTTCAGGTCGGGCAGCGCCAGCACCTTGTTGATTTCGGCATTGAGCTTGTCGACGATCGGCTTGGGCGTTCCTGCCGGTGCCATGATGCCGAGCCAGATGGTCGCCTCGTAGCCCGGTAGCCCGGCTTCGGCGATGGTCGGCACGTCCGGCATCACCGAGGAGCGCGTCTGGCCGGTGGTGCCGAGCGCGCGCACTTGGCCGTTCTGCGCGGTCGGCGCCATGGTCGTGATGGCATCGATCATCATCTGTACGTGGCCGCCGATGACGCTGGTGCGGGCATCGCCGCTGCCGCGATGGGGAACGTGCACAAGATTGGTGCCGCTCATGGATTTAAACAGCTCGGCGGCCATGTGGTAGGGCGTGCCGGGGCCGGAGGAGGCGTAGTTGAGCTCGCCGGGCTTGCTCTTCAACAGGGCCAGAAACTCTTTCAGGTCCTTGGCGGGCACCGAGGGGTGCACCACCAGCAGCAGATCCGAGGAGTTAACGGCCGCCACCGCCGTGAAATCCCGCAGCAGTTGGTAGTTGCGGTTCGGCAGCAGGGTCTCGTTGACGGTGTGGGTGTTCGACATCATCAGCAGCGTGTAGCCGTCGGGCGCCGACTTGCCGACCTCGTTGGTGCCGATCACCGCCCCGGCGCCGGGCCGGTTTTCGATCACGAACGACTGCTTGAGCGTCTCTTGCAGATGATGCCCGATAATGCGGGCAAAGACGTCGGCGGGACCACCGGCGCCGAAGGGCACGATGATCTTGACCGACCGATTGGGATAGTCCTGCGCCGCCGCCGGCAACGCCACGGCCAAGATGCCGACGAGCGCAACGCCAAGCCTCAAGATCAGCCCCATGGTCTCTCCTCCCGTGTCAGCTCTGGCCTTGTCATTTCCGGCCTTCTTCTGGCCTTGTCATTTCTGGCCTTGTCATTCTGGCCTTGTTATTTCTGGCCTTCTTCTGCCCTTGTCCTTCTGGCCCTGCTCGTGTCCTGTTCTCCTGCCCGTCGTTCGCGGGCCCGTCGTTCTCGGGCCGGCCGTTCTCGTGCTGGCGCATTGGTAGCGCAGATGGCGAGAATGCCCAAGAGGCCAGCGGAGCGCAGGGGCGCGCCGTTTTGCGTTGGGCGCGCGGTGGCGCCGCCATTGCCGCTGCGACGGCGCGTTGGCCCGAATTTGGGAGGCGGCAGTGTGGCGACGGGCAAGACCGCCCGCCGGCTTGTCCGCCGCTGTCGCGGGCGCCGCCTGGGCCTACTTGGTTTCGACGACGATGTAGGCGTCCTCCACCGCCACGGGGAAGGTCTCGGCGACATAAGGTCCCGCGACCACCTTGGCGCCTGGCTCCACGCTCACCGCATAGTTCATCAGGCGCAAGCGGGTGGGGTCGCACCAGGAGCGGCCCGTGCGCACGTCGAATTCCCAACCATGCCAGGGGCAGCGCAGCATCTCGCCCGCGCGCGAGTACTGGTAGGTGCCGGGCTCGGAGGACACGACGAGACCGGTGAGCTTGCCGCGCGCGAGGCTGCCCCCCTTGTGCGGACACTTGTCGGAGAGCGCAAACAACTCGCCCTTGACGTTGAAGATGACGATGTCGCGGCCGGCGACGTGCACGAGCTTGCGCGTTCCGGGCGGCAGGTCTTGGGCTCTGGCAACGACGTGGCGCGGCATCACGCGAGCCGGTAGACCGCCTTGCCGTTACTGGTCAGGATCTGCAGCACACGCTCGCGCGGCACGCCGGCGGGGAAGGCGCGGAATGGATCGTCGAAGTCCCAGTGCGGATAGTCGCTGGCAAACAGCAGGCGGTCCCAACCGATCCACTCCATGATGTCCAAGAGCTGACGGGGGTCCTTTGGTTCCTCCATCGGCTGGGTGGTGAGCCAGATGTGCTCACGGATATATTCCGAGGGTCGTCGCTTCAGGTGCGGCACCTCGCTGCGCATGCGCTCAAACAGCTTATCGAGGCGCCAGGTCAGGGCGGGCAGCCAGCCAAATCCGCCCTCGATGATCACCACCTTGAGCTTCGGGAAGCGTTCGAACACGCCCTCCATTACCAGGCTGGTGACGACCGTCTGGCAGGAGGTGGAATGTCCCGAGCTCTCCTCAATGTAATAGGACGGCCAGCCGGCGCCGGTGTAGGGATGGCCGCTGGCCCCGAACACGTGCATGCCGACGGGCAAGCCATGCCGCTCGGCGGCCGCGTAGATCGGCCAGTAGCGCTTGCGCCCGGCGGGTTCCTGGCTGCGCGTCAGCATGAACACCTGCGCGTAGGCTGGATCATCGGCACGCTTGTCGATCTCGCGTGCCGCCGCCTCCGCATCGTCGTAGGGCACGACGATCGCCGACTTCAGGCGCGGCTCCGGCTTGGAAAAGCTCTCGCGCTGCCAGTCATTGACCGCCGAGGCGATGGCGCCGGCAAAATCCAAATTGAACTCGCTCTGTCCCGTCAGCCCGAGGGGCCCCAAGATGCCGCACTCGATGCCGTAGGCATCGAGGAACTGCTCGCGCATCAGGCGCAAGCTGCTACCGGGAGCGCCACCCTCTTCCGGCCAGGCATCGCGCCGGCTGGCCCGGGGTTGCGATTTTGGATAGGGCTCATAGCTCATGCCGCTGCGCCGCCGGCCACCCCAGGTCTGGAAATGCTCCCACCAGCGTTGCGACAGGTAGGGCTTCAAGTCGGCGGGCGAGCGCAGCGCCGGATGCACGTCGCCATCGATGATTTTGAGGCGGGTCTCTGCCGCCCGGCGCGGATCGGTCTCGCTCTCGGCGGACAAGTCGGGGCTCAGAGGGGCGTCGAGGTTCATGGGGACCTCCCGAGACGGGGATAGGTGGCCAGGGCGTTATCGATCAGGATCTTGCGTTTGAGCTCCGGGGTAAGGCCGGCGGGGAGCATCGCCTCTCCGTCAAACTGCCAGTGCGGGAAATCGGTGGCAAACAGCAGCATGTCGTCGGACTGGAGCTGATCCAAGATTCTGCCAATGTGCGCCGCGCCGGGCGGCGCGTCAAAGGGTTGCAGGGTGAGCCGCACATGATCGCGCACGAACTCCTCGGGCGAGCGGTCGAGCCAGGGCACCTCTTGGCGCACGCCCCGCCAGGACTTCGCCAGCCGCCACAGGTAGGGGGGTAACCAGGAAACGCCCAATTCGATCAGCACAACCTTGAGCTTGGGGTATTTCACGAACACGCCCTCGCAGATCAGGCTGCCGAGCTGGGTGTGAAAGCCGGCGGCCTGGGCGGCATAGTCCTCGACAAAGTAGCTGGGCCAACCCGAACCGGTAATGGCCTGGTGGTAGCTGCTGCCGGCATGGACGCCGAGGCTAAACCCGTGCCTTTCGGCGGCGGCATAGATCGGCCAGTAGCGCGACTTTCCCAGCGGGGTCTCGCCCATCGCCAGCGCCAGCACCTGCACGAAGCGCCGGTCGGCGGCCAAACGTTCGATCTCCTCCACCGCGCGGGCGGGCGATTGGATGGGAAGCACGAGGGAGGCCCTGAGGCGCGGATCCTTGTCCAACCACTCGCGCGCGATCCAGTCGTTGGTCGCCCGGGCGAAGGCGGCACCGAGGTTCTCATCGCGGAAGGTCTGGACCGGAAACAGGCAATTGAGGATCGCATGCCCAAAGCCGAACCGGTCGAGCGTGGCAGCGGCCAAACCCGCCGGATTGGCGTCGGCGCGCACCTGGCGCCAGTCGGGCCGCACCGTGAAGGGGGCATTGGCCGGGTAGGCCATCGAATCCCAGACATCGATGCCGCGCACTTCCACCGTGTCGCGCCAGAAATCGTCCATGTGCGCGCTCAACACCTTCGGCGTCGGCAGGCGGGGATGGACATCGCAATCGATCGCGGCCTGAAAGTCGGTCTTCACGCGCGCTTCCTCTTCGCCTGTCTCGCCGTTGCGGTCCCAGCATAGCCGAAAGCCGCGGGCCGGCCCAGGAACTGGGCGCTAGCGCGCTTGCTGCGGCGCATGGGCCGGGCCAGCTTGGCTGGGCAGCATCCCTTTACAGAAACGAGCGCGCTCTGGCACAACGGCAAAAAAGCCAAGAAAGGCCAAGCGCCGCCCGCGACCGAGCCTTCGCGCCACACGCCGACCTCGGCGCGGGCTCCCCGCTGGCCGGCTGCAAGGGAGAGGGCCGATGCGACTGGAGACGTTGCTGCCGCTGGGCAAGGTGGACCCGGGCCTGCGCGCGCCCGAGACCGGGCTCGATCTGGCGGCGGTGGCGGCCGATGCGCGGCTGCTTGAGGAGGTCGGCTACGACGGGGTTGCCGTCGAGGAGACCAAGCAGGATCCCTACATCGTCATGGCGCTGGCGGCCGCGGCAACGACGCGCCTCAGGGTCAGCACGGCGATCGCCATGGCCTTTCCGCGCAGTCCCACCATTACCGCCATGAGCGCCTGGACCCTGCAGAAGCTGGCCAAGGGGCGCTTCACCTTGGGCCTGGGTCCACAGGTGCGCGCACACATCGAGCGGCGCTACGGCCTCGCCTGGTCGGCGCCCGGTCCCTGGATGCGCGAGTACGTCGCCGCCGTGCGGGCGGTGTGGCGCTGTTGGCAGGACAATCGCCCGCTCGACGTCAAGGGTCCGCACTACGCCCTCAACCTGATGCCGCCCCTGTTCAACCCCGGGCCGATCGCGCATCCCGACATTCCGATCCACCTCGCCGCCGTCAATGTGCAGATGTGCCAGGTGGCGGGCGAGGTTGCCGACGGCGTGCGCCCGCATCCGATCTGTTCGGCCGACTACATCGCCAACGTGATGATCCCGGAGGTGCGCAAGGGTGCCGCGCGCGCCGGCCGCTCGCTTGCGCATTTCAACATTTGCCACAAGCCGCTGGTCGCCACGGCGCCAACCGCCGAGGAGCTCGCTTTGCGCGTCGGCGACGTGCGGGCGCGGCTGGCGTTCTACATCTCGACCCCGTCCTACCGCCCGGCGGTCGAATACCACGGCCTCGGCGATCTCGCCCGCAAGCTGAGCCTGCTCGCCCGCGCGCAGGACTGGGATGCGATGCCCCAGTACGTCAGCGATGAGGTGCTCGAGCTGTTTGCCGTGGTCGGCCCGCACGAGGAGATCGCGGCCCGGCTGCTCCAGCGCTTCGGCGATGTCGTCACCCACTGTGAATTTTCCATTGCCGTAAAGGGGCCCGGCGACAAACAGCGGCTGGCCCAGATCGCCGCCGTGGCCCAGGCCCGCTCCAACGACGCCGTGCGAGGGCGGCTGACGGGGCAGCCGACCTGAAAAAAAGCGCGGGGGTTGTCTTGCCTCGCCTCAGCGCGGCTTGACCTTGCCCAAGGCGGCGAGGATGCGCTCCGGCGTGAAGGGTTGGGCAAACACCTTGGCGCCGAAGGGTTTGAGGGCATCGTTGATGGCATTCATCACGGCGGCGGGTGCGCCCGCCGTTCCCGCCTCGCCGGCGCCCTTGGCGCCCAAAAGCAATTCTTTGGTCGGGGTCTCGACGTGGCCGACCTCGATGTCGGGCATTTCGGCGGCCATCGGCACCAAATAGTCCGCCATCGAAGCGTTGAGCAGCTGCCCGCTCGGCGAATAGATGCAGTGCTCGTAAAGCGCCCCGCCGAGGCCCTGCACGATGCCCCCGCGCACCTGCTCGTCGACCAGCAGCGGATTGATGATGCGCCCACAGTCTTCGACGCACCAATGCTTGATCAGCCTGATCATGCCCGTGTCGGTGTCGACCTCGAGCCAGCTCGCCTGCACGCCATTGGTGAAGGCAAACGGATATTGTTTGGTGATGAAGTGCCGTGTCTGCATCAGCTCGCGCGGCAGATCGGGCGGCAGGGTATCGCCGCGGAAGTAGACGATGCGCGCCAACTCGGCCAGCGGCAGGCGCGGCTGGCGGCTGACCTTGTCGACGATTTGGCCGTCGCTCAAGTCCAGGGCCTCGGGCTGGGCCTGCAACATGGCCGCGGCCACGGTCAGCGCCGCCTGCTTGACGGCGAGGCCCGCCTGCAAGGCGGCCTCCCCGCCGATCCCGGCCCCGCGACAGGCCCAGGTGCCGCCGCCGTAGGGTGTGGTCAGCGTGTCGCCAGTCAGCACCCGCACCGTATCGATCGGCACGCCCACCGCCTCGGCCACGATCTGGCGCATGATGGCTTCCGTGCCTTGGCCCTGTTCGGTCACGCCCGTGGCCGCCATCACCGAGCCGTCGGGATCGACGCGCACGGTGCAGCCGTCCTGCGCCGAAATGCGCGCCCCGCCGAGGCCATACATGAAGGGGCTTGGGTTGGTGAGCTCGATAAAGCTGGCAAAGCCGAGGCCGCGATGAATGCCTTGGGCGCGCAAGCGCGACTGCTCGGCGCGCAGGGCGGGATAGTCCAGCATGCGAACGAGAGTGTCGAGCGACTGCTCGTGGCTCAGTCCTTCGAACTTCATGCCGGCCGGCGAGGTCCTGGGATAATTTGCGTCCGGCATCAGGTTGCGGCGGCGGAACTCGACGGGGTCGAGGCCCAGGGCGTCGGCGGCCAGATCCACCAGGCCCTCCGTGACGGCGGTGGCAATCGGATGCCCGACGGCGCGATACTGGCAGGTGGGCGTCTTGTTCTGGAACACCACCGTGGTCTTGCCGCGGAAATTGGCGAAGTCATAGGGGCCGCCGACCAGGTTGACGACCTGGTTGCCCTCCACGGCGCTGGTGCGTGGATACACCGAATAGGGGCCGATGCCGGTCAAATCGTCGATGTCGATGGCGGTGATGTGCCCCTTGGCGTCGACCGCCATGCGCGCCTTGATGCGATGATCGCGGGCGTGGATGTCGCTGACAAAGCTCTCCAGCCGATCGGCGATGAACTTGATCGGCCGGCCCATGATCTTGGCGATCACGGCGACGGCGACCTCGTCGGGATAGACGTGCACCTTGATGCCGTAGCTGCCGCCGACATCGGTGCAGATCACCCGCACGTCGCCCTCGGCCAACCGCAGGTGCTTGGCGAAGACGCCCTGCATCATGTGTGGCGCCTGGGTGGAGTGATAGACCGTCAGCTTGCCCGAGGCGCGATTGTAATCGGCCAGGATCGAGCGCGGCTCCAGCGTCGCCCCGGTGTGGCGGCCGCTGTGAAAGGTGGCCTCCACCACCCGGTGCGCGGTGGCGAAGGCCTCTTCGACCTTGCCGGTCTCATTCAGGCGCTGGAAGCACAAGTTGTCGCCGAGCGCAGGGTGAATGACGACGCTCGCCGGATCGAGCGCGGTCTCCATGTCCACGGCGGCCGGCAGCGGCTGATAGGCGACGGCGACTTTGGCCGCGGCGTCCTCGGCCATAGCGCGGCTGTCGGCCACCACGGCGGCGACGGCTTCGCCCACCCAGGTGGCTCGTTCCAGCGGCAAGGGCAGCTGCGGCGCCGACTTCATGCCCTTGAGATGCGCCAGCACCGCCACCCAGGGCTCGCAGTGCCCGGCGAGCTCGCTGCCTAAGAACAGGCGGCGCACGCCCGGCAGGCGCAAGGCGGCGCTGGCCTCGACGCTCAGGATCTTGGCGTGCGCATGCGGGCTCCTGACAAAGGCGACGTGCAGCAGGCGTGGCAGAATGACGTCGTCGACGTACTGGCCGCGGCCTTCGACCAATTTGGCCGCATTCGGCCGCGGCACCGACTTGCCGATATAGGAATTGGGACGGTCCACCGCACCGGGGTCGATGATCTCGTTCATGCCTTGGGCTCAATCCTGTCTGGGGCGGCGCGCCCGCGCCGCCGCGGTGGCTTCCACCGCATCGACGATGGCGTGATAGCCGGTGCAGCGGCAGTAATTGCCGGCCAGGTAGTCGCGGATTTCGGCGCGCGTTGGCCGTGGGTTGCTTTCGAGCAGCGCGGCGGCCGCCAACAGCATGCCGGGCGTACAGTAGCCGCACTGGCAGGCATTGCGGGCGATGAAGGCGTCCTGCAGGTCGCGGATTTCTTGGGTGTCGGAGAGGCCCTCGATGGTCTCGACGCTGGCGCCGTCGAGGCAAGCCGCCAGCACCAAGCAGCCGCGCACGATGCGGCCGTCGACGCGCACCGTGCACGCCCCGCAGACGCCGTGCTCGCAACCGGTGTGCGAGCCCAGCAAGCCGAGCTCGAGGCGGAGAAAATCGATGAGGTGCTGGCGCGCCTCGACGCGCCGCGAGACGGCCTCGCCATTGACCTGCAAGGATACCTGAACCTCCCTGCTCATTGCGCCCGCGCCTCCGTGACGGCAACCAGACGCGCAACGGCG
This sequence comes from uncultured Alphaproteobacteria bacterium, assembly GCA_963770295.1. Taxonomy (GTDB): domain Bacteria; phylum Pseudomonadota; class Alphaproteobacteria; order Rhizobiales; family Hyphomicrobiaceae; genus AWTP1-13. Next base: position 165,678 of record CAVYPA010000021.1, read on the forward strand.
CGCGCCAGCAGCACCTGGGCCAGGTGACGTTTCATGTCGGCTCCCCCGTTGAGGTCCGCCGGCGGCTCGAGCTCCTGGGCGAGCGCGGCCTGGGCGGCGGCGATGCTGGCTGCGTCGGCGGGCCTGCCGGCCAAGGCCGCCATGGCGCCCCTCGCCAACACCGGCACCTCGCCAACCCCGAACAGGACAATGCGCGGATCAGCGAGATCAGTGCCCTTGCCGGCGGCACGGGCCACGATGCCGGCCATGGCGTAGTCCCCGGAGCGGCGCGCCAGCTCCAGGATCGTGCTCCGCTCGCCGGATTTGCGGAGGGGGAATTCGACGGCCGCGATGAGTTCGTTGGCCGCAAGCGCCGTGGCATAAAGGCTCAGAAAGAACGCCTCGGCGGCGATGCGCCGCTCGCCGGCTGCGCTCCGCGCAAGGATGGTTGCGCCAAGGGCAACGCAGCAGGCCGGCAGCTCCGCCGCCGGGTCGGCGTAGGCAAGCGATCCCCCGAGCGTGCCGCGGTTGCGGATGGCGGGGTGCGCGATCAGGGGTACGGCCTCGCCGAGGAGGGGGGCGTGTTGGCGCACCAAGGCGTTGGCGCCGAGCTCGGCGTGAGTGGTGAGCGCGCCGACGTAGAGCGCGCCGTCCTTGATGGAGATGCCGCTGAGGTCTGCCACGCGCGAAATATCAATGAGCACGCTGGGCTCCGACAGACGGAAGGCCAGCGCGGCGATGAGGCTCTGGCCGCCCGCCAGCAGCCGCGCCTCGGGCCCCGCCTCCCGCCACAACTGAAACACCTCCGCAAGCGTGTTCGCCCGCACATAATCGAACGGCGGCGCCTTCATGGCTCAAATCCGCTCCCTCTTGTCGTTTGCCCGCTCGCGGCAGGGCACGCGGCTTTAAGGTGTGGCGCAGCTAGCCCCCCGCAAGTATGCGGCGTCCGGCCAGGCCGCGACAAGCCTGCGCAACGGGCCCACGCGACAAGCCCCTGTTAGGGGCCTGCAAGACGTCTGGGCGCAAGCGCCAGGGGCAGGGGACGCGGGCCGAGGTGGCCGCCACCTCGCCACGCGCGCCGGGGCGGCGCGCCCGCCCCGGCCGCGGCCGCCGATCTTGCGGTTTATTTCAACGCCTGATTGCTTTTGGCCACCGTTTCGGCATCGACATAGACCTCTGCGCCAAGGGCGCGGAATTTCGCGCTCATGGCGGCCATGCCGGCCTCGGGATCGACCATGGTCGTCTCCTGCGCTATCTCGACGCCGGCCTCGTTCAGCGTTGCCGCGTAGTCGCGCACGTCCTGGGTGATCTTCATGGAGCAGAACTTAGGCCCGCACATGGAGCAGAAGTGGGCGACCTTGTGGGCCTCCTTGGGCAGGGTCTCGTCATGGTAACTGCGCGCGGTGTCGGGATCGAGCGCCAGATTGAATTGGTCTTCCCACCGGAAATCAAAGCGCGCCTTGCTGATGGCGTCATCGCGCAGCTGTGCCGCCGGGTGCCCCTTGGCCAGGTCGGCCGCGTGGGCGGCGATGCGATAGGTGATGACGCCCACCTTGACGTCGTCGCGATTGGGTAGACCCAAGTGCTCCTTCGGCGTCACGTAGCAGAGCATGGCGGTGCCGAACCATCCGATCATGGCGGCGCCGATGCCCGAGGTAATGTGGTCGTAGCCCGGCGCGATGTCGGTGGTGAGCGGTCCCAGCGTATAGAAAGGTGCCTCGCCGCATTCTTTCAGCTGCTTGTCCATATTGATTTTGATCTTTTGCATCGGCACATGGCCGGGGCCCTCGATCATCACTTGGCAGCCCTTTGCCCAGGCGATCTTGGTGAGCTCGCCCAGCGTTTCCAGCTCGGCAAACTGCGCGCGGTCGTTGGCGTCGGCGATCGAGCCGGGGCGCAAGCCGTCGCCGAGCGAGAAGGAGACGTCGTAGGCCCGCATAATGTCGCAGATGTCCTCGAAGCGTTCGTAGAGGAAGCTCTCCTTGTGGTGCGCCAGACACCACTTGGCCATGATGGAGCCGCCGCGGCTGACGATGCCGGTGACGCGATTGGCGGTGAGGGGCACGTAAGGCAGGCGCACGCCGGCGTGGATGGTGAAATAGTCGACGCCTTGTTCGCACTGCTCGATCAGGGTGTCGCGATAAAGTTCCCACGTGAGCTCGACGGGATCGCCGCCGCACTTCTCCAAGGCTTGGTAGATCGGCACCGTGCCGATCGGGACCGGGGAATTGCGCAAGATCCACTCGCGCGTATGGTGAATGTTGCGGCCGGTGGACAGATCCATGACGGTGTCGGCGCCCCAGCGGATCGCCCAGACCATCTTTTCCACCTCTTCCTCGACCGAGGAGGTGACCGCGGAGTTGCCGATGTTGGCGTTGATCTTCACCAGAAAGTTGCGGCCGATGATCATCGGCTCGAGTTCGCCATGGTTGATGTTGGCGGGGATGATGGCGCGACCGCGGGCGATCTCATCGCGCACGAACTCGGGCGTGATGTGTTCGGGGATTGCCGCACCGAAGCTTTCACCGGCGGCGACCGCCGCCTTGGCGCGCGCGAGTGCGGCGCTGCGGCCGAGGTTCTCGCGGTGGGCGACGTAGATCATTTCCTTGCTGATGACGCCGGCGCGGGCGAGTTCCAATTGCGTCACGGGCTTGCCCGCAAGCCCGCGCAGGGCCGCGGGCTTGTTCGGGAAATCACGGGCGAGATGCTTGCCGCTGACGTTGCCGTTGTCCTCCGGCTTGACGTCGCGGCCGACGTAGGTCTCGACGCCGCCGCGCTCTTTAACCCAGCCACCGCGCAGCCGCGGCAGGCCTTTTTCCACATCGATACTGGCGGCAGCGTCGGTGTAGGGCCCCGATGGGTCGTAGGCGCGAAAGGCCGGCTCGCCGCCGCTCAGCGCGATGTCGCGGAACGGCACCTTGATGTCGGCGTGGCCCACCGGCGAGGAATAGACCTTGCTGCTGGCGCTGATCGGCCCGGTCGTGACCTTGGGTATCATCAGGTCCTTGCTGCGGGTGATCTTGTTCATGGAGGTCTCCTCTCAACGGCGCCGGCGCTGGCACGCCTCTCGTCCCGGAGGGGACCAGGCGCATGGCCGTGAGGCGCGGCACAGCACGGCACCACCTTTACGCGGGCCATGATCGGCGAGGGGAGATCGGTGAGGGAAAACTCGTCCGTCCCTTCGCCGGCATGACCCGGATCAGGTTCTAAGGGTGGCGGTGCGGGGTGGTCTTGTGTTGCGAGTGTCCTCGTCAACCCCAGGCCGTCAGCACCATCTCAGCCGGCTCCCGCCGGCCCCCCTGGAACTGGCCCTAGTGTGCGCCGTCTTGCCGCTTCGTGCAAGGCGGTCGCGCCGCAGGCGCACCAAAACCTCAATCGCTGCGGGAACCTCAATCGCTGCGGACTTGCGCGCGCGCGCGCCCCGAGACCCCGCCGGCCTCAGGCCGCAGCCGCGGGGTATGCGGCATCCGCATCGGTGCGTTGCAAGAAGGCGGCGATGGTGCGGATGGTGTGGGTGTCCTTCAACAGCGGCGCGTGGCCCTCGCCGGAGACGGTGACGGCTTCCAGGTGCGGGTGACGCTGGTGCATGGCCGCGAGCGTCGCCGCGCTCAAGATGTCGGAGTGCTCGCCCCGCAGCACCAGCATGGGCACCTTGGCGAGGGCGGCAAACTGCGGCCACAGTTCCGGGATCGCCTGCATCTGGGCCAGCGCCTTGGCCAGTGCGGGATCGTAGGCGGGGCTTGGCAAGCCATTGTCGTCGTTGAAGTACTGACGCGCGAGTTCGGCCCACTGGGTCTCGGCAACCGCGGGAAATTGCCGCCGGTTGATGTCGCGCACCATGCGGGTTGCCTCCGCCCAGTCGGCGGGCAACGGCACGCGGCCGACGTAGGCTGCGATCCGGGTGAGGCCATCGGGCTCGATCACCGGGCCGATGTCGTTCAAAATGACCGCGCCCACCGAGGCCGGCCGGATCACCGCCATCAGCATGGCGAGGATACCGCCGCGCGAGGTGCCGATGACCGCGGCGTGCTGCAGACCCTTCACGATCATGAAATCGAGCACGTCATTGAGCTCAATCAGGATCGAGTAGTTGCGCCAGTTGGGATCGTGTTGCGAGCGACCGCGGCCCCGGTAATCGAGGGCATAGACGTTGCGCCCGTCTGCGTCGGGCGTCGCCAACGCGCGCGCCAGATCATCAAAGTCGCGGCTATTGCGGGTGAGCCCGGCGAGACACACGAGCGGCCGGCGGCGCGCGCCCACGACAGGATAGTGGCGGGCGTAGAGGCGCAAGCCGTCCCGCGAGGTGAAATGGATGTCGCTGCAGCCCTGCATTGCCCGCACCCCTTTCACCGTCTCTTGTCGCTGGAACGCGTGGAGGCCCGGCGAGGCGGCCTATTGGGCCGCCGTCGCCTTGTCGGCCCCGCCGGCGGCCGCCGAGGTGCGCCGCAGGTCACTAGTGAGGCGCATCGCATTGGCCTCATCGCCGAGGCGGGCCCGATAGATCTGGATATTGGACAATACCTTTTGCACGTACTCGCGCGTCTCTTCGAAGGGAATGCGGTGGATCCAGTCGATCGGGTCAACCTTTTGATCGCGCGGATCGCCGAACTCCTTGATCCACTCGCGCGCCCGCCCCGGCCCGGCATTGTAGCCGGCGAGTGTCAGGACGTAGGAGCCGCTGAACTCGTCCATGCGGTCAGAAATGTAGGCGCTGCCCATCATGGTGTTATAGACGGGATCCTTCATCAGCCGGGGAATGTCGCACTTGATCTTGTAGTCACGGCAGACGTGGTGCGCGGTGACCGGCATGACTTGCAGGATGCCGCGGGCGCCGGCCCCCGACAGGGTCAAGGTGTTGAATTCGCTTTCCTGCCGGGCGATCCCTAAGATGACGGCGGGTTCGGGCGGTTTGCGCAGCGGGGTGTATTGCGGCAGTGCCCGCACGGGGTAGGCGTAGTAGGCAAGGTTCATGCCGCGCGCGACGGCGGCCTTGCCAACGCGCACCGACATTTGCGTATCGCCGAGCGCATCGGCGAGGTGGGCTAGCATCGCCACCTCGGCCTCGCTTTTGAGGTAGCCGGGCAAATGCCGCAGGAAGGCGCGGGGCAGCGCCGAGTCGAGCCCGGCCTTGCGGGCCACGACGATGGCGCGAACCGCATCGGAGCCATTGAAGCGGGCGATTTCCTCCGCCGTGGGCGCCGCCGGCAGGGCAAGGTTCAGCCGGCTGGCGCCGGGATCGACCTTGAGGCGGCAAAGCTGACCGTGGAAGGTGTCGAAGTAGACGGCGCCGGCGCGATACTGTTCGAGCGCCTTGGCCTTGTCGCCCAACACATCCCAGGTGCGGCCGAGCCAATAGCCGGCGCGCGCGCGGCTCAAGGGGCCGTCGGCCAGACCGCCAAGCGTCTGGAAATGGGCCAAGGCCTGCTTGGGCTCATCGAGGTAGCGCAGGCTCAACCAGCCCGCCAGAAAGGCGGCGTCCTTGGCGGCATTGATGGAGAGGGGGCCCGGTTCGCGGATGAGTTCGTAGGCCATTTTGGGTTTGCCCAGCCGGAGCGCGGCATAGGCGTTGGCCCGCCGCTCCTCCCACCAGCCGTCGGGCTTGGTTGTGCCCGGCGCCTCGGGCTCGGTCAGCAGGATCTTCCAGGCCTCCTCCTCCTTGTTTTGCCGGCGCAGCGCCTGCGCCTTCTGCACGGCGAGCCCCCAATCGGGCGCCGTCGTGGTGGGCAGCTTGGCGATCAGCGTTTGCGAATTCTTGGCGCGCAGGAACACGGCGAGGCGGGCCTCCGCCGCCTTCCTTTCGGGCTCCGACAGCAACGGCAGCATACGTCGGATGATGGCGGCGCGCTCGTTGCGCTCGTTGGTCCAACGACTGTCGTTGAGCAGGAGGCGATTGAGCCGGCGTTTGTGGTCGGCCTCGCTCAAGAGCGGCCCGATGCGCTTGAGGAAGCCCGGCTCCTGGCTGGCGGGGATGTCGTACTCCGTCCAGGCCTTGACCGCGAGCGCCTTGGCGCGATCGTTGTCCTTGTCGGTGAGGAAGGCCGACGCCAGCGCGGCTTGGCCAATCCCGGTCTTGGGTTCCGCGCCGGCAAAGAAGGCCTTGATCTCGCGCGAGCTTGCCGAGGGACTATTGAACAGGGCCTCTTCGGCGCGCTGGGTTAGAAGGTTGCGGTCCGGCCAGGCCGGATTGGCCTCCAAAAAGGCCTTGATCTCCGTGGCGGTGCCGTAGCCGGCGCGAAAGATGAACCAGTCGACGAGCTTGCGCGTCGCGGGATCCTTGATGCGGTCGCGCAGGCCCTTGGCTTCGGCAAGCTTGCCGTTGGCTCCTGTGGAAATGGCCTCGCGCAGCAAGGCCGCATCCTCCTCCGCAAGGGTCAAGTTGCGTAAGGGCGCGATGGCCGTATCGTAGCGGGCGGTGTGTTCGCGCTCGCCTGGGAGCGGCGTTGGCCGGGCAACGGGCGGGAGCGACGCCCCGGCGGCCGGCTCGGCCACCACCACGGGCGCGCTCGGGGGGCGGGCGGGAGCGAGCTTGGAGGCGGCCGGCGCCTTGCCGGTCTTGGCCGCCGCCAGCGTCGCGCCGGCCCCGCGTCGCGGCGCGCTCATGCCGGCGGGCTCGCCGCCTTCCGTGTTGGCTCTGGCGAGCGCGCCGGCGCCGGCGGCCACCGTTGCCGTCAGCAGCATGGTGACTAAGGTCTTGGCTGGGCTTCGCATCACACCCCGATTCGTCTTTAGCTGTTTGTCTCCCGGGCGTGCAAACGAACAGTGCAGCCTTTCACAGGGCAAACAAGGCGCTAACATGGCCGCTCGCCGGCGGCAGGCAAGCTTGCCCGAGTTTTCCCGCGCCGGCATAATGAATCTGCTCGCCTCGAGCCGGTTTTTCGTTGCGCTCGGGCTGCAAGAGGCTATCAAGGCAGAGAACTGCCGACAAGCAGACGGACTGCGCATCTGCAACCCGACTGCGCACAGTGAGAGGGGTGCCGAGGCAACTGGCGGCGCCGATTTTGGGAGCGACCCATGTTCCAGGGTTCATTCACAGCGTTGATCACCCCTTTGAAGGGTGGTGAGGTCGACGACAAGGCGTTCGAACGCTTGGTGGAGTGGCAGATCGAGGAGGGGACGCATGGTCTCGTTCCCGTCGGGACGACCGGCAAGTCCCCGACGCTCAGCCATGAGGAGCACAAGCACGTCGTCGAGTTGTGCATCAAGGTGGCCAAGAAGCGGGTGCCGGTGATCGCGGGCGCCGGCTCAAACTCGACCCGCGAGGCGATCGATTTCACGCGGCACGCCAAAAAGGCCGGGGCCGACGCCGTCCTGCACGTGACCGGCTACTACAACAAGCCGACGCAGGAGGGCCTGTACCAGCATTTCAAGGCGATCAGCGAGGAGGTCGACATCCCGATCTTCCTCTACAACGTGCCCGTGCGCACGATCGTCGACATCTCCGTGGCGACGATTGCGCGCTGCGCCAAGCTCAAGAACGTGATCGGCATCAAGGACGCCACCGCCAAGGTGGAGCGCGTCACCGCCCAGCGCCTGGCCTGCGGCAAGGCGTTCATTCAGCTCTCCGGCGAGGACAGCACCGCGCTAGGCTTTAACGCCCACGGCGGCCAGGGCTGCATCTCCGTGACCTCCAACATCGCCCCGCGTCTGTGCGCCGAATTCCAGACGGCCTGCCGCCAGGGCGAATGGGGGAAGGCTGGCGAGCTCAACGACCGCTTGATGGCCCTGCACGAGGCGCTCTTCTGCGAGACCTCACCGGGGCCCGTGAAGTATGCAGCCTCTCGGCTCGGGCTGTGTTCGGCGGAGCTCAGGCTGCCGATGGTGCCGATTGCCGAGGAGTCCAAGCGCCGGGTCGACGCGGCGCTCGCCGCGGTCGGTCTGGAGAGCCTCGCCAAGGCCGCCGAGTAGGCTTGACGGGGGCGGGTGGTCGGCGATGGCGGCGGCCAACAAGGACGACGGCCGCAAGCGCATCGCCGAAAACCGCAAGGCGCGGCACGAGTACCACCTCGGTGATACCTACGAGGCCGGCATCGAGCTCACGGGCACCGAGGTGAAGTCGCTGCGCGTTGGTCAGGCCAACATCGCCGAAAGCTACGCGAGCGCCGAAAAGGGCGGCATCTTTTTGATCAACGCCTATATTCCCGAATACAAGGCGGCCGGCGACTTTTTCCAGCATAATCCGCGGCGTCCGCGTCGCCTGCTGTTGCACAAGCGCGAGATCCACAAGCTTGCGATTGCCATCGACCGGCAGGGAATGACCATGGTGCCGTTGGAGCTCTACTTCAATGCCCGCGGCCGGGCGAAGCTCAGGCTGGCGTTGGCTCAGGGCAAAAAGCTGCACGACAAACGCGCCGACGAAGCCAAGCGCGACTGGCAGCGCCAGAAGGCGCGCCTGTTGCGCGACAAGGGCTAAAGCTCGCACCTTGCCGCCGCAAAAGCCCAAGCCAAAAGGGCCCGAAAGCCCAAAGGGCCCAAGCCAAAGAGGCCCAAGCCAAAGAGGACGTTGCGTGCCGATCAGTTCGCAAGAGCGCATGGGGATTGAGCGCGTCGCCCTGCGCGCCTGGCCGGCGCTGGAGACGGCCAATCTTGAGGGCTGGCTGTGGCGCTATACCGGCGGGGGCTCGCAGCGCGCCAATTCGGTGGCGCCGCTCGATTTTGCCGGCACCGACGTGGAGGCTGGCATCACCGAGGTCGAGCGCCTTTATGGCGCCCGCGGCGCCGCGGCGATGTTCCAAGTCTGCGACGTGGTCGCGCCGGCCGATCTCGATCAGCGTCTGGCGCGCCGCGGTTATCGCCTGCAGGAGCCCTGCACTTGTCTTGCCAAGGCGCTCACCGTCGCCGAGCGCATGCCGCCCGGGATCGAGATCGCGGAGGGGGCGGGGGAGGATTGGTTGAGCGTCTACTTCACGGGCGTCACGCCCAGCCGCCGCGCTGCCGCGCCGTCAATTTTGTCGCGTGTGCCCCCACCCGCGGCCTTCCTGCTGCGGCGCCAGCAGGGGGTGCCGATCAGCGTCGCGCTGGCGGTGGCCCACGACGGCGTCGTCATCGCCGAATGCGTGGCAACGCACCCTGGGCATCGTCGCAAGGGGGCGAGCGCGCACATCATGCGCGCACTGGAGGCCTGGGGCGTCGCGCACGGCGCCAGGGTGGCGGCGCTGCAGGCCGTGGCCGCCAACGCGCCGGCGCAGGCGCTTTACGCCAAGCTCGATTATCGCCCGGTGGGGGGCTATCATTACCGCGTGCTGGATCGCTGAGGATTGCCATGCCGACGTCAAACCAACCCAACCTGATGCAAGTGGACTGGTCGAAGAATCTCCGCCCCGCACGACGATGGGGCGGCCCGGCATCTGGAAGGCCTGCGCCTCCCCGATATCGCCCTTGCCGCCACCGACGGGCGCTCGGTTTCGCTGGCCCGGTGCCAGGGCCGCACGGTGGTCTATGCCTATCCCCGCATGGGCAAGCCCGGGCAGATCGCCCTGATCGACGGTTGGGACGAGATCCCCGGCGCCCGCGGCTGCACCCCGCAGTCGTGTGCCTTTCGCGACCATTTCACGGAGCTGACCGCCGCCGGCGCCAACCAAGTGTTCGGTCTGTCGACACAGGACACCGCCTACCAGGCCGAGGCCGTTGCGCGCCTTCAGTTGCCGTTTGCCATTCTCTCCGACGAGGCGGGAGCGCTTGCCAATGCCGTGCGTCTGCCGACCATGCAGGTGGCAGACGTCACCTTGCTCAAGCGTTTGGCCATGGTCATCGACGACGGCCACATCACCAAGGTGTTCTACCCGGTGTTTCCCCCGGACCGTAATGCCGGCGACGTCCTGGCCTGGCTGCAGGACCACCCACGCCCCTGACGGGGCAAAAAAAGACGGCGGCAGCGCCCCCAGCTCGAGGATCCCGTGCGTTGTGAGATGCCGCCGGCAGGGCTAGCCTTTCCCAATCTTGATCCCCTGTCCACTATCTCTGGTCGGTTACGAGCCCCGCGATGACCACCCTCCTGATCACCCACCCGAGCTTTGTTGAGCATGACACGGGGCCGGGCCATCCCGAGCGGCCCGATCGGATGCGCGCCATCGACAAGGCGCTGGCGCACGAAACCTTCAACGGCCTCCGGCGCGAGGAGGCGCCGCTGCGCGAGGACGTCGAGGCGGCGATCGCGCTCGCGCATCCGCTCGCCTACCTTGATTGGGTGAAGAGCGTGCGTCCCGGCGAGGGTGAGGGACCGGTGCGGCTCGATCCGGATACGGTGCTTTCGGCCAAGTCGTGGGAGCCGGCGCTGCGCGCGGTGGGGGCCGGGCTGGCCGGGGTCGACCGCGTCATGGATCAGGCCTCGGGCATCGGCAACGTCTTTTGTCAGGTGCGGCCGTGCGGCCACCATGCCGAGCGCGAGCGGGCCATGGGCTTTTGCATTTTCTCTAACGTCGCCATTGCGGCGCTCTATGCCCGCAAGACCTATGGCGTGGAGCGCGTGGCCGTCGTCGATTTCGACGTGCATCACGGCAACGGCACGCAGGACATCTTCTGGTCGGACAAGGACCTGCTATTCGCCTCGACCCACCAGATGCCGCTCTATCCCGGCACCGGAGCGGTCAACGAAACTGGCGTCGGCAACATCTGGAATGCCCCGCTGCGCCCCGGCGACGGCGGCGATCGCTTCAAGGAAGCCTTCCAAGCACGGCTTTTGCCGGCGCTGCACAACCTCGCTCCCGATCTGGTGCTGATCTCGGCCGGTTTTGACGCGCACAAGGACGATCCGCTCGCCAATTTGCGCCTGCTCGAACCCGACTTTGCCTGGGCGACGGCCAAGATCGCCGAAATTGCCGCCAAGTACGCGCACGGGCGTCTGGTTTCGATGCTCGAAGGCGGCTACAACCTGGCCGCGCTCGCCGGTTCGGTCGGCGTGCACGTCAAGACGCTCATGCAGGCTGGGGCATAACGCTCGCTTTGCCGCTGCCATTGTTGGGAAACGCGCAAGACATGCAGACCAGCAAGCCTGCCGACAAGTACCTCGACATTGCCACCATGAGCTTCGAAAAGGCGCTCAAGGAACTCGAAAGCATCGTCGGCCGGCTCGAACGCGGCGACGTCGAACTCGAGGAAAGCATCATCATTTATGAGCGGGGTGAAGCGCTGAAAGACCATTGCGATCGCCTCTTGAAGCAGGCGGAGGCCAAGGTCGAACGGCTGACCTTTTCGGAGACGGGGACGCCTGTGGGCACCGAGCCCTTTGAACCGCGCGAGTAGCTGAGGCCTCAGGGGCCACCTCTTTGCTCGAAACGGCTTAGATTCTCCTATATTGTGCGCCAAAGCTGTGCCGGTCGCACTGGCCGATCGCTGGGGCCGAGCCCTGGGGACGAGCCCTGGAGCCGAGCCACTGGAGCCGGGCACTGGGCTGGTCGCGGCCGATCGCACGGGGAAACGTCCGGCCCCATCGTCTGGGCCGGCCGCCAAGGCCGGGCTTGAGCGGCGCGGCGAACGTAGGCCAATAACGGGCTAGCGAAAGGGCTGAAGGACGCGTGGACCCTCTCTCCAAGACCCCCCTTCTGGACCAGGTCGTCACCCCCGATGACCTGCGCCGGTTGCCCGAAAAGCAGCTGCGCCAGCTGGCCGATGAATTGCGCCAGGAAACCATCGACGCGGTGGCCGTGACCGGGGGCCATCTCGGCGCCGGCCTTGGCGTCGTCGAGTTGACCGTGGCCCTGCATTGGATTTTCGACACTCCGCGCGATCGGTTGATCTGGGACGTCGGCCACCAGGCCTATCCGCACAAAATCCTCACCGGTCGGCGCGACCGCATCCGCACCTTGCGTCAGGGCGGCGGGTTGTCGGGTTTCACCAAGCGGGCCGAGAGCGACTATGATCCGTTCGGGGCGGCGCATTCCTCGACCTCGCTCTCCGCCGGGCTCGGCATGGCCGTGGCCCGCGATCTCGCCAGCGGTAGCCACAACGTCGTCTGCGTCATCGGCGACGGCGCCATGAGCGCCGGCATGGCCTACGAGGCCATGAACAACGCGGGTGCCCGCAACGAGCGCCTGATCGTCATCCTCAACGACAACGACATGTCGATCGCCCCACCGGTCGGGGCGATCTCGACCTACCTGGCGCGCATCACCTCGAGCGGCACCTACCTGCATTTGCGCGACATCGCCAAGCAATTGGCCAAGAAGCTGCCGAAATACTGGGAGCGCCGCGCCGCTCTGGCCGAGGAGATGACGCGCACCTATTGGACCGGCGGCACGCTGTTTGAGGAGCTGGGCTTTTACTACTTGGGCCCGATCGATGGGCACGACCTTGGCGTGCTGATCCCGGTGCTGAAAAACGTGCGCGACGCCGCGCATGGCCCGATCCTGGTCCATGTCGTCACCAAGAAGGGCAAGGGCTATCCGCCGGCCGAGGCCTCCGACGACAAGTATCACGGCGTCAACAAGTTCAACGTCATCACCGGCGCCCAGGTGAAGCCCAAGCCCAACGCGCCGAGCTATACGCGCGTGTTCGCCGACAGCTTGATCGACGAGGCCCGCAAGGACGACAGGATCGTGGCGATCACGGCCGCCATGCCGGCAGGAACGGGGCTCGACCTGTTTGCCAAGGAATTTCCCGACCGCACCTTCGACGTGGGGATCGCCGAGCAGCACGGGGTCACCTTTGCCGCGGGTTTGGCGGCCGAAGGCTTCAAGCCGTTCGCGGCCATCTACTCGACCTTCCTGCAGCGCGCCTACGATCAAGTGGTGCACGACGTCGCCATCCAGCGCCTGCCCGTGCGCTTTGCGCTCGATCGCGCCGGCCTGGTCGGTGCCGACGGGCCGACGCACGCCGGCTCCTTCGATACGGCCTACCTCGGTTGCCTGCCGGGTTTCGTGCTGATGGCAGCCGCCGACGAGGCCGAACTCAAGCATATGGTGGCCACCGCGGTTGCCATCGACGACCGCCCCTCGGCGCTGCGCTACCCGCGCGGCGAGGGCGTTGGTCTCGAGCTGCCCGCCAGCGGCCGGCCGCTCGAGGTCGGCCGGGGCCGGATCATCAGTGAGGGATCGACCGTGGCGCTGGTCTCCTTCGGCGCCCGGCTCGCCGAATGCGTGATCGCGGCCGATCAGCTGGCCGCCCTCGGTTTATCCACGACGGTGGCGGACGCCCGCTTTGCCAAGCCGCTCGACACCGATCTGATCAACCGCCTGGCCCGCAACCACGAGGTGCTGATCACCATCGAGGAGGGCTCCGTCGGCGGCTTTGGCTCCTTTGTCCTGCAGCACCTGGCCAACGACGGCGCTTTCGATCGCGGCCTCAAGGTGCGCCAGATGGTGCTGCCGGACGCCTTCATCGATCACGACAAGCCGGAAAAGATGTACGAGCGGGCCGGGCTCAACGCCTCGGGCATTGTCGCCACCGTGCTGGCGACGCTCGGACGGGAGACCCTTGCCAAAAATTTGGCGGAGCCCGCCTGATCGCCGTCTTTTCCACAGGATCTCCACAGATTTCTGGCGCCGCAGGGGGCCGGCGGCACGAATCGCTGTGGACGGACAATCGGCGCCCGCCTATGCACAAATTGTCCCTAGACCAACTTTCCTGCTTGCCCTCGTATCCCCCATCCGGCAGCGGGAAAAAGCCCTGGCGCCAACGCCGGGGCTTTTTTTTACCCCTGCCTCCGCCTCGGCCCGGCAGCGCCGCCGGCGGACGGCGCCCATGGTCATGCCCGTGGTCGTAAAAGGGACCCGGCTCGACCTCGCGCTGGTCAAACGCGGCCTGGCGCCGTCGCGCGCGCAGGCGCAGGACATGATCCGGCGCGGCCTGGTCGCCGTGGCGGGCAAGGTTGAGCTCAGGGCGGCCGCCGGGGTCGGTGCAGACGCCGCCGTTGCGGTCGCTGCCGCCCCCCGCTACGTCTCGCGCGGCGGCTTGAAGCTGGCGGCGGCGCTCGACCATTTTGCCTTTGCCGTTGCCGGCGTCGTTGCCCTCGATATCGGCGCCTCGACCGGCGGCTTCACCGAGGTCTTGCTCGCGCGCGGCGCGGCGCGGGTCTATGCCGTCGACGTCGGCCATGGGCAACTCCACCGCCGCCTCGCCCGGCTGCCCGCCGTGGTGTCGTTGGAAGGCCAGGATGCGCGCGCCCTCGACGGCACCACCGTGCCGGAAGCCGTCGGCGCCATCGTCGCCGATGTCAGCTTCATCTCGCTCACCAAGGCCTTGCCCGCGGCCTTGGCCCTGGCTGCGCCGGAGGCGTGGCTGATCGGCTTGATCAAGCCGCAATTTGAGGCCGGGCGCGGCGCCGTGGGCAAGGGCGGCATCGTCCGCGCTGCCGCCGACCGGCAGCGTGCGATCGAGCTGGTCGCGGGCTGGCTCGGCGCCCAGGCCGGCTGGCGCCTGGTCGACGTCATCGCCTCGCCGATCCGCGGCGGTTCGGGTAATCAGGAGTTCCTGATCGGAGCGGTGCATGGCAGCTGACGAGGGCTTCGAGGTCGTTCGGCTCGGCGCCCGCGGTGATGGTATTGCCGAGGCCGCCGAGGGACCCCGCTATCTCCCCTTCGCCTTGCCCGGCGAGCGCGTGCGTGTCGAGGGCGCCGGCCTGCCGGAATTGCTGTCGGCGCCGAGCCCGGAGCGCCGCGCGCCGGCCTGCCGGCATTTCGGCGTTTGCGGCGGCTGCGTCGCCCAGCACATGGGCGAGCGCCTCTATGCCGATTGGAAACGCGGCATCCTCGAGGACGCCTTGCGAAAACGTGGCTTGCGCGCCGAGCTGGCGCCACTGCGGGCCATTGCGGCGGCCTCGCGCCGCCGGGCGGTCATGACGGGACGATGCCTCGAGGGAGGAAGCCTGCTCGGCTACCATCCGCGCGGCAGCGATGCCGCCTTTGAGGTGCTGGAATGCCCGGTTTTGCTGCCGGAGATCGTCGCCTGCTTGCCGGCGTTGCGCGAGATCGTCGCGGCCACGGCCCAGCGCGAGGTCCGGCTGACGGTGTTGGCGACGCCGGTAGGGCTCGATGTTGCCATCGCCTCTGCGCGTGCCTTCGATGCCAAATTGTCGGCGCGGCTCGCCCGGATCGCCGCCGCCGAGCCTCGCTTGGCCCGCGTCACGCTCGACGGCGAAACCATCAGTCAACGGCAGCCCCCGGTCCTCGCCTTTGCCGGCGTCGAGGTCTGCCCGCCGCCCGGCGCCTTTGTGCAGGCCGTCGCCGCGGCGGAGAGCGCCATTGCCGAGGAGGTCGCGGCCGCCACCGCCAAGGTGCGTCGTGCCGCCGACCTATTTTGCGGCGTCGGCACGCTGAGCTTCCATCTTGCCCGAGGCGCGGCGGTGGCGGCGTTCGACAGCGATGCGGCGGCGGTCAAAGCCTTAGAATTGGCCGCGCGTCACGCCAAGGGTCTAAAGCCGATCGAGGCCAAGGTGCGCGATCTCATGCGCGAGCCGCTGTCCGCCCGGGAGCTCGACGGCTTCGATGCCGTGGTGTTCGATCCGCCGCGCGCCGGCGCCCGGGCGCAAGCCAGCGCGTTGGCGCGCTCGCGCGTGCCGATCGTCGTTGCCGTATCGTGCTATCCGGGGACGTTTGCCCGCGACCTGCGCATTCTCGTCGACGGCGGCTACCGGCTGCAGCGCGTGGTCCCCATCGATCAGTTCTTATTCTCGGCCCACGTCGAGGCCGTCGCCTATCTTAGACGCTAGGCAAAGGCTAACGGCCCGCGACCGGGGAGGGTGCACGGGTGGCTACTTGCGCAGCTCGCCATTGATCTTGTCGAACATGTAGGTCCACTTCGCCTTCTGCGTTTCGACCAGGGACGCCAGACTGCCCCGCAGCTCGACCAGCAGGCCGCAATTGAGCGCGGTGGCCGTCACCTGCGACTGGCCGCCTTGGGTGATGCGGGCGAGGAAATCCTCCGACTTTTGGTCGAAGGCGGCGATCGCTTCGTCGCGCACGAAGGGGGAGGCCTCCAGCAGAAATTGTTCGTGGCTCCAGCCCCGCTTGTCCTTGAGCTGGCGCAGGCGCGCCTGGAATTGTGGTGTGTTCTGATGGTTCAAGCTGCGCAGCGCCGCCGCCGCCTCATCGACCACGGCCTCAAAATCGGCCTTGCTGCAGGGCGTCTCGGCGAGCGCGCACGAGGCGTTAAAGGCCGCCAGCAAGAGCGCGATCACCCCGACCAGGCCTGCCCGCATGTCCAGCCTCTTTGCAGCTTCGAAGCGCACCTAGCTACCCCGCCCGCCACGTCCACCCTTCGCCGCCACTTTTCGCACCCACCCTCCGCACCGTCTTGGCCGGCCGCCCGCCGGACCAGCTTGCAAATTTCGTCTAGAAGGCGGGACCGAACTTGTTCGACCTGGGAAAGCCCTTGGGCGCCAGGCGGCCGGACTGGGCGCGCTGGCCCAGCCAGTCTCTGAGCTCGGCCATGGGCAGCGTGAAGGTCCTTCCCGCCGGGTCGAGCCAACTCAAGCCATCGGACTTTTTGAAGACGCGCAGGTCGGACAGGCTGCCGTCCTTGTAGCGCTGCAGGATAACGCCCTTGCCGCGCGTCATCTCGTTGACCTCCTCGAGCGGGAAAATCAGCATCTTTCGGTTCTCGCCGATGGTGGCCACCAGGTCGCCCTCGACCGGCACGACCGAGCAGGCCTCGGCGGGCGGATCCACGTTCATCACCTGCTTGCCCTTGCGCGTCATGGCGACCATCTCGTCCTCGGGCGCGATGAAGCCGTGGCCAGAGGTCGCCCCCACCAGCAGTTTACGCCCCGGTTCGTGCACCCAGATCTCGACGAAGTCGTGGTTTTCTTCCAGCTCCACCATGAGCCGCACGGGCTCGCCGTGGCCGCGGCCGCCGGGCAGCTGGTCGGCTGGGAGGGTAAACACCTTGCCGTTGCTGGCGAGCAGCAGCAGCCTGTCCGTGGTCGATGCCTTGACGGCTCGCTTCAAGGCGTCGCCCTGCTTGAACTCGAGCTTGGAAATATCCTCCAGATGGCCCCTCATGGCGCGGATCCAGCCCTTCTCGGAGAGGATCACCGTGATCGGCTCCTTCTCGATCATGGCCTGCTCGAGGTCGATCTCGATTGAGGGGGCATCGGCGAAGGAGGAGCGCCGGCGGCCAAGCTCGGTCTTCTTGGCATAGGTCTCGCGCGTCGCCTTGATCTCGTCGGTGATGCGCTCCCACTGCTCGTCCTCGTGCTTGAGCAGGGATTTGAGGCCGCGCCGCTCCTTGCTGAGCTTGTCGTGTTCCGCCCGGATCTCGACCTCTTCCAGCTTCGACAGCGATCTTAGGCGAAGGTTGAGGACGGCGTCGGCTTGCATCTCGCTGAGCTTGAAGCGCTTGATCAGCTTGGCCTTGGGATCGTCCTCGAAGCGGACAATGCGGATCACCTCGTCGATATTGAGATAGGCGATCAGGTAGCCGTCGAGCACTTCGAGCCGGTGTTCGATCTTTTCCAGGCGGAACTTGGAGCGGCGCAGCAGCACCACTTGGCGGTGCTCCAGCCAGCGTCTCAGCACGTCGCGCAGCGACAGCACGCCGGGCACCTGTCCGGCGGAGAGCACATTCATGTTCAGCGAAAAGCGCACCTCGAGCTCGGTCAGACGGAACATGCTCTCCATCAGCAGCACCGGATCGACGCTGCGGCTCTTGGGTTCCAGCACCAGCCGCACGGTCTCGGCCAATTCGTCGCGCACGTCGCCCAGCAGCGGCAGCTTTTTGTCGTTGATGAGCTCGGCGATGCGCTCGACCAGCTTGGCTTTGGGCACCTGATAGGGCACCTCGGTGACGACAATCTGATAGGTGCCGCGCCCGCCCTCCTCCTTCTCCCAGCGCGCACGCAGCCGGAAGCCGCCGCGGCCGGTCTTATAGGCCTCGAGAATGGCATCGCGCGGCTCGACGATCACCCCGCCGGTGGGAAAGTCCGGGCCGGGCACGAACTCGACCAGCTTCTCGATCTGCGCGTTCGGGTGCTTGACGAGATGCAAGAGCGCGTTGCAGAGCTCCTCGACATTGTGCGGCGGCACGCTCGTGGCCATGCCGACGGCAATTCCCGAGGTGCCGTTGGCAAGCAGATTCGGGAAGTTGGCCGGCAACACCGCCGGTTCTTGGTTGCTGCCGTCGTAGGTGGGACGGAAATCGACGGTGTCCTCGTCGATGCCCTCGAGCAGCAGTGCGGCCACATGGGTGAGCCGGCTTTCGGTGTAGCGCATGGCTGCGGCATTATCGCCGTCGACGTTGCCGAAATTGCCCTGGCCGTCGACCAGCGGGTAGCGCACGGCAAAATCCTGCGCCAGCCGCACCAGCGCGTCGTAAATGGCCTGATCACCATGCGGGTGATAATTGCCCATCACCTCGCCGACGATCTTGGCGCATTTCTTGTAGCCGCCCGCGGGATCAAGCTTGAGCTCGCGCATGGCATAAAGGATGCGCCGATGCACGGGTTTCAGGCCGTCGCGCACGTCGGGTAGTGCCCGGTGCATGATGGTGGACAGCGCGTAGGCGAGGTAGCGCTCTTCCAGTGCATCCCTGAGTTTGATGGGCTCGATGGGGGGCGGCGGGGGGGCGAGAATCGTAGTTTTGCTCATGCACCTTGGGTTAGCCCAGGACGCGGGCCGGCTCAAGCGATGGCCCTTAAGTTCTTCCCCCCACGTTTGGTCGTGGATCCTGGCTTTACGGCTCTTGCGCGTCCTCCCCGTGCGTGCCCTCATTTGTGCAACGCGGCCTGGCAGGCCCGGCGTGTGCGGTCAGCCGATCATGTCCGGTCTCGGTGCCTGTCAGCCTCACCCCTGAGAGCCGCCCGTCCAGGCGCGGCCGCGGCCCCGGAAAGCTTGTGATGCCCGTCCTTCCCGACCTGCCGCAGACCGAACTAGCCATCGTCGAGCTGACGAACGCCTTTCGCAAAGAGCACAAGTTGGGCGCGCTGAAGCCCAACGCGGCGCTGACCGCGGCGGCCCGCGCGTTTGCGGACTATCTGGGCAGAACCGGGAAATTCGCGCATACCGCCGACGGGCGCGAGCCGCACCAGCGGGCCGAGGCGCAGGGCTATCGCTACTGCCTCGTCGCTGAAAATTTGGCCTTCAATCTCGACAGCCGCGGTTTTGCCACGAGCAAGCTCGCCCGTGACGTCGTCGAGGGTTGGAAGAACTCGCCGGGGCATCGCGTCAACATGCTGGAAAAGGCTGCCACCGAGATCGGCGTCGGTGTGGCGCGGGCGCCGGACCGCCACCCGAAATTCGTCTCCGTCCAGGTGTTCGGTCGACCCGAGTCGCTCAAAGTCAGCTTCGCGATCGAGAACCGCACCGGGGTGGCGGTCAGCTACGCGCTGGGCGATGACAGCGAAACCTTGCCGGCGCGGGCGACCGCCAGCCACACCAGCTGTACCGCCGAGGCCCTGAAGATCGAGCAGGCGGGGCCGGCGGCGCAAGGCTTGCAGCCGCGCGATGGCGACACCTTCGTGCTGACGCGAGGCGCCGGCGGCGCCATTAGGGTCGAGCGCGGCCGCAAGTAGCAGCGCAAGCGCCCGGTGCCGGCGGCGTTGCGAGAGCCTTTGGCGTCGCGTAAGGCGCGCAGCGCTTTGTGGGCGCCTCACAACGCCTGCGGCGCGGGCTTGGCCGCCAGCGCGAGGCCGATGCAGGCGGCAACCGCCGGCTGCCAGACCAAAAACAGAATGCGCGCGTCGATCAGATTGCGGCTGCCGAAATAGAACAGGATGCCGGCGAGCGCGCCCACCAGGCAGGTGCGCGTGGCCAACGTCAGATCGCGCAGCTCGGGCGCGAACAGCGCCACCGACAGGTGGGTGAGGGCGGCGCCGACAAGGCCGGCGAACACGCCGGCCAGCAGCGGCCCGGCATGGCTGGCATCGCCGCCGCCGATCTTGTGCATGAAAAGCGCGGTTTGGATCGCCGCACTCCAGGCATAAAGCGTGCCCACGAAAGTGACGATGGGGGCCCAGGCGGGGGAGTGCCATGCGGCGATGGCAAAGGCCATCACGGCGGCGAAAAAGAGCCCGATCGGCATCATTTCGGCGGACAGGAAGAACAGGGTTCCCGGCCAGTCGAGCGCGTCGATGCGCACCTCAAAGCCGACGACGGCAGAGACGATACCCGAAACGAGACCGAGCGCCGCCAAGGTGGGCGCCGGGTGGTCACGCCAAGATTTAAGCGAGGGCACGGGGATTTTGCGTCCTTGCGCGAGCCAGTGAATGAGCCCAGTGCGTGGGCGATCAGGGCTCGATAGCTACACATTCGGCCGAAGGTAAGACAACAGGCGGTTTCTCGCGTCCGGCATGGCGAGGTCGCGGGGGCGCAGCACGCGCGCCAGCAAAAAATGCTCGGTCAGGGCCAGGCCGGCCGCCACGTCTGCGGCGCTGACGCCCTCGGGCGCGCGGCCGAGCAGGAAGTGGGGCAGCGCCAGCAGCCGCTCCTTGTAGGGCTCCCCCGCCGCGGTGGAAACCGCCCGCCCCGATTTGGGCGACACGTAGGTGAGCTCCGTCGTCGCCCCGCTGGCCGCACAGCTCGTCAAATCGAGGCCGAACCCCAGTTCTTCGAGCAGCGCCAGCTCCCAGCGCACGAGCAGCGCCGGCCACACCTCACGGTCCTCCAGGTAGCCCAGCACGAACAGGGTGAGCTCGAACAGGTTCGGGTGTGGATCGCGTTCGGGCAGCAGGCGGGCCAGCGCGGCGATGGAGGCCAGGGCGGCCAGTGCGGCGGCGTCGTCGAGCACGAGCCCCGCATAGCTTTTGCGCAACTCCAAGGCAAAGTGGCCGAGATTGTCGGCAATGCGCGCCTTCCAGCTGGCCTCGACGTGATTGCCGATCTGCAGAATCGGGCGCAGCCGGCGCGAGCGACCGCCGTGCACGAGACCCAAGTGGCGCCCGTTCTGGCGCGTGAAAAGCTCAAGCACGGCCCCGGTCTCGCCGTGCGGCCGCACGCTGAGGATCATCCCTTCATCCGACCATTCCATTGCGGGGCTTCCTGCCGGCGGGCTTTAGGCTTTGGGAAACGTCAGCCCCATCTGCCGGTAGCGTTCCGGATCGTTTTCCCAGTCTTGGCGCACCTTGACGAACAGGAACAGGTGCACGGGCTGCTCGAGGATTTCGGCGAGCTCGCGGCGCGCCTCGCTCGAGAGCTGCTTGATCATCTGGCCGCCTTTGCCCAGCACGATGCTCCGTTGGCTGTCCCGTTCCACGAAAATGGTCTGCTCGATGCGCACGCCGTTTTTTTTCTCCTGCCAGGCGGTGGTTTCCACCGCCGTCTGGTAGGGGAGTTCATCGTGCAGGCGCGCGTAGATCTTCTCGCGCGTGATTTCGGCGGCGAGCAGGCGCAACGGTGCATCGGAGATCTCGTCCTCGGGAAAATGCCAAGGCCCCGGCTTAACCTGGCGGGCGAAGTAACGCTTAAGGTCGGCAACGCCGCTGCCCTGGAGCGCGGAGACCATGAACGTGGCCGCGAAGGGGAGGCGCGCGTTGGCGTCGGCGGCAAGCGTCAGCAGGCGCGGCTTGGGCACGCGATCGACCTTGTTCAGGACCAAGATCAGCGGGGATTTTTTGCCCCTGAGCTTGTCGAGGATGGCTTGGGCCGCCGCATCGAGACCCTGACCGGCATCGATCAACAGCGCGATGAGATCGGCGTCCGCGGCGCCGCCCCAGGCCGCCTCGACCATGGCGCGCTCGAGGCGCCGGCGCGGCTGGAAC
Source organism: uncultured Alphaproteobacteria bacterium (assembly GCA_963770295.1). GTDB lineage: Bacteria > Pseudomonadota > Alphaproteobacteria > Rhizobiales > Hyphomicrobiaceae > AWTP1-13. Next base: position 187,279 of record CAVYPA010000021.1, read on the forward strand.
AGGCCGGGCGTGTCGATGAACACCAGCTGACTTGCGCCCTCGATGGCGATGCCGCGCACGGGCGCGCGGGTCGTCTGCACCTTGTGGCTGACGATTGAGACCTTGCTTCCCACCAGCGCGTTGACCAGCGTCGATTTGCCGACGTTGGGGGCGCCGATCACGGCGATAAAGCCGCAGCGTGGTTCGCCGGCTGGCTGGGGTTCGTTCACTTTGCGGGCCTCCACACGCCCTCGCGCGAGAGCAGCGCCGCCGCCGCGGCCTGTTCGGCCGCGCGCTTGCTGGCGCCTTCGCCGCGCGCGGCCTTCCTGCCCTTGATCGTGACCTCGGCGGTGAAGCGGGGAGCGTGATCGGGTCCGAGCCGTTCCACTTCCACATAGCGCGGCAACTCGAGGCCTTGGCCTTGCGCCCATTCCTGCAGCGCCGATTTGGCATCGGCGACCTCGGCGGGGGCTTGGGCCAAGCGGCCGCTCCAGTGCGCGCGCACCACGTCGCGGACCTTCTCGAAGCCCGCCTCCAGGAAGATGGCCCCGAGCAGGGCCTCGCAGGCGTCGGCGAGAATGGTTTCCTTGTCGCGGCCGCCGCTGCCCTCTTCCGACTCGCTCAAGACCAATGAATCGCCAAGGTTAAGCTCGCGGGCGATCTCGGCACAGGTGCCGCCGCGCACGAGCCGATTGTAGAGGCGTGCGAGTTCGCCTTCGCTGGCGGTGGGGTAGATTCGTTCAGCAGTTCGGCGACGGCCAGTCCCAGCACGCGGTCGCCGAGGAATTCCAGGCGTTCGTTATCGCGGCGTTTGGCCGAGGCCTGGCGGACGCTGGCATGGGTGAGGGCGCGGCGTAGCAGGGCGCGATCGTTAAAATGATAGCCGACGCGCGTCTCCAGTTCCTTGAGCTTGCGGGCCGGCGCCACGGACCTAGCGCACGAGGCTGAAAATCCGGCTCCAACGAATGTCCATGGGCCAGTGCCAGGGTTGTGTGAGCCGGAAGGCGTTGGGGTCATCGACGGCGGCGGAGAAGAAGATGATCTCCGCGCGTCCCACCAAATTCTCAAACGGCACATAACCGACGCCGAACCGCGGCGACTGTTCGCGGCTATCGGTCGAATTGTCGCGATTGTCGCCCATCATGAAATAATGTCCCGCCGGCACCTTATAGGGGCCGACGTTGTCGAATTGGCCATTAGGCGTAGAATCGAGCACGTAGTATTTGACGCCATTGGGAAGTGTTTCCTCAAAGCGTGCGATCGGTCGATCCTCCTCAGGGGAAATAAAATCGCCTTTGCGCACCTTCGGCACGGCCTGACCGTTGATATAGAGAACGCCGCTGCGCACCGAAATTTCGTCCCCCGGCAGGCCGATCACGCGTTTGATGAAATCTGTGGAATTGTCGCGCGGTAGCTTGAAGACAACGACATCGCCGCGCTTTGGCTCGCTGCCAAATATGCGGCCGCTGATCGGAGCGATGCCCCAGGGAAACGAATAACGGCTATAGCCGTAGGCCAGCTTGGAAACGAACAAATAGTCCCCGACCAGCAGCGTCTGTTTCATCGAGCCGGAGGGAATGTTGAAGGGCTGATAGAAGAAAATCCGCACAATCATCGCCAAAATCAGGGCGTGAACCACGATTTTGACAGTTTCGCGCCAGCCGGATTCCCTCACCTTGCCAGCTTCGGTCTCGGAACTCATGCTCTCTCTTTCTGCTGCTTCTTGCCGCAGCGAAGAAGCATGCTGGTCCCCTTCTTTCCGGACCCGTATAGCCGTTTGTGGCGCACCCGGCAATTCACGGACTGGCTAACAGCGGGCGCCTTATCCCGCGTCATTTTCGCCGCTTGCAACGGGCACGCCCGAAATTAACACCACGGCCTGGGCCTGGGGAAAGTCATCCGTCAATGTCACGTCGATACGCGCCGTGAAGCCGGGGGGCGTCAGGCGCTTGAGCTGCGCCGCAGCTCCTCCGGTCAGGAGCATGGTCGGCCGGCCGGAGCGCAAATTGACAACTCCCATGTCGCGCCAGAACACGCCGCTCCTGAGACCCGTGCCCAAGGCCTTGGCGCAGGCTTCCTTGGCCGCAAAGCGCTTGGCATAAGACGCCGCCCGATTGGCGCGCGCCTCGGATTTGCGCCGTTCCGTGTCGGTAAAGACACGGCCAAGAAAGCGCTCGCCGTAACGGTCGATGGTGCGCTCAATGCGCCGGATGTCGATGATGTCGTTGCCGAGGCCCAGGATCATGGCGGATCATGGCGGATCATGGCGGATCATGGTGGATCATGACGTGGCCGCGGCGGCCTGCCGCGGCGCGCTCACCGTGCGGGCCTCGTCCATCAAAATACGCATGCGCCGGATCGCCGGGCCAAGCCCGCTGAAGATCGCCTCGCCGACCAGAAAGTGGCCGATATTGAGCTCCACCACCTGCGGCAGGCGGGCGACGGCGGCAACCGTATTGAAGGTGAGGCCATGCCCGGCGTGCACCTCGAGGCCGGCGCCGGCGGCCTGCACCGCGGCGGCCTTGAGCCGGTTCAATTCCCGCTTGCTGCCGCCCGGGTCGTCCTCGAGCGCGCGGTCGCAATAGGCGCCCGTATGCAACTCGACGATGTCGGCGCCGAGCCGCGCCGCCGCGGCGACCGCGCCCAGATCCGGCTCGATGAAGAGCGAGACGCGGATGCCGGCGCCCTTGAGTGCGTCGACATACCGGCTGAGGTGGTTCTCGCCGGCCTCGACATTGAGGCCGCCTTCGGTGGTGCGCTCCTCGCGTTTTTCCGGCACCAGGCAGCAGGCGTGCGGCACGTGCCGGAGCGCGATGGCGAGCATCTCCTCGGTTGAGGCCATCTCCAGGTTGAGCGGCAAGGTCAGCTCTTGCTTGAGGCGGGCGATGTCGGCATCGGAGATGTGGCGACGATCCTCGCGCAGGTGCGCGGTGATGCCGTCGGCGCCCGCCTCCACCGCCAGATGCGCCGCGCGCAGCGGATCGGGATGCCGGCCGCCGCGGGCGTTGCGGATGGTGGCGACGTGATCGATGTTGACGCCGAGGCGCAGGTGGGCGGCGGTGGGCGACGGCATTGGCGTTAAGCGTTCCATGGGTGTCTCGCGGCAGTGGCAGCAGGCGTTTCTAGGCAGGCGTTTGTAGTCGAAGTGGCTCCTCGAAGTATCTCCTTGAAGTATCTCCTTGAAGTATCTCCTTGAAGTATCTCCTTGAAGTATCTGGCCGGGCCGCTTGGGCTGGCATGCGATCGCGCCGGGGGCTTGATCGCGCGCCGCGGTGAGCCCGGCCAAGCTAGACGAAGACGCGCTCGACGCTACTCACCACCGGCTTGCCTTTGACCCCATTCATGATGTGCGTCAGGTGGTCAAGATCCCAGACCTCCACTTCGATCTGCATTTCCGTGAAATCCTTGGCGCGCCGGATCATGCGCACGTTGTCGATATTGCCGCCCGCCTCGCCGATCACCTGGGCGATCTGGGCCAAGGTGCCCGGTTCGTTGAGGGCCGTGACCAAGATTTTGGCGGGAAAGCGCTCGGGGCGCTCGGGGTCGACATCCCAAGTGACGTCGATCCAGCGCTGGTTCTCGTAGTCTTTGAGTTTCGGCGAATGGATCTGAAAGATGCGGATGCCCTCCCCTTCCGACAGCACGCCGACGATGCGATCGCCCGGCACGGCGCCGCCTTCCTCGAAGGTGACCGGGACGTCGTTCCTCAGCCCGCGGATCGGCAGCACTTGGGTCTGCCTGGCCTCGCCGCTGACGCTGCCCGGCCAGCGAAACTTCAGGTTGAAGACCTTGGACAGGTTGAACCAACCTTCTTCGCCCTGGCCGCGCTCGCGTCGGTTGCGTTTGCGCGGCGGCGGCTCGTTCGCCAACTCGGCGTCGGGTACGACGGCGCGAATGACATCGCGCACGGGCAATTCCCCGCGGCCGACGGTGGCGTGCACCTCCTCGACCGATTTCTGCGACAAGCGCATCAGGGCTTTCTTGAGCCGGTCGTCGCTGTACTCATAGCCGGCGCGCTCAAAGGCGGTGAGCAAGAGATGGCGTCCGAGCTCGGAGTATTGCCGTCTCAGCGCGTCGCGCGCGGCGCGTCGGATGGCGGACTTGGCCTTGCCGGTGATGGCGATCTTTTCCCAGGCGGCCGGCGGAGTTTGCCCCTTCGAGACCAGCACTTCCACCTCATCGCCGTTCCTGAGCTGCGTCGTCAACGGCAGGTGGCGGCCGTTGATCACCGCGCCGGTGCAGGCGTTGCCGATATCGGTGTGGACCGCATAAGCAAAATCGATGGGGGTGGCCCCGCGCGGTAGCGCGATCAGGCGGCCCTTGGGCGTGAAGCAGAAAACCTGGTCCTGGAATAGCTCGAGCTTGGTGTGTTCGAGGAACTCTTCGGGGTTGTCGCCCTCGAGCAGGGTGTCGACCAGGCGGCGCAGCCACATGTAGGGGTTCTCGCGGGGCTGGCCGCCGTTGGCGCCGGCGCGGCTTTCGGCGCCGGCAATGCCATCCTTGTAAAGGGCGTGCGCGGCCACGCCGTATTCGGCGATGTGGTGCATATCGGCGGTGCGGATTTGCAGCTCGACGCGCTGATGGCGCGGACCGACGATGGTGGTGTGGATCGACTGGTAGTTGTTCTGTTTCGGCGTCGAGATGTAGTCCTTGAACCGGTCCGGCACGGCGCGCCAGGCCGAATGAATGACGCCCAGCGCCCGGTAGCAGGCATCGATGCTGCCGACGACGACGCGAAAGCCGTAGATGTCGGAGAGCTGCTCGAGCGAGATGCCGCGATTTTCCATCTTGCGCCAGATCGAGAACGGCTTCTTCTCGCGGCCATAGACCTCCGCCTCGAGGCCCGCGCCGGCAAGGTCGCCCTTTCAAGGCCGCGCTGATCTCCTCGACCAGGCCCAGGTTGCGGTCGTGCAGCTCGGTGAGCTTGTCGACCACGGCCTGATAGGCCTCGGGGTAGCCCCATTTGAAGGCCAGCTCTTCGAGCTCATCGCGCATGCCTTGCATGCCCATGCGGCCGGCAAGCGGCGCATAGATCTCGAGCGTCTCCTCGGACATGCGTCGGCGCCGCTCCGGGCTCATGTGCTCGAGCGTGCGCATGTTGTGCAGCCGATCGGCCAGTTTGATCAGCAGCACACGGATGTCGCTGGATATGGCGACCAGCAGCTTGCGGAAGTTCTCGGCCTGCTCGGCCTTTTTGGTGACGAGGTCGAGTTTCTTGATTTTGGTGAGACCGTCGACCAGCGCCCCGATCTCCTTGCCGAACTTCTGGTCGATCTCGGTCCGCGTAACGTCGGTGTCCTCGATCACGTCGTGCAGCAGGGCCGCCGCAATGGTGGCATCGTCGAGCCTGAGCTCGGTCAGGATGGCGGCGACTTCGAGGGGATGGGAGAAGTAAGGGTCACCGGACAGGCGCTTTTGGTGCCCGTGCGCCCGCATGGCATACACATAGGCACGATTGAGCAGCGCCTCATTGGCGCTCGGGTCGTACTTCTGGACCCGCTCCACCAGCTCATATTGGCGCATCATGCCACGCCTCGCGCACCTGCCCTCCGGCAGGCAATGATCTTACTCCTCTGCTAGGCCGAAGCCCGCCACAATCAAACGTGCGATCGTGGGCGACGTACGCAGGCTCAGAGGCCGCCGCGGCCGGAACCACCACCGGAGGAGCCACCGCCATTGGCAGAAGGCTCGGTCGGTGTCAGGCTTTCCATGCCGCGCAACAGTTGTTCTTCGGTGATGACGTCGACCTGGGTGTCCGTGCTCTGATCGTCGCGCCCCAGGATCGGCCTGCGCTCTTGCGGCAGGGTGGGGGCGGCGCCGGGTTCGGGCTCGTCGACCTCGACGTTCTTCTGGATGGAGTGGATCAGGCCCTCGCGCATGTCGTCGGCGGGGATGGTCTTGTCCGCAATCTCACGCAAGGCGATCACGGGGTTCTTGTCGTTTTCGGTGTCGACCGTGATGTGGGAGCCGTTGGCAATGGCTCTGGCTCGGTGCGCTGCCAAAAGGACCAGCTCGAACCGGTTCGGAACTTTGTCGACGCAGTCTTCGACGGTCACGCGCGCCATGCGATGATCCCTCTAGTCTCAATGCAAATGGAAGCGGGCCCGGAACCGATGCTCCGCAGCCATGCCTCATCTGGTCAGGCTTTTCGCACGAGGTGGGCACGAAATCAAGGGCTTGGGACGACCTGATGCCGGCGCGTCCAACCCAAGCGGCCGAGCAGGGTGCGCGCGCTGGCGCCCAGCACCGGGTGGCGCCACCGGGGCGCGACCTGGGCCAGGGGCACGAGCACAAAGGCGCGCCGGTGCGCCTCCGGATGGGGCAGAACCAGCCGCGCGCGGCCGCGCTCGCGCCCGGGCCAGCCCTGGCGCCGGCCGCCATAGTCCAAGATGTCGATATCGAGCGGGCGCGGCCCCAGGCGACGGCCGGGACGGCGACCGGCCTGGCGTTCCAAGCCCTTCGTCAGGCGCAGCAGCGCCGCGGGCGCGAGCTTGGCCTGCGTCAGGACGACGGCGTTGAGATAGTCGGGCTGGCGGCCGCCGCCGACGGGCTTGGTGCGAAAGAAATCGGAGTGGCACAGCGGCACGAGCCCCTGTTGCCGCAGAGCGTCGAGGGCCCGCAAAAGTGTGTCCCGGGGGCTGCCCCAGGCGCCGGCAATATTGGCGCCAAGTCCCAAAATTAGGCGATTTGATGCACAGCAGCGCCCTGATTGCGAAAATTTAAGTCTATACAAGTAGACATTTGAGGTATTCTTGATCATGGCTATTTGTCGCACTTGGCAATTGCTCCAGAATGAGCTTACGTCACTCCCCCACATGCGGCTTGCGCCCTCGCTAGTGCGCGCGGCCGGCAGCATTTTCAGAGGACGATTAGAGGCACCAAATGCATTTTTACCAGACCGAGCGCATCGCCCTGTTTATTGACGGCGCCAACCTTTACGCCACCGCCAAGGCGCTTGGTTTCGACATCGACTACAAGCGCCTGCTGGCGCTGTTTCGCACCAAGGGGCAGCTGGTACGCGCGCTCTACTACACGGCCCTCGCCGAGGATCAGGAGTATTCCTCGATCCGGCCGCTGGTCGATTGGCTCGACTACAACGGCTACACGATGGTCACGAAGCCGACCAAGGAATTCACCGACTCGCTTCGGGCGCCGCAAGATCAAGGGCAACATGGACATCGAGCTGACCGTCGATGCCATGCGGCTGGCCGATCGCCTGGATCACGTGGTGCTGTTCACGGGCGATGGCGATTTTCGCGCATTGGTTGGCGGCGCTGCAGCAGAGCGGCACGTCGCGTCAGCGTGGTCTCGACGCTGCAGACCCAGCCGCCGATGGTGGCCGACGAATTGCGCCGTCAGGCGGACCAGTTCATCGACCTGGCCGACCTCGAAGATCAGGTGTGCCGCGATCCGGCGTCGCGGCCCGCGCGCGAGCCGCGCGAGCCCGGCCCCGCGCCCAGGACCCGGCCCGGCGACAGGCGCCGGCCGCCCCGACGCTGGACTATCCCGACGACGAGGAAGACGGCCGCCCTGACGCCGCGGCCCTTGACTACGGGGGGACGCGGCCATGACGAAGGCCGGCGAAGCGCCGCCGATTGCCCGCTCTGTCCACGCCTGGTGGCGTTTCGCAACCGCAATCAAACAGCCGAGCCCGGTTGGTATAACGGCGCGGTGCCGTCGTTCGGTCGGCGCGAGCGCACCCCTGCTGATCGTCGGCCTGGCACCCGGCCTCGCGGGCGCCAATCGCACGGGTCGCCCGTTCACCGGCGACTATGCCGGCGACCTTCTTTACGCAACCTTGCTCGCCTTCGGCTTCGCGCGCGGCAGCTACGAGGCGCGGCCCGACGACGGGTTGGTGCTCGCCAACTGCCATGATCACGCAACGCGGTGCGCTGCGTGCCGCCCGAGAACAAGCCGACGCCCGCGGAAATTGCGACCTGTCGCCGATACTTGGCGAGCCGTATCGCCAGCCTTCCCCGCCTTGCCGCCATTCTGGCGCTCGGGCGCATCGCCCACGACAGCACGCTCGATGCCATGGGCGCCCGCAAGGCGGCCTTCCCCTTCCGGCATGGGGCCCAACATGCGGCTGGGCAAGGACGTGGTCCTGTTCGATAGCTACCACTGCTCGCGCTACAACACCAACACCGGCCGCCTGACGCCCGAGATGTTTGCCGCCGTGGTTGGCAGCATCAAAACCCATCTGAGCGCCCATCTGAGCGCCCCTCTGAGCCAAAGGCCGACGCCGCGCTGAGAGGAGGCGGTGCCGGCGCCCCGCCTTGCGCCGCCTTTGCCGATCAGTGCGAGCGGTCGATCATGCCAAGCCAGGCGCAGACTTCCCGCGCGTGGGCGGCGGGGGGATGCACGGGATAGTAGACGCGCTCGATGGTGCCGCGCTTGATTGCCAGCGTCAGGCGCTTGAGATAGGTGACGCCGCCGGTGCTGAAGGTCGGCAGCGCCAGCGCGCGTTGCAAGGCGAACCGCGCATCGCTCAACAGCACGAAGGGCAGGTGCAAGCGCTCGGCCAGTTCGCGCTGGTAGTCGCTGGGTTGGGTCGACAGGCCAAAGACCTCGGCACCGACTTGGCGAAACCCGTCGTAAAGGTCGCGGAAGCCTTCGGTCTGGGGTGTGGAGCCGTGCGCCCCCGGGATCTCGTCCCACCCCTCAGGATTGGGGCGGCCGGGCCGGCCGGTCCAGGGATAACAGTAGACGATGGCGCGGCCCTCGAGGCGGGCAAGGTTGATGGCATCGCCTCGCGTCGCCGGCAGGGGGAGGTCGGGCAGGCGCCGGCCGCGCCGCAAGTGTCGGGCGCCTCCGTCGTCGACGGGCGGGCTCGCTGCGCTCATGACCGGTCGCATCCTCCTCGAAACCTCAAGTCGCCAAGGGCCCCACTCCCAGGCTCGCGTGCGCGGGCCAGTTTGGCCTGCGCGGTTGTCCTGGGCGGTCGTTAAGCGCGGCGGCGGCACCCGGTCAAGGTCTCCGATCCCCTCGCGTTTTAAGTGGCGGCACCGGGGTGTCGCACGCCCAGCGCAAGACGCGGGCCTCGCGCGCTGCCAGCACGGGGGAGCTGGGCGGCCGCGGCGGCCGTCATGGCAGCGCGCGCGGCATGGCAAAGCCAACGAAGCGACCAAAGGGCGTGGCTTTTTTTGGCCGAGCGGACCCGCGGCGCCGGGCCTCAGATGGGGTGAAACGCTAGGGCGAGGGGCGCAACGTCCATGCCAGGATCCCCGCGACCAAGGCGGCCAGAATGATCACCTCATAGGGTGCGGTCCAACCGTCAATCCAGGTAAAAACCGAGCCCACGACCGCCATGACGCCACCTCCCCCGACCTTGGCGGGCGCAGCTTGGCACAGGCGCCTGCGCCTTGTCGAGATCGTCAGCGGTCAGATTGTGTCGCAGCCGGCGGCGAAGCGTCCCCGCCTCGGCCACGCCACGCCTGCGCGCGGCCGCTCGGGTCCCCATTGGGCGGTGGCCCAAGGCCGCTGCGGCCCAAGGGCGCCGCTATGCCCCGTAGCTGCCGCCGACGGCGGCGGCGGCCGTCTAGATCAGGCAGCGCGCGATCGCCGGTTCGTTCCATTCGACGCCGGTGCCGGGCCGATCACGCGGCGTCGTAAAGCCTCCGACCGGCAGCAGCGGGTCCTGCATGAGGTCCTGCGCCCAGTCCATGAACTCCAGCCAGTGCTTGGTTGGCGTGGCGGCCAGGACGTGGGCGGAGAAGTCGGGCGAGAGGTGGGATGAGAAGGGGATGCTGCGGGCGGCGGCGACGCGGGCGAGCCGCAGCCAACCCGTGACGCCGCCGATGCGCAGGAGATCCGGCATGATGTAGTCGCAGGCCCCCATCTCGATGGCGGCCTTGCCGGCGCGCCAGCTCCACCAATTCTCACCGACCTGGATCGGCGTGGCGAGTTTGGTCGCCAAGCGCGCCTGCGTGTCGTAATCGTCATAGACGACGGGCTCCTCGATCCAGGCGAGGCCGAGGTGATCGATCGCCCGGCAGGTCTCGAGCGCGGTTGCGACCGCCAAGCCCTGGTTGAAGTCGACCGAAAGAGTGAGATCGGGGCCGACGGCGCTGCGCACGGCCTTGTAGGCTGCGACATCGTCGGCGGCGCGTTCGCGCCCCATGCGCAACTTCAGGTGCGTGAAGCCGCCGTGCTCGCCCAGCATATCGCGGGCTTCCCGCGCCACCGCCTGCGGTTCGGCGATGCCAAGTCCGCAGCTGTGATAGGTCGGCAGCGGGCTCGGCGTGCCGCCAAGCAGCTGGTAGAGGGGAATCGAGGCCTCGCGCGCGAGCGCATCGTGCAGCGCCATGTCGAACATGGAGATTGCCATTTGCGCGAGACCTTCATGGCCCAGATGCGAGAAGTGCTTTTGGCAGGCATCGTGCACCTCTGCCGCATCGGCAACGCCGATCTTGCGGCCTTTCATCGTCGCGGTGAGCTCCTCGAGCAGGATCGGCACGATCCTCTGGCCAATCTCAACGAAGGTGAAGCCGGCGACGCGGCCGACCCCGCCGCCTTTCAATTCGAGGTCGATCAGCAAGAAAGGCCCGTGGGTGAAACGCCCGACCCGGGTGTTGAGGGTGCGCCGCAGGGGCACGCGCGCCGGGCGGATGCGAATGCCGGTGATCTCGATTGCTTGTGCCATCGTTTCCTCGTATTTCAGCGGCCGCTTGACGGCGCCTTGAGCAACGCCGGCGGCCCGCTCTCAGCGCCCACGGCTGCCCGTGTTGCCCGATCTGCCGAGGCGCCCGCGACCACGGCCGTGGGGGAGTGCCTAGCGCATGCGGGCGGCGAGTGTCACGCCGGGGGGAGGCGGGATAAAGTCGGGGACGAAGAAGTCGGGCGCCAATTCGGCTTGGCGGTCGACGCGATACTTTTCGAAATCCGTGACACCGTGCTCATACAACAGCGTGTCATCGATCAGGAAGCGCCCGGTGAAGGCCTTGGCGTTCTGGGTGAAGATGACGTGTGCGGCATCTGCCATGATGTCCGGCGTCCGGCTCCGCCGCAGCAAGTCGTCGCCGCCGAGGAGGTTCTTGATCGCTGCCGTGGCGATGGTCGTGCGCGGCCACAGGGTATTGACCGCGATACCCTCGGCCTTCAGCTCACCGGCCAGGCCGAGCGCGATGATGCTCATGTTGAACTTGGCCATCGAGTAGGCAACGTGCGGTGCGAACCACTTGGCGTTCATGTCAAGCGGTGGCGACAGCATGAGGATGTGCGGGTTGGCGGCCTTCTTGAGGTAGCCGATGCAGGCCTTGGAGACGACAAAGCTGCCGCGCGCGTTGATGCCATGCATTAGGTCGTAGCGCTTCATGTCGGTGGCCTGGGCCGGAGTGAGTGAGATGGCGCTGGCATTGTTGACGCAAATGTCGATGCCGCCGAAGGTCTCCGCCGTCTGCGCTACGGCGGCCTCGACCTGGTCTTCGAAGCGAATATCGCAGGGGAGCGGCAGGGCCTTGCCGCCGGCCGTCTCAATGGCTTCGGCTGCCGTGTAGATGGTGCCCTCGAGTTTCGGATGCGCTTGCGTCGTCTTCGAGGCGATGGCGATGTTGGCGCCGTCGCGCGCGGCTCTGAGCGCAATGGCGAGGCCGATGCCGCGGCTGGCTCCGGTGATGAACAGGGTCTTGCCAGCGAGCGTGGTCATGCAAGTCCTCCGGTTTTGTCGCGCTGTCATAGCGAGGCCGGCGCCGGGCGGCTAGGGGGCTGCGGATGGGATGTTGCCCAGCGTCGCGACCGGCCGGCGCGGCGTCGCCAGCGCCGCCGTCGCGCCGCCGTGGCCGTCATGGCATCAACGGCTGGGACGGTAGCTGCCGAGGCGTGAGGTCGGGGCGGCGGGGCGCGAGGGGAGGGGGGTGCCGAGCGCGGCATGCGAGCCAACGCCAGGCTCCTGTGCGCTCGCTGGCGCGGGCGTGCGCCGGTTGCCTCGGCGCAGCCAACGCCAGGCGCGGACCGGGGCCAGCATCGCGTCCCAGACCTGTCGGCCGAGGTTGATGGGCGCGCTCAAGGGTGCGGTCAGCGGCAGGAAGACCGCCACAAACAGGCCGTCGCGAATGAGGCGCGCGGCCCAATAGCCGGCGCGGCCGGCATACTCGGCGGCATCCTCGGGTGGCCACAGGTGGGCCCACCAGACGCGGGCGAGGGGGGCGCCGAGCAAGCCGATCAGCACCAGGGCGAAATAGCCAAGCTGGACGTTGGCGGGCAGGCTGGCGAGCAGGCGCCAATCGACGTCGCGCTGGTACTCCGCGCTGCGGATATTGGCCTCAACGCCCGCGGTGATGACGCGGCCCGTGAGACTGGAGGCGGCGTCGGCCAGGATGTCGCTGAGCGGGCGCGATGCCGGCACTTTCGGCAGATCGGCGATCGGGGCGAGCTCAACGTGCGTGCGCACGGCGCCGACGGGGTTTGCCGTGACGGCGAAGCGGCCGTTGGGCGGGGCAAGGGCGTTGTAGAAGTCGGCGACGCGCGCCCGTTGCAGCGCCTCCTCGAGGCCCTTCACCTCGACCTTCTGCCACAGCCAGTTGCGCCCGCCGATCTGACGCGGCGTCGCGCTCGCATGCAGCATGATCAGGTTGACGTCGGCCTGCTCGGCGGCCTTGAACAGGTCCTTGACGAGCAGGCTGCGTTCGGGGCCGCTGGCGCCCTTGAAGTGCAGCAGTTCCCCATCGATGCGGCCGGTGATGAGCACGGTCTGCCCGCGCACGGTGCCCAGCGCCGCCGCGAGGCTGCCGGGATCGATGCTGTCGATCAGCGCTTTGTTGCTGGCAGGATCGAGGCGCGGGGAAGCGGCAAGGCGCGTGGCGCCGCCCGTCTCCAGGGCGAGCACGCGGATGCTGGCCTTGTTCAGTGGTCGGTTCAGCTGCCAGGCGGCCTCGGCAAACTGCTTGGCGTCGCTCAGCTCGACCACCAGGTTGGAGCGAATTTCCGCGAACAGACGTTCGTTTGGCCCCTCGCTGCGGCGCAGGATGCGATAGCTTTCCTCGCCGCTGAAGAGGTGAAGCTCGCTGCCTCTTGGCAGGTCCTTGAGGGCGGCACGGCGGGCGAACACCGTGTCCTCGGTGAGATAGAGTTGGAGCCGCGCCTCAACTTTGGCGTCGGGGACGAGCAGGGAGGCGACGCGCCGCATTTCCGCCGGGGTGCCGGCGGTGATGGTCTCGCCGGCCTTGTTGACAAAGCGCCAATGGCCCTCCGGGGTGGCCTGGGCCGCGAGCGCGGTCGCGTCCGGCTTGGGAGGCAGGCCCTTGACGTGGGCGGCGACCTTATCGAGCGCCCGCGTGCTGGCGCTTGGGGCCTGCGCCGCCACCCGCCGCGCCGTGCCGACGAGCGTGCTCAACCAATCGGCCGCGGCGATCGACGGTGCCAGCAGAAACGCGCCCAGAAAGGCGATCCGCGCCAGCCGCTTGCGGCCGGCCCCGGCTTGGCGCCGGGGGCCGCCCCGGGGGCGAGGGAGGGGCGCGCGATCGATCTCCATGGACCGAGCATATCCGCGCATTTTGGCGAAGACTGGCCGCAATCGCGCAACCCTGCAGAATAAAATAAAGCGCTGGGCGCGCGCCTGGACGGGCGCCGGCTAGCTGAGCGCCAGCTCCCGGTAGCCTGCGACCGCCACCTCGTCGCAGCGTTGGCGATAGGCCGGCGCACTGCCGCTATAGCGGGCAATGATGCGGGTTTGCTTGCCCGCGATATTGGAATTGATGCCCGTCATCCAGGAATCGACCTCATTGGACAAGAGGCCCTCGCCCATGTCCCTGACGTGGTCGGTCCAGGCCGCCACCGCCTGGGGCAGGGCATCGGCGCGGGTCAGCCGGCGCTGCCGCATATAGCCGATCAGGTTTGCCACCCACTCGACGTTATATTCGATGCTACGGGGAATGTTGCCGAGCGCAGTGTGCGGCCCCATCAGCATGAACATGTTGGGGAAGCCTTCGACCTGAACGCCAAGGAAGGTTTGCGGTCCGTGCGCCCACTTTGCCTTCAGCGTCTGGCCGTCCCGCCCTCTAATGTCGATGCGATCGAAACTACCGGTGATGGCATCAAAGCCCGTCGCATAGATCATGATGTCGAAGGCTAAGCCTAAGTCCCGGGTCTTGATGCCGTCCGGCGTAATGCGCTCGATCGGAGAGTGCTTGATGTCGACGAGGGCAACGTTGGGCTGGTTGTAGACCTCGTAGTAATGGGTCTCGAGCGGCACGCGCCGGGTCCCGAAACCGTGGTCTTTTGGGATCAGCTTTTCGGCCACGCGCGGGTCGCGGACGCGCGCGCAAATCTTGCGCGCCACGAAGGCCGAGATGGCGGCGTTCGCCGCCCGGTCCGTCAGGATGTCGCGGAAATTTCCCTGCCAGAGGCCGAAGCCGCGCTCGGCATAGAGCTTGGCGAAGAAGGCCTCGCGCTCCTCGGGCGTCACCTCGAAGGTGCCGCGCGGGTCCGGCGTATGCAGAAAGCAGGCAAAGGTTGCGCGGCAACGCGCGAACATCTCGGGATAGCCGGCCTTGATGCGCGCCTGCGTCGCCTCATCGATTTTGCTGTTGTTGAGGGGTGCGCACCAGTTTGGCCGGCGCTGCAGCACGGTCAGATGCCCCGCGGTCTTGGCCACCTCCTGGATCGTCTGCACCCCGGTCGCCCCGGTGCCGAGCACCGCCACGCGCTTATGGGCAAAGCTCACGGGATCATGCGGCCACTGCGCGGTGTGGAAGGATTGACCGCGAAAGCTTTCGATGCCTTCGATGCGCGGCAGGGTCGGCGCCGACAGCAAGCCGATCGCGGTGATCAGGAACGGGGCGCGATGGCGCGTGCCGTCTTGCAGCCTCACCTCCCAGCTGCGCCTCGCCTCCTGGTAGTGGGCCGACGTCACGCGGCTGCGGAACTGGATGTCACGGGAGAGGTCGAACTTGTCGGCAACATAGTTGAGATAGCGCAGCGTCTCGGGCTGCGCCGCAAAATGTTCCGACCAGCTCCATTCCTGCAAAAGCTCCGGGGAAAAGGAGTAGCCGTAAGAGTAGCTCTCCGAGTCGAAGCGCGCGCCCGGATAGCGGTTCCAGTACCAGGTGCCGCCGACCCCGGTGCCGGCCTCGAAGACGCGCACGCGCAAGCCGAGCTGGCGCAGGCGATAGAGCATGTAGAGGCCCGACATGCCGGCGCCGATGAGGATGGCATCCCAGTCGCGGGCTGGCGCCTCCTGGCTCAAAGCTTGGGGCTCGTGCACGGCGGCCACGGCGGTCGCTGCCTCAGGTTGCAAGGTGAAAAACGTATTCCGCCCCGCTGCGGTTGCTAGCGGGCTTTGCGGAGCTTGGCGAAATCGGGTGGGCGCTTTTCCAGGAAGGCGGTAAAGGCCTCGCGGGCCTCCGGCGACGACATTAGCTCCTTGTAGCAGTTGGCTTCGGCATCGATCATGCTGCTGATGGCGGCATGGTTCTGCCGCAGCAGGCGGCGCGAGCTCATCAGCGCCTGGCGGGGTTTGGCGGCCAGCCGCCGGGCCGCGGCAAATGCGGTGGCTTCGAGCTCGGCGGCCGGCACGATGGCGTTGATCAGCCCCGCCTGCAGCGCGCGCTCGGCCGTGAACGGTTGACCCAGGCAGATGAGCTCGAAGGCGAGCGGATAGCCCAAGCGCTCCGGTGCCAGCAGGCTGGAGCCGGCCTCCTGCACCAGGCCCAGGTCGAGGAAGGGCGTGCGCAGGCTGGCACTGGGGCTGGCATAGATGAGATCGCAGTGCAAAAGCAGGGTGGTGCCGATGCCGACGGCAAGGCCGTCGACGGCGGCGATCATGGGCTTGCCGAGCTTTGGCAGGCGGCGAATGAAATCGAGCGAAGGCGCGGGGATGCCGTGCTCTCCGCTTTCCCCCGGGCTGGCCTCGGCCCGGCGCAGGAAGTCGTTGATGTCATTGCCGGCAGAAAACACGCCGCCCGAGCCGATGAAGAGGTGAACGGCGATGGCCTCGTTTAGCTCGGCGGCGTCGAGGGCTTGCGACATGGCGTTGTACATCGCGCCGGTGAAGGCGTTCTTCTTGCCCGCGCGCAGGAAGCGGATGATTTGGACGCCGTCCGCGACCGAAATTTCGATGTCCGTGCTCATTCGCGCGTCCTTTCCTCAACCGTTGGGGGCAACATAGCGTGGATCGCCCCGGGCTTGAACAGTGCGCGCCGCCCCCTCGGTGCCTCTCCTTGCTAGGCCACGGCGGCAGCGGCAAAGGCCCTTGCGCGCGACACCAGAGGCATTCCCACCCCCGCCGGCGTGGCCCGAGTTAACGTGCGGGCTCAAAGCGCGTCGGGGGCGAGCAGCAAGGTGGCGGCGGCGCCATCGACGACGGCGTCCTTGAGCCCCGGCGCGGCCGTGGCCAGCGTCTCGGCAAAGAAGCGGGCAATGGCGATGGGGTGGGCGACATCGGCCTTGCCGTCGCCCTGGCCGTCTTCCTGGCCGTCGCCCTGGCCGCCACCGGCGCCGTTGCGCGCGCTGGCGAGCGCGCCCTTGGCCAGGTAGACGCCGCCGGCGGCGAGGCCGAACAGACGCAGGTAGGGAGCCGCGGCGGCCATGGCGCTGTCGGAATCGCGTTCGAGCGCGCCGCCGATCCAGCGCGTGGCCTCGGCAAAAGCCGCCACGGCCTCGCCCAAGCGTTGCCCCATGCGCCCGAACTCCGGCCGGTTCGAGGCGCGCACCGCCTCGACCGTGGACGCGAGATCGGCGATGTAGTCCATGACGACCTTGCCGCCTTCCAGCGGCAGCTTGCGTGCGACCAAGTCCATGGCCTGGATGCCGTTGGTGCCTTCGTAGATCGGCAGGATGCGTGCGTCGCGATAGTGCTGGGCGGCGCCGGTCTCTTCGATAAAGCCCATGCCGCCGTGCACCTGGACGCCGATGGAGGCCACCTCGCAGCCGATATCGGTGGCGAACGCCTTGGCCACGGGCGTGAGCAGCGCCACGCGATGCTGGGCCGCGGCGCGTTCGGCGGCGTTCTGGGAGCGGCGCGCCACGTCCGTCTCGCGTGCGGTCACGAGGCAGATGGCGCGGGCCGCCTGGGTCAGCGCCTTCATTGTCATCAGGGAGCGGCGAATGTCGGCGTGCTCGATGATCGGCGCCATCTGGACGCTTGCGCTGGCGGTGCTGCGGCCTTGCCGGCGCTCCCTGGCATAGCTGAGCGCGCGCTGGGTTGCGCGCTCGGCGACCGCCACACCCTGCATGCCGACCGCGAGGCGGGCCGCGTTCATCATGATGAACATGACGTTGAGGCCACGATTCTCCTCGCCGACGAGATAGCCGACGGCGCCCTCGCCCTTCTCGCCATACTTCATGACGCAGGTCGGGCTGGCGTGGATGCCGAGTTTGTGCTCGACGCCGGCGCAGACCACGTCGTTGTGGGCGCCGAGCGAGCCGTCATCGTTGACGCAGATCTTGGGCACCAGGAACAAGGAGATGCCGCGCGTGCCCGGCGGCGCATCGGGGAGGCGAGCCAGAACGAGATGAATGATGTTGTCGGTCAGCTCGTGGTCGCCGTAGGTGATGAAGATCTTGGTGCCAAACAGGCGATAGCTTCCGTCGGCCTGCTTCACGGCGCGGGTTTTGAGCTGGCTGAGGTCGGAGCCGGCGTGCGGCTCGGTCAGGTTCATGGTGCCGGACCATATGCCCGACACCATCTTGGGCAGATAGGTCTGCTTCAGGGCGTCGCTGGCCTGCGCCTCGATGGCATCGATGGCCCCAAGCGTCAGCAGCGGGCACAGGCCAAAGCCCATGTTGGCCGAATTCCAAATCTCGCCGGCGACCGTGGCCACGATCGAAGGCAAGTTCTGCCCGCCCCATTCCTCGGCGGCCGAGAGCGAGCCCCAGCCGCCGGCGGCGAACGCCTGGTAGGCCTCCCGCCAGCCAGGCGGCGTTTCCACCTTGCCGTTGACGAGTTTGGAGCCGGCCTTGTCGCCCGGGGCGCTGAGTGGATCGAGCACCTCCGCCCCGAACTTGCCGGCCTCCTCGATAACGGCACGGATGGTGGCCTCGTCGATCTCGCCGATGAGCCCGCGCGCAATCAGCTCATCGAGCCCGGCCGCGCTCTTGAGCGCATGCATGATGTCATCGACGGGAGCCTGGTAGGACATGGAGGAGCTCGCGCGGGAAAGACGTTTGCGCCTTGACGCCGACGCCACAATAGGCGGAAAGCTCAAGCCTCGAAAGGGCCTCGAAAGGGCCTCGCAAGGGTGTCGTGGTAGGACGGCTGATGGGTAAGGAAAAGGCGAGCGGGGAGGCAATCGCACGCGCGGCGGCGGCGCTGTGCGCGGGCCGTCTGATCGCCTTTCCGACCGAGACGGTCTACGGTCTTGGCGCGGACGCGAGCAATGCGCGGGCCGTGGCGGCGGTGTTTGCCGCCAAGGGGCGGCCGCGTTTCAATCCCCTGATCGTGCACGTGCCGGACCTGGCGGCGGCGTTACGGCTCGCCGAGTTCAGCGACAGCGCGCGCCAGTTGGCGGCGGCGTTTTGGCCCGGTGCGCTGACCCTGGTGCTGCCGCGCCGGCCCGACGGCGGCATCGCCGAACTCACCACCGCCGGTCTCGGCACCATCGCGGTCAGGGTGCCGGCACACGCCGTCGCCGTGGCCCTGCTGCGCGCCGCGGGTCGGCCGATCGCCGCGCCGAGCGCCAACCGCTCGGGTCACGTCAGCCCGACCACGGCTGAGCATGTGGAGGCCGATCTTGGCAACCGCGTGCACATACTGCTCGATGGCGGGCCGACGCCGCTGGGATTGGAATCAACGGTGGTCGATGTCAGCGGCCCTGGCCTTCGCGTGCTGCGGCTCGGCGGCATTACCCGCGCGGCGCTGGCGGGCGCCCTCGGCCGGCCCGTTGCCGTCGCCGAGGCGGAAACGAGCCGCCCGGCCTCGCCCGGCATGCTGCTGCGCCACTATGCGCCGGCCACCCCGTTGCGGCTGGCGGCGCGCGAGGTTAAGCGCGGGGAAGCCCTGCTTGCGTTCGGCGCGCAGGTGCCGCCGCACGCCGGGCCGGTCTTCAACCTCAGCGCCAGCGGCGATCTGCTCGAAGCGGCCGCCAACCTATTTGCCGGCCTGCGCCGGCTGGATGACGTCGGCGCTCACGGCATTGCGGTGATGCCAATCCCCGAGGAGGGGTTGGGCGAGGCGATCAACGATCGCTTGCGCAGGGCCGCGAGGCCGGCATGAGCGCTCACGCCGCCGCCGGGCTCACCCCTGCCGTTCTCGAGCGTCTGGCGAGGATCGTCGGGCGCGAGCACGCGCTGACGGACGCCGACCAGCAGTTGCCTTACCTCAGGGAATGGCGCGACCTCTATCAAGGCCGCGCCGGCGTGGTGCTGCGTCCGGGCTCGACGGAGCAAGTCTGCGAGATCATGGCGATTGCCAACGCGCACGCCATCCCGGTCGTGCCGCAGGCGGGCAACACCGGGCTGGTCGGCGGCCAGATCCCCTTCCACGGCGAAATCCTGCTGTCGGTTGCGCGCCTCAAGCGCGTGCGCGAGCTCGACGCTGCCGGCTACAGCATGACGGTGGAGGCCGGCCTGACGTTGGCGGAGGTCCAGGCGGCGGCCGCCGCCGTCGAGCGGCTGTTTCCCTTGAGCCTGGCCTCCGAGACAAGCTGTCAGATCGGCGGCAATCTCGCCAGCAACGCCGGCGGTGTCGGCGTGTTGGCCTACGGCACGGCGCGCCAGCTGGTGCTCGGCCTCGAGGTGGTGCTGGCCGACGGCCGGGTGCTGCCGGGCCTCAGCGCGCTCAAAAAGGACAACACCGGCTACGACCTTAAGGACTTGTTCATCGGCTCGGAGGGCACGCTCGGCATCCTTACGGCGGCGACGCTGCGGCTTTATCCAAAGCCTGCCGAGAGGGCGACTGCCTTCGTTGCCCTACCCAAGCTCGGCTCCGCGCTCGCCCTGTTCGCGGCCGCCCAGGCCGCGGCCGGTGCCAGCCTAACCGCCTTCGAATTCCTGCCGCGCCGCGTGCTCGATGTGGTCCTGCGGCACGTCGCCGGCACCCGCGATCCCTTGCCGAGCCGGGGTGCGTGGTACGCGCTGATGGAACTGTCCGGCCTCACCGCCGACGGGTCGGCTCAGCGCGTGCTCGAGGACATCCTCAACCGCGCTCAGGAAAAAGGCCTTATCATCGATGCCGCGCTTGCCAACTCCTTGGGCCAGGCGCGCGCCTTCTGGCGCCTGCGCGAAGCCATCTCGGAGGCGCAAAAGTTCGAAGGCGGCAGCGTCAAGAACGATGTTTCGGTGCCGATCGCCAAAATTCCTCAATTCATCGCCCGCGCCAACGCCCTGATCTTTGCCGTTTGTCCCGGGGCGCGGCCGCTGGCCTTCGGCCATTTTGGCGACGGCAACGTGCACTACAACATCTGCCAACCCCTGGAGATGCCGACGGCGGCTTTCCTGGCGCTGTGGCGACCCCTGCAGGACGCCGTCAACGAGGCGGTGCTGGCCTTCGGCGGCTCGATTTCGGCCGAGCACGGCATCGGTGTCATGAAGCGCGAGGCGCTGGCGCGCGTCAAAAGTCCCGTCGAACTCGAGCTGATGCGGGCCATCAAGACCGCCTTCGATCCCAAGGGCATTCTCAATCCAGGCAAGGTGCTGTGAGTCCAAGGGGGGACGGGGCGCGCCCGGTAATTTTGTGGGGTGTGTGGTGTGTGGGGCGTGTCGTTGTAAGGGTTTTGCGGGGGTAAGGCTCCCGGCCCGCAGCCGTGGAGTGCCATTGGAGTGCCATTGGAGTGCCAGTGGAGTGCCAGTGGAGTGCCAGTGGACCGGCCGTGGCCGGGCGGTGGACCGCCAGCGGAGGGGCAGTGGATTGCCAACGGATCGCCAATGGATCGGCGCTGGAGCGGCAGTGGACCCGCTGCGGCATTGTTCGTATACTAACAAGGTTAGCCCTTAGGCCCGAGGCAATGGCGTGGCAAGGCGGCGGGTTGCAGGCATCGACGTCGGCGGCACCTTCACGGACCTGCTCATTTACGAGACAGGACCCAATATTGAGCACGTGCGCCTTGCCAAGATCCCGACCACGGCCGGCAATCAGGCCGACGGCGTGCTTGGCGCCTTAGCGGCGGCGGGCTCACGGGCCGGCGCGCTCGACCTCATCATTCACGGCACCACCACCACCACCAACGCGGTCCTGGAGCGCAAGCTCGCCAAGGTCGGCCTCATCACCACCCGCGGCTTCCGCGACAGCTTGGAGCTCGGCCGCCGCACCCGGCCCCGCGCCTACGGCATGACGGGCACCTTCGAGCCCTTGATCCCGCGTCAGTTGCGCCTGGAGGTTGACGAGCGCATCAGCGCGGCGGGCGAGGTGCTGGTGGCCCTCGACGCCGGGGCTGTCGCGGCGGCCGCGCAGGTGCTCTTGCGGCAGGGCTGCGAAAGCCTTCTGATCCACTTCCTGCATGCTTATGCCAACCCGGTCCACGAGCTTGCCGCCGGCACTATTGCCCGCGCGCTTTGGCCCAATGGCTACGTAACGCTCGGACACGAACTGTTGTCGGAGTTTCGCGAGTACGAGCGCGGCACCACCGCCTCCGTCAACGCCGCCGTGCAGCCGATCCTCGATCGCTACGTGCGGGGCCTAACGGGTGGGCTCGAGGCGCAGGGTTTCAGGCGCGATCTGTTATTAATGAACGGCAACGGCGGCACCGTGGCCGCGCGTCTGGTTGCCCGCGAAGCGGCAAAGACCATCATGTCGGGGCCGGCTTCGGGTGTGATGGCCGCGGCCGCCACCTTGGTCCAGTCGGGCGTAGGCCACGCCATCACCTACGACATGGGCGGCACGTCCACGGACGTCGCGCTCATTCGCGGCGGCATTCCCGAGGTCTCGGCGGAATTGACCATCGACTATGGCCTGCCGATCCACGTGCCGATGGTGGATGTGCGCAGCATTGGGGCGGGCGGCGGCTCGATCGCCGCGATCAATGCGGCGGGCATGCTCGAGGTCGGCCCACGCTCGGCGGGCTCCGAGCCCGGACCCATCTGCTATGGCCGCGGCGGCCACGAGCCCACCATCACCGACGCCAATCTCGTGCTCGGCCGGCTCGATCCGGCAGCCCTGCTGTCGGTGCCCAACGCCGCCCCCCTCAAGGACGTGCGCGAGGTGTTCGGCCGGCGGCTTGGCCAGCCGTTGGGGCTTTCTGCCGAGGCGGCCGCCGCGGCGGTGCTGCAGCTCGCCAACACGCACATGTGCGGCGCCATTCGCATGGTGTCGATCGGGCGCGGCCATGACCCGCGCGACTTTATTTTGTTTGCCTTCGGCGGCGCCGGCCCGCTGCACGCGGTTGCGCTCGCGCGCGAACTCGGCATTCCCGAGGTGCTGGTGCCGGCGCGTCCGGGCTTGACCAATGCGCTCGGCTGTCTCGTCGCCGATCTCAGGCAGGATCTGGTCAATACCCTCAACGTGCCGCTCGAGCAGGTCGACATGGATGTGGTTGCGGCAACCCTCAAAGCCCAGCGTGAGCGGGGCGAGGCGGTGAATGCCGAGGAGCAGGGCGAGATCGTCGAGAGCCTCGTGCTGCACGGCGCCGACATGCAGTTTCGCGGCCAGACGCATCTGATCCGGGTGCCGCTGTCGCTGGCGGAACTGTCACGCGAGGGCCTCCGTGAGCGCTTCGAGGCCGCCTATTTTGCCCGCTTTCAGGTGCGGTTGCCCGAGATCGCGGCCGTGCTCGTCAACCTGGTGACGTCGGTGATCGGCAGGCGTCGGCCCTTCCCGATCGCCAGCCTGCTCGAGCCGGGCGCCCGGGCGACCAACCTGGCGGGGGCGGTCCTCGCCGAGCGCCAGCTCTACGCCGCCGGCGTTTGGCGCTCGGCGCCGGTGTTCGACCGGCTCAAGCTGCCGCTCGGCGCCCAGCTGCGGGGCCCCGCCATCGTGCAGCAGATCGACGCCACCACCGTGATCGAGCCCGGCGCCGCGGCGCTGGTCGATCCGATCGGCAACCTCAGGATCAGGGTTGAGGCGGCATGAACCCTCTCGATCCCGTCGCGCTCGATCCGGTCACGCGCGATCCCGTGACGCTCGATCCCGTGACGTTGGCCGTCATCCAGGCTGGCCTGGGCCAGGTCTGCAACGAGATGGACATTACCTTTTCGCGTGCGGCCTTCTCGCCCGTGATTGCCGAAGCCGACGACCGCTCGTCCGGCATCTACGATCTTGCCACCGGCGAGCTCATTGCCCAGGGCGAGCTCGGGCTGCCGATCTTCGTCGGCACCATGCAATTCTCCACCGCCGAACTGATCCGACTGATCGGCGAAGGCCAGGCGGGCAAACCCGAGCCTGGCGATATCTATGCGGTGAACGATCCCTATCTCGGCGGCACGCACCTGATGGACGTGCGCTTCGCGCTGCCGTTCTACTATCGCGGCGAGCCGTTCTGCTGGCTGCAGAACACCGGACACTGGCCCGATATCGGCGGCATGGTGCCGGGCGGGTTTTCTGCCCATGCCACGGAAGTCGAGCAGGAGGGTCTGCGCCTGCCGCCGGTCAAGCTGTTCAAGCGTGGGGTCATGGACCGCGAGATCCACGCCATTATCCGCTCCAACATGCGCATCGCCGATCAGCGCATCGGCGACATCCGGGCCCAGGCGGCGGCCCTCAAGGTTGGCGAGAACCGGCTCACGGAACTGATCGACCGCTATGGCCGCGACACCATCGTGCGGGCGATCGGCGAGATCAAGCGGCGCGCCGCGCGCTTGATGCGCGCCCATATCGCCGCCATCCCCGACGGCGTCTATCGATCGGAGGCGTTTGTCGATTCCGACGGTGTCGTCAACGTGCCGCTGCGCATCGCCTTGTCGATCAGCAAGGCCGGCGAGACGCTCGACTTCGACTTCACCGGCTCCTCGCCGCCCTGCCTGGGGCCGATGAACTCGGTGCTGGCGACCACCTACTCGGCCGTCTACCTGGCGCTGCGGCACATCTTTCCCGACACGCCGCTCAACGCCGGCGCCTTCGAACCGCTGCGGATCAAGCGGCCGAGCGGCACCTTTCTTGACGCGCACTATCCACGTCCCGTCTCGGGCTGCGCCGCGGAGGTGTCGCAGAGGATTGCCGAGGCCGTCTTTCTCGCCATGGTGCAGGCGATTCCGGACAAGGTGACGGCGGCCCCGGCGGGCTCGTCCGGCAATTTTGCCCTCGGCGGCTTCGATCCCGCCAAGGGCGCGGGCTACGTCATGTACCAGATTTCCGGTGGGGGCTATGGCGGCAATGCCGCCCATGACGGCCTCAGCAACGGCTGCTCGACCATCGGCATCTCCAAGAGCCAGCCGGTGGAAGTGCTGGAGCAATATTACCCGATCCTATTCCGCCGCTTTGCGCTGCGCGAGGGCTCCGGCGGGGCCGGCAGGCACCGCGGCGGCTTTGGCGTGCACTATGAGGTGGAGCTTTTGCGCGGTTCCGCGCGCGCCTCTTTTGTCATGGATCACGGCCGCTTTGGTCCGCCCGGCGTTGAGGGCGGCGGCGACGGCGGCCGCAATGTCGTGCGCCTGCATCGCGGCAAGGACACCGTCATCCCCGAGCACCTGTCCAAGGATCAGGACATTGCCTTGCAGGTTGGCGATCGGGTCGAAGTGATGACGCCGGGGGGCGGCGGCTATGGTAACCCCTTTGCGCGCGATCCCAGCCTGGTCGCGCGCGACGTGCTTCGGGGCTACTACACGCCGGCCGAGGCCGAAAGCCTGTTCGGGGTGGTGCTCGGGCCCGATGGCGCGCCGGAGGCGGCCGCCACCCAGCGCGTGCGCGACCGCCTGCAGTCCTCGACGTGAGGGGCCCATGGTTGTCTACCACCGCCCGGACACGATGGCAGAGGCCTTAGCGCTCCGCGCCAGCCGCGAGCTCACCGTGCTCAGCGGCGGCACCGACGTCTACCCGGCAAAGGCCGCGCGCGCCGGCTGGGGCGACAGGGCGCACAAGGATGTGCTCGATATCAGTGCGCTGGCTGGCCTCAAGGGCATCGTGGAGGAGGAGGCCTACTGGCGGTTTGGTGCCTTGACGACGTGGACCGATCTGATCGAGGCCGAGCTGCCGCCCCTGTTTGCCGGCTACCAACGGGCGGCGCGCGAGATCGGCGGCGTGCAAATCCAAAATTGCGGCACCTTGGTCGGCAACATCTGCACCGCCTCGCCGGCCGGCGATGGTGCGCCGAACCTGTTAGCGCTGGAGGCCGAGGTCGAGCTTAAAAGTCTCGGCGGCACGCGCCGGCTGACGCTGGCGGCGTTCATCGATGGCTATCGTCACACGGCCTGCCGCGACGATGAGCTCGTCACGGCCATCCTCATCCCCAAACGCGCCCGCCGGGCGCACGGCCACTTCCGCAAGCTCGGCGCGCGCGCCTACTTGGTGATCTCGATCGTGATGGTGGCCGGTGTGGTCGAGACGGATGCGGCGGGCAATATTGCCGCCTGCAGGCTTGCCGTTGGCGCCTGCTCGGCGGTGCCGCAGCGGCTGTCGGCGCTCGAGGCCGTCCTCCTCGGCGTGCCGCTGGCTGCGGCCAGCGCGCGCGTTGCCCCGGAGCACCTCAGCGCCCTTGCGCCGATCGATGACATCCGCGCTTGCGCGGCCTATCGGCGTGCGGCGGCGCTCGCCTTGACGCGCGATCTCCTCGCCGATCTCGCCGGCGCGCAAAAGGGGAGGGCTGCCTGATGCCGAAGGTGGCCGGCGAGCTGGCGACGGTCTCGTTCACGCTCAACGGGGAGCCAATCACCGTCGCGGCGGCAGCCTTTGCCAGCTTGGCCGACACGCTGCGCGACAAGCTTGGCTTGCCCGGCACCAAGGTTGGCTGCGAAGCGGGCGATTGCGGCGCCTGCACCATCATCGTCGACGGCCGCCAGGCCTGCGCCTGCCTGCTGTCGACCGCGCGGGCGGCGGGCAGCGTCGTGTGGACGATTGAAGGCGACGGCCCGCAAGGGTTGACGGCCCGGCTGCGCCACGCGTTCCTGGCGCACGGTGCGGCCCAGTGCGGCATCTGCACGCCGGGCATGCTGATGGCGGCCACCGATCTCATCGCGCGCTGCGCGGCGCCCAGCCGGCGCCAAGTCGAGGATGCCATCGGCGGCGTCCTGTGTCGCTGTACCGGCTATCTCAAAATCGTTGAAGCCATCCTCGCCGTTGCCGGCGCGGGGCCGTCGCCCGCCGAGACGAGCTCGGCCATCGGTGCCCGTCTGCCGCGCGTCGATGGCTGGCCCAAGGTCGCCGGCACCGATCTTTTCGGCGCCGATGCCGCCCCCGCCGACGCCCTGTGGCTGCGGATCGTGCGCTCACCGCACGACGCGGCCCGCTTCACGCTCGGCGATCTTGGCGCCGTCATTGCCGCCACGCCGGGGCTCATCGCCATTCTGACGCACAAGGACGTGCCGGGTGAGAATTCCTTCGGCATTTTCCCGCAGCTGAAGGATCAGCCGGTGTTGGCCCCCGGCTTCGTGCGCTTTCGCGGCGAGGCCGTGCTGGCGCTGGTCGGTGAGCGCGCCGCGCTCGACCGGCTGTCGGATGCGGCGCTGCCGATCGCCTGGCAGCCCACCGCCGCCATCGAGGGCATTGCCGCGGCGTTGGCGCCCGGCGCCCCGGCCATTCACGCCACGGTCGCCGACAACGTGCTCGCTCGCGGCAACCTCAGGCGTGGCAAGGTGGCTGAGGCCTTAACGGCGGGCGCGGTCAGCGCCGAAGGCACCTTCGAGACCGCCTTCGTCGAACACGCCTACATCGAACCGGAGGCGGGCTATGCCGTGCCGATCGGCGCCGGGCCCGATCGCATCGAAATCGCAGCCTGCACCCAGGCCCCCTACATGGATCGGGAGGAGACCGCGCGCGTGCTCGGCATTGCGCCCGCGCACGTGCGCATTCGGCCCACCGCCTGCGGCGGCGGCTTCGGTGGCAAGCTCGACGTCTCGGTGCAACCCCTGCTCGCCGTCGCCGCCTGGGTGACGAAGCGGCCCGTGCGCATTGTCTATTCGCGCACCGAATCCATGACCTCGACCACCAAGCGCCATCCCGCGCACATCGTCGCGCGCGCCGCCGCCGACGCGGAGGGCCGGCTCACGGCCTTTGAGATGCGGGCCGACTTTGATACGGGCGCCTACGCCTCGTGGGGTCCGACGGTCGCCAATCGCGTCCCCGTGCATGGCATGGGCCCTTACCGCGTGGCCAACGTCGCCATTGCGACGCGCGCGGTTTATACCAACCGAGCGCCGGCCGGCGCCTTTCGCGGCTTCGGGGTGCCGCAGGCGGCCATCGCGCACGAAACCTTGCTGGACGACCTGGCCGAGCGCCTGGGCCTCGACCGCTGGACCATTCGCCAGCGCAACGCGCTGAGAGTGGGCGACGTCACGGCCTCGGGCCAGCGCCTCGCCCATTCGGCGGGTCTGCCGCAATGTCTCGCCGCCCTCAGAGGCGATTGGGAGGCGGCGCTGGCGCGCGTTGCCGCCCATAACGCGCCAGAACCGCGCCATCGGCGCGGCGTCGGGCTCGCGGCGATGTGGTACGGCTGCGGCAATACCTCGGTCTCCAACCCCTCGACCATGCGCATCACGCTGGCCCGTGACGGCACGCTCACCTTCCTCAATGGCGCCGTCGACATTGGCCAGGGCTCCTCGACCGTGCTGTCGCAGATCGCCGCCGCCGCCCTGGGGCTGCCCGTCGGCGCCTTTCGGATGCTGGTTGGCGACACCCAGCTGACGGCGGATGCCGGCAAGACCTCCGCCTCGCGGCAAACCTTGGTGTCGGGCAACGCGACCCGGCTCGCGGCCCTTGCCCTGCGCGGCAAAATTTTGGCCCTCGCCAATGCCGGTCCCGACGCCAGGCTGAGCCTGGCGGGCAGCCGCTTGCAGATTTGGGATGGGGAGGCCTCGCGCAGCGTCGATCTCGCCAACCTGGCGGCCTTGCATGCCGCCGCCGGGGCGGTCGATCACCGCGACGACCTGGTGCTCGACGGCGTCGGTAGCTGGGACCCGCCGACGACGGCGCTCGATGCCAACGGTCAGGGCGTGCCCTACGCCACCTACGGCTTTGCCGCGCAAATGGCCGAGGTGGAGGTCGACATGGTCCTCGGCACCAGCAAAGTTCTGAGCATGGTGGCCGCGCACGACGTCGGCCGCAGCATCAACCCGACGCTGGTGGAGGGCCAAATTCACGGCGGCATCGCGCAAGGCCTCGGCCTGGCGCTGATGGAGGAATTCACGCCGGGACGCAGCGAAAACCTGCACGACTATCTCATTCCCACGGTGGGTGACATGCCCGCGGTCAAGATTTACCTGATCGAGGACGCGGAACCCGAGGGGCCGTTCGGCGCCAAGGGTGTCGGCGAGCCCGCGCTGATCGCCACCGGGCCCGCCATTCTCGGCGCCATCCGCCACGCCTCGGGCGTGCGCGTGACGCGCGTGCCGGTGCTGCCGCATCGCCTGTGGGAAGCGCTCGCCAGGCGAGGTGGGCACAGGCAAGGCGGGCACAGGAAAGGCGGGTCATGAGCGGCGATCAACTTTCGCCGGCGGCGCGCGCCGCCAAATTCGGCGCCGCGGAAGGGGAGGGCATCGTGCGCTGCGATGCCTGCCCGGTGTTGTGCCGCATCCGCCCCGGGCGCGCGGGCGCCTGCGCGCGCTATGCCAACGACGCGGGACAGCTCGTGCGTACCGACCCGGTCGTGCTGATGGCGAGGACCATCGACGCCAACGGCAAACTGGTTGCCTTCGCCGGCAGCGCCTGGGATGGCGCGCCGCTCGATCCGACGCGCACCTTCGTCACCGGCATCGGCGCCGGCACCACCTATCCCGACTACAAGCCGGCGCCCTTTATCGTCTCGGCGGAGCACGCCGGCGTCGATACCGTCACGGTGGTCACCGAGGGCATTTTCAGCTACTGCGGCGTCAAGGTGAAGATCGACACCGATCGGCATCTCGGGCCGGAGACGGCGCCGGTTCGCGTCAAGGGCGAACAGGTCGGGCACGTCACCACGGCCGAATACGGCTCGCAGATGCTCTCGATCGGCGGCGTGCGGCACTTGACCGGCGGCTCCAAGAAGGAAGGCACCGTCACCTGCGAGGCGCTGCTCGAGCTCTGCTCGGGCGCGCCGGTGGCCATGAGCATCGACGGCGGCCACGCCCTGATCGTCGAGGCCGGCAAGGCGCCCATCGTCGACGGCAAACCCGAGGTGCGCATGCGGGTGGGCTGCGGCTCGGCCACGGTCGGCATTTTCGCGCGCCAGTGGCTTGGCCTGCTCGACGAGGTGATCGTCCTCGACGACCACATTACCGGCGTGCTGAGCGAGCACCAGTCGGGTCGCGTGCTGGCGATGCCGCCGACCGGCATTCGCGTGCGCGGGCGCCGGTCCACGCCCGGCCGCTACTTCAAGGTCGCCGAACCCGGGCTCGGCTGGGGCGGCACCGACATCACCGATCCGCTGTCGATCATCCAGAAGATCGACGCCAAGGTTGCCTGGCCGGGGCTGCGGCTGCTCTTGACCTCGACCACCGGCGAGGACGCGCTCTATTGCGTGCTGGATGAAAATCTGCAGCCGGTGCCGGCGCCGATGCCCGCCGGGGTTGCCGCCGTCATTCAGCGCATCGGCGAGAACTGCGAGCCGGCGCTGTGCAGCGTGGTGTTCATGGCCGGTGCCGGCGGCTCCCTGCGCGCCGGGGTTACCGAGAATCCGATCCTGCTGACGCGCTCGGTTGCGAGCGGCGCGACGAGGGTGACGATGGGCGGCGCGCCGGTGACGGTGTGGCCCGGCGGCGGCATCACCATTATGGTCGATGTGACGCGGATGCCGAAGCAGGCCTTCGGTTTCGTGCCGACGCCGGCCATCGTGGCGCCGATCGAATTCACCCTGGCGCACAGCCTCTACCAACGCCTGGGCGGACATGTGGCCGATATCGTCAGCATCGACGACGTCATCGCCACCCTGTCGCCGCAGGCGCGCATCGATGGCTGGCAGGACGACAACCCCTGGCCGTTTACGCCCGGCAAGCCCGAACCCGCCTGAGCCTATAGAGGAGCCGAGTGAGCCATGGCCTCCATCCGCACCCGAGGAAAGCGCGCGCGCGCCGGCAAGCGCGGCCCGGCCGCTTCTGCTTACGTCTTGGAGCAGCAGGTCGGGTTCTTGCTGCGCTGTGCGCACCAGCGGGCCAGCGAAATGTTCAAGGCCGTCATGGGTCGCTTCGGTGTCACGCCACGGCAGTTTGCGGCGCTTGCCAAGCTCGATGACTTGGGCTCGGTGTCGCAGAACCAGCTCGGCCGGCTGACCGCGATGGATCCGGCCACCATCTCCGGGGTGATCGCCCGCCTCAGCGCGCGCGGCTACGTGCAGCAAGCCTCCGATCCCAGGGATGGGCGGCTGTTGGCGCTCGGTTTGACCGCCGCCGGCGAACAGGCCATCACCACCATGAAAGGGATCGCCGCCGAGGTCTCCGAGCGCACGCTCGAGCCCCTCAGCGAGGCGGAGGCGGACGCTTTTCGCAAGGCCTTGTGCAAAATCGGCGCGACGTCATGTTTGCCCCCGCCGTCATCCAGGAACTGACGGGCGGGCGGCTGCACCTGTCGCACGGGCCGATCGACATCGTGCTCAAGGCCTGGGGCGAGCCGCAGGCCCTGCGGGCGGCCTATGCCGCCGCGGTTCGGCGCTTTCCCGAGCTGCTGCCCGAGCTGTGCGAGGAGCTCCCTCACCTGCGCCGAGCCGTGCAGGATGAACCAAAGCTCGCCGGCCCCGTTGCCCGCCGCATGCTGGAGGCTTGCCGTCCCTTCGCCGGCGTCTTTCTCACACCGATGGCGGCGGTCGCGGGTGCGGTTGCCGACGAGCTGCTCGCTGAGATGCTGGCCGCGGCGCGGCTCGACCGGGTCTTTATCAACAATGGCGGCGACATCGCCGTCTTCATCGCTCCGGGCCAGGCCCTTGAGGTTGGCATCGCCGGTGCCTTCTCGCGCGGCAACGTGCCGCTGCTCAACGGCCGGCTGCGCCTGGAGGCCGGCAGCGGGGTCGGCGGCATCGCCACCTCCGGGGCGCGGGGGCGTTCCTTCTCGCTGGGCCTTGCCGATGCGGTGACCGTGCTGGGCCGCACGGCGGCCAGTGCCGATGCCGCCGCCACGCTGATCGCCAATGCGGTCAACGTCGAGACCTCGGCCGTGACGCGCCGCCCCGCCGTGGAGCTTGATCCCGACAGCGATCTTGGCGGCCGTCTCGTGACCGTCGCGGTCGGGGCGCTGACCGCGGCCGAGATCGAAACGGCGCTCGCCGCCGGTGCGGCTCGAGCCGAGGCCTACCGAGGCCAAGGCCTGATCATCGCCGCCGCCCTGATGTTGGCGCGGCAGAGCAAAGTGCTGGGTGAGGCCGTGCTGGACAGCCGGCGCTGAGCGAGGCCCGCCGCCGCTAGGCCGGCGTCCGCTTTGGCCAGTAGGAGGGCAGGCTCGAGCCGTCGCGCCCACCCCAGCCCGCGCGGGCGGCCTCATCGAAGATCGCGAGCGTACGCTCCGCGAGCGGGAGCTCGGCGCCTCGCCCCCCGGCCTCGGCGATCATGGTGTTGAGGTCTTTGCGGATGGAATCGACGTCGAAGGTCGCCGCGATCCCCGGCCCGCCGGCCAAAGCCTGCGCCACCGCGGGCCCGCGCACCTTCAAGACGTTGGGTGCCCCCGAGGTATCGGCAAACAGCTCCATCAGGGCTTTGGGATCGATATCGAGATGTCGGCACAAGACGTAGGCCTCGCCAAGGGCCTGATAGGCAACGAGCAGGGGAAGATTGATGGCAAGCTTCATGCTGGAGCCGGCGCCAACGGGACCGACGTGTTCGAGCCGCCGGCACAACTGAGCGAGGAGGGGCTGCGCGCGGGCAATGTCGGCGGCCTCGCCACCCGCCAGGCCCAAGAGCTTGCCTTGCCGCGCCGGCCCGGTGGTGCCGCCGACCGGACATTCGACGAAGGTGGCGCGCTTGGCCGTCACCTTGCGGGCCAGCGCCTGCGCGTGCGCGGGCTGCACGGTGCTCATGTCGATGACGAGCTTGCCGGCGACGTCTCCGGCCAGCACTCCGGACGGGCCGTCATAGGTGCCGTTCTGCGCCGCGGCGTTGCTGAGAATGGTGATAATCACCTCGACGGCATCGGCGAGGCCGGCGGCGCTGGCGGCGACGCGGGCGCCGGCTTGGCGCGAGGGTTCGACCTTGGCGGCCGTGCGGTTCCACACCCACACCTCGTGCCCGGCTTCCAGCAGCCTCAGCGCGATCGCGGTGCCCATCTTGCCAACGCCGGCAATGCCAATACGCATGGCGAAGTCCTTCTCGCTGAATGAGGTTCAAAGGCATCCGCACCGGTGCTCCCCTAGCATGCGCCTTGGAGCCAGTCGATCAGGGATAGGCACCAAAGGCGCCTCAGGCATTGACCTTGGGCATGACGCGTTCGGCCATCAGCACCATCGAGCGGCGACCCAGCTCGTAGTCCAGCCAATCCTTACCCGCATAGAGCAGCGTGCCGAACTCGCCGACCTCCTCGCGGAACTTCAAGATCTCTTCGGCAACCTTGTTGGGTGAGCCCCAGATCACCAGCTGATCGCAGATGAAATCGAGCGTGACCGCATCATCCGGCATGTCGCGGCTGGTCTTGAACAGCTCGATGCGGCCGCCCTTTCTCAGTTTGGTGGCGAGCGACTGATAGTACAGGCGGTAGGGGCTATTGGGCGCCATGACGTAGTCGCGCGCCGTCTTGTCGTCGTCGGCAACGAAGAGGCTCTTGGCGACGCGCCAATTGGCGGGATCGGCGGTGCGCCCGGCGCGGTGACAGCCTTCCACATAGCGCGGCCAATGGCTCTTGACCCAAACGGGCATCAGAAAGTTGGCGGAGATCGGATCCCAGCCGCGCGCCGCCGCCTCCGTCACGCCCTTGGAGAAGGGGGCTACGGCGGTGACGACGATGGGGGGATGCGGCTGCTGCAAGGGCTTGCCGATATAGCCTTGGCCGACCTCGGGCAGCAGCGTGCGCGCGGTGGAGATGTTCCAGTATTTGCCGGTCAGGTCGTAGGGCGCATCGCCGGCCCAGATCGCCAGCACCTGGTTGATCAGCTCAAGGAACATCTCGTTGCGATTGGCGTCGAGATTGCCGAACACTTCCGCGTCCGACATGAGCCCGCCGGGGCTGATGCCGAGATTGAGGCGCCCGTCGAGCAGGTGATCGAGCATGGCGATCTGCGAGGCGACGGCGGCGGGATGCGCATTGGGTAGATTGAGGGTGCCCGTGCCCAGGCGCATGCGCTTCACGCGGTCGACGAGCGTGGCCAGAAATACCGTGGAGGAGGTGATGTTCTCGCTGCGATCGGTGGCGTGTTCGCCGGCATAGGCCTCCACAAAACCGAGGTCGTCGGCGAGCACGAAGGCTTCGCGATCCTCGCGGAGCGATTGGCGCCAGTCCTTGGCCACCGGGTGAATGGGCATGGTGAAGAAGCCGAGGTTCATGGCGCGGCACCCGTGGCAGGGTTGATTGGGGTAAGAACTCTTAAGCGCTTACAGGCGTCGGCAAAAATCATATGTTCTTGTCGCGGGCATCGTGATTTGTAATGCGTTGGCTGCGACCGCGGCCGCCCTGACAAGGCCGCGTGGTGGCAGGGAGCAGTTGGCAGGGACCAGCTGGCAGAGACCAGCTGGCAGAGACCAAAATGCCAGGAAAGAAAATGCCAGGGAAGAAAATGACGGGACGAAAATGTCAGGGACGAAAAAGGCAGGGCCCAAAATGGCGGGGACCACGAAGGTGGCGAGCCGCCCCCTGCCTGAACCCAGGAGTGAGCCCGTGCCTGAGCGGACCTATGCCTGAGCGGAAGAGTGAGCCCGATCAGTGAGCCCGATGAGTGAGCCCCATGACTGAACCCATGACCCCGCGTGAGCGGGCACCCTACTCGGCGATCGTCGACCGCACGCCGCTGGCCTTGCCGGGGGCGGCGCGCATCATCGTCTGGACCATCGTCAACCTGGAGGTCTGGGACATTTCGCGGCCGATGGCGCGCCAGGTCCTGCCGCCGCCGACCGGCCAGGTGCTGCTGCCCGACATCCCGAACTGGAGCTGGCACGAATACGGCATGCGCGTCGGTGTTTGGCGCTTTTTTGAGCTCTTCAAGCGCTTGGGCCTACGGCCGAGCCTGTCGATCAATGCCCGGGTGTGCCACGACTATGCGCGCGTGGCCCAGGAGGCGCGCGATAACGGCTGGGAGCCCATGGGTCACGCCTACGAGCAAATGCCCATCCACAGGATCGAGGACCAGCGGGGCATGATTGCAAAGTCGCTGGATACGCTCGCCGCCTTCTGGGGTGAGCGCCCGATCGGCTGGCTCGGACCGGGCCTGACGCAGACGCTCGATACCCCCGAACTCTTGGCCGAGGCCGGCGTCAGGTATATCGGCGACTGGGTCTATGATGATGAGCCGACCGTGATCGGCACCGCCAAGGGCCCGCTGGTGACGCTGCCCTATACGGCGGAACTCAACGACATTCCGGTGATGGTGCTGCAGCATCACGAGGGCGCCTATTGGCTGAAGAAATGCATCGACGCCTTCGATCGGCTCTACCAGGAAGGCGCCACGCGGCCGCGCGTGATGGCGATCGCCATCCACCCTTATATTTCCGGACAACCCTTTCGTATCAAATATCTAGAGCAAGTTTATGAGCACATGGCGCAGTTCGCGGGCGTACTCAATTGGAATGGTGCAGAGATCTATCGTTGGTACAACGCCAACGCCAAGGTGCACGACTGAACTCGAACACACTTTGGTTATCGCCAGCGCAGTTTGGTCATTCCGGACGCACTTTGGTCATCGTGGCCGTCTATCATGAGATGTCAGTGTTGTGAGCGGGGATCAACCATGGCGCGACTCATCGTCTTCGTTTGCGCTCTGATGGCGCTTTGGCCGTCGAGCGCGGCTCACGCCCAGAAACGCGTGGCGCTGGTGATCGGCAACTCGGCCTATCAAAACACCGGCGAATTGCGCAACCCCAGCAACGATGCCAGCGATGTGACGGCGGCCCTGAAGCGGCTGGGCTTCCAGGTGACGGATGGGCGCGATCTCGACAAGCGGGCCATGGAGCGCGCCATCCGTCAGTTCGGCCTGTCGCTCGAGGGGGCGGACGTGGCCCTGTTTTTCTACGCCGGGCACGGCATCCAGGTCGGCGGGCAGAACCATCTCATTCCCGTCGATGCGCGCCTGGCGAGCGAAGGGGACGTCGATTTCGAGACGCTACCGCTCTCGCTCGTGCTCAAGCAGATGGAGCGTGAAGCCAAGACCAGTCTGGTCTTGCTCGATGCTTGTCGCGACAATCCGTTGGCCCGCAACCTGGCGCGCACGATGGGCACCCGCGCCATCACCATCGGCACGGGTCTCGCCGAGGTCAAGACCGGGATCGGCACCCTGATTGGGTTCTCCACCCAGCCCGGGAACGTGGCCGCCGACGGGGTCGGCCGCAACTCGCCCTATGCCGGTGCGCTCCTCAAGCATATGGAGAGCTCCAACAAGGACGTGAGCGGCATCCTGGTCGATGTGCGCAACGATGTCTTGCGGGTCACCAACGGCACGCAAGTGCCCTGGGAGCACACCTCGCTCACGGGACAGGTATATTTTCGCGACGCGCCGCCGCCCGAGCCTGCGCCCGCCGGCCCGGCCGCCCCGACGGGGCGCAACTATGACAAGGAGATGGAAATCGCCTTATGGAATGCGGTCAAAGACAGCAAAAACCCGGCCATCTTGAAGACCTATCTCGATCGCTTCCCCAGGGGAACGTTTGCCGGGCTGGCGGGCGTATTAATGGAGGAAGCCGACAAGGCTGGCCGCGCTCCCACCGCCCCGGGGGATACGGGGTCCACCGGCCGTGCGCCGCCCAACGCGCCCGTGCCGGGTCCCGTGGCCGTCAACAAGGATCCGCGCGCGCTCGCGCGCGCCCTGCAGACGGAACTGAAACGGGTCGGCTGCGACCCCGGTCCCGTCGACGGCAACTGGGGCCACAAGGCCGAGGAGGCGCTGGGCGAGTTCGCGCGGCAGACCAAGGTTACGCTTGCGCGGGAGGCCTCGCAGGAAGCGTTGCAGGCCGTGGCCGGCCAGCACCTGCGCGTTTGCGCCTTGATCTGCGGCGCCGGCGAGATGGAGCGCGACGGCAAGTGCGTTGCCAAGGCGGCGCCGGCGCGTCGCAAGCCGCAGGTGGTGGAAACCACCGTCCCCAAGCGCAAGAAGGAGGGCGGTTCGGGGATGTGCTGGTCCAATGACCGCCGCAACATGGCGGTGGTGCCGTGCGGGGATTCCGCCTCCTCCGGTCAGCGCGCCTATTGAGGCGCGCGGGCGCCCTTAGCCCTTTGGCATCGGTAACCCCGGCAGGGTGGCGTTGTGCTGGCCGAGCGTGGGGGCGCGGGTCTCAATGCGGGGACGCGCCCCGTCAAACGCCAATGGCAGGCTGATCAGCGCCAGATCGAGCTCGGGGACCGGCTGCAGGATGTCGAGGGCCTTGGTCTGCGGGTGGTCCTTCATCACGCTCATGTCGTTGATCGGGGCGCAGGGGACGCCGATCTTCTCGAGACGCTCGACCCATTCCGCGCAGGTCTTTTGCCGCAGGATGTCGGCAACCGCGCCAATCAGCGTGGCCTTGTTGGCGATGCGTGCGGCATTGGTCTGGTAGCGGGCATCGTTGATCCACTCGGGGTGGCCGAGCTCGTGGCAGAGCTTGGCGAATAAGCGATCGTTGGCCGCCGCGACGATCACCTGGCCGTCGGCGGTCTCGAAGCCCTCGAAGATCACCACCCCAAGGCTGCCGGTTGGATGCCGCTCGGGCAGCCGCCCGCTCGCCTGGTAGCGGGCAAAGTGAACGGTGAGGAGGCCGAGCGCGGTCTCGAACAAGGAGGTATCGACGACGCAGCCTTGGCCCGACTTTTCGCGCTGCAGCAGGCCGCCGATGCAGCCGAGCGCCGTCCACACGCCGGTGCCGAGATCGAGCACGGAGGTGCCGATGCGCACGCCAGGCCGATCGGGATAGCCATTGATGGAAAACAGTCCGGCAAAGGCCTGCACCATCGGTTCGTAGCCGGGGTTTTTCTGCATGGGGCCGGCCGCGCCGAAGGCCGACAGATTGCAGTAGACGAGACGCGGATTGAGCGCGGTCATGGTGGCGCTGCCGAGGCCCAGATCCTCCATAACGCCGGGGCGCAGGTTGTGCAGCAGCACGTCGCTTGCCGCCAGGTAGCCCTTGAGCCAGGCGATGGCGTCGGCCTCCTTGAGGTTGAGCGTGATGCCGCGCTTATTGAGGTTGAGGGCGTGGTAGGTCGCCGAGGTATCGAGCCAGAAGGGCGGACCCCAGCCGCGCGCGTCATCGCCTTCGGGGCGCTCGACCTTCAATACCTCCGCGCCGAGCATGGCCAGGATGTAGCCGGCGTAGGGGCCGGCGATATTGTTGGCGATCTCGACGACCTTCACGCCCGTCAAAGGTAGCATTGCTTCGACCCTTGGCTCCGTCCGTTGCTGTTTTGTATGGTTTCGTCAGCGGCCGCTGAAATTCGGCGCCCGCTTTTCCAGATAGTGTGCCACGCCCTCGCGGAAGTCCTCGGTTGCGCGGCACACCTCCTGTTCGCGGTTGGCGATGGCCGTGGCCTCGGCGAGGGATTGGAACAGCCCTTCGTAGACCTGCCGCTTGATGATGCGGACCGAGCGGGGCGAGGACAGATTGGCGATCTCGGCGGCGCGCTGTTGCACGGCGGCGGCAAAGTCTTGCGCCGGTAAGACGTGCACCAGACCCATCCGCTCGGCCTCTTCCGCCTCGAGCACCCGCGCCGACAGCAGCAGGTCGAGCGCGTGCATGGGGCCGATCAGCCGCGGCAGCATCCAGGAGATGCCGTGCTCGGCGATCAGCCCACGCCGGGCAAAGGCGGTGGTGAGCTTGGCCCCGGCGGCCATGTAGCGGAGATCGCAATAGAGCGTCAGCACCAGGCCGATGCCGGCCACGGCGCCGTTGATGCCGGCGATCAGGGGTTTGCGTAAGGCAAGGATGTAGCTGTTGCGCTGGGCGAAATTGGCGGCCAAGCCTTCGCTTGGTGCGGCCGCTTCCACCTTCAGCGTCATCGTGCCGGCGACGGCGGCGGCGAGGCGCGCCATGTCGGCGCCGGCGCAGAAGCCGCGACCGGCTCCGGTCAGGACAATGGCCCGCACATTGTCGTCGGCATCGGCGTGCGCAAGCGCTGAGCGCAGTTCCTCCCCCATCGATTGCGTGTAGGCATTGAGGCGGTCTGGGCGGTTGAGCGTGATGGTGGCGACGCGGTCTTCAACGGCGTAGAGAATTTCCTGCCAGGCCTCGTGCATTGCGCTCTCCCACTGCGGTTGATTGGCTTGGCGTTCGCCGGCGCCAGGAGCGGCATTCGAGCACGTTCGTTTCCCGCCCGCCAGCAGCAAGCTTTAGACCTTCAGCTTCGGGTCGAGCCAGTCGCGCAGGGCATCGCCGAACAAGTTGAAGCCGAACACGGCAAGCGAGATGGCGATACCGGGATAGATCGCCACCCATGGCGCGCTTTCCGCATACTCCTGGGCGCCGCCGCGCAGCATCAAGCCCCAGGCCGGCGTCGGCTCCTGCACGCCGAGACCGAGGAACGACAGGGAGGCTTCGATCAGGATGGCCTGGCCGACCGCCGCCGTCATCATCACGATGTAGGGTGCCATCACGTTGGGCACCATGTGGCGCAGCACGATGCGGGTGTGGCTAAAGCCGCAGGCGCGGGCGGCGTCGATGAAGGGCGTCTCGCGAATGGCGAGCGCGCTCGATCGCACGACCCGGGCGCAGCGCGGGATGAACGGAATGGTGATGGCGAGGATGACGTTCTGCGCACCGGTACCAAAGATCGACACCACCGCCAGCGCCAGGATCACGAGCGGAAAGGCCATCACGACGTCCATCACCCGCTGGAAGATGAGGTCGAACAGGCCGCCAAAATAGGCGCTGGCGACGCCCAAGATCAGGCCGATGGTGGCGCCGGCGAAGGCCGACACGAAGCCGACCAGCAGCGCCGTGCGAGCACCGAAGACGATGCGCGTGTAAAGATCGCGCCCGAACTGATCGGTGCCCAACCAGTACTCCAGGTTGGGCGCGGTCAGCATGTCGCCAAAATTGTTTGCCGTTGGATCAAATCGTGTGAGCTCTTCGGCGAAGATCGCCATGAGTATCATCACCACGACCACCAGCCCACCGCCGGCGCCCAAGGGGTTCTGCGCACAGAAGCGCCCCAGCAGCTGCCAGCGCGAGGGACGCGGCGCCGCCTCTTCGATTGCTGCCCCGCCGGCTGGATGCGAAATCGTTGCCATGGCGGCGCGCCTCACCTGCGGTAGCGGATGCGCGGGTCGAGCCACGCATAGATGACGTCGACGATGAGATTGGTGAAGGCGAAGATGGTCACCACCAGCATCACCAGCGCTTGCGTCATGGTGTAGTCTTGGTTGGAGACCGATTCCACGAACAGCTTGCCGAGGCCGTTGAGATTGAAGACCTGCTCGGTGACGACCAGGCCGCCCATCAGGAAGGCAAACTCGATGCCGATGATGGTGACGACCGGAAGCAGGGCGTTGCGGAGCGCATGCCGGCGCACGATCAGGGAGCGGAACACGCCCTTGGCGCGCGCGGTGCGCACGTAGTCCTCGCGCAGCACCTCGAGCATGGCCGAGCGCGTCATGCGCGTGGCCACCGCCGAATAGCGGTAGCCGGTCGCCAGCGCCGGCCAGATCAACATGCTCAGGTTATAGACGGGGTCGACCCAGATCGGGACGTACTTGATGGGTGGCATCCAGGGCGAGCCGAACAGGGCCTTGGAGGCGATGAGAATTGCCAAAATGATGAGGATGCCGAGCCAGAACGACGGCATGGCAACGCCGGCGATCGAGAAAGCGCGCACCAGATAGTCGATCCAGGTATTCTGTTTGACCGCCGAGATGGTGCCGAGCGGGATGGCGATCAGGACTGCGGTCACCGTGGCCATGATGGCGACCTGCAAAGAAAGTTGGAAGCGCAGCGCTACCTCCTCGACGATCGGCCGCCCGGTCCACATCGAGCGGCCGAAGTCGAAGCTGAGCAGGCCTTTGATGAAGAGCCAAAACTGCAGCAGGATCGGCTGGTCCATGCCGAGTTCCAGGCGACAGGCCTTCACCACCCCAGGATTGATGCTGCCGCCGCCCGTCGCCAGCCGCAGGGTGCAGATGTCCCCCGGGATCAGGCGCATGAGGAAGAACACCAGCGCTGCGGCTCCGAGCAGCGTCGGGATCATCAGCGTCAGGCGCTTGAAAACATAAAGGTACATGGGGCTCGGGGGCTCGGGAGTTCCGCGCCACCCTACCGGCCCCAGCGCTGGCGGGCCGAGGCCGGCGGGGGCGTGGCCAGGCCAGCTACTTGTCGAGCCAGACCATCGACAAGTCCTGGTTCAGATAGTGGCTGGGCGAAATCTTCCAACCTTTGACGTAGGAGCGGTGCGGGATGATGCGGTACCACCAGAAGGTGATGAAGTTGTGGACCTCTTCATCGATCACGCGCTTCTCGTAGGCCCGCATTAATCGTCTTTGCTCGGCCACGTCGCCGGTCCTGTTCATGGCATCGTAGAGCTTGGTCAATTCCGGATCCTTGAAGCCGCCGTACTGATCGCCGGCATTGGGCAGGAACTTGGAGGTGTCGCCCAGCGGATTGACCACCGATTGACAGTTGAACTCGAGGGCAACATCGAAGGCGCCGTTTTCCAGGGTGGCGTAGAAGGGGGCCGTCGGCTCCATTTTCTGCTCGACGCCGATGCCCACCTGCTTCCATTGGTCGATCAGCCAGGTGCCGACAATGGTGTAGGGCTGGTCGACGGCGCGGTTTGCCAGGGTGAACTTGAGGTCGGACACCCCCGCCTCCTTCAGCAGGCGCTTGGCTTCCTCGCGCGCGGCCTTGACGTCGGTTGAGTAGCCGGCGAGCTGCGCCAATTCCTCTTTCGTCGCCGCCAATGGGTGGCTCGGGAAGACGATGCCGCCCACGGACTTGACGACGGCGATCTTGGAAAGATCGCGTGAGCCGCCCCAGCGGTCGAGCGCCAGGGTCAGGGCCTTGCGCACGCGTTTATCGTCGAAGGGCTTCTTGCGGCTATTCGGTGTGACGATCAACAGGCAATTCCAGTCGCTTTCCTGGACCGTGATGTCCTTGCCAAGGGCGGCAACGAGATCATCGCGGCTCTTCGGCGGCAGGCCGCGGAATTCCATGGCCGCCTGGTCGCCGCGGATGGCCTGCACGCGCAGCGACTGCGTCTTGGCAAAGATCGCCTCGAAGCCGTCGAGATAGGGTAGGCCGGCGTGATAGTAGTTCGGATTGCGCTTGCCGCGGACCGCCGCGCCGGCCTCGCGTGCTTCGAACACGAACGGGCCCGAGCCCATCACGTTCTGTTCGTACCAATGCGGGTCCTTGTCCAGGATGGCCTTGGAATAAATAAAGTGATAGGGCGACGCCAGCGCCGGCACGAACGCTCCCGAGGGATACTTGAGCTTCATGACGAAGGTTTCGTCGTCGGGAGCCGACACGCTCTCGACCATCTGAAATTGTTCCTTGCGCGGGCTTTGCACGCCATCGGGTGGGAAAATGATGTGCTGGAACGAGGCGTTGACGTCTTTTGCCGTCAGGTCCGAGCCGTCGTGAAACTTGACGCCCTTGCGGATCTTGAAGGTGTAGGTCTTGCCGTCATCGGTTGGCTTGGGCATCTCGGTGCACAAGTCGCAGACGAAATCGGTGGTCGAGGCGGGGTTTTCCGGATCGACCCGGATGAGGACGCTATAGAACGGGGCGACCGGATGAATGAGCGCGAAGGTGGTCTCGCGGTGGCCATCGAAGCTCGGCGGCTCGTCGGGCACGACGAACTTTAAGATGCCGCCCTTTTTGGGGGTCTCGGCGGCGGCGCCGGTGGTCGCAGCCGCCAGCGCCATCAACGCCGCGCTGGCGCATAGGGCAAGTCTCCCACACCGAGCTTTCATTGACGTTTCTCCCAAAGCGGTCGTGTTGTGTTGCGCATCCGTTGCCGCAGCATGTCTTAAATCGCCCGCTAATTCAAACGCGCTCAGCGTGCCGCTGCTGGCTCGACCGCCGGTTTGAGGGTTGGCTCGACGCGCGCCGGGCGGCGGCCGTCCCGCGCCGGCGATCGCGCACGATCGGGCGGGCGCCGATGGGCCGCGTCGCCGCGGGCGAGCGCTGCGTCGGCGTTCGGGGCGCGCGTGCGCGCACGAGAGGGCGCGGGCCGCCGCCGGGTGGCAATTTTCTGCCGACAAAGTCGGGATCGGCTGGCCTCTCCGCCGCCGGCCGCGGTCGCGCCCCGCCGTGAGCCCGGGTGAGCCCGGGCCGAGACACGGGGCGCGCGCGCGCGCGCGCCAGATCGCGCACGGCCACGCCCGGTGCCCTTAGTGGTGACCCGTGATCCGAGCGCCAACGACGAGGGGTTGGCGAGGAACGCAGGCGCGCCTGGCGACATAACCGCGCACGCGGGCGCCGAGCACCTTTTTGCGCCGCCGCGAGGCAGCGGGCGCAAGCTCAGAGCACGCGCATCAATTTAAGGCCAGGGGCGGGGGCACTTGGGTCCGCGGCGGCGACACCTGGCTGTCGCCGCCGCGGGGTCTCCTCAGCTTGCCTCGAACAGGTCGGCCGGCCGCTTTAGGATCGCCGTGGCCTTCGCGGGGGCGATTTTGAACTCAAAGTCCTTGCTGCGGGTGTTGATCGCGTCGGCCGCCTTTTTTGCCTCCCCGTCGCCGCGCACGCTTAACGAGACCCAGGTGTCCCCGCCGTCCTTGCGCAGGGTTAAGGTCACGGCGAGGCCGCTGTCGGTCTCGAAGCGCGCGGTGCTGACGTCGCCGGCTGCCGCCGGATCGAGCTTGCGGACGTCTTCGAGATCAAGGGCGCCCACGGCGCGTACGATGGCGTCGACGTCGCCGCCCTGCTTTAGCTTTTTGCCGTCGGGAATCGCCACCAGCTTGTGTTTGCCGGCATCGCCCGCTTCGCGTTCGATCCGCAGCGGCGCCTCGTTGGGAATCTCGACCGTTACCGATTTGATTTTGGAGGCGTCCTGATCGATCAAGGTCGGCTGCACCCAGTCGCGCACCCCAGCTGAGATCTCAACGTCGGTATTGGCGAGCCAGGCCTGGGCGTCTTCCGGCCAGCGCACGTAGGTCCCAGCCTTACTCGAGCCGAATGCATCCAGGCGCTTTTTGCCGATGATGGCCTGGGCGATGAGCCCCCCCTGCTGATCGAGCAGCCGCACCTCACGCGATTTGGTGTCCTTGGCGCCGGCATCCTCGAGCTCGAGCATGGCGAAGCGGTCGCTCTTGCGGGTCTTGGGCTCGACCAGCTGCGCCTCGGCCAGCCGCACCAGCAACGTGCGCACGGCCTCGGGCTTGGCGGGATAGCCTCCGCGGTCGGCCAGCACCCAGGCTTGGTCCTTGCGTTCGAGCGCCAGCTTTTTGTCGCCTTGGCGCAGCTCGATGCGCGCGATCTTCGGGCCTTGCGAGGTGAGGCTTGGAAAGAGTGGTGCTCCCGTGACCTTCGCCTGCGACCAGCGGTTCTGCGAAACATAGGTGGTGGCGGCGACGGCGAGCGCCACCAGGGCGACCAGACCAAGCTCCGCGATCGTTCTGGGTTTCATGCGGCGTCTCCCTGATCGTCCCCCGAGCGGCCGGTGTTGCCATCGCCATTGCGTCGTCGCCGCTGCAGGGCGGCCCAGCCGACCCCGCCGAAGCCGATCAGGATCGGCACCAGCGCGATGTTGGCGAATTTGAGCCAACCGTCGAGCCGGTCGATGTCCTCGCGCAGCGCCCGCTTGACCTCGCGCAGCTCACGGCGGGTTGCAAGCATATCGGCGCGGAACTTCTCGATCGTCTGCTTCTCGCTTTCGGTCAGGATGGTGGCACCGGCGTCACCGGCGCCTTCCAATTTGGCCAACTGACCTTGCACGTCCTTGAGCTTGTTGGTGAGCAGTTGTTCCTTCTCCCGATAGCGCTGCTCGGCATCGCGGCGCAGCTCGTTGACAAGCTTGAAGGGACGCTCCTCGACGCCGCGTGCGCGCAAGCCGATGAGCGAGTCCGAGCCCGACAGGTTGTCGAGCGCATTGACGACGAGGGCGGCGTTGCTGGCGTTCGGGATCGCGACCTGCTGGCCCAGGAACTCGCGGGTGTCGACCCAGAACTGATCGGACAGAAGATCCGTATCGGCAACCACGATCACGTTGATGCGCCCGCTGCTGCGCGCCGGCTTGAGGAGCACGGGGGCCTCCTCGGCCTTCGGCTCGGTCTGCGGGGTCTCGGCTTTGCCGTCGGCGGGGGGCGTGGAGGCATTATCGGGCTTGGCCGCCGGCGGCTTGGCGACGCCGTCCGGGAAGGCGGTATCGGCCTCGCCGGTAATGCGGGCGGCAAGCATCAGGGGCTTGCCTTCGGGCTTGTAGCCGCGCAGCAGAGCGACGGGATCGGGCATGCCGGCGAACTTGTCGGCGGGAATTTGCATCGCCCGGTCGCTCGTCAGCAGCAGCGGTGCGAGCTGCGTCTTGGCGCCTTCGACCTTGCTGAGGAAGCCCGGCGTCGACATGTTGATGCGTTCGATGCCGCCGGACAGGAC
The DNA here is from genome assembly GCA_963770295.1 of uncultured Alphaproteobacteria bacterium. Classification (GTDB taxonomy): domain Bacteria; phylum Pseudomonadota; class Alphaproteobacteria; order Rhizobiales; family Hyphomicrobiaceae; genus AWTP1-13. Next base: position 231,796 of record CAVYPA010000021.1, read on the forward strand.
GTCGTTTTCATCGAGCCGTGAGCGGTCGAGCGTCAACCAGGCGACGTATTCGGTGACAACCGGTCGGGCGCCGCCGCCGAACTGCACGCGGCGCGCGCTGGCGATATCGCCGGCGGTTTTGGTTGCATCGAAGTCCACACCCCACGCCTTCAGGATCTTGACGAAATCGGCGCTCGGCGCGCCGGGTCCCATGCCCATGGGGCCCATCCGCCCTAACTCCGCCACGGGGTCGACAAAGACCAGTGCCTTGCCGCCGCCGAGCACGAACTGGTCGACGGCAAGCGCGGCCTCCGGCGTCAGCTTGTCGGGTTGGGCAATCATCAAGACGTCGACGTCGGCGGGAATTTCTTTGGCGTCCTGGTTGATCGACTTGACCTCGAAGAACTCACGGATCTGCTCCATCACCATCTGCGGGGGCTGCGGCCGGCCGCCGCCCATCATCGCCATCGGTGCCATGCCGCCGTCGAGCGGCAAGCCGGTCATCAGCCCGACCACGCGCTTCTTCGGATTGGCCAGGTTATAAATCAGCTTGGTGACGTCGTACTCGAGGAAGGGTTCGCGGTCGTTGCTGAAGAATGCGATCGCGGCGTCGTTATCGGTCGAGTTGTTGCCGGTCAGTCCGAAGTAACCGGTTTCGCCTTCCGTATTGAGGCGAATGCCCCGCAGGCCGGCGGCGACGGCGCGATCCTCCGCGTCGGAGAACGGCTCCGGGTCGAACACGGCGATTTCGAGCTGACCCCGCGAGATGTCGCGGTACTGCTCGAGCAGCGAGCGCACGCGCTCGAAATAGCGCGCATAGGAAGGGGCGGCCTCGCCGAGGCGCTTAGAAAAGTAGAGCCGGAGGCTAATGGGCTCATCGATGTTGCGCAGCACCGCGCGGGTGCCATCCGAGATCGTAAATAGCCGCTGCTGGGTCAGATCGGCCTTCACCGAGCGGAACGCGGTGGCGGCGAACAGATTGACGGAGAGCAGAATAATGGCGCCGAGGGCGAGGCCGATCCAGGCCAAGGTATGGCGGGGGAGATGGCCGACGTAGGCCGTCACGCGGTCGAAGGCGGCACGCACATGGGCAAGGATTGGCTGCATGGAGCGACCTCAGTCAGCTTTTTTCATCTCGACAATCACCCTATTGGCGAACAGGGCGAAGACGATGAGCGAGACATAGAAGACGATGCTGGAGAGTTGCACGACACCCTTGCTGATGCGGTCGAAGTGCGACAGGAAGCTCAGCGAGGAGATCGCCGAGAGCAAGAACTCCGGCGCCCAGGTGCGCAAGCTGCCGAGCACCAGCTCAAGACCACTCATGAGGAGCAGAAAACAGATCGCTGCCGCAACAATGAAGGCGATGACCTGGTTCTTGGTGAGGGCTGAGATGCACGAACCGATGGCCAGGAACGCCCCCGCCATCAGGAAGCTACCCAGGTAGCTGGCAAAGATGACGCCGTTGTCGGGGTCGCCTAGCATGTTGACGGTGATCCACATCGGCACCGTTGCGAGCAAGGCCACGCCGATGAAGGCCCAGGCGGCGAAGAACTTGCCGAGGATCGCCTCCCACGGAGAAATCGGCAGCGTCATCAGCAACTCGATGGTGCCGGATTTGCGCTCCTCGGCCCACAGCCGCATGGCGACGGCCGGGACCAACAGCAGGTAGAGCCAAGGGTGATATTGGAAAAACGGCGCCAAGTCGGCCTGCCCGCGCTCGAAAAAGCCGCCGACGTAGAAGGCAAAGGCCCCCGTCAGCGCCACGAAGATGATGAGAAACACCGTGGCCAGCGGCGTACTGAAATAGGCGCTGAATTCGCGCTTGGTGATCGCCCAGGTTTTGCGAAAGAGCTCAGCCATGGTGTGCTCCATCGTCGGAGGTGGTGATCTCGCGAAAGACCTCGTCGAGGCTGCCGCGCTGCACGACCACTTCTTCCACCTCGATCAACCGCGTGCGGATGAGGGAGGCCAGTTGGGGTGCGGCGGGTGCGCCGTCGCGCGGTGCCGCCTGCAGGCGGACCTTGCCGTTGCTGGCACCGACCGTTTCGACGCTTCGAATGGCGGAGAACTCCAGCAACGCCTTCTTCACGGCCTCGACCCGGCTCGATGGCACATGCATGGCGATGGTGCCGTGATAGGACAGGCGGCGCATCAAGGATTCGGCGGTGCCGTCGGCAACGATCTTGCCTTTATTGATAATGACCGCGCGCGAGCAGACGGCCTCCACCTCTTCGAGAATGTGCGTGGAGACGATGATGGCCTTGTCCTTGGCCATATCGGTGATGAGTTTGCGCGCATGGTGCTTTTGGTTGGGATCAAGCCCGTCGGTCGGTTCGTCCATGATCAGCACTTGCGGATCGTGCAGGATCGCCTGCGCCATGCCGACCCGGCGCTTGTAGCCCTTCGAGAGCGTATCGATCTTCTGCTCAAGGACCGATTCGAGTGCGGCCTTTTCCACGGCCGCTTGCACGCGGCGCTCGGCCTCGGCACCCTCGAAGCCGCGAATCTCGGCGATGAACCGCAAGAAGCTGCGGGTGTTCATATCGCCGTAGGCCGGCGCGCCTTCGGGCATGTAGCCCAATTTTGTCTTTGCCGCGATCGGCTGATCGGCGACGCTGATGCCGCCGATGTAGGCGCTGCCGGAATCGGGCTCCAGGAAGCCGGTCAGCATTTTCATGGTCGTGGATTTGCCGGCGCCATTGGGGCCGAGAAAGCCCAGCACTTCGCCCTTCACGACCTCGAGCGAGATGCCATCGACCGCGTTGATTGCACCAAAGCGTTTGCGCAAATCGCGCGCCTCGATCAGGACCGCCATCAGCTTCACTCCCCAGTATGGTGCGGACCGCAACCCCACATTTTTTTAAAACGGCCTGCGCGTGGCCGATAGCCTGACAGTTTGGCTAGAAATGGGTGTGGCAGCCATCCAGGCGGGCACAGCCCCCGACGCGCTGCTGGGCGACCTTGACCAGAACTCTGCGCCCTTCTGTCAAGGGGCTGAATGGTCACCCTTTCTGGGCTTGACGGCGGCGGGCCGCCGCCGATGGCGCTCAGCGAGGCCAAGCGAGCGGGCGGCGTGCCACCTCGCGACGGCGGCATTGGGCGAAGACGGGCGCCGCCCCGGTACGACACGTTGCCTCAGCGTCGGCCACCGTTTCGCGCTTTTTCGGGCTCCGGCCGCTGGCGGCGCCGCGGCGCCGGTCGGCAGGCCACCCTTGGCCACCTTGGCCACCCTTGGCCTCGGCTCAACTTCTCCATTACAGTGTCGGCCAATGCGAGCTGAGACTTTGGGAGGAAGTACAATGATAAGGCAAGGGAGAGGATGGCGGCTCGGCGGTGTTGCCGGCGCCGCGCTGGCATTGGCCGCGATGATCGGCCCATTCGGGGTGGCGCAGGCGCAAGAGCCCATCAAAATCGGGTTCTCCATGGCGCTCACCGGGCCGCTGGCCGCAAACGGCAAGCAGGCCCTGCTCGGCATGAAAATCTGGGAGGAGGAGACCAACGCCAAGGGCGGCCTGCTCGGCAGGCCCGTCAAGCTCGTCTTTTATGACGACCAATCGAGTTCATCGACGGTGCCGGGCATCTACACGAAGCTGCTCGACGTCGACAAGGTGGACCTGGTGCTCGGCCCCTACGCCACGGCGATGGCCGCGCCGGCCATGCCGGTCATCATGCAGAAGGGCAAGACCTTCATCATCCTGTTTGGCCTGGCGGTCAACTCGGAGTTCAACTATCCGAAGTTCTTCGCCATGATCCCCACGGGGCAGGACACGAAGCCGTCCTTTACCAAGGGCTTTTTCGACGTCGGCGCCCAGCAGAAGCCCAAACCGGAGACGGTGGCGCTGATTGCGGCTGACCAGGAGTTCTCGCGCAACGCCTGCGAAGGGGCGCGCACCAACGTCAAGGCGCACAATCTCAAGATCGTTTACGACAAGACCTACCCGCCGACGACCACCGACTTTGCGCCGATCGTTCGCGCGATCCAGGCGACCAATCCGGACATCGTTACAATTTGTTCATATCCGCTCGAACTCGGTCGGCATGGTCAAGGCGGTCAACGAGCTCAACTATCGGCCGAAGCTGATCGGCGGCGCCATGGTTGGGCTGCAGGCAACTGTGTTCAAGACCCAGCTCGGGCCCCTCCTCAACGGCTTTGTGAACTATGAGACCTGGGTGCCCGACAAGAAGATGATGTTTGAGGGCACCGAGGCATTCTTCAAGAAGTATCAGGACCGGGCCAAGGCCGAGGGCGTCGATCCGCTCGGCTACTACCTGGGCGGTTGGGGGTACGCCTACATCCAGGTTCTCGGTGATGCTGTGCAAGGGGCCAACACCCTGAACGACGACAAGCTCGCCGAATACATCAAGAAGACCACCTTTAAGACCATCCACGGCCCCATCAAGTTCGCCGACAATGGTGAGTGGGCCGAGGGGCGGATGTTGCAGGTGCAGTATCACGGCATCAAGCAGGGTGACGGCCTCGATCTCTATCGCGGCATGTCCTATCAGACCGTGCTGACGCCGGATGATTTGAAGACCGGGGACTTGATCTACCCCTACGAGAAGGCGAAATAGCGAGAGCGGCGCGCGGCTCGGGCCGAGCGCCGCCAGCAAACCTAACGCGTGCGCGGCAGGCGCGCCCCCTTGCGTCGCCTTCGAGCGTCGCGCTACATCACCATCCGGCTTGGCGTTTGCCCGCTTGGCTCTGGCCGGGCGGGCGAAACGACGGGCCGAGGCCCAGTGGGCCCCTGTGGGGGTCTGTGGGGCCTAGTGGGCCCCAGTGGCGGAACCGGTAGACGCGCCAAACTCAAAATCTGGTACTCGCAAGGGTGTGGGGGTTCGAGTCCCTCCTGGGGCACCATCCCTGAATTTTCGAATTGATTTTACTCACTTTTTAGCCTCTCGTTTTCCCACCTGGGGGTCATGCCCTGCGAAGGTGGGAAAGTTTTCGACCCTGTTTGTTCCGAGCAGATGAGCATTCTCACGCGCCAGGCGTTTGCGTTCGGCTTCGCGCGTATATCTCTCGGCCTGTTTGATATCGAGCCATCCGAATAGCGACATGAGTGCGTGCGCACTGCCATTTCGCTCGGTCGCCCGCGTCGCCGCGGCTTTGCGAACGCCATGCGAATTGAGCCCGGTCAACCCGGCCTCGTTGCACCATTGCGCCATCTTGTTGCCGAAGCCCTCGGCAGTAAAGGGACGGCCATATTGCGTCACGAGAAACGTGGTGCTCCCGACAAGGGGAGTTGCCTCGATGATGGTGCGCAACTCGGCAGCATCGGAATGGTCACTTCCACCGGTTCGATGTTGCGACCCTTGTGCTGCACCCAATTCAGAAAGCCGTCGCGAACCATCGGCCATCCGAGCCGCACCACATCGGATCGGCGCGCACCCGTGAATATGAGCAACGCGAGTGCAAGGCGCGCCTTCGTCCCAATAGGGTGACGGGCCTCAAACGCGTCTAGATCGGTGGGTTTCCACCGCGGGAAACCACCCTTGCGCTTCGCTTTGAGCTTCGGCACGTCGCGCGCAGGGTTTGCCGTGACGCCAAGGTCTAAATCTCGCGGCAGCATCGCCCAGCGGAAGATGGCTCGAAGCCGCTTCAAGCGATTGTTTGCGGCCTCCGGCGTTGCGGCCTTGCGGTCAACCAGGATCCCGACCGCCTTTGCTCCAAAATGTGATAGCGGACAGTCGCCAAAGGTTTTGCTCGCGCCGGGAGCGATTGGCTCCAGAAACATCTTTTCGACAATGAGCCGTGTAACTCTTTGAGTGCGGGGACTGAGCTGCTTGAATTCCGTCGACTTGAAGTATTCGGTGGCCAACCATCGGAATGTGCCCGCTATGGCGAGATCGGCGACATCGTCTCCGTTAACATGCGGGTAATCGTCAACTCGATCCCCGAGCGCGGCGACGGCCGCATCTGGCAGGGCATTCGGAAGAACGGCGCCAACCCGATGACCATTCCGGGCGGGCATGCGATCGATGCCATGTGCAATATCCTTGGCGAGTTCGCTGAGGTCAGCGCGCGGGTCACGACGCGTATCGAGATGTGGAAGCACGCGGTGACGGGCGACGACTTTCCCGTCGACGCACCGGACACCGTCTCGGTCGTGGACGTGCTTCGGAACGGCGCCGAGGTCTCATGGCAGGTGGCGAGTGTGCCCCACCATGCAAGCGGCATACGGATGGAAGTCTACGGCCGCAAGGGTACGCGTGTTGACCTCGAAGTCGGTCAACATCGGGCCAAGCCAGCTGCAGCTTGGCATCGGCAAGGGCGAGATGAAAGCGATCGTCTCGCCAGCGAGCTATCGGCACGCTCCGGCGGACATGCCCCAGAGCCCGGCGCTCAACGTGGCCCAGGCCTACGCCCGCTACGCCGCGGCGATGGGAGCGGGTGCGGCGCCCGCGCCCGGCTTCGACCACGCCGTCGTCCGCCACGCGCTGATTGACGCGCTCGAGCGATCGCATGCAGAGGGCAGGGTCATCAAGCTGGGTTAGCCACAGGGCAGGCTGGACCCGTCCCTATTTGTCGCGGAGCTCCGCTGCACCGTAGCTTGCGGATGAGATTTCGATCATCTCCGCGATCTCAACTGCATCGTCGACTTCAATGCCGAGGTAGAGAACGGTGCTCTCGATCTTGGACTGACCGAGCAGAAAGTTGGGCAGGTTCCTTGTTTGCCGATAGATCAAGACTGCCTTCGTTCGACGAAGCGGGTACTTGACGGACTTCGCCGGATCGCCCCTGATGCTCGATACCCACTCCTGGACGAGATCATGTCCGGTCGACTAGAGGCACGAGGGGGGGACATCCGCTTCGATGACGCAGGCTCATCTGCTATGCCATTTCGCGCAAGTAAGCGACGCCGCGCCTCGCGAGAAGTAGTGGCACTTACCTCGGTTCTCGCAGCCGTTTTCCAAATCGTCCAGGAAACCTGGATTGGCGAGAGATCCCTGCAAACTCCGAAGTGCACATTGCTCGGCCAGAAAGTCACGCGGCTAGATACCGACATGGCTCGGCCGCAGTGGCGGCTTGGCGCCGATGAACTTGCCCTTGTTCCATGGCGCGCGGCGTGAAGGCAAATCGCTAGTGGGTAGACAATCGTCGTTCATGGTCTGTCTCCTAGGTTGAGAGACAGAGCAGCATGCGTTTTGATGGCCCAAGCGGTTGACCTTACGTCAGGTTTGGGACCACTTCTTCCGGCGAATGGTTAGCGTGCGACGCGACTGACCCCATCCAGACATGGCGCGACGATCCTCATTGCAACGCAACAATTGCCTTCGTGCGAGTTCATCCGAGTTGAGCCTCGCTACTCCGCGCCCAAGAGCAATTTTGAGGCTGCAACGCTGAGGCTCCCCCGCACCCCAGGTGCTGACCTTACCCATTGCAAGGATTTGTACCGATTGTCGCAGGTGTTGTACCCGGCAATCGTAGGGCAAACGCCTATGCGCAAATGGTCCAGGCGCCCTGCACGTGTATGCGCTCGGACCATCACTTATTGGCTGGCTTCGATCGCAAAATGCGGTTCGCACACGTCGATGCTCTTTTGAACTACAGAAATGAAAGGTCGAAGCAATGACAGATGCGTCGAAGCGAGAGGATTGGACGAAGCCCGCCGCCATGGCGATCCCCGAGGGGGGATTTTTCAAGGACAAGGTGGAGCAAGGCAGGTACGGCCCAATTTTTCCCAAAACCCCGGCGTGCTACGGCTTCTCCATCATCGCGAAGATCATCCCCGGGCGGGAGCCAGCCTTCTATGAGTACGCCAAGAACATCGAGAAGGCCGTGGCTAGTCAGCCTGACATCCTCGCTGTCCTCAAGCTGCATTACCTCAGATGGAATCTCTTCGAGATCAAAGGGGAAACTTATTTCCAATACATGGGCATCTTCGACACCGACTTCGACAAATACACCGAGGATGCGGTCGGACTTTTTGCGGCATCCGGTCTCAGCACCGTTTTCGAAAATTTGGAGGGCTTTCCGAAGGATTGGAAGACGAACGCCCCGGCATTCATCAAGTTCGTCCGTGAGCATCAGCGCCCGAGCTTCCTTGAATATGGCGAATACCCCTTCGTGAGTGCCGACGAGATCAAGAAAGCCCTGAAGCTCAAGGCAGCCTTCTCGAACATGCTCGACCAGATGCAGTGATTCGCGATCGGTCGTGCCATGCTTGAGTTCGAGGACATCCAATCCATCCTCTTGACGCGAGTGCCCGCGCTCACAGGGCGATACGAATTTCTTTCGTTTCGCAACGCCGCGGGCGGACGCCGCTGGCTGTCAGCGATTGCAGACACGGTGCAATCGGCCGCGGCGACGCGGGCTTCAGTCGACCAGGACAAGCGCTGGGTGACGGTGGCGTTCACCTGGAGCGGCCTGCGCGCGCTGGGTGTGGACGAAGTTTCACTGGCGACTTTTCCCGAAGAATTCAAGCAAGGCATGGTCGCCCGCGCGGAAGTGCTCGGCGATACCGGAGAGAACCACCCAGACAACTGGCTGGGCGGACTCGCCCGGCCGGACCTTCACGCCATCGCGATCCTGTTTGCCCGCGATGCCGCCGAGCGGGCGCGCTGCCAGGCCGAGCATGACAAGCTCGTCGCGCGGTGCGAAGGCGTAGAGGTGCTTTCGACGTTGGATCTAGAGGCGACGCCTCCGTTCGATTATGCGCACGATCACTTCGGCTACCGCGACCGGCTCTCACAGCCGGTGATAGAGGGCACTGGTGAGGTACCTACGCCCGGCTCCGGGGCGCCGCTCAAGCCGGGCGAATTCATCCTCGGCTATCCCGACGAAAGCGGCCGACCCTATCCAATGCCGCAACCCGAAATTCTGTCTCGCAACGGCAGCTACATGGCTTATCGCCGCATGGAGGAGCATGTGGGCAAGTTTCGGGACTTCCTGCGTCAGCATGGCCAAACTCCCGAGGAGCAGGAATTCTTGGCGGCGAAGCTGATGGGTCGCTGGCGAAGCGGCGCGCCACTCGTTCTAGCTCCCGACAAAGACGATCCCGCGCTAGGCGCTGATCTGCAACGGAACAACGACTTCAACTACAAGCAGATGGACCCGCATGGCTATGCGGTTCCGCTCGGCTCGCACGTGCGCCGCATGAATCCCCGCGACACCGCCGCAAACATGCACCGCCGTCGCATGATCCGCCGTGGTGCCACGTACGGACCTCATCTGCCGGAGAACGCACCGGACGACGGCGCGGAGCGCGGCATCGCCGCTTTCGTGATCTGCGCAAGCCTCATTCGGCAGTACGAATTCGCGCAGAACGTGTGGGTAAACGACCGGAATTTTCACGAACTCGGCAACGAGCGCGACCCGATCATCGGCACTCAGGACGGCACGCTCGAATTCAAAATCCCTAAACGTCCAATCCGCAAAAAAATCACCGGCTTGCCGGCATTCACAACCGTGAGGGGCGGCGCTTACTTCTTTCTCCCCGGCATCAAGGCGCTTCGATACCTCGCGACATTGGATGATGTCCGTTAGAGCGGAATAGGTCCCGTTCATCGTCGGGATAGCCAGACATGATCGACATCATCGTTATTGGCGCCGGGCCCGCGGGTGTACTAGCCGCCCTCCGCGCTGCGGACCTGGGCGCGCGTACCATGCTGGTAACTCGTGCTGAGTTTGGCGGTATGGCAGCCAACGACGGACCAGTTCCAGTGCGGACTCTAGCCCATGCAGCCCGCCTGATCCGCGAAGCTCGACAGCTAGGTCAATACGGCATCGGCGTGAGCGAGCCGGTGCTGGATTATCCCCGGCTGCTTACGCGCGTGCGCGAGGTCGTCAAGGATGCGCGTGCGCATTCTTCCTTGCGCCAGCAGATCGACTCCCTGGGGGTGACCGTCCACGAGCACGCTGGCGTTGCACGCTTCGCCGACCAGCACACCATCGAAACCGACGGCGGCCTACGGCTTCAGGCTGAAAAGATCATCATTTGCACTGGCGGCGTGAGCCGGCGGCTCTCAGTCCCCGGCTTCGAGTTGGCAAGTACCCATAGCGACGCCTGGCGTTTAACCTCTGTACCGCCGTCGATGCTGGTCGTTGGCGCTGGGGCAACGGGGGTGCAGGTCGCCTCGATTTTCAACGCATATGGGTCACGAATCCAGCTCTTCCAGACAGGCCCACGCATCCTACCGAGCGAGGATGAAGATGTATCGGCAGCGGTTTCAGCGGCTTTCCGAGAGTCGGGCATCGAGGTGCATGAGAACTTCGGCACGATCGAGTTCTTTCGAGAAGACCCCGACGGGGGTGCGAATGAACTTCTCCAAGAGCGGCGACCGGGACAGCGCCGAGGCGACACTTGCGGTCGTGGCGGTGGGCTGGGTGGTCGATACTGCAGGCTTGAGCCTCTCTACGGCAGGCGTCGAGACCGAACATCGGGGGTTCGTGAAGGTTGATGGGTATCTGCGGACCTCAACGCCCCATATCTTCGCCGCTGGGGACATTACCGGTCGCCAGATGCTGGTCCCGCAGGCGATACAGGACGGCTTCGTAGCGGCTACCAACGCCGTACGAGGTCCGACGATGACGACTGGAGACCCGGTGAGTCCTATCGGCAGCTTCACGGACCCGGAGTATGCCCAAGTGGGCCTCACCGAAGCAAAGGCCCGTGAAACACACGAAGTCGTGGTCGCGGTCGTACGCTTCGACTCGACTACACGCACAATCATTGACGGGCGCAAAATAGGTTTCTGCAAGCTGATTGTCGACCGCACGACCTGCAGGATGTTGGGCTGCCACGTTGTTGGCGAACGGGCAGTGGAGATCACCCAGGTGGCGGCGATAGCCATCGCCGCGAAAATGCGGGTGGACGACTTGGCTCAAATTCCACTCTCGTTTCCTACCTACGCAGCAATACTGGCTCGGGTGGCAGCCAGCGCGGCACGCGAACTCAATCTGAAGATGAGTTGGCAAGCACATCAGGCAGAAAGCACTTGGCATCAATCTGAGGAAACGAAAAAGAGATAAGGGAACAGTCATGAGCGAACCAACTTCAGCGCGCACCTACAACCAAAACCACATCCCTCGCAAATACACGGCGGGCAAACGCCGCCTGAGCATCTACTGGACGTGGAGTTACCCGTGGGAATCCCAGCGAGATCCCGCAGCGATGGAGAATCGCTTCTCGACGATGACCGAAGTCCGCAACGTGCTGTGGCCGGCCTACGAGACGCCGGAGTGGAGCGCTGCGCAGTTCCTCCAGGGGATCGCCGGCACGTTGGAGCTGTTCCACCGCTCGACGCTCAGCTTCCAGCAAATTGCCGGCGAAGCCACGGGCCACCCTGTTGCTGTATTCCAGCGCATCGACCAGGCCGGCTACAAGCTACCGATCGACGAACGGATTTTGGCCGACACGGACACGCTCTTGGTGTTCGGACTGGACCACCTTCTTTCCGAGCAGGAGGCTGCGCCGGAAGAAGTTGCCGCCATCCGTGAGTGGCTCAAGCGCGAAGGTACCTGTCTACTGCTCGCTCCGCACCATGATGTCGGCTTCACCGAGGACCTCGAGCAGCGGCAGATGGAATACCTTCATCACGGCGACGCACTCGTGCCGCGCCAGCAACGCTTCGGACAATATACCCGTTCGCTGATGAAGGCGCTTGAGGTGCCGGTCCACAATACCTACGGACTGCGTCCGGCGCTCGTCAAAGGCACGAAGGAGATCGCGCCGCTCACCGCGTTTCGGGACATCGACAAGCTGGGCCTGCTCAAGAACGTGCCAACGTTGAATTTTCACCCGCACTTGCCGCACTACGAGATTACTGAAAAGAACAGCAAGTCGGTTCATCTGCTGGCGCGCCAGCCCATCGATCCAGACCGTCCGCACCCCTTTACCGCGGCCGGCAACACGGAGTTCAACTGCCTGCTCTGGATGTCGCCGAACAAGCAACGTGCCGGAGACATCGTGCTCGTAGAATTCGACCAATTTCACCACGCTCTTCGGCGGGACGGACAGTCTACAAAGCTTCTGGCGCAATCTCGCGCTGATGAAGTGAACGGCCTCGCTCGAAGCGGAGCGCTTTGGGAAGCAGCTTGCCCATAGATCGAGGGCATGACGAAATCCAGGCGCGTGAGCCCGCTCAAATCTCGATGCCGGAGGCACCGATGTTAATGGACCTTTTGAGCAAGGCATCGACAATCGCCATGCTTAGCTTTGTGATTTCAAGTATGCTGGCGATGGGTGTGGGGCTCAGTATCTCTCAAATCGTTCAGCCGCTGCGGAGTCCTCGACTCATCGTCGTAGCTCTCTTGTCCAACTTTGTCCTGATGCCACTCTGTGCTTTCGCTTTGTCGACAATGCTCCGTCTCGACGAACCGTTGAGCATCGGCATGCTGCTGCTCGGGTGTGCGGCCGGCGCGCCGTTCCTGCCGAAGCTGGCGGAGCTTGCCAAAGGCGACCTCCCCTTTGCGGTCGGCACGATGGTGCTTTTGATGGTTGTCACAGTCGGTTATCTGCCGGTGGTGCTGCCGCTCCTGCTCCCGGGCGTCGCGGTCAATCCGGCGAAGATCGCGCAGTCGCTCGTCTTGCTCATGCTGCTCCCGCTCGGCATCGGGCTTATCCTAAAATCGCGCTATGAGGAATTGGCTGCACGGGTGAAGCCCGTGCTCGACCAGATTTCCAATATCAGCCTGATCCTGCTGGTATTGCTGATTACTGCCGCGAACATCGACAAGGTTCTGGAAGTCTTCGGCACGCGCGGCATCCTCGCTGGCCTTCTGTTCATTGCTCTAGGCTTCGCCATGGGGTGGTTGTTCGGGGGACCGGGCAACGACACGAGGCGCGTCCTTGCCTTGGGTACTGCTCAGCGCAACATTGCGGCCGCACTGGTGGTAGGGAGTCAGAGCTTCAGCGATCCCCAGGTGGTCGTCATGGTGATCGTCGTGGCAATCGTCGGGTTGATCATCCTCATGCCGTTGTCTCGTGCCTTGACCAGTCGTTGACCGACGTGTGCGCAACTGTGGTTCTGCACCCGCCCACAGAGCTATCGCGGCGATTTCTACGGAAATTGGCACGAGATCGTTCGAGGACGCCTTCTGCGCGCAGATCGCGCCCTGGCATGTCGAAATAGAGGGCATTTGCTGCGGTGCATGAGTCTGTAGTTGTGCAGGTTTTCGGACGCCTGCATGACGACCCCATCCACGCGCGCCGACGGCAGGCGTCCGAAAAGCGCCAAGGCACGAAATCGCGGGAGGTGGAGCGACGCCGGTGCAGCGGGCTCTATGGGGATTTGAGCCGCAGCGGTCATGGCGGGATGGTGGATTGATCGGGTCGCGAGCATGGCTTGACCTGCGTCCAGGGGCGACCGGAGACAGCCGTGCGCGAGCGGAAAGAGGCGTTGGAGCCGGTAGCTTGGCGGTTGCTGTGAGCCAGGGATGAGGCGCAACAAGACGAGCGGGATCGTTGCCGGCCAATGACCGGTGTGCGAGACGGGCGGCTTTGCGGCGAGCAATCCGAGCAGCCGTCATGACGTGTCGATCCTGATCGGCGTCGGAGCAGGCGTTGGCCGATATGTCGGCTCGCAGCCGCGTGCGAAGACCTCGATGACGATCATGCGGGCGCCGCAGCGGGGGCAGGGGCAGGGCAGCACGCGCGGCTCGTCCGGGGCGGCGACCTTGTTGCTCCTCAGGCTCAACGACGCGCGGGGCAGCACCGAGCAGCTCGCGTGCGCGTGCGATGTTGGCGGCACGGTTGCTGTTGGCGAACAGGCCGTAGTGGCGGATGCGGTGGAAGCCCTTGGGCAGCACGTGCATCAAGAAGCGGCGGATGAACTCGTGAGCGGTGAGCGTCATCGTCTTCCACCGGTCGGGTCCGTCGATGCGGTAGTCCTTCCAGCGGAAGGCGACGCCGTTGTCGTCGACCGAGACCAGACGGCGATTGGAGATGGCGACGCGGTGGGTATAGCGGGAGAGATAGCGCAGCACCTGCTCGGGTCCGGCGAACGGGTTCTTGGTGTAGACCACCCATTCGATCTTGCGCAGCGGCGCCAGGAATCGCTTGAACGCTCGTTTGTCGGCGAGTGCCTGCGTGGTCGCCGAAGAACTTCAGACGACCTTGCGCGTGGGCCTTGACCAGCATGGTCAAGAACCGCCCCCGGAACAGGCGCGACAGCACGTTGACGTGCACGAGGAAGCCCGGGCGGCTGGAGACCCATCGCGCGCCATCCTCTGACAGCCCTCCGCCCGGCACGATCATGTGCACGTGCGGATGATGCGTGAGAGCGGAGCCCCAGGTGTGGAGCACCGCGATGATGCCGATGCGTGCGCCCAGATGCTTGGGGTCGGCAGCGATCGTGAGCGTGGCCTCGGCCGATGCCTTCATGAGCAGGTGGTAGATCACGCGCTTGTTCTGATAGGCGATGTCGCGGAGCTCGGCCGGCAACGTGTAGACGACATGGAAGTAGCCGACCGGCAGCAGCTCGGCCTCGCGCTCGGCGAGCCACCTGCGCGCCGCAGCGCCCTGGCACTTCGGGCAGTGCCGGTTGCGGCAACTATTGTAGGCGATGACGGTGTGAGCGCACGCCTCGTTCTCGCAACGCGCAACGTGCCCGCCGAGCGCCGCCGTGCGGCAGCGCTCGATGGCGCTCATCACCTTCAGCTGCTCCAGGCTGACGTGCCCGCGATTGGCCTCACGCCAAGCGGGGCCGTGGTCGCGGAAGATGTCCGCGACCTCCAGAGCTGTGCGGGCCACGTGCGGCGGCGCACTATGCCGCTGGCCGGCGCCTGCCCCTCTTCCTTGCTCCCTTGCGTGGCTGCCGACAGCAGATCGAGCGGACTCTCGACGGCGGAGATCAGACCTGTGGCAACCCGAGTGTAGCGCGCCGTCGTCTCCAACTTGGAATGGCCGAGCAGCGCCTGGATCACTCGAATGTCGATCCCGCGCTCGAGCAGATGCGTTGCAAAGCTGTGGCGCAGCGAATGCAGGCTGACGGGCTTCCTGATGCCGGCTGCGTCCGCCGTCTCGTGGAACAGGCGGTTGAGCTGGCGCGTCGTCAGATGCAGCTTGCCACGCCGATGCCCGGGAAACAGCCAGCGCTCCTGCGGCGGCACGCCGCTGTCGTAGCGCGTCGGGCGCACCTTCCACCATTGCCGCAGCAGCGCGAGCACCTCCGGCGACAGCATGACGTGGCGATCCTTGCGCCCCTTCGACTGCACGACGCGGATGATCATCTGCGCGCTGTCGATGTCGCCGACCTTGCAGCCGAACGACCTCGCCCGCGCGCAAGCCGCAGCCGTAGCCGAGGCCAACAGAACGCGAACCTTGAGATTGCCCGCCACTGCCAAGCAGCCGCTTGGTCTCGTCCGGGCTCATGACCAGCGGCATCTTCTGCGGCTCCTTGATGTGATAGATCTCGGCGGCCAGATCGAGCCGCCGCAGCGTGACGCGGAACAGGAACCTCAGCCCCGTCATCGATCCGGTTGCGAGTGCAGATGCTCAGCCCGCTCTCGACCAGGTGCAGCTGGAAGCGGCGGATGTCGTCGGCGGTCGCGGTGTCGGGCGAGCGCTTCAGGAATGCCGCGAACCGCTTGCAGGCGCGGATGTGGCTCTTCTGCGTGTGGCGGGCTGAGCTGGCGCGCGCTCATGTCCTCGATCATGCGCTGGCGCAGCGGGCTGATGGCATCGGTACTCATGGCGAACTCCTGAGTGAGGTTGACAACACCTCGATCTTCCTCAGGGCTCGCCGCCCAATCACCGATCGTTCTCTCCATCGCTTGCCGCGCACGCCGACCAGCACCCCGCGCAGCGGCTATCGCGGCAGCGATTTAGTGGTGTGCCGGGCATGTTCAGTAGCTTGGAGGTGAAAGTCCTCTGTGCAACCTGATGGAGGTGAAGCACTAGCGAAGCGCAAGGGCGTAGCCCACCGCGAGGTGGGGTCTGAAAGAAGCGTGGAGCAAACGTGCGAGTCGATGGACAAGAAACGGATATGAGGCGCCAGCATCGGACGAGCGGAGCCACTTATCGCGAAGTCCATATCCATCAAGATGCGAAGCGTAGATCCGACGATTGTGCACGGAAGGCGACTGAACTTACCCCGGGAGATCTGCCGTGTGTCCCCTCACGGCGACTGAGGCCATCGAGAGGTGGCCTGACCGCACGGCAGAAGTCAGCAGAGGGCGTATTAGGCGGGTGCCTTTCCTACCGCTGAAGGCCCGAACGAGAGACGTGGCAAGTAGGACATGAACCTCAGAAGTGACGGACGGCAGAATGGCCGGCCTCAGCCGGACCTCCCCTCTCAGCCCACGGGTGAAGCCCGGCAAGCGGGAGGGGAGGCGCTCGAGTTACTTCGGGCGGGGAGTGACCCCGAAAGCCCAGCTGGAACGCTTCGACTAATGGAGGAAGTCTGCGAGCGAGAAAATCTGAAGGCAGCATTGCGACGGGTAAAGGACAACAAGGGTAGCCCGGGTGTTGACGGGATGACCGTCAACGAACTTCCCGACTATCTGAAACAGCATTGGCCAACCATCCGAGAACAACTTCTGAACGGGACCTACAAGCCGCAGCCGGTGAGAAGGGTAGAAATCCCTAAACCGGACGGTGGAGGCTCAAGAAAATTGGGCATTCCAACGGCGCTGGACAAATTCGTCCAGCAAGCGGTGCTGCAGGTCCTGCAACGGCGTTGGGATCGAACGTTCTCTGATAGCAGCTTCGGGTTCCGTCCGAGGCGGTCAGCTCATCAGGCCGTGGCACGCGCACAGCAATACATCGTGCAAGGCCACGGCTGGGTGGTCGATCTCGATTTGGAAAAGTTTTTCGATCGAGTCAACCACGACAAACTGATGGGCCAGATCGCCATACGTGTCGAGGATCGTCGGCTGCTAAAACTCATTCGGGCGTTCCTGAACGCCGGGGTGTTGGAGAACGGGCTGGTCAGCCCCAGTGTGGAAGGGACCCCGCAAGGGGGACCGCTTTCGCCCCTGCTCAGCAATCTCGTGCTCGACCAACTTGACCGAGAGCTGGAGCGCCGGGGACATCGCTTTGTTCGCTACGCGGACGACTGTAATATCTACGTTCGCAGCGAACGTGCGGGTCAACGAGTGATGAAGAGCATTACGCACTTCATCACGCAAAAGCTCAAGCTCAAGGTCAATGAGGCGAAGAGTGCGGTGGCGCGACCGCAGGAGCGGAAATTTCTTGGGTTCAGCTTTACCGAAGGTCCAGAGATCCAGCGTGCTATTGCACCGAAGTCCCTGGAACGCTTCAAAAAGCGGATCAGAGAAATCACACGGCGAGCGAAGGGCGTCGACATGAAGACGATAATGGCGGAACTGGCGTCGTATATGCGAGGCTGGCGCGGCTATTATCGCTTCTGCGAGACCCCTCAGGTGCTGCTCTACCTCACCCGTTGGGTTCGGTTGCGGCTTCGGGCCGCTCTGTGGCGGCAGTGGAAAACATCCACACCGTCGCCGGGCGGAGCTGATGACACTGGGGGTGTCCCCGAACGACTGGCGGCAACACCGCTGGCAGCGGCAAAGGCCCCTGGCGTCTCGCCCGATCCAAGGCTCTCTTCATTGGGCTTTCCAATGCTCACTTCCGATCGCTCGGACTCCCATCCTTGGTCGAGGAGCGCTAGCCCAACCTCTCGAACCGCCGTGGTACGGACCCGTATGCCAGGTGGTGTGGGAGGGGCGGAGCCGCGAGGCTTCCCCCTATCCCGATCATTGACCCAAAGCGGACATCAGCGCACCCGCTCAGCCGGCTCTGACGGGGCTTAGTTTGGAAAGAGGGTTGCGCGGGCCCATGCGAAGCTCGGATTTAACCGTTTCCGCCCAGATGCGGAGTTGGGTCGCAACCTCGAGCGTGCGCCTGGGCGACAGCCTGTAGGATACTGCGTTAATTGTCATGGCGCCAAGCGCTGCGCCGCTCGAAGAGCGGATCAACACCGACACGGCGCTTGCCCCCGGAGTAAGGGATCGAGTGCGAGCTGCGTAACCTCGTTCTCGGGCCAGCGCTACCTCCTGCAAAATCGCATCTTTCGAAACCCCATACCCAGAAAGGCGCGATTGGTTCTTGGCGAGTACGCCGCGCAGAGCGTCGGTCTGCATGCCCGAAAGGATGGCTACTCCAGCATTAGAGACCCCCAAAGGGCGGCGTTCGCCGACATCCCAAGCGAGCACCTGGACGGGGTAGGCACCAAGTTGCCTTGCCACGCAGACCGCATCAAATCCTGCACGGCGTGTGAAAAAGCCTGCGTCACCGATTTCACCGACCGCAGATTTTAGATGAGGAACGACCACATCAAGCAGTGGGTCGCGCGTCCGCCGCGACAGCGCAAGGAGCGGTATCTGCTCCCCAATCACATACCGTCGGGTCCCTGGTTTCTGCTCGACGATGCCTTCCGCAATTAAGATGCGGAGTATGCGATGCGCTGTAGGGTGAGGAAGCGCCGCTTGTACCGAAATCTCGGTAAGCCCTAAGCCAGTATCGCGAGCGGTCGCCAAAATGCGCAATATCGCAACCGCTCTTTGGATGCTCTGCGTTCCACCAGGGATATCGGGGGCGGCGGCGGACGCCGGTCACGCCACGAATTGCACTGGCTCCCATGAGACCCACCTCCGACAGTTGATCGGCACGGTGCCATGCCTTTTCGGCAATGTCCATAATATGGACAGAGCAGCGCTTTCTTGCTTGCGTCCATGTAGGTTTGCGGCTGATCTTATGCCGCAAACCGAATGGGATCGAATGTTGCGGTTCGACCGATGCGCAGCGTCCTGGCCTGGGTTGTTACTGTGCGCATTACGATCACGCTGCAACGCGTGTGCTAACCACTTAGTGGATTTAGGGAGGGATTGATGAAGCGCGCCGGTACCTGGGCTTCCTGTATCGCGATCTGTGCATTGCTGTTGGCGCCGCAATCTACCAAGAGCCAGCAAAAATCCCTTAAAGACGAGGTCGTTGGAACTTGGATCTATGTCTCGAGCACGGCCAAGCGAGATGATGGCACTCTAGAGCAACGGCCTCCCCTGCAAGGGGCTGTGACGTATACAGCCGACGGCCACTTCCACTTCATATCGACCGTTGCCAATGCCCCTAAGTATGCGTCGGGCGTCCGCGAACGCCCCTCGCCGGAGGAGGCCATGGCCACTGCTTCAACAGCGCTCGCCTATATGGGCAGGTATACGGTAGACGAATCGACAAGGACGATCCACGCGAACATTGATGTCAGCACTTTTCCGAACTTCGTCGGAGCTCCCAATCAGCGCCGGATTGTTACATCCATGACCGCTGACGAAATGAGGTTTACAAATCCGCGCACGCCTGCCGGCCTAACGCTGGAGATCCAGTGGAAGCGGGCAAAGTAGGGTCCTTCCGACAGGACCAGCTGCTCGCCGCCGTAGCTACATCACTAACGCGCTCTGAAGCCGCGGTCCATCTGACCCGTGGCGCCCCTTCGAGTGCAGCTGCAGTTCCGCTTCTGGCACAAAGCGTAACTGCTTCGGTCCGTCCACTGTCATGCCTGGAATCGGGGGAGCAGCGGACACGGATCTGAGGCGGCAAGAGCTGGGTCTGGAGGACTGCCCTTGACCCAACTGAGACATCAGGTTCCCCGCTGTCCGTGGCGGCGGCGGGTTCACGGTTAGGCCTTTCGCATCCAGCCGGCTAACCGTGTCGCGGCCTCCTCGAGCTGATCCAGGTGCCGGTGGAAACACAGCCTAAAAAAGGCTTCGCCGCCTTCGCCGAATGCTGTCCCCGGGGCCAGACCGACGTTAGCCTTATCGACAATCTCGAAGGCCGCCTTCCGTGAGTCCTTTACACCGGCTACCGAGAAAAAGAGGTAGAATGCGCCCTGCGGGCGGCTGACGCGAGCACGGCTTGCCGCGCCGAGAATTCCGCAAACAAGGTCGCGTGCTTGTCTCGCGCGCTCGATTTGGGAAACAAGAAAGCTGTCACCGTGATCCAGCGCGGCGACACCGCCACGCTGCATGAACTGGGCAACGCCCGACGCAGAATACTGGATCAGGTTCTCAAATGTTTGCTGCAGTGAAGGGTGAACACGCAGCCAGCCCATGCGCCAGCCGGTCATGGCCCAGTTCTTGGAGAACGTATTCACAAAAAGGATGCGGTCTTCTGCATCTACGATGTCCATAAAGGACGGGGCACGGCGGCCACCATAGAAGAACAGGGCATAGATCTCATCGGCTATGATCCAGAGATGGTGCCGTCGGGCGAGATCGAGGATTCCTTTCAACGTTTCCCTGTCTGCGGTCCACCCCGTCGGGTTGGACGGGCTGTTGACAAAAATGGCTGTGGTCCGCGGTGTAATCGCCGCTTCAACCTTGTCGACATCGCAGGACCAACCATTGTCAGAATGGTCTAGCCGGACGGCGACAGGCGTGGCGCCGGCGATGCCGGTTGCGGCCGCGAAATTGGGCCAGGCGGGCGAAAGATAGACGATTTCATCGCCGGCTCCGGTCGTAGCCTGGAGCGCCAGCTGAATCGCCTGCATGCCCCCGCCGGTAACGAGGAACTCGTCCTCTGCAAACTGCCTGTCGAAATGGCGCGCATGATAGCGCGCCAATGCCTGGCGCAACTCGGGGATTCCGCGCTGCCAGGTGTAGAAAGTCTCTCCGGCACTGAGGGCCCGATTGGTGGCGTCTGTAATGAAAGTAGGTGTGGCCAGGTCCCCCTCCCCGACCCAGAGGGGGATAAGCCCTGGTTTCTCGCGACCGTAGTTGGCGACGGCCACGATGCCGCTTTCCGGCGCGTGTCGGGCATCGGCGCGTATATCTTCGAGCAGAGTCATACAGTTGAGCACTTATGCCAATTGTCACGGTTGCAATGCGAGGAGCCGCATTAGATTACGGCATCCCTGTAATTAGCCAGCGACGCAACGAACGGCAAGTTTTGGTACGGAAGATGAGTGGCCAGCGTCAGACGTGCAGGACCGGTCATTGAGGGTACAGCGGACTTAGCAGCCCGAGGCCACCGGCTCTTCGCCCAAGCGCAGCCAAGCATAAGGTTCAAAGGGCAGAGCAGCCTAGTCCGCGCGCTTTACAGCGCTCGCAACCTGCAGCAGACTTGGGGGATCCCCTTGTTGCGTGCAATCTCCGTTAGTTTTCGAAACACCTGATGTGAAACGGTGCGCGGCAAGGGGTCCCCACCTGTTCTCGGCTTGGAAAGCGGGGATACCCGGCGCGAATCACGTGCATTGCCGGCCCCAACCCAAGCAACCGCAGTTTCTCGCTATGCCAACAGCTGCGCAGAAAGCGACTGCGCGCGGCGCCAACCCCACCGGCTGTCGGTCTCCGACCGGCTGCGCCAGGCCGGCGGCAAGCGGGTGGCCTGATCGAAGCCTTCTCCAAGCTGCCAACGTTTGCCGCGATCCTTGAAGATGGCTTGGTGTGAGCGCCGGGGGGCGTCACGGTATACACGCCGGTAACGATGAGCCCTCTGCCATTACCATCGACAGAATGGGACTTCAGTTGCGGATTTAGTCGGATGCTCGCTGGTTGTTCCCTAGGTAACAGCGGCCCGAGCCACCTTATGCGACAACACACTCACACCCGCACTGCAGCGGGGATCGAGATCAGAGGAGAGATGCCATGAAGACCATCCTGTCCGCCCTCGTTGCGCTTTCAGTGATCGCCGGCGTCGCCGGCGGTGCCGTCGCGATGGATGCCAAGGAGTTCTACGAGCGGGTTGACCGCAATCACTTCTGATTGGTCGGCGAACACAGAAGCCGCAGCCAATCAGCTCAGTAAGAGGAGAATGATCATGAAGACCATCCTGTCCGCCCTTGTTGCGCTTTCGGTCATCGCCGGCGTCGCCGGTACCGCCAACGCACTCGACGCCAAGACCTTCTTCGAGCAGATCGACCGCGATCATAACTGACGAAGTCATCGTTGAGGCTTGCCAAGGAGGCCCGCAAGCGTCGGCGGGCCTCCTAGCATTTGTGCGCAGGTAGGATGATTACGTCGGATGCCTGGGAAGTGGCTGGCTTGGCTGAATTGTGACGTTTCCGACTGCGTTTGGCCGCTAACGCCAACCCCACCAAGCCGGCAACGGACACAGCGGCCAAGATCGTCACAGCGGCAGGTCTCGGC
The DNA here is from genome assembly GCA_963770295.1 of uncultured Alphaproteobacteria bacterium. Classification (GTDB taxonomy): domain Bacteria; phylum Pseudomonadota; class Alphaproteobacteria; order Rhizobiales; family Hyphomicrobiaceae; genus AWTP1-13. The sequence goes on from CAVYPA010000021.1 coordinate 253,823, forward strand.
ATCCATAACCCGATCCGCCGGGCTATCCAGGCAGCAACGACAACCGCCAATACCGTCGTCATCCCGCTCAGCGTTCCCCGAAATAGGGCCCCGTGATGGGAGCGGGCATCTTTCCAGAATGCCAGGAAGCCGGAGGTTGCATAGGAGATAGCAAGACGCTGTTGGTCGCGGCGTAAATGGCCAGCCCGAAATAGACTAGGACAAGAACAAAATGGAGCAAATTGCCAACCCTCGATGTCGGCGAACAATGGCCTACGACGGATAGACGTCGCTCGAGCGCGAATAATTCCTTGCTGCGTGGTCAAAACCGGGATGATGGGCGAGAGCCAGCGTAGGCATTGGCCATCGCTCTCCGAGGTCGCACCCGAGCACGTCGCGGTGTGACGCGCGTGCCGGTGGCCGTAAGGCTTTCGAGGGCGAGAACCTTGTACTCGAGCATCGGTTCGCGGAGGGGAAGTTCGAGCGGATTGATGAGATCCCCACGGAACTGGTTGGTCTCAAACCACGTGCGGCTCGATGTTTAGTCGCCGCACCATAAAACCTGGAGCTGCTACAGGAGCAAGCCCATAGCTAACACCAAAAGTCGACTTAGCATCAAACGGGGATCGCGGATCCTCAAAATATGGAATCGTCCTGGAGGCTTGCAATGAATGTGTTTTGGAGGGTCAACGTATTGCCTCCACCGAAATCTATAACGACGTCCGCACCAATATGCGACCATTGCGACATCACATCAGCGAAAGAATTGATCTCGGTGACACCGGTTAGATCGACTAGCCCATTTTATTCGCCATAGCTTGGCATGCGACTCGGAGGACGGCGACGAAGCTGTTGGATCGGCGTAACATTCTGGTGTCGAAACAGAGCGTGCGCGTCACACACCGGATTCGCCGCCGCCATGGCCGAAGCTACGCCGTTTCTCCCGGGTCTGTCATCCATCGGGTCGAAGTCGCTCACAGCCGCGCAAGACGCCGGCAACCTCACCTCGAATGGCGGCCTGGTGGTGCTACGCGAAGCGGCTCGGCGCCTCGGTCTCGCCGCCTTGATAGCGGACCCGTTGCCGGACAGGCGCAACCCGCTGCTCGTTGTCCACTCCTATCGCGCGATGGTGACGGCGCGCATGATGGCAATCGCCGCTGGTTACGAGGATGGCGACGATCTCGATGCGCTGCGCCACGATCCCGCGCTGCTGATCGCCTGTGAACGTGCGCCGGAGAGCGGTCACGACATTCCGAGCCAGCCGACGATCTCACGGCTCGAGAACCTCGCCGACGCCGGCACGCTGTACCGGATCGGCTCCGGCTTCATCGACCTCTTCTGCCGGAGCTACGCGCGTGTGCCGGCGTCGATCGTGCTCGATATCGATGACACCGACGACTTGGTGCACGGCCAACAGGAGCTGGCGCTGTTCAATACGCACGCGGGTGGCCATTGTTTCCAGCCGATCCATATTTTCGAGGCAAGCTCAGGCAAGCCAATCCTGTCGTTGCTCCGACCAGGCAAACGGCCTTCGGGGGAGGAGATCGCGCGCGTGCTCCGGCATGTCATCCACCGCATCCGCCGTCACTGGCCCCAGGTTGACATTCTGGTGCGCGGCGACGGCCACTACTGCGCTCCGGAAGTGCTGAATTTGCTGCGTGAGAAGCGCTGCGACTATATCCTAGGCCTCGCCCGGAACAAGACGCTCGACGCACTCGCCGAGCCCTGGCGCGAGCAGTGCCAATGGCGCTGGAAGCCGAGCCTTGGAAAGGTGCGCCGCTTCCATCAGTTCCAATATGCGGCGGAGTCCTGGGCGAGAGAGGAGAAGGTGATCGCACGCGTCGAGGCGACCGAGTTCGGCACGGATGCGCGCTTCGTCGTCACGAACCTAACGGGTCGGGGCAAGCATCTCTACGAGTGGCTCTACTGCCAGCGTGGCGCTGTCGAGAACCTGATTAAGGACATGAAATGTACCACGCGCTCGGATAAGACCGCGTGCTCGCGCTGGCAAGCCAATCAGTTCCGCCTGTTCCTGCACATGGGCGCGTACTGGCTGCTGCATGCACTGCGACTTGCAGCACCGAAGAAGTCGCGCTGGCGCGGCGCGACCTTCGCCACGATCCGCGCGACATTCGTGAAGATCGCCTGCCGCGTGGTGGAGCTGAAGCGTTCCATCAAGCTCGCGTTCCCGAGCCACCTGCCGCACGCCAATGTACTGGCCTTCGTCACCAACCGCCTCACCGCGCAAGGTCCATGAACGACGCGGCCCATGCCGCGACAGCCCGCAACAGATCACCCTCAACGCGTCCCAAAGCGTCCCGCCCGGTCAGCCGTCAATCCGGCCGATGCTGCGCGACCGCCGCTGACCGTCTTAACTACAAGTGATTACGGCGAATAAAATGGGCTAGGCCCTGAGTGCCAGTGTGTCAATTGGGAATTAGGGCCAGCGCCCCACCGACTATCACGCTGAGCAGCCATCCCCCGCGCCTTTCCTTATTCCCTTCGGGCGTACCCCAGAAAATAGCCCCAACCAAACAGAATGCCAGCGAGAACTGTTACGCTTACGTACTGACGAAAACCGAATTGTTGAATGATTTCCCAAAACGTTGCAGAGATCAGCGCCGTGAATATCACTGCGAATATGATTAAGATAATTGCGATCGCGCTGACTATAAATTCCCCCGCTTGGTATAGGCGAGAATTCTCTAAACGGGCCTTCTCATAAATTCTCGGGGGATCTTGTATTCGCTTAAATTCATCAATTATGTCCGGTATATCTCTGGTTTCTAACTCTTTTAATTGAATTCCCGGCGACTCCCATGTTCGCTTAGGCTCCTCTATTATGTCAAGTATATCGCCGGTTTCTAATTCTTTTGATTGAGTTCTCGGCGGCTCCTGTATTCGCTTAGGTTCATCTATTGTGTCAAGTATATTGCTGGTTTCTAACTCTTTTATTTTTCGGTCTAACTTTTCCAGATGTGCGTCGATTTGCTCTTTGGTCAACAATTGTGTGGGCATGTGGTCACCCATTGTGCTGGCTTTGCACGCAAGGCTATCCGATTCGCTGAGTCGCAGCATTTGGGGCAAATTCACAGCACCGCGCGCAGTTGCGCCACATCTAATTATTCTAATATCCCAACATTCTCGGTAGTTTCATTGCACCTCAGGATCTCAGAGCGGCGCGCTTCATGAGTAGCTGTGGATAACTTTACAGGGGTCCTTGTGCCCACTACAGGAAGCAAGTGATGGCCCAAGTACTGCTTTCGGAAGTGGGCATGGGCTGATGGTCCTTGGAAGGTCGCACAGCGGGTGACAGGGAGGCAAAGGTAATCGCTGCCCAGTATTCCTGCGCCGCCAACGCCCGGTCGTTGGCCACGGCAAAGCGTGTGGAGACGGTTGCCCAATACCCATCCAATAAACGATTACCGTTCCAGCAGGGCGATTTTCGCTTTGAGGGCCGCCCACTCCAGATAGCGCTTTTGCTGGTTCTGTATGTATCGTCGTGTTCGCTCGAGTTCTTCGTGAGTTACATACTGCAAGTCCCTCATAAGGGAACGCCGTATCACATCCACGCGGGTGAGGTTCAGCACTGCGGCTGCTTCGTCCAGCTGTTCCACTAGGGAAGTGGGTAGCTTGATTAGGATCACCTTTTTCCTGCTCACTTGGGTCCCGCTCTTACGTCTTAGTCTTAGGTTTAAACCATCGAAATGGAGAGGAAGCATTTCTAATAGGCTCCAAACTTCACATTCCTGGTAACAACCTATTTATAAATATTGGTGCTTTGCCAAATACCTAAAAAATGGCGAGGGTACGTCATAACTACACGTTCGCCACAGTTGGCTAGCGCTCACGCTGCAAAGAATTGGCGAGACACTAGAGGGCGTTTCCACAAATGAAGCTTTGGCTGCTGGATTTATTTAGTAAGCACCGTTCAATAATCTTTGGGGCAGCGCCCTGCCCCGGATTTTCCCCAGCTGGCTTTTTCAGGGGCCCTTATCTTTTAGAGCTAAGACGTAAGAATGTAAGAAACCCGCTCCTCGTATACGCAAGAGGACATATGTAAAGGTACTTTTAACCCCCAGGGAGGTGGGGGGTGACCCTCTGCATGGAGAAGATGATAATCCTACGCCACGCTCTCCCCCGAAAGATCAATTCTCTATACCAGTTCGCGACCCTGTATAGCGTATTTCTGGCGAAGCGCTTTGGAATGATGGCTTTGGCTACTTTCCCAGCACGGCGATCTTGGCTTGCAGGGGCTGCCCAATTGACATAGCGCGCTTGTTGGTTCGCTTTGTGTCGCAAGGTCCGCTTGAGTTCCTCGCGAACGACGTATTGGAGGTCCCGCATCGGGAGCGGCGGATTACGTCAACGCGGCTTATGTTCAACACCGCAGCTGCTCTACTGGGCTCGGACAGCGATCGTGTAACCTCTGCTGAGCATGCACCGCTCTATCAAGACCGCCCGTTGTTCGTTGTCCAAATTGGCGGGGACTCCCTTGGAACACGCCTTAAAGGCAGCGTGTACTCCGGTCTGAGGTTCTCGTGAGCAGGCAAAGACGCTCAACGCGACCACTAATGGTAACAATACACGCATAGCCCCAAACCCCAAGGAACGCCGTACAGCTTGGTTTTGCTGATGCCAGGATGGTGTGCGGGTGAACCTGAACATCTGCCGTGCACGGCGTTCCCGGAGCAATCTTAGCGCAACCGCCTGAGGAATGCTTGCTGCCTATCTTACTGCGCTGCGCTAACTCATAGCGCAGGAAAATCGCTTTATCGATCCGTGGTCTGCAGGGCTGGCTGCCTGAGGTGGCGAGCTTGTTGGATCACCCGGTGAGCCCACTTGTTGGCGCGCCCGCGCTCCCGTGCGCTCTAGCCCGCTTCAACGATCGCAATCGCCCGCATCCTGAGGTCCTTGGAGTATCCCTTCGCCATCGCACACCCGGCCCGTTGCCGCTCAGGCATCCGAATCTGATTTGCGCGGCGGTGGGATCCTCTTCCCTCACTGCCCGATCAGCTATTTCCTCCTAGCAAGTATCTCCAATCTAATTTTTCCGACTCTCTCCTTCGCCCACTCCACATCTGCTAGCTCCACCAGATTATCCTGGTCTACTGGTATCAAGTAATGATCCTCGGGTAGTGGGCCTCGCTTGATCAGTAGTTCTATGAATCTCTTTTCTTGGGCTTGTGTGCTGACATCGAAATGTAATGTCCTAAGTATCTCCGCATACGTTTCGATCAAGCTCTTGGCCCTAGAATATGGAATTTTGACTGCCATTGCCGCACTCTCCTAGCTTCGATTCCCGAACCCTTGCCATATCCATATGACCGATAGCCCTGAGATCAAAACGCCATAGGCGCACCTAAGCCCAGAGCCAAACCCATGAGCATGCTATCTGTTGATACGTCGCCGCGCCTAAGCCAATCCGTCATTACGAAGTACAGAATAAGACTAATCCACAGTGCTGAGGCTACTAACCATGTCCTAAATAGGCCGCGCTTCCAGTTAGTCTGAGGCATGCCGTTACTACCAACGACGGGAGCGAAATATCTGAGCGAAAAGCCACCCGAGCCTCACCAATACTGCAATCAGGAGAAGCCACCCGATGATTGCACCGGGGATGGAAACGGACTCCACCCACCCAGCCTTGTGTACGGCGAACAGCGCGATGAAAGCGCCAAGAAGAGCTAAAATGAAATCGTTGAGCCAACGCCCAGTCTTGAAGCGAGTGTACTTCCGATAACCCGCAGATCCCCCCAACTGAACGCGGCGCTCACATCTTATTGGCTATCCAGCCCCGCTCCCACGCCCTCCATCCGTTCCACCGCCCCCATGCCCTTCGATCGTATACCCTCCGGCGAGCGACACGTGCGCGGAGTTTCCCTGGTCGTACAACCGCTCCTTGAGCAAATCCTTGATCTTGAAGTCAGGGCTGCTTAGGTTGAACAAGTCTACAAGATCCGCTCTCAGCCGTTTGTAGTCGTCCGCGGATAGATGAAGAAATTTCTCCAACTCGCTCTGATGGCACACCGCTACGTAGGCGTATGGTTGGATAAGCGGCGGGAGGTTTAAGTCCTCGATCACCCGCTTTGCTTGCCCAAATGTGCAGTAGTCTTTCGCGGCGAAGGACTTGCTAGCCGCGCTGGCAAGGCGCTGACGACGGGTTTCAGGCGCCTTCGCATAAAATACCATCTGAAGAACGCTATCATTGTGCGAGGTCACTATTTTGGCGAGCAGGTTGCCCGCTCTCTCATTGTCACCTGGTTCAGGCTTGACATGGACTACCAGATCTAAGCGCCATGTTCATTCGTCCTCATCATCTTGAAATCCCCCGGATACCTTCAACCCCTCAATCGATGTCGCACCATCGAACTTGACGACACGCCGCGCACGCTTGCCTATCTCTTGTTGCAAGGCCTCTGCGAGGAAATCTGAATGCGTGACGATCCAAATTCGGGTGTGTTTGGCGGACCCAGCTATCAGCCGCGCTAACGGGCCCAACAATGAGGGATGCAAGCTCGCTTCTGGTTCGTTCAAGGCAATGAGCGACGGCAATCGATAACCCATGAGCGCACCGAGCAGGCAAAGATACTTGAGCGTTCCATCTGACAATTCATGGGCCCAAAAGCGCGCGGCATATCCGGAAACTTGAGGCTGAAGACACATCTGCTTCCTTCGTCGCTGGCGCTTAGTCGCGCTCCAGGAAAGGCGTCGTCTATCGCTTTGGCGAGTTCTACGGTGGCCTCTCGGATGACAAACAATGTTGCTAGCACAGCCGCTAAGTCGTAGCCATCGTGCGATAGGGTAAGGGTTGTTATCGCGTGACAAGGTTTTCTAACTGGGGACTGCGCATCAGTCCGAAAATCATGATAGAGACGCCAGTCCAGAAACGCGCGACGAACTGCTTCAAGCTCGGGATAGCGCGCTCCATCTCGGAAGGATGCTAGTGCGGTCTCTGAGGGCAGCACGGCATGCTTGTGATTTTCTCGCGCCCCATCTTCTGGGCGCACGGGACGAAGATCTTCGTTGCGCAGGGTCACCAACTGCCCTCTGCGTTCCATCATGGTCACGTCCCGCTTGCCTTGGCGAACCGTGAGGCGCTCCTCCTTCACGAGGGGTTCGGTAGTAAATGCGGCCTCAAACGGCTCACGCAGACCCACCTGGATCTCGTACGAATGTGTAAGCTCTGCCTCGTCTGCCTCGTCTGCCTCGTTGCCCGCTTCGCCAAAGCGCGCCTTGAGCACCAACCGAACGGGAAACCCCTTCAGACGAACACCAGCCCACAGCACCGATTCGATTCCACCGTCTTCGGCGATGGCGCGTGTAATTAAGCCCTCTGCTGCGGACCGAAGCAGCGCGAGTGCTCTATAGAGATTGGTCTTGCCAACACCGTTCGCACCCACGAACACACTGCAGGCTTCTATTGGCAATGTGAGGTTTCGGACGGATCGGTAGTTATGGATCGATCGTTTGTTACGTGCACGTCTGGGCTCTATTGGTTGCTAGAACTACTGCGTGGGCACCGCCTGAACGCTCGCTCGTCGTCCCTTCAAACGAGGATGGCTAGGTGGGGATCATTGCCTGAAGCTTCAGGGCGAAATTCCTATACCAGCGCGCTTCCGGGTCGAATCGAGCGCTTCTCTTGCGAACGGCCTCATTCAGAAAAGCTTCTGCTAAAGCAAATTCCCCTTCCACAATGTAAAGAGCGGGAAGATATAGATCCTGATTGATCAAAGTGTACGTACCCATCCTCCAGAGCCTTCCGAAATGCCTTCGGTCTGGAATGTGTGTCAATGAAGGGCATGCCAAATGTATTGATCGCGTTCACCATCTGCGCTGTCACCCCTTGGGGCGGTTGTTCAAACGGGAACGACCACCTCTTGAATTTACGCTCAGGCATCAAATAACCAATGTTAGTTAGAATTGGAGCGACTAGAAGGTTCAATGTTCGTTCTTCTTCTGTTAGATCATCGCAAACGTCGTGCAGTAGACGATTTATATCTTCGTGCCTAACTCCGATATTTGGAGAATAGTCCCAACTCTGGTCCCTTTCTATAAGGTTTTTCTAAATGTAACGACCCCAGTTATTCTCCCCTCTCCCCCCAGGCGATACATGTTCAGTCGTTCGCGCGCGAAGCCAAGTTGGGCCATTTCACGCCCTAGGCTGCGATCAATCAACCTGCGAACTTCAATGTTTCTTGGCATTGGACTAGCTTGCTCTGGCTTTCAGAGCAGACGGTGATGCAGCCTCAGGTCGCAGATTCTGCATGGAAACCACATGTGCGTTTGGAGTGCGGGGCTTTGGCTGACTATTTTCGATTGCTTCGCCCGTATCAATGCATCAATCAGCTCGTCTGCGAGCGCGCGCGGTGCTCAGCGACCGAAAGTCGTCTTGAGTATCTCCCCGGTATTCTTGAGCGACATCCCACCGGTGCGGCAATCAAGCTGCTGTCGATTGTGAAGCGTAAGGGGCTCGACCAATCGAGTAGGTCGGAAGCGCCGCCTCGACCCCGGTCTAGGCCCGCGCCTTCGCCTTCAGCTTCGCGAGCAGCTGTTCCCGCCTAACCCGACTTTAGAAATTGCCGCTGCGGGCAGCTGGTGACGACAAAGCCCCGGTAGCGAAGACCACTAACGCTACCGAGGCCAAGGGGAACGAAACTGCTGTCACGTGCCAAGAAGCAGTGGTGGTCCTTGAGCCAGCCCGTTAGGCGCAGCGCCACCGTTCATCCCGCCCGATCAGTAATGAGGGATTTAGAGTGCATCCCACCTGTCGCGGGCCGGCGATACCCCCTCCGGCGCGTTATCACACGACCAAGACCTTAGCTGCCCTGGGATTCGGGGGCGGCCTTGCAGTCGTCTCACTGCTGCCTCCCAGTAGGCCGATAATCGGAGTATGTTGGCTGCTGTTAAGCGGCTGCCCAATGAGCTGCGTTAGCGCGATTCCAGGAAGTTGCTTCATGCCTCGTTGCATCCCAGACTGGAGCGCACTTACCATGGCAAAACTACCGCTCGCCGGTGCCATAAGGTCAGTAATTGGAATAACTGCACTACTTGCAGGGGTCCTCCCGGCAGCGGCCGATTTCCCTGAGCGCAACATCACCTTGATCGTACCGTTCGCGGCCGGAGGGTCCACGGACGTAATTGCGCGCATTGTCGGCGACCACATGGCAAAGACACTCGGTCGGTCCATCATCATAGAGAACGATGCCGGCGCCGGCGGGACAACCCCCACCAGGCGCGTGGCGCAAGCCATGGCTGACGGTTACACTCTCATTATGGGCAACCTGGGAACGCACGGCGCCGCGCCGTCGCAATATCCCAACCTCAAGTACGATCCAGTCAAGGATTTCACGCCCATAGGTATGACGGCCGGTTTGCCAATCGTGATTGTTACCAAGAAGAATTTTCCTGCCAACAATCTCAAGGAGTTTGTCGACTACGTTAAGAGCAATCAGGACAAGGTGAACGAGGCACATGGGGGCGCCGGGGGGCAAATGCACACCACGTGCACGTTGCTACACTCCATCATGGGTACAAAGACGGCCCGCGTCGGCTATCGCGGCGCTGGTCCAGCAATCAATGACATTGTCGCTGGCCAGGTCGATTTCGCCTGCATCTCCCTCACCGCTGTCGTCTCGCAGATCCAGGCGGGGACGATCAAGGCCATGGCAATTGCGAGCTCGGAGCGCTCGGACGTAGTCAAGGACGTGCCAACAACCAAAGAGGGCGGACTACCCGAGTTCCAGGTGTCGGCCTGGAACGCGATCTTCGCTCCTAAGAACTTGCCACCTGATATTCAGGCCAAGTTGAACGACGCAGTAGTCAAAGCGCTTGATGACGAGGCGACGACCAAGCGGTTGCTCCAAATTGGCTCTTTAATTCCAGACAAGAGGGAGCGCACACCACAGGCACTACAAAGATTGGTGGAGAGCGAAGTGGCCCGCTGGGCATTGGTCCTCAAGGCGGCGGGAGCGACCGCTAACTGATTGGGAATTTTGATAGCGCCGCGGCCCTGGCGCATGCCTTCTTCTCCAGCAAGAGCTCCGCTAAACTCTACCTTGGAGCAGGGATCGATCTTTCGAGGTGCGCACCGATGGCGGTATCTATTAAAAACCTTGACGCGGCACTCGGTGCGCAGATCGGCGGCATTGATCTGGCCGAACGTTTGACTGGCGCGGATTTGGAGGCAATCGAAGAGGCCTGGCAGACGCGCCTGGTGATTGTGGCGCGAGGGCAGCGGCTCTCTGACCCCCAGCTACTTGCCTTCAGCCGGCAGTTTGGTGAGCTCGATCCGCCTGGGCCCAATCCGTATGGCGAGCCGTTTAATAAGGAGTTCCCGGAAATCAACGTCATTTCCAACGTCGTCGCCAATGGCAAGCCGATCGGCAATCTCGGCGCCGGCGAAGCTGTATGGCATGCCGACATGACCTATATCGATGTGCCGCCAAAGGCCGCCGTCCTCTATTCGCTGGAGGTGCCACACGATGGCGGCGGCAACACCCACTTTGCCGACATGTTCGCCGCCTATGAGGCGTTGCCGGCGGCGCTGAAGGCCGCCATCGAAGGCAAGATGGCGGTCCACGACGCCTCACGTAACAGCGCCGGCATGCTGCGCAAGGGCTATAAGGAGGTAACCGACGTCCGCCAGACTGTGGGCGCGCGGCATCCGCTGGTGCGCACCGACGGCATGACCGGGCGCAAGGCACTCTTCCTCGGCCGTCGGCCGAACAGCTACATCGTCGGCATGGAGGTTGCGGCAAGTGAGTCGTTGCTTGACGCGTTGTGGGTGCACGCAACGCAGCTGCGATTTGCCATGTGCCATGAATGGCAGGTGGGCGACCTATTGATGTGGAACAATCTCTCGGTGCTGCACAGGCGCGACCCCTTCGATGCCGATGCGCGGCGCGTCATGCATCGCACGCAAATCAAGGGGCATGAGCGAATCGCCTGATGTTTCGGGCGTGTGGGTGAGACGATGAAGCTGCACGAGCTCACGCTGCGACAAGTCCGTCTGCCCTTGGTCCGGCCTTACGTGCTCTCCTATCGCACGTTCACCGAATTCGAGCCGATCATCCTTGAAGTGCGGGATGGCGATGGCCGGATCGGCTGGGGCGAAGGGCACATCTCGCCGGGCTCCAGCAGCGAGACGCGCGAAGGCGGCTGGGCATTCTGCCGGGAGCAGGCCGCAGCGTTGATCGGCAAAACGACAGGCGAGGCCAAGGCGACGGTGGCGGGCAATGCGGCTGCCAGCAAAGTCGCGGCGACGGCGCTGCTCACCGCGATCGAGATGCTGGAGGAGCATCCACTGCTACGGATCGATCGCGACGTGAGGCTGCCTCTGCTCACGCCTTTCAACAGCGCTACGCCAAAGGAAATCGAGGTGGAGGTCGAGCGGCTGCTCGAGGACGGCTTTCGCACGTTCAAGATCAAGGTCGGCAAGGACGCGGTCGCCGATCTCGAGCGCGTCAAAACCATCCAGCGGGCGATTGCCGGTCGGGCCACGATGCGGATCGATGCCAATCGCGCCTACACCGAAGCCGATGCGTGTCGCTTTGCGGCCGGGCTGGAGCCGTCGGGAATCGAACTGTTTGAACAGCCGTGCCGTGCCGAGGACTGGGAGGCGAACGCTCGTGCGGCCATGGTCTCCACTGTTCCCATCATGCTGGATGAGCCGATCTGCACGCTGGCGGATGTCAAGCGCGCCGCCGGCATTCGCAACGTGGGTTTCTGCAAGCTTAAGCTCAAACGTTTTGGCGGCCTCGACCTGCTGCGGGAGGCGCTCGATACGGTGCGCCAATTTGGCATGCAGCCGGTGCTAGGGGATGGGCTTTCGAGCGAACTCGGGTGCTGGATGGAGGCTTGCATTGCAAGCGTCACCATCGACAATGCCGGCGAGTTCAATGGGTTTTTGAAACCGAAGCTCCGGCTATTCGCGGAGCCGCTGCAATTTTCTGACGGCGAGCTGGTGCTTTCAGCGGGCTTCGTGCCGACCATCGACCGCGATGTGCTGGCAGCGCATGAGATCGTGTGCGAACGGTTCGGCTAGCTCGCTTCGCACGGTCGCATTCGAAAGTCCTGCGCCCTCATCTTGTTGCGAACGCTCACAGCCGGTATTGGCACGAAGCGACAATTGCCGAGGATCTACGATGCTGGTCCTTTGCTGGGGGTAGAGCGGTGGCGCTCCCGTGATTGCCGGGAGGGTGGCGGTTTCGTCTGCCCGTGACCCAGCAGAGACATTGGCTCGTGCACTGCGAAGCAACAGAGCCAAAGACGCCCTGGGGCAGGGCTTTTGGAGTACCGCCTCACTTGCGAGGGATGCCAGCGATCGCGAGGCCATCGCAAAGGCGGGCAACGAGCGCTGGCGGCAACGGCCAAGCCCGTTCGACCTCCGAGATGGTTAGCTCCGGATCCTTTTTGAGCAGCCGGCGCGCGGTTCGGCGCGCTTCCGCCCTCGCGCCACCGTGCGCCGAGGCCGCGATGGTGATCTGCGCCCCCCAATAGGAATCAGGGTTGGTCTCCAGCCCGCTGAGACCCCAAATGGCAGCCTGCTCGAAGCGGCCCGCAGCAAAGTGGCCGCAGCCAATACCGATGACCGCCAATGATCTGAGCGGCTCGAACGGCATCAGATGCAGGGCGGTGCGCAGGTCCCGGATTGCTTCATCGCCGTGGCCGCGGTATGCCGACAACCACCCCCGACGCACCCAAGCCCATGCGGACCACGGGTCAAGTGCCAACGCGCGTTCGTTTAGGAGCTCGGCCTCGTCGAGGCGTTTCGACAGTGTCAGTGCACCACTGCTGAGCGTCATCACCATGGCGTCCCGGGGCGAAAGCCTGGTCGCCTCGTCCGCCAACCAGCACGCGCGTGCGCGATCCTCTTCGGGCGTCGATCCGAAGCGTTGCGCAGCACGCTGCGCCCAACACCATGCCGCTATAGCTTTGGGGAGTGCATAGGTGGGGGCCAGTTCTTGCGCACGCGCGACCTCATCAAGAGCTCTATTGCATTCTCCGGGAGCCACGGTGAAAGCGGCCTGCAGCGCACCCCAGGTGAGGCGGAAAGCCTCGTCGGGCGGGTCCTCACAGTCGCGCAAGCCCCCGCTCACACGCTTCAACGTTTGTGACGGAAGCTCGCCGAAATGTTCGCGGTACTGGGCCGCGAACCGGCCGAGCTGACTAAACCCGCTGGCCAGCGCGACACAGGTGATCGACGTCTCTCTATCGCCGTTGATCAACTCCTGCCGAGCGCGGACAAGCCGTAAGCGGCGTACCCATCCATGAGGCGTGGTGTCGAGGAACCTGCGAAAGTGTCTTTCGAGCGTGCGCGGGTGGACATCAGCAATTTGCGCGAGGTGGTCGAGGTGAACGGGCTCGTTCAGGTTGGCTCGCAACCACGTGAGCGCACGGGCGAGCCCCGCTGGCAAGGCGGTCGACGTTTCAGACCCCGCAGCGATCGTCTTTCGCAAGAGTTTCAGGCTGGCCATGACCTCGATGTCTCCGACATTGGCATTATCCATCATTTTGTCGGGAAATGAACAGGGTGTCGCGACTCGCATAGCCGAAATTGGGGCCTGCAGGGATGCTGGGCGAGCTCTTGGGCCACCCGTTCCGGGCACATCAATGAGTTCGCTACACCTCTGCGGTCTCGGCGCGCTCGCTACGTGATTCTCGAGTCCAAGAACTGCCGGCAACCTAAACCTTTGCAATGGTTGCCCAGAAGTTGGGAGGACACCCATGTCAGTACCTCTCCAAAATCTCCTGTTGGGGCTTGCGCTCGCATGTCCCAGCTTATCCGCCTCGGCCAATGTCATCGCCGATTGGGATGCCAAGGCGGTAAGCGTCATTGCACGGGCAACGCCGGCGCCCCAAAGCCAGCGGGAGGCGGCGCTCGTCAGCATTGCCATGTTCGATGCGGTCAATGCCATCGATGGGCGCTATCGGCAGTTTCTCGTCGAGCTCATGGCAGCGCCGACGACCTCGCGGGAAGCAGCCGCCGCCGCGGCGGCCGCAACGATGCTCAGCGCGCTGCATCTAGAGGTCGGCAGCGATATTAAGGCCATGCTGACGAGCTATTTGGGTTCGATTGCCGATGGCCAATCGAAAGCGGAGGGGGTCAAGCTCGGCGAGGTGGTCGCAAAAAAAGTCCTCCTGGCGCGGGAAAGTGATGGGGCGACTGCCCCAGATGGATATCGGCCGAACACCAAGCCAGGCGCCTACATTCCGACGCCGGTCACGGTAGGGTGGGCGTTGGCCACCATGAAGCCGTTCGTTTTGGCAACGCCGTCACAATTCCGGCCTGGCCGTCCTCCGGCACTCGACAGCAAAGAATGGGTTGCCGATTACAACGAGATCAGGATCTATGGGGGCAAGACGAGCGCCGAGCGTTCGCCCCAGCAAACCGAGACCGCACGCTTCTGGTTGGCGGTGGGACCAGCGCCCTATCACCAGCTCCCGCGCCAGCTCATAATCAGCCAGAAGATGAGTGTCGTCGACAGCGCGCGGTTCATGGCACTCTATGCCATCGCGTTAACCGACGCTTACGTGGCGGTGTTCGACGCCAAGTATCACTATGAGCTGTGGCGACCAATTACCGCGATCCGCAACGGCGGACTTGACGCGGGCTCGGTCACACCTCGCGACGCCATCTGGCAGCCAATCGACAACACACCGATGCACCCGGAATACCCTTGCGCGCACTGCATCAACGCCGGCGCTGCCGCCGCGATAATCCAGGCCGTGTTGGGGTCAAAAACAGTCCCAGAGATGTCGATGACCAGCTCAACGGCTCCTGGCGTCACACATCGCTGGACTAGCCTTGACGCATTCTGCGACGAGGTCTCGAACGCACGGATCTGGGCGGGTTTCCACTATCGCTTCTCGACGGTAGTGGGCACGGACATGGGACGCCGCGTCGGCGAGTATGTCGTACAGAACGTGATGAAACCGACGCAGTGAGTACAAGCGGGAGGAGATCGCCTCATGACGGATGCGACCCAATTCCAGTTTACGAGACGCCTTCTTTGCCCGTGTACGTCAGCAGATGGCCCCACTCATGAAAGGCGGCAAGGCTATTGGCAAGATGACATCCAATATCCTCGTTGGCGTTGCTAAAGAACAGGGGGCGTTTCCCGCTCGCCGTGCCCACGAGGTCATCGAGTGAGTGCAACCGGGCACTTTGCTGCACATGTTCACAACGGAAACCCTGCCGAGTTCGACCAGGACGTTTGTTCAATGCGCCGTGTGATGAAGGCTTTGCAGCTTCTACTCGTACTGCTGGTCTTACTCACCAGTTACGGCATCTGCGGGGTTCTCCCCGCTTCCGTCAACACAGGAAGCGCCGTCGGCCCCGAGCCCGATCCCTTGGCGGTTGTTCAGGCCTTGATGGACGCAGAACACGTCGCAAATCTATATGCAGCAATGGCGTTGTTTGCGGCCGACGCGTTCATTCTAAACGTCACGGGCTGGAAGACCGCGAACAGGGAGGAACTGACGTGGTTCATCAACACGGAAATCTGGACGCGCGAAGACTATGCGCTCAACCATCATCGGGTGTCTGGCGATAGGGTTACATGGGACGAAGCAGCGGCGGAATCTTTCTACCAGGTCATTGGGGTCGCTCCTGTACAATTCGTGTTCGAGGCGACCATCAGAAGCGGTAAGATAAAATCCATAATCGCGCATCTCCCGGCGGGTGAGATCGACAGAATTAGTAAAGCCTGCAGGGCGCAGGCAGAGGAGCCCCTGATCCATGGCAGATCCTGCTCAGAGTTCGTCCAGCTAGTTGAGGCGCACACAAAACGCCACTCAGGCACAGCGCGCGCACAGTAGGACCTCGAAATGGCAAGCGCGGCATCGAGTTTGCGGTCTCTGTGAACTTGAGGGCGCCTCACTCCTCCGGTAGCCGATCGAGCGTGGCGCGCCGCGTAGTCCCGTCGATTGCCACGAGCCCCCCATCTCGAGACTGTCAAAGCCGCAAAGGCCTTGGCTTCACAATCTCACCCGCTCTGCCAGCCCGGCCGACGAGGTAACCGAGGCCATGGTCGATTGCGCTCTGGAAGCATGATATCTTGCAACGGCCGACGTGAAGGAGAAAGATCTGCAACAACGGCGCGACTTGAGGTGTGTGTTAACGTTGCAAGAACATCGGGGAGACCCGCATGAAAATCCTGGTCAAGAGCGCTTGGGGTTCAGATGATCCCACAAAAGCAGCTTTTGCATTCCTTCATGCGAATGCATTTGCCGAAGCCGGCCACGAAGTTCAGATCTTCTTACTTGGAGAGGCTGTATCCTTGATGAAGGATGCTGTTATGAATGCGGTCGTGCCAGTTGGTTGGCCTCCGCTATCTGAGACAATTCCCAAAACGATACAGCATAAAATCCCCCTCCACATATGAACGGCTTGCTCGCTGGCCCGTGCGGTCGCCCAGTCTGACATTGATGGAAAAAATGCTCGCTTCGTCACCCCTCCGGATTTGGTGGCACTTGTTGCGTGGGCCGACAACGTACTTAGTGAGTAGCAAGTTCGTGGATTCAGTTAACTCTGGCACTAGTGATCCTGATCGGCGTTGGCCGATATGTCGGCTCGCAGCCGCGTGCGAAAACCTCGATGACGATCATCCGGCCGTCACAGCGGAAGCATGGGCAGGGCAGGACGCGCGGCTCATCGGAGGCAGCGGCCTTCTGCTCTTCATGCTCAACGATGCGCGGGGCAGCGCCGAGCAGCTGGCGTGCGCGGGCGATGTTGGCGGCGCGATTGCCGCGTGGGTTGCCAGAGTTGCTTGCGTTCCAGCAATCCTCGGTCCAGTCCAAGACATTGCCTTGTAGAGGCCCCAGTCGATCCCCATGGCGTTGTGCTGCCCGCACGCGCGGCGTATTCGCGCTCGGCCTCCGACAACAGCCGGTAGGGCTTGCTTGCCTGTGGTTGATGACAGCCAAGCCACATAGGCCTTGGCATCGTGCCAATTGACGCAGACGACCGGGTGGGTATCGTCCTGTGTGAAGCCCGGTGAGCGCCAATTGCGCTCAGGCCGTAACTCCCATTCGCTGCCGGAATAGGCCCAGCAACCGCCATCGGTCTTGAGCGTCGTGGCCGCGACGAACGCTGCAAAATCGCCGCGTGTCACGGCGAAGCGGCCGACTGCAAACGGTTTGCCGATCGTCACCGCCAGTTGATCCTCGCCACGATTATGGGTGACATCGCCAGGCTCGCGACCCGGTTCATTTGGGCGAGCGAGCCCCATGGTGAAGCGGCCCGACGGCACCACCGAGGAGAGCGCGAATGAAGACATTGCACAGAAGGTGCGCGGGTCTCGACGTGCACAAGAAGGAAGTGGTGGCCTGCCTTCGGCTGGTCATCCGGGGCAAGGCGGCCTATGAGGCGCGTCGGTTTGCAACGACAACCCGAGGTCTGCTGGGCCAAAGTCCTTTGTAGCATGCGTGGTTCAGAGTTATGGTCGCTCATCTCTGGTTTATTTCTCGGACGTAGCCAGGGTTCTACCGTGGCTCCCGGGCTCACTGAGGGGACGCGCAGGAAGGTGCGGGACGCCTTCGCACTTCCCTGTTGGTTATGCTGCCATCGGCTTCGCACGCCAACTGCGCCGCACAAAATTCACGCCTAAAGCTTGGGCCGTTAGTCCGCTGCGGGTCAAGTGCGGGAGTGTCAGGGCCCGGCGCGGCAGGTCTCCTCGCCGGACCTCAACCCAATCGAACAGGCGTTCTCGAAGCTGAAGGCGGCGCTGCGCAAAGGTGCAGCACGCACTGTCGTGCGGCTCCTGAAGCTCACCGGCAACTCGTCAGGTTGTTTGCACCCGAGGAGTGCGCTAACTATTTTAGGCACGGCAATCCGTCAGCTGACGACGACTTAAGGAATCCACAAAGACTACGAAGTAATCCGCCGCCTGCAATTGCCCGCTCTTTGTAGTGGTTAGTGCCGTTGCGAACGACGAAACCGGAACATCCGGGAACGAGCAGAACAGCGGGGCTTGGGCCGGCTCCAGAGGTCCGACATCGCGACAGCATGGGACAAGTTTCCTGGCCACCTGCTTGGCTCGCTTCAACACGATCTCGCCTGATTCCGCCGCCAGACGCAGCCACCGCAGTTCGTCACCTGTGAGAGTGAGGGGCCGCTTCTGCTCGACCCCGTTCCAGTTGGGAAACGTGCTCGTTTCGATGTGAAGGATAATCGTCTTGTCTGCCTCGTTGACGCTGTATCTGCCGAAGTGAGCGATCGTTCCCTGCGCCACCGCCTTTTCCGCAGACGAGCATGCTACTGCGATGCCCCCGCCGCCGCCGTCACCCTACCGCTGCCGGGCGGCGCGGCCACTATTCCTGCGCCTCCCTCCGCGCGCTAAGTTGGCGGCCGGCTCGGCAGTGCTACCTGTGCGGCGGCCAGCAACTTCTACTTCGTCTGAGGTGCCTTCGCCGGAAGCGCGATGACCGCGTCTTCGACTGTGCGCACCACACTGATTGCGGGCACGGTGCCGATCGCCGCCTCATTCTTGGCGGCGGCGTCCCACTGGGCAAGCGTTGCCACCGGCGTCTTGGCCTTCATGTGCACGACCTTGTAGCCCTTCGCTTTCAGCTCGTTGAGCAGATCCGGCATGGCTTTTGTGGTCGCCCGCTGGAAGTCGTGCATCAGGATGATGCCTTTCCCTTTCCTTTCCAGCTTGGTCATGACCGATTTGATGACATCCTCGGGCTTGTGCATCCTGAAGTCGACGCTGTCGAGGTCATGCGAGATGATGGCAATGTTGCGCGACCCGAGGTAGGCGATCTGATCCTTGGGATCTTGCAGGTACGGGAACCGGAAGAATGGAGCCGGAGGAGCGCCGAGCGCGAGCCTGACGGCGCTGAAGCCCTTCTCGATTTCCTCCGTCGCCTTATCGCCCTTCAATTTCCTGAGGTTGGCATGCGACCAGGTATGGCTACCAATCGTGTGGCCCGCCGCGGCGACCGCTTTCAGGATCTCCGGATGCCACAGCGCGTGCTTGCCGATTGGGAAGAACGTGGCTTTGACGCAATGTTGCGCCAGAGCGTCGAGCACCTTGCCGGTATTGCCGGGCCAAGGTCCGTCGTCGAAGGTGAGCACCACCTCGTTCAGAAGCAGAAAGTCGTACGCCTTGTACTGCGCAAAACCGAAGCCTGGCCCGCCTGCTGTGTCGACTTCGACCGTGCGTGTGACGCCCAGCGCGTTGGGATTGCTGCAAGGCTGCCGCCCGACTGCCATGCCCCGCTGTTCCGCGCTGTTCGCTATCGGCTGCGGAACCGGCGCCACGGGAGTTTCAAGCGGGGGCGTGTTGCCCGCCAGCGCCGGAGAAGCGTCAGGCGCAACTCGCACGTATGTCTGGAAGATAGGAGAGTTGAGGGCGATATACGCCACGAGTGCGACGCTAAGGGCGAGCGCGGTGGCGATGTTGACGGGGTGGGTGAGCCGCCTCATTCATGCTCTCCTTACCGCATCGTTCGCTATCGCAGACAGCGCAGCCAACTTATCCGGTGCAGTAGCTGATCAAACGAGCTCACCACGCGCAGCGTAAGATCCAGCGTCGGCGCTGTTAAGGAGCTGAAAGGCGACCCGGCTTAACGTGTTTGTTCCTGTATCCCGCCGGTCTTGACGCAGCTCAAGGCTGTCCCGCTCGGTTTTGCGACACATCGTAAAGGACGTGGCGCAACGAGGCATATCGGCACTAACCCGCGCACCGGCTGGGAAAACACCCGAACCTGGAGTTGCCAACGCTCGGCCCTTCACGGGAGTCCCCTTTTGTGTGTGAAACCGGACCGAGTTTGCTGAACGCGCTTGGACCGGTGATATCGTGCTCGGTATCTCTGCATCGCCGGCTCTTTTATTGGTGGGTGCAGAATCGTTACCGCACCAGGTCCATCTAACAGCCAGGGCAGACCGGCTCATGCTGACGGCGGCACAGAGTAAATCTGTGGCTAGGATCAACAGGCAACGCGCCGAACGACAGCTTGCCACAGCTTGTCAGCTCACCCTGTGACCGCGCCCGCGACCAAGCCTCTCACGATGTACTTCTGAGCGCACAACGCAAGCACGATGACCGGCGTCGTGATGATGCACGAGGCTGCCATCAACGTTCCCCATTGAATTGACGTGTAGCCAATGTAGCCGAGCACCGCGACCGGCAGTGTCTTCGTCTGCTCGTTGGCCAGCACCAGCGCGAACAAGAAGTTGTTCCACGAGGCAATGAAGGATAGGATCGAGGTAGCTGCGATGCCTTGCGCAGTCAGCGGCACGACGATCCGCAGCAGGAGCCCCGGAATTGAGCAACCGTCGATCAGCGCTGCCTGCTCGATCTCAACCGGCACGGCCTCGATGAAGCCGACCATCATCCAGACCGTGAGGGGCAACGTGAAGATGAGGTGGCTCGCAACCAAGCTAATGTAGCTCCCGACAAGCTGGAGCTGCAAGAACAGCACGAACAGCGGGATCAGGAATGCGATCCCCGGCGCCATCCGGGCCGCGAGCAGCACGATACCCATCGCTGTGCGTCGCCAGCGCGCCAAGGCGTACGCAGCCGGGATGCCGAGCAGTAGTCCCACGGCGGTCGCACCCGCGGCGACGATCAAGCTGTTCATCACATAGCGGACGAACGCATTATCCGCGAACACCTGCCGATAGTTCTCAAGGGTGGGTCGAAAAATCCAGACCGGGGGGTAGCTCAGGAAGTCGACGGTGGTTTTGAACGACCCAAGGACCATCCAAATGAACGGCAGCATGAAGGCGCCCACGACGAACCACGCTAGGTACGCGTAAGCAATCCTCTGGGTTCGGCTTCGTTTCATGCACGCGCCCGCCGCAGTCCTGCGAGGGCGACGGTGCACAGGAGCACCAGCATGAACAGCACTAGCGCGACTGCTGCGCCGTACCCGATCTTGTCGTAGGAGACCGCAACCAGATAGTTATAGAGATTGATCGTCTCCGAGGCGTGCCCCGGACCGCCGTTGGTCATGACATAGACGATGTCGATCACCTTCAGGAGATCCATCACCCGCAGCATTGCCGCGACGACAAGGGTCGGCAGCATCAACGGCAACGTGACGTACCAGAACCGCTGCCACGCCGAGGCGCCGTCGACCATCGCTGCCTCGAACGGCTCGATCGGAAGGGCAGCGAGTCCTGCGATGCATATGAGCGCGACCATCGGCGTCCACATCCACGCATCGACCGCCACGAGTGTCGGCACAACCCACGCCGTATCAGAGAGCCACAGCGGCGGGTTGTCGATGCCGACGACGCCGAGCAGGTACCGCACAACACCGAGGGAGGGATCGAGCATCACGACCCACACCAGCCCCATCGCGACTGGCGTGGCCACCATCGGCAAAATCAGGAGGGCGCGCAGTAGGCTGCGTGTCGGAAATTCTTCGGTGAGGAGCAATGCGATCGCAAAACCGAGCGGAATATTCGTCGCAAGGCCGAGAACTGTGAAATAGAGGGTGCGCCCTAGCGAATTGACGAACCGATCGTCCGCGGCTAGCGCGGCAAAGTTCGACAATCCGACAAAGTTCGGCGGCGCGTAGCCGATCATGGACCACTTATGCACGCTCATGAAGACGAGATAGGCGAGGGGGAACGCCATCACGACCACGATGGCGATGAGCGCAGGCAGCATCAGCAGGTCAGGTGTCCACCGCTGGAGTTGCCGCCGGAGGCCCGGTGTTGAGGAGCGTGCGATGCGGACCACCGGGCTACATTCTACCAAACCAACAGCGCCAGAAGCGACGCTCGATGATCACCCTTTGAGGATCTGCAGCACCCGCTTCTGCGCGTCGTTGGCTGCGGCCTCGGCGTTGCCGCCTTGCAAGACGGAGACGATCGCGGTGCCGATCGCGGCCCGCACCTCCGGAACCTGAACCACGAGCGGGTTCGCACCATTCGGAACCGCCGTGGGGATCCCCTGCTTGATCGCCTCGATCATGTCCGCCGGAACCGACCTGACAAACACGCTGTCGTTGTAGACGGACTGGCGTGACGGCGGCAGATGCGTCGCTTCTGTCGCAGCTGCTGACATCGCTTTCGACGTGAGGTGCTGGATCACGTACCACGCCGCTTCCTTCTTCCTGGAAGATGCAGCAATCGCCGGTCCCCACGAGATGACCGTGCTGTGGCTGCCGGACGGGCCGGCGGGAAGGGGAGCCACTCCGATCTGATCAACGATCTTCGATTGGTTGGCGTCCTTGAAGTAGGCCAGGAAATTTGTGGCGTCGGTGAACATCGCCGCTCGCCCCTGCTGAAAGAGCGGATAGGATGATTTCCACTGCATCCCCACGATGTTAGGTGGCCCCGCCGCGCGCAGGATCTCCCCATAGAACTTCAACGCGCTGATGAAAGCCGGACTTCCGAGTTCAGGCTCGCCCTTCTCGTCGAGCCAGCGGCCGCCGAAAGCGAACAGGAACGGAGCGATGGTGTATACCGCTTGCACGCCGTCGCCCCGCGTGACGTAGCCCGCGATCCCGTTCTTTCGATCGTCGAGCGCTTTCGCGGCAGCGAGCATTTCGTCCAACGTCTTCGGAATGCGGACTTGCTTCGCATCCACCATGCTCTTGTTGAAGAACAGCGTCTGCAACTCTATCGTGATGGGAACACCAACTTGTTCTCCGCCCGCGCTATGGATCTTTAGGATATTCGGAAAGAAATCAGCATAATCCCAATCCGGCGCGGTCAGGTCCGATTTGATGAACTGATCGAGCGGCTGGTACCACTTTGCGCGCGAAAAGGCGGCAGCGTCCCACGACGGCAGCGTGAAGAATCCATCGACCGCGCCAGGGTCAGATCGCAACGTCAGCGGCAGCTTTTGCCGAAACTGATCTTCGTACAGGATTTCCCATCCGACCTTGATCCCCGTCGCCGCCTCTAGACCCGCGAGCTGCTTCTGAGCCCACTCTGTCCAGGGGTGCGTCGACACCATGAAGCGCACCTGGATGCCGCTGTAGCGTTTCCAATCGAAGTCCGCGGCACGTACCGGTGGCGCAAACGCGGCTGCGCTCGCAATGACCGCGAGGGTGTCACGCCGGCTGTATGTCTTCGACATTCCTGTTCCTCCCAGTCTCGTTTTATGGACTTAGTGACCATGATGGCGCGTTCACCCGCACTGTCAACCAGAGCCCCGTGGCGCGGATCTGCTCGTTGTTTGTCGAGCATTACGTCGCTGGCCTCACAGGTGTGCGCAAACCTTTGCAGCAATAAGGCTGGATGCGATGTGGGCATCAACAGGCCAAAAACCAACGCTGGGGGCTCGGATGAAAATACGCAGTGGGTAAAGCCGAGCATTCCTGTCGACGACAAAGACCACCTGGCGCTACGAAAGCGGCAGCGGGATATCGCCGCCGCTGTCGCTCCCTACGTGCGTCCGCGGCTGTGCGCGATCGCAACCTCGCACCAACAGCGCTCCGGTTCGGGGCGACTTCTGCTTCGTACCTACCAGGCAACTTTTCCGCGTGCTAACTCGGTCTGTTGCTAGGGGTCCTTCGGACGTCGGAATGGACCAGCCTTTGGGGGCGCCCGCTCGCTCAACCAAAATGAAGCAGGGCAAATCGTTGTGCTTGAACGCGACGCGTGGGCTAACTGGCTCGACCCATCGATTCCGGGGGCAAATCGGCTTCTAGGCCGATCCGTCGCCCCGGTCATGCCCGCCAAGGGTCAAACGAGTAACGGGAGCACGCTGACCGAGCTCGTTCAGCTGCTGGTTGCGTCCGGCCACGCCGATGTGCGCCGGATCAGCGAAAGAATTGACGCTTCGTCAACCGATCTTCACCGTTGTATGCCAGCCGCCATGGCCCATCCGCCCCAACCGTCGGTCCCAGCTCGACCGGGCGCTGCCTCCCGCTCATCAACCAGCATCGACGACAGCGTCCTGCGGCGCTCGAATCCCCATAGCGCCAGCCGCACGCTCACCGTCCCCGTCCCGCGATTTCCTCCATTGGCCATTTGCGTACGCCGGCCGTCGGTGCATGCCGCGCCGTCGTCATGGCCGGCATCCGCAAACGTTCACAATTACGGAAGTCGACAAGTCGAAAACTCAATTTCAGGCGTCGGAGGTGCGCCACTCCACAATTGTGCCGCCGTCATGAGGTGATGTTTCAAAGCGTGCCTTCAGGTACTTGGCGTGCGCACGATCAACCCTCAAGCGATCCCCAATTGCGATCTTGAGAGCCTCATGTCTTTCGCGATCTTGCGGCAAGGCGGGATGTGACTCGTCAGAAACGTCACCCCGTTTGAAGGCTGAGTCCCAGCGCACCCAAATTTCCCAGTCTTCCAGAACGAGCGCCATAAGGTTTTCATCAACAAGCGAAGCGTAATATGTGTCGCCATACTCGTCAGAACTGTGGTCGAACTCAGCCTCGTATATATGTGGCACACCATCAACGTCTGCGATGCCAAGACGCGGCCCATCGTAGTAATCATTCACTGTGTGTACTCGATCCCAGGCCATTGAACCCACTGGATGCAGCGCCGTAGCGAGCGGCCGGCATCCGAAATCCTTCACAAAATGCGAAGGTTCCCGATCCCCGAGTGATTACGTCCGCCTCGATCCAGTTATCTGACGGACCTTTGGCTTGGGTGTTTAGTTCACGACCTAGTTCACGTGACCTTCGATAACTATACAAATTCGAAAGGGTCAAATATCGATCGATTCAACAGCTTCCCCACCGAGGTCTGCGAGATGGAATGAGGAGATGGACGAACGGTCTGCCCGGCGCAACCGAGAGACTGGGTGCCAAAATGGCCCCATCGAGGCCTAGCCGCTAGTCAGTGTCGGATGCGCGCGGATACCCATCCTGGCCCGGAGCATCAATGCTCCACACCAGAGGTCTGATACATTGATGCAGCTCTCACGTTCGCCCCGCTCAACATTCCGCCTTGCGACGCACGGCCGGGCCATAGATTTGGCACGTCGCGTCAGCTGCGGGATGGCAGGTTTCAGATCACTCCGACTATGATCCTGCCTCTTCCGAAGGCGAGCCTTACAAAAGTCGACTTCGACCGGTTCCGTCATGATGTGCACAGCAACTGTCATCGATAATGTCCGCTGTCCGAAGCATCGCGTCGACGTTCCGCGTTCGTGCACAGGTCGGCAGGCCTCGGGTGTCGAGGGTTGTCTGTGCATGCTCCGCCGCGCGATGGTCGGTGCGGGATCAAGTCATTGATCAGGTAACACCTTGCGGACTTCCTGCACTGCAATGCTATCCTCCGTTCCCTGGGAGTGTTCAGGCGCCGCACAAAACGAGGGACAGAATCGTGGCAGACAGGATCAGGGTTGGCATCGTCGGTGCCACCGTAACGCCGGGCGGTAGCGGCTGGGGCGCCAACGCCCACGTGCCGGCCCTGCAGGCGTTGCCGAATTTTGAGCTAAAGGCGGTGTGCACAGCGCACGCGGAGACCGCAAGGGCCTCGGCGGAGAAATTCGGCGCCGACCTCGCTTTCCACGACATCAACCAGATGGCGGCGCATCCCGAGGTCGACCTTGTCACGGTTGTCGTCCGCGTGCCCTGGCACAAGGAACTGGTCTTGGCCGCCATCGGCGCGGGAAAGCCAGTCTGCTGCGAATGGCCACTTGGCGCTCATCTGACCGAGGCGAAAGAGATGGCGGATGCCGCGAAGTCCGCCAGGCTGCCGACCCTCGTCGGCCTCCAGGCGCAAAGTGATCCGGCTGTCATGTACGCCCGCGATCTCGTCGCCAATGGCGAGATCGGCGACATCGTCTCCGTTAACATGCGGGTGATCGTCGACTCGATCCCCGAGCGCGGCGACGGCCGCATCTGGCAGGGCATTCGGAAGAACGGCGCCAACCCGATGACCATTCCGGGCGGGCATGCGATCGATGCCATGTGCCATATCCTCGGCGAGTTCGCTGAGGTCAGCGCGCGGGTCACGACGCGTATCGAGATGTGGAAGCACGCGGTGACGGGCGACGACTTTCCCGTCGACGCACCGGACACCGTCTCGGTCGTGGGCGTGCTTCGGAGCGGCGCCGAGGTCTCATGGCAGGTGGCGAGTGTGCCCCACCATGCAAGCGGCATACGGATGGAAGTCTACGGCCGCAAGGGTACGCTGGTGTTGACCTCGAAGTCGGTCAACATCGGGCCAAGCCAGCTGCAGCTTGGCATCGGCAAGGGCGAGATGAAAGCGATCGTCTCGCCAGCGAGCTATCGGCACGCTCCGGCGGACATGCCCCAGAGCCCGGCGGTCAATGTGGCCCAGGCCTACTCCCGCTACGCCGCGGCGATGGGAGCGGGTGCGGCGCCCGCGCCCGACTTCGACCACGCCGTCGTCCGCCACGCGCTGATTGACGCGCTCGAGCGATCGAATGCAGAGGGCAGGGTCGTCAAGCTGGGTTAGCCACAGGGCCGGCTGGACCCGTCCTATTTGTCGCGAAGCTCCGCTGCACCGTAGCTTGGCGAGACCTTGTTGCCGCAGTCGGCGAGCAACAAGCCAGACAGGCCGTGATCGATCGCCACGAAGACGAGGAGAAAGAACGGGCGGCACAGTTGCCCGAGCCGCCCGACGCTGTGCGTCAGGGCGCCTTAGCTGTCGCCGATGATCTTTTCGGATTTCAGCTTCGCGACGTCGCTGGGGCTCATCTTGAGCCAGCTGGCCATCACCTCGTCGGTATGTTGCCCGAGCTTCGGCGCCGGCTTCAATTCGGGCGGCTTACCGTCGAAGCGGACCGGCCAGGTCTCGCACTTCCAGTCGCCATCCGGGTGCTTCATCGTCTGCATGATGCCGCGCTCGACAAAGCTCTCGTCGTTCCACAGCTCAAGGGTGTCGTGTACGGCACCGGCCGGCACACCTGCCGCGCCGATGATCCTCATCGCCTCTTCCTTGGTGTGGTTCTTGGTCCACTCGGTAATGATTTCATTGATGAAGCCTTCGTTGGCGTTGCGGTCTTCGTTGGTCGCGAAGCGCGCGTCGCCGATCAGCTCCTCGCGGCCGATCACCTTGAGCAGGCGGTCCCAATGCTCGGGATTGGCGCGGCTGCAGAAGATGTAGACGTAGTCGTTATAGCCGCCCGGCTTGGTCGGGTAGATGCCGCACGGTGCGGGTGCGCCGGACGTGCTCTGCGCGCCCATGCGCGGCGCACCCTTCTTGTTGCCGCCCTTGGACATGACGGCAAACGAGGTGCGGATGTAGTGCATGACCGAGTCTCTGCATCGCGAGTTGCAGGCGGCGGCCCTTGCCGGTCTCTTTTTTCTCGTACAGCGCGGCGAGAACGCTGATGCACATCAGCATGCCTGAGCCGGTGTCGCCGATCGTACAGCCCGGCTTGACGGGCGGCTGACCAGGTTCGCCGGTGACGCTCATCGTGCCGCCGGCGGCCTGCGCGATCATGTCGAAAGCGAGGCTCTTCTCGTAGGGGCTGCCTTCGCCAAAGCCTTTGACCTGGCAATAGATGATGCCGGGGTTGATTGCCTTCAGCACATCATAGCCGAGGCCGAGACGCTCGATTGTGCCCGGCGCCAGGTTTTCGGCGAACACGTCGGCTGACTTGACCATGTCCTTGACGAGCTGGATGCCCCGCGGCGTCTTGAGATCGACCGTGATCGATTTCTTATTCGCGTTGAGAATTTTGAAGTAATAGGAGTTGGTGCCCCCCGGGCCGCTTCCCGTGACCTGCCGGCCAGGGTCGCCCCGCTTCGGGTTCTCGACCTTCACCACTTCGGCGCCCATCCATGCCAGGGCCTCGGTGCAGGTCGGGCCGGCCTCGAACTGCGTCAGGTCGACGACCTTTACGCCTTTCAGGCAGTTAAGGGGGGCAAATTTTCCGCTCATCCTGTTGGTCTCCTCCACTCTCGGAACGTCGCCGGAAACAACGTTCAGGAACGATAACGCAAGATCGGCCGTCGCGGAAATCGTCAATTCCGCGAATAGAAGGCCACGTCAGCCCACCGGCATCGTTTCGGCGAGCGGCGCCAGGTTCACAACCTTCTCGTACCAGGCGGTGAGCTCGGGATGGCCCGGCCGCCACGGCTCGTTGGCGTAGCGGAAGTCGAGGTAGCCCAGCGCGCAGCCGATGGTGATCTCGCCGATCGTGTCGAGGTTGCCGAGCGAGGACGCCTGCTTCTCAAACTCGACGACGGCGCGCGCCACCTTACCCTGCTGGAGCGCAATGTAGCTCTTGCGGCCCTCGTCCTGCGGCAGGGTGAGCTCGCGCCGGCGGGGCTGCGTCGCATCGAGGATGCCGTCGGCCAGCGCCTCCTGCGTCAGCGCCTTCCAGCGCGCCGGACCCGGCGCTGGGAAGAGTTTTGGCGACGTACCGATCGAATCTAGGTATTCGCAGATTACCGGGCTATCGAAGAGGTAGGCGCCATCGTCGGTAATGAGCGTGGGCACCTTGGATAGAGCGTTGTACTTCAAGAGCTCCGGATCGGTGGTACTGATCTTCATCCGCTCGATTTGCTTGTCGATGCCACGCTTGATGGCGCAGGCCGTGACCTTGCGCACATAAGGACTGGCGGACGAATAGGCGAGTTTCATCCTCATCTTCCTCCGAGAATCGTTGTTTGCCGCGTTATGTTAGCGGCCCGAAGCTAGCATGGCGGGCAACGACATTGATCACCTAAAGCAGCAGGCGAAACTGCACCACATCCATCGCTTCCGCGCCATTGTAGCCTCTCCTCCGCCCCAAGTTATCGTGGAGAAATCGATCGCACATTGTTGTTCTATAGGAGTGACCTGTGTGCGTGATCTCGATCTGCACTCGAACATGCTCGCAACTGGGCGCGGGAGTTGGCAGCGGACCCGGCCTTTGGCACCTGGAGAAATGCACAGGCCCGCGCTGGCATTAGTGATCTCAGCCCGCTTTGCTGCGTTGCATGAGTCTCTCTGGCCCATTTCAGCCGAAGGACGAATGTCGGGTTTTGAGTGTCTTGCAGACCTGATCATCGACGGCGATGGTGTGTCGGCCTGCGACGCCGGCTATGTCTGCTTTCTCTGCGCAGTCACCGTCGACATGGCCCCGCGCGTCGTTCCTGACGCAAATCTGTCTTCGCGCGGCGCAGCGGTGTGCGCAGCTCCCCCTCGAGGGGTGCCTGTCGCCCCGTCGTCGCATAGGCAAGAAGTACCTCGATGGCTGCCGCCACGCACATGCCGGCGAGCGTCGAGAGAAATAGAAGTCCGATTGTCCGCCGCGCAAGCTTCTCCGAAACGCCAGCTAAGAATTGCCGCCTTCGTCACAGCCATAGCGGCAATCGTGACGAGACCCTCCGGCCATGGCGAGAGCTGCGCAACCAGTAGGCGGCGCGCACCGGCCCCGATTCAAGAACCATTGCCGGCGCGCTGCTCAGCCGTTGCAACGCCAAGAACAAAGGAATCGCGACGGCGGCTGCGTTGAGATTGGTGAGGATGGCTGCGAGCCTGGCGCGGTCTTTGAAGAGCCCCCGCTTGGTCGCAAAAAAATCTGTAAGCGTTGGCGCAACCAGTGCGAGTGCAAGAAACGAGAGCATAAAGGTTGCGGCCACCGATGACAGGCCATGGGCGAGCGCGGGTGTGGGGAGCGCCATGAAGTATATCGTGGCGGCGATGAGCAGAGGCGCGGAATACCGAGTCATTGAAATATCCTCTCGCTATCCCCCCTCCCTGCCGGACCCGTGGTCCGAGCGGGGAGAGGGAAAGGGTGAGCGGCGGCGACATCCAGTGATCACGCTCCATCGTCGTTCCGCCAATTGGATAGCAGCGTCAGCCATGGCGACACGTGAAAGACGCTCATCAGCGCGTACATTGCCGCCATGCCGTTCAGGGACAACGCACCGCCACCGCTGCTGCACATCATTTCTGCGGGACCGCCCGCAACGGCCGACCAAAGCGACATGACGACAAAGGTTGGCGCCGCGGCAAGAGAGAGAAAGCTCACAGCTGGAGTTCCCGCTGCATCGCCGCGTATGGCGCAACCGTATCCGGCATGGCTGATGAGCGTATTGCCCATGGCGGCCGCCCTCAATGTTGCCCGCCGCAGCAGGAGCCCGTCTTACCAGATGCATCCCGCTCGTAGCGGTCGTGATGGCGCACCCACTGCATCGTGTGGGAAAGGCCTTCTTCGGCGCGGCCCTTGGGCGTCAAGTCGAGCATCCGGTAGGTGCCCATCATCACTTCGACGCCGCGGCCGTAGGTCGAATAGGTGTGGAAGACCGCGCCGGCCTCGTCCTTCATGAACACGCTGACGCCCGGCAATTCTTCGCCACGATGTGGCGAGCCGCCGAAATTGTAGTCGATTCTGCCCTTGGCGATCTCCTCCGGCGTGAAGCTCACCCGGAAATCGTGGTTGAAGCTGTTGGCGTTCGAGGAGACCCAATTGAAGCGCCAGCCCATCCGTCTGCGGAAGCGCTCGATCTCGCTGTAGGGCGCACGCGAGATCGCAACGAAGGTGACATCGCGCTGCGCCAGATGCGCGGTCATGCCGTCGGTATGGTCGGCCATGTAGGAACAGCTCTTGCAGCCTTCCTTCCAGCCTGGCGCCAACATGAAGTGCTGCACGAGCAGCTGGCTGCGGTCGGCGAACAGATTGGCCAGTGAGACCTTGCTGTTTGGCCCTTCAAAGACATAGGGCTTCTCGACGCGCACCCAAGGCAGCTTTCTCCGCAGCTCAGCCACCTGGTCGCTGCGGTGCGTCAGGTCCTTTTCTGCGGCAAGCAAATCGCGCCGCGCTTCCAGCCACTTCTCCCGTGCTACGATCGCATGCGTCGTCATGATGGCTCTCCTTTTGTAGTCCGGCGCGTCACTGCCGAATTGGCCGTGATGTTCCCGGTGTTGATCGTGAGGTAGATATATTGGCCACCAAGCCCCCACTGGGAGTGACAAGTGTGTCGGGATTTGAATGCACTCACTGATCACAGCAGGCGCCCGCGCCCTGGCATCGGTTGATGCCCTTGGCGCCTTGAATTGTATCGCGTTACGCGATGACCCGCCGGCATTGCCGCTGCGCGGCATCGCCGTGGCCCAGCTTGGCGATTTCGCCAGAGCAAGGCTGCTCCTGCGGCGGGCCGCCGCCTTTGGCCCGAGAGAAGAGATCGCTCGCGCCCGCTGCGTCACCGTCCGTCGGGTCGATCCGCAATCGGGCGAAGTGCTGAAGCTGATCGAGATGCCGCAAGGCGTTGGGCGTATCGGGCCTTAAATCCAATGGCGGCGACTCTTCTTCTGCGGCGGCGGCACCGGCGGAATGGTGAGAGGCGTGCGGAAACCCAAGCGACAGTCCAAGGCCGTCCTGGCCGAATGATCCCTGCAGCACCAGGCATTCGTTGAGGCTATATACCGTCGAGCTGAATTACTCTAAGACACAATCCTCCATGTTTGGAGCTGGAGGACCTGCGGTCATGTTCCGCGAGCAGTCATTGTAGTAATTTTTGGCAAAGGCCAATGACCGCTTCCTCTGCTTCGCGTGAGCTTGCGAAGGGCAGCGATGATGATGGCACGATACCCCTGCCGCTGCCCGGTAGTCAGACATCACACGGCGAGCTTGAACGTCTTGCCGCCGCGTGCGACACGGGCCGCCGAAGTGGGTTCCAATCCCGAGGGCGGGCCCACCGGCAAGCTCGCCGAAGATGCGGCGGGCCCGGCCGCCGCCGGGTTCCTCGGCTATCCTTTTGAGCCGATCCTCTGCTTTCCCTGATCGGCGATGATGTACTCGTTGATGCGCAATACGATTGACCCAAACTAACCGTGCTCCAGAATCTATTCTCAGACCAGTTCTTCCTCCGCGGCCTCAGACAGGGTCCTGCGGAAATTTGGGTGCGCAATTGCGATGAGCTGGCGCGCGCGCTCCGACACTGAGCGGCCACGCAACTCGGCGATGCCGTACTCGGTGACGATTGTATCGGCGTCGCTTCGCGCGGTGGTGACGATCCCTCGGCTGAGGCTCGGGACGATGCGTGAGACGGTGCCGCTACGCGCGGTCGCCTCCATGACAACGATCCCGCGGCCACCGGGCGACTTGAGGCAGCCGCGCATGAAATCACCGTGGCCCCCGACCATCCCGACGTTCTGACCGTCCACGACCTCCGCATTTATCTGTCCCGTCAGATCGACCTCAAGGGCAGTGTTGATGCCGGTCAGGGCCGGAATTGCGGCATGAACGAGGATGTCGTGCGTGTAGCGCGGCGAGCGCATCTCGAGCAGAGCGTTGCGGTGAGCCCAGCGATAGACCCGCTGCGAGCCGAGCAGGGTGGCCGTAACGCACTTGCCCGTATCGACGGACTTCTTGCGGTTCGTGATCACACCGGCCTCGACCAAATCAACGACGCGATCGCCCAGTGTGCCCGAGTGCAAGCCCAGATCTCGCTTGGTCGTCAAGCCCTCCAACACAGCATCTGGCAATGATCCAAGACCTATCTGCAGCGTCGCACCGTCCCCGATCAGTCGGCAGACATGGGCCGCAATCTCGTGCTCGATCGCGCGGGATGCTCGTGACGCCACTTCGAACGGTGGTCGCGATACGTGGGCCACGTGGTCGACATCAGCCGCTTCGATCCGCGTCTCGCCGAACGTCACCGGGAGCAGATCGTTTATCTCTGCGACGACTACTCGCGCGCGTGGCACAGCATCGGCTACATGGTCGACCATTAGCGAGAGGTTGAAGTCACCACTGTCGGCAGCAAGCTGGAGCAAGACGACGTCGATCGGGAGACGGCCGCTGGTCACGAGGTCGGGCATGGCCGAATAGTTGACGGGCAACACATCGAGGGCGCCAATCTGCTGGAACCGCCGGTTCGTGACAGCACCGCCGAGGGCGGTCACGGTCGCGCGCGACGCAAGTCGCGCCGCATCCACCGTCGTCTGAAACGACACATTGAGGAGAGCCGACACTCGAGGGGCGCGGTCGAGCTGCCGGTCGAGCACACCCAGGAGGTGGGCCGGCTCCACGGGTCCGGCCGACCATGCGAGACGATCGCCGGGCCTCAGCAAACCTGCGAGATTGATCTCCTCAGCCATATCTCGGCCGCCTCTTCTCGCGGAATGCGGCCACACCTTCGGCGAAATGGGGGCTCGCCCGCACGCGATCCCCGAGCTTCTGCTCCAAGTGCTCACGGCTCGCGGCGTATTCCGCAATGCCCGTGCTGATCTGCGTCTTGACCGCCTGAACAGCGGACGGACTGTTGGCTGCGATCGCGCTCGCGGTCTCGATGGAGGTACTCAGGATGTCGCCCGCCGGCAGGACGCAATTGACCAGGCCAATGCGGGCAGCGAACTCCGCCGTCACGAGGCGGCCCGTGAGTAAAAGGTCCATGGCGTGAACGTGGCCGATCTGCTGCGCGAGCTTCACCGTCGCACCTCCGAACGGATAGATCGACCATTTCACCTCCGGCAGGCCAAAGCGCGCATGCTCTGCTGACAGCCGGATGTCCGTCGACAAGAGGAGCTCGACACCACCTCCAGCGCAGTCGCCGTTCACGGCCGCCACGATGGGCTTTGGGTAGGCCTTGGCTTTGAGCAAAGCGCGGTCGACCAGCCGTGCCGTCTCCTCGGGCGCCGAAAGATTTCCGCCGATGTCGGCGCCCGAGCAAAAAGCTTTGTCGCCAGCTCCCGTAATGACAATGCATCGGCAATCGTCCGACGCTCCTAGCCTCTCCCAAGCTTCGGCCAGGTCGCCCATAGCGGCGCGCGACAGAGCGTTGCGCTTCGGTTGATTGTCGATCGTTATTAGAGCGACGTGGCGGGCAACTTCCTTCACGTGCAGCGTCACTGAGCTCTCCTGTTTGCACATAGGCTGGCGGGCGAACCTGGGCCCGGCCACATGTAGACGTCGCACAACCCGGATTGTTATCATCGATGCGGTGTCTCCGGTTGGCTTCTAATAACATATGCAAGCGCCCCTCAGCCGCACAATGTTCGAGCTGCTCTGCGAGCAGGCCGCAGCTGCCCCTGAACGGGCCGTTGCGATCACATTCGACAGAAGCATCTCATATGCAGCGCTCACCGCCCGGACTCGGGTTGTAGCGCGACGCTTGCGCAGGTCCGGGGTCCAGCGCGGCGACCGTGTCGGCTTGCTTTGCGACAACCGCGTGGAGTGGCTCGAGGTCCTCTTCGCCGCTGCCGCGATCGGGGCGATCCTAATCCCGTTCAGCACATGGTCGACGGCACGGGAGCTCGATTTCCTGCTGAGCGACTCCGAGGTGCGATTGCTGTTCGCCATTCCCGGCTTTGGGGAGCGGGACTTCGCCGAGGACCTTGCCGCCCTGCGCTCCAGGAACGCCCATCAGGGGTTGGAGCGGGTTGTCCTTATCGGCGCCGCCCCGCGTGAAGGCTTCGAGACCTATTCTGCGTATGGCGAGGGCGAGAGCCTGGAGAGCCTGGCGCCCGGCGAAGGCGCAAGTGCCGCCGATCCGCTGGTCATCCTCTATACCTCCGGCTCGAGCAACCGTCCCAAAGCAGTCCCGCTCGATCACTTCGGCATCATCGAGAACGGATTCAACATTGGCGAGCGCCAGGGGCTCGTGCCGGGTGATCGCGTGCTCGTTTCCATTCCGCTGTTCTGGTCCTATGGCGCCGTCAACGCCCTGCCGGCCGCGATCACACATGGCGCGACGTTGGTGATGCAGGGGCACTTCGAGGCGGGAGGGGCGCTCGACTTGATCGAGCGGGAGAAATGCACGGCGATTTATACGCTGCCGGCGATGACGAATGCCCTTGTTGCTCACCCGGCCTTCCATCGGCGCCGGATCGCGTCGCTCAGGGCAGGGGTCACTATCGGGGCGCCGCAGGACATCATGAGGGCAGCCGAGCAGCTCGGCGCGTCTGAGATCTGCAACATTTATGGCGGCACCGAGAACTACGGTAACTGCTGTGTCACGCCTCACGAATGGCCGCTGGAGAAGCGTGCGACATGCCAGGGTATTCCCTTGCCCGGCGTGCAGCTGCGCATACGCGACCTGGTTACGGGCCGCGACTGCGAACCCGCCGCGATCGGGGAAATCGAGGTGAAGGGATATTTGACGAAAGGCTATCTCGGCGACAGTGCTCAGTTCAACGCGTCGGTATTCACATCGGACGGCTACTTCAGGACCGGAGATCTTGGCTCGCTGCAGCAGGACGGCACCTTGCGCTACGCGGGGCGCAGCTCCGAGATGATCAAGCGCTCGGGCATCAACGTCTCGCCGGCGGAGGTGGAGGAAATCCTGCAGCAGCACCCCTCGGTTGCCCTTGCGGGCGTAACCGGGCTTGCCGATCCTGCAAAGGGAGAGCTCATTGTCGCCTATCTGACGGCGAAGCCCGGAGCGAGCATCGACGCAGCGGCGGTCCTCGAGCATTGCCGCAAGTTTCTCTCGCGCTACAAGGTTCCGGATCGGGTGTACGCCTGTGAGGCTTTGCCGGTCACGTCGACCGGCAAACTGATGCGGCGCGAGCTGAGGGTAATGGCAACGAAGGCCGCGGCAACATGACAGCCGTCTTGTCTTCCTCCAGGCGACCCCAATGGAGCGTGTGATGCGCGCACTTCTTTGTCGCTCGCTGGGCAGCGTCGGTAACCTCGAGGTCGCTGACGTGGCGATCCCATCTCTCGGCCCCAGACAGATCCGGATCGGGGTGCGCGCTTCCGGCATCAACTTTCCCGACATCCTGATGGTTGAGGGCAAATACCAGGTCAAACCCGAGCTGCCATTCATTCCCGGCCTGGAGGTCGCCGGTGTCGTGCTCGAATGCGCTGCAGGCGTGGAGCACGTCCGCGCTGGCGATCGCGTATTGGCGTTCGCACGCCGCGGAGGGGGGCATGCGGAAGAGGTCGTCGTGCCGGGCGCGATTGTCACAGCCATCCCCGATGCCATGGATTTCGTCACGGCAGCGGCGTTTCCCGTTGCCTATGGCACGGCGCACTTCGCTCTCACACACCGGGGGCATCTCGGGGCCGGAGAGACGCTACTTGTGCTCGGCGCTGCAGGTGGTGTCGGCCTAGCGGCGATCGAGGTGGGCAAGCTGCTGGGTGCCCGCGTCATCGCAGCCGCAAGCGGCCCGGAGAAGCTCGCCATTGCCCGCCAGCACGGCGCCGACGAGACGATCAACTACACCGTGGGCGATCTGCGGGATAGTGTGCGCAGCTTGACCGACGGCAAAGGTGTCGACGTGGTCTTCGACCCCGTCGGCGGTGAAGCATTCAAGCAGAGTGTGCGCTGCATTGGCTGGGAAGGTCGCATCCTCGTCATCGGTTTCGCGTCAGGAGAAATTCCTCAAGTCGCGACCAACATGATCCTGGTCAAGAATTTCTCAGTCACCGGGGTCGTATTCGGTGAGCACAGCTCACGGTTTCCCGACGACACGCGTCAACGGCTGGCGAAACTGCTCGAGGCATATGCGGATGGCCGCTTAAGGCCGGCGGTAATGAGAACCTATCCGCTCAGCGATGCCAGAGAAGCGCTCAACGAGATGTCAAACCGACGAGTTGCCGGCAAGCTTGTGCTCGTCCCATGAAATTCATGTGACCCCTGCTCGAGTCGAGCCAGTCGGCGTCCGCTTACAGGGGCGCTGCGGCCCTTCCTTCCCATCGGTACACGCACAAGATTTGATCTAGCGGCCAATGTCCGGAATCTCTGCTTTGCGTCGTGTCCACCCGTCCCGGCGCCAAGCGCTCGGACGTCCGCCTCGGGTCATGATGAGGCATGCCGACCGCCTCGTAGGCACGGCAGAAGCTCCTCAGAAAGCGGAAAGAATTGCTGCGTTGCAGAAGGTCTTCGGCCTTGTGCCAGAACCCGACTTTCGTAGGATTCGCGGTTCCCCAAAATTGCGGCCACCGGAGCCGCATCTCCGACTGGGCGCTGGTGAGGCTTTCGCCGTTCAGCGCACCTAGGTGTTAACGCTACTTCCGACTGGGTGAAAGACCCGATCCGGCAGCCGCAAGGCTTCCGTCAGTATCGATGTCCGATGACGTGTTTGACCGAGCCTGAGCCAGGCAAGGCCCCGGGCATGATCTGTTAACGGAACTTGTGACACAAAGTGCAGGATAGATGCCTGTGGGGATAGCTCTTGGGAACAGACGTCAAGAGCGAGCTAGACGAGGGAGACTCTACGTTGAAGGGTGCGCGTGTCCTTGTCGTAGAAGATAGTTGGCAGCTAGCCAGCATAATAAAATTCGCTCTTGAGGAGGTGGGAATGGTGGTCGCCAAACCGGCCGCTACCCTAGCCGCTGCCAAGAGGCTGATCGCCAATCATACTTTTGATCTAGCCGTGGTGGACATCAATCTCAAGGGCGAAATGAGTTACGATCTGATTGTTCGCTTGAGCGATCGGGGCGTGCGCGTTGTCGTGGTTTCGGGCTATGTCACACCGGAGGAGTCAATACCGAACGCTGCTGCCGTTCTCCAGAAACCATTGTCCACAGTTGACTTGATAGCAACTCTCCACCAAGTGATGCATGCGGTATGATCGGTCATCTTGAAGCATGGTTGGAGCTCACCCCGATCGCGGGCAACTGTGCGGGAAGGGATGTACTTGCCGATCATTGTACTGCGCAGCAGAACGGCACGTAGCCTTGTAGACTCACAGGCGGACGCCAACCCGTGACCGCAACGCCTGGGGCACGTTGCCCTGTGCGGCGTGTCTTTATCACGAAGCGTTGTTTCGGAAGACTTGCGACCACTAGCCCATGGATTGAGACGTTGAGAGAATGACAATACCGCCAGCAAAGCCAATCGCCCCCATTGTTGTTGGCATTGGCGCCTCTGCGGGTGGGCTCGCGGCGTTCAAAAGGTTCTTCGAGCATATGCCGCCGGACACGGGCATGGCGTTCGTGCTGGTGCAGCATCTCGACCCACAGCACAAGAGCTTGCTGGTTGATTTGCTGCGACCGCGAATGACGATGTCTGTTGTTGAGGCCAGCGACGGCACAGTCGTTGCCGAGAACTGCGTCTATATCATTCCCCGCAACGCGACCCTCACAATCAAGAAAGGTGCCCTACACGTAGTAACGCCTGCGCCGGAACGCGCGCTTCGGCGTCCGATCGACACGTTCTTTGCCTCCCTAGCCGTGGACCAAGGCGAACGCGCAGTGGCAATTGTCCTATCCGGCGTCGGCAGCGACGGCAGCTTGGGCGTGAAATCTATCAAGGAGCACGGCGGCCTCACGCTTGCCCAGGCCGAAGTCGAGGCCGATGACGAGGCGATGCGTGGCATGCCGTGGAGCGCGGCGGCCACTGGCTCCGTGGATTTCGTGTTGCGGATCGAAGCCATGCCCGCCAAGCTGATGGGATACCTGCGCCATCTCAACGTGGTCTCCGAGCGCAAGAATGGTGATGGTGTGCAGTCCGATGCAGCGGAGCACCTCTCGCAAGTGGTTGCGCTGCTCCGCGTTCGAACCGGTCACGATTTCGGCGGCTACAAAGCTAGTACCTTAGGGCGCCGCATTCAGCGGCGCATGCAGGTCTTTCAGATCAATGACATCACATCTTACCTTGAGCGTCTCAGAGCTAACCCAGACGAACTCGACTTGCTGTTCCAGGAGATTTTGGTCGGCGTGACCGAGTTCTTTCGTGACCCGGACGCCTTCGACGCTCTCGCGGCGGTTATGCGAAATGTGATCGCCGACAAAGGTCCCGATAATCACGTTCGCATCTGGGTGCCGGGCTGCTCGACCGGGGAGGAAGTCTACTCCGTCGCCATTATGATGCGTGAAGCGAAGGACGCGAAAACGGCGCCCAAGGTCGCGATCTTCGGCACCGACATCGACCCAAAAGCCGTGACTGCGGCTCGAGCGGGCCTCTATCACAAGCCGCCACCTGGCCTCTCACAGGCGCGCTTCGAGCGTTGGTTCAGTAAAGAAGGAGATGAATATCGCCCAACCAGAGAACTTCGCGACTTGTGCGTGTTCTCTGCGCACAACCTGGTCAAGGACCCTCCCTTTTCAAAACTCGATCTGATCTGTTGCCGCAACCTGCTTATCTACTTCGATGCCGGTCTGCAGCATCGCGTCGCGCAGATTTTTCACTATGCGCTTAGGCCCGGGGGCTACTTGTTTCTTGGGCCGTCAGAGAGTGTCACGCGTGATGCCAAGCTGTTTGGTGTCGTCGACAAGAAACATCGCATCCTACAACGGCTCGACACTGTAGCCTCCCTGCCTTTGGTTTCGACCGTCGATACCTCGAGTATGCCGAACGAGCCGATAGGGGTTCGATCCTTGGTTTCCGACACCGCCGTTGACAAGCGCGTGCGCCGCGCCCTGGAGCCTTATTCGCCCGCTTACTTCGTGATCGATGCTGGGAATGAAATCATCCGTTTCTCGGGCGCAGAAACCCGCCACTATCTGGAGCCGTCATCAGGTCCGCCAAGTCTCAATCTGTTCGCCCTACTGCGCACGGACCTGCGACAGCGGGTGCGGGAGGCGCTGCAGGAGGCACGCGCCCGGCAGTCGAGCGTTGCGCGTGAGAACCTGATCTTCAGCATCGACGGCCAGAACCGTCCGGGCACGTTAATCGTCGAACCCATCGGGGACCGGCGTGAAGCCGGTCACTGGGTCGTAGCGTTTCGCGACACGGGTCAGAGCAGCACAACCGCTTCAGCCACGAAGCCGCCAGTTGGCAATACAGACGTCCAAGCGCTTGAGCAGGAACTGCGCGAGACAAGGGCGCGGCTACAGGCTGCGATAAGCGATTTGGAGCTGCACATGGAGGAGGCTCGCTCCGCCACCGAAGAGTATCAATCGGTCAACGAAGAACTGCAATCCGCAAACGAGGAACTTGAGACCGCCAAGGAGGAGATGCAGTCGGTCAACGAGGAGTTGCAGACTGTCAATACCGAGCTGCTGAGTAAGAATGATACGCTGATACAGCTCAACAGTGACCTGCAGAACCTGATGGACAGCACCCAGATTGCCGTCGTCTTTCTCGATCAGAAGTTGTGCATCAAGAATTTCACGCCAACCATTGCCCAGATCTTTCCTTTGCGTGCCGTCGATCGAGGTCGGCCCCTCATCGAGATTGTGAGCAATTTGATCGATGCGGACGTGGCCACCGACCTGAGCACCGTGCAGCGCACGCTGGCGATGATCGAGCGCGAGGTGAAGATCGAGCACGCTGGCGGGAGACTGGCGCTGCTCATGCGTATCCGGCCTTATCTCACCGTCGACAATCGTATTGATGGTGTGGTGGTCACCTTCGTCGATATTAACAAGATAGCGCTTGCCGCCGACACGGAGGTGGCAAGGTATCAGGCGCTCTCGCGCGCTTCCGAAGACGCCATCATCAGCATGAGCGTCGAGGGCGTAATCAGTGCATGGAGCGCAGCAGCCGAACGCACCTTTGGATACACCTCCGCAGAAATAGTCGGGCGCCACATCTCTATTTTGGCTCCTGAGGGTTTAGAACACGAACAGCAGGGATTGTTGGAACGCGTGCGGCACGGCGAGAAAGTCACATTTTCCGACTGTGTGCGCCGACGCAAGGATGGCAGTCGCGTCCATGTGGCTATCAGCGCCGCTCCTATTCTTTCACCCGAACAAATACCAATCGGCATTTCCAAAACCATTCATGATATCACGGAGCACCGAAATGCCTTGCTAGTTAGTCGAGAGTTTGCTCACCGCACGAAAAATCTGCTTGCCCTTGTGCTGGCCACGATGACCCAGACGGCACACGGAAGCATGAGCATTGAAGATTTCACTAAGCGCTTTGAAGAACGCCTCCGAGCAATGTCGCAAGCCCATGACCTGCTCCTCGCTGGCGACTGGAGGGGAGCTGCCATTGCCGATCTCGTACGTGAGAGTTCTCAAGCCGTTCTTGGTCGACCAGGCTGCCCTGGAAATGCATGGACCCGATACCTTTCTGAAGGCCGATGCGGCACAAACTATGTCGCTCGTGCTCCACGAGCTTGCGACCAACGCCGTGAAATTCGGCGCGCTGACAAAGCCGAAGGGAAAGATAGAGGTAGATTGGCAGCTTGATGAGGAGCTGGCCGATCCGCGTCGCTTCCGGATGACATGGCGCGAGACCGGCGGTCCTACCGTCGTTGCACCAAAGAAAATGGGTTTCGGGCATGAGCTCATCTCGAGCCTGCCGGAGCACGAGCTCGATGCCGAGGTCACGTTGGAGTACCTGCCCGGTGGACTGTTTTGGAGTATCGATATGCCCGCCAGGGGTGCTGTAGTCCAATCGGATGATCCCTGGACTTGACGGACGTTGCGGGCGTTCGTCGCCTTCGGCACGCGGCAGCAAAGCTAGTGACGCTCCCGGTCCAACGGAGCGCTTGGGCCTGGGCTGCTATGGGTCTTGGTCGTGCGAAAACGCCGAAGCAGGGTCCTTAACCGGCCTCGATTGCAGTGCAACGAAGCTCTGTGAGGCTTGCGCGCAATATTTTTCCGATTTCGCCTGCAACGCAACTGATGCCGCCCTGAGTCATCGTGAGCGCGAGGCGCGGGCCAGACGGGCGAAAGTTAGGGCGCATCACGCCCTAACCGCCGCCATAATCGGCTTGACGCCGAAGATATTCAGTACACGTGTCAAATTGTAGACGAGCACATGCAACGCCATCTCGCTGGCGACCTTCGGCAGCGTCTTCATCAAGAAGTGCGTGGCACCCATCCGCATCTTCATTGTACCGAAGGGATGCTCGACCGTCTCACGGCGCGTACGCATGGCGTCCGGATTCTTGTCGAGCCTTTCCTGCACGGCCTCGACAACCTCCTCGTGCTCCCACCGCGTGATACGACGCTCTCTTCCCGTCGTACACTGAGCTTTAATTGCACAGGTACGGCACGCATCGGCCCAATAACGGTGAAGGGTCTGGCCGTGCTCCTCGGTCGTATGGCGATACTTCAGTTTCTCACCCGCCGGGCAGCGATAGACATTTTCGTCGGCTAAATACACGAAGTCCTGCTTGCCAAAGCGGCCTTCCGATTTAGCACCGGAAGTCATCGGTTTTGGTAGCGTGACGGTGATGCCGGCCTGCTCGCAGGCCAGGATCTCCTCGCCGTTGAAGTAGCCGCGGTCGGCGACGGCCTCGAGTGTTTCCACCTGCAGCGCAGCTTTCGCGGCTTGTGCCGTATTTGCAAGTTGTGCGCGATCCGAGCCAATATTCGTCACTTCATGCGTCACAATGAGGTGGTTCTCCGTGTCGACCGCCACCTGCACGTTGTAACCAACGACTTCGGAGCCGCGACCGCTCGTCGCCATGGATCGGCTGTCGGGATCCGTCAGCGAGATCTGCTGATCGGGCGCGGCCAGCATCTGTCGTTCAATCGCCGCCAGCTTTGCCATCTCCGATTGCAGTTTCTCGAGTTTCTCCTTGATCCGCCCCTTCTTTAACGTCAGCGTCTCCGACGGATCCTGTCGATCGGCAGTGTCAAGCTGGCTCAGATACCGCGATACGCTTTCTTCCAATTGCTTGCGCCGCCGCTCAACTTTCGCGCTGCTGAAATTCTTGTCGCGGTTATTGACCGCCTTGAACTTGCTGCCATCGATCGCAACGCTTGCTTTCGACAGCAAGCCCATTCGCCGGCACAGCTCGACGAACCGGGCACAAACCTTCTTGAGGGCGCCGCCGTTGTCCTTGCGGAAGTCTGCAATCGTCTTGTGGTCTGGCGCCAGCCGACCCAGCAGCCACATCACCTCGACGTTGCGCCCCGCTTCGCGTTCCAGCCGGCGACTCGACTGTACTCGGTTGAGATAGTCATAGATGTAGAGCTTCAAGAGGCAGGAAGGATGATAGGAAGGCCGTCCCGTCACCGCCGGCTCGACCCCCTCAAAGCCCAGCTCCGCTATATTCAGTGCATCGACGAAGGCATCGATCACGCGAACAGGATTGCTCTCGTCTACCCAGTCATCGAGACTTTCCGGCAACAGTGTCGACTGCTCCCGATCCGCCCCTGTAACGAAGCGCTTCATCGATTCCCCCGAAGAATCAGCAGAAGAATCTTAGCAGCGCCCGCGTTTTCACACACCCAGGGTCACGGGCAGACGAAGCGCCACCCTCCCGGCAATCACAGGAGCGCTGCCGCTCTACTCCCAGATGCTATGGGGCGAGCGGCGATGACATCGCGTCAATAAACAAATTGTAAACCAAGCGATGGCTCCATCGGCGCCGATGTCAAAACCAGCCGATGGAGCCCATAGATGCGCAAGCCGAAAAAGCAGAAGAAGCCGCTCAACGACCTGAACTGTTCGCTTACACCGTTCGATCCTAACGAGACATTAATCGGCGTGGTCGAGCTCAGTAAAAGCAGCTGGCTTGTTGCCGGCATCATACCGGGCGTGGAGCGCCAACCGTTGAAGAAGCTCGCACCCGACGAGGACGGGCTCCTAAAGCTGCTCGAGCGCTGGCGTGCGGAAGCGGCGAAGGCAGGGCACAAGATCACCCGCATCGCCGTTGCCTTCGAGACCGGCCGGGACGGCTTCTGGCTGGCCCGCTGGCTGAGAGCACGAGGCATCGAGGCCCACGTCATTCATGCCGCGAGCGTGCCGGTATCGCGCGAGCACCGGCGCGCCAAGACCGACCGGCTCGACACCGAGCAGCTCAAGCGCTCCTTCCTCGGCTGGCTGCGCGGCGAGCGGGACCACTGCAAGATGGCCGCGATCCCGACCTTCGCGGAGGAAGATGCAGGCACGCCAGTAACCGGGAGATGCCGGATGAATTGCAACGCCTTCAACCAGAGAAAGTGGCCGGCTTTCAATCGGCCCCGCACATTTGCCTTGATGGGCTATCACGAAACGGTTTGCGCTGAATCTCATTGAATTTGTCCCCCAGCTGATCATCGTTTGTAAGCTGGGAGACAGGAATATCAAAACGGCACCGGACTCCCGCGGAAGCGAACGCCAGGTCAACGGTGGCATCAAGTTCATAGGGAAGGAGATCGCGAATGACCTCCATTCCATGGCCAGGCCGGTCTGGAACTTGGACGGCCGGCCCGCCGGTCTCCTGCCATTCGATGACCAGCCGATCAGGTACCTTCCCGTTCAGCGGCCAGTACCACCGAACCGATATCCGTCCATCGCGTATTGAAAGCGCTCCGTATTTTGCGGCGTTGGTGATGAGCTCGTGCAGGACCATTCCTATCGTCTGGCCTGCGTCCGCGCTCAGGAGCACTTCGGGGCCCTTGACGTCCATGTTGTTGCTCGTCGCATAGGGCGCAAGCTGGTGTTGTAGCAGTTCCGCCAGCGGTATGCCCTTCCACTGGCGACCGCTCAACAGCTCGTGTGTGGTTGACATGGACCGAATGCGACCGTCGAGCGCAGTAACGAATTGGGCCATCGAGCTGTTGCTGTTGCTGTCCAATGTACGGGCGGCGACAGCGCTCACTGTCGCCAGCACGTTCTTCACGCGATGGTCGAGTTCGGCGACCAGTACACGTTGGTGACCCTCAGCCTGTTTGCGCTCGGTAACGTCGATGTTGACGCCCACCACCCGCAGAGGGCTGCCGTCCCTACGGTACGAGACGAAACAGCGCGCCTCGATCCACCGCTCCTCGGCCCCGGAACGGCCAATGCGATACTCGCAACCATATTCGCCGCGCTGATCTCGGAAAGCGCGGCTCCGCAGTTCGTCCACTCGCCCGCGGTCCTCAGAATGCAAACCGGCCTGCCATAGGTCGCGTGCAATGTGAGTGGTTCCCTCGGGAAAGCCGTGAATGGCTGCATAACCCTGGGAAATTTGCATTTCCTCAGTGTCCATATCATACGCGAAGCTGCCGACGAGGGCCGCCTTTCCGGCAAGCGCAAGCTGTAAGTTGCGTTCAGC
Source organism: uncultured Alphaproteobacteria bacterium (assembly GCA_963770295.1). Classification (GTDB taxonomy): domain Bacteria; phylum Pseudomonadota; class Alphaproteobacteria; order Rhizobiales; family Hyphomicrobiaceae; genus AWTP1-13. The sequence continues at coordinate 298,452 of CAVYPA010000021.1, forward strand.
CAGCGCCAGCTCCGCTTTCTTGCGTTCGCTGATATCGACCGTCATGTTCACGACACCGACTATCGCGCCCGTGTCATCATGTAGGGGGGTGGGGTAAGGAGCGATGGGGATGCGCTTGCCGTCCTTCCGCTCGATGATCGCTTCTCGGCCCGAGGCGACCCGACCTTGTTTCAATGCGATTTCGGTAGGACAATCCGCCAGTGGCATTGGTGACCCGTCGGCATAGTAAAACTTTGAGAAGTCAGACCACCTATCCTTCCCCAGTGTGGGCTCATCCCCCCACAGATCGATGGCACGCTGATTGCAGTAGGTTATGTGCCCCGTAGCATCCGTCACGTAGATGGCCGCGGGCAAAGCCCCAAGTAGCTCGCGCAATTTGCGCTCGCTCTTGCATGCTTGCTTGATCCCGGCGCCTTTCAGCGAACAGCGCGGCGAGAACGAGGGTTAGAAGTGCACCTACCAAGGCGACGGTCTGCGCTGCAAGTATGCGAACCAGAAGAGGGACGCTTGCATCGCCAAAATGCCCAACGCTGAAGGTTATCGACCAGACGATGGCTAAAGCAACAACGAACGCCGCTGTGGCAGCGAACACGGGCCGGCAGCGTACAATAACCCATAGCAGGACGGGGAATACGAGGGCCACCGGCAACGCTGTCGACCAAGGTCCTTGTGGCAGTGAGATAACGAATGCACATAACGCGGCCAACATCAAAATCCCTACCACGCCATCGACCAACTCGCGACGCGATGGCAGCTGGCCGACGGTTTCACCGATTCCGACTAGCAGCGGGGCGACTGTGACAATGCCCAACAGGCAGGAAGCAAACCAAATCCGCCACACAATGAAGGGGGATGCTGTTGGTTGGATGAGGCCGACAGCAATTGCCGCGCCCATAGCACCGACCGACGCTCCGATCGCGCTCGCCATCAAAAATCCAAGTACCTGCGGCACATCCCCCAGCTTGAATGACCTCCCGAACCAGCGCTCGATCAGCTCAGTTGTGAGGAGGACCTGACCCGCATTGACGACGCCGAATGCGCATGCGAGCCAGGGGTTCCTGCCGATCGTAACGTTCGAGACTATAGTTGCGACTATTACTCCAGCAGCTACTGGCAGTCGGGCCCTTGGCCCCCACACGATTAATACGCCTACCGAGATGCCCGCAGCCGGCCAGAAGACGGATGTTCCTGACTCTGCGCGAAGGGCCAGGCCGAGCTCTGCTGCCATGAAATAGGCGATGCCGATCGCAACGGCGAAACCGACCCTGCCAAACAGCGAACGGTAGTTACCATCGAAGGGGAACATTGCCCCCCTGCTCTTCTCGTGAAGCATGCCTGATGCTTTCAATGTGCCGACCCGATTTGACGGGAAGGCTAGAAAGCTTCCGAGCACTATCGGGTGTTGACTGTAGATTGCCGCGGTAAAAACCCTGAGGAATTGCAAGTCGACCGGGGCATTGCCATCGCCCAAGGTCTGCATCGGCTGCGGGCAGCGCTGCCGAGTATCCTCGCTACACGCACCGACGGCTTTCCCCGCGCCTGCTGCACATGATCGAGGATCTGGTCGGTGACTGGCGCCACCTCGATGAGCGCATCGACACTGTCTCGCTGGAGATTGCAGTGCTGGCCCGGGAGGACGCCGGCTGCGAGCGGTTGATGACGGTGCCGGGCATCGGTCCCATTATTTCGAGCGCGACGGTGGCCGCGATCGGCACCGGTGACGTGTTCTGCAAGGGGCGCGACTTCGGCGCCTGGCTCGGCCTTGTGCCCAAGCAGATCTCGACCGGAGATCGCACGATCCTTGGCAAGATATCGAAACGCGGCAACAGGTACCTCAGGACGCTATTCGTGCAAGCCGCTCGCGTCGTCCTGGTCAGGCCCGCAAACTGGGAGCGCTACGGCCTCAAGCCCTGGATCGAGGCCGCTGCCAAACGTCTTCATCACAACGTGCTGGCGATCGCGCTCGCCAACAAGCTGGCGCGCATCGCCTGGAGCGTGCTGCATCACGGCCGCAACTTCGAGGTCCGGAAAATGTCAGAAGCCATGTCCCAACCCGCGTAAGCCTGGCGCCGTGCTAGGCGTTATCAAGGCCAAGCCCTTCGGGGTGGGCCCGAACCTGGGCCAGCCTTGACAACACCTCGACACGACGCCGTCGAAGACGACGCAGGTCGGGATGAAGGAACGACCGCTAGATCGAACAAAGGAACTGGACGCATGAAAGGGACGATCATGCCAACGTGACACCCCATTTCCCACCGAGGTCTGCGAGAGAGAAAGGAAGAGATGGAGCAACGGTCTTCCCGGCGCATTCGAGAACTGGTGACCCGAACAGCCCCGCTCGAGGCTTAGCCGCTAGTTAGATCGAACGCGCGCTTATATCCATGATGGCCAGGAGCACATGAGCTCCACCGAAAGGCCGGATACATTGGTGCGAGACCCGAAGACTCCAGCCTCACCGATTTCTCTGGCAACGCACCGCCGGTCCATACATTGGGTCACTTTCAGCCCAAATCCGATGGGTAATCGAGCCCCTATCGTTGGTCTCTTGCTCCCTCAATTCCGGCCATGCTGGTGATCGACTGAAGTATGGCTCTTGAGTGACATAACGGGCATACCAGACGCCGCGCACATCATTGAAAACTCACTGTGCGCCAACGTATCCGATGTTGCGTTGACCATCGATCTACGCACCATTAGCTTCGCCACAGCATGCACGTTGGCCAGCGAGATAGGCCACTATCTCCCGATCAGCGTCTGCAGGGACAGCCCATCGCTGCTCCTGCACTTCTCAGCTGTCCTCATTGCCCTCATCAGCCGGCGAGCGCTCTGAAGTGGCGCTTCAGGAGAAACTAACACTCACCTCCAAAGCCGCCGGAGAAAATCTCAGGCCTTTCCCGCCCCGCAGCTAGGGTCTCTTCGATGGTCAGAAGCAGCTGCCAGTGTAGAATAGAGCTGCAACCCGCAATTAAGCAGGAAGGGTCAATAGTGGCCAACTGGTTGCTCAATCTGCCTGTGTCATGGATGGCCTTGATTGTCTTCGTGACCACTTATCTGATCGCAGGTGGAGTGTATTTGGTTGTGACCAAGCTCGCACTGACCGAGTGGGCACGAGCCTTCAAAGCAGTCTCGCCCGGCATGTTACCGCCACTGGGCATTCTTTTCGCGCTGTTGGTTGGCTTCATCGCAGTCGAGGTCTGGAACAATTTCGATAAGGCAAAGGCCGCCATTGCTACCGAGGCCAGCGCGCTTCGTGCTGTCGTTCTACTCGCCGGAACTTTCCCTCAAGAGCAGAAGAGCCATATTCACGCTCTGATCAACCGTCATATAGAGGTTGCGGTGAACCAAGAATGGCCAGAGATGGCCCATCAGCGAGCGACCCTCTCGCCTTTACCCACGGCTTTGATTGGGGCACTGCATGACGCCCTCGCTATGAAGCCCGCCGATGCTAGCGAGCGATCCGCTCTGCCTGAAATGGTAAGAGCGCTACATACTGCGCTTGATGCAAGACGCCAGCGCATTGTCATCAGCGAGTTTGCCGTAAGCGCGGTTAAATGGGTGGGGATTTTGCTTCAGGGACTCTGCACCTTGATCGCCATCGCCATGGTTCACAGCGATAACCGGCGCGCCTGCGCAATGACATTGATGCTCTTTGCAACAGGCATTGCCCTGTCCGTGCTGCTCATCGCCGCTTATAGTCGTCCTTTTATGGGCGAGAACTCCGTCGGACCGGAACTCCTTAAGCAAGTCATAGCGAGCGAAGCCGCTTTGGGAACCAACCGTTAGAAGGACGCGGCAGGCTGTGATGAGTGCCGACCTCAAGGTCAAGACATGGGCGCTTGATGGGATCCGCGGAAACCTCTGGGGGCAATAAAGCCAATAGTTTGCAGAGAAGTTTCGCATTGCAATCACGGCAGGTCGTCGCGCCCCATTCGGCTTCAGCGAAAAGCTGCGACGCGCAGCACGTTCTCGGCAATCACGCGGGCGTTGTCGTACCCGGCGGAACCCGCAGGGGCGCCACCGATCAGAACGTCTGGGTTGGACCACACCGGCAAGCGGGGGCAGCCGCCGCAGTTTGCCTTGTAGCTCATGATGTCGCGCCACTCGTTGCCATGGACATAGCCACGCTCGTGACTGGCGCCGATCAGATGCCCGATTTCATGTACGAGGGAAAAGTTGGCTTTGGCGCAGGCATGGTGCACGACAGCAAAGGCTTCATCCTCATCGGCCCCAACGCGGGTGGCCTGCCCGCAGCCGTCGGCATCGTCGACAATCAGAACGGCGACATCGGCCTGGTAGTGGTCGCGTAGGTCGTGAACTTCATCCATGTAGCCATCGGCCTTGTCGGCAAAGCGCCACAGATGCACGAATTGATCACCTGACTCTACATAGTCGGTCTGATAGGCATGGACCAGACGCAACTTGATGTGGCCAATGCCGCTCATGCGGAAGGACTCGTTGCCCCCTTCAATGGCGGGCTCGATGACCTGGCCGACGATATCGCGATAGCTTCTGGCCGCCGCCTTGGTGTAGGCGACGATGACGTCGATCACGACCTCCTCCAGCGGGGCGCGCTGCGGCGGCGTGATGGCGATCGCCGCTGGATTGAACGCCGCCAGATGCACGTCCCTGTCCGCGGTCTGTGTTGGACGGCGCATGCCGGCAGTGATGGGCCTCAGCGTGCGCTTTTGATTGCCGGTTGTGGCATGAGCAACGTCATTGCTGACCTGCGCGGAGGCCTCGGGCCCGGCAGAGCCAGCCGGCTGCAAATTGAGCTGATGGGCGAGGCCCAGGGACATCAGGGCTGCGGCGATCCGCTCAACAACCGAGGTCAGCTTCTTCGTCATGTTGCGCTCGTCACCTCGGCCACTTGGAGCTTTGGCACATTGCTACTGGTCTCGTGTTTCCAACTGAGGCGAGCCTAGCGTAGCTACTGTTCGTATTGTCTCGATGTCGCCCCGTCTTCGATTTCGTATCGTCTGTATCGAATCTCGGTCGAGACATGCGATCGACCTCGAGGCTGCAATACCTTGGCGCGATGCATCCTGCCGTTGCACGTCTCAAAGCTTTGAGGCGTCAGTGCTCCGCGAAGCGGCCGCAGCGACCAGTGCATCTTGGCGAATGAACGGAGAGGGTTCTGTACCGAATAGAAATGACGCTATCGGCAAATCAATTGGCGGGCCAAAATCTAGAACGAAGGCTTGTACGCGTCCCTAACCAACCGTGCGCCATCGTCCTGCTCAGATTACGTCGAGCTTCTGATCCCCTCGATTTCAACAAGTGCGTGACGCAATTGCACCGCGAGCGGACCGAGCAGATCACGGCAGTGTACCCGGTCGCCGACCTTGCCCGCCTGCTCGAGGGCCGCGGCGGCAGCGCCAACGCCGGTTGCACCGACCGCCTGCGCGGCGCCCCTGAGCTTGTGCGCTGCGACGGCCAATGTCGCAAGGTCGCCGGTGCCCGAGGCAGCGTCGATCTCCCGTTCCACCTCGATTGCCGTGTCACGGAATTTCCCCAACAGCGAATCGATGGCGGCGCGATCGTCGCCGAGCCAAGCCGCAAGGGTGTCGCGGTCGATTGCGGCGGCGGGTTTCGACAGGTTCGTCGGGCCGCCAATACTGCCCTCACCCTGAATGGGCAGCCAGCGTTCCAGCGTTGCGCGTAGCCGGTCGATGCTCACCGGCTTCACCAGATAGGCGTCCATGCCGGATGCGAGGCAGCGCTCTTCCTCGCCCTTCATGGCGTTGGCAGTGACCGCAACGATCGGCGTGGGGGTACCGCCGCGGTCAACTTCAGCGGCACGCAGCTGCCGCGCTAACTCGTGGCCGTCCATGCGCGGCATGTGTATATCCGCGAGCACGGCGGCGTAGCGGCCGGGCGCCCATGCCGCCAGTGCGTCGACGCCATTGGCCGCGCTGTCGGCGACGATCCCCAGCAGCTTGAGCTGGCGCACGAGCACCTCGCGGTTCACGGGGTGATCGTCGACCACCAAGACGCGCGGGCTCTTGCCTCGTCGCGCGCGTAGTTTCACCGATTTTCTGGCAACATGCTTCAGCAGCGACGTGAGTGGGGAGTTCGCCGGCGCCGCCTGAAGCGTCAACGTCACGGTGAATGTGGAACCGACACCTGGTGCGCTCTCGACGGCGACCTTGCCATCCATCAGCTGCGCCAGCCGGCGCACGATCGAAAGACCAAGCCCGGTTCCCCCGAATTGCCGTGTCGTCGAGCTGTCGGCTTGCACGAAGGGCTGGAACAGCCGGGCGAGTTGTTCCGCGCCTATACCAACGCCGGTGTCGGACACGGCGAACGTCGCGCGTGTTTTCCCGTCACCGAGTGGCACGGTGCCGACGCTTACCCGCACATGGCCGCGCTCGGTGAACTTCAGGGCATTGCTTAATAGATTGAGCACGATTTGCCGCACGCGGGTGGGGTCCCCGAGCAGCGCGTCGTCGGACCCGGCCTCGATCTCGGCGTCGAGGACGAGCCCCTTGGCCACCGCCTGCGGCCGGAATGTGTCCAGCGCGCCCTCCACCAGGCTGCTCAGCGAGAAGGGTGTGGCTTCAAGCTCAAGACGTCCTGCCTCTATCTTCGAGAAGTCGAGGACAGCATCGATAATATGCAGCAGAGCCTGCGCCGAGTCTCGTATGGTCGAAACGGTGCGTCGTTGCACCTTGTTGAGACCCTGCCGCTCGAGCACGTCGACCATTCCCAGTACGCCGTTCATCGGCGTGCGGATCTCATGGCTCATCGTGGCAAGGAATGTCGATTTTGCCTGGTTGGCGGCCTCAGCTTGGGTACGCGCCAATTCAGCCGCGTCGCGCGCGATTTCGGCGACCTCCTTGGCGGCGGCGAGCGCCTCTTCTCGCTCCTTCAGCTCGGTGATGTTGCGGCTGACCACGAGCAGCCTGCCGCCCTCCAGCGGTTTGAAATTGAATTCGATTAACCGGCCGCTCGCCGTACGCCGCTCGTAGCGATGACCCTCCGGTTTAAGCACCCGTGCGGCCCACTCCTGAGCGGCCTGCTCGACATCGTCGGCAGGACCGAAATCGCCGCGCTTGGCCTGGAAGCGCAGAAGGTCGTAGGCCGAGACGCCCCGGCGGGCTACCTCGGAGGGGTATCGCTGGAAGTTGACCAGCTGTTGGTTGATGAACGTCACGCGGAGGTCCTTGTCGAATAGGACGATACCGTCGCTCATGTTGTCGAGCACGGTCTGCAACACTTCGCGCGTGCGTTCGACATCGGTACGCGCTACTACAGCCTCTGCCCCCGCCCGTTCGGCCGAGTCGCGCGCGGCCTCGGCCACTTCCTTAGCCGCAGCCAGCGCCTCCTCTCGCTTCTTCAACTCAGTGACGAAGAACTGCGTCGCCCTCGCCATCTCGGCGATTTCGTCCTCCCCGGCGGTTGAGATCGCGGCAGGCCGTCCCTCGACCTGCGCCCGCATGTACTGCTGGAGAACGTTCAGGCGGGTGATCACTGCTCGTCGTACGTACGCGAAGATTGCGGCACCGGCGGCTAAACATAGGACTGACATGCCGACGCTCACCCAGGTGAAAGACGAGACCATCTTGTTGAAGTACGCGGACCGACTGCCGATCTCGCGCTGGGTGGTGCTCGAAATTGCGGTAACCGAGGCCACAAACGCCGCGCTAGTTTGCTGAATAAGCCGCAGCGCCGTCTGGATGGCGGCCTCGGTTTCGATCTGGACGCGCCTCGCCTCGAGAAGGCCCGCGGCGCCAAGTCCAAACCGGACGATCTCGTCGTGCATGCCGCCGATTTTAGACTGCAAGGCTTGCGGCAATTGTTTCCGCTCGTCCTCCATGCCTTCGACGAGCGCCTTTAGGCCGGAGTTGACGCGCTCCAGGCGCGAGGTGTTGCGCACGGCCGGCGCGGCCAGCATGAGAATAATGCATTCCAGGCCTGCTGCCGACCACTCGACCAAGCGCCTCCGATCAGGTTCTGCGATGGTGGAGTTGGAGCGCTGCTGGGGGCCTCGTTCACCAATCATCGCCTCGTCAGCAACCTTCCTCACACGCGCAGCCAGGCTGGGCAGGCGGGCCATGACCGCGTCGAGCGCGTTACTGGCATCGATGCGCTGGCGTACGAGCTCGTCCAAGCCTTTGAGGTTGGCGACCACAGCGTCCAGTTCACGCTGTACTGTCGACGCCTGCTCGTGATCCTCCGCGGCTCGGTCAAGGTCCTCAACGCTGCGGGCGAGCCTCGTCACCCGGCCATTCAGTTGATCGGCGATGGCTTGCCGCCGCACCTGCGTATCGGCAAGCGCAATCTCCGGCGCCGTGGCGACCAGCGTCTGACTCAGTTCCGACAATTGCGAGGCGGCGATCAAGGCGGGCAAATTCGTCTGGGCGATCTGGTTGAAGCTTGTGCCAAATCGGGCGATCGCGAAAATGGCCACGCCGCTTTGCGTGACCGCGAAGATGCCAATGAGGGCGAGCCCCATCAGAATGGTGAGCGCCACCTTGTTCCGACGAGTCATTGCGCGGCCCCCGGGCGGCGACTGTCCCACCTGCCTCGTCCGTCGAGGGGCGGAAGCGCAGCGGGGTTCAGCGCGCCGCGTGATGGCGTGGTTACCGGTGCGATGGCCCCTGAGGCAACTACGGATGTTGTCGGGTAAGCCATGCGCTCCCTTTTAATGGGTAGGTGGGAGGTGGCTCAGCACGGCATCCGGCGTAAACGTGTAGCGCATGACCGCGGGGTTGCGGATCTTGCTGAACCGAGTGAAGTCGACCGCGCGCCAATCGACTTTGCCGATCTCGGGGAAGCGCCGCGCGACCGACAAATCGAATGCGCCCATGGGGAATTGCAGGCGCACATCTTCCTCCGCGAAATCGCGACCGTCGTGGTAGTCGCGGAGAATGACCATCGCCCATGCGCCGAGAAGGAAGTGGCCGCCATGGGTCACAATCATCTCGCCTTTCAGGACGCGCTCGACGCCTCCTTGGCTCCAGTTAAGCCCGCCCACCACCACATCGACGCCGGGCTTGTATCCGGCTTCGCGCAGGGCCGTGATCGCGCCCAAGGCCATCGGATCGTTGGCCGCCCACAGCGCGTCAATGCGCGGGCCCTTTTGGAGGAACTCGCGCATCCACGTTTCCGCGCTCTTCTCGCTCCAGTCCAGGTTGCGTATATCGATTAACTCCACCGAACCTGGGCCAAACAGCTTTCCCATCACGCCGATGGCACGGTTCAGACCACGGATGCGGGCAGTACTGGCCGGCGTGTCGACTTCCCCGGCGAGCGCGAGGAGCTTTAGGGGGCGGCTATTCTTGATCCGCACCGCCTCGATGAGGATCGCCTCGGCGATCCCATACCCGCCACCCTCGTGGTCGGGTACCATGCTGCCGAGCCAATGCCGATACTTCGTGCGCGGCTCGCCATATTCTGCCCATTGCTTCTCATCGAGATCGTTGTTCAGCAGGATGAGCGGCACGCCGGCCGCATCGGCCAACTTGATGATCTCGCCGCCGACGCCAACATCATTGGTGGCGATCAGGTAGTCAACTCGCGGGCGTTGGCTGACAAAGTCGCGCGCGAGTGCGATCGCCTTGTCGAATGAGCGCTGGGTATGGCGCTCGTCAACGTCGATCCCGAGTTCCGCCGCCGCGGCCCGCATCGTCGCGGAGACCTGACGCCAGAATTCAGGGGGGCCCGTCGGGTTAATGAATCCCACCCGGATATCGCCGCCCAAGGCCGGTGGCGTGGCGCCAGCGAGAGCTGCGGCAACGAAAAGGCCGCGTAACCAGGACGAAATGGCCAGTCTCTTCGTGTTCCGATCCGGCGACTCCGATGACGGGCCGGGTTTAAGCGGATGGTTAATGGACATCTTTGCAATCTCCGACCCGCTACTTTGGCCAATCGGTGTATCGTCCGTGTGTCGCGGCAGAGCTAGTTTTGTATCGTCGGTATCGCGCATCGGGCCCTGGCGCAAGCTCCAGCATTAACGCCCGCCTCCCTTCCGGCCGCGAGGTGACACAGAAAACGCCGAAGGTGCTCCGTGGCATGACGATGGATCAGTGCCGATGAAGCGTTAGCGTCGCTGCGGTGCCGCGGGATGAGCGGCGTGCGCCACAAACTCAGTTGTTGTCGGAACTCACCTCCCTTCTGGTAGGGGTTGTCGCCCTGATACTGGGACCCCCTGGGCTATCGTATAGTTCGGGTGGCCTGCGTGGCGGGCGATCGGGTTTTCAACCGTTTCGGTCCCGGTGTCTTTGGTGGCACTGCAGTCGCACGAAAAGGCTCATACGGGATGGACTGCCGCCCGCATATCGTAGTGGTCGAAGACGAGACCACACAGCGCCGGCTGCTGGTGGATTACCTGACCCGACAGAATTTCCGCGTCAGTGGGGCCGTTGGGGGCACCGCGTTGCGCAAGCTGGTGGAACGCGAGATGCCGACGCTCGTGCTGCTCGATGTCGGATTGCCGGGCGAAGACGGATTCGCTTTAGCGCGGTGGCTGCGAGAGAAGAGTCCGCACATCGGCATCGTTATGGTCACCGCCGCCTCGGACACCGTAGATCGCGTGGTGGGGCTCGAAACGGGTGCGGACGACTACATCGCCAAGCCCTTCGAACCGCGCGAACTACTGGCGCGGGTGAAGAGCGTCCTGCGGCGGGCGACCGGGGTGATCGTGACAGCAGGACCGCGCATACACATGGGTCGCCGCGTGCTCGACCTCGAAAGGCGCGTGCTGGTCGATCCAGCCGACGGCAGCGAGGAGACGCTAACGGCGACCGAGTACGACCTGCTCAAGGTGTTTGCTGAGAATCCCAACCGGCCGTTGCAGAGGGACTGGCTATTGGAAGTGACTGCGCATCGCGAGATGGAGCCGTTCGACCGCGCTATCGACCTGCGCATCACCCGCTTACGCCGGAAGATAGAGCCCGATCCAACGCACCCTGACGTTATCCGCACCGTGCGCGGCGTCGGTTACATGTTCGTGACTCGAGCCGGGTAGGAAGCGGGCCGCGACAACCACATCGCTGCCTTTCATGGGCGAGCGCCAACCTTCGATGCCGGCAGAGCCCGCGGATTGTCTGCTATCCAGGGGGTGAGGGAAATCGATTCTAATCCCATTGTTTGACGGCGAGCCGCATCTCGAGATCATCCGGTCGCGGCGGCACGGGGCCTTTGACCATGTACGTCGCGTTCGGCGACGTCGCGAAGGTCTGCGCCCAAAAAGTTTCCGCGCCAGTCGGCCGGCGCGTCGCTGGCTCGATCCGTGATGCCGAAGGTGCCGAACTCGGAGAAACAGCTGTTGTCGCAAGGATGAATTACTCGGGGCAGCGTGCGTGGTCAGCAGCTTTGCCCACCTGCTCAATCGCGGTCACAAACTCGATGCCGGTTGCGCCGACGACCTGCGCCGCGCACAGCTTTGAAAGTGCGCGCGGCTGAAGCGCGATACACACGATACAAAAATCGATGCGGCGCAACATCGGGACGATACAAACAGGCAGTAGCCTGCCCTCACTGGTTAAACAAGGCAACCATGCAAGGAGAGGACGATGCGCAACAGCACTATTATCGTTGCTACCGCGGTGACCACTGCTCTCATTACCGTCTGGAGCATGCACGCTGTTAGCACCACGTCGCCGGCAAAGGCCATGGCATCCGTGCCCTCACTGAATATCATGCAAATGACGCGCGATGCCAAAGATCTTCCGGTACAAAGCTACGAGGCGTGTGCATGTGTCTTTTAGCCGAGGACAGCCGCAGCGGCCCGCGGATGAGGATCGGGAAACAAAGAAGGGCCCTATGCCTTTAGCAGCGCAAGCGCATCCCGATAGGCAAGCCTAGCTTAGGCCCCAAGGGGCGCCCTCGAATGAGGAGGGACATGCCATGGTTGACGAAGGTGAGAGACTGAGGTGGTTGAATTTTGATCTACTGGAAATGTTCATATATGGCGGTGATGGTCGGGCACTGAGGGACCTTACTGATAGACAGCTGCGCGACGCGGGAATTGATTTGTCGCAAGCAGGCCGCGGTAGGGCGGCGTCGTGCAGAATTGCGACAATCGCCAACTTGGAAGGACTGCGTTAGTGCGTCTTCTCACGCTACCAGCGCGGCCGCGCTGCTCCGCCCGAAAAGCCTGTGGTGATGGCTAGGCGTCGCCGCACACGACTATTGAGGACGTGCCATGAACGCGGTCGCGCAGCACAAGACACGCCACATCGTTTCCGAAATCGACGTCCAGCTGTGGGCGCGCGAGCAGCGCCGCCGCTGTTTCGCCCGCACGTTTGGCACGCCATTGCGAAAGGTAGCCCTGGGGTCGGATGATGTCCCGCCTGGTGGCCGGGCCTGCGTTAGGCGTCTCTTTCAATCTGCTCCCAATAGAGGCGACAGCGGCGCTCAGTTCGGTTACTCACTTGCGACCTTGCCGTCTGCGATGGCGCGGCTGTGGCGAGACGCCATCAACCGCCGCGGCGAGGACGTCACTTTGGTGCATTTGCCCGAGATGGGTATTCGCGGCAACACACACGTTCCCTTCTCGGATCTGAACAATCACCAGATCGCTGACCTATTGTCTGAGTTTCTAGAGAAAAAGGACTGGACGGACAGCTGGAAGCACGGCTCGCCTCGTCCCCTTGTGCGCTAGGTAACAGCGCGAAGGGTCGAACTCCCGCACGGTGCCTGGTATCGAAGCCGATCCCATCCCTCGGGCGGCTCGAGCCGGGAGCGGAAGATGACCAAGAAGCTAACCTCGGTTTTTGAGCGGATATCAAAGTTTCTCGATGCCATCGGCCGCGGGCACAAGCTGCAGCGCCATGTGGATTTGGCCCATCAGTTCGCCCTCGTTGCCCCCCTTGGCGGCGGAGCCATGGTTGCCTTGCAGGCTCTGCATCTCCCGGAAAGCGACGAAGGTTCGTTGCACCTCCCCGGCGCGCCCGGTGCCCTGAGGGGATGGCCCGTCTCGCCGTAGCCCTAAGTGCCTGCCTCGCCCAGGGGCTGCCTTTCGCTGGCTCAGCCGTTGGCAATGTATCCTTAGTCCGCGAGCACCAGTCAAAAGCACGGGCTGAGGCCCGTAATCGCCTGCATGCCTCGTCCAACCCAGGCGGCCGCCAGAACATTTCGTGCCGCTTGTTCCCTAGCTAACAGCGAGCACGGCCGAGCTACCGCACTGTGCCCCGTATCGAAGCCGATCCCATCCCTCGGGCGGCTCGAGGCGGGAGCGGAAGATGAGCAAGAAACTGACCTCGGTTTTTGAGCGGACAGGCCGTCTCGCCGCAGCCCTGATTTTGGGCCTGAGCCTCGCCCACGCACTCACTTTGCAACCGGCTGGCTCTGCCGGACCCGAGACATCCGCGCAGGTCAGCAATGACGTTGCTCAGGCCGACAGACCGGCAATCAAAAGCGCACGCTGCGGCCCATCACTGCCGGCATGCGCCGTCCAACACAGACCGCGGACAGGGACGTGCATCTGGCGGCGTTCAATCCAGCGGCGATCGCCATCACGCCGCCGCAGCGCGCCCCGCTGGAGGAGGTCGTGATCGACGTCATCGTCGCCTACACCAAGGCGGCGGCCAGAAGCTATCGCGATATCGTCGGCCAGGTCATCGAGCCCGCTATTGAAGGGGGCAACGAGTCCTTCCGCATGAGCGGCATTGGCCACATCAAGTTGCGTCTGGTCCATGCCTATCAGACCGACTATGTAGAGTCAGGTGATCAATTCGTGCATCTGTGGCGCTTTGCCGACAAGGCCGATGGCTACATGGATGAAGTTCACGACCTACGCGACCACTACCAGGCCGATGTCGCCGTTCTGATTGTCGACGATGCCGACGGCTGCGGGCAGGCAACCCGCGTTGGGGCCGATGAGGATGAAGCCTTTGCTGTCGTGCACCATGCCTGCGCCAAAGCCAACTTTTCCCTCGTACATGAAATCGGGCATCTGATCGGCGCCAGTCACGAGCGTGGCTATGTCCATGGCAACGAGTGGCGCGACATCATGAGCTATAAGGCAAACTGCGGCGGCTGCCCCCGCTTGCCGGTGTGGTCCAACCCCGACGTCCTGATCGGCGGCGCCCCAGCCGGTTCTGTTGGGCACGACAACGCCCGCGTGATTGCCGACAATGTCCTGCGCGTCGCAGCCTTTCGTTAACGCAAGCACACGGGCTCGATCGAGTTCTCATGAGGCCGGTGGGACATACGCGTGACCCAACGTCCGATTCCGGAGTAGTTCTGCCATTCAAGCAGCCGACGGACAAAAAGTGCCATCGAACGAACCCGCTACCGCGGGAGAGCGCTGCGCGCGGGGAGAGGTAGCGGTCCATTGGGAATGAGATGACGGGAGAGCGCTCCGTCTTGAGGATCGAGGTGTTCCAACCCTCCAACCTCAAGACAGGAGCCCTCACCGATGAGTCAGAAGCCCATCAGCGAACTTCGCCGCCGCATGCTTGAGGACATGGTTGTCCGTCGGCTCGGCGAGAAGACCAAGTCCGACTATATCCGTCACATCGAGAACTTCACAGCCTTCCTGGGCCGGACAGCCGATACTGCGACCGCAGAGGACGTGCGCCGTTTCCAGGTTCATTTGACCGAGATTGGGGTGGGGCCATCACCAATCAACCAGGCGGCGACGGCGCTGCGTTTTTTCTTTGGCACAACGCTCGATCGGCCTGAGCTCGCCCGGCATCTCGCCCGCGTGCACTACCCGAGGCCTCTACCGCGTGTGTTGTCGAGAGAAGAGGTGGGCCGTCTTCTCGAAGCGGCACCCGGTCCCGGTCGGCGGCCAGGGCCAGGGGCGTCAAACTTGGGCGGCAGGCGGGCCAGCGACCCTCGGACAAGAAGGCCAAGCGGGTGCTAGGGATGCATGCCGACGGGCTATCCTATCGGCTTATTGCCCGCAACGTGGGCATAAGCAAGAACACGGTGATGGAGATTGTCCGGCGGAGCCTCGGGCGGTGATTAAGAGGCGATTGGCCTGCCTGCTCGATCGCTTAGCGTCAAGCCTTTGTTCTCGAGGTGAGAAGATACCTCCTAGGTCTCACGCTTTGATGGCGTCGGCGACAGGATGCACCGGCAACCGGCGAGCGACGCGGACGGGGATAATGAGTCAAGCTCAGAGCGAGGTGCCGGTCGTCATCGTCACTGTTAGTCAGCCTTTGGTCAAAGCCACGTCGAATTTACGGTCGTGAGTAAATTGTTTGAACCAGTTCAACTGGCCGCAATGTTTTGCGGATGATGGCGCATAGCTCTTGCCTGGCTCGTTTGTGGGCGTGGTAAAACAGCGTGCGCATGGGGTGGACGCGTGAGCCTCCGGCTGAGGTTGATCATCTCTATAGGTCTGGGACTGCTCGCCAGTCTGGCATTCGGCGGTACCATCGCATTGTGGGACGCTGCACGACAGGTCGAGACCGAAATGCGCTCGGCAATGGTGGTCGCGGAGCGGATTGCACAAGCCGCGATTGGAGATTCAAGTCGAGGTGGGAACCAATACGAACGCATGGAGCACCTCGTCAGGCAATTCGATGACGACCGGCACGTCCAGGCCATGGTGGTTGATCGAAATAATGGGGTGGTCCTCGCTTCAAGGCTCGCGTCCCCAAGCGCCCACGTCCCTGATTGGTTCCGTCGCTCGCTGGACCGCGGGTCGGCAATCGCTCGAATCAAATTGTTCCCGGCGTTTGACGACGACGGCGTTTTCGTGCTGAAGACCGATTCCGCCAACGAACTCGCAGAGAAGTGGGGCGACATCAGCCTGGCCATGGCGGTGCTGGTCCTCTTCTGCACATTCGTCCTGGGGCTCGTGTATTGGACATTGGCAACCGGGCTTCGCCCTCTGCAGGCTCTCAACGCAGCTTTCGACCGTGTCGGGCGGGGCGACTACGGTCCGCGTGCTCCCGAGAGCGGTGCGGCCGAGCTCGCTCATCTTGCACGTCAATTCAATCAAATGGTCATGCGCCTCACGGCGATGCAGCTTCAAAACACCCACCTGAACGAGCAACTGGCCAAGGTCCAGGAAGAGGAGCGCGCCGAGCTTGCCCGCGAGTTGCACGATGAGATCGGACCATTTCTTTTCGCCGTCGGACTGGATATTGCCACGATACATCAGACGGTAAGAACAAACGGCGATGTTTCGGCTCAACTCGAGTCCCGCCTTGAGTCCGTTCGCGCGGCGCTTGCCCATATGCAGAAGCACCTCAAGATCATTCTTGGACGATTGAGACCAACCGCAGGTCTCGATCTCGGTCTCGCCCCGGCGATGGACAACCTGATAGATTTCTGGAGATCACGGGAGCCGAACGTTGTGTTTAATCTCAAGGTCGTCCCGGAAAGTTTCGGAGATTTGTTGGATGAAGGCATCTATCGGATTGCAAGGGAGGCCCTGAGCAATGCGCTGCGTCATGGGCATCCTACTAAGATCGATATCAACGTTCGCTGCACGACCAATGATACCGTAGAGGTCGAGATCGTCGACGACGGCGGCGGAATGAAATCCTCTAACGGCGCTGTCGGCTTTGGCGTTACCGGCATGCAAGAGCGCGCAGCCCTTCTTGGAGGAACAATTTCCGTACAAGACCGCAGCGACAGAAAGGGTGTCGTCGTTAGCGTACGGTTTCCCTGTCAAAAATCTCCCGCGCTGGGTGCGGCTGATGAAGGTGTGGTCCGGACATGAATATTCTGCTCGTTGACGACCACGCCGTCGTCCGCGCGGGCATACTCCGGCTGCTTGCCACTGAGCCCAGTGTTTCGATTCTGGAGGCGCAATCGGGTCAGGAGGCTCTCGAGATCTGCGGCCGCGAGCAGTTTGACCTCATCATTCTTGATCTCAACCTCCCCGGCTCAAGTGGACTGATGCTGCTCCACCGGCTCGTTCAGCTGGACAAAGCTACGAAGATCCTTGTTCTCAGCATGCATTCTGAACCGGTCTACGCCGCGCGGGCGTTGCAGGCCGGCGCGCACGGCTACATCAGCAAGAGTGCGGCCGCGGAGGAATTCGTTGAAGCCGTGCGGCAGGTCGGCAAAGGGGGGCGTTACATCGAACGCGAGATCGCCGCGAAACTGGCCCTTGGAAAGTTTTCGAGAGTAGATCCGTTGGACCAGCTTACGGCACGCGAAATTGATATCTTACGTCTCCTTGGCGAAGGCAATACATACACGCAAATCGCTGCGGCGATGGGTGTTTCGTATAAGACCATTGCCAATTCAACGAGCGTGATCAAAGAGAAGCTTGCAGTTGAGACAACTGCAGATCTTATCCGCCTGTCGGTTGAGAGCCGAAAGAAGTGAAGTGCATACGTAATGCTCGGCTCTGAACTGGGTAACTCAAGACGCGATCATTTCCTTCTCGTCGTCGCCGGGCTTCGTTGCACGACATCTCTCCTCGCTTGCTAGTTGCGCGAGACGTGTAGGCGACGTTCGCTATGGCAGTGTCATTGCCGGTGCATGACGCCTGATGCACGGCCTGGAACGCCCAGCTGGCCCTTGATTAGGGTGATAGCGGATTGCCAAAAGTTCCCAGGAATGAATGGGAAATCTTCCCGATTCAGATCGGGAAACCAGGCAGATGCAATCGCGCCGCAGGCGGCGAAAATCTAACTCGAGATTAGCAATCAACAATGCGAGATGCCTGACACACGGCGTACCAATACGAAAGGAGAGCAAAAGCGCGGGACGTCTCCAAGATGCTGCTTCCGGGAGGGAGAACATGCGGATGTCAAGGCGTTGCATGGCCGCGATAGCGGGTGCCGTCGTCCTTGTTCATGTAGCTGCGGTACATGCACAATCGCCGAGCGCACCTACACCAGAGGCTGAACCGTCAGCGAAAAAGAACCAGCCGCTTCCGAAGATTGAAGTCATTGCGCCGAAAAAGAAGGCGTCTCGGCCTGCTCCTCCGCCGCCCACCAAGGCGGCCCCGGCGCCAGCTCCCACGCTCGTTGACGTGCCGAGCCCGCCTCCTGCGCCCGCGTGGGCAGGCGCGTTTGAGGTGCCGATGTCGCCAACCGGTGGCAGCGGCCTTCCGGTCGACAAAGTCCCCGCCGGCATCAGCGTCATCAACTCCACACAGATTGAGCGGGTAGGTTCACCGTCCATTACCGAGGCGATCAACACCTACGTTCCCAGCGCCACCATCAACGAGGCCCTCGGCAACGGTCTGGCGACCGACCTGCAATACCGCGGGTTCACCGCGTCACCCCTGAACGGTACACCGCAGGGCCTCGCCATCTACCAGAACGGCGTGCGCCTCAACGAGGTGTTCGGCGATGCCATGAACTGGGACCTGATCCCGCAGATCGCCATCGCCGACATCGTCATGATGAGCAATAACCCCGCCTACGGCCTCAACGCCCTGGGGGGCGCCGTCAACGTCATCATGAAGGACGGCTTCAGGTTCCAAGGCGCCACCGTCGACACGCGCTTCGGCTCCTTCGGGCACAAGGAGGTTGCCGCCGAGGCCGGCCAGAAGTGGGGTAACTGGGCAACCTACGTTGCCGGCGAGTGGATCGACGACAACGGCTGGCGCGACCTCTCGCCTGCCGAGGCCAAGCGGGTCTATGCCGACATCGGCGTCAAGGGCTCGGGCTCCGAGTTTCACCTGAGCTATACCTTCGCCGACACGTTCCTCGGTGTGGTCGGTCCGACCCCGCTCGAACTTGTGGACGAACGGCGTGCCAACGTGTTCACCTCGCCGCAATCCTTCGACAACCGCATGCAGATGGTGAACCTGACGGGCTCGGTGTCCGTCACCGATCACCTGAAGGTCTCGGGCAACGCCTACTATCGCGGCTTTAAGCAAAAGCGACCCGACGGCAACGTCTCCGAGGCGATCGCCTGCGATCCTGCTGGTCCGAAGGCGGGGCTACTGTGCTTTGAGGAACCTGACGACGTGCTGTTCGGACGGCGCGCCAACGGGGCCATCGTCAACGTGCCGATCGCCGGCCTACCCAATGGCGATCAAACCGTTCTTGGCGGTAACGACAGCGTCACCGTCGATTCCTTCTCCTTTGGCGGTGCCCTGCAGGCGGTCAGCAAGGCGCATCTGTTCAATCGGCCCAATCAATTTCTGG
The DNA here is from genome assembly GCA_963770295.1 of uncultured Alphaproteobacteria bacterium. Classification (GTDB taxonomy): domain Bacteria; phylum Pseudomonadota; class Alphaproteobacteria; order Rhizobiales; family Hyphomicrobiaceae; genus AWTP1-13. The sequence goes on from CAVYPA010000021.1 coordinate 317,471, forward strand.
TTGGTGCCAGCATTGATCTCGGCCGAGCGCGGGTCAAGTCACAGAGCGAGCTTGGCGTGCTCGATCCGCGCACGCTCGCCATCTCCGGGCTCGGCATCATCATTGACCAGTCGCTGAACCCTGATCTCGACCCTGGTGATGTCGAGGTGACGCCGGTCGATCTCATCGCCCGCACCCAGTACTACGGTCTCTACTTCATGAACACGCTCGATGTGACCGACCGCTTGGCCGTCACGGTCGGCGGGCGCTACAATCTTGCCAACATCAAGCTTGAGGACCAACTGGGCGACGCCCTCAACGGCGATCACACGTTCCAGCGCTTCAACCCCATGATTGGCGCAACCTACAAGCTGGCGCCAGGGCTGTCGGCCTATGCGGGCTATTCGGAATCCAACCGTGCCCCCACGCCCGCCGAGTTGGCCTGCGCCGATCCGCAGCGGCCCTGCCTGCTTGAGAACTTCCTCGCTTCCGATCCGCCTTTGAAGCAGGTCGTGGGCCGGACCATCGAAGCGGGTCTCAGAGGCGAGATTGCTGCCGGGGATGCGGGTCGCGATGCGTTGGGTGCTCCACGAACCAACACCATCGGCTGGAGCCTCGGGTATTTCCGCACGCTCTTGAGCGACGACATCCTGACGGTGGCCAGTCCGATCCAGGGTCGGGGCTTCTTCATCAATGGCGGCGAGACCTTGCGCGAGGGCCTGGAGGCCGCGGTCAACTACCGCTCCGACCGGCTCTTCCTGTACGCCAGCTACGCCTTCGTGAACGCCACCTTCCGCAATGCTCTGGAGATTGCCTCTCCCGACGCCCCCGTCGGCGTTCCCTGCAGCTCCTTTGTGCCGGTTGACCCCGAGGACGAGGTGCCGAACTGTGCCAGAGTGCGGCCGGGCGACCACATCCCCAGCATTCCCAGCCATCGGTTCAAAGTAGGTTTCGACTACTGGATGACGCCGCAGTGGCGGGTTGGCGGCGACGTCATCGCCGTGTCGAACCAATTCTTCCGCGGTGACGAGGGCAACGATGATCGGCCACTGCCGGGCTACGCCGTGGTCAACCTGCGCACCGGCTATAAGGTCACCGACAACGTTGAGATCTATGGCCTGGCGAAGAACCTGTTCAGCAAGGACTACGCGACCTTCGGCACCTACTTCGACGCCGAAGCCTTGCGCAACGTCGCCGGTGATCCGGTCGGCGTCGGCCGCAATGCTACGGTCCTGGAGAACCCACGTACGATCACGCCGGCGGCCCCCCTGACGGTATATGGCGGGGTCAAGGTCAAGTTCTGACGCCTATTTGTTCATGTTCTGGCTTCAGAACGCTTCGTAAAGGTATTGATGGCACCGAGCGTCGTGGTCCTGAGCCATGCATTCCTTGAGGTTTTTTAGAAGAGGCGCATCATGCCAAGACTTACCCTCGTGGTTCTCGCGCTCGTAATTACATCCTCGGTGGTGCTTGCTCAAGGTCGCCCAACACGCTTTTGGAATCTGACGCAGGACACCATCTCCGAATTCTATCTGGCGCCCGCGGGCACGACCCACTTCGGCCCCAATCAATGCAAGAACGATAAGGACGGCACCGTCGATCACGACGAGCGGTTGCGCATCACCGGAGTTGAGCCCGGCATGTACGATGCCAAGTTCACCGATGTCAAAGGCCGCACCTGCGTGGTGCGGAACATTAAAATCGAAACCGGCAAGATCTTCTCGATCGAGGAG